>CAVXZL010000010.1:0-621722 GCA_963766345.1 uncultured Actinomycetes bacterium | reverse complement strand
TCCGGAGCTTCGTGAGCGGATCCTGCGTGTCGCGCGTCTCGCGGAGCTCCTCCTTGTCGCGGTAGACCTGCGGATCGCCGACGTAGTGGCCGGTGAGCCGGTACGTGTTCGCGAGCAGGAACACAGGCCCCGCGCCCGAGCGCGCGTGCTCGAGCGCCTCACGCGCACTGCTCCACACCGCCTCGACGTCCTGGCCGTCGACGGTGATCGAATGCATGCCGAACGCCTCCGCGCGCTGCGTGAGATCCTCGATCGGCAGGTGCTGTGAGCCGGGCGTGGACTCCGCCCAGTGGTTGTTCTCGCAGACGAACACCGCCGGCACGCGCCAGAGCTGCGCGAGGTTCAGCGACTCGTGGAACGTGCCGATGTTCGTCGCGCCGTCGCCGAAGAACGCGAGCGCGACGCGGGGCTCGCCTCGAAACTGGAACGCAAGCGCCGCACCGGTGATCGCCGGCAGCCCGCCGCCGACGACGGCGTTCGCGCCGAGGTTGCCGCGCTCGACGTCGTAGAGGTGCATCGAGCCGCCGTAGCCGCGGGAGCAACCCTCGACCTTGCCGTAGAGCTCCGCCATGAGCGCGTTCGGCGTCGTTCCGCGCGCGAGCGTATGGCCGTGCGCGCGATGCGTGGATGCGAACACGTCGCCGTCCTCCATCGCGCGGCACACGCCGACGCAGACGGCCTCCTGACCGATCGCGACGTGGAGGAAGCCGGGCAGCTCGCCTGCGCGGAACCGCTCCTCGACCTTCTCCTCGAAGCGCCGGATCAGCAGCATGTCGTGCAGGAACGCCGTCAACTGCTCCTGCGAGAGCTCCTCGCGCTTGGCGACTCGGGCCATAGCCCGAGTTTAGTTGCGTATCCTCCGCCGTCGTGAGGCTTGTCTGGCAGTGGGTGCAGCTCGAGCGGTCGTTGCCGCCGAACTGGACGGAGATCCGCGTGGCGCTCACCACGGCCCCCGCGCAGCGCGACCGCGCGGCAGCGCTGCTCGGCGGCGCGAACCCGCTTCGCCGCGGCGACCAGCTGCGCCTGTTCGTCTCGCGGCAGGGCGCGTTCGGGCCGGAGGCGTTTCGCCGCGCGCTGCTCCGCCTCGACCGCCAGGGAATCGGCGGGACGCTCGAGCTCGAGCAGCTCGCCGAGGCGGAGCCCGTGTCCGCCCCGGAGGCACGCAACCTCGCCGCGCAGTGGGATGCGATGACGGCGAACCTGCCGCCCGACTGGAGCGACATGCTCGCGGAGGTGGAGCTGCGGTCGAGCGACCAGCTCGAGCGCGCGGCGCTCCTCGCCTCGCCCGTCAACCCGCTCCGCCTCGGCGACAGCCTCGTGCTTCGCTTCCGCGTCGCGCGCCGGTTCGGCTACGGCGTCTCCGCCGGCATGATGCGCCGCAGCCTCGCGCGGCTCGACACGGAGCAGATCCCGGGCGAGTTGCGCATCCTCAAAGTTCTCTCGGACACGGATCCCGTCGGGACGCAGGGACCCGTGTGGCGCGTAGGCGGCCGCTCGGTCTGATGCCCGACCCGGTGAGCTGGATGCTGATCGAACAGGGCTGGGCCGTCGTCGATTCCGACGGCCACGACCTCGGGCGCGTGGACGAGGTGCTCGGCGATGAGAGCGCGGACATCTTCAACGGGCTCGAGGTTTTGACGGGGACGCTCGGCAAGCCGACATACGTGCCGGCCGAGCGCGTCGGGGAGATCGTCGAGGGCCGCGTGCAGCTTCGGCTGACGAAGGAGGAGCTCGGCTAAGGCGTCGAGACCGTCAGGTTGAGCGTCGTCCTCGTCGCCTTCGTGACCTCGCCCGTCAGCTGCGCCCGAATCGAGTACTTACGCACGCCGCACACCGTCGCGGCGACGGACGAGCGCGCGCGGCTCGACGTCTTCGCGTTGAGCGGGCGCTTGTTCGCGAGCAGCGACACCTTCACCTGGGTGCCAGCCGCCTGCCGCATCACGACGCCGATCGTCCCGTCGTACGGCGTCGACACGACGAACGTCCTCGTGCGGACCTTGCCCGTCAGCTTCGCCGTGAACGTCTTCGCGGTGGACGCCGTCCAGGGAGTCGTCACGTCCTGCTCGAGCAGTGAGAGGGCGGTCGGGTCAGGTGCAAGCGCCGTGCTAACGATCGTCCACGCCTCCTGCGGAAGGCCGAGCTTCTGCTCGTTCAGCAATCGGTACGTCTCGGCGAACGCCTCGCCGGGGTTGAGCATGTAGTGACGGGAGTCCTCGGCGCCGGGGAAGAGATCGCCGGCCTGCGTCCGCGAGCAGACGTTCTCGTACGAGGCCCAGCGCTTCGTGCCGTAGTCCTCGCTCTCGAACGGCGGATTCGCGCGGCTCGCCGCGATGTGGTGGCCGTACTCGTGGATCAAGATGCCCTTCGCACTGGTGTCGAAGGCGGGATCGTCGGCGGGCGCGTAGATCGTCGCCTGGAGCGGGCTGTAGCAGGCGAGCGCGTCGTTGCCGCAGCGACGCTGCACCTCGTTCAACGGCGCCAGGTGGATCGCGACCGTCTGCAGCTCGGGCCCGTGGACGAGGCTCGTCATGAAGTCCGCCCACTGCAGCGCGAGCGTCTGGTCGACGGGATACGAATCGGAGAAGAAGAGGTTCACGACCTCGCCGTCCGTCGCCGTCGTCATCCCTCCCCACTCGCTCACCGCCTGCAGCGCGCGGGGGGCGCTCCCGGTGAGGATCGCGTCGCGGAACGCGGGCGCCCGCTCAGGCGAGGCGGCCGCGCTCGAGGCGAAGGAAAGAACGAGCAGCAACGCGACGACGACCGGCCACCGTCTCACGCGTAGCAGCATGCCTGAACCGCCTAAGAACGCGCTGAGAATCGCTCAGGAGACCTTCAGCGTTCCCTTGAGCGCCCTGTGGGCGTCCGAGCGGAACGTGTAGGTACCCGCCTTGAGGGTCACCGTCCACTTGACGGTGCCGGTGAACGCGACGCCTGTCTTCTTGTTCACACCCGGGCCGGTGAGGTGCAGATTGTCCTTCTTGCTGCGATCGCGGATCGTCAGCACTGCTTTCCCCGCCCTCGCAGAGCGCGTCAGCGAGATGTGCGCGCCCGGGCCGACGCCGCCCGAGAGGTTCTGTGTCGGCGTCACGGTCGGCACGACACCGACGGTGAACTGACCCTTCATCGACGTCACGTGCACGTCGCACACGAACTTGTAGGTGCCGTTCGTGAACGTCACGTTCCACGTCTGCTCGCCGATGTCCGTGACGCCGGTCGACTTGCTCACGCCGGGCCCGGTGAGGTCGAAGTTGTGCATGTCGGACAGGTCGTTGACATGGATCGTGTAGTCGCCGGGATCGAGGTGCGTCACCTTCGCGCCGGTCGCGTCGGTGAGCGTGATGGCGAAGCTGTCGTTCTCTCCGACGCGAGCCTGGAGCACCGGATTGTCGGCGGCCGCCCGGCCGCCGAGAGCGGCGACGACGGCGAGCACCAGCGCGAAAAGGACCCCGTGACGCAACATCGGAAACAGAGTACCCCGGATGTCGCAGATCGGTTTTCGACTTCTCAGGCGCGGAGCTCGGCGCCGAACCGCTGTCCCAGGACGTCGACGATCGCACCGCGGAGCTTCGCCGCGTCCTCGTCGGAGAGGGTGCGCTCCGCCGACTGGAACACGACCGAGAACGCGACCGACTTCCGGCCCGCCCCGACCTGTTCGCCGTGGTAGACGTCGAACGCGCGCATCTCGCGCAGCTCCGCGCCGACGGCCTCGCGCGCCGCGGCGACGAGGTCGCCGGCTGGCACTTCCTCGGGGACGCTGAACGCAAGGTCCTGGCGCACCGGGGGGTAAGTGATCACGTCGCGGAAGAGCACCCGCTCGGGCACGTGCGCGAACAGCTCGGCGAGGTCGAGCTCGAACGCCGCCCACTCGCCTTCGAGCAGGCGCGGGTCGAGCTGCGCGACCCAACCCCCGTCCACGTTGGCCGATGCGGGCGACGGCATGAAGGGATGCGCTGCGCGGGCAAAGCCCGGTTCGAGCTTGAGCGCGGAGAAGACCTGCTCGACCGCCCCCTTCGCCCGGTAGAAGTCGCCGCGGACGATCCCGCCCAGGCGCCACGGCTCGTCGGGGAGCGCCTCGCCGGTCGGCAGGTAGACGTGCGCGATCTCGAAGAGGGCGACGTCCTCCGTGCCGGCATTCACGTTGTGGCGGGCGGCGCCGATCAACCCGTAGAGGAGGGTCGTCCGCAGGACACGCTGCAGCTCCGACAGCGGCTCCGGCAGAGCGAGCGCGTCAGGATGCGGGTCGTCCGCCTGCAACGAGTACGTGTACGCCTCGAAGAAGCCGCACCCGACCAGCACGTCCGCGACCTGGCGCCGGAGACGCTGCTCGAGCGTCAACCGGCCGAACAGTTCGCGCCGGGTCGGAAGCGTTGGAGGCACCTCCTCGAGATGGAACCGCGCGACCTCTTCGACGAGGTCGATCTCGCGCCGCACGTCGCGGGCGCGCCAGTACGGAGTGCGGACGTTCCACTTCTCGTCGACGTCGAAGCCAAGCCGCGTCAGTCGTTCGCGCTGTTCCGTCTCCGCGATCGGAATGCCGACGACCTCCTCGGCACGCTCAGTCCGCAGCCGGATAACGGGGCGCTCCGGGACGTCCGCCTTGACGTCGGTGTGCCCGGTCCAGCGGGCTCCGGCGAGCTGGACGATCAGCTCGGTGGCGTGGTTCGCCGCCGGCTCGGCGAGCTCGGGCGCAACGCCCTTCTCCCAGCGGGTCTGCGACTCGGAGCGCATGTGCAGCCGCTCGCCGCTCTGCAGGACGCCGAGCTGCTCGAAGTTGGCGGCTTCCAGCAGCACGGTCCGGGTCTCTGCGGAGACCTCGGTCTCCTCGCCGCCCATGATCCCGGCGACCGCGACCGGACGCTCGGCGTCTGCGATCACGAGCTCCTCGCTCGTCAACGCGCGCTCGCTGCCGTCGAGCGTGCGAATCGACTCGCCCTCGCCTGCGCGGCGCACGACGATCCGCCCCTCGGCGAGCTTCGCGTGGTCGAATGCATGCAGCGGACTGCCGAGTGCGAGCATCACGTAGTTCGTCACGTCCACGACGTTCGAGATCGGTCGCATGCCTGCGCCGAGCAGGCGAGCCTTCAGCCACGGCGGCGAGTCGCTCACGCGCACGTCGCGGAACAGCCGCCCGATGTAGCGCGGGCAGCGCTCGAAGTCGTCGATGCGGACGTCCACCGGCTCGTCGTTCGGGACAGGTCTCGAGTCCTGGACGCCGGGCATGGCCGCAAGCGACAGGTCCAAGAGGGCGGCGACGTCACGGGCGATGCCGTAGACGGACGTGAGATCCGGCCGGTTGTAGCCCGTCTCGATCTCGAGGACGGTGTCGACGAGCGGCAGGACGTCGGCGAGCGGCGTGCCCGGCTCATGCGCGGCGTCGAGCAGCATGATCCCGGCGTGATCCGTGCCGAGGTCGACCTCGTCCTCGGCGAGGATCATGCCGTCGGACACCTCTCCCCGCACCTTGCGCCGCTCGAGCGTCAGTCCGTTCGGAAGCGTTGCGCCCGGAAGCGCCACGGCGACGGTGGCGCCCGCGCCGAAGTTCCACGCGCCGCAGACGATCGAGCGCGGCTCGGGCTCGCCGACGTTCACCTTCGTGAGCTGGAGGCGATCGGCGTTCGGATGCTTCTCCGCCTCGATGACCTTCCCGACGAGGAACCGCCCGAGGTTGCCGTTCTCGTCCGGCACGCCGCGATGCACGACGCGATCGACCTCGCAGCTCGTGAAGACGAGCCGCCGCGCGAGCTCCTCCACCGGCAGGTCGAACTCGACGTACTCGCGAAGCCAGCTGACGGGCACCTTCATCTCAGAACTGCTCCAGCACGCGGACGTCGTTCTCCCAGAAGAGGCGCAGGTCGCCGAGACCGTGACGCAGCATCGCGATGCGCTCGATGCCGAGCCCGAAGGCGAAGCCGGACCAGACGTCCGGGTCGTAGCCGACGTTGGTGAACACCTGCGGATCGACCCAACCCGCGCCGCCCATCTCGATCCAGCCCGAGTGCTTGCACACCGAACAGCCCTGTCCGTTGCACAGAAAACACGTCACGTCGAACTCCACCGACGGCTCGGTGAACGGGAAGTAGCTCGTTCGCATGCGGACTTCGCGCTCGTTGCCGAACAGCGCGCGGAAGAAGTGGAGCACCGTTCCCTTCAGGTCGGCGAGCGTGATTCCCCGGTCGACGACGAGGCTCTCGACCTGGAGGAACGTCGGCGAGTGCGTCGCGTCGGGCGTGTCGCGCCGGTAGACGCGACCGGGCATGATCGCGTAGATCGGCGGCTGCCGAGCTTCCATCAGCCGGATCTGGTCGGGCGAGGTGTGCGTGCGCAACAGCACGTCCTGATCTGAGATAGAACGTGTCGCTCGGCGAGCGCGAGGGGTGGCCGCGATCGGTCGTGAGCGCGTCGAAGTTGTGCCAGGCGTCGGTCACCTCGGCGCCTTCGTAGACCTCGAAGCCCATGCCGAGGAAGACGTCCTCGATCTCACGCTTCACCTGAGTGAGGAGATGCAGCCGGCCGCGCCGGAACGGCTCGCCCGGCAACGTCACGTCGAAGGAGCTCTGCGCGTAGAGCCGCTCGAGCGCTTCGGTCTCGATCGCGTCCTGCCGCTCGGCGACCGCAGCCTCGAGCCGCCCGCGGATGCCGTTCAGCAGCATGCCGGCCTCGCGGTCGCGGACGCCGCGGAGCGCCTGCGCCAGGTCGCTTCGCCGCCCGAGGTAGCGCACGCGCGCGTCGTCGAGGCCGGCGGCACCGGTCGCCGCGGCGATTACGCCCTGTGCGTCGCTTTCGTACTGCTGCCAATCCATCGTCGTGATTCTCCCTTGTTGGTCCACGCTTGCAGAGACGTTCCCGCCCCGGCACTTCGACAAGGATCGGCCGCGCTAGCGTCCGTCCCCGGCGAGGGGCCGGGGCCGGATAAACACGAAGGCGCTGCGCGTGGCGGCCACGCACGAACGATAGCGTGAAAGCCTGAGCGTTTACGACCCGATTGCACGGATCTACGACGCGTGGAGCCGGAGCGTCACGGAAGACGTGCCCTTCTACCTCGAGGAGGCCCGGCGCAGCGGCGGGCCGGTCGTCGAGCTCGGCGTCGGGACGGGACGCATCGCAGTTCCGATCGCGTGCGACGGGATCCGCGTCATCGGCGTCGACTCGTCTCCCGGGATGCTCGAGGTCTGCGCGGAGCGCGCGAGGCTCGCCGGCGTGGAGCTCGACCTCCGCCTCGGCGACCTGCGCGACCCGCCGGTGGACGAGCGCGTGCCGCTCGTGATCATCCCGTTCCGGTCGCTGCTGCACCTCGGCACCGACGAGGAGCGACGCCGCGGGCTGCGCGCCGTGCGGCGTCTCCTCGCACCCGGGGGTCACTTCGTGTTCGACGTCTTCACGCCGTCGCGCGAGGACATCGAGGAGACGAACGGCCGCTGGCTCGAGCGCGAGCCGGAGATCTTCGAGCGGGCCGACTGGGACGAGGGCTCCCGCACGCTCACGCTCTCGGTCCGCGGCGGCGAGCGCGCCTCGACGATGCAGCTCGCGTGGCTCGATGCGACCGAGTGGCGCGCGTTGCTCGAGAGCGAGGGCTTCGCGGTCGACGCGTGCTACGGCTGGTTCGACCGGCGCCCGTACACCGGTGGCGAGGACACGATTTGGGTCGCGCGCCTCTCGCCCTAGCGGTCGCGGCCGGCGCGCTCGTCCTGCCGTGGCCGGCCGCGGCCGAGATCACCGCGACGCCGGCGGTGCGCGCGGTCTTCACCCTCGAGCGGAACGGCGTCCTCGACGTGCTCGAGCGCATGACGGTCACCGCAGGCGCACCGACGCCCACGACGTGGCAGGTGACGATGCAGCGCGGGGAGCTCTTCGCGCAGCCGTCGCTCGTCGTCGACGGCCGGCGCTACCGCCCCGGAGACGGGAAGCGCCCGGGGACGTTCCGCATCTCCCGCGGCTCGCGCGGCGTCCGCTTCGACTGGCTCCAGCCCGGCGGCGGGCACGCCGTCCGGCTCGGCTACCGGCTCGCGCTCTTCGGCACGGCGTACACCGACGTCGTCGACCTGCACGTTCCCATTTGGGAAAGCGGTTGGCCGGTGGAGGTGGGCGCGCTGCGTGCGGCCCTCGAGTTGCCGCGCGTGCCGCGCCGGCACGCGATCGTGTGGCTCGAGCCGCGTGACGAGCATGCCGACGTCTCGACGACCGGCCACGCGATCCGCGTGGAGACGCGCGACGTCGGAGCGAGGGATTCGCTCACGCTCCGCGCGGTTCTCCCACGGAGCGTCCTCGCCGCAACGGACGGACTGATCGTCGCGAACAAGCCCGGCCTCGAGAAGGTCCTCGCCGAACGCAACTCGAGCGGACGTACGTGGTGGCCGTGGGCCGCCGCCGCAGCCGCGGTGGCCCTGCTCAGCCTTGCCGTCGTGCTTCGTACAACGCGATCGCGCCGGCCGCCGCCACGTTGAGCGACTCTGCGCCGGGCTCGAGCGGGATCGTCGCTTGCGAGTCACAACGCGCGACGACATCGGCAGGCAGACCCTCGCGCTCGGCGCCGAGGACGAACGTCCCGGGGACATGTCCCGAGTCCTGGACCCGGGGCATGGCTCCGTGGGCGACGAGCGCAGTCCAGGGACGAGGAGCCTCGTCGAAGGGCGAGAGTGGCACGCGGAAGATCGCGCCGGCCGACGCGCGGAGCGCCTTCGGCCCCGTCGGGTCGGCGCAGCCTGCCGAGAGCGCCACGCCGGCGCCGAAGGCATCGGCCGTTCTCACCAGCGTGCCGACGTTGCCCGGGTCGGCCACGTGCCAGAGCGCGAGCGTCAACGGCCGCGCCCCCTGCGGCAGATCTCCGCGGCGGTAGATCCCGATCACGCGCGGCGGGTGGCCGAGCGTCGAGAGCTCGGCGACGAGCGCCGGCTCCACGTCCTCACCGGCGACGAGCAGGTCGACGGGCTCGATCCCCGCGACGCGCGCGGCCTCGACGAGATCGTCTCCCTCGCAGACGAACAGCCCTTGCTTCTCGCGCTGCCGCCGCGACCCGAGCAGCCGCCGGATCAGCTTCAGCTTCGGGTTGTGCGCTGACGTGATCAGAACGAGTACTCCAGCCACGCGCCGTGGAAGTCGGCGTGCCCGACGAACTCGCGCCGAGCACCCGGGTACAGCTCGATCCGCATGCCCCAGCCGTGATCCCGGCCGCGCGGGCTCCCGGCGGTGACGAACGCGACCGGGGCCGGCGCGCGCTCCAGCGCGGAACGCACGGCGGAGCGCGTCTCGGCGGACAGGTACGGGAAGACGGCGGTCTGGAAGACGAGCGTCGGCCGATCCTCGAGCACCGACGGCAGCTCGTCGGCGAGATCGCCGCGCACGAGCAGCGGCGGACTTGCACGCACCACCTCGATGGCGCGCGCGAGCCGCTCCATCCGCTCTTCCTGACCGGCCCACACGAAGCATTCGAGCAGGCGCGCGCCTTCGTCCGTCGTCACGTCGACGGGCGCGCGGTCGATGCCGACGCGGCGCGTCACGCGCGGCGCAACGGCCAGCAGCGCCGCCGGCACCCGCGACTCCTCGCGACCGCTCAACCGAAGCGGCGATCCCTCCGGTCCCCACTCCCCCTCCGCGTAGACGTAGCGGTAGCGATCCCAGACGAGGTTGAGGCCGGCACTCGGCCCCAGCTCGACGACGTCGAGGTCGTCGGCCCCGAGCAGCTCGGCCGCGCGAAGAAAGCACGGCAGCAACACCCACGAGCGCTGCACCTCGTTCGTCTGCACGCTCTGCGTGCGAACGAAGTCACGGAGGAAGTCCGCGTGCGCAGCGAGCGGGTCGTCCCACGACGCCTCGCCGCCGAGCACGAGGAAGTGCAGGCCGCCGAGGAGCCGGAGCGGCGCGTCCCACGCAGGCTCGAGCCCGACGATCCCGGCGACGGCCGGGTCGTCCGCGAACCGGTGGCAGAGGTCCACGTAGAGAGGAGAGCGGCCCTCGCACTGCCGGGCCTGCTCCTCGAAGACCTCCCGCTGCGTCAGACTTCGAGCGCCGACTTGGCCTGCTGCGCGATCGCGCCGAAGGCCTGCGGATCGCTCACCGCGAGCTCGGCGAGCACTTTGCGGTCGAGCGGAATCTCCGCTTTGCGCAGCCCCGCCATGAACTGGTTGTACGAGAGCCCGTTCTCGCGCGCGGCCGCGTTGATGCGGATGATCCACAGCCGCCGGAACGCCCGCTTCTTGTTCTTGCGGTCGCGGTAGGCGTAGGCGAGCGAGTGCTCGACCTGCTCCTTCGCGTAGCGGTACGAGGACTTCTTGAGCCCCCAGTAGCCCTTCGCTTGGGAGAGGACCTTGCGGCGCTTCTTGCGCGCGTGGACGGAACGCTTGACGCGCGGCACCCCTAGCCCCTCCCCAGCATCTTCTTGATGGTGATCCGGTCGCTAGACGCGACCAGCGCGCCCTGCCGTCCCCGCTTCCGCTTCCCTGGGCTGCTCTTCACGAGGTGGCCCGGAGGGGTAGTCCGATGGCGCCGGCGCCGCAGCACCTTGCCCGTCGAGCTCAGCTTGAACCGCTTCTTCGCCCCGCTGTGTGTCTTCATCTTTGGCATCGTCTTTTGCAACTCCTGCGTTCTTGGTTGGCCCGAGCACCATCACCATGTTCCGCCCGTCCTGCAGCGGCGGAGACTCGACCAGGCCGATCTCCTTCACGTCCTCCGCCAGCCGCATCAGCAGGTCGCGGCCTCGTTCCGGGTGGTACTGCTCACGCCCGCGGAACATGATCGTGACCTTGACCTTGGCGCGCTGGTTGAGGAAGCGCTCGACATGGCCCTTCTTGGTGTTGTAGTCGTGGATTCCGATCTTCGGTCTGAGCTTGATCTCCTTGATGTTGATCTGGATCTGGTGCTTCCGCGCGAGCTTTGCCTTCTGCTCCTGCTCGTAGCGGTACTTGCCGTAATCCATCACCCGGGCAACCGGCGGATCCGCCTGCGCCGCCACCTCGACGAGATCGAGGTTCTTCGAGAACGCGTAGTCGATGGCGTCCTTCGTCGATTTGATCCCTATCTGCGAGCCGTCCTCGTCGACCAGTCTCACCTGTGAAGCGCGGATCCCGTCGTTGATCCTCGCCTGCTGGACAACTGGACGCGCCGGCTCGGGGGCGCGCCGCCTGGGCCTCAAGTAGCTCTCACCAAGTCGTGCTTACTCCTCCTCGAATTCGAAAACGAAAAGACCGCTGCACGCAGCGGCCGGTTCCTCGTCGTCACGACTCGGTTGAACCTCCGATAGGTGTGCAACCCCGGAGGTGAGGAAGCGGTCCGCTCCTGCTTGGTCAGACGGCCAGCGTAGCAAGTTCGGCCCGAAAGTCAGAGAGCGCGAGCGTCCGCTGCCTGCCTCCGTGCTCGCGAATCGCAAGCGACTCGTCGGACTCCTTGTCGCCGTACACGATCACGTACGGGATCTTCTCCAGCTCGGCGTTGCGGATGCGCTTGCCGACGGTCTCGTCGGACGAATCGATCTCGACCCGGTACTCGGCCAGCCTGGCGGCGAGCGCCCGGGCGGCTTCGCGGTGGTCGTCGCCCACGGGCAGGATCCGGATCTGGACCGGCGCGATCCAGAACGGAAACGCGCCCGCGTAGTGCTCGACGAGGATCCCGATGAAGCGCTCGAGCGACCCGAGCAGCGCGCGGTGGATCACGACCGGGTGGTGCTCCTCGTTGTCGGCGCCCACGTACGTGAGCCCGAAGCGGACGGGCATCTGGTAGTCGAGCTGAATCGTTCCCATCTGCCATGACCGGCCGAGTGAGTCGGTCATGTGCAGGTCGATCTTCGGGCCGTAGAAGGTGCCCTCGCCCTCGCCGATCGCGTATTCGAAGTTGTGCCGCTTCAGCGCCTGCTCGAGCGCGCCCTCGGCCCGGTCCCACTGCTCGTCGGTTCCAAGGCGCTTGTCGGGCCTGGTCGACAGCTCCGCACGCGGGACGAGCCCGAACAGGTCGTAGAGGTAGCGGACGAAGTCGACCATGGCGGCGATCTCGTCCTGGATGTGCTCTTCCGTGACGAACACGTGCGCGTCGTCCTGCGTGATGTGCTTCACGCGCAGCAGGCCGTGCAGCGTTCCGCCCTTCTCGTCGCGATGCAGCGTCGACGACTCCGCGAATCGCAGCGGCAGCTCGCGGTAGCTGCGGGCGCGCGCGCCGAACAGGAGCATGTGGCCGGGGCAGTTCATCGGCTTGAGCGCGAATCGCCGCGCGCTCTCCTCGTGGCCCATGACCCAGAAGATGTTCTCCTCGTAGTTCTGGAGGTGACCCGAGGTCTCGTAGGTGTGCTCGTCGTAGAGGAGCGGCGTCTTCACCTCGACGTAGCCACGGCGGCGGTTCTCGCGCCGGCGCAGGTCCTCGAGCGAGTTCCAGATCACCATTCCCTTCGGGTGCCAGAACGGCGAGCCCGGCGACGCATCCTCGAGGTGGAAGAGGTCGAGCTGCACGCCGAGCCGGCGGTGGTCGCGCCGCTTCGCCTCCTCGACGCGCTCGAGGTACGCCTCGAGGTCCTTCTGGTCGTAGAAGGCGGTGCCGTAGATGCGCGTCAGCTGTGTGTTCTTCTCGTCGCCGCGCCAGTACGCGCCTGCGAGGCCGGTCAGCTTCAGCGCCTTGATCGGCTTCGAATCCTGGAGGTGCGGGCCGCGGCACAGGTCGGTGAAGTCGCCCTGCGTGTACAGGCTGATCTGGCCGTCGGCGGTGTCGACGAGCTCGCGTTTGTATGGCTCGTCAGGAAACCTCGCCTTCGCCTCACCTGGGGTCACTTCTTCGCGGCTCCACGCGCGTCCCTCCTGCAGCTCGCGCTTGATCTCTCCCTCGATGCGCTCGAGGTCCGCCTCGTGGATCGGCTCCGGGAACTCGAAGTCGTAGTAGAAGCCGTTCTCGATCGGCGGGCCGATCGCGATCTTCACGCCCGGGTAGAGCCGCCGCACGGCCTCGGCGAGCAGGTGCGCCGACGAATGCCGGAGCACGTAGAGCGCATCCGGGTCGTCCTTGTCGCGCGTCGTCAGGATCTGGATCTCCTCGCCGTCCTCGAGCGGCACGCGCAAATCCTTGAGGTTCCCGTTCGAACGGACGAGCACCGCCTGCTCGGCGAGCCTCGGCCCGATCGCACGTGCCGCGTCGAGACCGGTGGCGCCGTCGGGCAGCTCGAGCTTCGACCCGTCTGGGAGCAAGACGTTCACGGCTGTTGAGGATAGACCGTCGCTTGCGGACACCAGGTTGGCCTTGTACATACAGGGCCAATGATTCGCCCCGTGTGGATCGCGGCGCTCGTCGCTCCCGCGGCAGTCTTCGTGATCCTGCTCGCACGGCCGCAGGCGGACCGCGTGTGGGAGAACCACCCCGCGCACTTCTGGACGGTGCTCATCGCTGCCGCGGCGAGCTTCGCGGTCGGCTGGGCCGTGAGCGCGGCAGGCCGGCGACGCCGCGACGCGCGCCTGTTCCTCGTCTCGCTCGCGTGCCTTGCAAGCGCCGGGTTCCTCGGCCTGCACGCGCTCGCCACACCCGGCGTCCTGCTCGGCAAGAACGCAGGCTTCGAGCTCGCGACGCCGGTCGGGCTGATGATCGCCTCGGGGTTCGCCGCCGTGTCGGCAGTCGAGTTCGGGCCAGTCGCGTCCGGAAAGATCCTGCGCGTTGCACCCGCGGCGCTGGCGGGCCTGGCGCTCGTCCTGGCCGGGTGGGGACTCGTCTCGCTCGCGTCGCTGCCGCCGCTCGACGCGCCGCTTGCGACCGAGGAGCTGAACGGCTGGCAGCTCGCGCTGGCAGGCGTCGGCATCGGCCTCTACACGGTCGCCGCGCTCGGCTACCTGCGCCTCTTCCGCCGGCGACACGCCCGCTTCGTGATCGCCGTCACTGTGGCGTTCGCGCTCCTCGCCGAGGCGATGATCGTCATCGCGTGGGCGCGGAACTGGCACGCCTCGTGGTGGGAGTGGCACCTGCTCATGCTCGGGTCGTTCCTCCTCATCGCCGAGACCGCGCGGACGGAGTGGCACGAGGAGCGCTTCAGCGCGCTCTACCTCGACCAGACGCTCGCGGGCGCGCGCGACGTCAGCGTGCTGCTCGCGGACCTCAGCGGCTTCACATCGTTCGCGGAGTCGCACGAGGCGGAGGACGTCACGGCGATGCTGAACGCGTACTTCGGCGCGGTCGTCCCGCTCATGGAGAGCGAGCGTGGCGAGGTGCACCAGATCGTCGGCGACGAGGTGATGGTCATCTTCAACAAGCAGGGCGACACGCCCGACCATCCGCTGCGCGCCGCGCGAGCGGCGCTCACGCTCCTGCGCACGGCCGATCGGGTCGCGCGCCCAGACTGGCCGCGCTTCCGCGTCGGCGTCAACAGCGGCACCGCGGTCGCCGCCGTCGTGGGCGGAGAGCGCGGGCACCGCAAGCACGGCGTGGTCGGCGACGCGGTCAACGTCGCTGCCCGGCTCGAGCAGGCCGCCGCACCCTCGGCCGTCGTCATCGGAGGCACGACCTACGCCCGGCTGCCGCCGGAGACCGTCGCCGAACGGCTGCCGCCGCTGCACGTCAAGGGAAAGGCGGAACCGCTCGAGGCGTACAGGCTCGACGGTCTGGGTACTGAGCGACGCATGAGCGACCAGACGAACAATCCGCGTGAAGACGACCGCAACGAGGAGATCGACGAGTCACCGGCGCCGGATCCCGAGCAGGACGGCGACGATCAGGACGATCCAGAGGCCGACTGAAACTCCATCAGCACCCACGCCGACAGGTGCTCGTCGTCGGCGGGGCGCCGCTCGACCTCGACGAAGCCGGCTCGGCGCCAGGCGCGAAGCGCGGGCTCGTTCCACGCGTACGGATCGACGGTGACGCGCTTCCAGCCCGACGCGAGCAGCGACTCCGTCAGCGCGCGCGCCGCGT
Organism: uncultured Actinomycetes bacterium; assembly: GCA_963766345.1. Lineage (GTDB taxonomy): Bacteria > Actinomycetota > Thermoleophilia > Gaiellales > Gaiellaceae > DASVFB01. The sequence goes on along the minus strand of CAVXZL010000010.1, from coordinate 606,860 downwards.
CGGAGCCGTAGCCATGGCCGCGCGCGGAAGGCACGAGGAACATGTCGATGCCTCCGCGTCGCGGCTCGTCCTCCTCCCACCACGCCTGGAGGTAGCCGACCGGCTCGCCGCCGACCTCGACGATGTACGCGTCGACGTCGCGGCGCCGCAGCCGCTCGAGCATTTCCTCGCGCGTGAACGTCTCGCCGTCCCAGTAGCGCGACACGCCCGGGTCCGCGTGCCACGCGACGAGAAGGTCGGCGTCGTCCTCGGTCGCCGGCCGGACCTGCGTCAGCCGCCCGTGTAGTCGAAGTCCCATTCGACCACGTCGTTCCGCGTTCCGCCGACCGACTCGTACAGGCGCATGGCGGCCGTGTTGTCCGCGTCGGTCAGCACGAAGCCCTCCTCGATGCCGCGCTCTCGTGCGATCGCCGCGAGCTCGCGGAGCAGCCGGGCGCCGATGCCCTGCCCTCGATGCGCCGCGTTCACGTCGACCTCGTACACGCACAGCGTCACGCTCGGGCCGTGGCGCCGCGGCAGGGCGTATGCCAGTACGAAGCCGATCGGCGAGCCGCCGTCGAACGCGACGAGGAAGATCGTGCGCGGATCCTGCAGGAGCGCCGTCCGCGGCTCCCGCGTCGCCAGCCGCTCGACGACCGCCTCGTCGCCGGGTTTCAGCAGGCGCACCTCGATGCCGTTCATCACTCCGCGAAGGCGGCGTCACGGAGCTTCGCCGGCGCCTTGAGGTAGTACGACTCGCGCAGCCACTCGAGCGCCGTCTCGAGCGCGTCGTCGTCCTCGATCGTCGCGGTGATCCAGCCGTAGCGGCCGACGTGGCTCGCGGTGCGAACCCACGGATGCATGTACGCGATCTCGCGCTCCTCGGCCGCGAGCTTCACGGTCAGCAGCGGCGGATCGTCCTCCTGCAGCCACGCGAACATGCGGTTGTCCGCGACCTTGAAGACGGGAAAGCCCCACGGCGCGTCCTCGTACGTCTGCGGCAGCGACAACGCAAGCTCGCGGATCGTTTTGGAGACACGGCGGCCGGGAATCCCCACGGGAACGCAAAACGATAAGCGAGGAGGGGTCGATGACGAACACCATTCGCGACCTGATGACGAGCAACCCCACGACGGTCGAGCCCGACAAGACCGTCGTCGACGCGGCGAAGCTGATGAGCACCGAGGACGCGGGCCTCATCCCGATCGTCGAGGGGCAGAAGCTCGTCGGCACGATCACCGACCGCGACATCGCGATCCGCGTCGTCGCGGAGGGCAAGGATCCGCAGTCGACCAAGGTGAGCGACGTCATGACGAGCCGGATCGTGACGATCGATCCGGATCAGGATCTCGACGAGGCGCTGCGGCTGATGGCGGAGCACCAGGTTCGCCGCCTGCCCGTCGTGGAAGAGGACGGCAAGGTCGTCGGCATCGTCGCCCAGGCCGACGTTGCGAAGCACTCGAGCGACGAGCAGACGGGCGAGGTCGTCCAGCAGATCTCGCAGTAGGAGGCGCGCATGCCAGGCAAGAAGAGGGCAAACGTCAAGAACGAGAAGCAGTACGAAGCCCTGAAGGACAAGGGCATGTCGAAGGAACGCGCGGCGAAGATCGCGAACTCGCCCGGCGCGTCGAGCCGCGGCGGCAAGAGCTCGGGCTCGGGCTCGGGCTCGTCGAAGAGCAACTCGCGGCAAGGCGGCACGACCGCGCAGAAGAAGGCGGCGGGCCGCAAGGGCGGTCGCGCGACCGCGAACAAGAGCTGAGTCGAGGCCCGCCCTGTGCGGGCCTCGCTCGTTCTACGCTCCGCTCGTGTCGTCGCTGCCCGACGAGGAACGGAACGAACGCCGTCAGACGTTCGAGTCCGCGGCCGATCTGTACGAGGGTGCACGACCCGAGTATCCGCGCGAGCTCTTCGATGACCTGGTCTCGCTCGCCGGCCTCGCGCCCGGCGCCCGGCTGCTCGAGATCGGCTGCGCCACGGGCAAGGCGACGCGTCCGCTGCTCAAGCGCGGCTTCCGCGTCGTCTGCGTCGAGCTGGGCGAGCAACTCGCCGAACGCGCCCACCGCAACCTCGCGGGCCTGCCCGTGACGATCGACGTCGCGTCGTTCGAGGATTGGGACGGCGACGCCGACTTCGACCTCGTCGTCGCCGCGACGGCGTGGCACTGGGTCGACCCGAAGCTGCGGTACGCGAAGGCGCATCGGCTGCTCCGACCAGGCGGCCACCTCGCCTTCTGGAGCGCGGTGCACGCGTTCCCGAAAGGGTTCGACCCGTTCTTCACCGAGATCCAGGACGTGTACGACGAGATCGGCGAGAGCCACGAGAACGACTGGCCGCCGCCGCGTCCGGAGCTCGTCGCAGACGATGCGGACGAGATCGAGGCGAGCGGGCTCTTCGAGGACGTTCGCGTGCGCCGCTACGTCTGGGCCCGGCACTACACCGCGGACGAGTACATCGCGTTGCTCGAGACGTTCTCCGGCCACATCGCGATGGATCGGGAACGGCGCGAGCACCTGTACGCCGAGATCCGCAAGCGCATCGCGGCGCGTGCGGACGCGCGCGTGTTGCGGCACTGGATGGCCATCCTGCACGTGGCTCGGCGCAGGACCTAAGTTCGGCGCGCACACGCGGAAGGTCCAGGGCACGCAAAAGCGAACTCTGGTAAGTCATGGACGTGGCGAAGTGGTCTGCGGCCCCACCAACGCCGGACCTCGCGCGCATCGAGCGGCACCTCCGCTGCCTTGCGTGCAACGGCTCGGTCGAGAAGTCGCTTGCGGCTCTCGGTTCCCTGCGCTGCCTCGCGTGCCGCGAGGTGGACGCGCCGCTCGACCCGTCGCTCTTCTCCGCCGGGCCGACGAAGGCGCCGTAGCGCGAACACGCTGCGAATGAGACGCTTCAGGTGATGGAGCGTTACGAGCCGCAGCGAATCGAGCAGAAGTGGCAGCGCGTCTGGGCCGAGGCCCGCGCGTTCAACGTGCCGGAGCGCCTCGACGGCGGCCGCAAGACCTACGTGCTCGAGATGCTCCCGTACCCGTCCGGCGAGCTGCACATGGGGCACGTGCGCAACTACATGCTCGGGGAGGTCGTCGCGCACTTCAGGCGGCGTCACGGCGCACAGGTCCTGCGGCCGATGGGCTTCGACTCGTTCGGCCTTCCGGCCGAGAACGCCGCGATCAGGGCGGGCGGCAATCCGCGCGACGTGACGCCGCGCAACATCGCGTCGATCCGCGCCGCGATGGAGCGCCTCGGCTGGGCGATCGACTGGGACCGCGTGCTCGCGACGCACGAGCCGGAGTACTACCGCTGGACACAGTGGCTCTTCCTGCGGTTCTTCGAGCACGGCCTCGCGTACCGGAGGAACGTGCCGGTCAAGTGGTGTCCGCAAGACCAGACGGTGCTCGCGAACGAGCAGGTGGTCGACGGACGTTGCGAGCGCTGCGGCGCTCTCGTCGAGTCGAAGAACCTCGAGCAATGGCTGTTTCGCATCACCGACTACGCGGACCAGTTGCTCGACGAGATGGAGCTGCTCGAGTCGTGGCCCGACCGTGTGCTGACGATGCAGCGCAACTGGATCGGCCGCTCGGAAGGCGCAGAAGTCGTCTTCCGTATCGTCGGCCTCGACGGCGACCTGCCCGTGTTCACCACGCGCCCCGACACGCTGTTCGGCGCGACGTTCTTCGTACTTGCGCCCGAGCATCCACTGATCCCCGACCTCGTCGCAGGGACCGAGCGCGAGCAGGAGGTGCTCGACTACGCGAGCCACGCAGCGGCCCGCTCGACGGCTGACCGCGAGGCGAAGGAGAAGGACGGCGTCTTCACGGGGCGCTACGTGGTCAACCCGGTGAACGACGAGCACATCCCCGTCTGGGTCGCGGCCTACGTCCTCGTCGAGTACGGCACGGGCGCGATCATGGCCGTCCCTGCGCACGACCAGCGGGATCGCGAGTTCGCGGAGCGGTACGAGCTGCCGGTCGTCGAGGTCGTCGACGAAGACGAGCGGCTCGTCGACTCGGAGCAGTTCTCCGGGCTCCCCGCGGGCGAAGGCAAGCGCGCGATCGTCGAGTGGCTCGCCGAGCGCGGCCTCGGCAGGGCGACGGTCAGCTACCGGCTGCGCGACTGGCTGCTCTCGCGGCAGCGCTACTGGGGCGCGCCGATCCCGATCGTCTACTGCGACGGCTGCGGGATCGTGCCGGTGCCGGACGAGGACCTCCCCGTGCTGCTGCCGCCGATCGACGACTACCTGCCGAAGGGCCGATCGCCGCTCGCCGCGGCCGAGGACTGGGTGCGGACAACGTGCCCGTCGTGCGGAGGCGAGGCGCGCCGCGAGACCGACACGATGGACACGTTCGTCGATTCGTCCTGGTACTTCCTGCGCTACTGCGACCCGGACGACGACACCGCGCCGTTCGATCGCGAGCTCGTCGACTACTGGCTGCCGATCGACCAGTACATCGGCGGCGTCGAGCACGCGATCCTGCACCTGCTCTACTCGCGCTTCTTCGTCAAGGTGATGAACGACATCGGGCTCGTCGGCTTCCGCGAGCCGTTCGCGCGGCTGTTCACGCAGGGGATGCTCTACTACCGCGGCGCAAAGATGTCCAAGTCGAAGGGCAACGTCATCTCGCCCGACGAGTACATCGAGCGCCACGGCGCGGATGCGGTGCGACTGTACCTGCCGTTCCTCGGGCCGGTCGACCAGGACGCCGAGTGGCAGGACTCCGGCGTCGAGGGGATGGTGCGCTTCCTGCACCGGCTGTGGCGCGTCGCGCTCGAGGTCGCAGACCGGCCGCGCGATGTGACCACCGGGACGCCGCTCGCGCGCAAGGCACACGCGACGATCGCCAAGGTCACGGATGACATCGGGCGACGCTTCGCGCTCAACACGCCGATCGCCGCCGTGATGGAGCTCGTCAACGCGATCTCGCGCGAGCCGGACGACCCCGCCGCGCGGTTCGCGGTCGAGACGGCGCTGTCGCTGATCCAGCCGTACGCGCCGCACATCGCCGAGGAGCTGTGGGAGCGGCTCGGCCGCGAGCGGCTGTGGGAGGAGCCGTGGCCCGAGGCGGACCTGTCGCAGCTCGAGGACGACACGTTCGAGCTTGTCGTCCAGGTGAACGGGAAGGTGCGGGACCGCTTCGAGATCGAGACGGACACGCCGGAGGACGAGCTCGTCGCGCGCGCCAAGGCGTCACCGCGCGTGCAGGCTCACCTCGACGGCCGCGAGATCCGCAAGATGATCGTCGTGCCGCGCAAGCTCGTGAACTTCGTCGTGAGCTAGCGCGCGGGCTCGGCCCCGACGGCGACACCGCCGACGAGCTGCACCACACGCCTGACAGGGCCCGCCGGCGTCTGTGGCACGTGCGTCGCGACGACCTCTCGAGCGCGGCACGTTAAGGTGCACTAATGGCGCGAATCGCGGAGATCCTGCGCGGCAAGCAGACGGAGGTCCTGAAGATCGACGCGTCGGCGACGGTCTTCGACGCGCTCAAGAAGATCGTCGAGCAGAACGTCGGCTCGATCCTGGTCACGAGAGGCGACGACGTCGTCGGGATCATGACCGAGCGCGATTACCTGCGCAAGATCGCGATCTTCGGGCGCACGAGCCACGACACGCTCGTGGGCGAGATCATGTCGTCGCCGCTGATCTACGTGACGCCGGAGACGAGCGTCGAGGAGTCGATGGCGATCATGACCGACCGCCGCATCCGTCACCTCCCGGTCGTGGAGAACGACGAGGTCGTCGGCATCGTCTCGATCGGGGACGTCGTCAAGTTCCAGTCGCGCGAGCAGAGCTTCCAGATCAAGTACCTCACCGAGTACATCTCGGGCGGCCGCTAGCCGGTCCCATCCAGAAAGACGCGCAGTGGTGGGCCATGCGGCCGGCGCAGAGCGCGAAGCCGGCGACTTACACGTGCCCGCTCTGCGGCCGGCGGCTCCATGCGATGAGCGCGCACACGCTGATCGCACCGGAGGGTGACGCCGAGCGCCGCCGGCACGCGCACACGGAGTGCGTGGTCGCTGCGCGGAAGGCGGGAACGCTGCCGACGTACGACGACTGGCGCGCGACGCAGCCGCGCCGGCCGGGTCTGCTCGCGCGCCTGCTTTCGCTGTTCGTCGTCGCGCTGCTCGCGGGCTGCGGCTCGTCGTCGGCTCAGCACGCGCCGGCAAGCCCTCGGCCGGCGTTCGCGTACGACCGATCGCAGCCGCTCGGGTACGTCGATCACGGCCGGATCGGCGCGGCGGAGCTCCCCGTCACGATCGACGACGTCTCGTTTCGCAGCGGCAGGCTCGTGATCGAGGGATATCTCGTGCAGCCGCGGAGCGGAGGCCGACGAGCCGCTGTCGTCCTCGTGCACGGCTCCGGCGGCGACCGGAGCGAGTTGCTCGAGAAGGCGAAGCTCCTCGCCGCGCGCGGCGTCGTGGCGCTGACGATCACGGAGCCGTCGACCTCGAATCCACCCGCCCGCGCCGCGACGACGGCGGAGACGCTGAAGCGCGTCGAGGCCGTCCAGGTACGCGATGTCGTCGCGATCCGCCGTGCAGTCGACCTGCTCCAGTCGCTGCCCCGGGTCGACCCGAAGCGAATCGGCTACCTCGGTTGGAGCGCAGGCGCGAGAGCGGGCACGTTCGTCGGCGCGTCCGAGCCGCGCGTGAAGGCGCTTGCGCTCCTCTCCGCCGGAGCCGCGCCGGTCAAGACGTACGTCGCGCTCTCGCCGGATCCGGTCCGCCGAGTCGTGCAGAACGTCCTCACGCGCATCGACCCGATCCACTACGTGGCGCGCGTGCGGCCGGGGAGCCTGCTGCTCGAGGACGGCCGCAAGGATGCGGTCGTTCCGAGCGCCGGCTTGATGAACATCGTGCGCGCCGCGCCGCGGGGAACGACCGTGCGCTGGTACGACGCGCCGCACGAGCTGAACGACAAGGCGTACCGCGACGCCTTCGACTGGCTCGAGCGGAAGCTCCGCCAGGGCACGAAATAATCTCGGCGCCGAGCCGTTTACACCTCCTTAACGCCCTACCCCCGGCCCAAGGAGGCAGCCGTGAGCGTGACCGACGAGCTCCTACAGAACGCCGAGCAGTACGCGGCGTCGTTCGACAAGGGCGAACTGCCGCTCCCGCCCGCGAAGCATGTCGCGGTCCTCGCCTGCATGGACGCGCGAGCTCAATCCGTACGGCATCCTCGGCCTCGCAGAGGGCGACGCCCACGTGATCCGCAACGCCGGCGGCGTCGTGACCGACGACGAGATCCGCTCGCTCTCGATCTCGCAGCGCCTGCTCGGAACCGAGGAGATCATCCTCATCCACCACACGGACTGCGGGATGCTCACGTTCGAGGACGCCGACTTCCGCCTGCACATCCAGGAGGAGACGGGAGTGAAGCCGTCGTGGTCGGCCGAGACGTTCTCGAACCTCGAGGACGACGTGCGCCAGTCGATCGCGCGCATCAAGGCGAGCCCCTTCATCCCGAAGAAGGACAGCGTGCGCGGCTTCATCTACGACGTGCACACCGGGCGCCTCGACGAGGTCACGTGACCTGATCGGTCAGCCGCGGACGCGTCGCGCATGTGGGCGAGCGTCCGCGGCTGAGTGCCTTCGCGCTCAGGCGTAAGCATTCTCGCGCAGACCAGCGGTCTGGCCCTCGACGGGGTTAGCCTGCGCCTCGGTGGGGTCGGGCTACACGATCAAGGCTCTCGATGAATCGACCTGGCAAGCGTTTGCCAGCCTGGTGGAGCGCAACAACGGCATCTTCGGCGGTTGCTGGTGTATGGGCTTCCACTCTGATGACAGTCGCGAGGCCGACCTGAACCGCGAACGGAAGCTCGCTCGCGTTCGGGCGGGCGCCGCCCACGCGGCACTCGTCTTCGACGGGGATGACTGTGTTGGCTGGTGCCAGTTCGGCGTGCCCGACGAGGTACCCAAGATCAAGAACCGGACGCAGTACGAGAAAAGCCTGACGGGGTTGCCCGATTGGCGAATCGCGTGCTGCTTCGTCGGTAAGGGGCATCGCCGTCGGGGCGTGGCCACTGCCGCACTTGCAGGCGCGCTCGATCTGATCGCGGGCCTCGGCGGCGGAACCGTCGAGGGCTACCCGGAAGACGCGAACTCGGTGCCCGCCGGTTTCCTCTTCAACGGCGCCCTGTCGACCTACGACAAGCTCGGGTTCAGCCGCGACCGCAAGATCGGCAAACACCGCTGGGTCGTGAAGAAAGTCCTCGAAGCCCGGCCGTAAGAGCGCCCTGGCGCATTACGCGATGTCCGATGACTTCGTGGGCACTGTGCGGTCTAAGCATCGACGGTGGGCGCGGGCGCTCGAACGTTTCGCCTCATCGAAACCAGCGAAAGCGGGAGTGAAGGAGGATCTACATGACTGGCGATGCATCCGTTCTCGGGAGTCTCCATTCCGTCGACGGCGAGGGCGTCGTGCGGATGGAAGATCGCCTCGACACCGGGATCGACGACCTCTGGGGAGCGCTCACCGATCCCGGTCGACTCGCCCACTGGTACGGCGAGGTAGAGGGCCAGCTTTCTCAGGGGGGCGAGTTCCGTGTTCGCATCGCCCTCGCGGGAGAGCGCACAGGGCACGTGGAGGCGTGCGAGCCTCCGCAGCGCCTGCTGTTGGCGATGCGCGATCCCGATCCTCGGCCCGGCCAGCCGGAGCAGACCGTGAACGAGGCCCAGTTGTTTGCCGAGGGCGTTCGGACCAGGCTGGTCTGGGAGGTGCGGGGCTTGCCCGTCAACCTGCTCGCAGCCTACGGCGCGGGGATCCAGATTCACGTCGAGCACCTCGCCGACTACATCAGCGGTCGCGAGCTCCGCAACGTCGAGGCGCGCTGGAACGAGCTCTTCACGGCCTACGAAGCACTGGGCGTCAGCTAGCCCGGTATCACGGTTGCGGCGCAGCGAACGCTCTACGATCGGTCGCGTGGACGAGTTCGTCCCGCGCGACTTCGACGTCCCTGAGCGCCTCGAGACGCCGCTGTTCGTGCTCGAGCCGCTGCGTCCCGAGCACAACGATCAGGACTACGACGCGTGGAGATCGTCCATGGAGCACATCCACGCAACGCCCGGGTGGGAGGACAGCAAGTGGCCGCGGGAGATGACGCCGGACGAGAACCGCGCAGACCTGCAGCGCCATGCCGACGACTTCGCCAAACGAACGGGCTTCACGTACACCGTGCTCGATCCGGCGAGCCGCGACGTGATCGGTTGCGTCTACATCTACCCGCAGCGCGACGGCGACGACGACGCCCGTGCGCACTCCTGGATACGGGCGAGCCATGCGCACCTCGACGCACCGCTCTGGCGCGCCGTGAGCGAATGGCTCGCCTCCGACTGGCCGTTCGCGGGCGTCGAGTACGCGGCGCGCGCGTGAACGCTCGCGCAGTCAGATTGCTTACGTCTCGGCTTTGGCCTTGCCTTCTCCGGTAGTCCACGGCGCTGCTACGTCCACGGCGCTGCTCCGTTCGACGACAAGGTCGTCCTCGCCGTCGGTGGTGAAGAGCTGGATCATGTCGGTGTCGGGATAGACGACGGCGCCGACCCCTGCCGAGATCGAGGAGAACATCGCGACGCGGGCGGTTACCTCGCTGTCGTTCCGCACGTGGTGTGCTCCGAGGGGGCCGGAGGGAAAGAAGACGAGGTCCCATGGTTCGAGCTGGTCCTCGCCGCCCGGGTGCCGCAGCGTCGGCGTGCCGGAAACGACCAGGAGCCACTCCTCTTCAGGATCTTCGTAGTGGTACGGGCCGACAGCCTGGCCGGGAGGTATCTCGTAGACGCTCAGCCCGGTCCGCGCGGCGCCGAGCAGTGTCCCGACTCGCGTGCTGTTCCGCCGGAAGCCGTCCGGCAGTTGTGGACGTGGATCGCAGGTGATCGCGGCGAGGTTCGCGCGCCGAACCGGGTCGGTGCTCATCGGGACTCCTTTCGTCGAGGTTTCACCGCAACTGCGGATTAGCTTGCTTTCGCGCCGGGTGTAAGAAGCTTCCAGCGCCCCTCGGAGACGACTTCGAGGTTGCCGTCGACCACCTTGATCGCGGTCTGATCGTCGATCGCATACGCCGGCACCGACAAACCGGCGGCCCATTTCTCGATGTTGGCCAGTGTGGTGTCCGGCATGTCCTCGCGCTCCAGGTGCGGAAACAACGAGAACTCGACGAGTCCCAGCGCCCTGTCGCTGCCGGTGAGCGGCTCACTGTCGTCATAGGTCGTTCCTCCGAAGTCGGAAGTCGCGACCATGGCACCGCCGCTCGTGCCGACGTAGACGGTCTCCCGCCGGAGTGACGGCAGGAGGTCGGCGAGTCCGGACTGCCGCATCCAGTAACACAGATACAAGGGACTGCCGCCCCAAACCAGCAGGGCGTCGACTTCCTGGACCGCCGGAACCCAGTACTCCTCTTTGATGCTGGGAAGCGCGGTCAGCTCCAGCACTCCCAACGACTTCCAACCCAAGCCGCAGATGTGGCCCGGGGCCGATCCCCTGATGAACCCGTAGACGTGTGAAGGCCCGCCGGGGAAGGGCTGCACCCCGGTGGGAATGCAGAGCGCGCTGCACTCGGCAATCGGTTTGCCCAGCAGGTCGACGAGCGCGTCCTGGATGCTCGTGTTGAGGACGCCGCTGGAAGTGAGAAGAAGCTTCATGTCCCTCCTGGAGTCGTTACTGCAGGCAAGACCTCTCTGGGTGCTTTGCGGATCTGTACGCGCTAGGACCGGCAGACCGCCCGAAACTCATCGGCGCACGGTTGCGACGACCTCCGCGACGGCATCGAGGACGACCTGCGGCCGGTCGCGCATGACGTGGTGTAACCAGGCGGAGTGCGACCAGAGTCAGAAAAGCCCTGCCTGAGCAGGGCTTTTCCGTGCGTCGCTACGCGTCTGCCTCAGTTGCCGTTCGGGTTGAGCAGCGCCGGGTTCCCGTTGAACGCGAAGTTCAACAGGTCGATCATGCGGAACGTCGTGTTGTTCGGGCCGAGGACCGGATGGAAGTTCGTGTCGCGGACGATCGAGAACTGGCTGCCCTCGATCGCGCGGTGGAACGTCTCGGCTGCGATCCGTGCGCCGACGGCGTGCAGCTTGCCCTGGTGGAACTCGGCCTCACGGAGGATGTAGAACCACAGCGGCGTGTTGTCGAGCAGCGCGTTGCGCTGGGTCGTGTTCAGCGCGGCGAGGCTCGCGCCGCCGTTGCCGTTCTTGATCTGCGCCTTCGTCAGCTTGTTCACCGCGAGGCCCTTGCTCCGGATGAACGTGACCATCTGCTGCCCCGTCGCGAGCTTCACCATGTTCGCGCGGAGCAGGTTGCGGAACGCGAGGTTGTTCTCGGGCGCGGGGTCGGCGACCGGCAGCACGGCCAGAGGATTGACGAGCTTCGTGTCGATCCGCATCGCGCGGTTGAACTTGGCCGCGGGCACGACGAGCGCCGGGTTCACCGGCGTCAGCTGGCTGAAGTCGAAGAGCCGACGGAAGTCCGCGATCCAGATGTCCGGGATCGGGCTCGGCAGGCCGCCGCTCAGGTGCGTGAACTCGAAGAGCTGCGCGAGCGTCGCGCCCGGGAACACCTTGTTCCAGCTGTAGTTGGCGCGCACCATGCTGTGCCCGAGCCGGAACGCGGCAACCGAGAACTCGATCGGCATCGTCGGCACGCTCGTCGGCGAGGCGCCGACCTCGAACACCTTGCGGCCCTGCGTGAAGACGTTCGTCACGATCGCGGGGTTGCAGATCCTCGCCAGGTAGTCGTGCCGGATCATCCACTGGTAGTGCTTCGTGACGCGGCGGCGTGCCGCACGGAAGCGCTCGGTTGCGGGAATCGCGCCGAGGGAGTCGACGACGCGGTTGTGGAACCGGATGAACGCGCAATGGATCTGCGCGACGGCGAGGTTCTCGTCGTTCCGCGGGTCGGGGATGATCGCCTCGCCGCTCGCCTTGCGCGGCAGGTCGGAGCCCGGCGGCCCCCCTTGCGCCGCGCCTTCCTTGAGGTGAATCCCGTCGGCGGCGTAGAACTTCGCCGAGCCGGGATCGCTTGGCCCGTTGCCGTAGAGCGAGTCGAGGTCGAGGCTCGGCGAGCGCGACTGCAGGAGCGTCGCCGGCGAGATGTCGACGCCCTCCATCAGCGAGCTCTTGTCGAACGTCAGGTCGTGGTCGATGAACTGGCCGAGGTACGTGTAACCGGCCGGGATCTGCCCCGGCGCGAGATTGTCGTGCGTCATCGCCTGCGCGATCTTCAAGCGGTTCGGCCGGCCGAGTTGCTTGCCCGACCCCTTCGGCCCGAGCCGCGAGAACCGAAACGGCGGAGCCGCGGTCAGAGGCGCCGCGGTCCGCGCGGGCGCGGGAAGCGTTACGACATCCCTGCCGCCGCGAGCCTCGCCGAGCAGGCCCTCGCCGATGACGTAGTAGGTCTCCGAACCATGCCGTTCCACACCCATCCCCCCTCGTACAGCGTCTGGCGTGGAGGCCGCATCACGCGCCGGTTCAGTTGTCTGGTGCGGCTAACAAAGCACTCGCCCCACGTGAAGTCAAGGCTCGGTTAGGCGGCTTGTCAGGCGGCTCGGTCGCACTCGCAGAGCGCTTCGCACTCGCACGGGTGCGCGTCCGTCCACGCGCGCATGTCGGCGTTGACGAGCCACAAATCGGGATCGTCGGCGAGCAGCGCGTCGATCGGCACCGGCGAAGAGTGGCCGTGTGCGATCCGCCGCAGGGGATCGTTGCTTCCGTTCATGTGCCGCGCTCTCATCATAGGCTCGCCACCGTCCTGGGACATCCCTCGTTCGGGGGCCCGGAAACATCCGTCCGATGAGTCTCCGGCCTTCCGACGGTCTGAACAGACGACGCTCTTCAAGAAGACAACCGCGAAAGGGTGAGCTCGATGACGAAGGTGCTGGCAGCGATCACGACGTCGGTCGACGGCTACGTCGCAGGACCGGACGACGGCCCCGGCAAGGGGCTCGGCGAGGGTGGCGAGCGGCTCCACTACTGGGTTTTCGGCGGGCCGTGGACGTACGACGAGAGCCCTAGCGGCGAGGCGACGGGCGCCGATGCCGAGTGGCTCTCCGAGGCGATGGCGAGCATGGGCGCGGTCGTCGGCGGGCGCTGGACGTACGAGGCCGCCGAGCACTGGGGCGACAAGAACCCGTGGGGCCTGCCGTTCTTCATCGTCACGCACCGTCCCGACGAGGAGCCGGAAGGCGGCGCGTTCACGTTCGTCTCGGGTGTCGAGGAGGCGGTGCGGCGGGCGACGGAGGCGGCCGGCGACAAGGACGTCCACGTGATGGGAGGCGCCGAGGTCATTCGCCAGGCGCTCGAGGCCGGGCTCGTCGACGAGCTGACGATCATCGTCGCGCCGATCACGCTCGGCGGCGGCAAGCGGCTGTTCGAGGGCTTCACGAAGCAGCTCGACCTCGAGCACCTCGGCGTTCGCCAGTCGCAGTACGCGACGTTCATCGACTACCGGGTGAAGCGCAACTAGACGGTGCTGTCAGATGAAGCGGAGCCCTCGGCGCAGCCGACTAGGGTTTGCCGCATGGCGTGGGGCGCTGAGGGGTCTCGTCGATGGTGACCGCGGACGAGATCCGCGCCGTCCAGGTGTTCGAGTGCCTCGACGAGACCGCGTGCGAGCGGTTGGCGCGCGTCGCCGCCGACATCAACCTCGTCCCCGGCGAGTTCGCGGCCGAGGAGGGCGCGGAACGGGCCCTCTTCGCGGTGCTCGCGGGCCGCATCGAGGCGACGAGGAACGTCGACGGAATCGATCGCGTCCTCGGGGAGCGCCTGCCGGGAGACGTCTTCGGCGAGGTGCCGATCACCCTCGGCACGTTCTTTCCGGTCGGGTTCCGGGCCGCCGAGCCGACGCGCGTGATGCGCATCGAGCCGCACGACTACCACGCCGTCGCGGCAGTTGCGCCCGAGGTCGCCGAGGAGATAGGCAAGCTCGCGAGCCACCGGATGAGCGGCTCGCGGGGCCTACAGGGTCTCGCGGCCGCGCCGCCGCCGCCGCGCGCAACCGTCCTCGGCGAGCGCTGGGACGCGCAGTGCTCCGAGCTCCGCCGGTTCCTCGACCGCAACCAGATCTCGTTCAAATGGGTCACACCCGACGGCGACGACGCGGCCGAGCAGTGGGGCGGCCCGCTCCCTCCCGGCGGAGACCTGCCCGTCATCCGGCTCGCCGACGGCAAGACAGTCGTGCGCCCGCAGCTTCGCCGGGTGGCCGAGCTGCTCGGCCTCGGAACCGAGCCCGCAGCGGCCGAATACGACACGGTGATCGTCGGCGCCGGCCCGGGCGGCCTCGCCGCCGCGGTCTACGGCGCCTCCGAGGGACTGCGCACGATCGTCGTCGAGCGAGAGGCCCCGGGCGGCCAGGCCGGGTCGTCGTCCCGCATCGAGAACTACCTCGGCTTCCCCTCGGGCGTGTCGGGGGACGAGCTCGCGAGCCGCGCGCTTTCGCAGGCGCGGCGGCTCGGCGCCGAGATCCTCGTCACGCGCCAGATCACGCGGATCGACGGGCACTCTCGACAGGTGCACCTCGACGGAGGCGACGTGCTCCGCGGGAAGACGATCATCCTCGCGTGCGGCGTGTCGTGGCGGCAACTCGCGATCGAGGGCTTCGACCGGCTCGTGGGCAAGGGCATCTCCTACGGCGCCGCACGGAGCGAAGCGCCGAACGTGCACGGCCTCGACGTCCACATCGTCGGCGCCGGGAACTCCGCGGGACAGGCGGCGATGTTCTTCTCGACGCACGCGAACACCGTGACGATCCTCTGCCGCGGCGACGGGCTCGAGAAGAGCATGTCGCGGTACCTCATCGACCAGCTCGAGACGCGGCCGAACATCGGCGTGCTGACACGAACGCAGATCGTCGCCGCGCGCGGCGAGGCCTCGCTCGAGGCGCTCGACGTCCGCAACGCCGACACCGGCGAGGAGACGCGACTCGAGTCCGGCGGGCTGTTCATCTTCATCGGCGCCGATGCGGAGACGGACTGGCTGCCGCCGGAGATCGCTCTCGATCCGAAGGGCGGCTTCGTGCTCACGGGCCCCGACGCCGCGGCGTCGGGACGCTGGGAGCTGGAACGCGACCCGTACCTGCTCGAGACGAGCGTGCCCGGCATCTTTGCGTGCGGCGACGTTCGCTTCAGCCCGGTCAAGCGTGTCGCCGCAGCGGTCGGCGAGGGCAGCATGGCCATCGCCTTCGTACACCAGTACCTGCGTGAAGCCGCTTACGTCGGCGCGACTACGGGCGCACCTACCCCGGCGCGACCGTGAACGCCAGCTCGTCGACGTAGCACCAGATCCAGTCCTCGCCGGGCTCGGCCGAGCGGATGATCGGATGCTCGGACTCGCGCGCGTGCGCCGTCGCATGCTTGTTCGGCGAGGAGTCGCAGCACCCGATCTTCCCGCACGACATGCACATGCGCAGGTGCACCCAGCGATCGCCGGTCTTCAGGCACTCCTCGCAACCGGCGATCTTCTCCGGCAGCTCCGTCACCTCGATCTGGTCGAGGTGGGTGCAGGTCACCGGCATGTGCTTCTCCTCTCGCGTGTCATCAGGGCGACAGCGAAGTCGCCCGCTTCGTCGGTCCACCACGTGTCGACGCCGAGGCCTGCGTCGCGAGCCTCTCGCTCCAGCCGCGCGCGGCGAAACTTCGAGCTGACCTCGACGCGCAGCTGCTCGCCCTCCGCGAACGCGACGTCGAGCTCGAGCGCGCGGATCGGGACGGTGTGCGTCCGTCGCGCGCGGAAGCCGATGTCCATCCACTCGCGCTCGCGATCCCAGCGTGCCTCGTATGCGAAGCGCGACTGGTCGAACGTCGCGTCGAGCTCGCGGTTGACGGCGCTGAGCGCGTTGCGCACGAACGCCTCCGTCACGGCCCCCTCGTCGTTGTACGCCGCCTCGAGCTGTGCGACGTCCTTGACCAGGTCGACGCCGACGAGGAACGCGTCATCGTCCTCGAGTGCGCCGGCGACCGCGCTCAGGAAGCGACGCCGCTGCGCCGGATAGAGGTTGCCGATCGTGCTTCCAAGCAGCGCGATCAGCCGAGGCCCGCCGGCGGGCAGCGAGTGGAGATCGCGCTCGAAGTCGCCGACGAACGCGTCGACGAGGATGCGCGGGTACTCCGCCGCGACGGCGTCCGCGGTCGTGCGGAGAAACTCCTCGCTCACGTCGAGTGGGACGAAGCGCTCGAGCGTCGGGGCGAGCGCGTCGAGCAGCAGCCGGGTCCTCTGCGCGTTTCCCGCGCCGAGCTCGACGAGCGTGCGCGCCCGCGTCCCCGCCGTGATCTCGGAGGAGTGCGCACGGAGGATCTCGCGCTCGCGCCGCGGCGGGTAGTACGCGGGCAGTCGCGTGATCTGCTCGTAGAGCTGCGAGCCCCGCTCGTCGTACAGCCAGAGCGTCGGCAGCTGCTTCGGCTCGCGCCGCAGGCCTCGCAGCGTCGCCTCGCGAAGGCCGACCTCGGTTGCGGCGCTAGCCATCGCTCGCGCACCTCACGCCGGAGAAGATCTGACGCCGCTGCGGGAAGTCCCAGTTGCGGAAGGTCGGCCGCGCGACGAGCGGATCCGTGATCCACGAGCCGCCGCGGAGCACGCGGTACTCGCCGCCGAAGAACGGCTCCGAGTACTCGCGGTACGGGTACGCGACGAAGCCGGGATAGCCGTTGAACGCAGACGACGTCCACTGCCATGCCGCCCCGGTGGCGTGCTCGAGCTCGCCGCCTGCGGTCTTCACCGCCTTCTCCCACTCGGCCTCGGTCGGCAGCCGCTTGCCCGCCCAGCGTGCGTACGCCGCGGCTTCGTGGAACGACACGTGCAGGACCGGCTCTCGCGGCGGCAGGTCGGGGCTCCAGTACAGCGGAGCCTCGGCCTGCTCCGCCTTGTGCCACGTCCAGCCCTCGTCGCTCCAGAGATCGCGGTCGCGGTAGCCGCCGGCCTGCATGAACGCGGCCCACTCGCCGTTCGTCGCGAGCGCGCGGTCGATGCGAAAGGTAGGCAGCTCGACCGTGTGCGGCGGCTGCTCGTTGTCGTACGCCCACGCGTCGATGCTCCCCTGCGTGAACGAGCCGCCGGGCACGACGACTTCGCCGCTCGCCTCGACGGGCGGCAACACATACGCGCCGAGCAGACCTGTGACCGCGAGCGTCTGCGCGATCGTCTCCGCGTGCTGAAGCTCGTGCTGCACGACCATGGCGACGAGGTACGGATCGAGATCCGGCAGGCGCTCGAGCACGCGCTCGCGCACGTCGCGGACGTAAGCGCGCGCCTCGTCCGGCGACAACAGCGGAAGCTCGCCGCGCTCTGCGCGCGCGTGCGCGAACGCGTCGTAGAGATCGCCGTGCGACGCGGCGTCACCGTTCCGCAGCAGCCAGAGCTCCTCGAAGTGGCCGACGTGCGCGAGATCCCAGACGAGCGGCGACTGGAGCGGCGAAAACTGCCGCACCAACTCATCGCTGCTCAGCGGCTCGAGCAGCGCCTCGGTTCGGGCGCGCGCGTGCTCGAGCGCGAGCCCGAGCTCAGAGCGTGACGCCAAGCTCGCCAAGGCGCCTGAAGATGAGTGACGCGACCATCGACCCCTCCCCCACTGCGGCCGCGACGCGTTTCGTCGAACCGCTCCTGACGTCGCCCGCGGCGAAGAGGCCGACGCGGCTCGTCTCGAGCGGCAGCGGGTCGCGCTCGAGCGGCCAGCAGTCGGCGCCGCCAATGGCGAGCACGTCCCGTCCAGTCACGATGTAGCCCGCCGCGTCGGTCAGGACGTGCTCGCGCGGGCACCAGTCCGTGTGCGGGCTGCCGCCGATGCAGAGGAAGACGCCGTCGACCGAGCGCGTCTCGGCTTTGCCGCCGGCATCGGTGAACGTGACCGCGCAGAGCTTGTCGCCGTCCTCGTGCAGCTCCGTGAGCTGCGACTCGAGGTGGACGTCGATCAGCGGATGCTGCTCGATCCGCTCGATCAGGTAGTGGGACATCGACTTGCCGAGCCCGTCGCCGCGAACGAGCATCGTCACGCGCGCAGTCTGGTTCGCGAAGTTGAGGACCGCCTGGCCGGCGGAGTTCCCGGCGCCGACGACAACCACGTTCTGTCCCGAGCACTGGGCCGCCTCGCTGCGACCCGCGCCGTAGTACACGCCGCGGCCGAGCAACTCGTCCACGCCGTCGACGTCGAGCCGCCGCCACTCCATGCCCGGAGCGGCGAGCACGACCGACGCGGTGACCTCGGAGCCGTCCGCAAGGCACAGCCCGACCGGTTCGTCGTATCCGTTGAGCCTGCTGCCCCGCACAGCGCGCAGGAAGATCAGCTCGGCGCCGAACTGCTCGGCCTGCCTGCCCGCGAGCCGCGCGAGCTCCGCGCCGCCGATGCCGTCGGGGAAGCCGAAGAAGTTCTCGATCCTGTCCGTGTACGAGGACTGGCCGCCCGGCACGTCGGCGTCGCACACGAGTGTCGACAGCCCGTCGGAAGCCGCGTACACCGCGGCCGCGAGGCCCGCCGGACCGGCGCCGATCACGACGAAGTCGTAGTGCGCGCGCTTCGCCGGCCGGAGACCGCCCCACGCGCGCGCAATCGTCTCGACGCTCGCGGCGGTGTGCGCCGTGCCGTCCCCCTCGACGAGGACGGGCAGTTCCGCACCGGCGAGCCCGGCACGCTCGAGCAGGGCGTCGGCCTCGGCCGATCCGGCCTCGAGCCAGTCGTACGGCTGCGCGGTGCGCGTGAGGAAGTCGCGCAGGCGGTAGTCCTCCACCTCGAGGCGCCGGCCGACGACCTGCACCTTCGGCCTGACGGGGCTCATGTGCCGATGGTAGTGCGGCGGTGCTCCCCTACACCGCCGCACGAATCGGCACGCATAGCCCCGTGGTCAGGGAGCCGGCACCGCCACGCGGTTCGCGGGGACGATCTGCGGCTGGAACGCAAAGACGTCGCGGCTGTGGGGATCGACGAGCACCTTGACCCACTGCACGTCGTTCGTGTCCCACTCCGGATGCGCGGGGCCGAACGTCCCGTGGTCGCCGAACGTCTCGACACGAGTGAAGTTCTCGACGCGCCTGCCGTCGGAGTCCAGCAGGGGCTTGTCGACCATGAAGTAGTGCGAGTCGCCGTGCACGAGCACGACCGGCTTCTCGAACGCGATCGTGAGGCTTCGGAGCAAGGACAGCAGATCGTGCAGGCCGTCGGGATTGCCGTCGGTCTCGACGAGGGTCCTGGGATCGCGCTTGATCGCGCCCTGGTATCCGGACGTGTCGAAGCCGGGGTCGGCCTGCCAGATGATCATCACGGCCGCCGAGTGTCTGTCGTTCGCCTCGTCGAACGTGTCGCGCAGCCACTGCTCGTCGGCCGGCTCGCGCGCCTGGTACTCGGCCTCGTCGCCTGCAGGATCGCCGGCTCCGCTCGAGCAGCGGTTGTTGCACGTGCCCTGGACGTTCAGCGTCGCGTACGTCACATGCCTGAACGTCCAGCGGCGGTTCTCGACGCACGGCGTCATGGTGGGATGACCTGCAGAGTCGTCGGGCCCGAGGCACTCCGGCTTGGACTGCACCTCGACCTTCATCGTGTGCTCGCCGAGCGACCTGTCGGTCTTGAAGAAGAGGTTCCGCTCGTACTGGAGCTGCACGCGGTCGTTCAGGCCGCCGTTCGACGTGCGGTCGCAGTCCGTCCAGTCGTTGTCGCCGGGCGTGAAGATCGCGGGCTTCTCGAGCGCATTGAAGTAGCCGAGCCCTTGCGAGTAGATCGTGGGCTCGACGGTGGTCTGGCACGTTGTCGGCGTCTTCGAGCCCGGAATCGAGTTGCCGGCCTTCAGGTCGCCGTTGTGTACCGAGAACTCGATGTCCTGGCTGTTCATGTCGGCGATGAGGTTCGGCACCCCGGCCTGCGCCTGCACGTCCGAGTACGGCAGATCGCCCCAGAGGCCGATCGCGTACTCGAACTTCTTGTCGTTGCCGCGATCCTTGCCGGCGACCGCGAAGCCTACGGCGGCCGCTCCGGCCGCTACCGCGCACAGCAGAACGAGCGAAACCCTGCGTCTCGACATGCTCCCTCCAACGGTCGTCAACGGTCCGTTCCAGCCTTTCGCCTCGGAGCCAGGCAGTGGGTATCCGACTGGTCGCGGTTCGGTGATCATCTGGTTACGTGAGCGGAACGACGCAGCTCGGGCGCAACGTCCGCCTGCTCGGCGAGACCCTCGGCACGGTCCTCGTCGAGCAGCAGGGCGAGTGGCTCCTCGAGACGGTCGAGAGCGTGCGCCTGCTCGCACGCTCGGCGCGGCAGAGCGGGATCGTCGCGGGCGTCAGCGAGCCGATGCGGACGGTCTCGCCGGAGCAGCAGGCACTCGTGCTCCGCGCCTTCGCGCTCTACTTCCAGCTCGCGAACATCGCGGAGCAGCACCATCGCATCCGGCGGCGCCGCGAGAACGCGCATGCCGGGCGCGCCGCGCACGACTCGCTCGAGCATGCGCTCGAGCTGTTGCGAGACGTTCCGGCGGACGAGCTCGAGCGCCGCGCGCGCGACGTGTCCGTCCGGCTCGTGCTGACCGCTCATCCCACGGAAGCGACACGGCGCACCGTCCTGCTCGCGCACGTTCGCATCGCCGCCGAGCTCGACCGTCTGGACGATCCGCTCCTGACGCCGGCCGAGCGCGCCGACGTGGAAGAGCGTCTGGCCGAAGAGATAACGCTGCTCTGGCAAACGGACGAGGTTCGACACGACCGCCTCCGGGTCTCCGACGAGATCCGCAACGGCCTCTGGTACTTCGAGCACAGCCTCTTCGAGGCGGCCGAGGATCTGCTGCGCGAGTGGCGGCAGCGCTTTCCCGACGCGCCGCCGCCGCTTCGGTTCGGCTCGTGGATCGGCGGTGACATGGACGGCAACCCTTCCGCGGGTACCGGGACGATCGAAGAGGCGCGGTCGCGTGCGCGCACGGTCGCACGGGAGCGCTACCGCGACCGGGTCCGCGCCCTCGCCGTCGAGCTGTCGCCGCACCGTTCGTTCGTCGGCGTGACGGACGAGCTCGAACGATCCCTCGCGCGCGACGAGCGCGAGCTGCCCGACTATGCGGCCGAGATCGGCGCGCAGAACGAGCTCGAGCCGTACCGCCGCAAGCTCTCGTTCGTCTGGTGGCGGCTCGCGAACGACGCGTTCGAGTCGTCGGACGCACTGCTCGAAGACCTCGGCGTCATCCGCCGCAGCCTCGAGGCGCATCGCGGCTCGCGGCTCGCAGCACGCGTCGCCGAGCTGGAGCGGACGGTCGAGATCTTCGGCTTCGAGGTCGCGAAGCTCGACGTACGCGTGCACGCGCGTGACGTCTCCGGCGACACGATGCGCACGGCGCTTCGAGCGGCGGGCGACACGGTCATCGTGTCGAACACGTCGTCGGCCGACGACGTGCTGCGCGCGCTCGAGCTGACCGGGCCGCGCACCGCGGTCGTGCCGCTGTTCGAGACGCTCGACGATCTCGCCGCGGCGCCGCGCATCCTCGACGAGCTGTTGCACGACGAGCGGTTCCTGCGGCACGGCAGGCAAGTCGAGGTCATGGTCGGCTACTCGGACTCCGGCAAGGACGGTGGCTACCTCGCGGCGCAGTGGGCGATCTACCGCGCGCAGGAGTCACTCGCGGCGACCGCGCGCGAGCACGACGTCGAGCTGACCGTCTTCCACGGCCGCGGCGGCAGCACGGGCCGCGGCGGCGGGCCGACGCACGCCGCGATCGTGTCGCAACCGCCTGGGCATCCGCCGGGCCGGCTGAAGCTGACCGAGCAGGGCGAGACAGTCTCGTTCAAGTACGGCCTCGAAGGGCTCGCGCGTGTGAACCTCGAAGCGGCGCTCGCCGGGGCGTTGCTCGCGGCGTTCCCCGAGGTGACCGCGCGACCCCCGGGACAGGCCGAGCGCGAAACGCTCGACGAGCTCGCGCGTCTCGCCCACCGCCGCTATCGCGAGTTCGTGTGGGAGCAGCCGCGCTTCGCCGAGTTCTTCCGCCTCGTCACGCCGGTGGACGAGCTCGCGCTGCTCGAGATCGGGTCACGGCCGGCGCGGCGCCCGAACGACGAGAACTATCTCGCCTCGCTGCGCGCGATTCCCTGGGTCTTCGCGTGGACGCAGAACCGCGTCCTGCTGCCCGCGTGGTTCGGCTGCGGCACGGCGCTGTCGTCGCTCGATGTCGGCGAGTTGCGTCGCCTCTACGAGGAGCTGCCGTTCTTCCGCACCGTCGTGGACAACCTCGAGATGACGCTCGCGAAGTCGAGCCTCGAAGTCGCACGTGGCTACCTCGAGCTCGTTCCCGACGCGGCGCTGCGCGACGAGCTGTTCGGCGAGATCGAGCGCGAGCACGACCTGACGGTGTCGTCGGTCCTGCAGGCATCCGGCGTCGATCGTTTGCTCGACCGCCAGCCGACAGTGCAGCGGGCGATCGACCTGCGAAACCCGTACGTCGATCCGATGAACGCGATCCAGGTCGAGCTGCTCCGCCGCCACCGAGCCGGAGACGAGTCCGCGCGGCTGCCGCTCCTCCGCTCGATCGCCGGCATCGCGGCTGCATTGCGGAACACGGGCTGAAGGCGCCCGCTAAGCTCGGACGTGAGGACGCTCGCGCAGCCCGTCGTTATTACGCCCGGCTCACGCTCACTAAGCGTCGCGGCATCATTTTGGGTGAGGCGGCTTGAGCGCATCAGCTCCGTCGAACCTGACCTGTGGGGGTTCGAGTGCCTATGAAAGGAGACGGAACGACGATGTCGTCGATCGCGGGAGATCTCGTCAGCGACAGGCTCGAGTTCGACGGTGGTCGGCAGGTCACGGTGTACGTCCCGCCGGTTCCGGCCGAGGCAGTCGTGTTCGCCGGGGACGGTCATCTGGTCTCGCAATGGGGCAGGTCTCTCGAGGTAGCTGACGTACCGTCAACGATGATCGTCGGTGTCCATCGGCTGTCCGATGAGACGCTGCGGCTCCATGAGTACTCACCGGGCTTTGAGCCGGAGCGGTTCGCGGCACACGAGAGGTTCTTCGTCGAGGACGTACGTGGCTGGGTGCGAGAGCGTTTCGGAGTCGGGATGCGCGCCGAACGCACTGCGGTGTTCGGTGTCTCGGCGGGTGGGGAGCTGGCCCTCGCCCTGGGGCTTCGGCATCCAGATGTCTACAGCGCGATCTTCTGCGCCTCGCCTGGCGGCGGTTACAAGCCGCCCGGCGTGCTGCCGAGCCCGCTTCCCCGCGCGTACCTCGTCGCGGGCACCCTGGAGCCGTTCTTCCGCGACAACGCCACCCGATGGGCGACCGCGCTGCGCGATGCCGGCGCCGAAGTTGTGCTGACCGAGCGCGTCGGATCGCACGGCGATACGTTCTGGCAAGACGAGCTGCCGTTGATGGTGGCATGGGCGTTTGGACGATGAGGCGTCGCGATGCATCGGCCGGCAATCGCACCCTTAAGTCTCGACCAGCCCCAGGTAGGCATACGCGTACGCTGGCGCAGCCGATGCTGATCACGCTGGCGACGGTGTTCTGGCGGCGTATCTTTGTTTGCGGGCACCGTGAGACTGGCGCGTGCGCAGCAAACGATCCTGGTGAATTCGCTTATGGCTCTGGGCGTAAGCCTGGCTTTGCCGCCCTCGACGGCTGCGCAGCCCTCACC
The DNA here is from genome assembly GCA_963766345.1 of uncultured Actinomycetes bacterium. GTDB lineage: Bacteria > Actinomycetota > Thermoleophilia > Gaiellales > Gaiellaceae > DASVFB01. Next base: position 583,317 of record CAVXZL010000010.1, on the reverse strand, counting down.
GCTTCACCTCGTGCCTGCTTCACCCACGTTGACGAAGGCGTGTCGCTCGACGGCTCGCGCCGTGGTATACGCCGTTCCGTGCCCAACGAGGGTTCCGCAGGGCTTGACGGAGACAGGGCAGCACGTCACGTCATGCGTGCTCCGAATCATCGGACCCGGCGGGGTCGGCGGCTGCGGAAAGGCGTGGCGCGACTGGGTCGTGGGGTCGAGCACGTCCCCCGATCAGCATCTCGTCCTAGTTGCATCGCCGAAGCCTTTGACTAACGACGCGAAGGTGGTCAACGGCCCGGCCTGGTACCCCACTGCGCGCGTCCGGCTGATCGGCCGCACGAGGATGAATGGCTGGCGGATGCACGCCGTATACGTGCCGCCGACCACGAACGACGGAAGCGCCTTCGCGCACCACGTCGTCCTCATCTGGACAGTTGGTCGGCACACGTACGGATTCGGCTTCCACAACATGGGCACGATCCTGCAGACGCTTCGACTCGACGAGCAGCTCGCGCGTTACATACGCCTCATCGGACCCTAGTTCGTGCACGGCGACGAGGACGCGTCGCACCCGTTCGCCGCGCAGGCAGAACTCAAGGCCGTCGAGCGACGCTCCGGCTCGCCGAAAGCTGCGCGGATCACCAGCACTCGCCGCGCTTGGGACGCCGCCGAGCTTCAGTTACGCGCAAGCCATTGTTGGCGCACCGCGTCGGTGAAAACCACCTCATACGGAAGACCTCGCAGGTCTTCCGCAGTCACGTCCAGACCGCGAGCCCGAGCAAGGTCGGCCAGCCACGACCAAGGGTGCTCCTCTCCGTCATCGTCATCGGGAAGCACGACGGTCAGCACGCTTCGGGTCATGTTCTCCAGAGTCTCGTTCCCCCGGGTATCACCAGAACCCGACCCGCCGGACGATCTCCAGCCGATAGTGAAGCCGCGAGCCTCGTGCAGGATCACGCGTCGGCCATCTTCCAGCGTGACGAACTCACTGACCGAGAAGCTCTGCGAGCGCGCTGTGTCGAAGCGCCGCGGCCTGAGATCGCAGATGGCGCCAAGGCCCACGACGCGACCCGGCTCGACACGCGGAAACTTCGTGCGAGGCTCGACGGCGTCCGGGGGCACGGCCCAGCGGCCCTCCACACCGCTCACCTCAGAACTCGGGAGCCACCCGTGATCGCCTCTGATTTCCCTCGAGCCCTCCACGCTCGACAATCTTGCGCGATCCCTCTACTCGCGGCCGCGGCGAGCGGAAAGTCGAGGTTACGGGCGGCCGCCCTCGCCTAAGCTGACCCGATGGCGAGCGACTACGTGGTCCTGGTCGAGATCCCGATGGGTTCTCGCAACAAGTACGAGTGGGACGACGAGCTGGGCGGGATCGCGCTCGACCGGCGTCTCTTCAGCTCGCTCGGCTATCCGGCCGACTACGGCTTCATCGAGGGCACCCTGGGCGAGGACGGTGATCCGCTGGACGCGCTCGTTCTCGTCAGCGAGCCGACCTTTCCCGGCTGCCGGATTCGCGTGCGGCCGGTTGGCGTCTTCCACATGACCGACGAGAAGGGCCCGGACGAAAAGATCCTCTCCGTGCCGCTCGGTGACCCGATCTGGTCGGGGGTGAGCGATGTCGACGACATCCTCCCTGCCTTCCGCAACGAGCTCGAGCACTTCTTTCAGGTGTACAAGGATCTGGAGGAGAAGAAGACCGAGACGCGTGGCTTCGGCAACCGCGCCGAGGCGATCAGCTTCATCGTTGCCGCCCGTGAGCGAGCCGCGACGACGGCCGGTCGCTAGGGGCGCCATCGTACGAGACGCACTGGAGGGCTCAGCTCGAAGCCGCAGTCTCGAGATACCGAGCGATCGCCCACGCGCCGTCGCTCGTGTTCGAGATCACCGTGAACGTCACGCGCGCGTGAGGATCGTGCACGGACCGGAACGAGACACCCGCGTCGTACCCCTCTAGGAGGACGGCGTCGTTCGTCGCGTGGAGCCAGAAGCCGAGCCCGTAGCGCTTCGAGTGCTTCGGCGCGTCGCTGCGCGGCCGAACCATCTCCGAGACCCGGTCCGTGGAGACGATCCGACCGGCGAAGAACGCACGCCAGAACGAGCTCAGGTCCGCGGCTGTGGAGTAGATCCCGCCGTCGCCGCTTCCCCGCACGGGGAGATGGAGGACGTTGCTCCTCCACGCGCCGTCGACCTCGACGTAACCGAGAGCGGTGCGCGCGGGAAGCTCGTCGGAGCGCAAGAACGCCGTGTCCGTCAATCCGGCGCGCCGGCACACGCGCTGCTCGACCAGGTCGTGGAACGGCATGCCGCTCGCGCGTTCGGCGATGAGCGCCAGCACGACGTAGCCGGCGTTGCAGTACGCGAAGCGTTCGCCGGGCGCGAACTTGCCCGCGTGGCCGTCGAGCACCGCGAGGTAGTCCTCGGTGGTCGCGAGCTCGTGCACCGGCACCGGCATCACATACTCCGCGACCTCGAATCCGGCTTCCTCGTCGAGGTAGTCGCCGATACCCGACCGGTGCGACAGGAGGTGCTCGACCGTCACGCCGTTGTCGATCAGCGGCAGATCGCTGCCGAGCAGGGAGCGCGCCGGCGTCGAGAGCTCGAGCACGCCTTCCTCGACCAGGCTCACGACGGCGAGCGCCGTGAAGCCCTTCGCCCCGCTCGCGAGCCCGAAGCGCGTGTCCACCGCGTTCGGGATCCCGAAGCCGCGATGCGCAAGCCCGTATGCCCTCGCGAGCTCGATCCGGTCGCCTTCGTCGATCCGGACGACACCCGAGAACCCTGTCCCTGACGCAAGGGCGTCGAGCTCGCCTCTGAGGTCGGACATGCGGCAGACGCTAACCGGTGCATGCAATTTGGCCGACGAGACAGCCTTAGGATCCCCCAGATGAACGTCTCGCTGAGGCCGCTCGAGGACCGGGATCTCGACACGATCTATCGGCAGGTGACGGATCCGGAGTCGATCCGAATGGCCGCCTTCACAGCCGAGGATCAGACCGATCGCCGCGCGTTTCTGAACCGGATGTCGCGCCTGCGGGCCGACACAAGCGTCTCGCACCGGGTCATCGATGTCGACGGAGCAGTCGCCGGAACGATCGGGTCCTTCCGAAGCGACGATCAGCTCGAGGTGACCTACTGGGTAGACCAGAACGCTCTGGGGAAGGGGCATCGCGACCGCAGCACTGCAGATTCTTCTTGCCGAGACGGCCGAACGTCCCGTGTACGCCCGAGCGGCCTCGGACAACGTCGGTTCGCTTCGAGTACTGGAGAAAGCTGGGTTCCGACGCGTTGGCGTCGACCGCGGCTTCGCACGCGGTCGCGGTGAGGAGATCGAAGAAACGATCCTGCGCCTCGAATGAGGTTAGACCGGTCGTCAGTACCCGAGAACGTCGAACGCGGCGGGGTAGACGATCCGACCGGCGAGGTCGGCGCTGTATCCCGGGAGCCGCTTGACCATCAACGCCTCGTCGGGGATCTTCGGATGCGGGGAGACGAAGCCGAGCGCGCACGCCTGCTCGAAGCCGAAGCGAGGGTAGTACCCGGGAATGCCCTCGACCATGACGGCAGGCTCGCCTGCTCTTTCGGCGCGGCCGAGCGCGTCCCGGATCAGCTGTGTCCCGACACCGATGCGCTGACGGTCGGGCCGAACCGACATCGGCGTGAGATTGAGGATCCTCGGACGGGATCCGCCTTCGACGCCGACCCAGCTCAGCATCACGTGAGCGATCACACCGGAGGAGTCCTCGGCGACCAGCGCCAGCTCCGGAATGAACTGTTCCGACGCGCGAATGCGCTCGACGAACGACGCGACCTCGTCGGGGTGCCCGACGAATGCCGCGCGGACGACGTCTGCGATCACGGGATGGTCCGCGTCGCGCTCGGGACGGATGACGACACTCTCGGCCACGGATGGCGATGGTAATCGGGGCACGCCGTTCCGGAGGTGAGCGTTGACGACAAGACCGCGAGCCACTGCTTTCGCGAAGGATCGACAAGTCGTCCGAGCTGAACGGAAGGAGGTGCGTTCATGCTGTCTGTGCGCGTGAAGCTCGCGCTGGTCACGCTCGCCTCGCTCGTCGTCGCAGCAGTGGTCGGCGGCAACGGCTGGAGCGTTTAGGCACAAGCCGGCGGGCCGGGGCAGGCCTGCAGCGCTTCGCCCCGGCCGTTGGCTTGGTCGCGGCGATCGATCGGGGTCAGGCGTGGCGTTCCACTTGCCGTCGCCGCCAGAGGGTTAGCAGGCGACGCAGTTCGATGACCGGTTCTTGGTGGTCGTCGACGCGGAGGTCACAGATCCGATCGATGCCTTCCGTGGAGCGCTCTGCCGCGCCAAGCTGCTCCACCACGAGGGCGGCCGCCTGCTGTCCCCGGCGGTCGCCGCCTGCCGCCTGTCCCGCCTCGAGCGCCGCCATCATCCGCTCAGGCAGCGCGCCCGTGGCCTCGATGAACGCGCGCCGCATCGCCGGAAGGACGTCGGCGTTCGCCAGCATGTTTCCCTGCACCGCGAAACCAGGCTCCACTACGTGGCCGGCCCAATCGATGCACTCGCCACCGGTGAACGCCGCGGCACGACCATCCGCCGTTACCGCACCCAGCTGACGAAGCTCCCGATCACGATCGTCGGCGAGCACTCGATCGATCGCGACGGCAGGATCGACGTTCGCCGCCAGCGCATCGAGGACGCGCCGGCCGTTTCTTGCGACGACCCCCATCGCCTGCGTCGCGACCGCACCGACGCCGGCCCGAACCCACGGCGTCACTGCACCGATCGCGAAGTACTTCGACTGAACCGCACACCCGACCTCGCCGGTCTTCGGATCGGCCGCCACGATTGAGAAGGTTCCGGCAACGGACCGTCCCGTCAGGGCGTCATCCGATCGGCCATGGCAGTCGAACCGGCTCGTACTCACCGGGCCAGTCGGCATATGCGTCGTCGGGAACGCTCGTCGCCGACGCGACCGACGCGCCGAACCTGGCCGCAAGCTCGCTCACGGGGTAGTGGATCGGATCGTCGGGACGCGCACCGATCATGAGCACGGCGCAGGGACCGTCTCCGCCTCCGACGAGCACGTGGCTCGTTCCGGCCGGGCAATGAAAGTAGTCCCACTGCCGCAACTGCCGCTCTTCTTCTTCGACGACCAGCGTGCACTCCCCCGAGAGCACGAGAAAGCCCTCCTGCGCGCCCTCCCGGTGGTAGAGCGCGTTCGGGTCGCCTGGCCACAGGATGCGGAGGTGAACGCCGATGTTCTCGAACGGGTGCTCGCGCGGCTCGATCGGGTAGGACGCACCGCCCTTCTCCTCGTTCCGCACCGCCAGTGCGCCTTCGAGATTGAGCACGAACCAGCCCTCCGACGTGACATAGCGGCCGTACGGTGTGTCGGCGGAGCTCGCTTCATTCACAGGCATTCGTCCTCCTCCGTAGCGGGATGTGACCGTAGCGATCGTGAGCGCCAATGGCGCTCCCGAACAGGCGTATGCTCGGCCCGTGGCCGAACCGCTGCGGACGCTCGACACTCCCGACGGCCGCACGCTTGCGTTCGCCGTCTGGGGCGACCGCGACGGCTTCCCGATCCTCGGCCTGCACGGCACGCCGGGATGCCGCCTCGAGCGGTGGCCTCACGAGGAGCTGTACACCGAGCTCGGCGTCTGTCTCGTGACCCATGACCGCGCCGGCTACGGGCAGTCGGACCGCCGCCGGGGCCGCAGCGTCGCCGACGAGGTCGACGACGTTCGCTCGCTTGCCGACGAGCTCGGCTTCGATCGGTTCGGCGTCACGGGCGGATCGGGCGGCGGGCCCCATGCGCTCGCCTGCGCCGCGCTGCTTCCCGATCGCGTCGTGCGCGCGACGTGCCGCGTTGGTGTCGCGCCGCTCGGCGATGCCGGCCTCACACAGGACGAGTGGCTCGCCGGGATGGACAGCGAGAACGTCAAGGAGTTCGGGTGGGCGCTCGCCGGCGAGGAGGTGCTGACGCGCGAGCTCGAGGCAGAGGACGCGCGAATCAAAGAGCGCGTCGCGGTCGATCCGTCGACCGCTCTCGAGGGGTTCGACCTGAGCGAGGCCGATCGTGCGCAGATGGCCCGTCCGGACATGATGCAGATCACGCGTGAATCGACGGCCGAGCGCTCGAGCCACGGCGTCGGCGGCTGGGTCGACGACGATCTCTCCTTCCTGCGGCCGTGGGGGTTCGACATCGCCGCTATCTCCGTGCCCGTGCTCGTCTGGTACGGAGCGTCGGACGTACTCGTGCCTCCCGCCCACGGCGAGTGGCTCGCCGCGAACGTTCCCGGCTGTGTTGTCAAGGTCGACGCCGTCGCGGGGCACATGGGCATGAACCCCGTCGAGGAGATCACGCAGAACTGCCGCTGGTTGAGTAGCGGCGTCGCGCCTTAGCTGTTCATCCCGTCGTCGCCCCTTCCGAGGCGGAGCCGACGACGCGCGCGTACTTCGCGAACACGCCGGCCGCGTACCGCGGCGCCGGCGGCGTCCACTCGGCGTGCCGCGCCTCGAGCGCCTCGCGCGGCAGCTCGACATCGAGCCGGCGCCGCTCGACGTCGATCACGACGGTGTCGCCGTCCCTCAGCGCGGCGATCGGTCCGCCCCGCGCCGCCTCCGGCGCGATGTGGCCGACCATCAGGCCGTGCGTTGCGCCGGAGAAGCGGCCGTCCGTGATCAATGCGACCTCGTCACCGAGCCCCTCGCCGACGAGCGCACCCGTGACGTGGAGCATCTCGCGCATGCCCGGCCCGCCCGCGGGCCCCTCGTAGCGGATGACGACCACGTCGCCCGCAACGATCGAGCGCGCCTTCACGGCGGCGAAGCAGTCCTCCTCCGAATCGAACACACGCGCGGGCCCGCGGTGGTGCAGGCGCTCATGTCCCGCAAGCTTCACGACACAGCCGTCGGGAGCGAGCGAGCCGCGCAGAATGGCGAGACCGCCCGTCGGCTTCAGCGGCTCGTCCCAGCGGACGACCACTTGCTGACCCGGGCGCTCACTCGCGCTCTCCGCCACCTCGCGCAGCGAACGGCCGTCGACGCCGCGCGCGTCGCCGTGCACCGCTCCGGCGCCGACGAGCTCGCGCGCGACGAGCGCAACACCGCCTGCGCGGTAGAGATCGGTTGCGACGAAGCGTCCGGCCGGCTTGATGTCGACGACGATCGGCGTGCGGCTCGCGATCGTGTCGAAGTCGTCCAGCGTCAGCTCGACGCCCGCCTCGCGTGCGATCGCGAGCAAGTGCAGCACACCGTTCGTCGAGCCGCCGGTCGCGGCGATCGAGGCGATTGCGTTCTCGAACGCCTCGCGCGTGAGCACCTTCGAGGGCCGCGTGTCCTCGCGAACGAGCTTCACCGCGAGCTTGCCCGCTTCGACGGCCGCGGCGGGCTTTTCCGGATGCGTGGCGGGCACCTCGTTCAGCCCCGGCGCGCTGACGCCGAGGAAGTCGAGCACTGTCGCCATCGTGTTCGCCGTGAACTGCCCGCCGCACGCGCCGGCGCCGGGACAGGCGGCGCCCTCGAGCGCGTGCAGCTCGCCCTCGCTCATCGTCCCGGCGGCGTGCGCGCCGATCGCTTCGAAGACGTCCTGGATCGTCACGTCGCGCCCCCGGAAGCGGCCCGGCGCGATCGACCCGTTGTAGAACACGAGCCCCGGCAGATCGAGTCGTGCCAGCGCCATCACGGCGGCCGGAATCGTCTTGTCGCAGCCGACGATGCAGACGAGCCCGTCGAACAGGTGCCCGCGAACGACGAGCTCGATCGAGTCCGCGATCAGGTCGCGGGAGACGAGCGACGCGCGCATGCCCTCGGTGCCCATCGACACGCCGTCCGAGACCGCGATCGTGTTGAACTCGAGCGGCGTGCCGCCTGTGCGGCGGATTCCGACCTTCACGTGACGCGCGAGCAGCCGCTGGTTCAGGTTGCACGGCATCGTCTCGATCCACGTCGTCGCGACGCCGATCAGCGGCCGCGCGAGATCCGCGTCAGTGAAGCCGGCGCCCTTGAGCATCGCGCGCGCCGCTGCGCGGTCGACGCCGTCGGTGAGCGCGGCGCTGACGCGCTTCGCGGGATCGGACTCAGACGCCATGCGCCGCCGGAACCTCGCGCTCGTTGAGCGCACGCAGTCGCGACCCAACCTGCTCGAGCAGCGTGTGTGCAAGCGCGCGGCGGTAGTCGTCGAGGACCGGCTGGCCGCGATCCATCTCCGCGATCCAGTCGCGCGCGAACGAGCCGTCGCGGACGCGGCCCAGCACCGCGCGCATGTTCTCGCGCACGCGCTCGTCGACGACGCTCGGCCCGACGGCGTGCGAGCCGTACTCGGCGGTGTCGGAGATCGAGTAGTGCATCCGCTCGATCCCACCCTCCCAGATCAGGTCGACGATCAGCTTCAGCTCGTGGAGGCACTCGTAGTACGCGATCTCGGGCTGATAGCCCGCCTCGACGAGCGTCTCGAAGCCGAGGCGGATCAGCTGCGTGACGCCGCCGCACAGCACGGCCTGCTCGCCGAAGAGATCGGTCTCGGTCTCCTCGGCGAACGTCGTCTCGACCATGCCGACGCGCGCGGCGCCGATGCCCGCGCCGTACGCGAAGGCGAGCTCGCGTGCGCGGCCGCTCGCGTCCTGCGCGACCGCGACGACCGCAGGCGTGCCGTAGCCCTCGATGTACAGGCGCCGCACGATGTGCCCCGGTCCTTTCGGCGCGACCATGACGACATCGTGGCCGGCGGGCGGCTCGATGCGCCCGTAGTGGACGTTGAAGCCGTGCGCGAAGAGCAGCGCCGCGCCCGGCGCGACGTTCGGTGCGACGGCGTCGCGGTAGACGGACGGCTGCGCGCCGTCCGGCACGAGCATCGCGACGAGCTGAGCGTCGCGCACCGCCTCGGCCGGGGTCTGCACCGTCAGCCCGGCGTCATCGGCGGCGCTCCACGAGGGGCTGCCCTCGCGCAGGCCGACGGCGACCTCGACGCCGGAATCCGCGAGGTTGAGCGCGTGCGCGTGCCCCTGGCTGCCGAAGCCCAGTACCGCGACCTTTCCCGAGAGCAGCTCGACGTTTCCGGACTTCACGATCTCAGCCATTGGGGTCCTTTCCGTTGTTGCTGCTGTTGTGAGTGTGGTTGTGGGGACGGTTCAGCCCGATGCGCCCGGTACGCGCAAGCTCGCGGATCCCGTGCGGACGGAGCAGCTCTTCGAACGCATCGACGTCCTCGGGGCGAGCGACGATCTGGAACGTGATCGCGTCCTGCGCGAAGTCGACCACCGCCGCTCCCGAGACGCGCGCTGCCGCGAGCAGGTCCGCGCGCGCGTCGGGCGGAGACGCAACCGTCACGAGCACGAGCTCCCGTTCGACGGCGTCCTCGGGCCGCAGCTCGTTGACGCGCAGCACGTTCACGAGCTTGTGCATCTGCTTCTCGATCTGCTCGAGCGAATGCTCGCTGCAGTCGACGCGCAGGGTCAGCCGCGAGACGCGCTCGTCTTCGGTCGGGCCGACGGCGAGGCTCTGGATGTTGTAGCCGCGACGCGCGAAGAGCTGCGAAACGCGTGCGAGCGCGCCCGGCTTGTTCTCGAGCTTCACCGACAACGTGTGCGAGCTCACGCGGGCAGGGCCTCCGGCTCGGGCGCCTCGCGCACGTCGACCGCGGCGGCGCCAGCGGGCACCATCGGGTAGCAGTTCTCGTTCGGGTCGCAGCGCGCGTCGATGACGGCCGTGCGCCCGGAGGACAGCGCAGCCGCGAGCGTCGATTCGAGGTCGTCCTCACTGTCGACCGTGAAGCCCGCGCAGCCGTACGCCTCGGCGAGCCGCGCGTAGTCGGGCACCTGGTGCGTGAGGTGCGTCTCCGCGTAGCGCTCGTCGTAGAAGAGCTCCTGCCACTGGCGAACCATCCCGAGCCACGCGTTGTTGACGATCACGACGACGATCGGCAGCCGCTCGAGCGCAGCGGTCGCGAGCTCCTGCGACGTCATCTGGAAGCAGCCGTCGCCGTCGATGCAGACGACCGTCGCATCCGGGCGAGCGGCCTTCGCGCCGATCGCGGCCGGGACGCCGTAGCCCATCGTCCCGAGCCCGCCTGAGCTGATGAACGAGCGCGGCCGGTCGCAGACGAGGTACTGCATCGCCCACATCTGGTGCTGACCCACTCCCGTTGTCCACACGACGTCGTCGCGACCCGCTGTGAGGTCGCGCAGCGTCTCGACGACCGTCTGCGGCTTCAGCGATCCCGGCTCGCGCGTGTAGCGGTACGGAAAGCGGGTGCGCCAATCGTCGAGCTGGCGCAGCCAACTCTCGTGTTGGCCTGGCGTGGCGCGCTGGCCTGGCGTGGCGCGCGCGCTTGGCGTGGCGCGCTCGCCAAGGCGCGCCAACGCCAACTTCAAAGGCCCGACGACCGCGATGTCCGCGGCGCGGATCTTCCCCACCTCCGCTGCATCGACGTCGAAGTGGATCACCTTGGCTCCCGGCGCGAAGGCGGAGACCTTGCCGGTGACGCGGTCGTCGAAGCGCGAGCCGACGGCGATCACGAGGTCCGCCTTGTTCAAAGCCCAGTTGGCGTACTTCGAGCCGTGCATCCCCGGCGCGCCGAAGTTGAGCGGATGCGAGTCCGGCAGGCAGCCCTTGCCCATCAGCGTCACAACCGCAGGCAGCCGCGCGGCGTCGACCAGCCGGAGGAGCTCCGCGCACGCGTCGCCGTTGAGGACGCCGCCGCCCGCATAGACGATCGGCCGCTCCGCGGCGGCGATCGCGTCCGCCGCAGCCTGCACCGCACGCTCGTCCACGCTCAGCGGCGGCTTCCAGCCCGGCAGGTCGACGTCGTCGGGATACTCGAAGTCGAGCTCCGCCTCCTGGGCGTCCTTCGCGATGTCGACGAGCACCGGACCCTGGCGCCCCGTGCGCGCGACGTGGAACGCGGCCTTCAGCGCCGACGGCAGCTCTTCGACGTCCTGCACGAGCCACGAGTGCTTGACGATCGGCATGGTGATGCCGGTCGCGTCGATTTCCTGGAACGCGTCGGTGCCGATCAGCCCGGAGCGCACCTGCCCGGTGATGCAGACGAGCGGCGTCGAGTCCATCCATGCATCGGCGATCGGCGTCACCAGGTTGGTCGCACCGGGCCCGGACGTCGCGATCGCAACGCCGACAGCGCCCGACGCACGCGCGTAGCCCTCGGCCATGTGGCCGGCGCCCTGCTCGTGGCGCGCGAGCACGTGACGCACCGACGATCCGCGCGCGAACGCGTCGTACAGCGGCAGGATCGCGCCGCCGGGGATGCCGAACGCAACGCGCACGTCCTCGTGCTCGAGCGCGCGAAGGACGGCGTCGGACCCGAGCATGCGCGTCATGCCGCCCAGATCTCCTCGAACATCTCCACGTCGGTCCGCACCTCGGGCAGAAGCGCGAGCACGGCATCCGTGACGGAGCGTGTCCCGACGGTGCCGTTCGGCGTTGCCGCTGCCACCGCACGCTCGAGCGTCCGCGCCGCCGAGCGCCGGTGCAGCCCCTCGGCGAGCAGCAGCGAGAGCGTCAGCAACATCGCGGTCGGATCGGCGACGCCGAACCCGGCGAGATCCTCGGGCGCGGGCGCGCCCGGCATGAAGAGCCCGGGGCCTTCGCCCGCGAGCCACGCGTCGGCGACGCTCGCCGGCGAGCCTCCGAGGTGGGCGGCAGCGTCCGTGAGCGGCTCGAAGAGCTCCGCCTCGGTGACGATCACGTCGACGTCGCACTCGGCCTGACGCAGCCGGACGAGCGCCTCTCCCACCGTGCGGTTCTCGACGAGCATCCCGCCCCAGCGAGCATGCTCGGCGTCGACGACGCAACGCCATGCGGGCGAGGAGCCGACCGCGGTCAACCGACCGTGCTTTGCCGCGGCGCTGAAGAACGCCCGCTCGACCGCCTCCCGTGGGGACGCGGAGTCGACGGCGCCGAACACGACGACCTCGCCGGCCTCGCCGAGGTGCACGCGCGAGACGCGCCACACGAGATCGAGGTCGGCCATCACCGCCTCCACCGCCGGCTCGTCGCGGCTCGCGACGAGGATCGCGTCGGCCTTGCGATATGCAGCACGCGTCGAGAGCGGCAACGGATGACCGAAACGCGTCATCGCCTCGCCCGCGAACGGCACGTGCACCTCGTCGATCGCGAGCGAGTGCAGCTCGTTGAGGCGCGAGAGCACGCGCGCAGCCTCGGCCATCAGCTCCGGCCCGACGCCGGAGCCGGCCAGGCACGCGATCTTTTGCTGATGGTTCATGTTCATGCCGCCACCTCCTTCTCGTGAGGCGGCAGCGCAGTGCCCGGCGATCGCTCGCCGTTCCTCAGGGTTGGGTCGTAGATCTCGATCCTGCGCACTCGTTCGCTCCTTCGTCGGCGCCCCGCGAGAGGCGCACCTCTCCTGTGGTGAAGTGGACGTCTGCGGCGTCAGGGCCGCGTGAGTGCGCTGTCCCCCTTAACGGGGGACAATCGAAATAACGACGACGAGCTGCGAAAGCGAAAGCGAAGTGGTGCGGAGCTCAGTCGTCATCGTCCGCGCATCTTGGACCCATGACGCGCGACTGTCAACCCGCCGCGCGCGTCAGAGCTGCGCGTGCGGCTCGACGACGAGGACGCCCTCGAGCCCGCGCCCGGCGGTCTCGTCATCGACGGGCGCCTCGATCGCGCGCACGCGCACGCGCGACCCATCGGCGAGGACGATGACCTCGCCGAGGCGACGAACGGCGGTGTCAGTGGTGAGGACTGCCGGGACGTACGGACGTCCGTCGACGCCCACGAGGAAGTAGTAGAACACCGCGCCGTGCGGGCGCTGCCCGTCCGCCGACGCCCTGGACGCCCGGGTCCTCACCTTCACTGAAGATCCCTCCGATGCCCGAAGCTTGCGAAGCGCAGGCGCCTACGTTCTAGAGGTACCCCATCGGGTCGACCGGCTCGCCGTTGACGCGCACCTCGAAATGAAGATGCGGCCCGAAGCAGTAGCCCGTGCAGCCGACGTTGCCGATGACGCTGCCTTGCGACACCGACGCGCCGACGCCGACGCCGATCGAGGACTGGTGCCCGTATGCGGTGGCAAGTCCCCGGCCGTGATCGATGACCGTGAGGTTTCCGTAGCCGTCCATCCAGCCGGCGTAGATCACGGTGCCCGCGGCGGCCGCGTGGATCGGCGTACCGCTCGCGGACGCGATGTCGATGCCGGGGTGGAACGAGCAGTCGCCGTTCGGGAGGCAGCGCGGCCCGAACGGGCTCGCGATCGGTCCCAAGACGGGCCAGATCAATCCGGAGGACGAGGGCTCGGGTGCCGGGCTCGCGCCGGCGGCCGCGGGCGGCGCCGAGCCGGACGACGTCGACGTCGTGGTCGTCGTCGTCTCCGGCACCGCTGCCCGCGCGGCCGCCGCGGCCTGGGCGGCGCGGATGCGCGCGGCGAGCGCTGCGCTCTGGTTCGCCAGCAGCTGCGACTCCTCCACGAGCTGCCGCTCGGTCGTCTTCGTCTCGGAGAGCGCCGCGTGTTGCGACGCGCGCGCCGCGGCGAGCTGCTGCTGCGACGCGATGAGCTGCTGTGTGACGGTCTGCTGCTCCGCGGTGCGCGCGCGCACTGCGGCGGTTTCCTCGGCGACGCGCTTACGGTTCGCGCGCGTGCGTTCACGCACCGAGTGGAGCTCGTCGCGCGCGGTGTCGAGCTGCTTCGTGATCCGGCTGTCCTGGCTCCCGATCTGCTGAAGGTATTCGACGCGATCGATCAGCTCGCTCATTGTCGTCGCAGAGAGGAGCACGTCGACCGCGTCAGGATCGGGTGTCTCGTACGCGTCGACGATTCGACGGTTGAGGCGCGCGAGCGCGAAGCGGTACTGGCGTTTCAACGACCTCAACCGCGTCGTCTGTTTCGCGACCACCCTGGTCAGTCGCTCGAGGTTGCGCTGTGAGGCTTCGAGTTGCGCTTGCAGGACGGCGAGCTGCGTCTGCGCGTGCGCGACGTCCCCCGCCATCGCGTCGATCTTCGCGGTCGCGACCTGCATCTGCTGCGTCAGCGTGCTCTCGCGGGCGTGGGCACCGGCGATCTTCGAATGCAGCGTCGACAGCCGCTCGTCGATCGCGCGTTTCCGGTGGTAGATGTCACCGCCGGAGGCAGGAGCCGCGAGAAAGAGCACGCAGCCGAGAGCGAGCAGGACGCGCCGCGCCATCGTCCCGGTTTCCACGGCTCGTGCCCTGTCTCCTGCCCGGCGGCTCAAGGCCCGAGCGCCCGCGCCTCGGCGCCCCAGCGCTCGACGAGCTCGGCCGCCGGCTTCGCCCGCGCAAGCCGGTACGCCTGACCCGCCCACAGGTTGATCCCGTCCGGATCGCCCGCCGCACGCGCCGCGGCGCGCAGCGGCGCCGTCAGGTTGTGAACCTGCGGATAGCCCTTCGGCGCGGCGACGTCGTGGTCTTGCATGAAGCGGTTGACGATGCCGCGTCCGCGCCGCCCGGTGAAGGCCCGGGTCAGCGCCGTCGGCACGTCTTTCCGGAACGCTACGCGCAGCGCGTCGCTCGTTCCCGCCTCCGGTGTCAGCATCAGCGCCGAACCGATCTGCGCGGCCGAGGCACCCGCGGCAAGCACCACGGCGACGCCGTTGCCCGTGGCGATTCCGCCGGCGGCGATCAGCGGCACGTCCGTCACCGAACGCATGAGCTGGAGGAGCGGCAGCAGGCCAATCGGCTCGTCGTCTGTGTCTGCGAACGAGCTCTGGTGCCCGCCCGCCTCGGCACCCTGTACGACGAGCGCGTCGACGCCGGCCGCGGCGGCGATCACGGCCTCGTCCGGCGATGTCACTGTGCACCAGACCGCGACGCCCTCCGCGCGCAGCGAGGAGACGACCTCGGCACCCGGGCAGCCGAAGGCGAACGAGACGACCGCCGGGCGCTCGCGTGCGGCGAGTGCGAGCTTCGCCTCCCATTCGTCGTCACCCCAGCACGGCTCGCCGCAGGCGACCCCGTACCGCGCGGCCTCGACTTCGAGGCGCCTCGCGTAGCGCTCGATCGCCGCCTCGTCGACGGAGAGGCGAGCCGGGAAGAAGAGGTTCACGCCGAACGGCCGCGCCGTCATCCGGCGCACCTCCGCGATGTCGGCTGCGACGCCGGCCGTCGTCTTGTAACCGGCCGCCACGAAGCCCAGGCCCCCTCCCTCGCTCACGGCGGCCGCCAGCGCGGGAGTCGACGGACCGCCGGCGAGCGGCGCGCCGACGATCGGGACGGTCAACAGCTGTTCGAGCGTGAGCATGAGGAGATCGGTGCAGCCGTATCAAACCGATGCGCAGCGCGTGGGCGAAAATGTCGTATGACACGCGCCTGGGCCTTCCTCGCCGCGATCGCGGTTGCCGTGGTGGCGGTTCGACGTGGCCGAGTTGCGCAGCCACGAGCGTCCGCTCATCGACCGGCGCAGCTGCCAGGAAGAGCCGAGCTCCCACACCCTCGAGCTCGACGGCAGCCGGCGAGGCGACGCGCTCTACCGCTTCGTCTACTCGACGTTGCTGGGCTTCGGCGGGTCCAGGCTTCGAGCGGGCTTCCCGCACGTCGAGGTCGGGCCGGCGTGCACCGTCGGCTGGAAGGATCCTGTCGCTGCGATCAAGATCGGCCCGCGCGTCCTCCTGGTCACGTTCGCAGGCGCCCGCGTCGTCAGCGTCTCCGACACGTCGACGAAGTAGCGGCGCGCAGCGCGCCGCTTTGCGCGAGGCTGGGCGGCATGCATCTGTTCGACCAGTTCGTCACCTGGGTCTCGGGGGCGTGGTGGAGCTACCCGGTCATCTTCGGCGTCTCGGCGCTGGACGCGTTCTTCCCCTTCGTCCCGAGCGAGACGGTCGTGATCACCGCAGGCGTTCTCGCGAGCTCCGGCGACCTGAGCCTGCCGCTCGTGATCCTGTGCGCGAGCGTGGGCGCGGTCGCAGGCGACAACGTCTCCTACGCTCTCGGCGGCTGGCTCGGCGAGCGAAGGGTGAAGCGCCTGTTCGGCGGCGCCAAGAGCCGGCGTGCATTCGAGTGGGCCGAGCACCAGCTCAAGACACGAGGCTTCTACCTGATCATCATCGCCCGCTTCATCCCGGGTGGGCGCACCGCGGTCACGTTCTCGTGCGGATATACGCGCGCGATGCCGTGGCGGCGCTTCATCGTCGCCGACGTCATCGCAGGAACCCTGTGGGGAACCTACGCCGCGCTGCTCGGCTACATCGGGGGCAAGCAGTTCGAGGACGCGCCGTGGAAGGGACTGCTGCTCGCGTTCGCCGTCGCCGTCGGATTGAGCGTCTCCGTCGAGGTCGTCCGCAAGTTGCGAGGTCGACGCGCCGGGGCCGACGCGGACGGCGCCTGAAGACCTCAGGCGGTCGCGACGACGTGGTACGCGGGAGCGTCGGAGCTGCTGACGAGCGCGCGGGCGATCCACCAGCCGGCGAGGACGACGGCGGCGCCCGCTGCTGCGTCGAACCAGAAGTGATTCCCGGTGGCGACGACGTCGAAGAGCATGAAGGCCGGATAGAAGGCGCCGAGGAGTCGCACCCACCGCCGGCGCGCGAGCGCGAACACCGTCGCGCCCACGATCAGCGCGTAACCGACGTGCAGCGACGGAACCGCGGCGACCGGGTTGTAGAAGCTCCCCAGCAGGTCCGAGCTCAGGTTGAGACCGGTGTGCCTCGTGACGGTGTCGGAGAATCCGAGCCCGGCGAGGCGCGGCGGCGCGGCAGGGTAGAGCACGTAGCCGGCGAGCGCGATGGCGGTCGACGCGATGAGCGTGGTCCGGACGAGCGGGAACGCGTCCCGGCGCTCGCGGTAGACCCAGCGAACCGCGAACGCCGTGGCGCCGAAGTGGAGACTCATGTAGGCGAGGCCGAGCAGTGCCGGAAGATAGGGGACGCCGTGCGACCACTCCTGCACCGTCCGCTCGCTGAAGACATGAAGTGCGCGTTCGAGCGAGACGATGTCGGCGGTGTGATCGCGCGCGACCGTGAGATTCGTGTCGCCGGCGCCGCGAACCACTTCGTACGTCGCGTAGAGCGCCGCGAGCATCCCGACCTCGATGACGGCCCGGTGTCTGCGCGAAAGTGAGGATGCGAACAACACTCCTTCGAGGTTCGCAGCTCGGGCCGCGCGGCGAAATGGGGCGGGCAGGCGTCATCTGGTACGGGAAACCGAACCCCGCGGGACAGCCTGTCCGACCGCCTTCCGCGCCCTTCGCCTGCGTAGTCTGAGGTCGTGAGCACGAGCACGATCCTGGTCGTCGCGGGCGCGTTCCTCGCGAGCGCGGTCGAGATGGTCGAGGCCCTCACGATCGTGCTCGGCGTCGGCGTCGTCCGCGGCTGGCGCTCGACGCTCATCGGCGCGGGCGCCGCCTGCCTCGTGCTCGCCGTGCTCGTCGCGGCGCTCGGACCGGCGCTCGGCTCGATCCCGATCGACGCGCTCCGCCTCGTCGTCGGCGCGCTCCTGCTCGCCTTCGGACTGCAATGGCTTCGCAAGGCGATCCTCCGCTCGAGCGGCTACAAGGCACTGCACGACGAGGACGAAGCCTTCCGCGAAGAACGGGCGCAGGCGGCCGCCGCGGGAGACGAGCAACGAGGCGGCCTCGACTGGTACTCGTTCACGGTCGCGTTCAAGGGCGTCCTGCTCGAGGGGCTCGAGGTCGTCTTCATCGTGATCGCGTTCGGCAGCACCGAAGGCCACCTCGGCCTCGCGGCCGCCGGCGCAGCCGCTGCGCTCGTCGTCGTGCTCGTTGCCGGAGTCCTCGCGAAGGGCCCGCTGTCGCGGGTGCCCGAGAACACGATCAAGTTCGCGGTCGGGCTGCTACTCACGAGCTTCGGCTGCTTCTGGGGCGCCGAGGGCGCGGGCGTGCACTGGCCGGGCGAGGAGGTCTCGCTGCTCGCCGTGATCGCCTTCTTCGGCGTCGTGTCGTTCGCGCTCGTGCGGGGCCTGCGCCGCCGGCGCGTCATTCCGGTCACTGCCGGAGCGGAAGCGTGAAGTACCTCCGCGGCTTCGGCCGCTTCTGGTGGGACTTCATCGTCGGCGACGACTGGCGCGTCGCCGCCGGCGTGGCGGTCGCGCTCGGGCTCACCGCGCTGCTCGCGCATGCCGGCGTCAACGCGTGGTGGCTGCTGCCCGCGGCGGTCGCGTTGCTGCTCGCGGATTCGCTGCGGCGTGCAACCGGGCGGAGCTAGCCGTTCTGACGGGAGCAGTCGAAGCGGCGGCGCTCGACTGAGCCGGACTCGCGCCGTCACTGCTGCATCCTCGGATCGTGCGTGGGGTCGGCGTACATGGGAGGGCAACCGTGAACGCGGGCTTCCGGGCGCAGTTCGTAGTGCCAGGGCTCGTTGCCGTAGATCTGGCACAGCCCGTACGCGGCGCCGTGCTCGGACAGCCATGTCGTGGCGTCGGAGTGCCCGATGTCGACCGCGTCCCCCGACACGTGAGGAGACGTGTCCGCTGTGGCGACCCACCGGGCGGCTTCCCTTTCGGAGCCGTACTTCGAGACCGCCTCATCGAGTAGTTGTTCCTGGTACTCCGGGGAACGCCACCCGCTGTCGACGAAGAGCTCGACCCCGTCGTGCGCGGCAGCGGTCGCAGCCCGGCGCAGGGCGCCGAGCAGATCGGGATCGAGGTTGGCCACGCCAGGGATCTCGTCGTCGAAGACCGTCGTGTCGTCGGGGAGGGCGCCGTCGGCCTCGCCGAGCGCACCACCGTGCGTACTGCGAGGGACGCCGATGGGTGATGCGGCCGTCGACGACGAGAACGGCGCCAAGTGGTAGCCGAGGGCCGCGGTGATCGCCGCGATGACGATCAGTAGCCCGGCGGCACGGATCCTGCGAATCCGAGTCCGATAGGTGGTTCTTCGTGCCGGTTCGCTGTAGCTCACGCCTCCAGTCAAGGGAGCGTGGTGTTGCCGGCACGTATGCGGTTTTCGATATGCCGGCGATATGCGCCGGCTCTAGCATCGGGGCATGCGCGTGTTGATCGTCGAGGACGAGCCCCTGATGGCGGACGCGATCCGCGATGGGCTCCGCCTGGAAGCGATCGCGGCGGACATCGCGGGTGACGGCGACACCGCGCTGGAGCTGCTGCGCGTCAACGCCTACGACATCGCCGTCCTCGACCGGGACATCCCCGGGCCCACCGGCGACGAGATCGCCGAACGCGTCGTCGCATCGGGCAGCGGCATGCCGATCCTCATGCTCACCGCTGCCGACCGTCTCGACGACAAGGCCACCGGGTTCGAGCTCGGCGCCGACGACTACCTCACGAAGCCCTTCGAGCTCCGAGAGCTCGTACTCAGGCTCAGGGCGCTCGACCGCAGGCGCGTCCACAACAGGCCGCCCGTGCGAGAGATCGCCGGCCTGCGGCTCGATCCGTTCCGCCGCGAGGTCTACCGCGACGGCCGCTACGTCGCGCTGACCAGGAAGCAGTTCGCGGTGCTCGAAGTCCTCGTCGCCGCCGAAGGCGGTGTCGTCAGTGCCGAAGCGCTACTGGAGCGGGCGTGGGACGAGAACGCCGACCCGTTCACCAACGCCGTGCGCATCACGGTCTCGGGACTGCGCAAACGCCTCGGCGAGCCCTGGATCATCGCCACCGTGCCCGGCGCCGGGTACCGCATCGACACCGAGGGAGCGGTCGATGGATAGGGCGCCTGGGCTCAGCGTTCGCCTGAAGCTCACCCTGAGCTACGCCGGATTCCTGATGCTCGCAGGCTTCTTGATGCTCGCCGCCGCGTGGCTCGCAGGCCAGCCGGGGCACTCGTTCGACTTCCTGCTGCGGTTCGTGCCCGACGGTGTACTCACTACGCTGGGAGGCCTGGTGCCGGGGAACGATTCGTTCCTCTTGCGCGCCTTCGCTCCGGCCGCGGCCATCGTTCTCGCGGTTCTCCTGGTGTTCGGTCTCGTCGGAGGATGGCTTCTCGCCGGCCGCATGCTCGCCCCGCTTACGCGCATCACTGACGCAACACGCATGGCCGCGAGCGGATCGCTCTCCCACCGTATCCAGCTCCCAGGCCGCAGAGACGAGTTCCGCGAGCTCGCGGACACCTTTGACGCCATGCTCGCGCGGCTCGAAGCACACGTCGCCGAACAGCAGAGATTCGCAGCCAACGCGTCCCATGAACTGCGCACGCCGCTGGCGATCACGCAGACGCTTCTCGACGTCGCCCGCAACGATCCCGATGGCGACAACGGCCAGCTCGTCGACCGCCTCCACGCCGTCAACACGCGAGCGATCGACCTCACCGAAGCACTGCTCCTGCTCAGCCGCGCCGACCAACGGTCGTTCACCCGAGAGCGCGTCGACCTGTCCCTCATAGCGGAGGAAGCCACCGAAACGCTCCTCCCCCTTGCCGAAAGACGCGGCCTCACGATCGAGACCTCCGGTGACATGACGCCCACGATCGGCTCGCACGCGCTCCTGCTGCAGTTGAGCACGAACCTCGTGCACAACGCCATCGTCCACAACCTGCCCGAACGGGGCAGCGTTTGGATCACGACGAGCGCTCAGCCCAAGAGTGTCGTCCTTACCGTCGAGAACACCGGCGAGAAGCTCACCCCACCGTCGGTCGCCACGCTTGTCGAGCCGTTCCGTCGCGGCACCGAACGCATACGCACCGACCACGCGGGTGTCGGCCTCGGCCTGGCGATCGTCAAGAGCATCACCCAGGCACACGACGGAACCCTCACCGTCACGCCCCGGGACGAAGGCGGGCTCCGTGTCGCGGTGCAACTGCCCGCCGCGCCCGCACGCAGCGGCACCTGATAGAGCTGCGGCGGGCCGGTGGGATCCTGGCGCACCGGCCGCGCAACACGTCGCTTCCCCATCTAGCAAACAGGATCCGCCGGGATGAGCAGCGCGCCGTCTCGGGTGCCTCGAAGAACGTGGCGATGAACACCGTCGGCTCCGTGCCGGGGTTGAAGGCGCTGTGGACGTGATCGTGGCCGGGATCGACGAACGCCTGTCCTGCCGCGTACGCACGCGGCCGGATGGTGCGCATGTTCACCGGCCGGATGCGGGCCCAGCCCGCCGGCCACGACGTAGGTGAGCGAGCCGGAGATGATGTTCACGATCACCGGCCTGTAGTGCGTGTGGCAGGGGAACCGGGCGCCCGGCTGCACCGTGTACCTGACGTCGACCGTGCGGGACGCGTCCTTGACCTTGACCACCGCCGTGCCCCTCAGCGAACGCGAACGAACGCTGACGCTTGCCATCCGTCTCCTTGTTGATAGCGCCGCCGAGATTGACGGGCCCCGACCAGGGATCGAACGGCACCACAGTCGCCGGCGGGCGCGCGGCGTCGGCGATCTTGCCCGCGTCGGCGGAACGCGAGGGAGGGCCGGAATCGGCCCTCCCTCACCGCCAGCATCAGTCGTGCGTCTTGCGGAAGTTGTGTCGGACCACTTGGCGAGTGACTTTGTGGGCGATCTGGACTCCGTCCTCGACGGCCGAGCGGAAGTGGATGCCGCCCCAGATGCGGGCGTTCGCGACCTCGTACTCGAGTTCGTCGACCGTGGCGTAGTGACGATCTCCGAGCCCGGTGAGGCTCGGGATCGTGAGATCGATCTCGTCGGTTCCCAGGAACTCGGCCATCACAAGGCCCACGGCGGGCGTGATGCACGAGTGCGCGCTCGGGTACTCGGGATGGTTCGGCGTCGCGGGAAGCAGGGACGACCAGCCGGTTTCGCCGACGGTCGCTCCGTTACCGTCGGTGTCGCCGGCGCGGATTGCCGTGATCGGCCGCCAGAACGCGTAGTGGTACTTCGCGTCGAAGCAGGCGATCGCCGCGTCGGCGCGGGTGACGCTGGCCATCGCCATGAACCGGGCCGCGTCGAGGATGTCCAGCCGGCGGTCGAGGACGAACTTGCGCAGCGCGCCCTCACCCTGGACGAGAGGCGACTCGCCCCAGAAGCGGGCGGCGAGCGTCTGCGCTGGGGTCCGCGTGCTGCTCGTGCTCGAGCCGATCTGCTCGACCTCGTTGTACTCGCGTGCCCACTTCTTGCTCGAGAGCTCGGGCGGGCCGTTCGGCCGGAACTCGTCGGCCGAGTCGAGCGCGAACGGCGTCATACCCGGGAGGTCGGTGCCGACCGGTAGCGTCGGGGCCGTCGGGAGCCACTTCCCCGGGATCGGCGGGCTCGGCAGGGTGTAGGGCACGGTCACCCGGAAGCCGTCGGCCGACCGCTTCGCGATCAGCAGCTGGGCGACACTCTCACCGACGGCGACGCCGCTCGTCTCGAGTGACCCGTCGGGGATCGCGGCGAGCGACGCCGCGTAGGCCGGATCGAGGATCGTCGCCGCCTGGGACGGCAGGTAGTGGACGAGGATGCGATGGGCCGCCGCCGCGACCGCGGCCTCGGGCGAGGCGTCGGGCACATCGACGGCGATCGCGAACGGCTCGTAGCCGCCCTCGATCGCCACCACCGAGTCGTACACGGCGATGTCGACGTTGGCGAAGACGACGAACCCGTCGGTCGGGCTCGCCGCCGCCGCGGTGAGCGCCTGCATCGCGACGGCGTCCCAGCTCGCCACGTAGGTGTCCGGCGGGCCGGATGCGGATGCGTGCTTGGCGTTACCGCCCGCCGCGGCCACAAGCATCAAGAGCGCGGCGCCGACGATGAGCCCGACCCGCCTGCTCGCGTTGATTCCTCCGATCATCGATCTACTCCTCTCTCGATGGGATGGTTCTTCGATCGGCACGAGCCGTAACGCGGCGCACGACTTCGAGCGCTACGTCGGCGGAGAGGTCGATGCCATGCGTCTCGGAGGCGTGTCGCCGTACCTCGTCCACGCGCGCCGCCTCTTCGGACGCTCGCACCTGGTAGCCGCATTCGCAGCGGAGTGCCCGGTCAGCGAACATGTCGCAGCCGATTCATCAGGAACGACATCTAGAGCCGCACAAGCGTCAATGTCCCGTACACGTCGAAGCCGCCCTTGTGCACCTCGAACGCACAGGTGAGCGGCTCGTCGAAACCGGTCTTTTGTCCCACCGATTTGTCGAGCGTTCCCACCAACTCTCCGCCGGCGAATACATTTCCTTCGACGCGCTTGATGAGGTAGCTGGGAGCGTCTTGAACGCTCATGTCCGAGATGTCCCAAATCGCCTTTCCGCCCTCGCCGGGGTGCATGAGCAGCGTCGCGGAGGCGCCCTGACACTCCACCGTCGCCACGGTCTTGGCGACAGGAGTCGCCGACGCGCCGACCGCGAGAACGGCGCCCAGCATCAGCGCGACTAGAAGCGCCCCGACCGGCAAACGTATCGTTCGCATTCCATCTCCTTTCCGTGCCCACGCGTTGACCACGGATGAATCGCCGTCGGCCGCTCGTGGCTTGTCACAGAACATGTCGCAGCCGATAATCCGGCTAGGCGGCTAGACCCTCGCTATCGCGCTGCTAACGCGCGGCTAGGGAGCGTTGGGAGGAGGCAGGCAGGCTGAGCGTTCGAATCACGATGACCGACCGTCTCGCCGTGGAGGCGAACGGCACGAGGCTGGACGAGCAGCGTTTCCCGGGGCGGCAGGGTCGGATTCTGTTCGCCTACCTGGCGGTACAGCACGGACGGTCTGTCCCTCGTGATGAGTTGGCCGAGTTGTTATGGGGCGAGGACCTTCCGGCGACGTGGGAGAAAGCACTCAGGGTGCTGACCACGAAGCTGCGCGCGCTGTTCGAGGAGTGCGGCATCGACGGCTCGAGCATGTTGAGGAGCGCGTTCGGCTGCTACCAACTCACACTGCCCGCCGACGCCTGGATCGACGTCGACGCCGCGGTGACCGCGCTGGAGCGGGCAGAGGCGGCACTCGCCGGGCGGGAGCTCGACGAGGCCCGGGCGCAGGCTTCGACGGCCGCCGAGCTTGCCCGGCGGGTGTTTCTGCCCGGCGAGGACGGACGGTGGGTCGAGGATCAGCGGCGCGACCTTCGTGATGTCCTCGTGCGTGCGCTCGAGTGCCTACGCGATGCGGCGCTCGCGGAGGGGGAAGTCGCGAACGCAGTCCGATATGCGGCCGAGATCACCGATCTCGAGCCCTTTCGCGAGACCAGCTACCGCGCGCTGATGCAGGCGCACGTGGCCGGCGGCAACCCGGCCGAGGCACTCCGCGTGTACGAGCGCTGCCGGCGCTTCCTCGCCGACGAGCTCGGCGCCTACCCTTCGCCGGAGTCCAAGGCCGTCTATCTCGAGATCCTCCGCAGCTCGCCCGATCGCTCGGGCTCCGAAATCGAGGTCCTCGCGCCGAAGAACGACGAACCTCCCCGGCGAGGTAGCGGCAAGGTCGCGCCCGTCATCGCCGGCGCCTTGCTCGTCGGCGGCAAGTGCGACGACTGCGGAGCGACCATGCCCCAGTACTCAAAGTTCTGCCCGGAGTGCGGGCATGCCGTCGAGGCGACCCCGTCCCCGGCGGCCTACACGCCGCGCCATCTGCGTGATCAGATCCTCGCGATCCGCAGCGCAATCGCGGGCGAGCGGAAGCAGGTGAGCGTCCTCTTCTGCGACATCGTCCGCACGCCCGAGCTGGCGGCGCAGGCTGGCCCGGAGGAATATCACCGAGTCGTCGACCGCTTCTTCGCACTCGCCCTCGCGGAGGTACACCGCTACGAGGGCACGGTCAACCAGTTCCTCGGCGACGGCTTCATGGCTCTCTTCGGCGCCCCGATCGCCCACGAGGATCACGCACGCCGCGCCGCGCTTGCCGCGCTCGCGATCAAGGAGCGCTCCGAGATTGACGTCCGGATCGGGATCAACTCCGGCTCGGTGGTCGTGGGCGCCATCGGCGACGACCTTCGGATGGACTACACCGCCTCCGGCGACACGACCGTGCTCGCGGCTCGTCTGCATGGGGCCGCTCACCCCGGAGATGTGCTGGTGAGCACCGCGAGCGCGGGCTACCTGCGTGGTTACTTCGATCTTCGGGAGGCAGAGCCGCTAACGGTCGACGAGCGCACCGTCGACACGTTGCGCATCATCGGGCGCGGCCCGCGCACGTCCCCGATCGACGAGGCACACCAGCAGCTCACTCCCTTCTCGGGACGAGACGAGGAGCTCGCGTCGCTGCGAGAGGCCCTTCGCTCCGCTGCCGCGCAAGGACAGGTCA
The DNA here is from genome assembly GCA_963766345.1 of uncultured Actinomycetes bacterium. Lineage (GTDB taxonomy): Bacteria > Actinomycetota > Thermoleophilia > Gaiellales > Gaiellaceae > DASVFB01. The sequence goes on along the minus strand of CAVXZL010000010.1, from coordinate 558,300 downwards.
TCGGCATTTCCGGCGATCCCGGCCTCGGCAAGTCGCGGCTGACGTACGAACTGCAGCTCGCGGCAGACGTGGGCTCGGTCGCGCTTCAAGGTCGTTGCCTGCCGTTCGGGACCGGAGTTCCCTATCTCCCGATCCTCGATCTGGTGCGGCAAGCGTGCAGGATCGCGCCGTACGACGACCGCGAGACCGTTGCCGCGAAGATCGGGACGACGCTCGAGGAGCTGCGTCTGGCCCCGGATCTCGGTCAGTACCTCCATCACGCGCTGGACGTCACCTCCGGTGACGCTCAGCTCCTGGCGCGCGATGCAGCCACGATCAAGGGCCGGACGTTCGAGGCGCTGCGCAAGCTGTTGCTCGCGAAAGCCGGTCGACCGCTGCTACTGGTCATCGAAGACGCGCACTGGATCGACCGGACGTCAGAGGAGTTCCTGACCGAGCTGGTCGACGAGCTGCCGTCCGTCCCGGTTCTCCTGCTGGTGACCTACCGCCCTGGTTACAACCCACCGTGGCTCGGCAAGTCGTTCGTCACACAGATCGCCCTCCGGCCGCTCTCGAGGGAGGCCGGCGAACGCATCGTCGCAGCGATTCTCGGCGAGACGAACGATGCGACCGCGAGGATCGTCGGCCGGGGCGAGGGAAACCCCTTCTTCCTCGAGGAGCTCGCCCGAGCCGCACGACAGCAGGCCGACAGCCGCTCTAACGGTTCAGTCCCGACCACCGTGCAGGACGTCCTGGCTGCACGGATCGACCAGCTCGACGCCGGAGACAAGAGCGCCGTCCAGGTTGCATCCGTGCTCGGGCGCGAGTTCTCGCTCGACGTGATCGAGAAGGTCTGGGACGGTGACGGACCGCTCCTCCCGGCGCTGGACGAGCTCAAGCGGCGCGAGTTCTTGCATGAACAGCACGGAGGGACCGAGCGGACGTTCGTGTTCAAGCACGCGCTGACACGCGACGTTGCCTACGACGGCCTCCTGGAAGAGCGTCGCCGGTTTCTCCACGCGCGCGCCGGCGCGGCGGTCGAGCGCTCCTCTGCGGACAGGCTCCACGAGAAGTACGAGCTCCTCGCGTTCCACTATTCGCGGAGCTCCGAGCGGGAACGCGCCGCGGATTACCTCGAGCTCGCCAATCGCAAGGCCTCGTCCCAGCATGCGATGGAGGAGGCGCTCGGCTACTTCTACGAGGCGCTTGCGATCCTCGAAGACCTACCCGACTCCGAGGACAACCGCAGGCGCAGGCTCACACTCGTCCTCGACCAGACAAGTGGATTCCACTACCTGCATCGTCACGAGGAGTACTACGAGCTGCTGCTCCGCCACGAGCCACTTACGCTGGAGCAGAGCGATCCCCGCCTCGTGGGGGCGTTCTACCAATGCCTGGCGCACCGTCAGCAGGTCTTCGGCGAATTCGTGCAGGCGAGACAGACCGCGAGCCGCGCACTCGAGATCTGCGAGCAGTCCGGCAACCACGAGCACGCGGCGCTCGCGTGCACCGGCGTGCAATGGGGGCACATGCTGGTCGGCGAGTACGAGCGCGCCCACCGCTACAAGAAGCGGGCGCTGGAACACCTCGCCGTCAGCTTCGAGCCGATGGCGCACATGTTCGCACGATCCGGCGCCGCGCTCACCTTCATGATGGCGGGGCGCTGGGAAGCCGCGTTGCGCGAGGTCGACGAAGGTGCGGCGACGGGTGCGGAGCGTTCCGACGCCGGCACCGTCTCGTTCTGCAACGCGATCGGCGCGCAGGTGTGCCTCGACAAACGAGACTGGGCCAGCGCTATCGAGTACGGCAACGCCGCGAAGGAGACCGCCCCGACCGTGTACTTCCGCGGTTTCGCGCTCGGCTTCCTGGCGCCGGCGCTCTGTCACACGGGGGCTGTCGACGAGGGCTTACCTCTCCTCGAGCAAATCGTCCCGATGGCCAAGGCGGCACGCCATGAGTTGGCGTGGACCTTCCTCGCGCCGCGGTTGGCCGACGCGTACATGACCGCGGGCGACTACGTGCGGGCGCACCAGTTGCTCCTCGAGATCCACGCCGCAGCCGCGAGCCGCGGCGCGAACTTCTTCCTCGGCGGCAGCGGACGGCGCCTCGGAGAGGTGGCCCTGGCTCAGGGCGACGTCGATGAGGCGGTACACCGGCTCGAGGCGGCGATCGAGACGTTGCGAGCGAGCGGCTCCGAGAACGAACTCGGACTCGCGTTAGGAGCACTGAGCCGCGCCAAACGGCTCGTTGGTAACGACCTGGAAGCCGCGGCGATCGCGCAGGAGGCGCTCGCCATCCTCGATCGCCTTGGCACACTCGAGGAACCCGATCGTTTGCGGCACGAGCTCGCGACTGAACCGGTCTGACGGACACGACGACCGTAGGTTCGGGGGTCGGTGCTCGACACCGCTATCGATCGGCGTAAACCGCAGCGGCGACGCTCGAGGCAGAGCCGTCACCGCAGCAACCGAACACAGTGGCGATACAAATCCTTGCCGCCCGACATCACCCGTCGTCTACAGCGCAGCAGATTACGGTGATTTGCAGGGTGTTTCTATGGGCGGTACTGGGCTCGAACCAGTGACCCCCAGCTTGTCGAGTCAGGGCGAGCGTTCGCGCCCGTTCGCGCCTTTCGTCAAACCACCTGGTTGAGCGGGCTGCCGCGGATGCGTTCGGACGCGAGCGAACCGGAGCGAACGTCAAGCGTGACCATTGTGACCACGATTCTGGACCACCGTGAGCGTGGCGACGACTCTTGGGCCAGTGACATGATCCGCGGATGGGCGGTAGCAGTGTTCGTGGGCGGCATCGACGAACTGGCGACGCTGATCGGCGAGGCTCTCGGAGTGGAGCCAGTGTTGCGAACGGTCTCGATCGACTCGTTTCCTTCGCGACCGTTTTTCGGCGCGTGGTCGAGACGGCTGAGTGAGCGCACAGCTCGTCGAGTTCCTCGAGCTGCTCGCCTGCCCCGCGTGTGGGGACGAGCTCGGCGACGACGGGCCCCAGCTCCGCTGCGCTCACTGCGGCTCGAGGTATCCCATCGTGGACGGTGTACCGCACATCCTGCCGCGCTTGAGGGGCTCGCGCTGGCGCGAGTGGGAGGTGAAGCAGGAGCTCGGCCTCGCCGAGTACGAAGCCGAGGCGGAGCCTTCCGAGCACATCCTCGGGCTCGCGCGAGCCTTCGCCGAGTTCGCAGATCCGGTCGGCCTCATCCTCGACATCGGCTGTGGCACGGCCGCCCAGCCGCCGTACCATCGACGTGACGGCCGCGCCCGCTATGTGGGCGTCGATCCGCTCGTCGGGACCATTGCCCGTGACTTCGAGTTCGTCGTCGGCGTCGGCGAGCACCTGCCGTTCCGCTCCGCCCGCTTCGACGTCGTCCTCTCTGCGACGACCCTCGATCACGTCGTCGACGCGGCGACGAGCCTGCGCGAGGCCCGCCGCGTCGTTCGTCCGGGGGGACGAGTCGCGCTCTGGGTGGGCGTCGTCGACTCCGTTGCTTTGCGCCACGCCGCCACTGCCGACTACCCGCTGCCGACCGCGGCGGGCATGCGCCGCCGGCTTGCGCAGCGCGACCTGCGCGGCATCAGGACGGCGGCGTTACGCCGCCTCGTCCACAATCCTGCGCGTCGTGCGACGACAGAGCTGCGGTTCCGGCTGCGTGAGCGCGAAACGATCGACGCCCTCTACGCCGATCGCGCGTCCTACCACTTCCGCTTCTTCAAGGAGTCCGACGTCCTGCACCTGCTCGAGGAGTCCGGTCTCGACATCGTCAACACCCGATCATTCGGCGACCCGGCCCACGGTTGGTCGTTGTTCGCACTCGCGAAGCCCCGACAACGCGGCGCGCGGCCGCTCGTCCGTCTAAAGTCAATCTTGACCCTTTAGCCCGCCCGTGTGCTGCACGGTGAAATGTGGCTCACCCACCAAACTCGACAGCGAGCAGCTTCGCGGCGATCGCGTCCCGTGCCGCTTCGGTCACGCCGGCGTAGACGATCGCGGTCGTGCGCGCGTTCGCGTGCCGCGCGAGCGTCGCCGCCTCCGGCAGCGTCACGCCTGCGGCGAGCGCATTCGCGACGAACGAATGGCGCAGGTCGTGGAGTCCGACGCGTTCGCGCCCGTCGCCGTTCAGCCCCGCAGCGTCGCCGGCCACGAACTCGAGGACGGAGGTCGCCGCTACCGCGTCGAGCGCGTCGAGCCGCCGCCGAATCCGAACGCGTTCGGGCACGCGTGGGTGGTGCGCCGCAAGGATTCGTGACTCTGCTTGACGTTCGACCGCGCGGCGGACCAGCCGAACCACCGCCCGGGTTCGCCAGCGACCGAGCTGCTCGGCAAAAGCCTTCAACGACGACCTGCAGGTTTCCGGCCACGACGGTACGTCGAGTCCGGCGGCGGCACGCTGGCGACGCCAACGGCGCGCACGCCGCCAGCTCTCGAGCGCGAACAGGGCAGCAAGGAGCGGCAGCAGCCAGATCAACTCGCTCATTGCTGCTGGAAGCTAAACGCCGCGGGCGTCGCCGAGACGCACGACGTTCGACTGCGCGGGCGGTCGGCCGCGGGCGAGCGTGACCACAACGTGACCACGCTAGAGCGAACGCGACGCCGTGCAAACCGCTGGGCAGAGACAGACCCGCCGTTTTCAGCGGGTTTTCGGATGGGCGGTACTGGGCTCGAACCAGTGACCCCCAGCTTGTCGAGCTGGTGCTCTCCCAACTGAGCTAACCGCCCGGGTCGCGGGACAGTTTAGCCAGGCTCAGAAGATCTCAGGGCACCACGGATGGAGGCCGTGGCGGAACAGGCCGTCCGCGCGCTCGACCGCGCCGGGCTTCAGCTCTTCGAGGCGGCCGCTCTGGGCGAGCTGCGCGAAGCGGATGCCTCCGAGATACGCAGACCCGAGCACGGTCACGTCGAGCGCGAGATCCGCGTCGGCGTCCGTGCGCTCGGCGGCGCCGCCCGCGAGACGCCACCGTCCTTCGTTCCACGGGCAGAACGCGTCCCGCACGTCCAGGACGAGCTCGCCGTCCTCCGGATACGTGCGGCCCGACAGCGCTGCGCCGACGTCGAGGAGCCGCACCCACAGGCCGTCGCCGAGCCGGTACCGCATCCGCCGCGTCTGCGCGAGGACGAAGAACAGCGGGTGATCCGGTGGGAGCAGCGAGGACGCGATGGTGGCGATCCAGTCGATGTCGAGCAGGTAGCGCCAGATGTCCGCGAGCGCCGTCGCGTCGCCCGAGATCGCCTCGACGACGGATACCTGGCCGCTCGACACGCCTTCCGCCCAGTCCATCTTGTGGCGGTAGGTCGCGTACGCGACTGCTTCACCGTCGCGCTCGAGCAGCACGTAGCGCTTCGGGCCGGCGCCGCCGCGGCGCTCGGGCGGATCGTCGAGGGCACGCATGTCCCACCACTCGGGCGAGCGGATGAAGACTCCCGGCCGCGCACGAGCGAGCGCCTCCCAGAGCGGTGGGAACTTCTCGAGCGCCTCGTCGCGCTCGATGATGCGAATCCGTCCATCACGCTCGCGCAGCGCCACGTAGTCGACGTACTCCCGCGGGATCCGCACCTCGCCCGCGTACGCGGCGGGGCCGTAGCCGAAGCGGCCGTAGATCGTCTCCTCGGATGCCCACAGCGCCGCGATCGGCTCGCCGCGTTCGTGCGCGTCGTCGAGGTGCGCGCGCATCATCGCGCGGAGCACGCCGCGCCTGCGATGCGTCGGCGCGACACCGACGACAGTCGTGCCGGCGCAGCGCAACAGCCCACCGGGAACCGACATCTCGAACGGGAAACCGCCGGCGCCGCCGACGATCTCGCCGTCCTCCCATGCGGCGTGCATGCGCTCGAACGGGAGCATGCTCGAGAAGCGCTCGGCGCGGTCGGGGGCGCCCTCGTGGCCGAAGTACTGGCCGATCGCCATCGTCGCGCGCGTGAATTCGGAGAGATCGCCGCAGGGGCGAACGTCGAAGCTCATGCGGCTGACCCTACCGCGAGAGGGCTTGCAGTTCGTCGCGGTGAGCGGCGAGAAGAGTTGCGGCGCGGCTTCGAGAGAAGTTCCACGACAGCGCGCTTTCGTGAGCGTTCGTCCGCTCCAGAAGGGCACGCGCGAGTGGACGCCGCAGTGCCGGGTCGAGATGTGGCAACCGCGCGAGAAGCGTCGGCACGGAGTCGTCACTCAGAGACGCCAGATACGACACGTCCGCCTCCGGCCGCGTCACGTTCGTTCGCGCGATCAGCGCGTCGGGGTCGAGCACGTTCAAACAGAGCGTCGCTGCGAAGCCGAGCGCGACGGCGCCGGTGGCGAAGAGATGGCGGCGACCGCGCAGCACGGTCACGGCGAGCCAGACGAAGACGACGGCGAGCCAAAGCACGACGCCGGTCGCGTAGACACGCAACTCCGTCAGGCCGAACTGCTGCTGGTACAGCCAGAGCCGCTCCAGCGCCGACGCCATGACGATGCCGACGAGCACGATCAACGCGACTGCAAGCCCGCGCACGACCCGCACCTGGGGCCGCGTGCCGTTCGCGACGGCGTCGGCGCCGAGTATCAGCGGCAGGACGAGCACGGCGACGACGACGAGCTCGAAGAAGCCGTGACGTGCGTAGTCCGCATACGTCAATCCGACGCGCTGCTCGACGAGCCCGCTCCCGCCGAAGAGAAAGCGGAGCTGCACGAGCACGAAGGTGAGGAAGAGGAGGTTCACCGCGCCCAGCGCAACGGTGACCTCGGTCGCACCGATGCGAGGCGACGTCGCGCGCGGCGACATCACACGGTCGCCTTCCCGGTTCGCAAGCAGGTCGCGGAGGAGCCCCGCCGACGTCCACGCGACGCCGACGACGACGAACAGGTGCAGCCACCATTCGCCCGGAAGATTCGGCACGGCAGAGGAGAGGAGGTTCTCGAAGACGGCGTCGGCCGCCGCGAAGAGGACGCCGAAGAGCAGGAGGAACGGCAGGCCGAGCGCCACTCCCCGTGCGGCGCCCGCGACGCGCGGCGCCCGCAGCCCACGCCCGAGCTCGCGCCACGGCACCTCGCTCTGCATCATCTCGGCGGCGCCGACGATCGTCGCCGCGCCCGCGGTCACGGCGCCCGCGACATAGTCGTCGACGTGGGCATGCGCGACCCTGCGCTCGGTGCGCCGCAGCGCGCCGATCGCAACGGCGCCGCACACCGCCAGGAGGTTCGCCGCCTGGAGAAGCGGCGACGCGTGCCAGGCGAGCAGCGCCGCGAACAGCGCGAGCGGCGCGGCCATCCAGCGGCGGCCCTGGTGGAGCGGCACCTTGCCGACGTGGAGCAGGGCGGCGAGCGCGGCCACGAACGCGACCGCCCACACGACCGCGTTGATCCCGAGCGGCCGGCCCTGAAAGAGAGCGTCGGCGAGGACTCCGAGCACGACGCCGGCGACGCAGACGGCGAGTGCGACCCGTTGCTTCGCCTGCACGGGCGCTTATGCTACCTGCGTCCTGCGTATAACGATCGGCTATGCCGAGAGTTTCTCGAGCGGCGCGTAGTCGAGCATCAGCTTCCGCTCGCTTCCGTCTTCGAAGCGGATCGTGACGACCGCGCCGGCGTCGATGCCGATGACGACGCCCTCGCCGAACGTCTGGTGCCGGACCGAGTCGCCGGTGCCGAGCGCAGGGTGGTCGCGCAGCGCGTGCTCCTGCACGGTCTTGCGGCCGTAGTCCCACCTCGCGGGCGCCAGGCGCTCGCGCACGACACCGTGCTCGGGCAGCTCGTCGAGAAAACGCGACGGCAGGTTGTACGCGCGGTTGCCGAACAGCATGCGCGACGACGCGTGCGTGAGGCAGAGCCGCTCCTGCGCACGCGTCAGGCCGACGTACGCGAGCCGCCGCTCCTCCTCGACGCCCTGCTCCTCGACCGCGCGCGCGTGCGGGAAGAGCCCCTCCTCCATGCCGATCACGAACACCGCCCGGAACTCGAGGCCCTTCGCGTTGTGCAGCGTCATCAGCGTGACGAGCGAGCCGTCGCCGCGGATCGCGTCCTGGTCCGAGTAGAGCGAGATCTCCTGCAGGAACGAGGACAGTGAAGGCTCGGCCGCGTTCTCCTGGTACTCGCGCGCGACGCTCACGAGCTCCTGCAGGTTCTCCATGCGACCCTGCGCCTCGATCGTCCGCTCGGCCTCGAGCGCGGCGAGGTAGCCGCTCTGCTCGAGCACGCGCTCGACCAGCTCGGGCACGCTCAGCTCCTGCGCCTGCGCGGCGAGCGACTGCAGCAGCGTGTTCAGCGCCCTCACGTTCTTGAGCGGCGCAGCGCCGACGCCCGCCTCGTCCGCGCGCCCGAGCGCATGCCACAGCCAGATCCCCTGCGCGTCGGCGAACGTCACGAGGCGCGCGATCGACGAGTCGCCGATGCCGCGGCGCGGCTTGTTCGCGATGCGCATCAGCGACACGGCGTCCGCGGGGTTGTCGAGTACCTGCAGGTACGCGATCAGGTCCTTGATCTCGGCGCGCTCGTAGAAGCGCGGCCCACCGATCACCTGGTACGCAACGCCCTGCCGCACGAGCACGTCCTCTAGCACCCGGGACTGGGCGTTCATACGGTAGAAGACCGCGATCTCGCTGCCTGAGAAGCCTTCCTCGACAAGCGCGGCCACACGCGCTGCGACAAAGCGTGCCTCCGCGTGCTCGTCCTCGACCTCGATCGCCTCGACCGGATCGCCTTCTCCGAGATCCGAGAACAGGTGCTTCGGCTTGCGCTCGCGGTTGTTCTCGATGACGTTATTCGCAGCGCGCAGGATCGAGTTCGTCGAGCGGTAGTTCTGCTCGAGCGCGATCGTGCGCGTGCCGGGGAAGTCGCGCTCGAAGTCGAGGATGTTGCGGATGTCGGCGCCCCTGAACGCGTAAATGCTCTGATCGGGGTCCCCCACGGCGCACAGGTTTCGATGCTCCGACGCGAGCAGCTGCAGCAGCCGGTACTGCGCGTGGTTCGTGTCCTGGTACTCGTCAACGAGGACGTAGCGGAACGCCTTGCGCCAGCGCTCCTGCGCCTCGGGGAAGCGCTCGAGCACGTCCACGGTGAGGTACAGCAGGTCGTCGAAGTCGACGGCGTTCGACGCGAAGAGCTTGCGCTGGTAGAGCTCGTACACGTCGGCGACCGTCTGGTCGTAGAACGACGCAACGCGTTCGCGGAACGCGTCCGGGCCGACGAGGTTGTTCTTCTCGCGCGAGATCACGGAATGGATGCCGCGCGGCGTGAAGCGCTTCGGGTCGCGCTCGAGCTCCTCGAGGCACTGCTTCACGAGGCGGACCTGGTCGGCCTGGTCGTAGATCGTGAAGTTCGAGCGATAGCCGAGACGCTGCGCCTCACGTCTGAGGATGCGCCCGCACGCGGCGTGGAACGTGAGGATCCAGATCGCCCGCGCGATCGGGCCGAGCATCCGCTCCAGCCGCTCGCGCATCTCCCCGGCGGCCTTGTTCGTGAACGTGATCGCGAGGATCTCGTTCGGCTTAACCCCTTGAGTAGCAAGCAGATGCGCGACGCGGTGCGTGAGGACTCGCGTCTTTCCGGAGCCGGCGCCGGCGATGACGAGAAGCGGTCCTTCGGTCGTCAGGACCGCCTCGCGCTGGGCGGGATTCAGGTCTGCGAGATAGCGCTCGGGCGACGCGACCGACACGCGCCGATGCTAGCGACGGAGGCCGAGGTACCTCCCGAGCGCCGCGAAGCCGGCCAGGCAGGCGGCCGCTTCGAAGATCCCGCGGACGAGGCCGTCGAGCGGATCGCCCTGGACGATGCCGGCGAGCCAGACCGCCGCTCCGACGGCGGCCGCGACCGAGCAGGCGAGTCGCCACGGGTCGCCGCTCGCGAGGCCGAGATCGTCGAAGACGTCGCCCGCGGAGCCGGCGAGCTCCGGCTTGAAGCGCGCCGCGCGGGCGGCCGGGACCGAGGCCCCGAGGAGCAGCAGCGCCGCAGCGGTCGCGGAGGCGTAGGTGGCCGTCGTCCACCAGCCGGCGAGCGACGGCGCGAACTCGCGGCCGTAGAGCACGAGTGCGCCCATCGTCACGACGCCGGACGCGAGCGCGACCGACGTGCGGCGGCGCAGAACCTGCAGCTCGGCCGTCGGCATGGCGCGGCCGCGGCGGCGAAGCGCGCGGACGAGCGCGAGCGCTCCCGCCACGAACGCCACCTGCGGTGCCACGACCATCGCCGCGAGCGCGAGCGCGCCCAGCGCGGGCGTCAGCGTCTCGGTCGGCGGCCTTGCGAACGCCTGCGACACGAACGCGGCGGCGTACACCGCGCCGGCGACGGCGAGCGCCGCGAAGGCGAGGAAGGCGGCCCGCCGCGACGCCTGCGACCCGAGCTCGGCCGCGAACTCGTTCGCAATGGCGGCCGGCGAGCCGAAATGCTCCTCTGCGCTCGGCTCCGAGCGAAGGTGGTCGTCGACCTCGCTCAGGATCCGACCGCGCGTCGCTCCGCGGATCCCGCGTCGTGCGAGCTCCCGCGAAAGGTCGTCGAGGTAGCTCATGCGAGCACCGCGTCGACGGCGTGCGAGAACGCGCGCCACTCGCGCCTGCGGCTTTCGAGCTTCGCGCGGCCGCGGCGCGTGAGCCGGTAGACGCGGCGCCTGCGGCCCGAAGCGCTCGACCAGCCGCTTGCCAGCAGGCCGCTTCCCTCGAGCCTGTGCAGCGCCGGGTAGATCGTCCCCTCCGGCAGATCGAACGCGCCGTCGGAGCGCGCCTTCAGCTCCTGCATGATCGCGTAGCCGTGAGCGGGCTCCGCGGCGAGCACTGCGAGGATCAGCGAGTCCAGATGCCCCTTGAGCTCCTCGTTCACTGGGCTGAGGCTATACCTAGTGTTGCTAGGTGTCAAGCGCCGACGAAACGTAGTCGGCAGCGGCGGCGAGTTGCTGCTCGTCGCTCGACTTGAGCACGATCTCGACGTGCGGCCCTCCTGCGCCGAACGTCGGGTACGAACCGACGAGCAGGCCGGGAAAGCGCTCGACCGCGTCGACGAGGACGCCGACGATCTCGCTCTCGCGCGTCGCATACGTATGCCGCCACGAGCCGATCGGCGGCGCGCCCGAGAACCGCGTCTCGATCGTCGCGAACATCGCCTCCATCTCGGCCGGCAATCCCGGCAGGACGTACACGTTCTCGATCACGAACCCGGGCGCACCGCCGAGCGGGTTCTCGATCGGGTCGCTCCCGGCGGGCAGCGCCGCCCAGCGCGCCGCGTACTCGGGGTCGTGCGCAAAGCGGCCGCGGAGCGCGTCGGCGAGCTCGGGCACGACCTCCTGTGCCACGCCGTACGCCGCGGCGACCGCCTCCCGGGTCAGGTCGTCCGGTGTGCCGCCGAGGCCGCCGGTCACGAGCACGAAGTCGACGTCCGCCGCCTCGCGCCGGAGGAAGCGGGCGACGGCGTCGATCTCGTCGGGCAGCGACGCGGCGATCGCAACCTGAACGCCGAGCCGCTCGAGCCGTTTGGCGAGCCACGTACCGTTCGTGTTCGCGACGTCGCCCGACGTGAGCTCGTTGCCGATCGTGAGGATTGCGGCGGTCGGCATCGACGGCGAGTATTGCAACGTGGAGACGCTCGACGACCTGCGAGAGCGGCGCGCGCTCGAATGTCGCCTGACACCGGACCGGGCGCTGCAATCGCTCGACGAGGCCGAGGAGTTCCTCCTCGATCGCGGGCTGCTCACGCGAACGGCCGACTCCGCTCTGCCGAGCCTCTACGAGGCGTTTCACGAGGAGGCGTACAAGCCCGGGAGCGGCGGCTTCGGCGAGTGGCCGCGGACGAAGTGGCCCTGGTTCGGCGAGCTCGCGGAGCGCGGTTACCTCGTCGTCGCGGTGCACCGCGGCAAGAACATGCTCGTCGGCCACCACGTCGCCGCGGTGCTCGATCCGATCTGCCGTGCCGAGATCGAGCGCATGCGTGCGACCGCGCCCGACTGGGACCGGCTGCTCGACCATCTCGCGGCCGCCGGGCCGTCGAACATCGCCGACCTCCAGGTCGAGCTGGAGCTCAAGCCGAAGGAGCTGAAGGCGACACGCCTGCCGCTCGAGCGCTGCGGCGCGATCGTCGCGCGCTCGGTGCAGGTGACGGCGGGCGAGGCGCACGCTCACTCGAGCGAGCTGTGGCGTTGGGACCAGGCGTACGCCGCGGACCCCGGTGGCGCGGACGGAGATCTCGAACGAGCGCTCGGCGAGTTGCTCCTTGCAGGCGTGCGGGCCGCCGTCGTCGCGCCCGAACGCGAGCTGCGGCGCTGGTTCTCGTGGCAGTGGTACTGGAGCGATGCGCTCGTCGACGGCCTCGTTCGGGACGGACGGCTGAGGCGCATCGACGGGCACGTAACGTTGGCCGCGTGATTCGTCCGATCGACCGTGAACGCGACGCGGAGGGCGTCGTCGAGTTGATCCACGAGGTCTTCCCGGCCGGGACGACGACCGTCGCGAGCTGGTTGCAGCAGGAGGCGGCGGTCCCGTCGCGGGCGCAACACGCCGCCTGGGTCGCGATCGTCGACGGTTCCGTCGCCGGCCGTGCAGAGGCGACCCTGAAGTGGTTCTCGGAAGCCGACGCGGCATATGCGGGCGTCGCCGTACGGCGCGCATTCCGGAATGACGGCCTCGGCGCGAGCCTCTGGGAACGCGTCGAGGAGCACCTGGTTCGCCTTGCGGCGCGCCGGGTCACGGCGCTGTTCGTCGAGACACCCGAAGGCGTCGCGTTCGCACGTGCACGAGGCTTCGCCGAGGAGCGCGCCGAGACGCTCTCGTGCGTCGATCCCTCGACCGTGGCCTCCTCGCCTCCCGACGATTCGATCCGAATCGTGCCGCTGCACGAGACCTCCTCGAAAGAGGTCTACGAGGTGGACATGATCACGACGCCCGACGTGCCGACGACCGACGAGATCACGGACATGCCGTACGACGAGTGGCTGGAGATGTTCTGGCGCCGGCCGACCGTGACGCTCGACGGCAGCTTCGCGGCGATCGTCGACGACCGCGTCGTCGGATTCACGCTCCTCGCGGCGAACGCCGAGCGCGGGCGCGCGTTCACGGAGTACACGGCGACGCTCCCCGCCTATCGAAACCGCGGAATCGCCGATCGCGTCAAGCGCGCCTCCCTCGCGTGGGCTGCCGCGCAGAGCATTCGGGCGGCGTGGACGACGAACGACGAGACGAACGCAGCGATGCTCGCGGTCAACGAGCGGCTCGGCTACACGTCCTCCCTTCGCCGCGTCGAGTATCTGCGCGAGCGCTAACGCAACGGGAGCGGCTTCTTCAGGAGCGCGGGAAGCACCTGCGCCGTGACCCACACGGGCGTCGTCGCGTACGCGCGCGAGTAGCGGTAGCTGCCGTCGGAACGGCGCAGGCTCGCGAGGTACGTGAAGGCCCGCGGCGGCGGTTTCGCGCCCGCCGCCACGAACGCCTGAACCGCGAGCGCCGTCGACTGCGCGTCGGGCGCGCGCCCGGCGACGAGACGGAAGCCGCCGCTCGGCGCCTCGAGCGTCCGGAGATAGGCGAGCGCGCGCACGATCGGCGCGCCCTTCACGCCCGTCGCGCGCAGAGCCTGCACCGCCCACGCCGTGACGTTCGAGTCCGGAGGCACGCCCTTGACCCAGGGGAAGCCGCCGTTTCGCGCCTGCGCTCCCTTCACGTACGCGACGAGCGCCGCCGGCGCGGGTCGGTTGCTCTGCCGCAGGGCGAAGATCTCCCAGACCGCGTCGTTGACAGCCGCCGGCTTTGACGGCAGCCGCTGCAGGAGCGTACTCGGATCGTGACCGAGCGCCGCCTCGGCACACGCCACGAGCGAGAGCTCGGTCGGCTTCGAGAGCTCGCCCTCGTGTGCGACGAGGTAGTCGAGCGCGCCGCCGGTGTCGGCACCAGCCGCTCGAAGGCCGAGCACCGACCACGCGGTGAGCTGCGGCGAGCCCCAGCCTCCGTCGGGCTGCTGCTGCGAGCGGAGGTACCCGGCGGGCGTCGCGGCCAGAACGCCGGCGGCGGCGAGCGAAGCGAGCAGCTTCACGCCCACACCACCTCGGCGCGCATGCGGCGCGCGTACCGCTCGAGCAGGCGACGCAACTCCGGCCCGGCGGCCATCGCGAGCACGAAGTTGCCGATCGCGTGCGCGAGGCTGAACGGGATCCCGCGGCCGACGACGAGGACGAGCGAGCGCACGTCGTGCGGCCAGAAGGCGAACCACTCCCAGACGTCCATGAACGTGCTGAACGCGAAGCCCAGCACGAAGGCGACGACGGCGAGCGTGATGCGCCTCCGCAGCAGCGGCGCGAGCAGCGCGCCGATCGCGCCGCACGCTCCCCATGCGAGCATCTGGTACGGAGTCCACGGCCCCTGCGCGAGGAAGAAGTTCGACACGAACGCCGCGAGCATCCCGACCGCGACCCCCGCACGCAGACCGAGGGCGGCGCCCGCCACGATCGTCATCACCGTGACGGGCTGGACTCCCGGGACGGCTGCGAAGAGGACGCGGCCCGCCGCGGCCGCGCCGGCGAGCGTCGCGACGACCGCGATCTCCTTCGCGGAGTCCGGCCCGCCCTCGAGCCAGACGACGGCGGCCGCGATCAGCGACGCGGCGACGAACCAGATGGACACGCGCGCCTCGCCCGTCGCCGCGAGCACGAGGCCGACACCGAACGCGGACACGGCCGCGAGGAACAGCGGTTGGCCTTGTCTATACATGGACAACCTCGCGGCCGAGAACGACAGTCCTGTCTGCCACGGACAAGGCAAAGCCGCGGTCGTGCGTGACGACGAGCGTCGCCCGCAACGCCGCGTCCGTGCGTAGCAAGTGGGCCAGCTCGACCTTCCGCTCCGGGTCGACGCCGCGCGTCGGCTCGTCGAGGACGAGGAGATCCGGCTCGATCGCGAGCACCGCGGCGATCGCGACGCGCTCGCGCTCGCCGCTCGAGAGGTCGCGCGGGTGGCGGTCGGCGAACGCGAGCAGGCCGACGTCCTCGAGACACCGTCGCGCGCGCTCCGGCGCGGCGGCGAGCGCAACCTCGGCGAGCACGGTCTCGGCGACGAGGAAGCGGCCCGGGTCCTGGCTCAGGTACCCGGCGCGTCCCTCCCGCTCCACGCGGCCCGCGCTCGGCACGAGCAAGCCGGCTGCGAGCTTCGCAAGCGTCGTCTTTCCCGCGCCGTTCTGACCGACGAGGGCGACGATCTCGCCGCGGCGAAGCGACAGCGACTCCTCGAACACGACCGGTGGGCCGCCGGGATACGCGAACGAGACGCACTCGACGTCGACGACGTTCGCGCCGAGCCCTGACGCCGCCTCGGCGGGCGCCGGCGACTCGACCCATGCGGGAGGGAGATCGTCGACGACCACACCGTCGCGCATGAAGACGACGCGGTCGGCGAGCTCGAGCGGCAGCTCCGGCCGCTGCTCCGCCACGACGACGGCGCAGCCCTGCGCGCGCGCGTATTCGAAGATCGCGCGCGCGGTGTCCGGATCGAGCTGCGAGGACGGCTCGTCGAGCAGCAACAGCTCGGGCTCGAGCGCGAGCGCCGACGCGAGGCAGACGCGCTGCAGCTCACCGCCCGAGAGCTCTGCGACCGGACGCTCCGCCAGGTGCTCTGCGCCGACCGTCTGCAGCGCGCGGAGTGCCCGCGGCACGATCTCCGCGGGCGGGGTGCCGAGATTCTCCAGCCCGAACGAGACCTCGGTGAGGACGCGCGTGAGCACGACCTGCTCCTCGGGCTCCTGGAACACTGTCGCGACGGTGCCGGCGAGCTCGGCCGGGTGCGTCGTCCGCGTGTCAAGGCCGCCGACGACGACGCGCCCGGTGAAACGGCCGCCGTGGAAGTGCGGCACGAGCCCCGCCAGAGCCCGCAGCAGTGTCGACTTGCCCGAGCCCGAGGCGCCGAGCAGCGCGACGAACTCGCCCGCCTCGAGCTCGAGCGAGACGTCGTCGACCGCCGGGCGCTCGGCGCCCGGATAGGAGAACGTCAGGTGCTCGACGGACGCTAGAGCCACAGCGCTCCGAAGGCGATCAACGGCGCGGCAGCGAGCGCGAGCCGGTCGCGCCACGTCCACGGCGGCGGCGGCACGCGCGTGCGCCCGGGAAGGCCGAAGCCCCGCGCCTCCATCGCCTCGGCGAGGTTCAGCCCGCGCTCGAGCGACCCCGCGAGCAGCGGCGAGAGCAGTCGCGCGTGCCCGCGTGCGCCGTGCATCTCGACTCCCCGGCCGCGCAGCGCCTCGACGAGACCGACCGCGTCGCGCTCGAGCATCGGGACGAGCCGCGTCGCGAGGGCGACGGCGAGCGCCGAGCGCCGCGCCCACGACGCGGCGCCGAGCAAGCGGTCGTGATCGAGCAACAGCACGTAGGCGCCGGACGCGAGGCCGACGGCCGCGAAGCGCAGCGCGTACAGCGCCGCGAGGCGCAGCTCCTCGCTCGTCACCGAGAGCTCGCCGAGCACCGGCACGATCGGCCCCGGAAAGAGCGGGTGCGACCCCGTCTGCTGGAGCCACGGTGAGAGCACGAAGACCATTCCCGCCGAGAAGGCCACCCCGACGAAGACAACCCGCCGCGGTCCGCGAGGCGCACGCAGGCACACGACGAAGAGCACGAGCGTGACGCCGCCGACCGCCCACAGGGAGTGCGCGAAGAGCGCGGCGAGCGCGAGCGCAGCGAGCAACGCAGCCGCCGGCACGGCACTCACGGCGTCTGCACCTCGGCGGGATTGCTCCAGCGCCTGTAGTCCCACCACTCGACGTCGCCCTCGTGGAGCCGCACCTCGGAGGCGCTGCGATCGCCGAGCTTCCCGTTGACGAAGTAGAACCAGTCGCGGCGCGGCTCGCTCGCGACGCCGTTGATCGAGACGACGAAGCGGCCGGCGTACGAAGTCTTCACGTCCGCCTTTCGCTGCAGCGCCTGCATCGCCGTCAGCCCGGACGGCACGCTCGCCGTGAGGAGAACGTGCCGACCGTGGTCGCGCGTCACCTTGAGCGTCGCGCTGCCCCCGCTCCCGCCGCAGCCGGCGAGAGCGAGGACGAGGACGAGCAGCGACGCGAGACGTCTCACGTGAGCGCGTTCGACCGAACCGCGCCGGCGAGCGTCGCCCGGACGAGGCCGCGATGCTTGCCGGGACAGCCGACAGCCGCCTGCGTCGAGCCCTGCGTCTGCACGACACGTGTCCGTCCCACGTGCAGCACCGCGCCGAGCGCGGCCGTGCGCACGCCGTTGTCGTCCTCCTGGTAGACGCGATAGCAACCCTTGGCGCCACGCTCGAGCGCGAGCGTCCTCGGCCCGCCGGCGGCGCCGAACTGCGCCCAGTACCAGAGCACCGTGTCGCCGTCCTTCAGCGTCACCGCGTCGGCTCCGACCGGCGGTGACTGGCCGTCCACCTTGAAGACCCAGCCGGCCGTGCCGGCTCCGGCGTTGCGCCCGATCTGGTCGACGTACGGCCCGAAGGAAGTGCGCTGCACGTGGTAGTAGAACTCGCCGATCCCGGACGCGGCCTCGAGCGCGTCGAGGGCGTTCGCCTGCACGTTGACGAGCGGCGCCGTCGTGCCCCAGATCGTCGTCTTTGCGCCTTCGACGCGCACGTGCACCCGGACGGCCGCAGCCGACGGAACCAGCACGAGTGCCGCCAGAACGACGGCAGAGAACCTGCGTGTCACCGAATCCTCCCTTCCGCGAGGGGTTCGAGTTACGGCGAACGGCAGGTCTTCTGACTCGGGGCGCCCTCCCGTGCCGCCTTCCCGGCCCTGGGGCCAGTGGCGTCCGGCGCGGAAGCATCTCCCCTCACAGCGGCGGGACCGTCCCGGATTTGCACCGGCGTTCCCCAACCGCTCGCCTCTGTTGTCGGCTGAATCTACCATCGCCCGGGATGACGGACTCGCGCGCGCTCACGCACTGGCTGCCCGTCGTCGGCTGGGCGGCGCTCATCTTCACCTTGTCGTCGATCCCCCACCTCGGCACGGACCTCGGGACGTGGGACTTGATCCTGCGCAAGTGCGCGCACGTCACCGAGTACGCGATCCTCGCGTTCCTCCTCGCGCGTGCGATCGGCCGCGAAGCGCCGGCGCTCGCCGCCGGCGTGCTCTACGCCGTCAGCGACGAGGTGCACCAGGCGTTCGTGAGCGGCCGCCACGCCTCGCCGATCGACGTGGCGATCGACACCGTCGGACTTCTGCTCGGGCTCCTCGCCTGGCGCCGCCTCGTCCAGCTCCACGCCTAGAATCTGTGGCGATGCAGCGCAACGAGGTGACCGACCGGCAGCTCGAGGCCTTGCTCGAGAGCATCGACCGGCTCACGACCGAGGTTGCGCGCATCAACCGGAGGCTCGAGGCGAGCGAGGGGCTCGTGCTCGTGGCGCGCGAGCTGTCGCATCTGAACGAGTCGATGCAGGCGCTCGCATACGCAGCGCTCGGCAACCGCGGCCCGAACGTCCGCCGCCGCGCCGGCTAGCTGACGCGATAGATCTTGCCCTCGAGCGACACGGCGAGGAGATTGCCGTGGCCGTCGAGCGCCCACGAGGAAAGGCTCGGCACGTTGATCGACTCCTCGCGGATGCCGCTCGCCTTTCCGCCCGCGATCTTGAGCGACCAGACGCGACCCGAGCAGAAGTCGCCGTAGTAGTAGCGCCCCTTCCACACGTAGCCGCCGGTGACCGAGCAGCCGTTCGAATGGCTGTACTCGGCGACGGGCATCACGAGCTTCCCGGCGTCGTTCGGCGTCTTGCTCTCGAACGTGTGCGTGCCCTCGTAGACGTTCCAGCCGTAGTTCTCGAGGCCGGGGCTCGAGCGCGGCGTGTAGTCGATCTCCTCCCACGCGTTCTGGCCGACGTCGCCGATGTAGAGGTTGCCGCCCTTGTCGAAGGAGAAGCGCCAGGGGTTGCGAAGCCCGTAGCCGGCGACCGCGACGATCGGACGCTTCGAGCCGACGTCGATCGTGAGGAGCTTGCCGAGCCGCTCCGAGAGATTCTGCGCGCGGTTCTCCGGGTCGCCGCCGGAGCCGCCGTCGCCCATGCCGACGTAGAGCTTGCCGTCGGGGCCGAACTGGAGCTGCCCGCCGTTGTGGTTCGCGTACGGCTGCTTCACAAAGAGCAGCTGCCGGATGCGACCGGTCGCGTAGCGGCCGTTCGAGCGGTACTCCATGACGCGCGTGTCGCCGTTGACGTCTGTGTAGTCGACGTAGAACTTGTGGTTCGTGCGGTACTTCGGGTGGAACGCGACCGAGAGCAGTCCCTGCTCGCCGCCCGAGCGGACGAGGCGGCGGATGTCGAGGAACGGCTTCGCGCGCAGCTTGCCGTTCGTCGCGACGAGGATCCTGCCAGGCTGCTCGACGATGTAGAGGTTGTTCGGCTCGCCGGGCGCGGCCGTCGCGTACAGCGTCGAGTCGAGCCCCGAGAACAGCGTGCGCAGGTGGAGCTGCGAGCGCTCGCCCTGCGCGCTCGCGCACGAAACCGCGACGAGGGCCGCCGCGATCACGGCGAGCGTGCGCGTCATCGCTTGAGCATCACGCGGCGCAGCTCATCCTCCTTGCCCGGCTGGAGGATGGCGAGCACCTGATCGCCGGGCCGAAGCTCGGTCGCGCCGACCGCGATCTCGGACTGGCCGTCGCGCGTGACCGAGATCAGCCGCGCGCCGTCGGGCAGCTCGAGGCGCTCGACGCGCTTCCCCGCGACGGGCGACCCCTCGGCGATCTGCACCTCGACGATCTCGAGGTTCTCGTTGCGCAGCTCGAGCAGGTGCACGAGCCCGTGCTCCGGCACCTCGTGCTCGATGAGGCCCATGATGTTCGACGTCGCGCAGATCGTCGGCGCGATCCCCAGCAGGTCGAAGTGCGCCTGGTTCCGGGGGTCGTTGACCCGGGCGATCACCTTCGGCACGCCGTAGCGCTCCTTGGCGAGCTGGCAGATGACGAGGTTGTCCTCGTCGTCGCCCGTGACCGCGAGCACGAGGTCGGGCGGCCGCTTGATGCCGGCGCGCTCGAGCACGAAGAGCTCCGTCGCGTCTCCGCGCTGCACGACGTGCTCGAACTCCTCCTCGAGCGCCTCGAAGCGGTCCGCCCGCTGCTCGATCAGCGTGATCTCGTGGTCGGCGCGCAGGAGCAGGCGCGCGAGGTTGGCGCCGACCTTGCCCCCGCCGCAGATCAGCACGTACATCAGTGCCCCATCCGGTGATGGACTCGCGTCTTTGGCGACAGCACGAGTTCGCCAGGCAAGGACGCAGGGAGGCTCAATATGCGGGCATATTGGGCCGACCGAGGACACCGCATGGCGGGCTCGTGCTCCGCCAGAGGCGCACTGTCTATTGCCGGATGGGGCACTAACGCACCTCGGCCGTTTGCGGTACTTCGCAGGCACGCACCGCGTCGGTCACCTCGGCGATCGCCGTCTCCGTCGGGCACACGACCCTCAGCCCGCGCTCGCGGTAGAACACGGCGCGCGCCGGGTCGAGCAGGCGTACGACGACGCACTCGTTGGCGAAGCGCTTCTGAGCGACCTGGCCGATGACGATGTTCGTGTTGTCTCCGTCGGTCGCGACGACGACCGCGTCCGCGTCCTCGATGCCGGAGGCGCGAAGCACGTCGACGTCCATGCCGTGCCCGAGGACGAAGCCTCCGCGCCAGTCCTCGCCGAGCCGCGCGAGCGCGTCCTCCTTCTCGTCGACCGCGGTCACTTCCCAGCCCTCGCTGAACAGCTGCCGCGCGATCGAGGAGCCGACGCGCCCGCAGCCGATGACTATTGCTTTCACGACTTCAAGATAGCTTCCACTGACCGGATTCCTGCACGACGCGCCCGTCGACCTCGAGCCGGCCGCCGTCGCGCAGGTCCTTCACGATGTCCCAGTGGACGACGCTGTCGTTCACGCCGCCGAGGAAGGGGAACCCCGCTCCCACGGCAAGGTGCACGGTACCGTCGATCTTCTCGTCGAAGGCAGCGTTCTTCATATAACGCGTGATCCCGGGGTTGCAGCCGATCCCGAGCTCGCCGAGTCGGCGCGCGCCCTCGTCGGTGTCGAGCGTGCTGATCAGGAAGTCCTCGTTCGAGCGCGCCGACGCGTCGACGATCCGGCCGCCGGAGAACGTCAGCTTGATGCCGTCCACCTCGCGGCCCACGTACACGCCGGGGAACTCCGAGAACTCGATCGTCCCCTCGGCGGAGTCCTCGACCGGCGAGTAGAAGACCTCGCCGCCGGGCATGTTCGCGCCGCCGGCGTCGACCATGCCTTCCCGTCCCTCCAGGCTGATCCGGATGTCGGTGCCGGCGGCGACGATGCGCACCTCCTTCGCCGCGTCGAAGGCCTCCTTGATGCGCCCCATGCGTTGGCGCTCCGCCTCCCAGTCGATCAGCACCGCGCCGTAGAGGAAGTCGGAGAACTGCTCGAAACTCATGCCCGCGTCCTGCGCCAGCGCGGGAGTCGGATAGTGGCAACCGACCCACGGCAAGCCCCCGCTGAGCATCCGCTGCATCACCGGCGCGCTCGACGCCTGCAGGAGCTGAAGGCGCTCGGGATCGATGTCCGACGCCTCGCGCGTGTTCTCGGGAGCGACGATCGCGATGAAGCCGTCCGCGTTCATGCCGGCGTATTCCTCGATCGGCGCGAGCTTCGCGAGCAGCTCCACCGGTGCTTCCTTGATCCATTCGGACGGGACCGCGCCGATCGGGAACAGCGGCCTCGGGAGCGCGTACGCGCCGCGGCGCGCGAGCGCGCGGCAAACCTCCGCCTGTAGGGGCCGGCCGAGCGGGCTTGCCAAGACGATCACCTGCCAGCCGGGCTGAACGTCGATGCACATCTCGACGAGGATGCTCGCGTACTGCTCGTCGCGTGGGTCTCTCATGCGGGTGCCACCTCCTCTTCGAGGACGCCCTGCGGGAACGCCACGATCAGGACCTCGCTCGGGGCTTTCTTGAGAACGTAGTCGACCGTCGGCGAAAAGAACCGGGACTGCCGCCGCCAACGCGGTGCGGAGCCGAGGACGATGAGGTCGGCGTTCGTGTCCCCCGCCGCCTTCACGATCGCGTCGCCGATCGAGCGCGACCTGACGACGATGCCCCGCACCTCGACCTCGTGATCCGCGCCGAGCGCCTTCGCCTCGTCGATCGACGCTGCGGCGCGCTCCTCCTCGTCGGTCATCGGGCGTCGAGGGGCAGGTCGAGCGGCACCTTGATCACGTGCAGGGCGTCGACGCGTGAGTTGCTCTCCTGCGCGAGCTTGACCGCGGTCGCGACCATCTCCTCGCCGATGTCGCCGAGCTTCATCGGCACGAGGATGCTCGCGAACGTCGCCTTCGGGACGACCTGCTCGTCCGTCGACACGACGTGCTCGAGCAGCCCCGCACCGCGCTCTCGCCGCACGAGGCCGTACACGACGAGGCCAACAAGCAGCCACGCCGGGCCGACGTACCGCGCGGCGGGGTGCGTCGCCAGCGCCGCGATCCACACGGCGAACGTCGCAATCGCGCCGAGAACCGACGGCACGGGAACCTCGACGCCGCGAACGTTGACGTTGAACGGCACCTTGAACGGCCTGCGCCGGTGCGGATCGGTGCGACGGAGCTGAATGACGGCGAGTTGTGCGGCGGTGAACGCCAGCAGAACCCCGAAGCTGAAGAGGCTTGCAAGGAACGAGTAGCGCCGTTCCAGCGGCGAGACGGCGATGATGATCCCCGCCGAGATCCCGACCGCCGCGAACACGGCCTGCGGCGAGACGAGGGTGCGCCGGTGCAGGCGTCCGAAGGCGCGCGGCAGCTGGCCGTGCTCGCCGAGGGAGTACGCGAGCCGCCCGAAGCCGGAGAGCGCGGACGCCGCCGCGAGCAGCAGGATGAACGCGCCGGAGATGCCGACGTAGAACCGCAACGGAACGTGCAGCCACTCCGGCAGGTGCGGGTCGAGCGCGGCGACGATCCCCATCAGCGGCGCGCCCGCCCACGTCGTCCCCAGCTCGGTCGCGCCGTCGCGGACGGGAAACGCCATCAGGCCGACGAACGCGATGGCGACGTAGACGGCGACGACGGCGCCGATGCCGGCGAAGAGGCTCTTCGGGAGCTGCACGCCCGGGCGCCGGGTCTCCTCGGCGAGGTTGGCGACGGTCTCGAGCCCGGTGTAGGCGAGCATCGCGAGCGGGAAGGCGAAGACGATCTGGTGCCATGACGGCGAGGTGCCGAGCGAGACGCCCTTCGTCAGCGCGTGGGGCGACCAGAGCAGTGCGACGCCGAGCACGACGAGCAACAGCTGAGTGACGAGGTCGAACGCCGCGACGCCGGCGCCCGCCGTGTAGATCCGCCTGCGCCGGGTCAGCCGCGCGGCGCCGATCGCGAGCACGACCGCGACGGCGATGATCGTGTCCCACGGCCGCGAGTCGAGCGACGTGACGCCGATCGCGTGCCCGAGGTAGTGCGGCAGGAAGAGTGCCGCGAGGGCGGTGACGATCAGGTAGTCGAGGAAGAGGGCCCAACCCGCGACGAAGCCGGCGAGGTCGTTGAACGCGCGCCGCACGAACGTCGCGGCACCGCCGGTCTCGCGTAGCTCGGTCGTGCCTTCGGCGTACGAGAGCGCGACGACGAGGAAGAGCAGCCCGGTCGCGAGCAGGACGTACGGCGTGAGCCCGAGCGCCCGCGCCGCGATGATCCCGAGCGCGAAGTAGATGGAGCTCGCGATCTCCCCGTAGGCGACCCCGAAGAGGTCGTATGTGCCTAATCGCCGCTGGAGCCTCGGAAGCTTCCTAGCCACGGAGCAGAAGATAGAGCCGCCCGGAGCCCCCCGCCACGAAGAGCGCACCGAGGACGAACCCGACGACACCTCCTCCATGCAGCGCCGTCACCGTCAGCAGGGCGAAGCCGATGGCGATGAAGGCAACCGCGAAGATCGCCGTCGCCGTCCGGTGCAGGTTCCTCATGCCGCCGCGCGGGCGCCGACGACCATCACGCGGCACGGTGCGTGCTTGAGGACGTAGTCGGTCGTGTCGCCGAAGACCGGCGCGCGCGCCTGCCGGCGACGCGGCGCCCCCATGACGACGATCTCGCTGTTTCGCTGCCCGGCCTCGCGGACGATCACGCCGCCAGCACGCCGGCCTCGCGCCAGCCTGCCGATCACGTCGACTCCGTACGAGTCGCCGAGCGTCCTGGCGGCGTCCAGCAAGTCGTTCGCTTCGTGCTCGGTCTCCGGCATCCCCGCATCGAGTGGGAGATCCAGCGGCACTTCGACGACGGCGATCGCGACGACGCGGGCGCGCCGCTCCGTCGCGAGACGGCAGGCGACGTCCAGCGCCTCCTCCGTCTCGCGGCCGGGCGCGAGCGGCACGAGGATGTTGCGGTACTCGAGCGCGGCGGCCGGGCCGAGCACGATCGGCGCTCGCACGGTCGCGGCGAGCGGCTCGTGCAGGTGCCTCCGGTAGAGCGGGTAGAAGACGAACCCCGCGGCGAGCCACGCGAGACCGGCGTAGCGCGTGGGCGCGTCCTTGACGACCACGACGAACCATGCGATGCCGGTTCCGAGACCGCCGACGACAGCGAAGAGCGGCCAGCTCACGCCGCGAATCGAGAGGTTCGGCCGCGCGCGCCACGGGAGCTCGCGATCCGGCTTCTTCACGCGGAGCGCAATCACGGAGGCGTGCGCGATCGTGAACGAGAGCATCGCGCCGAACGCGTACATCCGGCCGAGGAAGCCGACCTGGCCCGAGAGCACGAACAGGATCGGCAGCGCGCCGGCGAACACAGCAAGCGACAGCCAGGGGGTCTTCAGCTTGGGATGCAGACGGCGGAAGACCTCCGGCAGCTGCCGGTACGTCGACATCGAGTAGGTGATGCGCGACGCGCCGATGACGCCCGCGTTCGTCGCGATGAAGAGGATCGTCGCGGCGAGGACGCCGACGTAGACCTTTGCCACGTCGAGCAGCGCTCCGTGCAGGCCGAGGTTCTCGACGAGCCCGAGCACCGGGTCGTTCTCGAAGCCGCCCTTGCCGGGCGGCAGCCCGAGCTTCGTGACGTAGTCCCCGGCCGCATCCTTGAACACGGGCAGCGCCGACAGCGCGACGAGCGGCAGCGTGAAGTAGATGGCGAACACCGCGACGGCGACCCAGCGGATCGCGCTCGGGATCGAGCGGACGGGGTCGCGCGCCTCCTCGGCGAGGTTCGACACGGTCTCGATCCCGGTGTAGGCGATCATCGCCACCGGGATCGCGAGCGCGAAGCTCGCCCACGACGGAGCGACGCCCCAGTGCACGTTCGACGTAAGCGTGTGGACGTTGAAGATCAGCGCGAACCCGAGGACGACGAGCAGCAGCTGCGTCGCGAAGTCGACGAGGGCGAGGAAGATGTTCAGGCTCGCCGCCTCGCGGATGCCCACGATGTTCAGGAGCACGAGCAGGACGATCACGACGATGCCGCCGATGATGTCCCACGGGTTCGTCCGCAGCGGCTCCCAGAAGATCGACAGGTAGTGCGGCACGAAGAACGCCGAGATGGCGACCGTGATGATGTAGTTGAGCATCTGCGCCCAGCCGGCCGCAAACGACACGAGCTCGTTGAACGCATGCCGCGCGAAGGACGCCGACCCTCCCGCCTCCGGGAACAGCACCGTCCCCTCCGCATAGGTGGCCGCGGTCGCCGCGAAGATCAGTCCGCTGATCACGAAGACGAGCGGCGTCAGCCCGAGCGCGATCGCGGCGGTGACGCCGAGGGCGTAGTAGATCGACGAGCCGACGTTGCCGTACGCCGTGGCGAAGAGCGCCGGCGTACCGAGAACCCGCTCGAGACCTTGCTGTCGCCTGCGTCTAGGCACTCGGCATCCGAGATCGAGCGCCGAGAACGGGCTCGAGTCCCTGCCGGCGCGGGCGCCTAGGCACGCGGCGACTCTGGTCCGTTCGACGGGACCCAGCCGAACGGCTGGTTCGACCCGACCGAATAGCTCGTTGGAAGTGGCATCGCGCGCCCATACGCTTGAGTGGAATTGCCGATAAGCATCTCCAGGTAGGCGATGAGTAGCCAAGCATTCGAGATTTCGTGCCCCATCTGCCGGTCAGTCGTCCCACTGGACGCGCCGAGCTGCCCGAACTGTGCGCGGACGAAGCGCGACGCGGCGGCGGCCCAGACGCAAGCGGCAACACCGTTGGTTGCGCCGCCGGCGCCGGTAGCCACGCAAAACGGGCGCGTCGCCCCGAACGCGCCGGACCTCGCGTCTCTGTCGATCAAGGACTACCACCGCGTCGTCCGCGCGACCTATCAGGCCACCGAGCGGCCGACGACGAGCGGCAGCCGGATGCGCGCATACCTGCCTTTCGCGCTGCTCGTTCTGCTGCTTGTCGTCGGCGCCGTCGTACTGTTCGGCCACATGTAAACGGAGCCGCCGTCCGCGGGTTCGCTTACCCGTGGATGGAAACGATGAGCGGGATGATGAGGATGGCGACGATGTTCGTGATCTTGATCATCGGGTTGATCGCCGGGCCGGCGGTGTCCTTGTAGGGATCGCCGACGGTGTCGCCCGTCACCGCTGCCGCGTGGGCCTCCGAGCCCTTGCCGCCGTAGGCGCCGTCCTCGATCAGCTTCTTCGCGTTGTCCCACGCCCCGCCGCCCGACGTCATCGCGATCGCGAGGAAGAGGCCGGTGACGATCGTGCCGATCAGCAGCCCGCCGAGCATCCTCGCGCTGATGATCCCGACGATGATCGGGAAGAGGATCGGGATCAGCGCCGGCGCGAGCATGCTCTTGATCGCGGAGCCGGTGACGATGTCGATCGCGCGGCCGTACTCGGGTCGCGACGTCCCCTCCATGATGCCCGGATCCTCACGGAACTGGCGCCGTACCTCCTGGACGACCTCGCCGCCGACGCGTCCCACCGCCTGCATGGCGAGCGACGCGAACAGGAACGGCATCAGGCCGCCTATGAACAGGCCGGCGATCACCCACGCGTCCGCGAGGCTGAACAGCGACGGCAGCCCCTCGTCGGCGAGACCGGTCGTATACGAGTCGAAGAGGACGAGTGCGGCAAGTGCGGCGGAGCCGATCGCGTAGCCCTTCGTCACTGCCTTCGTGGTGTTGCCGACGGCATCGAGAGGATCGGTGATCGCGCGCACCTCGTCCGGGAGGTCGGCCATCTCGGCGATGCCGCCGGCGTTGTCGGTCACCGGGCCGTACGCGTCGAGGGCGACGATCAGTCCCGTCATCGAGAGCTGCGCCATGACGGCGACGCCGATGCCGTAGAGCTGCGCGAAGTGGTGCGCGACGAGGATGCCGGCAGCGATCACGATGACCGGGGCGGCGGTCGCCTGCATCCCGATCGCAAGGCCTTCGATGATGTTCGTCGCGTGGCCCGTCTGCGACGAGCGGGAGATCGACTTGACGGGATTCCAGCGAGTGCCCGTGTAGAACTCGGTGATCCCGACGAGCAGGAACGTCACGATCAGGCCGACGATCGCGGAGATGTAGAGGTCGCTGAACGAGTACTTGCCGTTGTCGAAGCCCATCGTCACCGGGATGAAGCCGATCGCCGAGAGGACCGTCGCGACGAGCACCGCGCGGTAAAGGGCGTTCATGACCCCGCCGCCCGGACCGACGCGCGCGAACCAGCTGCCGATCACCGAGGCGAGGATCGAGATGCCGCCGAGCGCCAGCGGATACAGCGCGAGGTTCGCCGACTCGAAGTGCGAGCCGATCAGCATCACCGCGACCGCTGTCACCGCGTACGTCTCGAAGAGGTCGGCCGCCATGCCGGCGCAATCGCCGACGTTGTCGCCGACGTTGTCCGCGATCACCGCCGGGTTGCGGGGGTCGTCCTCCGGGATTCCCGCCTCGATCTTTCCGACCAGGTCGGCGCCGACGTCGGCGGCCTTCGTGTAGATCCCGCCGCCGAGACGCGCGAAGACGGAGATCAGCGAGCCGCCGAACGCGAGCCCGACGAGGTCGTTGATCGCGGAGTTCTGGGAGTGGTTCAGCCAGTCCGTGAGAATCCAGTAGTAACCGGCGACGCCGAGCAGGCCGAGGCCGACGACGAGCATTCCCGTGACCGTGCCGGCGCGGAACGCGACGTTGAGCGCCGGTCCCAGGCCGGATCGCGCCGCCTCCGCCGTACGCACGTTCGAGCGCACTGCGACGTTCATCCCGATGAAGCCGGCCGCCGCCGAGAGGACGGCGCCGATCAGGAACCCGAAGGCCGTCCCCCACCCCAGCTTGTTGTAGAAGCCGAGGATCAGGAACGGCACGATCGCGACGATCGCGATCGTCATGTACTGGCGCCTGAGGTACGCGGCCGCGCCTTCCTGCACGGCGCGCGCGATCTCGCGCATCCGCTCGTTGCCGTCGGGCTGCTTCAGCAGCCAGTAGGTGAGCCCGATGCCGTATGCGATCGCGACGAGCGCGCAGACGAGGGCGAACAACACTGCGTGGTCGGTGAAGAAGTTCATCGGTCTCCTGGTCTCACAAGGTTTGCGGCGAAGCGGCTTGCGTAAAGGCCTGCGGGCCGCACAAGGCCGGGTGGGAGGGTACTAGATGGACGCGACGGCCGGGTTAGACACGCGCGCCGGCCAGCGCGGTCGCGCAAATGTCCTCCGGTTGCGGGCCGATCTTCGGGATCGCAGCGAGGAGGAGCTCCCGGAGCCTCTCGTTGTTGTCGGTGAAGACGGTGAGCACGTCGTGGTGCGAGACGGGAGGCGCGCCCTCGACCCCGACGTCGTGGTCGGTGACCATCGAGATGTTCGCGTAACAGAGCTCGAGCTCGCGCGCGAGGTAGCCCTCGGGATACGCCGTCATGTTGATCGTGTCCCAGCCGGCGTCCTGGAACCAGCGCGACTCTGCGCGCGTGGAGAAGCGCGGGCCGTTGATGACGACGACCGTGCCACCGTCGCGCACCGGGATGCCGAGCTCGCCCGCGGTCTCGACGAGGATGCCCCGCAGGTCGGGGCAGAACGGATCGGCGGCCGAGACGTGCGTCGTCTCCGGGCCTTCGTAGAACGTGTCCTTGCGCCCGTGCGTGCGGTCGACGAACTGGTCGCAGACGACGAACTCGCCGAGCTGGAGGTCGGACTTCAGCGCGCCCGACGCGTTCGGGCCGATGATCCGCCGGACGCCGAGCTCCTTCATCGCCCAGACGTTGGCTCGGTAGTTGATCTGGGCGGGCGGCAGCTCGTGCGAGCGGCCGTGCCGCGGCAGGAACGCGACACGCTTGCCGCCGATGTCACCGATCGTGACGGGCCCCGACGGCGGGCCGTACGGCGTGTCGACCGTCACCTCGTCGACGTCGTCGAGCAGCGAGTAGAAGCCGCTGCCGCCGAAGACGCCGATCTCTGCTCCGTTCATGGCGGCGAAGCCTACGTTAGCGTCCGCACGTCACAAAACAGGAGGGACGTCACGTGCTCTTTCACATCAAGCAGACGCACGAACCCGCGGACTGCCCATACGGGAAAGGCGGCTCGCGTTCGCTCTTCGACTACGAGTCGAAGGACGTGAGGATCCACGGCTACTGGCTCGCGTTCCCGCAGCACACGATCTACCTCGTGGTCGAGACGGACGACATCGTCCACCTCCAGAAGTTCCTCCTGCCGGGGTCGGGCGTAACGGTTGCGGAGATCACTCCGGTGAGCGACAAGCCCGTGCCGATGCCCGACTAGCCGTTCGGAGGGTCCGCGGCCGCGACGGCGCCCGCGTACGCGAGCCGCGCGTTCGCGAGCAGCTGCTTGTAGTCGCGCATGACGGTCGCGTCGGTGCGCTCCTCGAGCGTGGGCAGCAACGCGGCCATCGCGTCGATCGCGAGGCGCGCCTGGTCGAGGTCCTTCGCCTCGAGCTTCACGTACGCGAGCTGGCCGAGCGTCGTCACCGTCGAGAGGACGAGATCCTCGATACGCAGCTTGCTGAGCTCCTCCGCGAGCTTCTCGGGCGTGAGCTCCTCAGCCACGGGCGACGGGCTCCCCGGCTGCGACCTGCTCGGCGTAAATCTCACGGATCGTCGCGCCGTCGGCGAGCCGCGCCCGTTGCCGCTCGGCCGCGTTCGCGGCCGGGACCGCCAGCAGCTGCGTCGTCCCGAGCTCGTCCGCGACCGGCGCGACCCAGTCGATGAGGCGCTCGATGTGCGCGCGCGCCGGCCGGACGTCTCCCGTCGTGAGGTCGATCAGCTCGCCGGAGAGGCCGTAGCGGATCGCGCGCCAGAGGTTCTCCTCGATCAGGCGGTTCGGCAACAGCTCGACCGGCTCGGCGTCGTCGACGGCCCGCGCGAGTCGTGCGGCGAGCGTGTAGATCAGCGCCGCGAGCGACTGTGCCCCGGCGAGGTCGGGGTCCGCGTCGCAGATGCGGATCTCGACGGTCGGGTACGCGAGATGCGGCCGGACGCTCCACCAGATCTGCGTGTGCTCGTCGATCGAGCGTGTGTCGTAGAGAAAGCGGACGTACTTCTCGAAGCCGGCCCAGCCGTCGTACGCGTCGGGGACTCCGCAGCGCGGGAACATGCGCGTGAAGATCTCGGTGCGCGCGGAGTGCAAGCCGCTGTCGACGCCCTCGACGAACGGGGAGCTCGCGGAAAGCGCGAGCAGCTCGGGCAGGAAGTTGCGCAGCAGATTGCAGACTGCGACGGCACGGTCGGCGCCGTGGATGCCGACGTGCACGTGCAGCCCGAACGTGTTGTTGCGCCAGACGACGTAGCGGAGGAGCTCGTCGTTCCGCCGGTAGTGCGGCGTGTCGATGATGCGCTGGTCCTGCCAACGGCTCCACGGGTGCGTTCCGGTGCACGCGAGCGCGACGCCGACCGATTGCGCGACCTCGTGCAGCTGCGCGCGCCGCTCGACCATCTTCTCCGCAGCCTCGGCGAACATCTCGCACCGGCCCGTGCGCACCTCGACCTCCGACGCGATCAGCTCGCCGACGAGGTGCTCCTCGAGGGGCGTTCCCTGCGCCGCCGCGTGAAGCTCCTCGAAGCGGTTGCTGAGCTCGAGCGTGTGCCGATCGAGGATCGCGAACTCCTCCTCCACCGCGACCGTGAAGTCGGTGCCGCCCTCGTACGCCTCGAACGCGGAACGGACCTGCTCGTCCGGCGTCAGCTTCTGGGTGTCGCCCATGGCGCGCCTACGTTACTGGCGCCAAGAGGCGCTCCGCCACGCTCGCCCAGCTCCAGCGCGTGACCGCGGCGCGACGAGCCGCTTCGCCGAGCGCCGCACGCTCGTCCGCCGGCAGAGCGAGCAGCGCAGCGAGCTTGTCGCGCAGCTCGGCGACGTCGCCGTTCGAGAAGCTCGTGAGCGGGGCACGCTCGGGTGGGTATTCGGCCTCGAGGCCGGCGGCGACCTCGGCGAGACCGGAGTGGCGCGCGACGAGCGGTGTCACTCCCGCAGCCGCGGCCTCTGCCGCGACCATGCCGAACGCCTCGGGGAAGATCGACGGGACGACCGCCACGTCGCAGAGCGGGAGCAACGCGGCGAGGTGGCGATGCTCGAGCGCGCCGGTGAACAGCGTCCGCTCGGACCCGAGCGCCTCGAGCTCGGAGCGGTAGTCGCCGAAGCCGACGATCACCGCCTTCGCGTCGAGGTCGTTGAGCGCCTCGAGGAGCAGGTGGACGCCCTTGTTGTAGATGAGCTTCCCGAAGTAGACGACCGTCGGCTCCGGCCGCGCGAAGAACTCGGCGAAGCGCTCGGCGTTCCCCTCGTCGGGCAGCCGCTCGTTCGCGTTGCCGATGTTCGGCGGATCGCGCCGCGCCTCTTCGAGCAGCTGCGCGAAGGCCTCGTCGTGCGGCACCGGCCGGAACGCGTCCACGTCGACGCCCGGCGGAACCTCGACGACGCGGCCGACCTGTCCGACGACGTCCTCGAGCACCTGGCGGATGTGCGCCGAGCCGACGAACACGGCGTCCGCGCGCGCGAGCGCGTCGCGTGCCCAGGCCGACAGCTCCTCGTTGCCGCGCATCGAGTACTCGAGCTCCGATCCGTGCGCCTTCACACGGAACCGCACGCCGGTGGCCGCGGCGACCGGGCCGCCGAGGACGACGTGGTTCGCGAACACGACGTCCGCCGGCAGCCGCTCGCGAAGCGCCGTCGCGTTCAGCTCGACGTAGCGGTCGCGCTCCTCCGGCGTCAGATCCTGGACGAGACGCGCCTCGAGCCCCTCGTAACGGTCGAGCACGAACACGGGCAGCACGCCGCCGATGTCCGGCCGAACGTGCTCGGCGCCGCCGAGGTCGTACAGCTCCGGATACCGCTCCTGCGAGAAGACGACGACCTCGTGCCCGGCGCGGGTCCACTCGCGCGCGAGCGCCCGGGTGTAGACGTTCGAGCCCGTCCCGCCCAGGAGGTACCCGTGCCAGAGAAGGATTCTCAGGTCAGGTGGAAGTAGAGGGCGTAGAGGAGCTCGACCGCAGGGTTCGACGTGTGCACGGCGACGTCCGACGGGACGTCGAGCAGCCCCTCCGAGTAGTTGAAGATGATCTTCACGCCGGCGCCGATCAGGTCGTCGGCGACACGCTGTGCGCTCCCCGCGGGCACCGCGAGCACGCCGACGATGATGTTCTTGTCGTGCACCGCCTGCGGTAGGTACTCGTACGGCGAGACCTCGACGTGGCCGACGTGCCTGCCGACCTTGTCGGGATCCGTGTCGAACACGGCGGCGACGTTGATTCCGTGTTCGGCGAAGATCGGGCTGCTCGCGATCGCCTCGCCGAGCCGCCCTGCGCCGATCAGCGCGATGTTGTGCTGGCCCTGCGTTCGCAGGATCTTGCGGATCTCGCCGAGCAGCGAGTCGATGTTGTAACCGACCCCGCGCTTGCCGAACTTGCCGAACGCCGAAAGGTCGCGCCGGATCTGCGTCGCGTTGATGTTCGTGTAGTCGGCGATCTCCTGCGAGGAGATGCGCTCCTTTTCCATCTTCTTCGCCTGCGTCAGAACCTGCAGGTAGCGAGAGAGCCTCGCCGCGACACCCACCGTTAAGCGATCCGCCAAGACCGGCGCATTCTGCCGCCCTTCCCGCACGCGATGCGCCGCTTACTTCTGGAGACGGCGCCTCAGCGTCTCGCGCGGAATGCGATAGACGAACGCGCGCTCGCCGTCGATCTCGACTACAGGCAACCACTCGCGGTACTCCGGCTCGAGGGCGGGATCGCCGGTGATGTCGACCTCGTCGTACGCGACGCCCTCCTCGTCGAGAACGCCGCGTGCCTGCTCGCAGAGATGGCAGCCCGGCGCCGTATACAGCACGACTCGGCCTGCCTTAGCCAACTGCGCCAAGTTGGCTACGCCAAGCGCGCCGAGCTAGCTTGGCGTCGCCAACTGTGACCAAACGCGCGCGACTCAGGGATAAATGCCACGCGTCACGGTCGCTTCTGCAACACGTTGGACGGCGAGCCCGTAGGAGGCGAGACGCATCGACATGTCGCGCTCCTCCATCGTCGCCCACGTCGCGTCGAACGCCTTCGTCACGATGTCGTTGAGCTTCGCGTTGACCTCGGCCTCCTTCCAGAAGTACTCCTGCAGGCCCTGCACCCACTCGAAGTACGACACGATCACGCCGCCGGCGTTCGCGAGCACGTCCGGCAGCACGAGCACGCCCATGTCCTCGAGGATCGCGTCGGCGGACGGCGTGATCGGGCCATTCGCGCCCTCGACGATCATCTTCGCCTTGATCTGCGACGCGTTGTCGGTCGTGATCACCTGCTCGAGCGCGCACGGCGCGAGGATGTCGCAGTCGACCAGCAGCAGCTCGTCGTTCGTGATCTCCTCGGCGCCCTTGAGCCCTGCGAGTGAGCGCGTCTCTCGCTTCTGAGCAAACGCCGCCTGGACGTCGATGCCGTTCGGGTTGTAGTACGCCGTCGTCGAGTCGGAGATCGCCACGACGCGCGCGCCGTCCTCAGCGACGAACTTCGCGAAGAAGGAGCCGACGTTGCCGAAGCCCTGCACCGCGATGCGCTGATCGGCGAGCGAGCGGCCTTGCTTGGCGATCGCGTCTCGCGTCACGTAGAGCGCGCCGCGCGCGGTCGCCTCTTCGCGGCCGAGCGACCCGCCGACGGTCAGCGGCTTGCCCGTCACGACGCCGAGCACGGAGTGGCCCTTGTTCATCGAGTACGTGTCGAACATCCACGCCATGACTCGCCCGTCGGTGCCGACGTCGGGTGCGGGGATGTCGACCTCCGGCCCGATCTGATTGATGATCTCGCTCGTGAAGCGGCGGGTCATGCGCTGCAGCTCGTGCTCGGACATCGTCTTCGGATTGCAGATCACGCCGCCCTTGGCGCCGCCGAACGGGATGCCTGCCAGCGCGCACTTCCACGTCATCCACATCGCGAGCGACTTCACCTCGTCGAGCGTGACGTCGGGGTGGTAGCGGATGCCGCCTTTCGACGGCCCGCGCGCGATGTTGTGCACGACGCGGTAGCCGGTGAACACCTCGGTCGATGCCGTCGTCCATCGAGACGGGGATCGCGACCTCCACCGCCTTCTTGCACTCCTGGAGGATGTTGACCAGGTTCTGGTCGATGTCGAACGCCTCGGCCACGAGCCTCAGCTGCTCACGAGCAATCTCGAACGGGTTCTCGCGCAGATGCGAGACGGGAGCCTGTGTGGCCGCCACGCTCTCTCCTTTCTTCGAAGCCGCTGGCGAGTATACGCCCGCCTATTTGATCGTAAACGTCACCGCTGCACGGCTCGCAGGACCGCGGAGGCTCGGCACCGCTGTGACGCGCAGGCGGTAGGTGCCGGCTTGGAGCGTGTTGCCGGCAGGCGTCCGTCCCGTGAGCCCGAACGCGTAGCGGCCGGGCAGCAGGTCACGGAGCGTCGCCAGCGTGCCGAGGTCGTTTCCGTCCGAGTCGAGCAGCTCGAGGTTGAGCAGCGCGAGCGGCTGCACCGCGTCGCGCCCGCCCTGCACCGCGAGCTGGCCGGCCCGGAAGGAGAGGAGCGCCGGGCCTGCGTCCGACGGCTCGAACGACGTGTTGGACAGCTTTAGCGGGCCGAGCACCGTGCCCGGCGTCTGCGCGAACGTCACCGCCCATGGGAGGTGCAGCGGCGCGCCGGCGACCGGCGTGACGACGATGCTCCCCTCCGCCGGCGCCAAGCCGATGGGCGCGCGCTTGACGGCCGCCGAGATGCGCACGCGCCGCATCTCCCCTTTGTGGAGGCGGAAGCGCGACGGGAAGGCATGGAACTCGACCGGCGCCGCGCCCTGCGCGTACGGGATCGAGCGAATGCGGATGAACACGGACCGCGTCGAGACGTTGCGGACGAGCACCGTCTGCGAGCGCTTCCAGCCCGCGCGGGTTGCGTTGCCGAGAGCGAGCGTCGTCGGCTGCACGGCGACCTCGGCGGCCGCCGCGGGCGCGAGCGCGACGATGCCCGCGCCCTGGCTCTCGACCGGTTCCGAGGCGAGCCTGCGCGCGCTCGTGACGAGGACGCTTCGCAGGTCCGCAGCGTGCAGGTCCGGCCGCGCCTGCGCGAGCACCGTTGCTGCTCCGGCGACGGCAGCTGCCGCCGCGCTGGTCCCGTTCACGGTGCCGTAGCGCGACGTCTCGTCGGGGCTCGCGGACGGCTCTGTCGTCGCGACGCTCACGCCGGGCGCGACGACGTCCGGCTTGACGCGGCCGTCGTACGCGAGCCCTGTCGACGAGAAGGCCGCGACGGTCGGCGACGCTTCGTTCGTCTCCGTGTGTGCAGGGCCGAGCGAGAGGCCGGTGTCGTTTCCCTCGGCGATCGAGGCGAGAAGCTTCGCGGCGACCGCCGACGAGACGGACACAACGGGAACGGGCGTGTCCTCGTCGAGCGAGACGCTGCCGGCCGGCAGCCCCGGTCCGTAGAGGAGCACCGCCGTTGCGCCGGCGCGCGCCGCGCTGCGGGCGGTCTCGCCCGCCGCCTGTCCTGCGGGCACGAGCGCCGCGCGGCCGGCGACGAGGCTCAGGCCCCGTCCGGTGAAGTACGAGTCGAGTCGGGCGAACGAGGCACGCTTGTGCACGAGTCCGGGCGCCGCAAGCGAGGACGTGACTGAGCCCGCGGGCGGCAGCACGCCGGTCAGCGGCAGCGTGCGGTCGAGCACGACGTGCAGGCCGCTGCGGAGCGACACGTGGACGGCCTCGGTCTCGGCGCGCGTGTCGGCCGCGCCGACGGTCAACGCTCCGGCCGAGCCGCCGGGGCCCGCGACACTGCCGAAGGCCGGGCCGGCTGGTCCGTCGTTCCCCGCGGGGACGACGACGAGCGTGTCGAGGCCGAGCGCTCCGTCGACGGCGCGCGCCGCCGGGTCGTCCGCGAACGCCGCGTACGGCGCCGTCACTCCGACGAGCGCGACGCGAGCGGCGTCGTGGGCGTCGCCGTCCGCGTTCGGGTCGACGGCGCGCTCGAGACCGGCGATCAACTGGTCCGTGCGCGAGTAGAGGACGAAGCCGCCGCTGCCGTCCGGCTGCCAGCCGGCGACGCGAATCGGCAGCACCGTTGCTCCGCGTGCGATGCCGTTCGCCGCAGGCGGGCCGCGGTCGCCGACGAGGATGCCCGCCATTTCCGTCCCGTGCCGCTCGACCTCGAGCGGCCGACCGGGCGGCGACTGCGGGCCTCCGTCGCCGGCGGGGTCGACGACGTCGATGCCGGGATCGACGCTGCCGACGAGCGACGGGTGCCGCCGGTCGACGCCCGTGTCGAGCAGCGCCACGGTGATCGCACGGCCGTCGTAGCCGGAGAGCGCGAGGTCGGCGTTGCCGACGGCGGAGGCAAGAGGTCGGCGTTCGAGCGCGGAGGAAGAGATCGAGGCGGGATAGGCGACGCGCACGGGATAGACGCCCTGCACCGCGTTGTCGCGCTCGAGCAACGAGACGGCCGTCGCGTCGAGAGCTGCCGAGAAGCCCGAGAGGACGTGCGTGAACAGCAGGTCCGGGTGGATCGTCACGCCCTGCACCTCGAGGCGCGAGCGAAGCAGGCGGATCTGCGCGAGCACGCTGCTCGACCAGTTCTGCTCCTGCTTCGTCGATGCGGCGCCGCCGTGGTCCTCGACGCGCTGAGCGAGTGACGGCGCCTTGAGGACGACGATCATCTGCTGGCCGAGGTGCACCGGCGCGCGCGGGCCGTCGGCGACGAGCCCCTGCCAGCTCACCGCCGGCGCAGGTTCCGCGGCCCGGGGCGAATCGCGGTCGGGTGTGAGGACGAGCGCGAGCGCCGCGGCGCCGACCGCGAGCGCGAGAATCTCAGCGGCTCGCGTACGCATCGAGCGCAAGGTAGCTGGGATACGGGACGGCCTTCGTGTAGCGCGCCGCGGAGGCGATCATCGCCGCGTTGTCGGTGCAGAGCGCCAGCGGTGCCGCGGTCGCCTCCGGCAGCGACGCGCGCAACTCCGAGTTCGCGGCGACGCCGCCGACGATTGCGATCTTCTTCGCGCCTGTCTTCTCCGCGGCCTCGTGCGTTCGCGCGACGAGCGCGCGCACAATCGCGCGCTGGTACGACGCGGCGAGGTCGGCGCGCCGCGCGGCCACGTCGTCACCGAGGTCGCGTACGGCGTAGAGCAGCGCGGTCTTCACTCCCGAGAAGGAGAAGTCGAGCCCCGCGACGCGCGCGACGGGGAACGAGAACGCTTCGGCGTCGCCCTCGCGTGCGAGCCGGTCGATCGCCGCGCCGCCGGGATAGCCGAGCCCCAGCAGGCGCGCGCCCTTGTCGAACGCCTCGCCGGCGGCGTCGTCGAGCGTCGAGCCGAGGACGTCCCAGCGCGCGTGGTCGTGCACGTCGAGCAGCAGGGTGTGCCCGCCGCTCGCGAGGAGGCAGAGAAACGGCGGCTCGAGCGGCACCGGCTGGAGAAAGAGCGACGCGATGTGCCCGTGCAGGTGGTCGACCGGAACGAGCGGGAGCCGGCGCGACCAGGCGAGGGCCTTCGCGGTCTGCACGCCGACGAGCAGCGCACCGATCAGCCCCGGCCCGCGCGTGACCGCGACCGTGTCGACGTCCTCGAGCGTCGCGTCGGCCTCCTCCAACGCCTCGCGAACGACGGGAGTCGCAAGCTCGAGGTGCCGGCGCGAAGCGACCTCCGGGACGACGCCGCCGTAGCGCGCGTGCAGCTCGGCCTGCGACGACACGACGTTCGCCCGAATCTCTCCGGCGCCGGTGACGAGCGCGCATGCCGTCTCGTCGCAGGACGTCTCGAGAGCGAGGATCACGCGGGCGTCAGCCGCCGGGCTCCCGCCACATGATCAGCGCGTCCTCCCGATTGTCGGTGTAGTAGCCCCGCCTGATTCCGCGCGCAGTGAAGCCGAGGCGCTCGTACAACCTGATCGCGCCGTCGTTCGACACGCGCACCTCGAGCGTGTAGCCGCGCCGGTGGCGGTCGTCGGTGAGCTCGAAGAGGCGCTCGAGCAGCGCGGTCGCGATGCCGCGACGGCGGAAGTCCGGCGAGACCGCGATGTTCATGACGTGCCAGGCGTCGACGTAGCGCGAGACGATGAGATAGCCGCCGAGCTGCTCGCCCTCGAACGCGCCGAGGCACAGCGACGCGGGCTTCGCGAGCTCGCCGGCGAACATCGAGCGCGACCAGGGCGTGTCGTACGAGCGGTGCTCGATGTCCTCGATTCCGTTCAGATCGGACAGCGTCAGTGCGCGGATCTCGACGGCCGTCTTCACGCGAGCATCCGATCGGCGTCCGGCGCCCGCACGTACACGGGACGAAGCTCGTCGGCCGGGTGGAAGCCCTCGGCGAGAGCGGCGTGAAACCGTGCTCGGGGAAGGTGCAGCTCGCTGTCGTCGGGAGGAACCGTCGCGCCGGTTCGCTCGAGGTGCTCGCGGTAACGAAGGGCGCCGTCTCCGACACAGACTCGACCGGGAGCCTCGAACGCAGCAGCCGGCAGCGCGACGATCTCGCCGCCCTGCTCGAGGAAGAGCTCGCGCCGCTTCGCGTCGATCAGCGGCAGCGCGTCGGGAGCACCAGCCGCGAGCGCGGCGAGCGTCGAGACACCGGCCGCCGGAATGTCGAGCGAGAACCCGAGCGCGCGAGCCGCTGCGAGTCCCATGCGGACGCCCGTGAAGCTGCCCGGGCCGCGGCCGACGGCCAGCGCGTCGAGCCGGCCCGGCTCGACACCCGCCGCTCGCAACAACGCGTCGACGTCCTCGAGCAGGCGAAGCGGCACCGTCGTCGCGCGCTCCCCGAGCACCTCGCCGTCTCGAACGAGCGCGCTCGTCGCGACCGACGTCGCGGTGTCAAACGCGAGTATCAGCACAGTCGATCGTGATCGAGCGCCGGTCGCGGCCGCTGTGGCGCATGTGGACGCGGAAGCGCGGCGGCGGCAGCACGCCGGCTCCCGCCTCGGGCCACTCGACGAACGCGACGGCGTCGTCGAAGTACGGCTCGAGGTCTCCCCACTCCGCGTGCGAGACCTCGGCGAAGCGATAGAGGTCGAGGTGCGACACCGTGACGTCGCCGTCGTAGCGGTGCCCGATCGTGAACGTTGGGCTCGTCACCGGCGCGGTCACGCCGAGCGACCGGCATGCACCGCGGACGAACGTCGTCTTGCCGGACCCGAGCTCGCCCGCGACCGTCACCACGTCGCCCGGCTGCAACTTCCCGGCGACGCGCGCAGCGAGCTCCTCCGTCTCCGCGGGCG
Organism: uncultured Actinomycetes bacterium; assembly: GCA_963766345.1. GTDB lineage: Bacteria > Actinomycetota > Thermoleophilia > Gaiellales > Gaiellaceae > DASVFB01. The sequence continues at coordinate 518,886 of CAVXZL010000010.1, read as the reverse complement.
ACGTCGTCTCGGTCTCCTCCACGGGGGAAAGAGTAGAGCTACGGCACTAGAACAGACCGAGCTGCACGGCCGCTTCGGGCGGCGGCTCGTAGAGCGGCTGCGGCGCGGGCTCCGGGACGAGCTCGCGGCCGAGCAGCTCCGGGATCCGGCGGAAGTCGGCCTCCAGCACCTCGAGCATCCGCGGCGTGTAGAGCGCGGCGGCCGGGTGGTAGAGCGGGTAGAGGATGACCCTGTTGCCGCCGAGCGTCGTCTCCTGCGGCTGGCCGTGCACGCGCGTGATCCCCGTCGGCCGGCCGGAGAGCAGCTTCGTCGCGAAGTTGCCGAGCGTCGCGACGACCTTCGGCTGGATCAGCTCGATCTGCTTCCACAGGTGGCCTTCGCAGGCCTGGATCTCGTCGGGCAGCGGGTCTCGGTTCCCGGGAGGGCGGCACTTCAACACGTTCGCGACGAACACGTCGGGACGGGTCAGGCCGATGCCCGCGAGCAGCTTGTCGAGCAGCTTCCCCGCCTGGCCCACGAACGGCACGCCCTGCTTGTCCTCGTGGAAGCCGGGCGCCTCGCCGACGAACATCAGATCCGCCTCAGGGTGGCCGGAGCCGAAGACGACCTGCGTCCTCCCCTCCGCGAGCCGGCACCTCGTGCAGCCGGCGACCGAATCGGCGAGGACGGCGAGCTCGTGCATCGCCGCGAATCTAACCCCGCGGCCGGACGGTCAGTGCCCGCAGCCGCACGAGCCGCCGCAGCAACCGCCGCCGCCGCCGCCGAAGGAGGCGGGGCCGCTCTCGACGCCGTGCGCCGCGAAGACCGAGAGCTGCTTGCGGACGTTCGCCGAGCCGCAATCGGGGCAATCGGCGCTCGCGCCCATCGCCACGAGCTCCTCGTAATGCGCCTCGCACTCCATGCAGACGAACTCGTAGATCGGCATCCCGCGGCGATTCTAACGGTCTCCCTCGACCGGGGGAATTCATCTGCGCTTCGCAGGTTTCGCCGCTTAGAGGGATCTTTCTGGACGTACCACCCGATACGCCGATGACTAAGCCAAATCCGACGAAGGAGACCAACGATGTCCAGGATCGCCCTCCTGATCGTCCTAGCGTTCGTAGCCGTCCCGGCAGCGTTCGCGGACGAGAGCCCAAGCCCGTCATCCCAGGCAAGCACGCTGTGCAAGCAGCAGCAGTCAGCCGTGGGGACGACGGCGTTCAAGTTGCTCTACGGTGGTAACGCCAACGCCTACGGACACTGTGTCTCGAAGCTTGCGGGGACCGTCCAGAGCGACAACGCGAACGCGGCGAGGCAGTGCGCTGCCGAGCGCGCCGACACGTCTTTCGCGGCGTCACACGACGGCAAGACGTTCGCGCAGGTCTACAGCTCGGGGCCGCACGGCAAGAACGCCTACGGCAAGTGCGTCTCGACGAAGGCGAAGGCGCTCTCTGACGACCAGCAGGAATCCACGATCGCCGCTGCCAAGACGTGCAAGGCCGAGCGCACCCAGATGGGCGCGACGGCCTTCACGAAGAAGTACGGCGGCCGCGCCAACGCCTTCGGCAAGTGCGTCTCGAAGCTCACGAAGGCGGGCCAGTAACTGGCTACGCACAGAAAGGGACGCCGCGGACGCGTCCCTTCCGCCCAGGGAGGGGTGCTTTTTGGCACCCCTCCCCTAAACTGAGGCGGAAATGTCGCTGAGGAAGGTCGCTCCCACGCTCTTCCGTCGGGCCGCCGACGACGAGGCCGCCTTCGAGCGGCTGTACGAGCGGCACGTCGAGGGCGTCTACCGGTACTCGCTAGGGATGCTCGGCGACGCTGCGGATGCCGAAGACGTGACGCAGACCACGTTCCTCAACGCGTATCGCGCCTACAAGAACGGGACGCGGCCCGACAAGCCGCAGAGCTGGCTGATCGCGATCGCGCACAACGTGTGCCGGCAGCGCTTCCGCCAGGCGCAGCGCCGCCCGCGTGAAGTCGCATTCGACGAAGGGATCGGCGACGCCGAGGCGATTGAACCCACCGGCCCCACCGCCGAGGAGCTGCGGCGCGCGCTCTCGCAGCTGCCGCCGAACCAGCGCGCGGCGCTCGTCATGCGCGAGCTCGAAGGCTCGTCGTACGCGGAGATCGCCGGAGTCCTCGGCGTCAGCGTCTCCGCACTCGAGACGCTTCTCTTCCGCGCGCGCCGATCGTTGCGAGAGCAACTCGAGGAGCAGATCAGCTGCCAGGAGGCAGCGCTCGCAATCAACCGCCAGCTCGACGGACGGCTCTCGATGGGCGAGCGGCGGGCATTGCGCGCGCACCTGCGCGCGTGCGCGGATTGCCACAGCCTCGCGCAGAGCCAGCGCGCGCAGCGGCGGGCGCTGAAGTCGCTCGTCCTCGTCCCGCTGCCGTTGACGATCGCGCACTGGAGCGGGGCGCAGAGCGCATCGGCAGCGACGGGCGCGGGCGGTCTTGCAGCCGTCGGCGCGACGACCGGCGGTGCCGGCGCCGGCGCTTCCGCGATCGCACTCGGCGGTGTCGCGGCGAAGGTTGCGGCGGTCGTCGCTGCCGGCATCGTCGTGGCGGGCGGGACCTACGAAGGCGTGAAGCACGTGTCGCCCGGTGCCTTGCCGAAGGCGGACGCAGCGGCCGCGCCGGACAACGCGCGAGCCCTCCCGATCGCGAGCGCGCGCACGTTCGAGACGCCGAAGGTTTCCGCGCCGGTGCGAAAGGCGATCGTGCCGTTCGCGAGCGAGGCGCAGGCGCGGCGCGCAGCTGTCGTCCATTCCGTGGCGAAGAAGCCGGCTCCGACGCGCGGCAAGTCGGCGTCGCACCGCGCGGCGCACGTCCCGCCGGGCCAGACGGTGAAGCAGATTGCGAAGTCGAATCCGCACGCGCTCCGCGAGAGCCCTCCCGGCGAGACCGTCTCGGCTGCTCACGCGCCGCAGCCGACGAGCGGATCGCAAGCGCACTCGCAGGCTGTGACACACGCCAACCGGGCGACGAAGCACGCGAAGAAGTCGCAGTCGCAGTCGACCGCTCATTCGCAAGCTCCAGCTCAGCCGCAGGCGACGACACACAAGAAGACACCGTCCCCTCCGACTGACACGGCCACGACGACGATCCCCGCGGATGCGACGGCGACGCAGGCGCCCGATCCGCGCGGCAAAACGTCGGGCCCCGCGCCCGCGACTCCGTCGCATGCGAGCGCCGACACCGCGTCGCCCGGCACGCCCTAGGGCGTTAGCGCGTCAGGAACAACAGCTGCAGCGCGCTCATGACCGCGAGCGAGAGCGCGAGCGCGGCTGAGAACCTCCGTCGATCGACGTGCGCGACGCCCTCGGGCACGAGCTCCGCGACAACGAGCCACGCCATGGCGCCGGCCGCGAAGCCAAGCCCGACGGAGAGGTAGCTCTTGAACTCCTCGACGAAGAGGTAGGCGGGAGCCGCCATCAGCGGTTGCGGCAGGCTCGAGAATACGCTCCAGAGCGCGGCCGTCGCGACGCTCGCGCCGCGGGGTATCAGGACGAGGCTGATCGCAAGGCCCTCGGGGATGTTGTGCACCGCGATCGCGGCGGTGATGAAAATGCCGAGCTTGTCGCCGCCTCCGTACGACACGCCGACGCCAATCCCCTCGCTGAAGGAGTGCACCGTCATCACGCCGACGATCAGGATCGCCTTGCGAGCGTCGGCACCCCGCAGCGCGCCAACTGAGAGGCCCTCGCGGTTCCGGATCGCGCGCCGTGCGAGAGCGACCGTGACCGCGCCGAGGACAGCGCCGACGAGCGTTCGCGGCACGCTCTCGATCCCGCCCTCGACGATGAGCGCGCCGCTCGCGGAGAGCATGAAGCCTGCGGCCACGGCGTTCGCCATCCCGATCCACGCCGTCGTCGGCCGGCGGACGAAGAGGAAGGGAAGCGCACCGAGCCCCGTCGCGAGGGCGGTCACGAACGCCGCCACAGTGACCCAGAGCAGCTTCACTCGGCGAACATACGCGGATGTGGGACGAGATCGCTTCCGTCCTTCCCGGCCGTCTCGTCACGCTCGAGCCGCTGACGCACGGGCACCTCGATGGTCTTCGACGTGCGGCCGCGGACGAGCGCATCTGGCGCCTCATGGTCACGACCGACGTCGAGCGCTGGCTCGCCGACGCGATTGCAGAACACGACGCGGGACGGCGCGTTCAGTTCGTCGCGCTGCGCCAAGTCGAGGCGGTCGGCTCGTCGAGTTACCTGAGCCTCGCGCCCGAGCACCTGCGGCTCGAGATCGGGAACACGTGGATGAACCCGTCGACCTGGGGCACCGGCGCGAACGTCGAGGCGAAGTACCTGCTGCTTCGACATGCCTTCGAGACGCTGGGGTGCCGTCGCGTCGAGTTCAAGACGGACGCGCGCAACGATCGCGCACGTGCGGCGCTCGCGGCGTTGCCCGCCGAATTCGAGGGCATCCACCGCAAGCATATGGTCGTGCGAGGCGGCGAGCGGCGCGACTCCGCGTGGTACGCGGTGATCGATGACGACTGGCCGCGAGTGAAGGCCGCGCTGGAGCGGAGGATCGCAGCGAAGCTCTAGACTGCGCGTGCCCGGTATCCGGCTAAGGAACTGGAGCTTTGTTCGAGTCAGTCAACGTGATGGGTCGCGGCCGCGTCGGTTCGGCCGTCGCAGCGCGCCTCGAGGAGCGTGGCGTGGAGCTGCGCGAGGACGCGGAACTCGTCCTGCTGTGCGTTCCAGATGCAGCCATCTCGGCCACGGCCGAGGGACTGTCCCTGGGCCATGGACGGTGGATCGCGCACGTGAGCGGCGCGACGCCGCTCTCTGCGCTCGAGCCGCACGCGCGGCGTTTCGGGATGCACCCGCTGCAGACGTTCACGCGCTCGCGCGGACCGGAGCAGCTCGACGGCGCGTGGGCGGCGGTCAGCGGTGAGAGCGACGAGGCGCGCGCACACGGCCACGGGCTCGCGCTGACGCTCGGGCTGCGCCCGTTCGACCTCGACGACGACGCGCGCTCGCTCTATCACGCGGGCGCCGCCGTCGCGTCGAACTATCTCGTCACATTGCACCGCGCCGCGAGCCGGCTGTTCGAGGCCGCAGGCGCTCCGCCGGAGGCGCTCGTGCCGCTCATGACGCGCACGATCGAGAACGGCTTCGACCTCACGGGGCCGATCGCGCGCGGCGACTGGGACACCGTCGACGCGCACGTGCGCGCGATCCACGACGAGGCGCCGGACCTCGAGCCGATGTACGTCGCGCTCGCCGAGGCGACGCGGCCGTGAAGGTCGTGCGCACCGTCGCCGAGATGAGGCAAGCGCGCGCCGAGAACGCGGGCCTCGTCCCGACGATGGGCGCGCTGCACGCGGGACACGTGTCGCTCCTCGCGGCGGCGCGCCGCGAGAACGACCACGTCGTCATGAGCCTGTTCGTGAACGAGGCGCAGTTCTCGTCCGCCGACGACTTCGCGCGCTACCCGCGCGACGAGCAGCACGACCTCGAGCTCGCAGAACGCGCCGGCGTCGACGTCGTCTTCGCGCCCGCGGCCGACGAGCTGTACCCGCAAGGCTTCCGCACGTGGGTCGACCCGGACGAGCACGGCCTCGAGGCCGACTTCCGGCCCGGTCATTTCAGAGCGGTCGCCACGGTCTGTCTCAAGCTCTTCAACATCGTGCGTCCTCGCCGCGTGTACTTCGGGCAGAAGGACGCGCAGCAGGTCGAGGTCGTGCGCAGGATGATCCGCGACCTCGACCTGGACGCCGAGTTGCGCGTGCTTCCGACCGTGCGCGACGCGGACGGCCTCGCGCTGTCGTCGCGCAACGCGCTCCTCACGCCCGAGCTCCGCGAGCGCGCGCTCGCACTTCCGCGCGCGCTGCAGACGCGCGACCCGAACCGCGCGCGCGAGCTGCTGAACGGCGTCGACGTCGACTACGTCGAGGTCGCCGAGTTCCAGCCGCAAACGCTTGCCGCCGCGATCCGCGTCGGCTCGATCCGCCTGATCGACAACGTCCCCCTGAAAGGAGCAGACGAATGAGCACACCCCCGGCGGGCAAGCTGCCGCTGCCCGAGCTCGCGGAGATGAAGCGCCGCGGCGACAAGATCGCGATGGTGACCGCGTACGACGCGCCGGGCGCGCGCTTCGCCGAGGACGCCGGCGTCGACGTGATCCTCGTCGGTGACACCGCGGCGATGGTCGTCCTCGGCCACGAGGGCACGACGGTGCCCGTGACGATGGACGAGATGATCTTCCTGACGAAGACCGTGTCGCGTGCGGCGTACCGGCCGATCGTCGTCGGCGACATGCCGTTCGGCTCGTACCAGGTCTCGGACGAGGACGCGGTGCGGAACGCGATCCGCTTCGTCAAGGAGGCGCGCGCGGACGTCGTCAAGCTCGAGGGCGCAGGGCCGTCGGTCTCGCGCGTGCGCGCCATCGTCGGCGCCGGCATTCCCGTGATGGCCCACGTCGGCCTGACGCCGCAGTCCGCGACGATGCTCGGCGGGTTCAAGACGCAGGGCAAGACGAGCGAGGCGGCCGCGCGCCTCGTCGAGGACGCACTCGAGCTCGAGGCGGCCGGCGCGTTCTCCGTCGTGCTCGAGGCCGTCCCGGCGCCGGTCGCAGCGGAGATCACGCGGCGCCTCACGGTGCCGACGATCGGCATCGGCGCCGGCGCGGACTGCGACGGCCAGGTGCTCGTCTACCACGACCTGCTCGGGCTCACGGAGGGTCACCTGCCGCGCTTCGTGAAGCGCTACGCGAACCTCTCGCGCGAGATCCGCGACGCGCTCGAGGCGTACGTGCGCGACGTACGCAGCGGCGCGTTCCCGGAGGAACAGCACACCTACGCCATGCCGAAGGACGAGCTGGAGGAGTTCGAGACCGGGGTTTCAACCGGCCGACGCATGCGTTAAGTTCGCTTCTCGATGAACGGGACGCAGGTCCTCATCGCCGTCGCGTACGGCGTGGTGACAGTCGTCGCGGTCGTCCTCGCCCTGATGCTCGCCGTCTCGACTCGCGGCAGCCGTCCGCCCGTCGACGAGGAGCGCCTCGCCCATCGTGAGCGGTCGTGGCTCTATGTCGTGATCGCGATCATGCTCGCGCTGCTCTTCGCGACGATCTGGTTCACGCCGTACGGACACGGCGGCACGAAGAGCGGCGACGTCGTCGTGCACGTCGACTCACGCCAGTTCTTCTGGCGCGTGCAGCCGAGCACGTTTCCCGCAAACCGCGAGATCGAGTTCCGGCTGACGTCGCAGGACGTCAATCACGGCTTCGGGATCTACGGCCCAGACGACGAGCTCGTCGCGCAGGTGCAGGTCGTGCCGGGGAAGACGCAGACGCTCGTCCACACGTTCGACGAGCCCGGCCACTACCGCATTCTCTGCCTCGAGTTCTGCGGCTTCGGGCATGCGTTGATGCAGGGCGCGTTCACGGTGACGTCGTGATCACGCCGGAGAGACGCGACTACGCACGGGCGCTGACGCTGCGGTACCTCGTCGCGTCGACGGCGATCCTGCTCGTGTCGGGGCTTCTCGGCCTGCTGCTCCGGTTCAGCCAGGCGGACATCGGTCGAGTCTCGAGCAACACGTGGTACGCGATCATGACGGCGCACGGCCTCGGCGCGTTCCTCGGCTGGGCCGGCTTCGCGGTGATGGGACTGTCGTGGTGGGTGCTCGCGGAGGTGGGCGTGCCGCTGCGGCGGCTCAGCGGCGCACTGGCAGAGATCACGTGGTGGCTGATGGTCCTCGGCGTCGCAGGCGTCGTCGTCACGACGCTCTTCATGCACTTCGGCGGCTCGTGGGTCTTCCTCTATCCGCTCCCGTTCCACGGCGTCGGCAAGTGGAGCGAGACGGCGACAGGGCTCTTTTCGGCGTCGGTCCTGCTCGTGGGCCTGTCGATCGTCACGTGGTGTCTCGCGATCCTGGACGCGGTCGTCGGGCCTGCATTGCACGCGGTCAGCCCGCGCATCCTCAACCGCCTCGGAGTCGCGCTCGGCTTCGGCTACCTGTGGCCGAAGCGCTTCGCGACGAACCCCGAGCCGGTGCCGTACCCGGTGATCCCGCTGACGGTGATCGCGATCGACATGATCATCGCGACGCTGCCGCTCGCGGTGCTGCTCGTGGAGATGATCGTCCAGGCGTGGGATCCGAGCGTCACGGTCGACCCGCTGCTCGCGAAGAACATCCTCTGGTGGTTCGGCCACCCGGTCGTGTACCTGCTGCTCTTCCCGGCGGCCGCGGTCTACTACTACCTCGTCCCGAAGCTCGCGGGGCGGCCGCTCGTCGCCGGCAACACGATCGCGGTCGCGTGGACGATCGCCGTGATCGCGAACGTCTTCGTCTGGGCGCATCACGTATATCTCGACTACCCGGACGGGTCGCCGCAGGCCGCGATCAACACCGCGATGCAGCCGACGACGTTCGCGCTCGTGATCCCGTCGGCGCTGTCGCTCTACAGCCTCGGGTTCACGATCTACCGCTCGAACTTCAAGTGGAACGCGGCCGGGACTGCCGTCTTCCTCGGGCTGCTGAGCTGGCTGCTCGCCGGCCTGTCCGGGATCGTCAACGCGACGATCGCCTTCGACAGGGTCGTGCACAACACGCTCTGGATCGTCGGCCACTTCCACCAGATGGCGCTGCTGAACATCGGCCTGCTGATCTTCGCCGCGATCTACGCCTTCCTGCCCGATCTCGTCGGCAAGCCGCTCTACAGCGAGGCGCTCGGCAAGTGGCACATCTGGCTGACGTTCCTCGGGCAGACGGTGCATTCGGCGTTCTGGCTGACGCAGGGGCTCGAAGGAGCGCCGCGCCGCTACTCGGTGCTTCCGTCGCGCTACGACACGCTGACGTACGCGTCGATCCCGGTCGTGCTCGTGCTCGGGCTCGCGCAGATCCTCTTCGTGATCAACGTCGTGCAGACGGTTCGCGGCGCCGGGCTCGTACCGCTCGAGGAGCGGCGCCGGCGGCGGCCGGCGGACGTGCTCGAGGCGGTCGTCGTGCTGCTCGCGCTCCTGCTCGCGCTCGGCCTCGGCGCGCTCGGCTTCTTCCTTGGACGTGCGACGGCTCCCGAGAAGAAGGTCACCGTGGCACGGGCGACGACGCCCGTCACGCCGACGACGACGACCTCGGCGCCCGGCGGCAAGGGCAGCCCGACCGCCGGCAAGGCCGTGTTCGCGAGCGCCGGCTGCGGCGGCTGCCACACGCTCGCCGCGGCCGGGACGAACGGCGCCGTCGGCCCGAACCTCGACCAGGCGAAGCCCGCCTACTCACTCGTGCTCGCGCGCGTCACCCGGGGCCTGCGCGGGATGCCGTCCTTCAAGGGCCAGCTGTCCGCAAAGCAGATCCAGGACGTCGCGGCGTACGTGTCGACGTCGGCCGGGAAGCGCTAAGCGAGCAGCGCAAGGCCGGCAACGAGCACGGCGCCGCCGCCGACGGCGCCGCCGAGCGTCGCAAGCGCGCGCGCCCAGGTCCAGCCGTGGACGGCGCGGATGCCGATCGCCAGCAGCACGACCGCCCAGGCGGCGAACGCGACGGCCGTCCAGTAGAGGACGGCGCCGCCCGTTCCCGCGTCGGCGCCGCCGCTCCGGAAGAGGTCGCCGCCGAAGGCCGCGATGCCGAGCGGCCAGACGAGGCAGAGCGACAGTGCCACCGGCGCCGACGCGAACGCGACCAGGTGGCGCGCGCGTCGGTAGCTCCCCTGTCCCCCGAGCGCGTGCGACGCACCGTGCACGAGTGCTCCGCCGAGCCAGAAGACGAGCGCTCCGTAGGCCCCGCCGCCGATGAACGCCCAGACCGCGACGACGATCCCGTCGCGCAGCGGGTCGTCGAGCAGCGTGCGCGCGGTCGACGTCAACAACACGCCTGCGATCCCGGAGAGCCAGAGCAGCGCGAGCACCGGTTCCTGCCGTGCGTGAGCCGCTTCGTCGGAGTCGTCCCGAAGCGCCGCGAAGACCGCACGGGGCGCCTGCAGCACGACGAGCGATCGAAGTAGCCACTCCCGGTCGAGCGACGCGGGCTCTGCGCCTGTGGTCACGCGTCGAAGGCTAGTCCGGGAGCAGCGAGCGCCGAGCGCTACGACGCCTTCTCACCGGCGGCCGGCGCCGCAGGCCCGGCGCCGCGCAGGTTCGACACCTTGCCGAGCAGGTCGAACCAGAACGGAGCGCCGAGCGAGAGCGCGAAGCCGGTGACGAGCAGGCCGAGGATCTTGCCGAGCGTGTTCCAGAAGTCGTGCGGCGACGTCGCTTCGCTCCAGCCGAGCGGCAGTCCGAGGTTCTTCACCTCCGCCACGCAGTTCGCCGCTGCATCGGTCTTCGGTGTCTGCGCATCGACCTGCGCGCAGTCCGCCTTGCCGTTTTTCACGACCTGGGACGCCTGCGCGACGACGGCGCCGCGGAGTGCGGGGTCCTTCCAGAGCCGCTGCGCGATCGCGAAGCTGTCCGCGTTCATCACGCCCGTCAGCGTGATCGCGACGATGAAGAGGATCAGCTGGACGCGGCGCTTGTACCAGCCGCTGACGCGGTCCATCACGTCGTCGAAGGAACGCTCGATCGAGCGGCGGAAGCGCTCGATGTTCTCGGCCTCCTCGTCGAGCGCGTCCTGGAGCATGCGCGCGACGATTGCAGGAGTCGCCGGCGCACCGGGTGCCCTGTGCGTCGCCGGCCCGAGCGCGTGCTTCGCGCGCGCGATCAGATCGCGGCTGTGCGCGGCGCCGTGCGGCGGCGCGAACGTGTCGAGCAGCGTGAGCGCGAACACTCGCGACGAGACGTACGACGGCCTGCGCTTCAACCGAATGAACCGGCCGGGCGGCTTGACCAGCGCCTGCACGCGCGGATTGTGGAAGAAGGTGTCGAGATTCTCCTGGCCCTCGAGCACGTGGCGCAGCCCTTTCTCGAGGTACTGCGAGCGCAGCCGGAAGACCGCGGCGATCGACTCGTTGATCGCCGAGCAGACGAGGCTCAGCAGGAAGTAGAGAAAGAAGAGGCCGATGAGGACATCGAGCGCTGCGTTCCCGCTGATGTTGGGCACCGCTCGAAGGTACTCCGGGCGGCGGACGCCACTCGGGACTTTCGCCCGGACGTGCCGCGTTTCCTCACAGAACGGCCCGGACGCGGGTTTCAACCGGAATGGCGACGGTCGACACGACATGCGAGGCTCCGCGCGACCGGACGCAACTGCTGGCTCCGGCGGCGGCGCTGCTCACGGTCACGCTCTGGGCGTCCGCGTTCGTCGGCATCCGGTCGGCGGGGCATCACCTGTCGCCTGGTGCACTTGCACTCGGCCGGCTGCTCGTCGGTAGTGCCGCGCTCGGCGCGCTCGTGCTCGTGCGCCGCGAGCCTCTGCCGGCGCGGCGCGACCTCGGCCGGATCGCGATCTGCGGCGTGCTCTGGTTCGCGCTCTACAGCGTCGTGCTGAATGCGGCCGAGAAACGCGTCGACGCGGGCACGGCGGCGATGCTCGTCAACGTCGGGCCGATCCTGATCGCGCTCCTCGCCGGGCTTCTGCTGCGAGAGGGCTTCCCGCGAGGGCTGTTCGCGGGCTGCGCGGTCGCATTCGCTGGAGCGGTCGTCATCGGCTCGGCGACGGCCGAGCACGGGCTCGTGCCGAGCTGGGGCGCCGTCCTCTGCCTCGTCGCGGCGCTCGCGTATGCCGGCGGGGTGATCGCACAGAAGCCGGTGCTCGCGCGCGTCTCGCCGCTGCAAGTCACGTGGCTCGCCTGCACGGCCGGCGCGGTCGCGTGCCTTCCGTTCGCCGGCTCGCTCTGGCGAGACGCCTCCTCCGCGCCGGCGTCCGCACTCGGCTGGGTCGTCTACCTCGGCATCGTCCCGACGGCGATCGGCTTCATCGCGTGGGGCTACGCCCTGTCACGTACGACGGCGGGACGCATGGGCTCGACGACGTATCTCGTGACGCCGATCGCGGTCCTGCTGGGCTGGCTGCTCCTCGGCGAGACGCCGCCGGGACTCGCGCTGGCCGGCGGAGCGCTTTGCCTCGCGGGCGTAGCGGTCGCGCGGCGACGCTCGTGAGGCCGTAGATTCGGCGAATGGCGACGAATCGCACACGCGAGCTGCGCACGATCGCGGAGCGGATCTGCGCCGCGCTTCCGCCGATTGCCGAGGAGGTCATCCTGACCGGCAGCGTCTCGCGCGGCGTCGCCGACGAGGTCTCCGACATCGAGATGCTCGTCGTCACCGCCGCGCCGCTCGAGCTTGCCGAGTGCTTCGAGCACGCACGCGGAGCCGGGCTCGAACGCGTCGACACGTGGGGCGTCCAGGGAACCGCCGTCTCGCGCGCCTTCGGCTACTTCGACGGTGTGCCGATCGAGACGGTCTGGTGGTCCCGCGAGCACGCGGAAGCCTCGGTCGACGCGCTCGTCGCCGGTGAGCCGTCGTCGTCGGCCGAAGCCCTCGTCAACGGCATCGCCCTCCGGACGATCGGCCTCCTGGAAGCCTGGCAAGAGCGCTTAAGCACGTACCCCGAGGACGTCGCCGTGGCACGAATCGAAGCTGCAGCGTTGACCTGGGGCGGCTACGCGCCGGCCGGGCTCCTCACGATCGCGCGGCCCGGTGAGAGGCTCGCGCTCGTCGAGCGGCTGCTCGACGACACGACGCGGGTGCTGCGAATCGTCTACGCCCTGAACCGGCTCTGGGAGCCGACGACGAAGCGCCTCGCCGCTCGGGTTCGAGCGCTTGCCGTGAAGCCGGAGCGGCTGGCGGAGCGGATCGAGGAGGCGCTCACGGAACCGGACGCCTTGCGCGCGATGCTCGTGATGAGCGAACTCCAGGCGGACGTGTTGACGCTTGCTCCGAGCGGGCCGAACGTCGATCGCGCTCGACGTTGGGTGCACGACGCGATCGACGTGCTGAACGAGGCATCCGCGTCCCGCTGAAAGGAACCTACGCCCAGGGCAGACGAGCCCAGTTCGGCGGCCGCTCACGCCGGAACAGCTCGACGGTCGCGTATGCCTGCCTCCAGTCGGAGGTCTCCTCCGCCACGCTCGCGCCGTAGCGCGCCGCGAGCTCCGACTCCGGGTAGTGCCCTTCCGGCCCAGAGCGCGAACCGGCCATCAGGATCACGCACGGTCCCTCGCCGGCGCCGACGAAGGCGTGCTCGGTCCACGGGGAAGCGTGGAAGAAGTCCCAGGGCCGCAGGCGTCGCTCCTCGTTCTCGACGAGCAGCGCGCACTCCCCTGAGAGGACGAGGAACGCCTCCTCGTTCGACTCCGCGTGGTAGAGGCCGGTCTGCCCGGGCTCCAGCACGGTGACGTTGATCCCGAGCTGGGCGAACTCGACCGGGGGCTCGCCGTACTCGTTCTCGAAGGCGCACCTCGCGCCCCTCGTCTCGGCAAACCACCACTCGGCGTCGCGCACGTTGACGACGAACCAACCCGGGGTGATGGCCGTGAGGCCGGATCCGAGGTCCTCGAGCTGTGCTTCAGGCACGGACGCGATTCTCGCACCAGGGGCGTTTTCCGATTGGCCCAGTGTCCGGCGGCTGGATTGCCGTGGCGCTATCGTCGGCTGGGACAAGTGGGCAAAGAGCCAAGGGGCAAGGGCGCGAACGAGTACAAGGGTGCGCCGGCGCGCGTCGTCTTCGCCGACGGTGACGCCGTCTTGCGCGAGTTGCTGCGCAGGCTCCTCGGCTTCCTTCCTCACGTTACGGTTGTCGGAGAAGCAGCGGACGGCATCGAGGCTGTGCAGCTCGTGGCGCAGCACTACCCCGACACTGTGCTGCTGGACGTCAGAATGCCGCGCCTCGACGGCTTCGGAGCAGCCGAGGTGATCCGAAGCTTTCGCCCGCAGACCCGGCTGATGCTTCACACGGCCGAACCGGACGATGAGAAGCGGCGACGCGCCAAAGCACTCGGACTGCCGCTACTGGACAAGCTGCAACTGAACGCCACGACTGACCTCGTCGAGCAGTACGCGGTCTCCGACGAGCACCCGCTCGCGACCGACATCGAGCCGCTCGTGCTGCTCGCCCTGGCGGATAGGGCCGACGCGGGCGTCCTCGTCGTCAAGGCAGACGAATCCGTCCCGTTCTACAACCCCGCCGTTGCCGCGGTACTCGACCTACCCTTCCCGCCCGAGCGAGTTACCCTTGCCGACCTCCGCGCCCGCGGCGTACTCGGGCTCCGCGTCGATGGGTCGCCGTACCCGCTCGAAGAGCAGCCACTCGCGCGGGCACTTCACCGGCCGCGACCCCTGTCGCCGACGTTGTCTATCTCCGCGCCGAGGACGGCTCGCTCCGGCCGTTCACGATGACCTCGCTGCCCTTCTTCGATCCAGGCGGCGATCTGATCGGGGTCGCGAATTACGTCACCGACGCGCACCCTCAGAAGCGAACTACCTCGTAAACCCGTGCGGGTCGGGTTCGCGGGCCCGAGTGGTTCCGGACCGACTAATCGACTCTCACAGACGCCTGATCTCTAGGGCGACGTCAAAGGAGAGAATGACGTCGTCCGGAAGGTGCGGCTTGTCTGGCACCGGCTGTAGCCGCTCGTCGACATTGCTGCCGATCTCCGCAACGAGGCGGCGCCAGAACCGTGCTGCGGCCGGGTTCTCGTTTTGGAAGCCGACTGCCCATCGTCCTGGATGAAGGTGGACGGTCGCTTCCGCAGCCGCCCTGCCGAGATGGGCGCGGCGCTGCGAGCGCACGATGAAGATCTGATCGAACCACCGCACCGCGCCGGTGAGGCCGTAAACGAACGCGAACCCGATCGGCCCGGTTGGCCCGTAGACCACGTACGCGACGCGGTCTGGGTCTCGGACGAGGTACGGATCCAGGTGGCGTCGCTTGAACGCGCCGTGCTCGTCGGGATGCGAGTCTCGGAACTCCGATAAGTCGTGGAGGAAGAGCTGCCAGAAGCGCTCGGCGATCTCGTGCCGCTCCTCCGTCAGCTCGACCAAGTCGACCACCTCCGGATCGTAGGCCAGCCTGCGGCGGCGCCCTGGGCCAGCGTTCGCCGATGACGCCCGAAGCAGAGGTATGTTCGCCTCATGAACACTGATCTTCGAACGGCATCAGCCTCGGCGTACGAGCAGATCGCCGAAGACCTCGAGACAGCTGCCCGTCACTGCCGAACGGCCGCGCAGCATGTTCGGGATGGTGAGATCCCACGGTCGACCGCCCACGCCTGGGCGGCGCTTGGTCACGTTCGGACGGCTGATGCGTCGCTCGTCGAGCAGGCGCAGAGTCACGCACAGCGATCGAGGCCATAGCGCGTCGCTTGGGCTACTGGCGTCCTTTAGCCCGACGAGTTCAATCGTGCGCGTTGTTATGCAGCCGCGATCTCGTGCGCCGGGAGGATCGCTCGCAGGTACCGCCCTGTAGCCGACTCCTCGACCTCCGCGACATCCTCGGGCGAGCCGTCGGCGATCAGCTCTCCCCCGGCCTCGCCGCCTTCCGGGCCGAGGTCGACCAGCCAGTCCGCCTGCTTGATCACGTCGAGGTTGTGCTCGATCACGAGCACGGTGTTCCCGCCGTCGACCAGTCGCTGCAGCACCTCGAGCAGCTTCTCGATGTCCGCGAAATGGAGGCCCGTCGTCGGCTCGTCGAGGATGTACAGCGTCGTCCCCGTCGCGACCTTGCACAGCTCGGCGGCGAGCTTCACGCGCTGCGCCTCGCCGCCGGACAGCGTCGTCGCCGGTTGCCCGAGCCTCATGTAGTCGAGGCCGACGTCGTGCAGCGTCTGCAGCCGGCGCCGGAGCTTCGGGATCTTCGCGAAGAAGCGCAGCGCCTCCTCGACGCTCATATCGAGCACGTCCGCGATCGACTTCCCCTTGAACCGCACCTCGAGCGTCTCGCGGTTGTAGCGCGCGCCCTTGCACGTCTCGCACGGCACGTAGACGTCCGGCAGGAAGTGCATCTCGATCTTGATCTGCCCGTCGCCCTTGCACGTCTCGCAGCGGCCGCCGCGCACGTTGAACGAGAAGCGCCCGGGCTTGTAACCGCGCACCTTCGACTCCGGCGTGAGCGAGTACAGCTCGCGGATATGCGTGAACAGGTCGGTGTACGTGGCCGGGTTCGACCTCGGGGTGCGGCCGATCGGCTTCTGGTCGATCTCGATCACCTTGTCGAAGACGTCGATCCCGTCGACACCGCCATGGTCGCCCGGCTTCACGCGCACGCGGTTGAGCCGGTTCGCGAGCGCCTTGTAGACGATCTCGTTCACGAGCGTCGACTTGCCGGAGCCCGACACGCCCGTGACGCAGATGAAGTTGCCGACCGGGAAGTCGACGTCGATCCCCTTGAGGTTGTGCTGTGTCGCTCCGAAGACCTTGAAGAAGCCGCGATCCTGGCCTCGCCGGTCCGGTACGGCGATCGCGCGCTTCCCCGAGAGGAACTGCCCGGTGACAGAGCCCTTCGCGCGCTCGACCTTCGCCGCGGTCCCCTCCGCGACGACGTGGCCGCCGTGCTCCCCCGCTCCCGGTCCCATGTCGACGAGCCAGTCGGCGCTGCGCATCATCTGCTCGTCGTGCTCGACGACGAGCACGGTGTTGCCGAGATCGCGCAGGCGCACGAGCGTCTCGATCAGCCGCCCGTTGTCGCGCTGATGCAGCCCGATCGACGGCTCGTCGAGGATGTAGAGGACGCCGACCAGCTGTGAGCCGATCTGCGTCGCGAGCCGTAGCCGCTGCGCCTCGCCGCCCGACAGCGTCGCGGACGCGCGATCGAGCTGCAGGTAGCCGACACCGACGTTGTCGAGGAACGTCAGCCGCTCGCGGATCTCCTTGATGATGCGATGCCCGATCAGCTCTTCGGTCTCCGTCAGGCCGAGCGAGCCGAGGAACTCGAGCGCGCGCGTCACCGACATCTTCGTGAACTCGTGGATCGAGTTGCCTCCGACCGTCACCGCGAGCACTTCGGGCTTGAGCCGAGCACCCTTGCAGACCGGGCACGGACGGAACGACATGTACTCCTCGATTCGCTCGCGCTGCTGCGACGAGTCCGTGTCCTTGTAGCGGCGCTGCAGGCTCGGGACGATGCCTTCGAACGCGAGCGTGTACGAGCGGCGGCGGCCCATGCGGTTGCGGTACTGCACGTACACGCGCTCGCCGCTCGTGCCGTAGAGGAACAGGTTGCGCTGGTCCTGGGTCAGGTCGTCCCACGGCGTGTCGGGCTCGATCTCGTACCGCTCGCAGATCGCGCTGATGACGGACTCGTAGAAGCTCGAGTTGCCGACCGACCACGGCACGAGCGCGCCGTCGGCGATCGAGACCGAGCCGTCGGGGACGAGCAGGTCGGGGTCGATCTCCTGCTGCGAACCGAGACCGGTGCAGCGCGGGCACGCACCGTGCGGCGAGTTGAACGAGAAGATGCGCGGCTGGAGCTCCGGCAGCGACACGCCGTGATCCGGGCACGCGAAGTTCTCGCTGAACAGCAGCTCCTTGCCCTCGTCGATGACGTCGACGCCGACGAGCCCCTCTGCGAGCTGCGTCGCCGTCTCGACCGATTGCCAGAGGCGCGTCCGGAGGTCCGGCTTCATGACGAGACGGTCGACGACGACCTCGATCGTGTGCTTGTACTTCTTGTCGAGGACGATCTCGTCCTCGAGCAGCTTCTGCTCGCCGTCCACCTTCACGCGCGTGAAGCCCTCGCGCCGCAACTCCTCGAGCACGTCGCGGAACTCGCCCTTGCGGTCGCGCACGACCGGCGCGTTGACCGTGAAGCGCGTCCCCTCCGGCAGCGCGAGGATCTGGTCGACGATCGACTCGAGGCTCTGGCCCGAGATCGGCCGTCCGCAGACGGGGCAGTGCGGCCGCCCGACGCGCGCGTAGAGCAGGCGCAGGTAGTCGTAGATCTCCGTGACCGTGCCGACGGTCGAGCGTGGGTTCCGCGACGTCGTCTTCTGGTCGATCGAGATCGCAGGCGACAGTCCGTCGATCGAGTCGACGTCCGGCTTCTCCATCATCTGCAGGAACTGCCGCGCGTATGCGGAGAGCGACTCGACGTAGCGGCGCTGCCCCTCCGCGTAGATCGTGTCGAAGGCAAGGCTCGACTTACCGGAGCCCGAGAGCCCGGTGATGCAGATCAACGCGTTGCGCGGCAGCGTGACCGTGACGTCCTTGAGGTTGTGCTCCCGCGCGCCGTGAACGACAAGCTCTTCGGCCGGCACAGGGCCAGTTTACCTAGCGAACGTGTGTTCGGGCAAGGCTCTTTAGCCGTCTCTTAGACACGAGCGGGAAGCTGCGGCGATGAAGCGCGCGGTCGCGACCGTCATCGCCGCGCTGGCGGCGGTTCCGGCGGCGTCCGCGTCGCTCTCGGCCCCGCTTTCGCAGCAGGTACGGACGGCGGCGACGCGGGCCGGCTTCAGCGGCGAGGTTGCCGTTGCGCGCCACGGCCGCATCGTCTTCGCGCACGGATACGGGCTTGCCAACCGCCCGCGCGGCCGGCGCGTCACGCTCGACACCGCCTTCAACCTGGCGTCGATGGGGAAGATGTTCACCGGCGTCGCCGCGGCTCAGCTCGTGGAGGCGGGGAAGGTCCATTTCACCGACCGGATCGGGAAGTACCTGCCACAGCTTCCTTCTCCGCTGCGGCGGATCACGGTCGCCGAGCTGCTCGATCACACCTCGGGTCTCGGAGACTTCTTCTCGGATCCCGCGTACGCGCGCCTGCGACCGACGCTGACGACGCTCTCCGCATACCTGCCGCTCGTGATGCGAGAACGTCTCGAATTCGAGCCGGGAACGCGCTGGTCGTACAGCAACTCCGGCTTCCTGCTCGCCGGCCTCGTGATCGAGAAGGCCAGCGGCGAGCGCTACGACCGGTACCTCGCTCGGCACGTCTGGCAGCCCGCCGGAATGAAGCACACCGGCTGCTTCACGCGGTCGCGGCTCCCCGGTTACGCGGCGGTCGGGTATCTCCCGGACGGCACCGCGAACACGACGTCACTGCCGCCCGTCGGCACGTCGGCGGGTGGCTGCTACTCGTCGGCCCGTGATCTGCTCGCGTTTGCGAGCGCGCTGGAGAACGGGAGGCTGCTCAGCCGCGCGCTCACGAACGTCGTCACGACTTCGAAGGTGCGCGCGCCCGGCGGCGGCTACGGCTTCGGCTTCGGGATCCGCAAGGGCCGTCCCGGTGACCCGCCGACGATCTGGCACAACGGTGGCGCACCGGGGGCCGCGGGCGAGCTCGACCTGAACCCGAAGCTCGGCGTCGTGGCCGTCACGCTCGGGAACGTGAGCCCGCCGCAGGTCTTCCCGGTCGTCGACGCGACGCTCAACGCCCTGCGGGTGCCCTGATCCGCAGCACGGGCGCCGTAGGCCCGCGCTGCGGATACGGCGTCTAACCGTCCGTGACCTTCACCTGACCGCGGATCTCGCCCGCCGGGTTCTTGGCGGTGTGCACGTTCACGTACGTCTGGCCGCGCTCGATCTTGTCGACGATGTTCGAGGGGAACGTCGCGGTACCCCTCATGCCGGAGTGACAATTCCCACCGCACAGCGCGATGAGCACGTTCCCTGCCACGCCGCGCTTGCCGAGGTGGATGTGCGCGGCAGTCGCAGCTCCGCTCAGATGCGAGTACGACAGCTTCCACTTCAGGGTCGCCTTCTTGCCGTTCTCGACGACTGTCCCGGTGAAGGAGCCGCGAGCGTTCGGCGCCTTGACCGCCTGCTTCGGAACCTCCTGGCTCACGTTGAGCGTCGCCGAGATGCCGTACGACTGCTTCGCCGCCGCAAGGCTCACAACCACGAGTGCGGCCAGAGCGAGTCCAGCGGTGATCCTGCCCATCCTTGCGAGCATGTGCCCTCCCAAATTCACCCGCGCGCCCTCAGCACACGGTGTTCAGGTTGTAGTTCGGGCCGGCTCGCCGAACGGTTTGCGTGTCGGGAAAGGGAGTTCGCGCGTTGACGTTCCGTGGGACAAACTGCTCGCAAGGCCGCCGTCGCCGCATTGGTCGTCGTCGGCGTCGTCGTACTCGCGCTCGCGCTCTGGAAGCTGAAGCTCGTCATCGCGCTGCTCTTCGCGGGATTCATCATCTCCGCCGCGATGCGCCCGGGCATCGAAGCGATGCATGCTCGAGGCATCCCGCGGGCCGTCGGCCTGACGCTGCACTACGTCGTGTTCGCCGGGTTGCTCGCGCTCGCGCTCTGGCTCGCCGTACCGCGTGCGCTCGATCAGGTGACGGCCGCGGTCGACAACCTGCCGCAGACGCGCCGGGAGATCGGCAACGAGGCACAGCAGTCGTCCGGCATCAAGCAGGAGATCCTGCAGAGCCTCCAGCGACACCTGAAGGAGGTGCCGAGCGGCGGCAAGGTCTTCGAGACGGTGAGGACGGTCGGCATGACCGCGTTCGAGATCGCGATCGGGATCTTCTTCATGTTCGCCGTCGCGGGCTACTGGATCTTCGAGCGCGACCGCGCGATGAAGGTGGTGACCGAGCTGCTGCCTCGCCCGAAGCGAAAGGTCGTCCGAGACACGTGGCTGTTGATCGACCTCAAGCTCGGCGCGTACGTGCGCGGCATGGCGCTGATCGTTCTCATCGTCGCGACGACGCTGTCGCTCCTGTTCTGGGCGATCGGCCTGCCCTACTGGCTCCTCATCGGCTGCTTCGCCGGCCTTGTCGAGATCGTCCCCGTGATCGGCCCGATCGCCGCGGGCGCGCTCGCCATCGGCGTCGGACTGACGCAGTCCGTGCACCTCGCGGTGCTCGCGCTCATCGTCGTCGTCGGCGTGCGGCTGGCGCAGGACTACCTCGTGAACCCACGCGTGATGGGCTCGGCCGTCGGGATGTCGCCGCTCGTCGTCATCTTCTCCGCCTCGGCCGTCGTCTTCCTCTTCGGCGGCTTTGCCGTGCTGCTCTCGGTACCCCTCGCGGCGGTCGTGGTGACGCTCGTCGACGTCGTCGTCCGCAACAAGAACCCCGCGGAGGAGGAGACCCCGACGGTCCTTTTCCCCGCCAAGGAGGCCGAGCACTGAGCGACCCCTGGGCGGAGTCGGAGTCCGCCCTCTCTCGCCACCTCCGCGACCACCCGGACGTCGAGCGCGCGTTGCTCGAGTCGCCGCATGACGAGCTGAACGGCGCCGACCTCTTCCTGCGCGCGTCGGTGCTCGAGGAACGGTACGGGGACGCCGCGGCGGTCGAAGCCTTCGCGCTGGCCGACGAGCGTCTCTACAACAACGAAGTGCGCGACGCACGCGACGCGATGCTGGCTCGCGTCGTCGAGCACGCGGCGGCCGGCGACGGGACCGTCGCCGACGTTGCGACCGGTCGCGGCACGCTGCTCGAGCGCCTGCTCGGAGCCACGAGCCGGCCGCTCGTCGCGACCGACGTCTCGGAGACGGTGCTCGCGCGAGTTCGTGCGCGGGTCGGCACGCAACGGGTCGAGTACGTCGTCGCCGACGCTCGCGCGCTGCCGTTCGAGGACGGCTCGATTGCGACGCTCGTGTCGCACCTCGGCCTTGCGAACGTTCCCGATGCCGGCGCGCTCCTGCGCGAGTTGCGGCGCGTCGGGCGCGAGCTGATCGCGACGCACGTCTTCTTCCGTGACGACGACGAGCCGAACCTGGCGGCGGCGCGCGAGCTCGGGCTCGACCGTCTCGCGACTCGCGGTTCGGCGCTCGCCGCGTTCTCGGCATCGGGCTGGAGCGTGACCGTCGAGCTCGAGCTCGAGCGCGACGTGCGTGCCGACCCGACGCCGGTTTCAGAGCTCGTTCCCGGCGTGAGCATCGACGGCCTGCCCGTCGTGCCGGCGTCGGTGACGTGGTGCGCGTTGGTCGCGCGCTAGCTCGGGGACCGTAACGCCGCGGCGCCTCCGCGCAATTCACCGATACTCGACCCCAGGAGGCGCCCTTGAGAACCGACGCGGAACTGCTCCGCGCAGCTCGAACGGACGCGCATGCGTTCCGCGAGCTGTACGACCGCCATGCAAGCCGTGTGTACGGCTACCACCTCCGTCGCAGCGGCGACGCCGACGCGGCGCACGACCTCACGGCGGAGACGTTCGCGCAAGCGTGGCTCAGCCGCCGCCGCTTCCGCGACCGTGCGGCCGGCTCGGCCGCGCCATGGCTGTTCGGGATCGCGCGCAACGTCCTGCTCATGTCCGTGCGGCGCCGGCGTCTCGAGCGCAGCGCATGCGAGCGGCTTGCTGTCCTCGAGCGGCTGGACACCGAGCACGCCGCCGTGGAGCCAGACGAGTCGTGGCTCGACGGGCTCGAAGAGGCGTTCGCCGAGCTGCCGGACGGACAGCGCCGGGCGATCGGCCTGCGCGTCGGCGCCGACCTCGACTACGACGCCGTCGCCGCGGCACTCGGCACGACGCCGCCGTCCGCGCGCCTGCGCGTGCACCGCGGCCTGACCACGCTCCGCAACAGACTTGGAAACGGAAGGGAGACCTCCACATGAACGAACGGCTGATTCGGCTCGGCGACGCGATCGAGAGCGCCGCCACGGCGGACCTCGCCTCGCCACGCGCGCGTCGACGGCGCTTGTCGCCGCGGCTCCTGATCGCCGCCGGCGTGCTCGCGGTCGCGATCCCGGGCGTCGCGATCGCAACGACGGCGCTGACCGGAACGGACGAGGTGGCGCGCAGCATCCCCGCGGGGACCCTCTCGCTCGCCGGAACGAACCCGACCTGCACGATCGTGCGGCAGGACGTGGAGTACCACTGCATGCTCGCGAAGGCGCCGGCGCCGGAGGTCTCCGACTGGAAGGGCACGGTCGAGCCGACGGTCGACCGCACGAAGCACGTCAACGGCGGCTGCCGCTCGCTTCGCTCGGACGGTCTCGAGTGGGAGTGCTACGTCGGTCGGACGGCCGTCGACCAGCGCATCATCGGCGCCGGCTTCCTCGGCGAGTACGCTCCGAACCCGGGCGTCGGCTGAGCTACTCACGCACGAACTGCCGGCCGTCGCTGGCGACAGAGAGGCACGCACCTCGCTCGCGCTCCCACATGACGAGTTGCACCAGGCCGACGCCGGAGGCGATCCCCAGCCCCGCGACGACTCCGCCAAGGAGCGCGCCGAGCACGTCTTTGCCTGCGACGAGTGCGATTGCGCCGAGCACCGACACGCCGAACGTGCTCGGAAATGCCGCGGCGACGACGACACGCAACCTCCGCTCTTGCACGGCATCATCGGGCAACGGCTCCGGCTCGACGTCGCCGCGAAGCACGAGCGCGCGCCGATCCGCAAGCGCCGCGAACGCGACCACACCTGCGCCGACGGCGAATGCGAGCGCCGTCGCGCCGGGGCCTGCGCCGGCGGCGGTTGCAGCGACCAGCAGCACGACGCCGAGCACAAGGCGCACGGGCGTGATCAGAGCGAGCCGCTCGCGAGCGGCAGTCACGCGAACGGGTTCGGTCAGGCCTTGCGCCAGCGGCCGAACACGAGGCCGCCGAGCGCGACCCCGAGGCCGAACGTGCCGACGGCGAACCCGCCGATCGCGACCGCCTTCCGCCATGTCGAGAGGCGCTGCCACCGTCCCAGCGCCTCCTGCTCCTCCAGCGTGAGCGGCTCGCCCCGGCGCTTCTTGCGCACGGCGCCGCCAGCACGGATGCCGAGGTAGAGGTCGTCGAAGATCTCGATGGCTTCGTCGGTCACGATTCGAGTGTATAGCCTGGTTCGCCGATGTTTACACGCATCCTGCACGTGTCCGACCTGCACGTAGGTGCAGGGAAAACGACCGCGGAATGGGCTCTCGCGCCGATTGTGGAGCGCTTCGAGCCCGAGCTCGTGATCGCGAGCGGCGACCTCTCGCATCGCGGCAGGCCCGAGCAGCACGACACCGCGGCGGAATTGCTCCGCGGCCTCGGGCCGCCGCTGCTCTGCGTGCCCGGCAACCACGACATCCCGTACACGTTCCCCGGACGGTTCACGCGCACCTGGGAGCAGTTCGAGCGCCAGTGGGAGACGACGGAGCCCGTCTATCGCAGCGAGCGCATCCTCGCGGTCGGGCTCAACTCGGTCCGGCCGTGGCGAAATCAGAGCGGCCGGCTGCGCGCTGCGCAGCTCGCGCATGCGGGGGAACAGCTGCGTGGCTCGAACGGGTCGCAGTTGCGCGTCGCCGTCCTCCACCACCACCTGATCGGGGCACCGTGGCGCTCGCGCAAGAAGCCTGTCGCCCGCCGGAATCACGTGCTCGCCTCGCTCGTCGACGCCGGCGCGGAGCTGATCGTCGCCGGGCACATCCACCAGAGCACGATCGCCGAGCGGCGCGAGTTCGAGATCGCGACCGGGGGCGAGCACGGCGTGGCGGTCTCGGTCGCGCCCGGGCTCGGGCAGCCGCGCCCGCGCCGCCGCGGCGAAGCGCGGGGCCTCCACGTCTACGAGTTCGACGAGCGGCACTTGCGCATCCACACGTACACGTGGCGCGACGGCGGCTGGGCGCTCACGGCCGAGCGCGCATTCGCGCGAGGAACGGAGCCTCTGTCGTTCGCTAGGCCGTGAGACCGCGGTGCTGGACGAACCGGCGGTACAGGTAGAGCAGCAGCACCGCTCCGACAAACGCGAAGAAGAAGCCGCCGGCGCTGCCGATGAAGAGGCGCGCGATGACCCCGCCGGTGAGCGAGCCGCCGAGGCCGAGCGCCACCGTGGCGTACCACGGCATCGGGTCGGGGCCCGGCAGCGACCAGCGCGCGAGCCCGCCGACCACGAACCCGAACAGGATCAGGAACAGGATGAAGATCAGCACGGGTGCACCAGCGTAATGCTGGACGGCCCGCGCGTGACGGGCCGTCCAGCGGGTACTGCGACGCCGGTTAGGTCAGAACCGAGCGGCGCCGGTCGCCGAAGAAACGCCCGACGATGGCGACGAGGATCACTGCGACGATCACGCCCACGACGAACTGCAGCAAGGTGCTCGAGAAGATGAGCCCCGCAATCACCAGGGACGCGATGCCGATGAGAATGGTCACGATCCAGCCCATCGGATCGGAGCCCGGATGGAAGAGCCGCCCGAGTGCCCCGACGATGGCGCCGACGATGATTAGCAATATCCAGTGCATCAAATTCCTCCTATTCGGGAGTTACTAAGGACAAACGCACTGGACACCCCGGCGGTTTCGGACATCTTGCGCCGTCAGTTCGGCCGGGGCGAAGATCGAGCCGTGGAAACGCCGACCTCGCATCAGGACGTCACAACTATCATGGGCTACATCGGCGTCATACGAGTCGACGTGGCCCTGATCCGTCGATTGCTGGAGGAAGACGATGGCGAAGAGGAAGCCGACGAAGCGGACGCCTGAAGAGCAAGCCGACTACGACCGCAGGACGAAGGAGTTCGAGCGACGCATGGCCGAGCGACGCGCGATCGACCGCGCCGCCGCCGAAGCTACGCGTAAGACCGCCTAGACGGCGGCCAGCGCCAGGAGCTCGCGCCGGAGCTCCTTGATCTCGTCCCGCAGCTTCGCCGCGTACTCGAACCGCAGCTCCTCCGCCGCCGCGAACATCTCCTCCTCGAGTTCGATGACGAGCTTCTCGAGCTCCTCCTGCGACATCCCCTCCACCTTCGCGCCGCCGCGCCGCCGCTTCGACGGGACGTGCGGCTGCTCGAGCGTCAGGAACTCGGCGATGTCGGAGACGCCCTTGACGATCGACACCGGCACGATGCCGTGCTCGTCGTTGTACGCGAGCTGCTTCGCGCGGCGGCGGTTCGTCTCGTCGAGGGCGCCCTTGATCGCCTCCGTCAGCTTGTCCGCGTACATGATCACCCTGCCGTTGACGTTCCGCGCCGCGCGCCCGATCGTCTGGATGAGCGCGGTCTTGCCGCGGAGGAAGCCCTCCTTGTCGGCGTCGAGGATCGCGACGAGCGACACCTCCGGCAGGTCGAGCCCTTCGCGCAGCAGGTTGACGCCGACGAGCACGTCGTACTCGCCGAGCCGCAGCTCGCGGATGATCGAGATCCGCTCGAGCGTGTCGATCTCGGAGTGGAGGTACCGCGCCTTCACGCCCGACTCGAGCAGGTAGTCGGTCAGGTCCTCCGACATCTTCTTCGTCAGCGTCGTCACGAGCACGCGCTCGCCGGCCTCCTCGCGCCGGCGGATCTCGTTCAACAGGTCGTCGATCTGGTTCTTCGTCTCGCGCAGCTCCACCTCCGGGTCGACGAGGAACGTCGGCCTGATCAGCTGCTCGACGACGACGTTCGAATGCCGCAGCTCGAACGGCCCCGGAGTGGCCGACACGAAGACGAGCTGCTGCACCTTGCGCAGGAACTCGTCGAACCGGAGCGGCCGGTTGTCGAGCGCCGAAGGCAGGCGGAAGCCGTAGTCGACGAGCGTCTGCTTGCGCGAGCGGTCGCCCTCGTACATGCCGCCGATCTGCGGCACGGTCTGGTGCGACTCGTCCACGAAGACAACGAAATCGTTCGCGAAGTAGTCGAGCAGCGTGAACGGATGCGTGCCGGGGGCGCGGCCTTCGAGGATCCGCGAGTAGTTCTCGATGCCGTTGCAGAAGCCGAGCTCCTTGAGCATCTCGAGGTCGTAGTCGGTGCGCTGCCGCAGTCGGTGCGCCTCGAGCAGCTTGTTCTCCGCCTCGAGCTCCTTCAGCCGCTCCTCGAGCTCGTGCCGGATCTCGTCGACCGCGCGCTCGATGGTGGGCTGCGACGTCACGTACTCGGTCGCGGGCCAGATCGCGAGGTTGTCGAGCTTCGCGTAGACCTCGCCGCTGAGGGGGTCGAAGTGCGTGATCTGCTCGACCTCGTCGCCGAAGAACGAGATCCGGTACGCGGTCTCCTGGTTCGCGGGCTGGATCTCGACGACGTCCCCCTTGACGCGGAAACGCCCGCGGCCGAGCACCGTGTCGTTGCGCACGTACTGCGAGTCGATCAGCTTGCGCAGGAAAAGATCGCGGTCATGCTCCTCGTTCAGCTCCAGCCAGATCATCCGGTCGCGCCACTCCTCCGGCGAGCCGAGGCCGTAGATGCACGAGACCGACGCGACGACGATCACGTCGCGCCGCGTGAAGAGCGACGACGTCGCATTGAGCCGCAGTCGCGCGATGTCGTCGTTCTGCGAGGAGTCCTTCTCGATGTAGAGGTCGGCCTGCGGGACGTACGCCTCGGGCTGGTAGTAGTCGTAGTACGAGACGAAGTACTCGA
The DNA here is from genome assembly GCA_963766345.1 of uncultured Actinomycetes bacterium. GTDB lineage: Bacteria > Actinomycetota > Thermoleophilia > Gaiellales > Gaiellaceae > DASVFB01. The sequence continues at coordinate 491,901 of CAVXZL010000010.1, read as the reverse complement.
CCGCGTTCGCCGGGAAGAACTCCCGGAACTCGTTGCAGAGCTGCGCGGCGAGCGTCTTGTTGTGCGCGATCACGAGCGCCGGCTTCTGGACCTCCTCGATGATCCACGCCATCGTGGCCGTCTTTCCCGTGCCCGTCGCGCCGAGCAGCGTCTGGTAGCGCTCACCCGCGACGATCGACCGGGAGAGCTGCTCGATCGCCGCCGGCTGGTCTCCGGTCGGCCTGTACGAAGACGATGTCTCGAACTTGGGCATCCGGGTATCCAGCCTAGCCAGTGGCCACTGCGACACTCACACGCCGCCCGCCCTACGAGGCCTACGCCGCGATTATGGGGACGTTCGTCGGCGGCATCGGCCTGGCGGGGCTCGCGGCTCGTGTCTTCGACCGCAACCCGGCCTGCCAGTCGCCGCTCGACCTCGCAGTCCTCTCGCTCGCGTCGTTCAAGGCCGCACGGACGCTGACGGCGGACGAGGTGACGAGCTTCGTGCGCGACCCGTTCGTCCGCGGGGAGGCGCACCACGGCGACGAGGAGCCGGTCGAGACCGGCGACTACCGGCAGGCGATCGGCGAGCTCGTGACGTGCAGCCGCTGCGGCGGAACCTGGGCCGCGGCCGCGCTCGCCGTCTCGCAGATCCTCTCGCCGCGCGCAGGCCGCCTGCTGACGTGGTCGCTCGCCGCCGCGGGCGCGAACGACTGGCTCCAGGCCGGCTTCAGCGCGCTCACCGCGAAAGCGAACGATCTCGACGATCGAAGCTAGCCGGCGGCGGTCGCGGCCTCCCCGGCCTCACGCCGGCGGAAGCGCGTGAGCAGCCCGACGTAGAGCAGGCAGACGCACGTCACGCCGGCGGCGATGATCGTGAACGTCACCGTCAGGCCCTCGTGCTGGAGCAGGAAGCCCGCGAGCACGAGACCGAGCGGGCCCGCGACGGTCGCGAGGGTGATGATCGCGGTCATCACCTTCGGCAGCAGCCCCGGCGGCGTCCGGGTCGTGATCACGCCGAACATCGGTCCGTTGATCAGCGAGCCGCACATCGCCGTCAGCGCGATGGCCGCGAGGATAGCGGCGAGCGGAACATCAGCGACGAGCACCCAGAGCGGCAGGGCGAACGCGAGGTCGGCGAGCGACGCCATGACGAGCGGATCCATCCGCTTCACGAGCTGGAACGCGAGGAGGGTGCCGATCAGCCGCCGAGGCCGGCTGCGTGCAGCACCGGCAGCGACACCATGAGCGGCACGCGTGCGAGGTCCGCGCCGAGCATCGTCAACCGCGCGCCGTAGCGCGACACGATCGTCCCCTTCGGGACGCCGAGCAGCGCGACCGGCGCGAGCTGGCAGGCGAGGACGATTCCCATCTTCGCCGGCGAGCCCGTCGTCACGAGCACGAACCACGGCAGCGCGACGAACGTCATCTGGGAGCCGATGCGCGAGACCACCTCGGCGACGAGCAGGGCGAGCAGGCCGCGGTTCCGCAGGATCACGCGGGCGCCTCAACGGCGACTGAACGCAGTCCCGGCGACCCGGCGGCCACTCCGCCGAGCGCGACGGCGGTGCCGATCGCCGCGACGCACAGGAACGCCTGTGCTCCTGTCAACCGACTCGCGACGAGGCCGGCGACGAGCGGGCCGAGCGCGGCGCCGCCGAACGCGACGAGACTGCCGACGCTCTCGACCCGACCCTGCATTCGATCGGGGACGATACGGATGCGATGGCCGACCACGACGGCGTCCCACGTCGGACCGAAGAAGACCCAGACGCCGAAGATCGCGCCGAGCGCGAACGGGTGCAGCGGGTAGCGCGAGCAGGGCGACGGCGCCGAGCCACGGATACCCAGCGACGATCACGCGCGGCGCGACGAAGCGGTGCAGCCGCGTCGCGGCGACCGCGCCGAGGAGGCTGCCCGCGGCGGCGAAGCTCATCATCAGCCCGATTGTCGGCGCCGAGCCGGAGCCTCGCCGATCCAGTAGCGGCGGAAGTACGACCCTTGCCGAGGCTCATGCCGGGACGGGCTCGGGCGCTCCTCGCGCTCTCTCGCGGAGGGACACGAGCGCAACGCCGGCCATCGCCAGCGTCTGCGTCGCGGCAAAGCCGATGAGCACCGGCTGGGCGCCGAACGCCGAGAGCGCCGGCCCTGCGATGAAGAGGCCGAGCGGCATGCCGATCGCCCACAGCGTCGCGCTCGCGGTCATCGCCTTCGCGCGGATCGCCGGCGGCATCCGCAGCGTGAACGTCGTATGGATCGTCGGGTTGCACGCGCCGTTCGCGACGCCGCTCGCGAAGATCGCTCCTGCGATCGCGACTGCCGGGACGTCGAGGCCGACGAGCCAGAGCGGCAGCGCCTGGAACGGCACCGTGACGGCGACGAGCTTCAGCGCGTCCCAGCGGTCGGTGAGCACGCGGAACGAGAGGAAGTTCCCGACGAGAGCGCCGGCGCCGAACGAAGCGAACAGGAAACCCGCGACCTTCGCGTCGGCGCCGAAACGCTCGATCGTCAGCACCGGCACGGCGGCGAAGAAGACCTGCCACGCGGCGTCGCCGAGGATGAACAACGGCCCCCAGACCCTCAACAGAGGCTCGTGGAAGAGGAACCGAAGACCTGCGAGCAATCCGCGCGACTCCTCCGCGGCGGGCGACGTGGGCCGGGACGGCACGAACACGAGCACGAGCAGGAACGAGACGACGTACGTCGCCGCGTCGATCACGAGCACCGGCGCCGGGCCGAGCACGCCGATCAGGACCCCGGCGAGCGGCGCCCCGAGCAGCATCGTCGTCCGCTGCGCCGCCTGCGTGAGGGCGTTCGCCTGTGCGATCGTCGACTCGTCCTCGCCGAGCAACTCCGGCACGATTACGCGCTGCGCGGCGAAGTACGGCGCGGTCATCGCTCCGAGCAGCAGCGCGAGGATCAGGAGCGGCGCGTACGACAAATGCCCGGTCCAGTGCAGCACGGGCACGAGCAGCATCAGCGGCGCGCGGCACGCGTCCGCGAGCAGCATCGTCCTGCGCGCGCCGAGCCGCTGCAGCACGCTTCCGGACGGGAGCCCGACGATGCCGAGGCCGATCACCTCGGCGGCCAGGACGAACGTCATCTTCGTCGGCGAGCCCGTGGTGACGAGGACGAACCACGGCAGCGCAAGCCACGTCATCTGGCTGCCCGTCGTCGAGATGACCTCTGCGACGACGAGTGCGCGCAAGGGCACGTTCCGCAAGAGCTCCGCGCGGCTCACAGGTCGAGCGGCTCCTGCATCTCGTGCGTTCGAGCGATCGGCGACGCGAACAGCCAGATGACCGACAGCGCGGCGCCGACGGCGGCGAAGAGAAGCGTCGGCCGGATTCCGATCGCGCCTGCGAGCGCTCCGCCGATGAGCGCGCCGAACGGCCGAGTGCCGTAGTTGAAGACGCGCGACGCGCCGGCGATCCGCGCGCGCATGCGCTGCGGAACCGCGAGCGCCGTCAGGCTGTTCGCGTTCGTGTCGAAGATCATCACGCCGAAGGCGGAGACGAATTCGGCGAAGCTCAGGATCGCCGCCTTGAGGAACGTCGAGCCGGTTGCGAACGGCAGCAGGACGAACGGGACCGAGAAAAGAAGGCAGCCGAGGACGATCGCCGGGCCGAGGCCGAGACGCCGGCCGATGCGCGGAGCGGCGACAGCTCCGATCAGCGCGCCGACCGCGCCGATGCCAAGGGTGATGCCGATCACGCCGGCCGACAGCCCGAGCGTGCGGCTGGCGTAGAGGACGTAGATCGCGGAGATCATGAACGTGAAGAGGTTCACGGTCGCGGCGCAGCCGACCGATCCGCGGAGCAGCGGGTGGCGCATGAGGATGCGGACGCCCTCCTTGAGGCGAGCCGACGCGCTCACGCCGCGCGACTCGTGGAAGGGCTCGTCCACCCGCGCTCCGCGAAGGAACAGAGCCGAGACGACGAACGACACGGCGTCGGCGAGGATCGCGACGGGCGCCGTCAGGAGCTGCACGAGCACGCCGGCGAGCGACGGCCCGGCGACGTAGGCGGTCGCGCGGCTCGTCGAGAGGTGACCGTTCGCGGCGAGCACCTGCTCGCGCGGAACCGTCGCCGTGAAGAACGAGCTGTACGAGAGGTCGAAGAACACCGCGCACGAGCCGACGAGGAACACGACGACGTAGAGCTGCTCGAGCGACAACGCGTCGAACGCGGCGGCAACCGGAATCGAGACGAGCAAGGCGGCGCGCGCGACGTCGGCGGCGACCATGACGAGTCGCTTGACGGGCCGCTCGTCCACCCAGACGCCCACCGGCAGCGCGAACAGCAGGTGCGGCAGCCAGAAGAGCGCCGTGAGCACTCCCATCTGCGTCGCGCTCGCGTGCAGCGTCAACACTGCGCAGAGCGGAATCGCGAGCGCGCTGATCTGGTCGCCGAAGACGGAGACCGAGACCGACGCCCACAGCCGGACGAACGCAGAGTGCCGGCGCAGCGGCGCCAGCGGCTGCTCGAGGACCCCGTTCGCGCTCGTCACCGCGCGGCAGGCTCCCTGAGCGCTCCGGCCAGGGCCGGCAGGACTTCCGCGAAGCCGTTGTGGACGTCCGACATGACGACGGCGCCGGTGCCGTCGGCGGCCGAGACGTCGAACGCGGACGTGAAGCCGTACGCACCGCCGAAGTGGCCGAAGCGCCGGCCGCCGTCGGCGAGGAAGACGCCGAGCCCGACGGCCTCCGGCGGTGCGAGGCCGAGGCTGCGGATCGCCTCGAATTCGTCGTTGATCGGAAGCTCGACCTGCGGCTCGACGATCTGCTCCGCGACGGCGCGGGGGACCGGGCCCGGCCGACCTGCGAGCGCCGACTGGACCGCGGCGGCGAAGCGCGCGAGGTCCGTGGGCGTCGTCCAGAGCCCGGCGGCCGCGGCCTCGGGGTAGACGTGCCAGTCGTCCCGCGCAGCGCGTGCGTGGAGCCCGGTCGGCAGCGGCTGCTCGAACGTGCTGTCGAGCATCCCGAGCGGCTCGAGCACACGCTCGCGCGCGAGCAGGGCAAAAGGCTGTTCCGCCGCTTCCTCGAGCAGCGACTGGACGACGACGTAGCCGCCGCCCGAATAGCGAAAGCTCCCGGCGCGCGCGGTGTCGAACGCGACCTGCGCGCGCACTTGGACGAGCGACGGCGTCGGCGCGCCGCGCTCGTAGCCGGGGAAGAACTCCGTGTCGGCGCCACTCGTGTGGCTGAGCAGCCGGCGGAGCTCGTCGTCGAGGTCGAGCACCAGCAGCGCGACGAGCGCCGTGACGGCCTTCGAGATCGAGCCCGCTGCGAACAGCGCGCCGTCGGACGGCGCCGAGACGCAGCGGAAGTCCTCGATGACCGCCGTCTGCAGCTTCATCAGGCCCGGAAGACTCGGATGTCGCCGCTCATGGACGTCGCGCGCAACTCGACGAGCGGCGCTCCCTCGTCGGGACGTACGTCGCGCACCTCGAGCTCCGACGTCGCGTCGCCGCTCATCGTGCGCACGTCGAGATGGACTGCCGAGCCGCGCCGGATCCCGATCTGCTGGTCGCCCGACGCCGACTGGAGCACGACGCGGCCGGCGGTAGCGGAGCCGATCCGCAGGTCGCCGGACGCCGTCTGCGCGGTGATCGAGTCGGCCGCCTCTTCGACGCGCACGTCGCCGGAGGCGGTGCGGACGATCGCCTCGCCGTGCACCGAGCGGACGTAGACGTCGCCGGATGCCGACGTGACGCTGGCGGCGTCACCAATGTCTTCGAGCGAGATGTCCCCGCTCGCGCTCTTCACGTCGACGCGTCCGTTCAGCTCCTCCGCGCGGAGGTCGCCGCTCGCGAGCTCCGCGGACAGCGCGCCGAGCCTGCCGCGGATCTCGACGTCCGCGGACGCCGTCGAGACCTCCACGTCGGCGTCGTTCGGACAGCTGACGCGCATCGTGATCTCCCCGCCGTCGAACGACAAGCCGAACCGCCGACGCGCGCGGACGTCGACGATCACCACGTGTCCGTCGCCGCGCGGCCGGATCTCGATGCGCGCGTCCTCGATGGCCCGCCTCACCTCGTCGCGGGCGCTCGACGCGTCGAGCTCGACGACCGTGTCGGCGCGCTCGGACGCCTGAACCCGGATCTCGCCGGCCGGCATCCGCAACTCGAGCGCGAGCGGCCCGGGCGTCTGGAAGACCTCGCGCCTCAACGAGAGACTCTCGTCGTCGGGCGCCGCCGGAGCTTGCGCGGGCTGCGCGGGTCGGTGCGAACCTCGATGTGACCAAAAACGGACGGGTAGAACTCCATGGCTCCTGCTCCTTTCAGCTCTGGGCAAAGCCCGTGATGCGCTTGTCGGACCGGTGGGCACGGACGGTGGTTCCACCGCCGGACACGGCACGCTGCAACGCGCGCACGAGCCAGGCGTTGACGGACACGCCTTCGGACTCCGCCGCCGTCTCGACGGACGACTTGAGCGACTCCGGCAGGCGCAGCGTGATCCGCGCCGCGAGGGCGTCGTCGCCGGCAACCGGCTCCGAAGGCTCCTCCTCGACGTAGACGAGCTGCGGATCCTGACCCGCGAGCCGGATCTCGACGTGACCGTTCGGCAGCTGGCTGGAGAGATCGAGAGCGATCTGGGTGAGCGCGTCGATCAGCCGCAGCGTGGCGGACTGCTTGATGGCTCCGGCGAGGCGTTGCGTCGCCTGGACGAGCTCCTCGCCTCCGATCTCGGCCAGCTCGCGAAGATCGGCTTGGAGCGCCTCGATGAACTGTGACATCTGCATGTCGTCACTATGACATCACTTCTGATGTCTGTCAAGCGTCAAGTGGACATCTAACCGACATTGGCTTGACTACAGCGTTTCACGCGAGTCACAAGGCCAGTTGATGCCCCCAGACGTCGTGATAGATCCCCTTGAGCTTCTCCACGCGGTCGACGTAGGCACGCGTTTCGGCATAGCGGATGCCCGACCCCCGGGCGAGCCAGCGGTCGACGTTGTCCTGGCCCGCGTTGTAGGCGGCGAGCGCCGTTCGCTCGTCGTCGTACTTGTCGAGCAGGTGCCTCAGGTACCAGGAGCCGTAGCGGACATTGATCTCCGGGTTGTAGAGGTCGTCGGTGCGGAAGCTCGAGCCGCCTGTGTGCAGGGCGATGCCGTGGGCGGTCGACGGCAGGATCTGCATGAGCCCGATCGCGCCGGAGCTTGACTTGGCGTCGGCCCGGAACTTCGACTCGACCTCGATCACGGCCGCGAGCAGCGCCGGGTTCAGGTCGTAGTTCCGCGCGTGGCCGCGGACGATCGCCTTGTAGCGCAGCGGATAGCGGATTCGCTCGACCGTGTTCGGGGTGGCGAGGAAGATCCACGCCGCCACTCCGGCGACGACAGCCACCGGCACGAGCCACAGAAGCCGTCTCACGAGATCAGATCTTCGACGACGGACCCGACGAACCGGTCGAGCTCCTCGATCGAGCCCGTGTTCACGTATGTGTAGTCGGCCCGCTTCGCCTTCTCCTTGTCGTCGATCAGCCGCCTCTCGCGGTCGCCCGGCAGCGGCTCCCGCCTCGCCTCGCGCAGCGCCTTGGGCGCCGTGATGACGACGACCTTGTCGAAGCGGGCATCTCCCCCGGTCTCGAACAGCAGCGGCACCTCGGTCACCGCCAGCGGTGCGGTCTGGCGCTCGCGCCACTCGAGGTAGTGCTCGACGACGCGCGGGTGGAGCAAGCCCTCCAGCCACGCGAGCTCGTCCCGGTCGGAGAAGACGACCGCCGCGATGTCCGCGCGCTTCGTCGTTCCGTAGCGCTCGAGCAGCGCACCTTTCACCCCGGGGTCTTCCTCGATCAGCTCGTGGACGATCTCGTCGCTCGAGATCGTGGCGGCGCCGTGGCGCCCGAACGCGCGAAGCGCTTCGCTCTTCCCGGCGCCGATGCCGCCGGTGATCGCGAGGTTAAGTGGCAGGCTCCGGCTCGTCGGCGTCGGATGCCGAGACCGGCTCGGGCTCCGGCTCCGCGGCCGGCTCGGCGCCGTGATCCGCCTCGGCCTCGGCAAGCAGTTCGGACTCGACGAGCGGCTCGTCCTCCGTCGCCGGCTCCGGCTCCTCGGCGGCCATCGGCTCCGGCGCCTCGGCGGCCGCCGGCTCCGCCTCGGCGGCCGAAAGCTCCTCGGTGGCCAAAGGCTCTGCCTCGGCGACGACCGGCTCGGCGTCGGGGACGAACGGGTCTGCCTCGGCGGGGGCGGCCGAGCCCTCGGCGAAGACCTCCTCCGAGAGACCGAGGTTCGGCGTGAGCTGGCTGCCGTCGTCCTCGCCCTCGAGACCGTCGTCGTCGACGCGCTTCATCGAGAGAGAAAGCCGGCGGCGCTCGGCGTCGACCTCGAGGATCAGCACCTTGACGTCCTGGCTCTGCGAGACGACCTCGCGGGGGTTCTCGACGTGGTGCTGCGCGAGCTCGGAGATGTGCACGAGCCCCTCGACGCCGGGGAGGATCTCAACGAAGGCGCCGAACGTGACGACCTTCGTGACCTTGCCGTCGACGACGTCGCCTTCCTTGTAGGCCTCGAGCACCTGCTGCCACGGGTCGGCCTGCGTCTGCTTGAGCCCGAGCGAGATGCGCTGGCGCTCGCGGTCGATGTCGAGCACCTTGACGTTGACCGTCTGGCCGATCTCGAGCACCTCGGACGGATGGTTGACGTGCGACCACGAAAGCTCGGAGATGTGAATGAGGCCGTCCATGCCGTCGAGATCGACGAACGCGCCGAAGTCGACGATGTTCGAGATCTGCCCCTCGACGACGTCGCCCGGATTGAGCTTGTCGAGGATGCGCTGGCGCTGGTCCTTGCGCTCCTCCTCCAGGACGGCGCGGCGCGAGAGCACGACGTTGTTGCGCGAGCGGTTGAGCTCGATCACCTTCGCACGCAGCTCCTGGCCGAGGAACTCGTCGAGGTCCTGCACGCGGCGGATGTCGACGAGCGATGCGGGCAGGAAGCCCCGCACGCCGAGGTCGAGGATCAGGCCGCCCTTGACGACCTCGATCACGCGGCCGTCGACGGGCTCGCCGGACTCGGCAGCGCCTTCGATCCGCTTCCAGGCGAGCTCGAAGCGGGCGCGCTTCTTCGAGAGGATCAGCCGGCCCTCGGCGTCCTCCTTCGTGAGCACGAGGGCGTCGACCTCCTCGCCCACCGCCACCTCGTCGGCCGGGTTGACCGAGCGGCGGATCGAGAGCTCCGCGGTCGGGATCACACCCTCCGACTTGTAGCCGATGTCGACGAGCACCTCGTCCTTGTCCACGCGCACGACCGTCCCGTGGACGACCTGCCCCTCGTTGATCTCGGGGAAGGTCGACTCGTAGTCGGGAACGAGCTCGCCGTCCGGGCCCTCGACCCAGACGCCGGGCTCGGCCTGCTGCGTGGTCATATCGTTGGTTGCCATCGTCAAAGGCGGGTCAGTATAGCCCGGTGCTCGCGGCATCCCCGCTCCGGTTACTTCTGACGAAACGGCCTTACGGTTTGTTAACGAACCGCCGCGTTGAAGCGCCGCTACGACTTCGCCTCTGCCCAGTTATCGCCGACGCCGATGTCCACTGCAAGTGGTGGATCGAGCGGGTACGCGCCGCACATCTCCTCGCGCACGAGCGTGCGCACCGGGCCGGTCTCGGCATCGGGCACCTCGAGCAGGAGCTCGTCGTGCACCTGGAGGACGAGCCGCGACGCCCGGCCCTCCGCGCGCAGCCGCTCGTGGATGCGCAGCATCGCGACCTTGATGATGTCCGCGTTCGACCCCTGCATCACGAAGTTGACAGCGAGCCGCTCCCCGAGCGAGCGCGTCGCGCGGTTCGAGGCGCGGATCTCCGGCACCGGCCGCCGGCGGCCCATCAATGACGTCACGTAGCCGTCGCGCGTCGCCTGCTCCTTCGTGCGCTCGATGAAGTCCTGCACGAGCGGGAAGCGTGCGAGGTACGCGTCGATGTACGCCTGCGCCTCCTCGCGCGGGATCTCGAGGTTCTCCGACAGGCCGAACGCGGAGATGCCGTAGACGATCCCGAAGTTGATCATCTTCGCGACGCTGCGCTGCGCGGAGGTCAGCTTGCCGGGCTCGACGCCGAGCACCTCCGCCGCCGTAGCGGTGTGGATGTCGTCGCCCCGGTCGAACGCCTCGCGCAGCTTCGGCTCTCCGCTCACGTGCGCGAGGATGCGGAGCTCGATCTGCGAGTAGTCGGCGCTCATCAGCCGGTGGCTCTGCTCGGCGACGAACGCGCTGCGGATCTCGCGCCCGAGGTCGGTGCGGATCGGGATCGCCTGCAGGTTCGGGTTCGTCGTCGACAGGCGGCCGGTCGACGCGACCGCCTGGTTGATCGTCGTGTGCAGCCGGCCGTCGGCGCCGAGCAGCGTCGGCAGCGGGCCGAGGTACGTGTTCAGGAGCTTCGAGTACTCGCGCCATTCCTCGATCACGCCGACGATGTCGTGCTCGTGGCGGATCGAGCGGAGAACGCGGGTGTCGGTCGAGTAGCCGGTCTTGCCCTTGCGGCCCGGCGTCAGCTTCAGGTCCTCGAACAGCACGCGCGCCACCTGCTGCGTCGAGCCGATCATGAACTCCTCTCCCGCGAGCTCGTACGCGCGAGACTCGAGCTCCTCTAGGCGGTCGGCCAGGCGCGCGGTGATCTCGCCCATGCGATACGTGTCGATGCGGACGCCCGCGTCCTCCATCGCCGCGAGGACGCGCGTCAGCGGCAGCTCGACGGTGCGGTAGAGCCGTTCGACGTCGCGCTCGCGCAGGCGCGCGATCATGAGCGGCGCGAGCCGCCTCGGTGTCTCCGCCGTCTTAACGAGCGCCGTCGTCGCCTCGTCGACGACGGGATCGGGAATCACCTCGACGCCGTACTCGGCGGCGAGGTCGTCGAGCAGGTATTCGGCGCGGCCGGGCTCGATCAGATACGCGGCGAGCATCGTGTCCTCGAGCGGCTCGACGCGCAGCGTCTTCGCGTCGTGAGCTATCACGCGCGCATCGACGCGCGAAGGCGGCGCGCCGATCACGACGCCGTCGTCGCCGGCGGCTGCAGCGCGGTCCTCGACCACGGCATAGCCGTCACCCTCTGCCACGACGATGATCCCCTCGCGCCAGCCGACCTGCGTACCGACGATCTTCGGCCGCTCGGCCGCAGGCACCGCTTCGTCGAGCAGGTCGATGCGATTGAGCAGGTTGCGGAACTCGAAGCGCCTGAACATCTCGCGGAGCTGCGAGCGGTCTGGCGGTGCCAGGACGATCGCGGACGGATCGAGGTCGAGATCGAGGTCGCGCCGCATCGTCGCGAGCTGCTTCGACTCGAGCGCCGTGTCGGCGTGCAGGAGGATGTTCTTCTTCCGCGCCGGCGACAGCTCGTCCGCGTGGGCGATCACCTCTTCCACGGACCCGTACTGGGCGATGAGCTGCCCCGCGGTCTTGTCGCCGATCCCGGGGACCCCGGGGATGTTGTCGGACGTGTCGCCCTTGAGCCCGATGAAGTCGGGCACCTGGTCGGGCCGGATGCCGTAGCGCGCCTCGACGCGCTCGGGCGTGTAGACCTGCGGGTCCTGCACGCCGCGCGGCGTCATCATCAGGCAGACGTTCTCCGAGCAGAGCTGGAACGCATCGCGGTCGGTCGAGACGACGCACGTCTTGATCGCGGCCTCGTCGGCGCGCGTCGCGAGCGTCGCGATCACGTCGTCGGCCTCCCAGCCCTCGAACTCGAGGTTCTCGTACCCGAACGCCTCGACGATCGGCCGGAAGTGCGGGAACTGCTCGCGCAGGAGGTCGGCCATCTCGCGACGGCCCTCCTTGTAGACCTGCGTCGTCGCGATCGCCGCGCGCTCGGTCGGCCGCGTGTCCCACGCCACCGCGACGGCCTTCGGCCGGTAGTCCGTCAGCAGCTTGAACAGCATGTTCGTGAAGCCGAGGAGCGCGTTCGTCGGGAAGCCGTCGCTCGTCGCGAGCTCCTCCGGAAGCGCGAAGAACGCGCGGTAGGCGAGGTTGTTGCCGTCGACGAGGAAGAGGTCGCAGTCGCGAACCGGCCCGTCGTCGAGCTGGAGCTCCGTTCCTTCGACCGTCTTCGGCACGGTTCAACGGTAACGTCCCGGCGCGATGATCCGGCCGTTCACGGATGCCGACGTCGACGCGGCGGCGGAGATGCTCGCGGCGCGGCATCTGCGCCACCGCGAGAAGGAGCCGCTCCTGCCTGCGGACGTCGACTTTCGCGCCCAGATCGAGAGCGAATGGGGCGTCGACGGGGCAAGCGGCGTCATCTCTGAGAACGGCTACCTTTTCGCGCGCCCGCAGCCCTACGGCGGCAGCGGGCTGACGTGGATGCTCGCGGGAATCGGCGGCCACGTGGTCCTGGGCGACCCGGAGGACGCGCGCGACCTCTACGCGGCCGCCGCCGCGGCGTGGTACGACGACGGGCACGTGCGGCACGGCGTCTTCGTGCCCGCGTCCTACACCGCTCTCGTCGACGCGTGGTTCCGGCTCAGCTTCGGCGCAGCCGCGGCGCTCGCGACGCGCGAGACGAAGCCGGAACCTCCGCCGGAGCCGACCGTCGAGATCCGGCGCGGCACACCGGACGACCTCGAGGTCGCCGCGCGCCTGGACGGCGAGATGAGTGGCTCCATGCTGGCCTCGCCGAGCTTCTCGACCGTCAGGGAGACGCACGAGGAGTTGGTGGAGGGATGGCGCGGCACCTGGGACGAGGAGCAGTTCGTCCACTTCGTCGCCGAGCGCGACGGCGAGGTGGTCGGCCACATGCTTCTCTACAAGCGGCCGCAGGACCTTCGCGTGCCGCGCGACTCGATCGACCTCGCCGCCGCCTCGACCTTTCCCGCGGCGCGCGGCTCGGGCGCCGGGCTCGCGCTGACCGAACACGTCCTCCACTGGGCGCACGAGCACGGCTACCCGACGATGATCACGGACTGGCGGATGACGAATCTCCTCGCCTCGAGGTTCTGGCCGAAGCGCGGCTTCCGCCCGACGTTCCTGCGGCTCTATCGAGCGCTGCCCTGACGAGAATCCCGCTGCTCGCCGGGTCGAGGATCGCGGTCGTCAGCGCCGACGAGGACGCCGTCGTGCTCGCTCCGCCGCCGCCGCGCGAGCCCGTCGCGGACGTCGCCGCCGCCGTGCGCGACTCGCTGCGGTTTCCGCTCGCGGGCGAGCCGCTCGAGACGCTCGTCACGCGCGGCGGGCGCGCGACGCTCGTGATCGAGCCGCCGGCGCAGCCGGTTCCCGCAACACCGGTGGAAGCGCGTCCCGCCGCAATAGCGGTGGCCATCGACGAGCTCGAGCGGGCGGGCGTTCCGTCGGAACGGGTGACGCTGCTCGTCGCCGGAGGTCTTGCGCGCCGGATCGATCCGCGGGAGGTCGACGCGTTCGTGACCCCGGAGCTCGCGCGGCGCTTTCGCGGCTCGGTCGAAGTCCACGACGCCGAGTCGCGGGAGCTCGTGCCGGTGCCGGTCGATCGCCGACACGTGCACGTCCATCCTGCGCTCGTCGACACCGACCTCGTGGTGACCGTCAGCGCCGCGGAGACGGTCCTCCACGGTGGCCCGAGCGTCTTGCTGAGCGCGTCCGATCCGGCGACGATCCGCGCCGCGGGCGCCTACTCGCTGCTCGAGACGACGGCGTCGCAGGGCTGGCATCTCGGCGTCGCACTCGAGCGCGCGCTCCGGCGCCGTGTGCGGATGATCGGCACGTCGCTCGTCCACACGCTCCCGCGGCTGACCGGCATGCTGCGCGGCTACCCGTACGAGGAGGAGTCGGTCGAGCGGCTCGTCGGGTCGCCGGTGCGGCACGTGTTCGGTGCGATGCCGGGCTCGATCCGCCGCCGGATGCTCCGGACGATTCCGGCCTCGCGCGGCATCTCCGCTGCGTTCTCGGGACCACCGTCGGTCGCGCACGCCGAGGCGCTGTTGCGCGGGACGGAAGAGCGCGCCCGGTCGCTCGGCGAGCCGCTCGACGCTCTCTGCCTCGGCATCCCCGGGACGACGCCGTACCTGCCGCGCGAGCGGCCGAACCCGTTGCTCGCGGCATATCTCGGGCTCGGGCTGGCGCTCCGGCTCTGGCGGGACGCGTTCCCCGTCGTCGACGGCGGCGCCGCGATCCTCGTCCACCCGTTCGAGCGGAAGTTCGCGCACCCGAGCCAGCAGCCGTACCGCGACTTCTTCCGCGCGATCCGCGCCGGGTCGGCGCGCGACGCGGGCCTGATACGAGAGGCGGAACTGGCCGCCGCGGCGGATGCGAAGGCGATCGAGTCCTACCGGGACGGGCGCACGCACCACCCGCTGCTGCCGTTCGCGGACTGGAGCGCATGCGGCCCGGCGCTCGGCCGGCTCGGCGAGGTGTTCGTCGCCGGCTGCCGCGACCACGACGCGGCGCGCGCGCTCGGGCTCGTCCCGACGCACGGCGTCGGCGCGGCAGTACAAATGGCGACCGGCCGCGCCGGCGGCACGTTGCGGATCGGCTTCCTTCTCTCGCCGCCGTACTTCCCGCTGCGCGTGCGCGCATGACGTTCCGCTGTGCCGAGCTGTCGCTCGAGCTCGCCGAGCCGCTGGCCGGCAGCGCGCCGGTCGCAGCACGCTGGGAGCTCGTCGAGCAGCCGAAGCCGTGGGGCCGCAAGCACGGGCTCGTCGCCGACGGCGCGAAGGTGCTGCTCGTCAAACGGGTCGGCGCGGAGGCTGCGCCGGGACGCCGCTACCTCGTCTGCACGAACGGAGCCCGCGACCCGTGCTGCGCGATCCGCGGTCCGGCCGTCGCGCAGGCGCTCGCTCGAGTCCTGCCGGGACAGGTGTACGAATGCTCGCACCTCGGCGGGCACCGCTTCGCCGCGAACGTGCTCGTGCTTCCGGAGGGGCTCTGCTTCGGCCGGCTCGACGCGCGCAGCGCCGTCGCGCTCGCCGCCGAGCTCGAGACGGGTCGCCTGCCGCTCGAGCACCTCCGGGGCCGCACCGCGCTCGAGCCCGAGCAGCAGGCTGCCGAGATCCTCGTCCGCCGCGAGCTCGGCCTCGCCGGCCTCGACGACCTGCGCCTCGTCGAGAAGACGACGTTCGAGCTCCCCGACGGCCGGCGCGCGGCGGCGCGGCTTCATGGGCACAACCTCGAGCCGCAACGCGTTTCGTGCCGCGACGACAAGGTCGAGGCCGCGACCGGCTGGGAGCTGGAGGAGCTAGTCCTCGCCTAGGTACGTCTTGCGCACCTGCTCGTTCTCGCGCAGCTTCTTCGCGTCGTCTGCGAGCGCGATCGTGCCGGTCTCGAGCACGTAGCCGCGGTCCGCCGTGTCGAGCGCCATGAGCGCGTTCTGCTCGACGAGGAGAATCGGCGTCCCCTGCTCGTTGATCTCCCGCACGATCTCGAAGATCTTCTCGACGAAGATCGGCGCGAGCCCCATCGACGGCTCGTCGAGCAGCAGCAGCTTCGGGCGCGCCATGAGCGCGCGGCCGATCGCGCACATCTGCTGCTCGCCGCCGGACATCGTCCCGGCCTTCTGCGTCCGCCGCTCGGCGAGGCGAGGGAACAGCGAGAAAACACGATCCATGTCCTCGCGTATCTCCGCGCGATCCGTACGCTGGAACGCGCCCATCTCGAGGTTCTCCGTCACGGACATCCGCGGGAACAGCTTGCGCCCCTCCGGCGACTGCGAGATGCCGCGCTTGACGATCTGGTGGGGCGACATCGACGTCACGTCGGTGCCCTGGAAGACGATCTTGCCCGTGCGCGGGTGGTTGAGCCCGTTGATCGAGCGCAGCGTCGTCGACTTGCCCGCGCCGTTCGCACCGATCAACGTCACGATCTCGCCCTCGCGCACCTCGAGCGAGATGCCCTTCAACGCCTCGATCGAGCCGTAGAAGGTGTGGACGTCGTCGACGCTGAGCACGATTTCTCTAGCCATCGGCGACCGCCGCAGTCCCCAGGTACGCCTCGATCACGCGCGGATCGCGCTGCACCTCGCGCGGCGTCCCCTCGGCGATCTTCGCCCCGTAGTCGAGCACGGTCACGTGGTCCGAGATACCCATCACGACCTTCATGTCGTGCTCGATCAGGAGGACCGTCAGTCCTCGCTCCGTCCGGAGCATGTCGACGAACTGCGTGAACGCGGCTGTCTCCTGCGGATTCATCCCGGCCGTCGGCTCGTCGAGCAGCAGCAGCTTCGGGTTCGTCGCGAGCGCTCGTGCCACCTCGAGCCGCCGCTGGTCGCCGTAGGAGAGATTCTTCGCCGCCTCGTCGTCGACGCGTCGCAGGCCGGAGAGCGTGAGGAGATCCCGCGCGCGCTCCCGCGCCTCGCGCTCCTCACGCCGAACGCCGGGCGTCTTGAGGATCGCCGTGAAGACGTTGCCCTTCATGCGCGAGTGCATGCCGACGAGCACGTTCTCGAGTGCCGTCATGTTCTGAAAGAGGCGGATGTTCTGGAACGTGCGCCCGACCCCGCGCTCCGTCACGGCGTGCGGAGGCTTGGCGGTCACGTCGTAGCCGTCGAACACGACCCGCCCGGCCGTCGGCCGGTAGACGCCCGTCAGCATGTTGAAGAACGTCGTCTTGCCGGCGCCGTTCGGGCCGATCAGGCTCGAGATCGCGCGCTCCTCGATCGCGAAGTCGACGTCGTCGACCGCGACGAGGCCGCCGAACTCCTTGCGCAACCGCGTGACGTCGAGCAGCGCCATCAGCTGTCGGGACCGGCCGTGTCGTAGAGCGGCTTGTCGTGCACGCCCTCGCGGAACTCCGCCGCTCGCCGTTGACTCGGTATCAGACCCTCCGGTCTGAAGAGCATCACCACCACGAGGATCACGCCGAAGATCCCGAACTCGTAGAGCGGCACGTCGAGGTGCGTCCCGAAATGGTCGTTCGTCCAGCCGCCCACGTTCGCGAGGCCTTCGCGGTCGAGATAGCTGAGGAAGCACGCGCCGAAGATGACGCCGGGAATGCTGCCCATCCCGCCGAGGATGACCATGCAGAGGATGAAGACGGAGATGTTGAAGAAGAAGTCGTCAGGGAACGTCGCCGACTTGTAGCTCGCGTAGTACGCGCCGGCGACGCCGCCGAAGAACGCGCCCGTCGCGTAGGCCCATGTCTTCGTCCGCATCAGCGGCACTCCCATCGCGGCGGCGGCGGTCTCGTCCTCGCGGATCGCGATCCACGCGCGGCCGAGCCGCGACCCGCGCAGCCGGATCGAGCAGAACACCGTGAAGAGCACGAGGAGCAGCGCTGTGTAGTAGAAGAGGTTCAGCTGGTTGGACGCGACCAGGTAGTTGCCCGGCAGACCGACGTGGTTGTCCAGCCAGCTTCCGAATCCGGGGCCGTCGATCGGCGTGATGCCCTGCGTGCCGCCGGTGAGGTTGAAGCCGGTGCCGAAGAGGTTGTCGCCGTTCCGCGCGATCTGCGGGATGATCTCGCCGAAACCGAGCGTGACGATCGCCAGATAGTCGCCGCGCAGGCGCAGCGTCGGCAGGCCGATCACGATTCCGACGAAGGCGGTGACGATCCCCGCCAGCAGCAGGATCAGCCAGATCGAGAAGTGGAAGCCGACCGCGTCCGGAGTGATGCCGACGGCGCCGAAATGGATCTTGTGCGCCGCGAACTGCGACGACGCGAGCCAGCCCGACATGTACGCGCCGATCGCGTAGAACGCGACGTAGCCGAGGTCGAGCAGTCCCGCGTAGCCGACGACGACGTTCAGCCCGAGCGCCATCATCGTGAAGATCATCATCACGACCATCGTGTCCATCTGCGGGGCGGGCCCGAAGACGGGCATCCCGAAGAGATCTCCGCGAAAACGCGGGTAGAGGACCGCGAGCACAAGCAAGATCCCCGGGATGACCCACTGGCCGCGTGGATAGCGCTCCCAGGGGATGACGACGAGCGTGAAGACGATCGCGGCCGCGGCGAGGACGGTCAGGTTCCAGACGCCTCCGATCGCGACGAGGATGATGCCGACGATCAGCCAGAAGCCGGTTTTGGTCGCGCGGCGCGCGATCGGGTCGAGCGCGAGCCAGCGCTCGCGAGGGAAGCCGAGCTTGGAGAGGAGCTCCCACCACCGCTCGGACATGCGGCGGCCGACCTCGAGCGTGTTCATGCGCCCTCCGGCGTGCGTTCGCCCAGGAGGCCCTCGGGGCGGAAGACGAGGATCAGGAT
Organism: uncultured Actinomycetes bacterium; assembly: GCA_963766345.1. Lineage (GTDB taxonomy): Bacteria > Actinomycetota > Thermoleophilia > Gaiellales > Gaiellaceae > DASVFB01. Next base: position 473,829 of record CAVXZL010000010.1, on the reverse strand, counting down.
CAGGATCGAGAACACGATCGACTGCGTCCAGTCGCTGCCGGGCGAATGCCAGGACAGCCCCTCGTTGAACGCCTGGATGAAGCCGATCACGAGCGCGCCGAGGACGGCGCCGGGCAGGTTGCCGATGCCGCCGAGGACCGCGGCCGTGAACGCGATCAGCCCCAGCTGGAATCCCTGGTCGTAGCGCACCTGCGTGAAGTAGAGGACGTACAGGAGACCCGCCGCACCGGCGAGGGCACCCGCGATCAGGAACGTGAACGAGATCGTGCGGTTGACGTTGATGCCCATCATCGCCGCAGCGTCCTGATCCTGAGCCGTCGCGCGCATCGCCTTGCCCTGCTTCGTGCTGCGCACGAGCCACATCAGCAACATGAGCACCGGCACGGTGATGATCAGAACGATGAACTTGTTCCAGGTGTAGACGACGCCGCCCACGTTGAACACCTCGCTGTTGGGAAGCACAGCCGGCACCGAGACGTACTCGGGGCCTTTCCACGCCAGCGCGATGTCCTGGAGGATGAACGACATCCCGATCGCGGTGATGAGCGGCGCAAGTCGAGGCGCCCCGCGTAACGGCTTGTAGGCGATGAGCTCGATCGTCACGTTCAGCAGGCCGCAGATGAGCATCGCGGCCACGAGCGTCACGAGGATCGCGGGGATGAGCGAACCGATCGACGCGCTCTCCTCCAGGCCGAAGACCGAGGTGATGAACGTCGCCGAGATCATCCCGCCGAGCATGAACACGTCTCCGTGCGCGAAGTTGATCAGCTCGAGGATGCCGTAGACGAGCGTGTAGCCGAGCGCGACGAGTGCGAAGACGGCGCCGTTCGTCAGGCCGATGAAGAACACCGTCATGAAGTCCGCGGGGCCCTTGACGAAGTTGACGATCAGCCAGAAGACGAGCAGGCCGACCAGGATGGTCGCGAAGATCGGCAGCAGGTAGCTACTCGCCTGGCGCGGGAGTCGGACGGAGGGGTCTCGGGTCGCCTCGCTGATCACTTGATTTGTGACGGCGCCGGGCGATCTGGCCGCCCGGCGCCGCCGATTGCCGCTTACGTGGTCAGGTTCTTCTCGGGCACGATCGTCTTCAGCGGATTGAGCTTGCCCACCTTCTGCTGGTAGATCGTGATCGGGTTGAGGCTCGTGTCGCCCTTGTCGTTGAGGGTGAACGTGCCGATGATCCCGTCCGTGATCTTCAGGCCGAAGAGGGACGACGCGACCGACGCGCGTGTTCCGTCCGACTTCCCGATGGCGTCGAGGAGCGCGTCCATCGCCTGCGCGCCGTACTGCGAGTACGGGTTCGGCGTCGCACCGATCTGCTTGCCGAAATCGTCCACGAACTTCTTGCCCTCGCCCTTCAGGCCCGACGGCGGCTGGCCCGCGACGCTGACGTACGAGTCGTCGAACGCTGCGCCGTTCGATTTCGGATCCGAGAAGCCGTCCGGCGCGATCAGCGTCGCGTTGGGCACGCCCTGCTTCAGGTCCTTGATCAGCTTCGCGCCGTTGTTGCAGATGATGCCGCCGAGGAAGATCGCGTCGGCGCCTGACGCCTTGATCGCGTTCGCGAGTGCCTCGTAGCTCGACTGCTTCGCGTCCCAGCCCTTGAAGCCGGCGATGTTCAGCCCGAGCTTCTGCGCAGCGCCTTTGTACGTCGTCGCGACGCCGAAGCCGTACGTCTGCTTGTCGTTGAGGATGTAGACGCTCTTGAGCCCCTGGTCCTTCGTGAACTGCGCGTCGGCCGGACCCTGGATCTGGTCGTTCGCGACGACGCGCGCGTAGTTCCGCTTGCCCGTCGGGTAGTACTTGTCAGGCTCGCCGGCCTCGGCGCCCGGCCCGTCGGTCGTGAGACCCGGGCTCGTGTTCGCCGGACTGACCATCGCGACCGGCCCGGGGTTCGCCCGGTTGAGGACCGGGACGATGATCTTGGCGCAGCCGGAGTTGAACGTTCCGACAACTCCGATGACACTCTTGTTCCCGGCGTACGCGCGAGCGTTCGAGGCGCACTTCGCCGAGTCCCACGCGCCGGCCTGCGCCGTCGAGTCGTCGCAGGACTGGTAGCCGATCTTGTGGTCGCCGGCCTTGAAGTCGCGCTGCTTGAGGGCGAACTTGATCGCCTGGACCATCTCCGTCGTCTGGGCGCGGCCCGCACCCTGAAGCGGGAGGTCGGAAGCCACGATGAAGTCAGGGTCGCCGCCCCCCTCGTAGTAGATGCTCGAGCACGACGAGGTGGGGAGCGCCTGCACGTTGCCGCCGCCTCCGCCGCCGCTGCTGCTGCTCTCGTTCCCACCGCCGCCTCCGCAGCCCGCGGCTGCGACCGCGAGCACCGCGAACAGCCCGATCACGCCTACTGCCTTGACGCTTTGTTTCACGCTTCCTCCTCCGTCGCCCGTTTGCGCCAACGGTGTTTGATCGGGGCAGTATCCGGTCTGGGGCGGCTGGACGCAAGCGAGAGCGGATGCCGGCGCGTGGTGTGCGAACGCCGCTTCCGCCTCGTACCATGGGAGACGCGCCGAAGTGGCGGAACTGGCAGACGCGCCGGACTCAAAATCCGGTTCCCTCCGGGGAGTGTGGGTTCGATTCCCACCTTCGGCACTGCGCTTTCTAGGATGGGCCGATGCGCGCAGGGATCCTCACCGGCGGAGGCGACTGTCCCGGGCTGAACGCCGTCATCCGCGCGGTCACGCGCAGGCTGCAGACAAGCGGCTGGGACGTCATGGGCGTGCGGGAGGGATGGCGCGGCCTCGTCGAGAACAAGCTCGAGGAGCTCGGGCCGCGGGAGATCTCGGGGATCCTCCCCCGCGGCGGGACGATCGTCGGCACTTCGCGGACGAACCCGTTCAAGCTCGACGGCGGCGTGGACGCGGTGCTCCGGAACTTCGCGGAGAACTCGCTCGACGCGCTCGTGGCGATCGGCGGCGAGGACACGCTCGGCGTCGCCGCACGGCTGAGCGAGGAGCACGACTTCCCGGTCGTCGGCGTCCCGAAGACGATCGACAACGATCTTTCGGGCACCGACTACACCTTCGGCTTCGACACCGCGGTCTGGGTGTGCACCGAGGCGATCGACCGGCTGCACACGACGGCCGAGTCGCACAACCGCGTGATGGTCGTCGAGGTGATGGGCAGGCACACCGGCTGGATCGCCGTCATGAGCGGGATCGCCGGCGGCGCGGACGTCATCCTCATCCCCGAGCATCCGATCACGGTCGAAGACGCCTGCTCGGAGATCACACGTCGGCACTCGCGCGGGAAGGACTTCTCGATCGTCGTCGTGTCCGAGGGCTACGAGCTGACGTACGCGTCCGGCGAGCAGCGCCAGGTGACGCAGGAGGCGGCGCTCGACGCGTTCGGCCACGTGCGTCTCGGCGGCGTCGGCGACGAGCTCGCGCGTGAGATTCAGGAACGGACCGGTTACGAGACGCGCGTCACCGTGCTCGGGCACGTTCAGCGCGGCGGCTCCCCCACGCCCCGGGACCGCGTCCTCGCAACCCGCTACGGCCTGAAGGCCGCCGACCTCGTGCTGAGCGGTTCGTGGGGCCGGATGGCCGCGCTCCGCGGGGACACGATCGTCGACGTCTCGCTGAAGGAGGCGACGGAAGAGCTCAAGACCGTGCCACCCGAGTGGTACGACGTGGCGCAAGCCTTCTTCGGTTAGGTCAGTCGCGGACACGCCGCGGCAGCCTCTTCAGGCGGCCGACAACGGCAGCGTCCGGTCCGCGGGTCACAGCGAGATTGAAGTGAAAACCGCCGACGACCGGACGGAGCAGTGGACGGTAGGTAGCGTCCAGCGATCGCCGCACGAGCTCTGCCATCGACAGACCCGTCCGCACGGACTCGTCGACGAGCATCGCGTACTGGCTGTCGGTCACCGTGATATGGACGGCGCGGCTCATTGGCCTTGTATAGACAAGGCCAAGTCAACGCGATGTGACGGTTGAGTGCCGAAAATGCGGCCGCTTAAGCCGCAACCTCCGCCAGCGGGAACGAGCGGTGCCGCCGCGGCGGGACAAGGAAGTTCTGCCGGTGCGTCGTCTCGAGCACGGAGTTGAATCCCTGCCCGGCGTCACGCGGCGGGATCTTCAGCCGCGCTCCTCCCGGAAAGACGCCGTCCATCGCGTTCCGCATGCGCTCGAAGTCGTCGCTCGTCGGATTGAAGACGACGAAGTGCACGCCGGCCGACGGCTGGTCGCTCATCCCGTCGACGTTCGGATCGTCGCTCCAAAAGAACGGGTTGTCGAGCGTATTGAAGTCGGCACGATGTGGAATCGCCGTGCCTTTGCGATAGACGGTCCCGTCCGCCCCAACATGATCCGCCTGCAGGCGCGAGGCCGTCTGGATCGCGGAGCTGTGGCCGATGATCCGATGCGTCTTGAACCCGTGCGCGATCTGCGCGCGAGTCGAGACGTCCTCCGGGCCCTGGCGCACGGTCTGCGTGCCCTCGCGCACGCGAAGGCCGGGGCGGAACACCGTGTCGACGCGGTCGTCGAAGTCGAAGAGCTGGTACCACGTGTCCAGCTGCTCGCCGATGTGCGACAGGTGCATATGCGTCCCGCCGTGGAAATAGCCGGAGCGCAAGTCGACGTAGCCGAGCGTCTCGAAGTTGACGATCTTGCGCGGGCCGAGGCCCTGCGCCTGCGTCGACGTGAAGCCGAGGAACAGCTCGGCGCCGTCGGGGATCAACTCTGCACCCGGGACGCCGGCGGCCAGCGCCATCTGCTTCGGCAGACCGGCGCCGCCGTCGAAGCCGCCGCCTGCGAAGCCCTTGCGGATCGACGTCACGTCGAACAGATCCAGCTTTTCGAAGATCGTCTTGGACGCGTCCGCGATGTGCTCGAGGTGATCGCTGCGAAGCAGAACGGCGACGTCGTTCTCCTCGAGCGCCGTGTCGTCCGGATCGCTGTTGAACCGCCTCGCGCGCAGCAACGCTGCCTTCCGTGCGCGCACGTCGTGCGGCGCGTGCTCGTCCCACGCCGCGGGCACGAGGCGATGGAAATACGGCAGCCCCCACGCCACGGTCACGCCGACTCCCGCAGGCGTCGGCGCGTAGCGGCGCTCGAGATCCGCAAGGGCGTCCTCGAGCGTGCGCGCGGCGGCCGGTAGATCCGCGGCGTCGACGCGAACGCGTGCCGTCACGACCTGGTGATGAAGCGGCGGCACGGCGACCTCGACGCCGTTGTCCGTGATCGTGCGCACTCCGTCGAGCACGTGCTGCTCGGGCGGCAACGGCCCGGCGGCCGCGCGAGGAGGCGACGAGCCCGCGAACTGGTCGACGAGCTCGTACGCGCCCGCCGCACCGAGAGCGCCGACAGCCGCGCCGGCGAGAACCTGCTTGCGGGTGAGCTTCACGCCGACGGCGGGACGAGAACGAGGCTGCGCAGCAAGCGCGTCACGTTCCGCTTGACCTGCGCGAACGAGAACGGCGGCGCGACGTGCTCGCTCACGACGTACGTGGCCCCGTCCGCACGCCAGAGATACGAGAGATGCCACTGGTCCGCGTCGCGCGACACGGTGTAGAGCGTCGCGTCGATGCCGTGCGTCTCCACGCGGCCCGCGGGATCGCTGTAACACGGGATCTGGCGGTTCGACGTCTGCGCGCGGCAGTGCGGCATCTGGGTTCCCGGCCACCGGTGGAAGTTGACGTGCACCTCGCCGCTTCCGGTCTCCTGGTAGATGAAGCTGACGAGGAAGCCGCCGCGCTTGTCGACGGTGCGCAGGCCGTTCCACTGGCTTCCGATGCGGCCGTCGAGGGGGTTGGGCATCCAGCTCGGGCAGTAGACGGGAGCGTCGATCTGCCGCGCGAGCTTCGTCCAGCCGGCCTGCCAGGCCGCCGGGCACGACGGCGCGGACGACGCGTGCGCGGCCGGCTCCGCAGAGCTCCCGCACGCGGTGAGGACGAGCGAGGCGGCCGCCGCGAGCACGACGAGGGCGGTCTTCACACGATCAGGGTATCCCCGAATTCACGACGTGTACGATCTCCGCGCTCCGGCCCTCGACGCGGAAGATCGTGACCGCCGCGGGCTTCGCGTCGCCCTTGCGATCGAACGCGAACGAGCCGATCAGCCCTCGCGGCTCCCGTTTCCGCAGCACCGCGCGGGCCACCTCTGCCCTCGAGCCGTCGGAGGCAGCGACCGCGTCGAGCAGAAGCTGCGCCGCCTCCGCCGCGTACACGGCGTATGGGTGCGGCGACCTGCCGATCGACTCTTCGAAGCGGCGGACGAAGTCGCGCCCGGGCCCGCCGAGCCGCTCGACGGGAACGCCGGCGACGAACAGGTACGCGCCCTCTGCCGCCGCACCGGCGGTGTCGGCGAGTTGCGCAACCGGGCCGTAGCCGGAGGAGAGCGCGAGCGGGCCTCCGGCGGCGCGCCGCCGTCCGGCCTCGATCGTCTCCCGCGTCGGCCCGGCGAGCACGCCCCCGACGTAGGCGGCGTCCGCGCGACCGCGCACGACGCGCAGGCCGACCCGCGCCGCTGTGCGCGCGAACGCAGCTTGAAAGAGGTCGCCCCTCGGCGTCCCGTCGGACAGCGCAGCGACACGTCGCGCTCCCCTTCCTTCGAGGTAGCGCGCCGCCGCGGCAGCCTGCGCCGAGTCGGTCGCGCTCAGCCGCGCGACGGATGCGCGTCCGGCCGTGAGGTCGTCCGCCGTGTTGAGCGGCGAGACGAGCAGAAGTCCGCCGCGCCCGAGCGCGGGCAGCTCCGCGCGCGAACAACCGGAGTCGAGCGTCCCGATCACGCCGACGACGGTTGGGTGACGCGCCGCCAGACGCGCGTTGTGCGTGCAGCGCGCCGCGCTCCACCGTCCGGCCGACCCCGAGTCGTCGCAGGCGACGTAGCCGACGGTAAAGCGGCCCGCACGGAAACCGCTCGTCTTCAGTGTCAACTTGATCGCCTGCGTCATCTGGTGCATCGCAGTGTGCGCGGTGTCTTCCATCGGCAGGTCGGAGACGATGAGCCGCTGCGGCATCCCGACGCGCTCGTAGTACAGCGGGTCGCAGCCGCGCAGCACGACGGGCCGCCCGCCCGGCGTCGGGCCTGCGGCGCTCGCGAGCCCGGCCAGGGCGAGCGCGGCAATGAAGACGGCGGCGCGCATCACTGCCGGTATACCGCGACCCACGGCCCCGCCAGGTCGTCGTGGGCGATCGTGCTGAAGGCGGCACGGTGACGCCGGAGCGCCGTATAGAACGCGTTCCGCTTCGGGTAGACGTCGCTCACCGCGCGAACGCGGTCGGCGACAGCGCCGCTCACGAGCACCCAGCGCGCAGGCCCGACGTCGACGCTCTCGTCGTGGCCCGGGAACGGCAGCGGGATCTGCACGACGCGGTAGCCCGGCGGCACGGCGGTCGACGACTCCGCGGCGATGATCGATCCCTTTGGCACGTGCGCCTCGATCCAGCGCGCGGCGACGATGCGCGTGTCCGTGCGCGTGCGGTCGATGTCGTCACGGATCGACCACGTCAGCGGGACGACGAGCAGCAGCAGCGACACCGGCGCGAGCGAGCGCATGCGGCCGGCGAGCGCTCCGAGCGGCGGCACGAGCGGCAGCACGTAACGCGGGAAGTGCGAGTGCAGCGGCAACAGCGACACGTAATAGCCGACGACGAAGGAGCCGAGCACGAGGTCGCCGCGGCGCGACCGTTGCGCGAGCGCGAGCACGAGGCCGAGCAACGAGATGAGCACGACAGGCCCGAGGCCGCTCCACAGCTTTCCGGCGAACGCGATCCCCGACCAGTGGTCGTGCTCGAACCCGAGCCACCCCTCGCGATGCTCGCGCGAGACCCGTCGCAGCGCGGACCAGGTGTCCCCCGCGTCGATCAGCACGAACGGCGACGCGGCAAAGAACGCGAGCGCCGCAAGCGCCGCCGACACCGCGAGGCGCCGCCACCGGCGCCAGCCGACGACGACGAGCGGCACGAGCGCGAGCGCGCCCGGGTACTTCGCGGCCGCCGCGAGGCCGATCGCAACGCCCGCCCACTCGAACCGTCCCGTCACGAGTAGCGCGAGCGCGAGCGTCACGAGCGTCGTCAGGGGAACGTCCGTCACCGCCGCATGCGAGAACGCGACGTGCGTCGTCTCGACTGCCGTCACAGCGGCCGCGACTGCACCCGCGACGACGCCGTACGCAGCCGACCCGAGCCACCACGCCGCGGCGACGCCGCCGAGCGCGAACCCGACGATCACGAACCGGCCCGCCAGATACGACGGTGTCGTATGCCACGCCTGGAACGGCGCGACGGCGTACATGACGAGCGTCGGCCAGTCGAAGAAGTGCGGATCGAGACCGCCGCCGTGCGCCATCCGCCACGCGCGCGGGACGACGTTCTGCTCGTCGGGGTTGAGCAGCGAGCCGTACGGCAGCCCGTACTGGATCCCGACGAGTCGCAGCGCGGCCGCACCGGCGAGGATCGCGGCGAGCGCCGCGCGCGGGCCTCCCCAGTTCGACGGGCTAGACGGCCGGGGGCGCGCCACCGACGAGCTCGGCGACGTTCCGCGCCGGAACGATCACCGCGTCGACGCCGCGCCGCTCGAGCTCCACGACCTCGTCTCGCGTGACGTTCGTCGCCTCTGCGATCGCGAGCTTCCCGACGGGAACGTCGGTGAGCAGCTCGAGCGCGCGCTCGAGATCGTCGGCTGCGAGATGGAACGTCTCGGGATCGTGCTGTTCGAGCACCCGCTCGAGCACATCCTCGTTCGACACGCTGACGACGAGGTCGAGACCCAGCTCGGCGGCGTGCGCGGCGGTCGCGTCGAGGACGTCGCCGTCGTCGTCGCGTGTGTCCGCGACGACGAGGACGGCGTCGGCCCCGGCGCTCCGGGCGTCTTCGGGCGTGCCGCCGCCGCACCAGAGGATCGGAAGCTCGGTCGCCTCGCGGATTCCGGCGAGCGCGCCGCGCACGACGACCGCCTCCGCGCCGTCGGCCTCCGCGGCCCGGGCCGCGTCCGGCCCGTCCACGTCGACGATCACCGAGATGCCGTCGCCTTCGGAAATCGCCTGACTGAATCGTCTCGAGCCTTGTTCCAAGAGCGAGAGGATCGTATCGGCTCCGGTACTTTGAGCCCGTGCGCGCGTCCACGGCCCTGGCGCTGATCGCCCTCGTGCTGGTCACGCCGGTGGTCGCAGCGGCGTCTTCGGTGGAGCGGATCAACGGCACGACGAAGGCCGACCGCATCGACGCCGTGTACGGCGGGGCCGACAGCGTGACGTGCGGCAGGGGTGTCGACGCCGTCACCGCGGATCTCGGCGATACGGTCGCGCGGGACTGCGAGTTCGTGTCGAGGAGGATCTCGGCGGACTCGCTGACGAGCGCCGGAGGCCAGCACCAGACGCAGGTCGAGCCGAGCGTCGCCGGTGCCGGCACGACGGCGGTCGCGACCTTCCAGGTGGGCCGCTTCGCCGACGGCGGCGCGGCCGGCATCGGCTGGTCGACGTCGACCGACTCGGGTCGAACGTGGCGCACCGGCATGCTCCCGAGCCTGACCGCGGCTTCGAAGCCCGCGGGCGATGCTCCGCGCGCGAGCGATCCGGCGGTCGCGTACGACGCGTCGCACGCGACGTGGCTGATCGCGACGCTCGTGCTCGGGTCGAGCTACACCGGCCTCGGCATCAACCGCTCGGTAGATGGTCGAAGCTGGAGCGCGCCGACGTTCGCCGCCCGCTTTGCCTCGAGCTCGCTCGCCTACGACAAGGAATGGGTCGGTTGCGACAACACGACGACGAGCCCGTTCTACGGCAGCTGCTACCTCGTGTACACGGACATTGCGACGCCGCGGGTGGCGGTGCAGGTCTCGCGGGACGGCGGTGCGACGTGGGGCGCGCCCGTCACGGTCACGAGTGCGTTCGGGATCGAGGCCGAAGGCGCCTTGCCGCTCATTCAGCCGAACGGGGCGCTCACCGTCGTGTTCGAAACCGAGGACGTGGGGGTCTATGCCGTCCGCTCGATCGACGGCGGCGCGACGTTCGGGCTTCCTCAGGGGATCTCGGCGATCTCCCAGGCGGCGCGGCCGTTCCTGCGCGCCCCGCCGCTGCCGACCGCGGCGGTCGATGCGTCCGGCCGCATGTACGTCGCCTGGGCGGACTGCATCTTCCGGCCGGTCTGCAGCGGCAACACGATCGTCCTCTCGACCTCGACCGACGGCGTGACCTGGTCGGCGCCGACGCGCGTTCCCGGAACCGGCTTCGACAGCTTCGTTCCCGGGATCGCGGCCGATCCCGCGAGACCCGGCCGGATCGCACTCGTGACCTACGTCCGCAACTCCTCGAGCGCGTGCGAGGTCACGAAGTGCACGTTCGGCGTCTCGGTCACGAGCTCGGAAGACGGCGGGGCTCACTGGACGAAGCCGCAGCGCCTCGACGGTGTCGCGCCACGCTACACGTGGACGGCGGTCGCAGGCGGCCACTTCGTCGGCGACTACGTCGGAGCAACGTTCGCCGGCGGCAGGTTCGTGCCCATCTTCGCCCTCGCGTCGAGGCCGTCCGCCGGCGGGCAGCTTCGTGAGTACATGCTCGCCGCATCTCTGCCGTAAGAGGCCTTAAGGTACGCGCATGGGTCTACTCGTGCGGCTGGCGATTGCGTGGGTGATCAACCTCGCTGCGCTGTGGGTCGCCGATGCCATCTGGGACGGCGTCACGATCAACGGCGCCGCGGCGTTCATCATCGGTTCGGCCGTGCTCGGGATCGCGAACACGATCATCAAGCCGCTGCTCGCGCTGCTGACGCTGCCGCTCATCCTCGTGACGCTCGGCCTCTTCTACCTCTTGATCAACATCGCGATGGTCGCCCTCGCCGAGTGGATCGCGCCGAACTTCTCCATCGACGGCTTCTGGACGTACGTCGGCGTCGTCTTCATCGTGTGGCTCGTGAACTGGATCGCGCACGAAGTGCTCGAGCGCGCCGGCCTGCGCGACTAGGCCTCCGTCTCTCGTCTGGTCCGGACATGTCTGCGGTCAGACCCCGGCCATGGCCCAAGCGGACGGGATGGTCGAGTTCGCGGCTCAACCATCACGGGGCTGCTCGGCGCCGAGGTGAATCGGTGGAACGATCGTCACGCCTTCGGCACGTTTGAGCCGTCTGCGGCGGACACGTCCGGGGTCAGACCCGGGCCATGGCCCTTTCAAACACCGATCGGATGCCAGACGGTCTTCAGCTCGAGGAAGGCCGCGATCTCCCACGGGCTCTGCTCGTCGGACGCCGCGTGATGCACGCGCTTCACGCTGTCGGCCGCCGCGCGCTCGAGGTCGGCGTCCGGCTCCGGGACGTCGAGGGCATTCACGTCGACGTGCGCCGCGAGCCACGGCGCAAGCTCCGACCGGAAGCCGGTGAGCACGTTGACGACGCCGCCGGGAACGTCCGATGTCGCGATCGCCTCTGCGAGCTCGATCGCTGCGAGCGGCCGCTCCTCCGACGCAAGCACGACGCAGGCGTTGCCGCCCACGATCACCGGCGCGACCCGAGAGACGATGCCGAGCAGCGGCGGCTCAGGGGGCGCGACGACGCCCACGACGCCGGTCGGCTCCGGCAGCGTGAAATTGAAGTACGGCCCGGCGACAGGATTCGACGCGCCGAGCACCTGCGCGAGCTTGTCCGCCCACCCCGCGTACCAGACGACGCGGTCGATCGAGCGCTCGACCTCTTCGCTGCCGGTGGAGAACTCCGCGAACTCCGCGGCACGCGACTCGATCATCTCCGCGAGCCGGTAGAGCACCTGGCCCCGGTTGTACGCCGTCGCGCGCGCCCATTTCGGGAACGCGGCCCGCGCCGCGCGTACCGCATCGCGCACGTCCTTCCGCGACGCCCGCGCGACGTTCTGCCCCTCCGCCTCGTACGTGCGCCCCGACTCGCTACGCGGAAAGGCGCCGCCGATGAAGAGCTTGTACGTCTTGCGGACCGGAAGCCGCTGCGTCACCCGGCCGCTCCCGCGTAGACCGGAGCCCCGAGCTGCTCGAGCAGCCCGAGATCGTCGCGGTGGTTCCAGATCTCGACGACCTTCCCGTCGGCGAAGCGGAAGACGTTGATGCCCGAGAAGCGCATCGCGCGGCCGGTCGGCTCGACTCCTGCCCACGGCCCGAGGTGCGTGCCGGTCGCCGTCCAGCGGCCCGCGACGAGATCGCCGTCGGCGAGGATGAAGTCGATCTCCCACGCGAGATCCGGGAAGGCGGCGCGGAAGGCGGCCGCAATCTGCTTCTGCCCCTCGGGGCCTGCGGTCGGATCGCCGGCGCGGAAGTCGTGACGCTCGTACTCGTCCGCGAAGAGCTCGTCGGCGACGTCGAGGTTCCCACGGGCCCAGACCTCCTCGTAGAAGCGGCGCACGATCGCCTTGTTGGCCTCGCTCACTCGAACCTCATGTACGGCTCCAGCCCGTGCAGCCCGCCCTCGCGGCCGAAGCCGGACTCGCGGTAGCCGCCGAACGGCGACGTCGGGTCGAAGCGGTTGTACGTGTTTGCCCACACGACGCCGGCGCGCAGCCGATCGGCCATCCACAGGATGCGCGACCCCTTCTCGGTCCAGACGCCCGCGCTCAATCCGTACATCGTGTTGTTCGCCTTCTCGACGGCCTCGTCGGGAGTGCGGAACGTGAGCACCGACAGCACCGGCCCGAAGATCTCCTCCTGCGCGATGCGGTAGCTCTGCGCGACGTTCGTGAAGACGGTCGGCACGAACCAGTACCCCTTCTCCGGCAACGTGCACGGCGGCTGATAGATCTCGGCGCCCTCCTCCTTGCCCGCCGCGACGAGCTCCTCGATCTTTTCGAGCTGCATCTTCGAGTTGATCGCGCCGACGTCGGTGTTCTTGTCGAGCGGATCGCCCACACGCAGCGTCGATAGGCGCCGCTTCAGCTTCGAGATCAGCTGCTCGTAGATCGACTCCTGGACGAGCAGCCGCGAGCCGGCGCAGCACACGTGACCCTGGTTGAAGTAGATGCCGTTGACGATGCCCTCGACGGCCTGGTCGAGCGCGGCGTCGTCGAAGATGACGTTCGCCGCCTTGCCGCCCAGCTCGAGCGTCAGCTTCTTGCCGGTCCCGGCGAGCTCGCGCTGGATCGCCTTTCCGACCTCGGTCGAGCCGGTGAACGCGATCTTGTCGACGTCCTCGTGCGTCACGAGCGCCGCGCCGGTCGAGCCGTCGCCGGTCACGATGTTGACGACGCCCGGCGGCAGCTCCGCCTGGCGCAACACGTCGCAGAAGAGAAGCGCGCTCAGCGGCGTCGTCTCGGCCGGCTTGAGGACGACGGTGTTGCCGCCGGCGAGCGCGGGCGCGATCTTCCACGCGAGCATCAGCAGCGGGAAGTTCCACGGGATGATCTGCCCGGCGACGCCGATCGGCTTCGGCCTGCGATTCGGGAACGCATACTCGAGCTTGTCCGCCCAGCCGGCGTAGTAGAAGAAGTGCGCGGCCGCGAGCGGCAGGTCGACGTCACGCGACTCCTTGATCGGCTTTCCGCCGTTCAGCGACTCGAGCACCGCGAACTCCCGCGAGCGCTCCTGGAGGATGCGCGCGATCCGGAAGAGGTACTTCGCGCGCTCCGAGCCCGGCAGCGCCGACCAGCCGTTCGAGAACGCCTCGCGCGCGGCGCCGACGGCGAGGTCGACTTCCTCCGCGGTCGCCTGCCCGATCTCCGCGAGCGGCTCCTCCGAGGAAGGCGAGATCGTCGTGTACGTCTCCTTCGGCTCGAGCCACTCCCCGCCGACGAAGTGGCCATACGCCTCGCGGATCGAGACGACGTCGCGCGACTCGGGCGCGGGCGCGTAGTCCCAGCTCGTCGGCGCCGGCACGGCGCTCTTGCGGCGTTCGATCTCGGCCATCAGTCGATGGTGAACTCGTCGCCGCTTCGATACGCGCCCGTGCGTTCCTTGCGGATCTGCATCAGCACGTCGTTCAGAAGCGACGACGCGCCGAGTCGGTAGAGGTCGGGCGTCAGCCAGTCGGTGCCGAGCGTCTCGTGAACGAGCACGAGGTGCTGTACCGCCTGCTTCGCGTTGCGGATCCCGCCGGCGGGCTTGAAGCCGACGATGCGTCCGGTCTCCTCCTGCACGTCGCGGATCGCCTCGAGCATCACGAGCGCGACCGGCAGCGTCGCCGCGCTCGGGAGCTTCCCCGTCGACGTCTTGATGAAGTCGGCGCCGGCGGCCATCGCCAGCAGGCTCGCGCGGCGCACGTTGTCGTAGGTGCCGAGCTCGCCGGTCTCGAGGATCACCTTCAGGTGCGCGTCGCCGCACGCCTCCTTGACGCGCACGATCTCGTCGTAGACCTTCGCGTACCGTCCGGAGAGGAACGCGCCGCGGTCGATCACCATGTCGACGTCGTCCGCGCCCTGCTCCACGACCCAGCGCACCTCCTCGAGCTTCGTCGCAAGGGGCGCCTGCCCGGACGGGAACGCGGTCGCGACCGAGGCGACCTTGACGCCGCTGCCGCGCAGGCGCTCGACGGCGACCGGCACGAGGTTCGGATAGACGCACACGGCGGCAACCGACGGGATGTCTCGATCGGTCGGATCCGGACGCACCGCCTTCGAGCAGAGCGCCGCGACCTTGCCTGGCGTGTCGGAGCCTTCGAGCGTCGTGAGATCCATGCAGCGAATGGCGAGATCGAGCGCGAAAAGCTTCGCCTCGCGCTTGATCGAGCGCTTCGCGAGCTCGCCGGCGCGGCCCTCGACGGCGACCTGATCGACGGAGCCGATCCTGGGCAGCCGCGGCTCGAGCGGCAGCTCGAACCCGCGCGGAAGTGCGGGCGCCTGCGTCATGGGGGCCAGTGTACGCTCGGTGCGAGTGGCTGCGAAGAACGCGCTCCTCCGGTTTCTCGGGCGCACGCGCCTCCTCGCGCCTACGTACCGCACGTACGAGCGCATGCGTGCGGCACGGCTGTCGCACGCGCCCCCGCCTGCGCCTGTCGACGGCCTGCCGGTACCGCCGCCGCACCTGATCGTGCGCGTCGCCGGCACGCCCGACGTCTCGTGGTTCCTCGACAGCGGGCGGCTCGCGGCCGAGTCGATCGGCGAGGCGCTCGAGCGCGCGGGAACCGGCATCGAGGCGATGACTTCGATCCTCGATTTCGGCTGCGGCTGCGGCCGCGTCGTTCGCCAATGGTCTCGCTTCGACGTCCGCGTGTCCGGCAGCGACCTCTCGGGCGCGGCGATCGACTGGTGCCGCGAGAACCTGCCGTTCGCGCGCTTCGAGACGAACGGCCTGTCGCCGCCGCTCGCCTTTTCGCACGACTCGTTCGATCTCGCGTACGCGCTCTCGGTGCTGACGCACCTGCCCGAGGCGATCCAGCACGAATGGATGGACGAGCTGCGCCGTGTCGTACGCCCCGACGGCTTCGTCCTGCTCACGACGCACGGCGAGCGGTACCTCGAGCGGCTCGACGCGGACGAGCAGCGACGCTTTCGCGCAGGTGAGCTCGTCGTGCGCTGGGGCGAGGTGCCGGGGACGAATCTGTGCACGACGTTCCACCCGCCGTCCTGGGTGCGCGAACGTCTCTTGCCGCACGGTTTCGAGGAGGTGACGTTCGTGCCGGAGGGCGCCGCGGGGAATCCGCACCAGGACGTGTTCCTCCTCCGGCGCGCCGCATGAACGATGGGTAGGCACGCGCTGCTCGGCGCCGCGGTGATCATCTTCTGCGTCGCGGGGCTCATCGTCGGGATCGTGCGACTCGCGCCGGGCCGCGAGGCGTCGGATGTCGCGCTCGCGGCCGCGGCCGCGCTCCTCGGAGCCGCGGGGTTCGCCGTCGCCGCGCGCGCCGGCCGGCGAGGCGGCGCGCCGTGGGCGAAGTGGCTGATCGTGCCGGCGCTGATCGCTGCGTTCTTCCTCGACCGGCTGTCCGAGCGCCTGCAGCTTGCGCTGCTCGCGCTCGCGTCGGGTTACGTCGTCGCGTTCGTCGGGACGATCGTCGTGCGCGTCGTGCGCCTCACGCGCTAGTTCTTAGAGACCCAGCCGTTCGAGCATTGACTCGTCGCGCCGCCACCGCGGCTTCACCTTGACGTGCAGTTCGAGGAAGACGTGTCGGCCGAGGAGCTGCTCGATCTCCGGGCGCGCGCGCGTTCCGATCTCCCTGACCATCGAGCCGCCGCGGCCGATGAGGATCTGCTTCTGCGATTCCGTCTCGACGAGGACGTCGGCGGTGACCGCCTTGTCCGTGATCTCCTCGATCTGAACCGTGAGAGCGTGTGGGACTTCGTCGCGCGTGAGGGCGAGCGCCTTCTCGCGGATGAGCTCGCTGATCTGCGCCTCGACCGACAGGTCCGTGCGCTGCTCCGCCGGAAAATAGAGCGGCCCCTCGCCGAGGAGCCCGACGAGCTCGTCGCGGAGCTCGGTGACGCCGTCGCCCGTCTTCGCGCTGACCGGATGCAGGGCGTGGAAGTCGCCGAGCCGCGACGCCGTGTTCATCTGCGTCGCTATGTGGCCCGGCTTCAGCCGGTCGACCTTGTTCAGCGCGATCACGACGGGCGCGCCGAGCGCGAAGACGCGCTTCGCGATGAACCGGTCGCCGGCGCCGATGCGTTCGCGTGCGCTGAGGACGAACAGCACGCCGTCCATGTCGTCGAGCGCGCTGTCGACCGTGCGCTGCATGTGCTCGGTGAGTGCGTCCTGCGGACGCTGGAAGCCGGGCAGGTCGGCGAGCACGAGCTGGTAGTCGTCGCGCGTCAGGATCCCGTGGACGCGGCGCCGCGTCGTCTGGGGCTTGTCCGAGACGATCGCGACCTTGCCGCCGCAAAGCGCGTTGACGAGCGTCGACTTGCCGACGTTCGGGCGGCCCGCCACGGCGATGAAGCCGCTTCTCACGTGGGGGCTTCCGGAGCGTGCGGCAACGCGGCCGAAAGGGCGTCCCCCACCCGATCAAGGGTGGGGATGCCGTCCCGCCACCCACACCGTCGACGATACCGAGCAGCGACACATGGGTCTGCGCCAATTTCGTGCCGGATCGTCACGCGTGCAGATCCCGCGTCACGCGTCGAGATCCCACGTCTCGGGCAACAGCTCCGCAGGCGCGTACGTCACGATCTCGCCGGCGCGATTCGGGAACGTCACTCGATCGAGCCGGAACTCCCATAGCCACTGCCGGCAGCCGCCGCACGGCGACGCCGTGATCCCGATCGCCTCGAGGTCGCCGGGCCGGCACCCGTCGGCCACGGCCCGCGAGATCGCCGACTTCTCCGCGCAGATGCCCAACGGGTACGCCGCGTTCTCGACGTTCACGCCCTCGAACGTGCGCCCGTCGCGCGCCAGCACGACCGCGCCCACGAGGTAGCTCGAATACGGCGCGTACGCCCGCGCGGCCACCGCCCGCGCGCGCTCGACGAGCTCGTCAGCGCTCACGCAAACACCTGGAACAGCACGAGCGTAATGAGCGCGCCGAGCAGGCCGCCGTACGCAACCTCGATCGTCGAGTGCACGCCGGCCTCGACGCGCGTCTGGGCCACGAGCAGCGCCATGATGAACGTCAGGCTCGAGATGAGGAAACGGTGCTCCGCGTCGCTGAGCACGTAGGTCGCCGCCATCCAGCCCGCGAATGCGATCGCCGCATGGCCGGACGGCAGTCCGCCCCGCAACGGTGTACCGCGCCCGCTGATCGCCTTCGTCGCGATCACGACGATGATGACGACGACGAGCGAGATGAGCGTCAGCTTCGCGGGCGCGTCGCGCAGCCTGTCGAGCAGGCGCTCGCTTCGATTCGCGACCTGCCCCGAGAAGACGAGATAGCCGATGGCGATCGCGTTGATCGTCGCGATCAGCACCGCACCGGCCGCGATGTCCTTCGCGAGCTTCGCCATCGGATCGAAGGACGTCGTCGCGACGTCGATCGCCGCCTCGAGCGCCGTGTTCAGCATTTCCGCGATGAGGACGAACGCGATCGCCAGCAGCAGCGCGATCAGCTCCAGCCGCGAGACGTCGACCGCGAGACCCGCAATGAGCACGATGAGCGCGACCGCGAAATGGATCCGCATGTTCCGCTGCGTGCGGAGCACGTGGATGATCCCTTCGAACGCGTAGTTGAAGCTCTCGATGAGCGACGGCGCGCGGCGGGGCGTGCTCAACGGAGCGCCTCCTCACGCGCCTCCATCTCGGCGCCGTGGTCGTAGCCGAGCAGGTGCAGCAGCCCGTGCACGAGCGGCGCGCGCCACGCCTCGCCAACCACCTGCGGGCAGAGCACGACGTCGCCCAGCGCCCGCGGCACGTCGGCCGGCACGGGATCCTTGCCGTCGAGCGGAAACGAGAGCACGTCCGTCGCCTCGTCGATGCCGAGGTGCTCGCGCTTCAGCTCGCGGATCTCGTCGGGAGCGACGAATGCGAGCCCGAGCTCGCCGCCCTCCACGCTCTCCGCCGCGAGCACGTCCCGCGCGAGAGCGACCGCCGCCTGTTCGTCGATCTCGACGCCGCTTCGGTTCGAGACCTCGATCGCGATCACGTCACCGGGAGCGCGTCGTCCCCGTCTGCTCGGCGTGCAACTTGTACGCCTCCACGATCCGCTGCACGAGCTTGTGCCGCACGACGTCCTGGTTCGTGAAGCGAACGAACGCGATGCCGTCGACGCCCGCGAGGATGTCCTGCACCTGGATGAGCCCGGAGGCCTGCTCGCGCGGGAGATCGACCTGCGTCACGTCACCTGTCACGACGACCTTCGAGCCGAAGCCGAGCCGCGTGAGGAACATCTGCATCTGCTCCGGGCTCGTGTTCTGGGCCTCGTCGAGGATGATGAACGAGTCGTTGAGCGTACGGCCGCGCATGAACGCGAGCGGTGCGACCTCGACGATGCCCTTGTCGAGGTACGCCTGGATACGGTCGGCCTCGAGCATGTCGTAGAGCGCGTCGAACAGCGGCCGCAGGTACGGGTCGACCTTCGCGAGCATGTCGCCCGGCAGGAAGCCGAGCCGCTCGCCTGCCTCCACGGCCGGCCGCGTGAGGATGATCCGGTTCACCATCCGCTCCTGCAGCGCAGCGACCGCGAGCGCGACGGCGAGGTAGGTCTTGCCGGTTCCCGCGGGCCCGATGCCGAACGTGACGGTGCACTTGCGGATCTCGTCGACGTAGTGCTTCTGCGTCACGGTCTTCGGCGCGATCTTCTTGCCGCGATGGCGCCACACGACGTCGTCGAACACCGCGCGGATGTCATCGGTCTCCTCGAGTGCGCCGAGCACCGCGTCGACGGTCGAGGGGCCGATCTCGTGCCCGCCCTCGACGAGCTCCATGAGCTCCTCGACAACCGCGCGCGCCTCGGAGACGCGAACCTCGTCGCCCTCGATCGTCAGCCGGTTGCCGCGCAGCCGAATCGTGCAATCGAGCCGGTCACGCAGGGACTCGAGAATCCCGTCGCTGACACCTGCAAGCTCGACCGCAACGTCGTTCGGGACGTCCAGGACTTCCTGCATGAAATCAGTCTAGGCCGGAATCTCGGACATTCGCCCCAGGCGCGGCTCCGCCGCGCCGCCGCAACGCATCGGGTAGCAGCGCGCCCCCAAGAGCAACCGAACGCCGGGCGAAGCGAAGCGCTAAGCGAGCTTCTCGCGGACGAGCTGGCTGACGGTCGAGCCGTCGGCGCGGCCGGCGACCTGCGGCATCACGTCGGCCATCACGCGTCCGAGCTGGCGAAGGCTCGTCGCGCCGACCTCCGCGATCACGTCGTCGATGATCTCCTCGAGCTCGTACTCGGAGAGCTGCTCGGGCATGAACTTCTCGAGCACGGCGAGCTCCTGCTCCTCCTTCGCCGCCTGCTCCTCGCGCTCGCCCGCGCGGAACGCGGCCGCCGCCTCCACCCGCCGCTTCCGCTCGCGCTGGAGCACCTGCAGCTCCTCGTCCTCGTGCAGCGGCCGCTGGAGCTCCTTCTCCGCGGAGCGCAGGCTCGCGAGGATCAGGCGCAGCGTGTCGCGACGCTCGTTGTCCTTCTCGAGCATCGCCGTCTTCAGCTCGCCCTCGATGCGGTCGATGAGGTTCATGCCAGCCCCCGAATCCTGCCTCCCAGGATGTGCCAGTGCAGATGGAAGATCGTCTGCCCCGCTTCCGGGCCGACGTTGACGACGACCTTGTAGTCCTCGAGCCCCGCCTTGCGCGCGGTGTCGGCGACGAAGTCGAGCATGCGACGAGCCTCGTCTGGCGGGAACTCGCGCACCTCGCGAAACGTCTCGATGTGACGCTGCGGGATGACGAGCAGGTGCGTGTCGGCCTGCGGGTTGATGTCGCGGACCGCGACGAAGCCGTCGGCGGCGTTGACGTGGTCGCCGTCGCGATAGAGATCGCAGAAGAGGCAGTCGTCGGTGCTCACGCGGCGAGGATCCCGTCGTCGGTCACCGCGGCGGCGCGCACGCGCAGGAGCTGCCCCACGACGCCGCGCACGAGCCACGGCGAGTAGTCGTCGCCGTATCCCCGGCCCGGCCTGTCGACGAGCACGACGTCGTCGCGCCCGAGCTTCGACCGCCAGTGCTCGATGCACGCGACACGTGATTGCTCACGCAGGCGCGCACTCCGGTCGCGCTTCACGTTCGCGGCCACCGGGTCTTCTGCGGCCGTCTTCGTGCCGGGCCGCGGCGAATAGGGAAAGACGTGGAGCTTCGTCAGGCGCGCCTCGCGGACGACACGCAGCGTGTTCGCGAACGCGCGCTCGTCCTCGGTCGGGAAGCCGACGATGACGTCGGCCGTGAGGTTGAAGTCGATCAGGTCCTCGAGGCGGCGCAGGTACGTCGCGACGGTGTAGCGGCGGCCCATCGCGCGCAGCACGCCGTCGTCCCCGGACTGCAGCGGCACGTGCAGGTGGCGCGCGACGGTCGGGGTCTCGCGCACCGCCTCGACGAGCTCGCGGTCGACGTGGTTGATCTCGATCGAGGAGAGACGGAGGCGCGCGAGCCCCGGCGTCGCTCCGGCCGCGCGGACGAGGCGCGCGAGCGTGAAGCCCGCTTCCCGGTCGCGGAAGCAGCCGAGGTTGATCCCCGTGAGGACGATCTCGGTGTGGCCCTGGTCGACGCGCCGGCGGATCTCCCGGAGCACGGCGTCGGCCGTGCGGCTGCGCGTGCCGCCGCGCACGAGCGGAATCACGCAGAAGTTGCACGAGAAGCTGCAGCCGTCCTGGATCTTCACGAATGCACGAACGCGCTCGAGCCTCGCGTCCTCGTTCACGCAGCCGAGCGCCCCGACGTCAGCGGCGACCGCAGCAGGCGTGTCCTCGCTGCGGCGCTCGACGACGACGATGTTGTCGGGCAGGCCGTCGAGGGCGCCGCGGCCGAGATTCGCTGCGCAGCCGGTCACGTACACGCGGCGATGCGTGCGGGCGGCGCGCGCGGCTGCCTGGCGCGACTTCGAGAGCGCCTCGTGCGTGACGCAGCACGTATTGACGACCGCGACGTCGCCGTCTGCGCGCTCGGTGTGGCCCTCGGCGAGCAGCCGCGCGCGGACGTCCTGCGCGTCGAGATGCGACACCTTGCAGCCGAGGAAGCGGACGTCGAAGGTCGCCATGCGGCGAGACTCTACTCCGCGCGTTCGAGCAGGTCCGCGGCCCAGCCGTCGCGCACGCGGCGCACGCGGCGCACGTACGGCCCGAGCCGCGGGTCGTCTCTCTCGAGGTAGCCGGACGTCACGACGACGCGGGCCTCGATTCGTGGCAGAAGCGACTGGACGAGCGGGAGCGAGATGTTCGCGACGGCGACGTCGGCCGGCGCGAGCGGTTCCGTCGTCGCGTCGGCGGCGCGAACGTCGATCGCGACGGCGTTCGCGGCGGCGTTCCTTCGTGCGGCTTCCACCGCGGCAATGTCCACGTCGACGCCGAGAACGGGCGAGAAGCCGAGCTTCGCAGCCGCGATCGCGACGATGCCCGAGCCGGTGCCGACGTCGAGCAGCGTCCCGGGCTCCAGCTCCGAGAGCAGCTCGATACAGAGGCGCGTCGTGGCGTGCGCACCGGTGCCGAACGCGCGGCCGGGATCGATCACGAGCGGCACCGCGTCGGCGGCCGGCGTCTCCCACGGCGGACCGATCCAGAACGGCCCGACGCGGACCGGCCGGTGGAACTCGCGCCAGCGCTCCTCCCAGCCCGGCTCGACGTCGACCGCCTGCAGCTCGGGAGGCGCCTCGCCCTCGACGTACGCCGCGAGCTCGAGCTCTCCGGAGCCCACAATCTCCTCGAACCCCTCCGGGAAGCGTTCGATCCATTCCGCCCGCGCCTCCTCGGCGCGCTCCAGCGGCACCCGCGCCGAGACCCGTTTCAGCGGAAGACGCTCTTCAGCTTGTCGAAGAAGCCTTCGTCCTTCTTGTACGTCTCGTCGGTCGAGAGGCGCTCGAACTCCTCGAGCAGTTGCCGCTGCTCCTCGCTGAGGCGACGCGGCACGGAGACGTTCACGAGCACGCGCTGGTCGCCGCGGCCGAAGCCGTTGAGCACCGGCATGCCGCGACCGCGGAGCACGCGCACCTCGCCGGGCTGCGTGCCGGCCGGGAACTCGATCTCGATCGGCCCCTCGAGTGTCTCGACGCTCGTCTGCGTGCCGACCGCGGCCTCGACGATGTTCAGGTGAACGGTCGAGAAGATGTCATCGCCGTCGCGCACGAATCTCGGATCGGGCCGCACGTGCACGCGGACGTAGACGTCGCCCGAGCGACCGCCGAGCGCTCCGGCATGGCCCTCGCCGCTGATCCGGATCTGCTGGCCGTCATGGATGCCGGCGGGGATCGTGACGTCGAGCCGGCGCTCGGCGGTCTTCCTGCCGGCGCCTTCGCACTCGGTGCACGGCGTCGTGACGAGATGACCCGAGCCGCTGCACTGCGGGCACGTCGACGTGCGGACGAACTCGCCGAACACGCTGCGGGACACCTGCTGAACGCGACCGCCGCCGCCGCACGTCGGGCACGTGATCGGCGTCGTCCCCGGCTCCGCGCCGTTGCCGTTGCACCTGTCGCAGGTGAGGCTGACGCGAAACGGGACGTCCCGCGTGACGCCGCGCGCCGCTTCGGCAAGCTCGATCTCGACCTCCGCGCCGATGTCGGCGCCGCGCGCCCGCCGCGTCCGCCCTCCCATCCCGAAGAGGTCGTCGCCGAAGAACGCCGAGAAGATGTCGGAGAGGTTCCCGAAGTCGAACGACCCGGGCGTGAAGCCGCCGCCCTTCAGGCCGGCGTGGCCGTAGCGGTCGTACAGCTCGCGCGTCTCGGAGTTCGACAGCACCTGGTATGCCTCGGCGACCTCGCGGAACCGCTCCTCCGCGTCCGGCGCCTCGGAGACGTCGGGGTGCAGCTCGCGCGCGAGCTTCCGGAATGCGCTCTTGATGTCCTGGTCGCTCGCGCCGCGAGAGAGGCCCAGCAGCTCGTAGTAGTCGCGCTCGGTCGTCGCCACGTCACCATGTTTAGCATCGCCGGACCGCGGAGGCGCTCGCGCCTCCGGTTCCGGTCACGCCTCTTCGTAGACGTCTTCGACGAAGCGGGAGAGCGCGGCCGCCGCCGACTGGACCGAGCGGATCGCCTTGTCGTAGTCCATCCGCACCGGCCCGATCAGGCTGACGGTGCCGAGCGTCCGGTGCGCAAGTCCGTACGCGGCGCCGACGAGCGCGACGTTCGAGAGCTCCGGATGTTCGAGCTCGGCGCCGACCCGGACGAACGGGCGACGCGCGTCGAGCGACCCGCGCAGCAGCTCGAGCAGGGCCGCGCGGTGCTCGAGGATCTCGAGCAACCGCCGGTACGAAGCGAACTCGTCCTCGCGCACGTCGTCGAGGAGCCCCGCGGCGCCGCCGACGTAGAGGCGCCGCTCGTCGTCGGCCGCGCTCGTGAACGCGGTGCTCAGGGCGTTCAGGAACTCGTGCTCCTGCGCCGTCAGCCCCGGATCGGCGAGCCGCCGGCGCAGCGCGGACGAGCCGAGCGTCAGTCCCGACACGCGGTCGTTGAGGTATTCGCCGGCCCACGTCGCGAGGCCGGGATCGACGGCCCGCTCGAACGTCGCGACGCGCTTCGTCACGCCGCCGGTCGACGTGATGACGACGATCATCACGACGTCGGGCTGGAGCAGCAGCACCTCGACGCGGCGCACCGTCGTCGTCTCGAGCGGCGGCGCCGAGACGAGCGCGAGCAGGCGCGTCACGCGCGAGAGCAT
This sequence comes from uncultured Actinomycetes bacterium, assembly GCA_963766345.1. GTDB lineage: Bacteria > Actinomycetota > Thermoleophilia > Gaiellales > Gaiellaceae > DASVFB01. The sequence continues at coordinate 449,789 of CAVXZL010000010.1, read as the reverse complement.
CTCCGTCGTCGCCTCCAGCGCCGAGTCGACCTCGCGGCGCACCGTCGTCAGATCGAGCGGGAACGCCCCCGGCCGCGCTTCGAGTCGGTCGAGCACGCTGCCCGCATAGAGCCGGTAGCCGCGCTCGGTCGGCACGCGCCCGGCCGACGTGTGCGGGTGCATGAGGAGCCCCAGCGACTCGAGCATCGCGAACTCGTTGCGGACGGTGGACGGCGAGACGCCGAGATCGCCCCGCTCGACGAGCCCCTTCGAGCCGACCGGCTGTCCGCTCGTGACGTACTGCTCGACGACGAGGCGGAGGATCCGCCGCTGGCGATCGGTCAAAGGCGTGGAAGGGGCCATTTGCAGGGAAAGCGTAGCCTCGGCCGCCGGTCGTCAGGCCAGCAGCTCGGCCGTCACCCCGCCGCCGAGGAAGCGCCCGCGCCGCGTGAGCGAGAGCGACCGCCCGTCGATCTCGGCGCCGACCCGCGCGAGCCCGAGACGCTCGAGGCGAAGCAGCGCCTCGTCGTCCACCGCCGACTCGAGGCTTGCGAGCGGCAGCGGCTCGTCGAGGCGCAGGCCGAGGAGAACACGCTCGGCGCTCGTCGTCTCGCGGTCGAGGTGCTCCGTCTCCCGCGGCGGGACAGTCCCACTCTCGAGCGCCGCCATGTACCGCCGGAGCCCGGGGCGATTTCGCCGGCGCTCGCCTGCGACCGTCGAGACCGCGCCGACGCCGACGCCGAGGTAATCGCGGCCGTGCCAGTAGGCGAGGTTGTGCTGCGCCCGGTAGTCCGGCGCTGCCGCCGGCGCACCCGGCCGGCAGAAGTTCGCCGTCTCGTACCAGCGGTACCCCGCGCCGGTCAGCCGCTCGACGACACGCTCGAAGTAGTCCTCGATCGCGTCGGCCTGACGCGTGAGCTCATCGCCGAAGGCATGGGTGAATCGCGTTCCCGGCTTGGCCTCGAGCTCGTAACACGAAAGGTGATCCGGCTCGAGCGCCAGCGCCTCGTCGAGGTCGCGCTCGAGATCGGCGGGGCTCTGGCCGGGGATGCCGTAGATGAGATCGAGCGAGACGTTGTCGAAGCCGGCGTCGCGAAAAGCCGCGAACGCGCGGCGGACGTCCGCGGGCGACGCGCCGCGCTCGAGCACCGCGAGCAAGCGGGGGTCGAAGCTCTGCGCGCCGAGCGAGATGCGCGTGGCCCCGCCGCGGCGAAGCAGCTCCGCGAGCTCGGGCGTGACGGTCTCGGGGTTCGCCTCGACGGTCACCTCCCCGGCCGCGGGCAGCGCGCGAAGGAGATGCTCGAGGGCACGCGGCTCGAGGAACGTCGGCGTGCCGCCGCCGAGGAAGACGGTCTCGACGTCGTCCGCGAGCACGTGGCGTTCGAGCTCCAGCTCGCGGAGCAGCGCCTCCACGTAACGGCCGTGCTCGCCGTGGCGGCCGACGACCGTGACGAAGTCGCAGTAGCCGCAGCGATGCGCGCAGAACGGAACGTGCACGTACAGGTGGCGGACGTGGCCGCTCATCGCGTCGAGTCCCCGAGGTTGAGCACCGCGAGGAACGCCTCCTGCGGCACCTCCACTGCGCCGACCTGCTTCATCCGCTTCTTGCCCGCCTTCTGCTTCTCGAGCAGCTTGCGCTTGCGCGTGATGTCGCCGCCGTAGCACTTCGCGAGCACGTCCTTGCGGCGCGCCTTGACCGTCTCGCGCGAGATGATCCGCGCGCCGATCGCCGCCTGGATCGGAACGTCGAACATCTGCCTCGGGATCTCCTCGCGCAGCCGCTCGACGAGCGCCTTGCCGCGCCCGTACGCGAAGTCCTTGTGCACGATCAGCGAGAGCGCGTCGACCGGCTCGCCGCCGACGAGCACGTCCACACGCACGAGCTCGCCCGGGCGGAAGCCGACGATGTCGTAGTCGAAGCTCGCGTACCCGCGCGTACGCGACTTCAGCTGGTCGTAGTAGTCGAGCACGATCTCCGCGAGCGGCAGCTCGTACGTCAGGTGCACGCGCGCCTCGGAGAGGTACTCGAGGTGGTCGAAGCGCCCGCGCCGCTCGTTGTTCAGCTCCATCACCGGGCCGACGTACTCCTTCGGCACGATGATCGACGCGCGGATGTACGGCTCCTCGACGACCTCGAGCTCGCGCGGCATCTCGGACGGGTTGTGCACCTCCACCCACTCGCCGACGCGCGTCTCGACCCGGTAGGCGACGTTCGGCGCGGTGACGAGCAGGTCGAGGTCGAACTCGCGCTCGAGCCGCTCTCGCACGATCTCCATATGCAGCAGTCCGAGGAAGCCGCAGCGGAAGCCGAAGCCGAGCGCCTGCGAGGTCTCGGGCTCGTAGGCGAGCGCGCCGTCGTTCAGCTTCAGGCGCTCGAGCGCGTCGCGCAGGTCGGGGTAGGCGTCGGAGTCCGTCGGGAACAGCCCGGCGAACACCATCGGCTTGACTTCCTTGTAGCCGGGCACGGGCTCCGCGGCCGGTCGGCGCTCCGACGTGAGCGTGTCGCCGACGCGAAGCTCCGAGACGTCCTTCAGGCCCGTGATGACGTAACCCACCTCGCCGGCGGCGAGCGTGTCGACGGGCCGGAGCGTCGGCGCGAAAAATCCCAGCTCCTGCGCCTCGAAGCGCGTGCCGAGCGCCATGGCGCGCAGCTGCTCTCGCGGGGAGAACGACCCGTCGACGACGCGGACGAACGCGACGACGCCGCGGTACTGGTCGTACGACGAGTCGAAGATCAGTGCACTGGCGGGCGCGTCGGGATCGCCCGAGGGCGGCGGGATGTGCTCGACGACCGCGTCGAGGACGTCCTCGACACCCTTGCCCGTCTTCGCGGAGATGCGCAGCACGCCTTCCGGCTCGACGCCGAGCAGCTCGGCAAGCTGCTTGGCTGCCCCGTCGGGATCCGCCTGCGGCAGGTCGATCTTGTTCACGACCGGGATGATCTCCAGGTCGTTCTCGAGCGCGAGGTACGCGTTCGCGAGCGTCTGTGCCTCGATGCCCTGCGCCGCGTCGACGACGAGCAACGCGCCCTCGCACGCCTGCAGTGACCGTGACACCTCGTACGTGAAGTCGACGTGGCCGGGTGTGTCGATGAGGTTGAGCTGGTGCTTCTTCCACGAGACGCGCACGGCCTGCGCTTTGATCGTGATGCCGCGCTCGCGCTCGAGGTCCATCGAGTCGAGCACCTGTGCTCGCATGTCGCGGCTCGAGACGGCGTGCGTCAGCTCGAGAATGCGATCCGCGAGCGTCGACTTGCCGTGGTCGATGTGCGCGATGATCGAGAAGTTGCGGATGTGGTTTTGGTCCATAACGACGTCAGCCGCGCGAGGCGCGGCTCCGCACCAACGATAGCAACGCGTCGAGCTCGCGAACTCCCAGCAAACGGCAGGAAACGGCATACGCGGCTCCGCCCGCGGCGAGCGCCGCGAGCAGCGCGACGAGCGCGGCGAGGAAGGAGTCTCCGAGCGCGTGATGCAGCGGCCACCAGACCGCGTACAGGACGACCGAGAGGACCGCGCTCGCGGCGACGATGCGCGCAAGCGAGCGAGACGTCTCGCGCAAGTCGAGTCGTCCGAGACGGCGTCGCAATAGGACGAACAGCGCGAACGCTCCCGCGATGTTCACGATCGCCGTGGACAGCGGGAGCCCCCAGATCCCGAACGAGTAGAACGCCCCGTCGAGCGCCGCGTTGAGAGCGAGGTTGCCGAGCGCGACCCACGTGGGGATCCACGGCGATTGCAGGCTGAAGAAGGCGCGGTTCAGCATGAGCATGAAGCCGTTGAAGACGAGGCCGAGCGAGAACGCCGCGAGCGAGGCCGCGACCGCCGGGACCTGCTGCGGCGTGAAGTCCCCGCGCTGGTAGACGACGCGGACGATCGGTTCGGCGAGCACGGCGCACACGACGCCCGCCGGCACGAGCAGGAACGCGATCTGCCGGATGCCGGTCGTCACCGTCCGCCGGAAGCCGTCGTAGTCGGCCAGCGACGCAAGCCGTGCAAGCGAAGGGAACAGCACGGTCGCGACCGCGACGGAGAACATCCCCTGCGGAAGCATGTAGAGGCGGAACGCCGCGTTGATCGCGCTGACTGCGTGGAAGCGATCGATCAGCCGCGCGGCGAAGAACGTGTCCACGACGGCGTTGAGGTTGATCAGCCCGAGGCTGATCGTGATCGGCACCATCAGCACGAGCGTCTGGCGGACTCCGGGGTCGCGCCAGTCGATCACGACCTGCAGATGGCCGTCGCGGCCGCGAAGCCAGGGAAGCGGCAGCAGGAACTGGATGAGCGTCGCGATCAGGATCGAGAACGCGTAGACGTAGAGCTCCGCGTCGATCCCGCTCGCGCGCGGGACGCCGATGACGAGCCCGACGATGATCGCGATGTTCCAGAAGACCGGCGTGAGCGCCGGAACGGTGAAGTGGTCGTAGCTGTTGAGGATCCCGACGACGATTCCCGAGAGCCCGAGCAGGACGACGATCGGGAAGAGCACGCGGGAGAGGCCGACGGCGAGGTCGCCGTAGCCGAACGCGGCCATGACCCAGGGCGCGATGAGGATGAACAGCGCAGTGAGGCCGCCGAGCCCGAGCAGCACGAGCCAGAACAGGCTGGATGCAACGCGCCAGGCGCGCTTGCGCTCGCCCTTCACGAGCAGCTCACTGAAGACGGGGACGAACGCGGACGACAACGCAGCGTCGGCGACGAGCGCGCGGACCGTGTTCGGGATCAGGAACGCGACCTCGAACGCGTTGATCGCGCCGACGGTGCCGAAGTAGTAGCGGGCGACGACCTCGCGAACGAGGCCCAGGATCCGCGACAGGCCCGTGGCGAGCGAGAAGATCGCCGTCGACCGGGCGAGTCGCGGTCGACGTTCGGCGGCGACGGGCGCGGCGACGGCCTCGTCGGTGGGCGCGGTCACGCCGTGAGCATAAGGAGCGCGGCTGTTGCTACCATCCGCGGGCCCGCTGGAGCGGGCGTTTCTACGCTATGCCGAATATCAAGCAACAGAAGAAGCGCGTCCGGACGGCGGGGCTGGAGCGGCTCGAGAACCTCCGGTTCAAGTCGACGGCGAAGACCCTCAGGCGGCGCCTCGAAGCTGCCGTCGCCGACGGAGACGGGGCCCGCGTGGCCGAGGAGCACAAGCAGCTCGTCTCGTGGCTCGACCGAGCTGCGGCTCGCGGAGCGCTCCACAAGAACACGGCGGCGCGGCGGAAGTCGCAGGCGGATCGCCTCGTGTCCGGCTCCCGCCCCTCGAGCTAGACCCGCGCCGGCGTCACCTCGACGAGCGCCCGCTCGAGCTCGAGCTCGCCGGACAGGCGGCTGTTGCCCTTGAGCGCGAGGTCGAGCTCGGCCAGGCGCACGAGCGCGTGCTCGAGCTCGTCCGGCGAGTAGTTCGCCGCGTGGGCGAACGCCTTCTCGGCCGCGAACGGGTGCATCTTCAGCTTGCCGGCCGCGTCGCGCGGGCCGAGCCCGTCGTCGGCGAGCGCCTGGCACGCCCGGACTCGCGCGACGTGATTCGCGAGGAGGGCCGCGAGCCTCGGCAGCTCGCGTGAACCCGCGCGCTCGAGGAGGGACTCGACGGCGGCGAGCGCGGTGCCGACGTCTCGCTTTCCCCACGCGTCGGTGAGCATGAAGACGGTCGTCTCGGCCGACATCGATGCGAGCAGGCGCACGTTCTCCTCGGTGACGGTCTCCCCGGCCGCCCAGGTCGCGAGCTTCTCGATCTCGCTCCGCAGGCGCTCCGGATCGTCACCGACGACCTCGACGAGCAGGCGGCAGGCGTCGCGGTCCGCGCTCGCGCCGTGCTGCTCGAATTGCTTCGCGACCCAGGACGGCAGGTCGCGCTTGCGCGGCGCGTCGTACAACAGCACCTCGCCGGCCTTCGCGCACGCTTTTGCGAGCGCCGAGTCCTTCTTCAGCTCGGTGCAGACGAGCGCAAGCACCGTCTCGGGCGCGGGCGTCTTCAGGTAAGCCGCCACGACCTTCGCCTCCGGCGCCTTCCACGAGTCGACGTCCTCGACGATGACGAGGCGCCGCTCGCCGCCGAAGAGGCCGAGCGCGTTGCAGGCGGCAATTGCGTCGTCGGCCGGATGCTCGTCGGCGCCGAGAAGCTCGACCGCGCCTTCCTCGAAGTGGTTGCGGAGCCGCTCGAGCGCGAGGCGGATCTTCGGCCGGTCGCTGCCCGAGATCAGATAGACCGGCTTGAGCTGCGCCATCGCCGCCAAGCATAGGCCGAGCCGAGGAGAGCGCCGGCCGCGAGCGCGGCGCCTCCGCGCGTCGAGCTGACCTGGGCGAAAGGCAGGCCGCCGATCACGCGTGCGCACAGTGCGAGCCAGGCGGCGCACCAGCCTGCGAGTCCGGCGAGGACGGCGGCCGCACCGGGCGAGATGGGATCGAGCAACGCTGCAGAGAGCGCGAGGCCGAGCAGCGGCCCCATCGCCGGCGCCGCGAGCGCGTTCGCCGGGACGGCGAGGAGCGGCACCGCGTGGAACTGGAGCCACAGCACGGGGGCCGTGGCCACGCTGCACGCCGTCGAGACGGCGATCGCCTCGCGCAGCCAGGCCGGCAGCGGGTAGCCCTCGAGGATCCGAATCAGCGGCCGGACGAGGACGAAGATCGCCGCGACGGCGGCGAACGACAACTGGAAGCCGGCGTCGAGCGCCGTATACGGGTTCCACGCGAGGAGGACGAACGCCGCGAGCAGCAGGAAGTGCCAGCGGTCGCGCTGCCGTGCGGCAAGCCACGCGAGCGAGCCGAGGGCACCGACGATCCCCGCACGTACCACCGACGGCTGCGCACCGACGGCGAGGACGTACGCGACGATGCCTGCAAGCGCGCACACCTCCGCGATCAGGCGCGGCACGCCGAGCAGCGCGGCGAGGACGAGCACCCCGACGGCGACGAACGCGACGTTCTGCCCCGACACCGCCAGCAGGTGGTAGAGCCCCGACGCGCGGAACTTGTCTCGCAGAGTTTGGGCGACGGCCTGGTCGTCGCCGAGCACGACGCCGGCCAGGACCGCCCCGCGCTGCCCCGACGCTCCGCGCGCGAGCGAACGCTCGACGTGCGCGCGAAGGCGGTCGGCCACCGCGGAGAGGCCGCCGCGCCTGCCGGCGAGGCGCCAGCGGTCGGCGCGGAGGACGACGTGGATGCCCTTGCGTCGCAGCCAGGTTCGCTCGTCGAAGCCGTGGTCCGGACCTCGCGGCTGCGCGACGGTGACGACGGCGGACAGGAATGCGCCCTGCGGCGGCGCGCGACCCGGCGGCAACTCGAGCAGCGCCGTCTCGCGCAGTCGACGCTCGCCGAAGCGCCGAACGAGGACCGGGACACGGAGCCTGTAGCGGCTCGGCCGCGCCGGGGCCGTCACCTCGAGCCGGGCGCGTTCCGCGGTTCCAACCGAGCCGGAGAGGACGCTGTGGTCGAGCGCGGCGAGGCGCACGCTGCCCCACCACCAGCCGGCGCACGCGAGCGCCGCCGCGAAGACGGTCATCCGGTGCGCGGACTGAACGCCGGCGGCGAGACCGGCCATGCCGACCACGCCGGCCGCGAGCCCGACCGACGGCAGGCGCGCTGCGTTCGAGGCCGCCAACCCGAGACACAGGGAAGCGACGAGGGCATGAGGCGTGCGCACGTTCACGGCGCCACCACGTCGCGGAGCTGGTCGAGCCGCTTCGGGCCGATGCCCGGGATCGCATCGAGCTCGTCGACGCTCCCGAAGGCGCCGTGGTGCTGCCGGTAGTCGAGGATCTTCTGCGCCGTGACCGGGCCGACGCCAGGGAGCGCCTCGAGGTCCGCCTCGGTCGCGCTGTTCAGGTGGACGGGGCCTGCGGACGCGGACGGCCCGCCGCCTCCGCCGGCTCGAGCGGCGGCCGTGCGCGTCGGCACGACGATCTGGCTGCCGTCCGCGAGCGGCGCCGCGAGGTTGACGAGGTCCAGCTCCGCTTTGCGCGTCGCGCCGCCCGCGCGCGCAACGGCGTCAGCGATCCGAGCGCCCTGCGGCAGACGGTAGAGGCCGGCGTGCCGAACGGCTCCGACGACGTCCACGACCACGAGCGACCGCGGCACGGCAGGCAGCGTGGCCGAGGCATGCGGCGCAGGCGCCTCGTACGCCGTCCCCGCGTCGCGCAGCATGCGGTTCGCGAACGCCAATGCGAGCGCGAGGGCGAGCGCACCGAGCACGAGAGCGCGACGTGACACCTGGATGTCGGGCATGCCGAAACCGTGCCGCGAAAAGCGTCACGTGTCTGTCACGATTCAGTGACTTTGGTCGCACTCGTCTCCGCCGTCGCACTCCTCACCGGCACGATCCACGGAACGGTGATGCGCGCTCCGATCGCGCCGGTCTGCCGAGTCGGCACGCCGTGCAGCGCCCCCGCCAAGCACGTCACGCTCTCCTTTACGCGCAACGGCTCGACACGCAGCACGACGACCGACGACCGCGGCCGCTACTCGATTCGCCTCGATGCAGGCGTCTACGCGGTGAAGACGAACCAGCGCCCGTTCGGAACGGTCCCGCAGCCCCGAACCGTCCGCGTCCACGGGGGCATCAGCACGAAAGTCGACCTCGTGATCGACACGGGAATCCGCTAAGCAACGACGAGATTGACGAGCTTGCCCGGGACGACGATCGTCTTCCGGACCTGCTTGCCGTTCAGGTGCGCGCGTACTCGCTCCGACGCCAAGGCGCGCTCGACCAGCTCCTGCTCGGGCAGCTCGGCGTCGACCTCGAACCGGTCACGCACCTTCCCGTTCACCTGCACGACGAGCTCGAACGTCTCGCGCTCCAGAAACCGCGGATCGGCCCTCGGCCACGGCTCCTCCCACAGCCGGTCGTTGCCCAGCCGCTCCCAAAGCTCCTCGGCGATGTGCGGCGCATACGGCTGGATCAGGCTCAGCGCCGTCTCCGCCGCGAAGCGCGCGTCCGGAGCGGCCGTTTCCTTCGCGAGCTCGTTCACCAGCTCCATCACGGCCGCGATCGGCGTGTTGAACTGGAAGCGGCGCCCAATGTCGTCGGTCGCGCGCGCGATCGTCTCGTGCGCCTTCCGCGTCAGCGCGTCCGGCTCGCCTGACGCGGGCGCGCTCTCCGCGACCTCGCCGACGATCCGCCACAGCCGGCGCAGGAAGCGCGTGATGCCGTCGATCCCGGACGGCGTCCACTCCATGTCCTGATCGGCCGGGCCCATGAAGAGGATGTAGAGGCGGACCGCGTCCGCTCCGTACTCCTCGACCAGCTCCTCCGGCCCGGTGACGTTGCCGCGCGTCTTCGACATCTTCGTCCCGCCCATCTGCACCCAGCCCTGGTGGAACAGGCGCGCGAACGGCTCGCGGAACCCGACCATGTCCATGTCGTTCATGGCCTTGACGAAGAAGCGCGAGTACAGCAGGTGCCCGGTCAGGTGGTCGATGCCGCCGATGTACTGGTTCACCGGCAGCCAGTAGTCGACGACGTCACGGCCGAACGGCGCCTCGTCGTTGTGCGGGTCGACGTAGCGCAGGAAGTACCACGAGGAGTCGACGAACGTGTCCATCGTGTCCGCCTCGCGGGTCGCCTCGCCGCCGCAGCGCGGGCACTCGACGTGCAGCCACTCCTCGTTGGAGGCCAGCGGCGGCTTGCCCTTCGGCAGATAGTCGTCCACCTCGGGCAAGAGCACCGGGAGCTCGTCCTCGGGAACGGGAACGACGCCGCACGCGCGGCAATGGATAATCGGAATCGGGCAGCCCCAGTACCGCTGCCGCGAGAAGCTCCAGTCGCGCAGCCGATACGACACTGCCGGAGCGCCCCGTCCCTCGCTGCGCAGGTACTCGACGATCGCGCGCTTGCCATCCTCGGCCGGCAGCCCGTCGAAATCGCCTGAGCGCACCAGCACGCCGTCCTCGTTCACGACCTCGACGACACGAAGGTCGAACGCTTCGGCGAACTCGCGGTCGCGCTCGTCGTGCGCGGGCACCGCCATGATCGCGCCGGTGCCGTAGTCCATCAGGACGTAGTCCGCCACGTACATCGGCAGGCGCTCGCCGTTCACGGGGTTCGTGACCTCATAGCCCGTGAAGATGCCGGTCTTCGCCTCGCCCGCCGCGCGGTCCTCGGCGCGCCCCGTTCCTGCGTGCCTTGCGTACTCGCGGACCTCGTCCGAGCCGTGTTGCTCGACGAACGGATGCTCGGGCGCGACGACGAAGAACGTCGCGCCGAACAACGTGTCCGGCCGCGTCGTGAAGACGGGCAGATCGACATCCAGCTCCTCGACGCGGAACAGGATCTCGGCGCCTTCCGAGCGCCCGATCCAGTTGCGCTGGATCGTCTTCGACCGCTCGGGCCACGACCCGCCCTCGGGCAGGTCGTACTCGCGCAGCTCGTCCGCGTAGGCCGTGATCTTGAAGAACCACTGCGTCATGTTCCGCAGCTCGACCTCGGCGCCGCAGCGCTCGCAGCGGCCGTCGACGACGTACTCGTTTGCCACGACGGTCTGGTCGTTCGGGCACCAGTTGACGGGCGCCTCCTTGCGGTACGCGAGCCCGCGCTCGAAGAACTTCAGGAACAGCCACTGCGTCCAGCGGTAGTACTCGGGCTCGTGGGACGAGACCTCGCGGTCCCAGTCGATCGCCCAGCCCAGGCGCTGCATCTGCGCGCGAATCGTCTCGATGTTCCGCTCGGTGATCTCCCGCGGGTGGCCGCCCTCGCGGATCGCCGCGTTCTCGGCGGGCAGGCCGAACGCGTCCCACCCCATCGGGCGCAGCACCGTCCAGCCGTTGCGGCGGCGGAAGTGCGTGATCACGTCGCCCATCGTGTAGTTGAGGACGTGGCCCATGTGCATGCCGTTGCCCGACGGGTACGGCAGCATCTCGAGCTGGTACCAGTGCGGGGCGTCACCGCCGAGGCTCGGCGTGTGGAACGTGCGCTCGTCCGCCCAGACGCGCTGCCACTTCTCCTCTATCTGCTTGGGGTCGTATCGGTCCATGTGCGGGAACAAAAAAGCCTCTCACGTGAGAGGCCCGGGGAAGCTCGCGCGGCCTGGCCGCGTGGGCTTCCTGTGCTAGTGAAGGAGCTCCTGTCCGTTCATTTCCGCCCGGAGCGTAGCAACTCGTTAACGTCGAGTCATGGCGAATTACACGAAGCTCAACTTGCGGAAAGAGGTCGAGGACCAGGCGCCGAAGTTCGGCATGGACGACCTCGAGTTCCACACCGCGCGCGTCCCGTTGGAGCTGGAGAACTCGGGTGTCAGCTTTCTGCGCATCGCGCCGAACTACCGCATGCCGTTCGGGCACACCCACAACGAGCAGGAGGAGCTCTACGTCCTCGTCAACGGCAGCGTGCGGCTCAAGCTTGACGACGAGATCCTCGAGCTCGAGCCCTGGGACGCGATCCGCATCCATAAGGACACGATGCGGAACCTCGAGGGTGGCCCCGAAGGTGCCGAGATCATCCTGTTCGGCGCGCCCAACGCCGGCTCCGGCGACGCAGAGACGACGCAGGACTGGTGGACCGACTGACATGTCGGACACCGAATACAGCCACGTCAACCTGCTCGAGGTCGAGGACCAGGCGAAGAACCTCGGCATCGATCCTGCCGACTTCAACATCCGCTTCGCGCGCGTGGCGCTCGGCTGCGAGCACTGTGGCGTGAGCTACCTGCGCTTCTCGCCGAACCGGAAGGCGCACGGGCACCGGCACAAGCGGCAGGAGGAGATCTACGTTCTCGTGCACGGCTCGGCGACGATGAAGGTCGGCGACGACGTGATCGAGCTCGAGCCGTGGAGCGCGGTTCGCGTGCCTCCGCAGGTCATGCGCGGGATCAAGAGCGGGCCGGACGGCGCCGAGGTGATCGCGATCGGTGCGCCGAACACCGGCCCCGGCGACGGCGACGCGCCCGATCCGAACTGGACTTGGGACGACTGACCTCACGTTGTTTCCCGACTCGGCGGAGGTCGCCGACGGCGAGCTGACCGTCGGCGGCGTCCGCGCGTCCGCGCTCGCGGACGGGTTCGGCACGCCGCTCGTCGTCTACTGCGAGGAGACGGTGCGCGCGCGGGCTCGGGCCTACCGCGCGGCGGCGCCCGAGGCACTGGTCGTCTACGGGACGAAGGCGTTCCCGAACGTCGCGCTCCTGCGGCTGTTCGCGGAGGAGGGCCTCGGCGCGGACGTCTCGACGCTCGGCGAGCTCCGCTTCGCACAGCGCGCGGGCATCCCGAGCGAGCGGCTCGTCGTGCACGGGAACAACAAGTCGGACGAGGAGTTGCGCGCTGCGGCCGAGGCGCGCGCCGCGTACGTCGTCCTCGACTCGGTCGAGGAACTGGCGCGTGCGCGCTCCGCCGGCGTCGAGCGCCTGCTCGTGCGGATCACGCCCGGGATCGAGGCCGACACGCACGAGTCGATCCGCACGGGCCACCTCGGCTCGAAGTTCGGCGTCACTCCCGACGAGGCCGCATCGCTCGCGGGCGAGCTCGACGGCGTCCACGTTCACGTCGGCTCGCAGTTGCTCGCGCTCTCGGCCGCGCGGGAGACGATCGCGTGGCTGAACCGGTACCTCGAAGCGACGAGCTGGACGCCGCGCGTGGTCGACCTCGGCGGGGGGCTCGGCGTGGCGACGCAGCCGGGCGAGCGCGCGCCTTCGATCGAGGAGTTCGTCGACGTGCTTCTCGGCGGCCTCGCACTCGACGCGCAGGTGATCTTCGAGCCGGGGCGCTCGCTCGTCGCGCAGGCCGGCGTCACGCTCTACCGCGTCGGGAGCGTCAAGCGCTCGGGCGAGCGCGCGTGGGTCGCGGTCGACGGCGGGCTCTCGGACAACGCACGTCCGCAGCTCTACGACGCGCGCTACACGGCTGCGATCGCGACACGGATGGACGCGGCGGATTCGGGGACGTTCGGCGTCGCAGGGAAGCACTGCGAGTCGGGAGACGTGCTGATCGACGACGTCGCGCTCGCCGAGCCGCACCGCGGCGACCTGCTCGCGGTTCCCGCGACGGGCGCGTACACACTGTCGATGTCGTCGAACTACAACGCGGTTCCGCGGCCGGCTGCGGTGCTCGTTCGCGACGGCGACGCGCGCGTCATCCGCCGGCGCGAGACACTCGACGACGTGCTCTCGCTCGAGGCGTAATGGACGTCGCAGGGCGCGTTGCGATCGTCACCGGCGGCGCCGCCGGGATCGGGCGCGCGATCGCGGAGAGGCTCCGCTCCGAAGGCGCGACGGTCATCGTCGCCGACGTCGTCGAGGCGCAAGCCCCGTTCGTCCACGTCGACATGTCCGAGCCCGAGGACGTACGCCGCCTGTTCGAGCAACTCGACGGCCTCGATGTGCTCGTCAACAACGCGGGCGGAGTCTTCGAGACGTGGCGGAAGACGATCGACGTCAATTTGAACGGGCTCGTGCTCGCGACGCAACTCGCGCTCGACGCGATGGACGGCGACGGTGTGATCGTGAACGTCTCGTCCGTCGCGGCGCTCGGCACGAGACCGTACGACGCGCCGGACTACGCGGCCGCGAAGGCCGCCGTTGTGCGATTCACGTCCGCGCTCGCGAATCACGACGGCGTGCGCGTGAACTGCGTGTGCCCCGACTGGGTCGACACGCCGGCGGTGCAGCGAAGCCTCGCCGAGATGACCGAACGGGAACGCGCGGAGGTTTCGCCGCTCGTGCCCGCGGAGGAGATCGCCGCCATCGTCCTCGACCTCGTGCGCGACGATTCCGCCGCCGGCCGCATCGTCGTACGCTTCGCCGACGAGCCCGGTCCGCGCGTGCTGTCGAGCGAACGCGGATAGGTACGCTCGCCGCATGACGCGGCGGCTCGCATTCGTGCCCGGCGTTGTGCTCATCGCGGTCGCAGCGGCGATGTGGGGCACGGACGCTCTCTTCCGCAAGCCCCTGGCCGAGTCGACCTCCGCGGCGACGATCGTGTTCGGCGAGCACGTCATTCTGGTGCTGATCACGCTGCCGCTGCTCGTCCCGGCCATGCGCGCGCTCTTCTCCGCCGGGACGCGCTACGTGCTCGCGGGGATCGCCGTCGGCGCGGGCGCCTCGGCCGTGGCCACCATCCTCTTCACGCAGGCGTTCGTCCACGGCGATCCGATCACGCCCGTCGTGCTGCAGAAGGTGCAGCCGCTGATCGCGATCGCGGCCGCGCGCGTGATCCTCGGCGAGCAGCCGCGGCGGCGGTTCGCGTGGTTCGTGATCCCGGCGCTTCTCGGCGTCTGGCTGATCGCGTTCCCGCAGCCGTTCGACGTGCATGCGCAAGGGCTGGAGCCGATGGCGCTGGCGCTCGCCGCCGCGGTGCTGTGGGGCCTCGGCACGGTCTTCGGCCGCTACCTCTCGCGTCGGCTCCGGTTCGACCACGTCGTCACGGTGCGGTTCTCGTTCGGGCTCGTCGCGAGCGCGATCGCGCTGCCGATCCTCGGCGCGCCGGCGTTCGCGAGCGCGCACGACACGCTCTGGATCGCGTACCTCGCGCTCGTCACGGGACTGCTCGCGCTGTCGCTCTACTACATCGGCCTGCAGCGGACACCGGCGATGGTCGCGTCGATCGCCGAGCTCGCCTATCCCGTGACCGCGATCATCGTGGGCTACCTCGCGTTCGACGCGACGCTCCGGTGGACGCAGTGGCTCGGCGTGATCCTGACCGTCGGCGTCGTGAGCCTGTTGCCGGCGCCGCGGCGCACGCCGCTCGTGAAGGCGCCCGCGGTCGAGCCGCAGCTCGCGCCCGCCTCCGCGTAGTACAGTCGGGCAGAGTGCACGCGGCGTGTCGACGCGTGCTACCGTCGGCTCGTGGCGCGGACGTCGAACCCGAATCGTGTGAACGTCACACTCGACGACGTGCATGCCGAGAAGCTCCGTCGCATCGCCGCCCGGACGCACGTGAACGAAGGCACGATCGCGCGCTCGTTGCTCTCCACCGCGTTGGACGAGGCGGATCCCGACCCGCGGAACGTGACCGCGCTCCTCGACGGCATCCCCGGCGCCTTCGAGCGGGCCGAGCTCGGGCTCGCACAAGTTCGGGCGGGCGAGGGCAAGCCTCTCGGCGAGCTCTGAGAGTGGCGCAGGTGGTGGGCGCACCGGCGGCCATCGCCGACCTTGCACGGATCATCTCGACGCACAGCCTCCCGCCCGACACACGATCCCGCGTGCGCCGGTCGATCGAGCCGCTTGCGCGCTTTCCGCTGCTCGGCGCGACACTCGAAGGACGCTGGCACGGCTATCGCTTCATCCTCGGGCCGTGGCGCTGGATGCTGATCGTGTACGCCTACGACGCCGACAACGACATCGTCGCCGTTGCGACCGTTCAGGACGGCCGCACGTCGGCCGCGGCGAACGTCGCCGAGTGACGCAACTTCGGCTTCGTCCGCGAAATCAGGTCGCAAACGCCGCTGGTTCCGTGACCGGCGCGCGGCAGGCGAAGTTCTCGCAGACGTAGACCGTCGGCCTGCCGTCGACTCGCTCCTTGCCTTCGAGCAACGGCACATCCTCGGCCGGGCCGAACGCGACGACGGCGTTCGGCTGCCACGGCTCGAGCGCTGCACGCGCAAGCTCGTCCTCGGGCGACGCGAAGATCGCGAGCTCGCGCGGCGAGGCGAAGTGGAGGTCGAGCGCGCAGAGCGTCCAGCCGAACGCGGACGGCGCGCGGCTCAGCCCGTTCACGATCAGGCGGAACACGCCCGTGGCTTGGCGCTCGAGCTCGTCGTCACCGTAGATTCGCGCGAGCCGGAGCAGCACGTACGCCAGCATCGAGTTGCCCGACGGCGTCGGGTGGTCGTCGAAGTCCTTCTTCCGCGCGACGAGCTGCTCGCCGTCCGACGGCGTGAGGAAGAAGCCGCCGCGCTCGTCGTCGCCGAAGAGCCCGACCGCGAGGAGCGCAAGCCGGCGCGACTCCTCGAGCCAGCGCGGCTCGCCGGTCGCGACGTGCAGCTCGTAGAGCCCGTGCGCGACATCGGCGTAGTCGTCGAGGAAGCCCGTGTTCTTGGCGATCCCGTCTCGGTACGTGCGGTAGAGGCGGCCCTCGGGCGTCGAGAGCGGGCCGAGGAGGAACTCACCGAGGCGTCGCGCCGCGTCGAGCCAGTCGTCGCGCCGGAGGCGTCGTCCGGCTTCCGCGAGCGCGGCGAGCGCGAGCCCGTTCCAGGAGGCGATCGCCTTGTCGTCGCGCAGCGGCTTCGGTCGCCTCTCGCGCCGCTCGAACAGCTCGCGCTTCAACTGCGGCGGGAGCTCCCCGCGCAACACGAAGCGTCCGTGTTCGAACGGCTCGAGCAGCTCCTCCGGCACGCCCTCGTCGGGAGTCCAGGTGAACGTGAGCCCCTCGACGCCGTCGGTGTCCGCATCCTGCGCCGAGGCGAACCCGCCCTCCGGGAGCGCGAGCTCGCGCAGCACGTATTCGACCGTCTCCTCGACGACCTCGCGGTAACGCTCCGTGCCGGTGACGAGCCAGCCGTGGAGGTACGCCGGCACGAGCAGCGCGTTGTCGTAGAGCATCTTTTCGAAGTGCGGCACGAGCCAGCGCTCGTCGACGGAGTAGCGATGGAAGCCGCCGCCGAGCAGGTCGTACATCCCGCCGAGCGCCATCCCGTCGAGCGTCTTCGTCGCCGGCTCGAGCTCGCCTCGGCGGAGCAGGAACTCGATCGTCGACGCGGGCGGGAACTTCGGACGCTGCCCCCACCCGCCCCAGCGCGCGTCGAACCCCGTGCGCAGCCCGCCCACCGCCTCGTGCAGCAGCGACGACGTCAGCGGCTCGCGCGACGCCTCGATCCGCGCCGAGGCGCGTACGGACTCCGTCAGCGCCCGCGCCTGCCGCACGACGTCGGCATGTCTCTCGCGGTACGCCTGCGCGACCTGCGTGAGCACCTGGCGGAAGCTCGGCAGCCCGTGGCGCGGCTCGGGCGGGAAGTACGTCCCGCCGAGGAACGGCTCGCCCTCGGGCGTCAGGAAGACGGTCATCGGCCAGCCGCCGCTGCCGGTGAGCGCCACGACCGCGTCCATGTAGAGCGAGTCGACGTCGGGCCGTTCCTCCCGGTCGACCTTGACGTTGACGAACAGCTCGTTCATCACCGCCGCGACGCCCGGATCCTCGAACGACTCGTGCGCCATGACGTGGCACCAGTGGCACGCGGCGTAGCCGATCGAGAGCAGGATCGGCTTCTCCTCGGCGCGGGCGCGCGCGAACGCCTCGCCGCCCCATGCGTACCAGTCGACCGGATTGTCCGCATGCTGGAGCAGGTACGGGCTCGTTTCCTGCGCGAGGCGGTTCACGCGGCCACGATACTCGGGGCCGTGCAACTCGAAACCGAGCGCCTCGTCCTGCGCGTGCCCGAGGAGTCCGACCTCGACGCGTGGACGGAGATGTACGCGCAGCCGGAAGTCGAGCGCTGGCTCAGCCCGCGCTCGCGCGAGCAGGTCAACGCCTACGTCCGTGAGACCCGCGAGCGGCACCACGCTGACGGCTTCGGGATCCTCGCAGCCGAGAGGAAGGAGGACGGCCGCGTCATCGGACGCGCCGGGATGCTCGTGTGGGACGACCGCACGTGGATGCCGACGACGCTGACCGACGCCCGCGCGCACGGCGAAGTCGAGATCGGTTGGGCGCTTCACCCGGAGGTGTGGGGCCGCGGCTACGCGACCGAGGCGAGCGTGGCCTGCCGCGACCACGTGCTCGCCGAGATTCGTCCGCGGGTCATCGCGCTCATCGATCCGGACAACGTGCGCTCGATCGCGGTCGCCGAGCGCCTCGGCCTCACCCACGAGCGCGACGTTCTGCTCAAGGGCGAGAAGCCCGCGCGCGTCTATTCGGTAGAACGGCACGGATGAGCATCCCCAGCGGCACCGTCACGTTCGTCTTCACCGACATCGAGGGCTCGACCCGCCTGTTGCAGGAGCTTGGCGACGAGTACGGCGCGGTCGTCTCGGCGCACCGGCGGATCATCCGGGAGGCGTTCGGCGAGCGAGACGGCAAGGAGATGGACACGCAGGGAGACGCGTTCTTCTTCTCGTTCGCACGGGCCCGCTCGGCGGTCGAGGCGGCCGTGGCCGCACAGCGCGCGCTCCAGGAAGAGGACTGGCCGCAGGGGAAGGACGTTCGCGTGCGGATGGGCCTGCACACCGGCGAGCCGTCCGTCGGCGAGGAGGGCTACGTCGGGCTCGACGTCGTGCGCGCGGCGCGCATCTGCTCTGCGGGCCACGGCGGCCAGATCCTCATCTCCGAGACGACGCGCGCGCTGCTCGGGAACCAGCTGCCCGACGGTGTCAACGTGCACGACCTCGGCGAGGCGCACCTGAAGGACATCCAGCACGAGCACGTCTACCAGTTGTCGATCGACGGCGGGCCGTCGGAGTTCCCGCCGCTGAAGACCGCGCCCGAGCCGGAGGTCGAGAGCTGGGGCGCGAGCCTCTCGCGTCAGATCCAGGAGGAGGTACGGCGCGACATCGAGCGCTCGTTTCGCGGCGTCGAGAGCAAGCGGGACTCGACGCGCGAGACTGCGAGCGACCTCGTTCAACTCGTGCTGCTCGCGGTCGCGATCATCGTGATCGTCCTGATCGTCAAGCTCGTGTTCTTCTAGGGTCTCTGCGTGGACGAGACGCGGGACCTGCTCCGACGCACGGCCGACCATGCGGCGGACTTTCTCGAGACGCTCGACGCGCGACGCGTGTATCCGGAAGTGCGTGTCGAGGAGCTGCGCGACGCGCTCGGCGGTCCGCTTCCGGAGGCACCGAGAGATCCGGCGAGCGTCGTGGACGAGCTCGTCGCCGGCGCCGAGCCCGGCGTCGTCGCGATTCCGAGCGGGCGCTACTTCGGCTTCGTCATCGGAGGCGCGGTGCCGGCGGCGCTCGCCGCGGACTGGCTCACCTCGACGTGGGACCAGAACGCCGGCCTCTACGTTGCGGGGCCGTCCGCGTCCGTGGTCGAGGAGGTCGCCGGCGCGTGGGTCAAGGAGCTGCTCCGACTGCCGTCCGACGCGTCGTTCGCGTTCGTGACCGGCTGCCAGATGGCGAACTTCACGGCGCTTGCGATCGCGCGCCGGCACGTGCTCGCCGAGGCGGGTTGGGACTTCGACGCCTGACGGTCTCGCGGGTGCGCCGCGCATTCGCGTCCTGTGTGGCGCGAAGGTTCACGTCACGGTCACTCGCGCGCTGCGGCTGCTCGGGCTCGGGACGCCGGAGCTCGTCGAGGCGGACGATCAGGGCAGGATGGTCGCCGGGTCGTTGTCACGCGCGTTCCGCGACGCGACGGGCCCGACGCTCGTGTGCGCGCAGGCCGGCGAGGTGAACACGGGCGCGTTCGATCCGCTACCAGAGATCGCAGCTGCCGCACGAGAGGCCGGAGCGTGGCTCCACGTCGACGGCGCCTTCGGCCTCTGGGCTGCCGCGAGCCCCGCGCTTGCACACCTCGTCGACGGCGCGGAGCTGGCCGACTCCTGGGCGACCGATGCGCACAAGTGGCTGAACGTCCCGTACGACTGCGGCATCGTGCTCTGCCGGCATGCCGACCCGCACCGGCACGCGATCGGCGTGCAGGCCGAGTACCTGATCCAGGACGACGGCGCCGTGCGCGACCAGATGGACTGGACGCCGGAGTTCTCGCGTCGCGCGCGCGGGTTCACCGTCTATGCCGCGATCCGCTCGCTCGGACGGCAGGGCGTCGCCGAGCTCGTCGAGCGCACCTGCGCGCACGCGCGTCGGTTCGCAGACGAGCTCGCGGAGCTGCCGGGGTTCCAGCTGCTCAACGACGTCGTGCTGAACCAGGTGCTGTTCCGCCTCGAGTCCGACGAGCGGACCGACGACGTGCTGCGCCGCGTACAGAAAAGCGGCGAGGCGTGGCTGAGCGGCACGACCTGGGACGGACGCCGCGCGATCCGCATCTCGGTGTCGAACTGGCAGACGAGCGACGACGACGTGGCGCGGACGGTCGCGGCGTTTCGCGCCGCCTGCTCTGCGGACGCGCGGTAGGTGATCGTGCGAGGTGCCGGCTGCGCGAGCCGCCGCATGCGGCGGAGGTCTTCCGGCCCGCGTGGTTCCAGGTTACGACGGCCAGGCGCCCGCGCGGTAGACGTAGCCCTCGAGGCGACGGCCGAGCAGGCCCTCGAGCCATTCGGACACGCCGATCAGGGCGTCGAGGTCGACGCCGGTCTCGACCCCTTCGCCCTCGAGCAGGTAGACCAGGTCCTCCGTGGCGATGTTCCCCGTGGCCTTCGGCGCGTAGGGACAGCCGCCGAGGCCGCCGATCGACCCGTCGAGCACCGTTGCGCCGGCCTCGAGCGCTGCGAGCGCGTTCGCGTAGCCGGTGTTGCGCGTGTTGTGTAGGTGTACACCTATGTACCTCTGCACAATGCCGATCCGCTCGACGAGGCGCCTGACCTGCGTGGGCGTGGCCACTCCGATCGTGTCCGCGAGGACGAGCTCGTCCGCTTCGAGCCCCTCGCACAGCTCGGCCACGCGCCCGGGATCGACGCGTCCCTCGAAGGGACAGCCGAACGCGACGCTGACCGTGACCGTCGTGGGCAGATCGGACGCGCCGATGATGGCCTTGGCCTGAGCGAGCGCCTCCTCGAGCGACATGTTCCCGTTGCGCCGGTTGAACGTCTCCGTCGCCGCGAACGTGCAGTTGACGCGGTCGAGCGACGTGACACGCAGTCGCTCGTAGCCCTTCAGGTTGAGGACGAGCCCAGCGAACTCGCTGCCGTTGCGACGGTCGAGCGCCGCTACCACCTGCTCTGCGCCGGCCATCTGCGGCACGCGGTCGTCGCGGACGAACGAAACCGCCTCGACCCGAGGCAGGCCGGCTGCGGCGAGCCGATTGACGAGGTCGGCGCGCGTGCCGGGCGAAAGCACGTCGGGCTCGTTCTGCAGTCCGTCGCGGGGACCGACGTCACAGATCGTGACGCGCATCAGCCCCCTGCGCCGAAGCCGTCCACGATCTCTGGCCGGATCTTGATGATCACGCGCTGCTCGCCGGGGCCGAGATACGGGTACTTGTCCTCACCGAGGTACTTCTTCGCCATCGTGTCGATGTGCTCGCGGGCGCCCTCGTCGACGAGCTCCGCGGGCCCGCTCACCATGACGTATCCGCTCTGCTGGTCCTCCGCAGGCAGAACGGTGACCGTCGCCCGCGGGTCGCGTTCGATGTTCTTCACCTTCGTCCTGCCGTACGCGCTGTTGACGAGGACCGACTCGCCGTCGTAGTCGATCCACACCGGTGTCACATGCGTCGACCCGTCCGGCCGGATGGTCCCGATGACACCCCAGTTCCGGTCGGTGAAGAGCTTTGCCTGCCTCTCGTTCAGCTTTGCCATGCCGCCTCTAACCCAGCGCCACCATCCGCTCGATCGCGCCGCGGGCGCGCTCGGCGATCTCGGGCTCGACCGTTACTTCGTACTTCCAGTCGCGCAGCGAGTCGCGCAGCTTCTCGAGCGTGATCATCTTCATGTACTTGCAGAACGCGTTGCGGTTGACGGGCTCGAAGCGCTTGCCCGGCGCCTCTTTCTCGAGCCGGTGGATGATCCCGATCTCCGTCGCGACGAGCATGCGCGGCTTCGGCGACTGCTTGGCGAAGTTGATCATCCCCTCGGTCGAGAGGATGTGCGTGCGCTCGTTGCCGAACGCCATCGCCTGCGACGCGCAGCCGCACTCGGGATGGACGAGCAGCTCGGCGTCCGGCGCCTCCGCCTGCCAGCGCTCGATGTCCTCCGGCCGGATGCCCGCATGCACGTGGCATTCGCCGAGCCAGATGTTCAGCTTGCGGCCGGTCACCTTCTCGAGCCAGAGGCCGAGGTACATGTCGGGCAGGAAGAGGATCTCCCGGTCGCTCGGAATCGCCTCGATCACGGCCTTCGCGTTGCCAGACGTGCAGCAATAGTCGGTCTCCGCCTTCACCTCGGCGGTCGTGTTCACGTACGACACGACGACCGCTCCCGGGTTCTCGGCCTTCCAGCGGCGCAGCTCGTCGGCGGTGATCGACGACGCGAGCGAGCAGCCGGCATCGGGATCGGGGATCAGCACCGTCTTCTCCGGCGAGAGGATCTTCGCGGTCTCGGCCATGAAGTGGACGCCGCAGAAGACGATCGTGTTCTCGTCGGTCGCGGCCGCCTGGCGCGAGAGGCCGAGCGAGTCGCCGACGTAATCCGCGACGTCCTGCACCTCGGGCACCTGGTAGTTGTGCGCGAGGATCACCGCGCCGCGCTCCCGCGCGAGCGCCTTCACCTCGTCCTGCATGAGCGTGAGCTCTGCGGTCGTCATCGAACCTCCATCGATACGTCGAGTGAGCGGGCGCTGTGCGTCAGCGCGCCGACGGAGATCGCGTCGACACCGGTCGCGGCGACCTCCCGGATCGTTTCGAGCGTGATGCCGCCCGACGCCTCGGTGCGCGCGCGGCCGCGGATCACTCCGACCGCCTCGCGCAGCTGCGCGGGCGTCATGTTGTCGAGCAGGATCGTGTCGGCGCCCGCGTCGAGAGCGGCCTCGACGTCCGCGAGCATCTCGCACTCGATCTCGACCGGCAGCCCCGTCTCCTTCGCGTGGCGGACGGACGCGGCGACGCCGCCTCCGAGCCGCAGGTGGTTGTCCTTGATCAGGACGGCGTCGTAGAGGCCGAAGCGGTGGTTCGTGCCGCCGCCTGCGCGGACGGCGAGCTTCTCGAGCGCGCGCAGCCCGGGTGTCGTCTTCCGGGTGTCGAGGATCTGCGTGCCCGTACCGGCGACGGCATCGACGTAGCGGCGCGTGAGCGTCGCGATTCCCGAGAGCCGGCCGAGCAGGTTGAGCGCGGTCCGTTCGCCGGTGAGCAGCGCGCGAGCGTTGCCGGTGACGCGCGCAACCTCGCCGCTTGCGCGGTCGCCGTCGCGGGCGAGCGGCTCGAAGCGAACGCCGGGATCGAGCTCACGGAAGATCGCCTCTGCTACCTCGAGGCCGCAGAGGACGCCGTCCTCTTTCAGCACTAGCCTCGCGTCGAGCTGCGCGTCGGCCGGGACGACCGCCTCCGCGGTCACGTCGCCGTCGCCGACGTCCTCGGCAAGGAACGCGCGGACGTCGAATCCGGTCAGCTCCACGGCTCGAGCTCCGGCTCGCGCCCGGCGCGGAGGACCGTGTGCATGCCGTTGAGCGCGCGTCTCTCGTCGGGGAAGTCCTCGCGGAAGTGGCCGCCGCGGCTCTCCTCCCGGGCGAGTGCAGCTCTCGCGACGAGCGATGCAAGCAGATGCGGCGAGGAGGTCAGGCGCGTCAGCCCCTCGGCGTTGCGGATCAGCCCGGCGTCCTCCCAGAGCGCCTCGCGGAGCTCGGGCGTGACCGGAGCGGACTCGCCGGAAACGGGCGGGTCCGAGGGACTGTCCCTCGGACCCGCCTCTTCGAGCGCAGCGAGCGCAGCGCGCCGGCCGAAGACGAGGCACTCGAGCATCGAGTTCGAGGCGAGGCGGTTCGCGCCGTGGACGCCGGTGCAGGCGGACTCGCCGGCGGCGTAGAGGCCCGGCACGTCCGTCGAGCCGTCGAGATCGGTGACGACGCCGCCCATCGTGTAGTGCGCAGCCGGCGCGACCGGCACCGGCTCCGACTCCGGATGGAAGCCCGCGTCCGCGATCCGCTCCATGAGCGCCGGGAAGCGCGAGCGGTCGACCGGCCGCAGGTCGAGTACGACGCCGCCGCGAGCGTCGATCGCGCGCGCGACGACGTCGCGCGGCGCGAGCTCCTCGACGAAACGGTCGCCGTGCCGGTCGAGGAGCAGCGCACCGTCGCCGCGCAGAGCCTCCGAAAGCAGGAGCGACGAGCCCGCGAGCGCGGTCGGGTGAAACTGGACGAACTCGAGGTCGGCAACGGCGGCGCCCGCGCGGTACGCCATCGCGATCCCCTCGCCGACCGAGCCGGGAGGATTCGTCGTCCGGCCCCAGAGCGCGGCGTAGCCGCCGGTCGCGAGCATCACCGCCCGCGCCGGAATCGCCCGCGCATCGGTCACGAGACCGACACAGCGCCCGTCGGAAAGCCAGAGCTCGCGCGCCCGCTCGCGCTCGCTCACGTCGATGCGCGGATGAGCCAGCGCCGCCCGTGCGAGCACGCGCGAGATCTCCCGTCCCGTCTGGGCGCCCCCGACGCTATGCACACGCCGCCGCGAATGACCGCCTTCGAGGCCGAGCTCACCGTCGAACGCCACGCCGAGGTCGGCGAGGTCGACGATCCGCGCCGGCGCCTCCTCCGTCAGGGCCCGGACGGCGCTCTCCCGGCACAGGCCGCGCCCCGCGAGCAGCGTGTCCTCCGCATGGAGCTCGGGTGCATCGTCCAGCGCCGTCGCCGCGGCGACTCCGCCCTGCGCCAGCCAGCTGGACGACGTCAGCACAGGGCCTTTCGAGACGAGCAGGACGCGGGCTTCGGCGGCCGCGCAGAGGGCCCCATAGAGGCCCGCGACGCCGCTCCCCACGATTACGAGGTCGTACTGTTGGGTAAGTTTCCGACTCACAGTTGAAAACCTCCCCGCATTCTACCCACGTCGCCCTCGCCGCCGTACTGCAGGTACGAAACGGCGAGCTCCAGGTACTGCTCTGGCAGCGCGCGCAAAAGCCCGACGCCGGTGCGTGGGCGCTTCCCGGCGGCTATCTCGACCCCGGCGAGACACTCGAGGAGTCGATCCGCCGCCATCTCGCGGCGAAGGTCGACGTGCGCGAGCTCTCGCACCTGGAGCAGCTCGGGACGTGGAGCGACCCGCGACGCCACCCGAACGAGCGCCAGCTCGCGACGGCGTACCTCGGCCTCGTCCCCACCGACGTCGATCCCGGCGGTGCCCGGGGACACGGCGTGGCACGCTGTCGGCCGCCCGCCGCGGACGGCGTTCGACCACGGGGAGATCGTGCTCGCCGGCCGCGAGCGCCTGCGCGCGAAGCTCTCGTACACGAACCTCGGCTTCGCGCTCGCGCCGCCGACGTTCACGATGCCGGAGCTGCGTGAGCTCTACACAGCGGCGCTCGGCTACGAGGTCTCCGCGACGAACCTCCAGCGGGTGCTCCTCCGTCGCGAGCTGCTCGAGGACACGGGCGAGCGCCGCGCGCCCGGGCCGCACGGCGGCAGGCCGGCGACCGTCTTCCGCTTTCGCTCCCGTGAGCTCGAGGTGACCGACCAGTTCGCTGTGCTCCGGCCGCCTGCGCCTACCCTTTCGGGATGAAGTGGCTCGCCGCCGCGGCGATCGTGCTCGCGACGCTCGCGCCGTCCGCCGCCGCGAAGCAGCAACAGCGACCGTGGCTCTGGCAGTGCGCGCAGATCGGCCGGCTCGATGCGCAGTGGACGTGCTACGTCCGGCTGCTCCTCGCGGACATCGACCGCGCCGGCAACCCGGCGGCCGAGCTGCCCCGCATCGACCGCCGCGCGCGCGAGTCGGGTACGGCGCTCGAGAGCATGTGCCACCCGCTGATGCACGAGGTCGGCCGCCGCTACGGCGCCGAGCACCACGTGACGCTTGCAGACCTCATGGACTACATCCCGCGCTCGAACGACCCGACGTGCTCGGCCGGCTTCGGGATGGGCCTCGTCATGTACCTCGGCCCGCAGATCATCCTCACGGGCGGCCGCTCGGCACTCGAGCAATGCCTGCGCCTGCCGACGCGCTACCGCTCGTACACCTGCGTCCACGGGATCGGGCACGCGCTGATGCGCGGCTACCACGGACGGCTTCGCCAGTCCGTCGCGGCATGTCGCAGGCTCGGCGAGCAGGCGCCGGACTGCGCGCAGGGCGCGTTCCACGACTACTGGATCTCGCTCCGCGGCGCGGACGGCACCGCTCGGCGCGCGAACGGCGCGTCGCCGCGCTTCCTGTGCAACGGACACCTGTGGTACGTGCGCCCTTGCTGGTACCGCTACTTCGTCGAGGATGCGACCGCGCCGCTCTTCGACGACCCCGCGTCGATTCGCAAAGCCTGCGTCGGGCTCCGCGGTCTGCAGCGCTACGGCTGCATCAGCGCGGCTGCGCTGGCGATCCCCGAGGATCCGTTCGAGCAGACGCGCATCTGCGCGCGGCTCGGCGGCGATGCCGGTGCGTGCTTGCGCGGCGTGGCCGTGCAGGGGCTCGAACGGAGCCCGGGGGCGAAACAGCTCGCACTCTTCAGGATGTGCTCGCGGATGCCGCGCGGAGAAACGGGCGACTGTCGCAGCTGGTTCGGGCGCACGCTCGTGCTCGTGAGCGACGGGCGCTTCCGCTGTCCCGACCGCGCGTGCAGCGCGGGCGCAGCACTGATCCGCAAGCCGCTCGTGACTTTCTCCTGAGCTGCCTGTATCCTCCGCCAAGGTTCTGCGACGAAAGGAGGCGGTGCACAGATGACCGAGTCTGCCCTCAGCACGGCCTCCGTGCGCTTCTAGCGCTCCTTTCCCGGAACCGACTCTCTTAGGAGGAGATCACGTTGCACCTCGAGTCCCTGGGCTGGGACGAGTCGTACGCCGACGCGTTCCGCCCGCATGAGCTTGACGGCCTCGCGCCCGCGCGCGTCGCCGTCGAGCACCGAAGCGAGTACGTCCTGTACTCCGAGCACGGCGAGCTCCGCGCCGAGCTCGCAGGCAGGTTGCGTCACACGGACGAGCATCCGGCCGTCGGCGACTGGGTCGCCGTGGCCGCGCGCACAGACGAGGGGCGCGCAACGATCCAGGCGCTCCTGCCGCGCCACACCGCCTTCGTGCGCAAGGTCGCGTGGTCGGAGACGAAGCCGCAGGTCGTCGCCGCGAACGTCGACGTCGCCTTCGTCGTCTGCGGCCTCGACCTGAACTACAACGTCCGCCGCATCGAGCGCTACCTCACGCTCGCCTGGGAGAGCGGCGCGCAGCCCGTCGTGCTCCTCACGAAGGCCGACCTCTGCGACGACGTGGAGTCCTACGTGTACGAGGTCGAGGCGGTGGCCTACGGCGTCCCCGTGCACGCGGTGAGCGCGCCGCACGGCGACGGGGTCGAGACGGTGCGCGGCTACGTGCCCGGCGGACGCACCGCCGCGCTGCTCGGCTCGTCCGGCGTCGGCAAGTCGACGCTCGTCAACGCGCTCCTCGGTGAGGACCTGCTTGCCACGCAGGAGATCCGCGAGGACGGACGCGGCCGGCACACGACGTCGCACCGGCAGCTCGTGCCGCTGCCCGACGGCGGGCTCATGCTCGACACGCCCGGGATGCGCGAGCTGCAGCTCTGGGACGCGGACTCCGGTCTCGAAGCCGCGTTCGGAGACCTCGAGTCGCTCGCCGCGCAGTGCCGCTTCGCCGACTGCACACACCGCGAGGAGCCGGATTGCGCGGTGCGCGCGGCGCTCGCGAACGGGACGCTCGACCTGGAGCGCTACGAGAGCTGGCGCAAGCTGCAGCGGGAGCTCGAACGGCTCGCGCGCAAGCAGGACGGGCGCGCACGCTCGGAGGCGCGAAAGGAGCGGGCGCGCTTCGAGCGATCCAGGCGGAAGGTGTCGTACTAGGAGACGGCGGGCGCGGCAGCAGACGCGAGCATCCGCCGAATCGACCGCGTCGCCTGCGCGATCCGCTGCTCGTTCTCCACGAGCGCGAACCGCACGTGACCGTCGCCGCCCTCGCCGAACCCGACGCCGGGGCTGACGGCGACGTCGGCCTCCTGCGCCAGGCGCACGGCGAAGTCGAGGGAGCCCGCGTCGCGGAAGGGCTCGGGGATCGGCGCCCACACGAACATCGTCCCGCGCGGCGGCTCGACGTCCCAGCCCGCGCGGGCAAGCCCCGAGCACAGCGCGTCGCGCCGGCTGCGATACACCTCGCAGACCTCTTCCGGATAGTCCGAGCACTCGCGGAGCGCAACGATTGACGCGATCTGGATCGGCTGGAACGTCCCGTAGTCGAGGTACGACTTCAGCTTCGCGAGAGCCTGCACGACGTCCGGCCGGCCGACGACGAACCCGACGCGCCAACCCGCCATCGAGAACGACTTCGTCAGGCTGTAGAGCTCCACCGCGCACTCCTCGGCTCCGTCCGCCTGCATCACCGACGGCGGCACGTGACCGTCGAACGCGATGTCGGCGTACGCGAAGTCGTGCACGAGGATCAGGTCGCGTTCGCGGGCGAGATCGACGAGCCGCTGCATGAGCTCGGGCGTCGCGGTCGCCGTCGTCGGGTTGTGCGGGTACGAGATGACGACGGCGCGCGGCGCCGGCGTCGTCGAGCGCACGGCGTCCTCGATCGCCTCGACGTCGGTGCCGACGACCGTGGCGCCGGCCAGCCGGGGCGCGACGAGATGGATCGGATAGCTCGGCGTCGGCACGACGGCGACGTCGCCCGGCTCGAGCAGCACCCACATGAGGTGCGCGAGCCCTTCCTTCGCGCCGATCGTCGCGACGATCTGCGTTTCGGGATCCACCTCGACGTCGAAGCGGCGCCTGTAGAGCTCGGCGACGGCGTCGCGCAGATGCGGGATGCCGCGACTGGCGGAGTAGCGATGATTTGCCGGCCTCGCCGCGGCCTCTGCGAGCTTCTCGACGACCGGAGCCGGCGACGGGATGTCGGGGTTGCCGAACCCGAGGTCGACGACGTCGCGGCCTTCCCGCCGCAGCCGGCGCTTCAGCTCGTCGACGGTCGCGAAGACGTAGGGCGGCAGGTCCCCGACGCGGCGGAACTCCATCGGGCGAGGCTACACCGGCCGCCGGAAGATCCCGCCGCGGGACGGCGTTGCATCGTCCGCTTCGCAGTCCTCCGCTAGCTCGCCACCGGCCACGTGACGCGCGAGCGGATCCCGACGACGCCGGGCACGCGCTCGATGAAGCGCGCGAGCAACTGCGCCGACTCCGCGTCCGACACCTCGCCTTCGATCGTCACCTCGCCCCCGTCGACGGCGACCTTGAACCGCTCCGGCGTGTTCCAGAGCGTGCGGAGGATCACGTCCTCGCGGATCTCCCTCTCGATCGCCTCGTCCTCGCGGACGAACGCGCGCACGAGGTCGGCCCGCGTGACGATGCCGACGAGCTTGCCGTGGTGGTCGACGACCGGCAGCCGGTTGACGGAGCGGTCGAGCATCAGCGATGCCGCCTCGGAGACGGCTCGCTCCGGCCGGATCGTGACCGGCGGCGACGTCATCGCGTCGGCCGCGTCTCGCGCCTCGTGCTTCACGGCCTCGTGCCCGTTTGCATCGAGCAGATGGTCGAGCAGCGAGCCGCGACCGGGCCGTCCGCGCTCCTTCTGGAGGATGTCTCCCTCGGAGACGACGCCGAGCACGCTGCCGTCCTCGTCGACGACGGGAACGCCCGACACGCGCTTCGACACGAGCAACCGTGCGACGTCCTTCAGCGGCGTCCGGGGCTTTACAGAGATCACGCGCTTCGTCATGACGTTCTTCACCTGCATCAGGACCTCCACTCCTTTCTCGCAACGCCGGTTCTAAAGGCCGCATCGGCGACTGCGCTCGCCACCGCCGGCGCGACGTCCTTGTTGAAGACACTCGGGATGACGTAGTCCGCGGACAGATGCGCCCGACCGACGACGCCTGCGATCGCGTGCGCGGCCGCGAGCTCCATCTCCTTGTTGATGGTCGACGCCCTTACGTCGAGCGCGCCGCGGAACACGCCCGGGAACGCGAGCACGTTGTTGATCTGGTTCGGGTAGTCGGAGCGGCCGGTCGCGATGACGGCGACGTCGCCTTCGATCTCCTCCGGGAGCACCTCGGGATTCGGGTTCGCCATCGCGAACACGATCGCGTCGCGCGCCATCGTCCTGATCGCGTCGGCCGTGACCGCGCCCGGCGCGGAGACGCCGATGAAGACGTCGGCGCCCTTGAGCGCGTCGTTCGCCGTCCCGCAGATTCCGCGCGGATTCGTGAGGTGCGCGTACTCCCGCTTTACGTCGTCGAGCCCGGGATAGGCGTCGTCGACGACGCCGTGCACGTCGCAGCCGACGACATCCCGCGCGCCGGCGGCGAGCAACGTCTTCGTCACCGCGATCCCCGCGGCGCCGATCCCCGTGACGACGATCTTCACGTCGGAGAGCGACTTCCCGACGACGCGCAGCGCGTTGAGCAGGCCGGCGAGGACGACGATCGCGGTGCCGTGCTGGTCGTCGTGGAACACCGGGATGTCGAGGCTCTTGCGCAGGCGGCGCTCGATCTCGAAGCAGCGGGGCGAGCCGATGTCCTCGAGGTTCACCCCGCCGAACACCGGCGCGAGCGTCTCGACTGTGCGCACGATCTCGTCCGGGTCACGCGTGTCGAGGCAGATCGGAAACGCGTCGATGCCCGCGAACTCCTTGAACAGGACGGCCTTGCCCTCCATCACCGGGATGGCCGCCTCGGGGCCGACGTCGCCGAGACCGAGGACGGCGCTTCCGTCGGTGACGACCGCGACGGTGTTCTGCTTGATCGTCAGCGACCACACCTTGCTCGGGTCGTCCGCGATCGCGCGCGACACACGGGCGACCCCGGGCGTGTACGCCATCGAGAGGTCGTCGCGAGTCTTGATCGGCAGCTTGGGCACGACCTCGAGCTTGCCGCCGAGATGCATGAGGAACGTGCGATCCGAGACGTGCTCGACGAAGACGCCGTCGAGGTCGCGCACCGTCTCGACGATGCGGCCGATGTGCTCTGCGTCGCTCGCGAGGATCGTCACGTCGCGCACTTTCGTCCCGTTCTCGACGCGAACGAGGTCGATCGCGTCGAGCAGCGCGTCGTGGTTCGCGACCGCGGCTGCGAGCGACGCGAATGCGCCCGGACGATTCGCCAGGTGCACGCGCAGCGTCGCGCTGAACTGCGCCGAGGGATGAGCGATCGTCGCCATGCAGCGAGCCTAGGAGCGCCGCCGCGCCGGGGCATCCGCGCGCCCGCGCACGAAATGCTGCGGCATTCCCGCAGAGCCGTGCGCCCAACCGCTGATGGAGCAGAGCCCGTGCGTCTCGACACTGAGCCCATGCTCGTGGACGTCTACGCCGAGCTGGCGGCGCCCTTGTCCCCTCGAGAGGCGCTGCTCGAAGCGGATGCATGCCTCGAGTGCGGCGGCCCGTATGCTCCCGCCCCGTGCACGGCGGCCTGCCCGGCCGGCGTAGACGTCCCGGGCTTCGTCGGAGCGATCGCCCGCGGCGACCCGAAGGGCGCGGCGGAATTGATCTTCGCGGAGAACCTGCTCGGTGGCACCTGCGCGCGGGTCTGCCCCGTCGAGACGCTCTGCGAGGGCGCCTGCGTCCTCCCGCACGAGGCGCGGAGGCCGATCGCGATCGGGCTCCTCCAGCGCTTCGCCACCGACCACGCCCTCGCGCGCGACGTACGTCTCCCGCAGCCCCGTCAACGCACCGGCAAGCGCGTCGCCGTCCTCGGCGCCGGCCCCGCCGGGCTCGCGTGCGGCGGCGAACTGGCGCTGCTCGGCCACGACGTCACCGTCTTCGACGCGCGTCGCGAATCCGGAGGGCTCGTCCGCTTCGCGATCGCGCCGTACCGGCAGCTGCGCGAGCCCCTCCCCCAGGAGACGCACGCGATCGCGCGCCTCGGCGTGCGGTTCGAGCTCAACGTGCCGATCGCCTCGCGCGAGGCGGTGCAGTCGCTCGAGGCCGAGTACGACGCGTGCGTGCTCGCCGTCGGGCTCGGGGCAGACCTCGACGTCGGCTATCCGGGCGACGACCTCGAAGGAGTCTGGAACTCGCTGCCCTTCATCGAAGGCATCAAGACGGCCGACGTTCCAGAGATCGGCGACCGCGTCGCGGTGATCGGCGGCGGCAACACGGCGATCGACGTCGCGCGCGAGGCACTACGCCTGGGCGCGAGCGACGTGACGCTCGTCTACCGGCGTACCGAGGCCGAGATGCCCGCATACGCGCACGAGGTCGAGGAGGCACGTGAGGAAGGCGTGAAGTTCCTCTGGCTGACCCTGCCGGTCCGCTTCCTCGGCGACACGCGGCTCACGGGTGTCGAGTGCCGCCGGATGGAGCTCGGCCCCGAGGACGAGAGCGGCCGCCGGCGGCCGGTCGAGATCGCAGGCAGCGAGTTCCTCCTGCCGGTGGACACGGTCGTCAAGGCGATTGGGCAGCAGCCCCGCACCGAGCTCCTGAGCTGGATCGACGGGCTCGAGCTCCACAAGGGCCTGATCGCCGTGGACGAGCACGGCCGGACGACGAACCCGCGCTGGTTTGCCGCGGGCGACGCGACGAACGGCGGCGCAACGGTCGTCGAGGCGGTGCGCGAGGCGAAGCTCGCGGCGCGCGGCGTCGACGACTTTCTCGGAGGCCGGTCATGAAGGAGATCCGGTGGCATGCGCGTGCCGGCCAGGGCGCGAAGACGGCGTCCCACCTGCTCGCGCTCGCACTGCTCGACGCGGGCAAGAGCGTGCAGGCGTTCCCCGAGTACGGGCCCGAACGCCGCGGTGCGCCGCTTCGCGCGTACACGCGCTACGACGACAAGCCGATCCGCCGCCACGACTCGATCGAGCATCCCGACGTCGTCGTCGTGCTCGAGCCGTCGCTCCGCAAGGAGGGCAACGTGACCGCGGGCCTGAAGCCGGGCGGCCTCCTCCTGGACGCCGCCGAGCTCGGCGCGCCGCGCGGCTCGACCAACCTCTTCATGGTCGGCGCCGTGGCGGGCGCGCTCGGCGAGCCGCCGCTCGAGCTCTTGCAGGAGCGCGCCGTCGAGACGCTCGGCCGCAAGGCCGACCACGGAGCGATCCGTGCGACCGTCGCGGCGGGCTACGAGAAGGCAACGCGATGAGCCATCCGGGTGGAATCGTCGTCCGCGATGAGGCCGAGCAGCCGCAGACCGGCGCATGGCGCACGGGGCTCAAGCCGCAGGTCGACCTCTCGAAGTGCGTGAACTGCCTGCTCTGCTGGCTCTACTGCCCCGACTCGGCGATCTCGCTGGACGACGCCGTCTTCACCGGCTTCGACCTTCGGTACTGCAAGGGGTGCGAGCT
Source organism: uncultured Actinomycetes bacterium (assembly GCA_963766345.1). GTDB lineage: Bacteria > Actinomycetota > Thermoleophilia > Gaiellales > Gaiellaceae > DASVFB01. Next base: position 417,020 of record CAVXZL010000010.1, on the reverse strand, counting down.
CTGCGCGGCCGTCTGTCCGACCGGCGCCGTGACGATGGTGGAGGACCGCATTGGCGGTTGACGTCGCGCGCCTCCGGGTTCTGACGGGCGGCGAGGCCGTCGCGCACGCGATGCGCCAGATCGACCCGGACGTCGTTCCCGTCTACCCGATCACACCGCAGACGCCGATCATCCAGGGCTTCGCGAAGTTCGTCGCGGACGGCAGGGCGAGCGGCGAGATCGTCAACGTCGAGTCCGAGCACTCTGCGATGAGCGCAGCCGTTGGCGCTGCTCTCGCCGGCGCGCGCACCATGACCGCGACCTCGTCGCAGGGCATGGCGCTGATGGCGGAGATCGTCTACATCGCCGCCGCGATGCGCGCGCCGATCGTCATGGCCGTCGGCAACCGCGCGCTGTCGGGGCCGATCAACATCCACGCCGACCACTCCGACTCGATGCTCGTGCGCGACTCGGGCGCGATCCAGCTCTTCGCCGAGAACGCCCAGGAGGCGTACGACTTCACGGTGATGGCGCCGCGGATCGCCGAGCACCCGGACGTGCTGCTCCCTGTGCTCGTCGGACAGGACGGCTTCACGATCACGCACTCGGCCGAGCCCGTCGCGCTGCTCGACGACGGCGACGTCAAGCGCTTCGTCGGCGAGTACGCGATCCCGTTCCCGCTGCTCGACCTGGGCGTCGTCACGTCGCAGGGGCCGTTCGCGATGCCCGACTCGTATTTCGAGCTGCGTCACGACCTCGTGCGCGCGCAGCAGACGGCCCTCGACGTGATCGAGCAGATCGCGGCCGAGTACGCGGACATGAGCGGCCGCGGCCTCGGGCTCGTCGAGAGCTACAGGCTCGACGGCGCGCGCCGCGCGATCGTCGTGATGGGCTCGACCGCAGGCACGGCGAAGGACGTCATCGACACGCTGCGCGCCGAAGGCGAGGCCGTCGGCCTGCTCCAGGTGCGCGCGTTCCGGCCCTTCCCGGACGCAGCCGTTCGCGCCGCGCTTCGCCATGTGACCGACATTGCCGTGCTCGACCGGGCCGACTCGCCCGGAGGGCGGCCGCCGCTCTTCGCGGAGGTCGTCGCCGCCGTGTACGGCAACGCGGCGGTCGTTGGCAGCTTCGTCTACGGCCTCGGCGGCCGCGACATCCATCCGGAGGACATCCGCGCGGTGTTCGAGCGTGTTGAGAACGCGTCGCGCGAGACGCAGTACGTCGGGCTGAGGGAAGAAGCATGAGCCGTCTGAAGACACTCGTCCGCAACGAGCGCGGCACGCCGCCGCTCCGCAGTGGGCATTCGCTCTGCCAGGGCTGCGGGATCCCGATGGTCGTGCGCACCGTGCTCGACTCGATCGAAGGGCCGAAGGTCGTCGTCTCCGCGACCGGCTGCCTCGAGGTCGCGACCACCCGCTATCCGACAACCGCGTGGAACGTGCCGTGGCTGCACGTCGCGTTCGAGAACGCGGCGGCGACTGCGAGCGGGATCGAGACCGCGTACCGCGCGCTGCGCAAGCGCGGCCGCCTGCCGCAGGACGAGCCACTGACGTTCGTCGTGTTCGCCGGCGACGGCGGCACGTACGACATCGGCCTGCAGGCGCTCTCCGGCGCGCTCGAGCGCGGCCACCGCTTCATCTTCGTCTGCTACGACAACCAGGCGTACATGAACACGGGCGTGCAGCGCTCCGGCGCGACTCCGTTCGGCGCGAACACCACGACAAGCCCCGCCGGGATCGAGAGCTTCGGCAAGGTGCAGGAGCGCAAGGACATGACGGCGATCGCCGTCGCGCACCACATTCCCTACGTCGCCCAGGCCGCGTCGGTGCGGTGGGACGACCTGAGCCGCAAGGCCGAGCGCGCGGCAAAGGCGAACGGCCCGGCGTTCCTGAACGTCCTCACGGACTGCCCCGTCGGCTGGGGACACGAGCCGCGCGAGTCGCTCGACATCATGCGCGCCGCCGTCGACACCTGCCTCTGGCCGCTCTTCGAGGTCGTCGACGGCCGCTACACGCTCACCTTCACGCCGACGGAGAAACCGCCGATCGAGACGTGGCTCCGGCCGCAGAAGCGCTTCACGCACCTGCTGAAGCCCGAGGGCGCGTACACGCTCGCCGCCATCCAGGACCGCGTCGACGCGGACTGGACGGCGCTCCTCGCGCTCTGCGCCTAGCCGGGCGCTGGCTTCTCTCAACGGCAAAGGCCAAGAGCCTGAAGCTCACGGGCATCGCGACGCTGACCCGGAGCGGCAAGGCGAAGGTGACAGCGAACAAGACCTTCACGCTCAAGAGGTAACTGACGAACAGGGCCTCCGGCGGCGCCCGACGCTGCCGGAGCCGTCTCTAGTGCGCGTGCAGGTCGTGGACGACGGCGTGCCCGCGTCCACGGGAGATGAGCGCCCAGTTCACGGGCAGCGTGACCACGAACGCGATCGCGAGGCTCACCGCGAGGCTCCACCAGAAGAGCGCGTCGGTTAGACCGGCCGCCAGCGCCCCGGGCACGATGAGGAGAAAGGCGTTGTCGACGAGCTCCATCGTCGCGATCGAGACGGTGTCCGAGGCGAGCGCGAGCCGCAGCGCCCGGCGTCGCGGGACGCCCGCGCGCAGGACCGGTCCGAGCGTGAGCGCGTAACCGAAGAAGAAGGCCAGGACGACGGCCACGGCGATCGAGGCCAGGTCTCCGAAGCCGAGCGCCGTTGCGATGACCATGCCGAGGACTTCGCCGATCGCGCACCCCGTCAGGCAGTGCACGGTGGCCTGCACGGCGCTCCTTGTCGAGGAGATGGATCCGTGCGCCATCGCGCCGCACCGTAGCGCCCGCGGCGCGGCCAAATACGGATCGCGAGTCGGGGGTGCGCCCGATTGCGGGGCGCGGCGCCGCGGTCACCGTTCGGTTCAACGACAAAGGAGACTCCGATGAACCGCACGATCACCGCCTTCGCGGCGCTCGCCGCCGCGCTCGTCCTCGCCGCACCGGCGAGCTCGCATGCAGGCGGTCCGGTCCTGATCATTCGCCACCAGATGCGTGGCTGCCACGCCTGGTCGCTCGGTCTTTCCGGCGCCGCCAAGGTGTCGCAGACCGTCTGGCTGAAGCAGGGCGTCCACCTGGGGATCGGCAACAACGACGTGATGCCGCACAGGCTCGTCCAGGTCGCGGGACCGCGCGTCAGCCTCCCGGAGGGCGCGAGCATGAGCAGCATCGGCGCCATGGTCGAAGTCAGGTTCCCGAGGGCCGGCGTCTACCGGTTCACGACGAAAGCCGGCGAGGACTACTCGAACGGGATGCACACGGTGGGGCCGGACAACACGCTCAAGCTCAGGGTGATCGTCCGCTGACGTCGAGCCCGCCGGCCGGAGCGTACGCTCTCGCGGAGCGGCTACACGGCCGCCCGGAGAGAGGGAGCCGACCAATGGAGACGCATCACGATCACCACCACCACCACGGATCGCATGAGGCGAGCGACAACTTCCCGACTGACCCGGCCGGCCTCCCGGAGAGCGCACCGACCGACGTCGTCGACCTCGCTGACGGCGACGCGCTCGAGCTGCGAATCGCGCCGGTCGCGAAGCGCGTCGGCGACGCGACGGTACGCATGCTCGCCTACAACGGCTCCGTCCCCGGCCCCACGCTGCGCGTGCGCGAGGGGTCGCAGGTCGTCGTCGACGTCGCGAACGACGGCGACCTCGACGCGACGGTGCACTGGCACGGCCTGCGCCTCGACAACCGCTATGACGGCACGCACGAGACCCAAAGCCCGATCCCAGTCGACGCCACGTTCACCTACCGGCTCGACTTTCCCGACCCCGGCGTCTACTGGTACCACCCGCACATCCGCGAGGACTACGGCCAGGAGCTCGGCCTCTACGGGAACATCCTTGTCGTCCCTGCCGAGGACGACTACTGGCCGCCGGCGCACCGCGAGCTGACGCTCACGCTCGACGACGTCCTGATCGAGGACGGGAAGATCGCGCCGTTCGGCGCCGAGACGAACTACTCGGCGATGGGCCGCTTCGGCAACGTCATGCTCGTCAATGGGGAGACCGACCTCTCGCTCGGCGCACAGCCCGGAGAGGTCGTCCGCCTCTACCTGACGAACACGGCGAACACGCGCGTGTTCAACGTCGCGCTCCCCGGCGCCCGGATGAAGCTCGTCGGCGGCGACAGCGGCCGCTCCGAGCACGAGCAGCTGGTCGAATCCGTCATCGTCGCCCCTTCGGAACGCGTCGTCGTGGACGTCCTCTTCGACACACGTGGCGAGGTCGCGCTCGAGCATCGGACGCCCCAGCGGAAGTACACGCTCGCGACCTTCGGCGTCGCCGGCGATTCTGCAACGCCGCTCGAAGACGGCTTCGAGACGCTACGTCACAACACCGAGTGGATCGAGGAGCGCGAACGGCTGCAGGCGTACTTCGACGCGCCGCCCGACAAGACGCTCGCGTTCGTCGCTGAGCTGGACCTCGGCGAGCCGGGCGAAGCCGCCGTCTACACGTGCCCGATGCACCCCGACATCGTCAGCGACGAGCCGGGCAACTGCCCGACGTGCGGCATGAAGCTACTGCCCGCGGCACTCGTCGCATCAGCCGGCCACGGCGGTCACGCCGAAGGCCACGGCCACCAGCACGGCCACGGGCACGGGCATCACCACCATGCGATCGACGACGTGGCTACGCGCGGGATCGAGTGGGAAGACGACATGGTCGACGTCAATCGCATCACGACGTCGGCGAACACGCGCTGGAAGCTCGTCGACAGGGACACCGGCGCCGCGAATCACGCCATCGACTGGCGCTTCCAGGTCGGCGACCGCGTCAAGCTGCGGCTCGTCAACGAGCTCGACTCCGACCACCCGATGCACCATCCGTTCCACGTGCACGGCGCGGGCCGCTTCGTCGTGCTCACCCGCGACGGCGCGCACGAACAGAACCTCGTGTGGAAGGACACCGTGCTCGTGCGCACCGGCGAGACCGTCGACGTCCTGCTCGACGTCACGAACCCCGGCATCTGGATGGCCCACTGCCACATCGCCGAGCACCACGAGAGCGGGATGATGCTCAGCTTCACGGTCGATCCTGCAGACCTGTGAGGCGGTCCGCGACGTCGCTCCTCGCGCTCTGCGTCGCCGCAGCCGTGCTCACCGCAGTGCCCGGAGTGCATGCGCACGGAGGCACGCGGTCGAGCGGCTACGTCTCGAGCTTCTCGTCACTCGAGCCCAGCGTGCTCGGTGTTCTCGTCAACGTGTTCGGCAGTCACAACACGATTCAGCTCAGCAACTACAGCAGCAAGCCGGTCGTCGTCTTCGGCCGCGAGGGCGAGCCGTACCTGCGGTTCACGCGCGCCGGAGTCTCCGAGAACATGCGCTCGCCGACGACGTTCCTCAACCGTTCCGAGGTCGTGCCTTCCGACGCGAATCCGGGCGCGAAGCCCGTATGGCAGAAGGTCTCCCACGGGAACGGGTTCGCGTGGCACGACCACCGGATCGTGTGGACGGGAGCCGCCGAGCCGCCGATCGTCGAGCAGGCGCCGGACGTCTCGCATCTGATCTTCAGGTGGTCGCTCCCTGCAACCGCGGGCGGGAAGCCGTTCCGGATCAAGGGCTTTCTCGGCTGGGCGCCACCGCCCAAGCCGCCGGACAGCGGCAGGAGCTCCTGGGTCTACGCGGCAGCGCCCGCGGGCGTCGCACTCGCGGGTGCGGTCGCGCTCGTTCTCGCCGTGAGGGCCCGCCGCGCGAGGCGGCGGGCCCTCTAGCTCAGGAAGCCGCTACGGCGAGCCGACCGGGCAGTTGACGCCGACGCCGGGGTTCGGATCGGTGCAGTGGATCCGGTGCTGGATCGCCGGGCTGATCACACCGCCGGGAACCGCGGCCAGGTAGTCCGCGAGATCCTGGTCGAGGATGTCCTGCGTCGTGATCCGGCTCCGGTTGTTCGGGTAGCCGTCGCCGCCACCGGCGGTGAAGTCGTTGGTGGTCAGCGAGTAGGTGATGCCGCTCGAGAAGCTGACCGCCGCCCCCGTGCAACTCCCGTCCGCCGCCTGCCGGACAGCGCCCACGACCCGGTTGCCGGTTCCCGGGATCACGATCCCGTTCGCGGCGAACGAGGCCGGCGTGCCCTCGACGTTGAAGGTGAAGCAGAGCCCCGAGACCTGGCCGAACCGGCCGTTGCCGGTCGCCGGAAGGGACGAGACGGCGGTCTCGAGGTAGTCCTTCAACTCGGCTCCGCTGATCGTCAGCGTCGCCGAGACGTTCCCGAACGGCAGCACGCCGAGCACCTGCCCGCGCGTGATCGGGTACCTGCCCGCGGTGTCGGGCACCGGGTAGAGGCTCCCCGGGCAGAAGTCCTGCGTGTTCGGGTCAGCGGCTCCGGCCGGGCACGTCAGGTCGGCGCGGAGGCCGCCCGAGTTCGTGAGCGCGAAGTCCGTCAGGTACGCGGAGCGGATCGCGTCCGTGACGAGGTCGCCGATCAGCGACTCGCACGCACGTCCGTCGGTACGACCGGTCGACGCCGCGCACGCGTCCCCGCGCGGGATGACCACGGTGGACTTACCGACCTCCTTGTTGAAGATCGGCGCGAGCTGGCCGTTCAGAGCGTCGATCTTCCCCTGGATGACGGCGTTCGGCGTGACGCCGATGTTCCACGGCTTGTGGAAGTCGGCCGTCTTGTAGACGACGCCGTCCTTCCCGGGGCCGATCACGAGGCGCACGCGCGTGAAGCGGAGGCCCTTGCTCCGGTTCTCCGTCGTGAGCACGCCATTGAGCGTCGTCAGCACCTGCTGGTCGGTGTGGTCTCCGATCACGGCGTCCACGTTCGACACGCCGTTGACGAGATCGACGAGCGGTCCGGTCGGGCTCGTGAGCGTCCCGGCGGTCGCACCGAGGTGGCCGATCGCCACGACGGCGTCCACCTTCTTCGCGAGCCGCGCCGCCTCGGCGTTGACCGCGTCGAGCGAGTTCGCCACGTGGAACGGATCGAGCGCGCCCGGCTTCGTCAACGACGGGATGTCGTCGTTCGAGAAGCCGACGATGCCGATCTTCGTGCCGTGCTCGAACTTGAACGTGTACGACGGCGACCACTCCTTGGGCGTCTTGCCCTGGTCGTCGACGATGTTCGCCGAGACGAACGGGTAGTTCGCCTTGATCCCGTCGGGCGGTGTGCCGTCGATGAGGTTGTGCCGCATGAAGTCGGCGCTGCGGTCGAAGTTGTGGTTCCCGAGGCCGTCGATGTCGATGCCCATCGCGTTCATGACGTCGATCGTCGGGATGTCCTGGAAGAACGCCGAGATCGGCGGTGTCGCGCCCACCGAGTCGCCGGCCGCCATCTCGATGACGTTCGGCTTCCCCTCGTGGGTCGAGAGCGCGGACTCCGCTTCGTACTTGTCGAACCACGCCCTGAGGAACGCAGCGCCGCCGATGGCGAAGCTCGGCCCGAGCGTGTCCGACGTGTCGGCCAGCGGGATCAGCTGCCCGTGGTAGTCGCTGATGTCGAGGATCGTCACCTCGGTGAGCTTCTCGCCGTCCTTGACGGCGTCGTAGAGGATCCGGCCGCGCGCGTTCTGCGGGCCGGGAATGTTCATCAGGAACGCAACCGTCGGAGCGACGTCGATCGCCCTCAGGTTCTTCATGTTCTCCTTGTGCTTGAAGCCCGGGCCGCCCGCCACGAAGACCGCATGCATGTTGATGTTGTTCGCAAGGTCGACGTAGTTCGGCAGGTAGCCGTGCTGGCCGAAGAAGTGCGACAGCCAGATCGTCTGGTTCGCCGTACCCGCGTCGGACTGGTACGGGGGCTTGAGGACGACGACGACGTCGCCGCTGCGGTTCGGATGCAGTGAGTCGGAGCCGTCGACGTTCGTCAGCTCCTCCTTGTCCATGATCCGCAACGTGACCTGCTTGCCGCCCGAATTGAGCGCATTGAAGGCGTCCTTCACGGCGGCCCGGACGGCCGCGTACGTCAGGCCGGCCGGGAGCGTCGGCGAGACGTACACCTGGATCGTCCCGCCGGCCCAGCAGGCCTTCGTCAGGTCACCGGAGACGTAGGCGCCGTTCGCGGCGGCCGTGACGAGGTTGTTGCCGCGGCAGTTCGCCGTGGCGCCCAGGCCGCTCGCATGCAGTGAGACGGTCTGCGGCGTCGCGGGCTGACCGCCCGCCGCCGGCACCGTCCAGCTCACCGTCTTGTCGAGCAGGACCTTGCGCGCGTTGACCGCCCAGGACTGCGGCGCGAAGCCGTGGTCGGAGCCGGCGAACGTCGTCGGGTTGCCTCCCATCAGCTCCCGAGTCACCTTGAGCTTCTCGTCCGCGTCCTCGTACGCGCTCCGGATGTACCCCTCGCGGATCGCCACGCGACCGGCCGTGCCGCGGCCGGTGCAGGTCACATCGTCGAACTTGGGGTTCACGTCGTAGCACGGGTTGAGGACGCCGCCGGGCTCCGTCGGCGAGACGAGGCCCATGAACTGGTGCGACACCTCGTCCGTGAACGGGTAGCCGACCATCGCCAAATCGGTGTCCTTCTGCAGCGTCCCGAGGACGTAGTCGATGACCTGCAGGCTGTAAGCGCGCTCGAGATCGCGGCCCTGCTGGACGTACGTGTCCTCGTCGACGACGCCGCCCTCCTCGGGTGCGAAGTCGGCCGCGGCCCACGGCAGCAGGTCGTTCGCGATGTGCGCCTCGAGCGGATCCTCGCCCGTCAGGTGGGGCAGCGCCGCGCATTCGGCCGTCTTGCACGTCGCCGCGGCGCGGGCCAGGGAGGTCGCGTAGAGCTTGAAGTTGCTCAGGTCCGGCGCAATCGAGATCAGTTTCACGTACTGACCTACGGTCTGGCCGGCGCGCGAGCCGATCAGACCGTTCGCGCCGGTGAGCTTGATCGGCTTGAACGCGGACGCATCGGCGCCGACCGCGAGATCGATCGACGGGCTGGAGCCCGTCTTGCCGACCGGGCTGACGATCGCGTGGTCGTACGCGACCATGCCGTTGACGACGCTGTCGTAGAAGTAGACGTTGTAGGTCCGGTTCGGGTTGAGCGACGTGTTGCCCGAGGGGATCGACCAGAGCGTCTCCTTCGGCATCGCTGCCGGATCGCCCGTCGGAACGTTCGACCAGCCGCTCGCGTTGGCAACGGTTGCGACGTTGTAGACCGTCCCGAAGGCCGCCGCGCCGTCACGCTCCACGGTGTTCAGCTGGCCGACGAGGACGCCGCGGTTGTTGTAGAAGGTCGCGAAGTCGACGGTCGGCCCGTTCAGCCCCGAGGGGATGCCGCCGACCCAGTCGATCGAGGCGACCTTCTTGCCCGCGCGCTCGGCCGCCGCGCCGATGGTGTCTGCCTGAAGCACGCCGGCACCGGAGAACGAGGTCGAGTTGGCAAACGAGTCGCCCCCACGGTGGAAGGTGTTGTTCGTCGAGCCGTGCTCGGACGGGTACGTGCCCGTCGCGATCGTGTACCAGCCGACGCCGGTGTTCGGCGGGAACGCCTGCACCATGCCGTTGTCGCCGGTCACGCCGTGCTTCATCAATCCCTTGTAGGTCGGCATGGAGCCGGCCTTCGCGTACTTCTCCATCAGGTCGGGGCGCATGCCGTCCGACGCGAACATGACGACCTTGTCGACCGGACGGCCGTCGTCCTTCTTCGCGCCGGCCGCTCCTGCGCCGACCATCAGAACCACCAACGCTGTCGCACCGCAAAGCGCGGTCGCCAGCCAGCGGCGGCCTCGTCTCATCTGCCTGCCTCCTTCTCCCCTAGTTAAAAGGTTCGCGGGCAACCTACTTCGTCGGGCAAGCCCTTGCAACGCGTAACTCGTAAAAGGTGGTGGCCCCTCTGTGACGAGGGGCCACCGAACGTTCGGGTCTAGTGGTGCAGCTTCGGCTTCTTCGCCGAGAACACGGTCGAGAGGTCGTTCACCGCCGCGTCGCGCGTGCCGAGGGGCGCGACACCCCAGCGGTGCTCGATCGTGGCGAGGATCGACGTCGTGTCGTGCTCGGTCGAGTCGACGACGAAGTGACCCTTGATGTGCGGCGCGAGGATGATCGCCGGAATGCGCGTCCCCGGACCCCACACGTCGTGCGGGCCGTTGTCGTTGCCCTGACCGGGCGGCGACACGTGATCCCACTGGCCGCCGAACTCGTCGTACGTGACGACGACCATCGTGTCGTGCTTGCACTTGCCGTTCTCGATCATCTGGAGCAGGTTGACGAGGTGGTCGGATCCGTTCGGCTCGCTCGCGTAGCCCGGATGCTCGTTCTCCTCGCCGATCGGCTTGATGAAGCTGACCTGCTTCAGGTTGCAATCCTTCTTCGTCGAGGACTGCGCGAGGTTCTCGAAGTCGACCTCGTCCTGCAGGTGCGCCCGTCCGGGCGTTCCCGGGGCGTAGTTGGCGAAGTAGTTGAACGGCTGGTGGTGGTACTGGAACAGCGCGTCCGGGCACCGCGGCCATGCCGCGACAGGCACGCCGGCTCGGACGCCCGGGTCGACGTTCGGGTCGGAGCAGCCGCTCGGCGTCGCTGCGTGTGTCTTCGAGTTCGTGTAACCCGGGTCGTTCACGTCGCCGTTCGCGTTCGCCCAGCCGCCCGAGTACCACGCCCAGTCCACTCCCGCCCCGGTCAGGCGGTCGCCGATCGTCGGCGCCGTCTGCAGCGGCATGATCTGGCTGAACGCGCCCTGCGGGAACGACGTCGGCTGCATCGTGTTCACGGCCCAGTTGCCGCAGACCTTCGCGGCCGGCGGGGCCGGGCACGCCACTGTCAGCGGGTTGCGCTGCACCGGGCCCGTCGGCGTGTAGAGCGGATACGCGACCGGCATCCCGTTCGTGTCGATGATCGAGTGGCTGCCGGCGTGGGCCCCACCGGGAGCGCCGGTCGGGTCGATCGGCGTCGCCGCCGCAATCAGCCACTGGTGGTTCAGGAACGAGCCGCCGAACGCACCCTGGAAGAAGTTGTCGTCGATCGCGTAGTGCGGCGCACCCTTCGAGTGCAGGTACTGGTAGATCGGCAGGCCCTTCGTGTCGTACACGCCCATCGTCGTGCCGGCCGAGTCGCTGCCGCTCATGTAGCGGTCCTGAGCGCCGCCGTGAAGCTGGTACTGCTCCTGGTAGAACTCGTGCACCAGGTCGCGCGTGCACCCGCCTGCGCGGGCACCCGGAACGGGCTGGTGGGTATTCGGGTCGAGGCCCGGCTTCAGGATCCCGTTCGCGTAGGCGAACGCGTTCGTGATCGGCGGGCACGTCACGTCCGTCGGCGCGATGTAGCCGTCGATCGTGAAGTAGCCGTTCTTGAAGTGGCTCACGAATCCGTGCACCGAGTCCGTGCACGTGACAGGTAGGCCGGCGAAGTTCGGGTCGGTCGAGAGGTTGACGTCGAGCTGCTTGAGGCAGTCGAAGGCGACGCCGTTCTGGTCGACCTGCGTCACGTGGTCGCCAATGCCCGTCTGGTGGACGTTCCCGAGCCCGTTGACGCCCTCCCAGCCGCCGAAGAGGTTGTCGAACGAGTGGTTCTCCTCGTAGATCACGACGATGTGCTCGATCTTGTCGAGCTTCTTCGCGTTCGTGTCCGACGAGAAGTTCCCGCAGAGCGCGGCGGCCTGTGCGAGGTAGCCCTCACCCTGCTTGATCCAGTCCTTCGCCTGGTTCTCGTCGATCTTCTGGCCGTTGAACTCGGCGTTCCACAGCGCGGCCCGGATGTCGTTCGCGAGCGCGTCGCGCTGGTTGCCGAGTGACTGCAGCTCGGCCTCCGTGTTCGCGTAGGTAGCGTCACCCGCAGTGTTGCTCGCGAGCGCGCCGGTCGACGCGCAGAGCGTGTTCGCCGAGAACTGACCGAACGACGCGTTGAGCTGCTTGTACAGCGCGCCGAGATCCTCGAGTTGCTTCTCGTGCTTCGGCCCGGCGTCGCCCTTCAGGAACTCGGTCACGACGCGGCCGTCGGACACGTAGTCGTCCTTCAGGCCGAGCAGCGAGAGCATCGTCGGGCGGATGTCCGTGTGGTCGGTCCAGACCTTGTCGGTCTGGCCCTCCTTCTCGATGCCCGGTCCGACCCAGCCGATCCACGTCGTGCGGATCTCCGGCTGGATTCCGCCGTGGTTCCACGCGAACGAGGAGTTCGGGTTCGTGACCGCCGTGGTGAGGCAGGCGTTCGGGTCGTTGCCCGGACACGGCGTCGTCGATGACGCGCTTAAGAAATAGTCCCCTTGCGCGAACGGCGTGAAGGTCGGTGTCCGTTGCGGGTCGGCAGTGACCATGTGCAACAGCTTCTCCTCGACCGGATCGGCCATTGCGACGAAGAGGTTCTGCTGCTGGTGCGAGTACGGGTTCGTCACCGTGATGTCCGACATGGCCTTCTCGAGGTCGCGAGGCTTCGCTGTCTCGCGCGCCGGATTGCCGGTGATGTAGACGTTCGGCGCGAGGTCGCTGTGGACGCTGAAGTCCGTCGTCGCGGTCGTGCCGTGGTTCGCGTTGTACGTCGCAACGAGCCGCTTCAGGTCGGCGTTGACCTCGCTGACATTGGCGTACGTGCAGGCCTTGATGACGCCGTCGCACGTCGGGTCGTTCGGCGCCGTGCCCGCGAAGTGGTCGCCCTCCTCGACGGTCACGACGAAGAGCGAGTTGTCCTTCGTGATCCCGTCGTCCTGCATCCGGCGGAAGAACTTGTCGAACGCGTCGTCGTACGCCTTCAACTGGTCGACATAGCCCTGCTCGCCCGGGCCGTACGCGTGATGAATCTCACCCGCGGCGCCGTGCCCGTCGTGGGCGTCGGAGATGTAGCCGAATGTCACCGGGACGCCGGCCTCCTGCATCTTGGCCACGTAGCCGAGCGTGTTCTTCGCGAACATCCCGTCGAAGCCGGGGAACCCGGGCTGGTTGAACTGATCGGTGATCGGCTGGTTGTTCACGACGTCGCCGACCGACGCGCTGCCGTCGTTGATCGCCGGGTCGACGTACTTCGCCCCGAAGAGCGCCTTGAAGCCCTGGTAGCCGTTGGTGCCGCCACCTCCGGGCTGGGCCTCGTCGGGAAGCGGGTCGTTCTTCGCATTCGGGTTGCCGGCGCAGAGCGAGGTGCCGCCGTTGCCGCAGTGGATGGCGAGGCCGACGAAGTCGGTCTGCGCCTTGTTGCGGCGTGCCGTGCCCGCCGGAGACACCTGCGAGTCGAAGCCCTCGTTCCATTCCGGCGAGCCCTCGCCGAAGACCCGGGTCATGTCGCCCGTCGGATCGGTCGCGTGCGGGCCGTAGACCGTGACGCCGCTCGCGTGCGCCTTGGTGAGGCCGCCGGTGAGGGTGAGCGTGCCGGCGCCTGAGCCGGTTCCGGACGCGATCGTCGCAGTTCTCCGCGTTCGCGTCCTGGTCGATCGTGATCGTCTGTCCGACCGCGAAGCCGGCGCGGTTCGCGACGCTGATGCTCGTCGCTCCGCTAGTGGTCGCCGCAGTGGAAACCGTCGGCCCGCCGCGGAAGACCTGCGCGGTGTTGTTCTCGAGCACGGTGTTCGCGACGCTGACGTTGCCGACGTCACAACCCGCGCGCGCGTACGGAACCCACGGCCCCGGCGCATTGCGGACGGCTCCCGTGCCGCCGAGCGACGGCGGATCGTTGTTGACCATGTTGTAGTTCGTGTCCCCGGGCGGCGTCGCCGGAGGCACCGGGTTGCCCAGGTCGGTGAAGTCCGTCCAGTACTTGAACGAGGAAGAGAAGCCGACCGAGCCGTCGGCCCTGAAGTAGTCGTAGGAGTTCGACACGGCCTGCCCGTGCCGGTCCGGATAGAGGCCCGTGAGCGAGCTCAGGATCCCGCCCCCCGTGTGCGAGATCAAAATTGTGTGGTCGTTCGTGTCGAACGTGCCGTTGTCCTTCAGGAAGTTCAACAGATGCGGCATCTGCTCGAGATCCGACGGGACGTTCGGGTTGTCCCGCAGGAAGTGGACGTTGTCGAACTGCAGATAGATGACGTGCTTGATCTTTCCCTTGTCGCCGAGCTGGCATCCGGCCGCACTCGGTCCCGGCTTCGGGCCCTTTTCAGCGTGAACCCCTTGCGCAGCGCTCGTGAACGCGGCCGCCGTCACCACTGACATGGCAAGCGCGGCCAACGCGGCGAGTCTTCCCCTCCGCCTCATCGACGTCTCCCCTTTCGGTTTTTTCCGCGCCTGCCGCGGGCGAGCCTATCCCACTTTCGGGCGTTCTGTGTTGAAAGGTGGAAAAGGCGGCTACACTCGCCCACGTGCTGAGGGCGCTCGCCACGGGAATTGCGGCTCTGGCGCTCGCGCCTTCGGGCAGTGCGAGCGTGCCGCCGCCGTCCCAGCCCGGCCCGTGGAAGCTCGTCGGCAAGGCTGCGGTGTCGCGCATCAACGCGCACCTGCACGTCTCGCGGTCGGCACAGAACATGAAGGCGCTCGCCTTCGTCGTGACGTCGAGATCGCCGCGCAAGGTGCACGTCACATGGGCGAGCTACTGCGAGTTCTACAGCGACGACGACTACACCGAGTCGTACAACGGCACGCTCCGCGGCGTCGGGAAGATCACCTCCTACCCGCATGTCTTCGACGGAGCGACGCGTTGCGACGTCGCGGTCAACACCGACGCCGTCAAAGGCGCCCGCGTCACGATCGCCGTCTTCGCGTACTGAGCAACGCGAGGCGAGGCGCCGAGCGCCCCGCCCGTCACAGATCTACGTCGCGGTGGAGCGGGCCGTTGAACTTCTACTCAGTACAGGTAGATGTCGACGAGGAGCGCCGCGATCCCGCACGTGACGGCCGCAAGCGCGAGTCGCTGTGCAGTCGCAGCCCGTAGCGGGCCGAACCCGAGAGCGAGCGCCGAGAGCGCCGTCGCGAAGACGCCCGATCCCGTGTCCTCGAAGCTGACCGGGAAGACGACGCCCGGCGCGTCGACGAAGAAGTCGCCGCCCGTGTGCCGGAGGATCAGATCCCAGCAAAGAGGCCCTAGGGCGGCGGCGAGGCCGCCGACGACCAGCACGGAGGGTCGCCGTTCGCGCAGCACGAGCGCAAGCGCAGCGGCTGCGACGACCCCCGACAGCACCACCCCGAAGGCGACTGCGCCCCATGAAGGCATGACGCATTATCGTTCGCCGCTCGCGTGAGACAACTCTTCGTGACGGCAGGCGCCGTTCTCGCCCTGGGCGCTGCGGCCCTTCCCCTCAAGACCGTGGCGACGGTGCCGCTCCCCGGAGGAAGCTCACGCCTCGACTACGCGAGTGTCGACCCCGGCCGCCACCGCCTGTACATGGCACATCTCGGCGGCGGGCTCGTGATCGTCCTCGACACGAAGAAGCGTCGCGTCGTCAAGTCGATTCCCGCACCGGGTGCGCACGGCGTCCTCTCGGTGCCGAGCCTCGGGCACGTCTACGCGACCGCGACGGACGACCGGCAACTCCTGACGATCGACGAGCGCACGAACCGTGTGACGGCGCGCTCGCCGGCCGGCGAGTACCCCGACGGCATCGCCTACGACCCCGACCACCGGCGTGTCTTCGTCTCCGACGAGTCGGGTGGCGCGGCGATCGTGTTCACCGCGGCGGGACACAGGATCGGCTCGGTCGACCTCGGCGGAGAGGCCGGCAACGTGCAATACGACCCGGTCGCGAAGCATGTCCTCGCGGACGTCCAGTCGCGCAACGAGGTCGCGGTGATCAATCCGCAGACGAAGCGCGTGATCAGGCGTGTGTCGCTGCCGGGCTGCGACCACGACCACGGGCTGAACGTCGACGCGCCCCGCCGACTCGCCTTCGTCGCGTGCGACGGAAACTCCAAGCTGCTGACGCTCGACCTGCGGACGATGAAAGTCACTGGGACTGAGAGCGTCGGCGGCAGCCCGGACGTGCTCGCCTTCGACCCGGGTCTTCGCCGGCTCTACGTCGCTGCCGAGACAGGCGACGTCGCGGTCTTCCAGGAGCGCGGGCGCAAGCTGAGGAAACTCGGAGAAGATCTGCTCGCGCCCGAGGCACACGTCGTCGCGGTCGATCCGACTACGCATCTCGTCTACTTCCCGCTGCAGTCGGGACCGACGCTGCGGATCATGAAGCCGAAGCAGTAGAGAAAGTCAGGGGCGAGGCACTAGGCCTCGCCCCGACGCAAACGAAGAAGCGTCTTACTAGGTGACGGCCAGGCTGCCAACCATGCCGAAGTCCTGGTGCTGCCCGACATCGCAGACGTACCGATAGCTGCCGGCCGTGAGCTGCACGGCCCACGTTTCCGTCTGGCCCGCACCCAGAAGAGCACCGTTGTGCTTGCCCTGGAGATCGAAGTTGTGGACCTCGTCGACGGACGTGACCACGAACTGGATGCAGCCGGCGGGAACCGACGTCTTGTCGAGCTCGAACACGAAGTCGCGCATGCGGACGTTGACCGTCGTGGTCGGCGTCGTGCAAGCGCCGCCGCCGCCACCGCCGCCACCGGTCGTGGTCGTGGTGGTCGTCGTGGTCGTGATCGCAGCCGTGCCGACGGCGAGCTTGCCCGTCATGCCGAGCTTCGCGTGACCGGTGATCGTGCAGATGTACGTGAACCGGCCCTTCTTGTTGAAGACGACCTTGATCGACTTGGTAGCACCCGGCTTGATCAACTGCGTCTTCTTGCCGTTGATCTTGAAGTCGTGCGGAATCTTGCCCTTGTTCGTCACCTTGAAGATGACGGTGGTCCCGGTGGGGACCGAAGCCCTGGAGAGCTTGAACTTGAAGTCAGTCGCCGTGACCTTGATCGTGACGGTACCGGCCGCCGTGGAATGTGCGCCGATCGCAGGAATCGCGAACGCCGCCCCCGCGCCGACGACCCCGACAATCAAGAGCGCGAGCACAATGCGAACCCGTTGCAACAGAAACCTCCCTTGAAATGACCTAGAAGTCAGGCCTTGCCGAGGCTAGCAGAGCATTTGCGCGCTCCAGTAAAGACCCCGTAAAGACGATCGAGGCGGCGGCCGGAACGGCCGCCGCCTCGAGTCGAATGCTCGTGCGTCCTAGGGAAGGACGAACGTGTAGATGCTGTCGTTCCTCAACCGCCGCGGATCCGTCAGACCGAACGGCCGCGATACGTCGTTGTGGCTCTGTCCGCCGACGGCCACCGAGATGTACTGCTTGCCGCCCACGGAGTAGGTGACAGGAGCAGCACCGACCGGCGCGTCCATCGGGGGTGACTTCCACAGCGAGGCCCCGGTCTTGGTGTTCACGGCCTCGAGGTAGCCCAGGCCGTCCTGCCCGTTCGGCTGCTGCCCGAGATGGCCGATGAACGTTAGGCCGGAGGCGGTGTTCATCGAGCCGCTGTAGCACGGAGCGTCCCACTTCTGGTGCCACGCGCCCGGAACGCCGGAGCGCTTGCCCGTCGTCACGTCGAACGCGGTGAAGTTTCCCCAGTTGGACGTCGACGTGTCGCCCGTGCCCTGGATGGCGGCGCCGGTCCCTCCGGCGGAACCGACGGTCTGCGAGGCCTTCGGAACCTGCAGGAAGCCGCGGGAGCGCTTGGACACGCCACACGTGATCATCGTGTGGTTCTCCGGGCTGTACGAGCTGGCCGGCCAGTCCATCTCCTCGAACGGCGTGACGACCTGCTGTGTCGTGTCGTACGGGTCGTAGACGCAACCGATCTTGAACGGCTTCTGGAGAATCGGATCGGTAGCCGTACCGAAGGGCTGGTAGAAGTTTGTCTGCGTCTGGTTGCCGTCGCTGCAGTTCCTGCCCGTCCCGTCCTTGGCGATCAGATCGTCGGTCACGAAGTCGACCTGCGGAACCGGCTGCGTCGGCCACGCATTGACGTCCGGCGAGTTCGGCAGCGTCGGAACCTTGACCTCCTTGATCGGCAGCAACGGCTTGCCGGTCAGGCGGTTGAGGACGAACGTCCACCCGTACTTGTTGACGAAGGCGACACCCGGCTGCTTCTTCGTCACGACCTTCGTCACGGTCTTGGTCCTTGTGACCTTCTTGTACTTCCCGTGGACCTTCACCCTCACCGTCACATGGATCTTGACCTTCTCCTTCACCTTGAACGGCGCGTCGAACATGACGCCGTTGTTCGGCAGGTCGGAGTCCCACATGTCGTGATGGGTGGTCTGGTAACCCCACACGAGCTGTCCGGTGTACAGGTTGAGTGCGACGATCGAGTCGGTCCAGAGATTCTTGCCCGGGCCGCGCGAGTTCCACGGCTCGGTGTTGCCGGTGCCGAAGATGGCGAGACTGTTCTTCGTGTCGACGATCGGCGACTCCCAGAGCGCGCCGCCACCGTAGGCGGAGCTCTTCCCGGTGATCGCTTCGGCCGGCCACGTGTTTGAGCCCGGCTGGCCGAGCCTGGGGATGGTGGTCCAGGTCCAGAGCCGCGCACCCGTGTTCGCATCGAGGGCGTGCATGCTGTTGCTCGGGCTGCCGCCGTCGCCACCGCTGTCGCCGGAGAGGATGATCCCGTTGACGTAGATCGGAGCGTCCGACACACGGCCGCCCTTCCGCCAGGTGAGGAGCTCGGACTTCCAGATCACGCCGCCGAGCATCTGGTCGAGGGCGACGATCGTCCCGTCGCGCCGTGCGGCGTAGACCTTGCCGGCTCCAATCGCGACGCCGGGCTGCCGTCCGCCTGTCCCCACGTTGAAGCCCGGGGTCTGCTCGCAGGATCCCGTCGGCACACAGGTCACCGGGCCGTCGTAGACGGGGACGTAATGCCAGAGCGTCGCGCCGGTTGCGGCGTCGAGCGCGAACACGTCGCTCTTCGGCGTCTGGATGTAGTAGGTGCCCTCGTAGACGACCGCATTGGCCTCCAGCGAGCCGCAAGCAGCGTCCTTCGTCGCGCACGTGCCGAGGTGGATGTGCCACGCCTCTTTCAGCGTGCTCACGTTTGCGGGCGTGACCTGCGTCAGCGACGAGTAGCGGTCGCCGGGCAGGTTCCCCATGTTGGAGAGCCAGTTGGCCCCGGCGGGCGCGTTCATCTGCTCGGCAGTGAACGCCGGCGCGGGCGTGATCGCGGTTCTTGCGGCATCCGATCTGGACGAGGCTGCCGCACCTCCTACTACTACGAGCAAGAAACACAGTAAGACCAGCGAAAGCCGGCGCATCGAAGCTCCCTCCTGAGATAGCGACTCACTCAACTAAACCATTCCGATCGACCGTTTTCAAACGACCGCTCGCGGGCCTGCGGGAACCCGTTTCGACTGACCCCCAGTCCTCGGAAATTGCCAAATCGATATGGGACGCTACACTCAGCGCCTTGCACCGCGCAATTTTTCTTGCAGCTGCCGCTCTCGCCTTCGCGGCGATCGCCGTTCCCGGAGCCTCGCCCAGCTCCAGCTCAGCGGTGCGCGCGAAGGCGGACCACATCACGACGAGACTCCGCTACAAGAACGGCCCGTGGGTGACGAAGCTGTCGCTGAAGCTCAACCAGTACAAGTTGAACGCCTTCCGGGTGTGCGGCGTCTTCAACTGGCCGGCAGCCCGCCGGTTCACCTGCCTCGGAGCCGGCAGTCAGCTTCCCCGCGGAACGACGATCCGCGTCGAGCAGAGCCCGATCGAAGAAGCGATGAAGCGCGACGACAGCCCCGGCTGGGGGATGGTGGGGCTCGCCACCACTCCGCTCGTGAAGGTCGTGCTCAGCAACACGGAAACCGGCAACCACCCGGGAACCTTTTACTACCGCGTGTCGCTGAGGGACGTGTCAGGGAAGATCATGCTCACGTCCAACAAGGTCAAGCTCGTCTGGCACAAGTAAGACCGGCGGCCCGGCCAAGCACCCGATGAGATCAGCGTGGCTGCCAGGCGGGTGGCGCATCGGCCTGGGCAACGTGCGAGCCCGTTTCCAGCGTTCCCAAGGGCGTCTTGCCGCCGACGGGCCAAATGGTCAGCGCACCACGGAATACGAACACGAGCCTCTTGCTGTCTGGCGACCAGCCGGCGGGGCCCCCATCGTTCGTGAACTTCCGCGTCTTGCTGCGAGTGAGGTCGCCAAGGTAGAGCGCGAAGACGACGCACGAGACCTCGCCGCAGCCCGGGAGCGACGGGCGCGAGCCGACGAACGCAACCGTGCGCCCATCGGGTGAGGTCGACGCGGAGATCGGCACGTCGACAGCCAGCGTCACGTGCTTCTGGACACGTCCGGTGCTGGCGTCGAGCTTCTCGAGCGCGCCTCGCGTGGGAACGAAGATCGACTTGCTGTTTGCCGACCACGTCGGATGGCCCGAAGGCGGCGCGTGCTTCAGCCGGTGCAACCCCCGCCCCGACGCCTTCATCACGAAGAGGCGCCACTCACCCCCGACCTGACGCAAAAAAGCGATGCGCGTGCCGTCGGGCGACCAGCCGGGAAAAGTGTCCTGCTTCCCGGAAGTGAGCCTGCGGGCGCCGCTGCCGTCGAGGTTGGCGACGAAGATCCCCGAGCCCAGCCGCGCAAACACGATTTTCTTGCCGTTGGGAGCGAACGCGGGATCCGTCGCGTTGGTCTTGCCCTTCGTGATCTGCTCGAGCCCTTCACCGTTGGTCTGGATGCGAAAAAGCTGCGCGGGCGGCACGCCGTTCGGATGTGCCGAGAAGACGATCCACTGGGCCCTGGTCGCCCCGGATGCAGACTGCGTTGCGCCGACGATGAGGACGAGCAGGCACGTGAGGGCGAGCGCGATTCGAGCGCGACGTATCACGAGCCCCTGGTCCCTGTCGTCGGTACGAACCACCGCACGATGAGGTTACACACGTTACGAGCGACTTCACGCGGCGCGCGCGATTCTTACCTCCCGCTCATGAAGGCTAAAGCCGCCTCGTCGGCTGCTCGCCGACGACCGGCTGATGACCGGCGAAGGTCGACTCGAGGACGCCTTCGCCGTGCGTCAACCCGGGCAGTCGCCGCTGTAGCTCGTTCACGCGTGCCGCCGGCACGATCGTCTCGACGATCGACAGGTCGCCGTGCAGGCGCGACGTCTCGACCGACGCGCCGAGGCGAGACAGCGCGGGCATGACACCGCCGATCGTGTCGGCCGGGATCTCGAGCGTCGCACGCACCATCGGCTCGCACACCGCAGTCGCGGCACGCTCGAGCGTCTGCCGGAGGACGAGCGGCGTGAGCTTGCGGAAGTCGGTGGCCGTACTTCGCCCTCGCCGCGACGGCGGGCCGTCGGGGATCGCGTATGCGCACTGCGTCATCGTCACCGCGCAGTCGGTCACCTGCCATCCGAAGAGCCCCTCGGCAAGTCCGTCGAGAACGTACTGCTCCATGTGCTCGGCGAAGCTCTCGCGCGTCTTGTAGACGTACAGCGGCACCGTCTGCGTGTCGACGTCGAGGCGGAAGTCGATGCCGGACCCGTCGCCGGCGGGCTCGACGCGCAGAGCGATCGTCGCCATGTACGGGTTCGTGTCGGAGTGCAGGATCTCGACGGCCTCGCCGGCGCCGAGCGGGCGTTCGATGTAGATCGGCGTCACCTCGCGGAAGACGACGTCGATGCCGTAGTCGTCCGCGAGCGTCGCCTGGACGACCTCCTTCTGGACCTCACCGTAGAGCGAGACGCTGAGCTCGTTCGCCTCGTCCTGCCGGACGTTGATCAGCGGGTCCTGCTCGTCGAGCTGCGCGAGCGCGGCGCGCAGCCGCGCGGCGTCGTCGGGATCCCCGGGCTCGACGACCGACTCGAGCGTCGGCGGCGGGAACTCGCGTGGGATCGCCTCGGTTCCGGGGACGCCGATCCGGTCACCGATCCGAACATCGTGCAGACCCCACGCCCGCGCGATCGCTCCCGCCGAAGCCGACCGCCGCGGCACCGCCGGTCCGGCCTCGAACACCGCGAGCGCCGTCACCTTTGCCTCGCCGTCGCGACCGAAACGTACGCGATCGCGCACGCTCAGCCTCCCCGAGAACACCCGGACGTACGCGATCTTCTCGCCGCCCGCGCCACGTTCGATCTTGAAGACGCTCGCCGCGAGTTCGCCGTCGCCGCCGGCGTCGGAGGAGCTCGGCAGCAGCTCCGCGATCGCCGACATCAACGGTTCGACGCCCGCGCCGGTGATCGCTGCGCCGAAGAAGACCGGATGCACGAGTGCGCGCCGCGTCTGATCGGCGAGGGCAGTGGGCGTTGCGTTCGTTTCCCCGGAGACGTACGCGGCGAGGATCTCGTCGTCGTGCTCCGCGAGCGTTTCGGCGGACGGCGCGTCAAAGGCAACGAAGCTCGCCCTTCGCGTCCCGAGGGAAAGTGCGGTTCCCATCGGAATGATCGCGGGCGTCAGCCGCTCGCTGATCGCGTGCAGCACACGCTCGGCGTCGGCACCCGCCCGGTCGATCTTGTTCACGAAGAGCAGCGTCGGCACACGCAGCCGCTTCAACGCGCGCATGAGGATCCGCGTCTGCGGCTGCACGCCCTCGACTGCGGAGACGACGAGCACCGCGCCGTCGAGCACGCTCAACACTCGCTCGACCTCCGCGATGAAGTCCGGGTGGCCGGGAGTGTCGATCAGGTTGACGTGGACGTCGCCGATCGCGAACGACGTCACCGCGGACTTGATCGTGATCCCGCGCTGCCGCTCGAGCGCGAGCGTGTCCGTCTGTGTCGTGCCCGCGTCGACGCTGCCGACGTCGCGGATGACGCCGGCCTCGTACAGCAGCCGTTCGGTGAGAGTTGTCTTACCGGCGTCTACATGCGCCAGGATTCCGAGGTTGAGCTCCTTCTGCGACACGCGTCATTCCCTCCAAGTAGGTCAGCAAGGACTTGGGATTGGGAATAGATGCGACGCGCATTGCTCCTCCTTCGGTCGGCTGACCGGGGCCGTACTCGGATGATACGGGCGCGCAGCGCACGACGATCTACGCAGCGAAGCGTTTTCAGTCGATCGTCGGCGCGAGCTTCCTCGTGGTGCTCGCCGTCGTTGCGCATTCACACGCCGCCGACACGCTCGCGATCGTGCTCGCCGTGATCGGCGGCGGCGCCGCGGCCTTGCTGTTCCGACGCCCGCGCCTCGAGATCGGGCCCGACGGCCTCGAGGTCGTCAACTTCGCGCATACATACCGGCTGCCCTGGAACGAGATCGCCGGCATCGGCTTCGGCTCGACGCGGATGATCTCTTGCCTTGCAATCCGCGGCGCGACGGCCGCACAGTAATACGGTCGCCGTGGCCGACGAGGCCCGAGCGGCTACTCAGCGCAACGCGCGAGTGAGACCGTCGCGGCTGAGAGCAACTGCGCGATTGCAACGGATCGAGCGTCCTACCGGATTTCGAGCTTCCCACGCGACGGGCGCGACTCGCACTTCGCGTCGAGTCGGCAACGCGATGTGGCTCCTCGTCTGCGCGTTCTTCGTCGTCTTCGGAGTCGCCGACAACGTGGAAGGCCGCATCCGGCCTTCCACAGACGTATTCGCACCTCAGCTCGCACGGCGTCCGCGCGACCGCGCTCTTCGCCGGCTGCCGCGTGACGGGCATCCGCGACCACGAGTGCCGCCTGACGCTCGCGTACGGCGGTCGCACTCGAACGTGGAGCTACTCGGAGGACTTCCCTCAGTTCCACGGCCTTTCCGTCGGCGCGCTCGTCCCGGTCGTGGTCGTGGCGGCGGGCCCAACGCCGGTGAACACGGTCCTCGACGTCGGAGACCCGTACACGCCGGCTTCGGCTGCTCGCAATCTTCGGAATCTGCTGACAGTCGTCGGCGTTCTCGGGCTTGCGTGGGCAGCCATCCGATGGCGACGCGGCGTCGTTACGAGAAGTCCTCATGCACCCTGGCGCGCGCCGCGAGTTCGACCTCGCGGGCCCGGCCTGCTAAAGCTGTCGACCGCGTCCCGAGTAGTCGAGTCGGTAAGGCGTCATCGGCTTCGGCTCGGGCCGAACCCAGTTCGGGTGGAACTTCCGCCGATGCTCCGCCATCGACGCCTTCATGCTCGCGGGAGACCTGACGTTCCACGACATGCCGCACCCGTCGATCTCGCACTTCAGCCGAACGGGTGCCATGTCCTGTCACACAGTACCTTGGTACACGTCCGTCAGAGTCTGCGCGAAGCGGCCGGGCATTCGGGGTGTTCGTTCCAGGCTAGGCCGGAAAGGCGCGGTTATGCGATGGAGCAAGCCGGACTCGAACCGGCGACCTCCTGGGTGCGATGCAGCGGCGAACGTTCGCGCCCGTTCGCTAAACGGGGCTGTTGAGCCGAACCCTCGTCCCGTGTTCGGTGCCGAGCGAACGCGAGCGAACAGTGATCCTGACCACGCTGACCACCCGCCCTATCTCTCCTCCGCTCGGAAGGACGCGTGTCCGCCTCGACCTTCCCGGAGCACTCGAGGTCGTTGACGAAGACGATCGAGCGGCCCGTCGGGAGTCCATGTCGGAGCCGCCCGCCGCGTAGCCGAACTGAAGTCGCGCCGGCCGTTCGTGATGTCGGTGACCGTGAGTCGGACGTCACTCATCGTCGGCGAGCCGTCGGGCTCGAACACCGCCGTCGCCGACAGCGTGAAGTCGGCCTTGCCGTTCTGCACGGGAAAGTCACCGGCCGCGGAGACGCTCGCCTTGTTCACGGCTTTCCGGTGATTCCCGCCGTTGTTGATGCACAAGGCTGTCGCGGTCAGCTCGACTTGGATCTGCTCCTCGTCGCCGCGGCCGGTCTTTTTGCCGGACACGCTCACCGTGTTCCCGCACACTGTGACGGAGAACGCGCTCTTGATGAAGTGTGCGCTTCCTGCCCATGCCGGTGGCCGCCAAGGCATTCCGGGCGATGATGGCCACAAGTACCAACTGGTACTCCATGGTTCACTCCCCCTTGAGTCGATCTCTACCCCTCCCCTGACAACCCCCGTTCAGCCAGGCGCGAAGTCCATCTCAGGCGATGAAGCGGCCTTCCAGAGACCATGACAGCCGATGACCATCCGTCAGGCGCGCAGCGCGCGCCGTTCATGCCGTGCGGCCGATCACCGCCGCGTAGACTGCGGAGCCCGGCCGAAGAGCGTCCGCTACTCGAAGTCCGAAGGCTGTTCGTGCGGCCCCGCCGCCAACCGGGCTCCGCACAGAGACCGTCAGCTCCAGAATGCGGAGCGCTCGCGGCCCACGAACAGGCTCACGGCGTTCTCGTCGAGCCCTGAACCCCAGCACGACACCGAACTAGCTCACTCCTGCATGTCGAGAGCGCTCACGAGCCGCACAGCACGGTTGCCGTCCTTGCAAAAGCAAGCCGCGACAAGCGGGCTTTTCGTCAATGGAGCTAGCCGGACTCGAACCGGCGACCTCCTGGGTGCGATCCAGGCGCTCTCCCAACTGAGCTATAGCCCCGAGCGAAGAGAAGTGTAGCCGCGGCTACGGCATCGTTCCGGCGGCGGGCGTCTTGCCGTGCAGGTCGTCGAGCCGGCCGTCGCGGATCGCGGCCGCCATCTTCTTCGATTCGTCGCGGTACCACGTCCCGTCGTCGAACTCGATCGCCGGGTACTTGTCGACGCCCGTCTTCTGGGCGAGGTAATCCGGGTGGCCCGGCCATCGCCCCGGGACCCGCTCGTACTCGACGCCTGCGTCGATCAACGCCTTCTCGACACGCCAGCATGGATGCCCTGGGAGCTTGACCCACTGGTTCTTGCAGCGATGCAGCTTCACGGCCACGGACGGCTCCTTTCTCGCGTGCGCCTACGATATGCCGGTGCGCCGGGTCGTTCAGCGCGCGGGGGTCTGCGCATGCGCCTCGCTCTTTCTGCTCACGGTCGCGCCGGCCTCCGCAGTCTCTCAACGACGCGTGACGCTCGCAGTCTCAGGCAGCGGTAAGGCGTTCTGGAAGCTCGACTCGCAGGCGGACACCGGACGGCTCTCGCTCATCTACCGCTGGCACGGCACGGTCGGCTTCGACATCGCGAGAGCGCTGCTGCGCGATGCGTCGCATCGAGGGCTCTCGGTCACGCGCAGAGCCACACTCTCGGCGAGCTGGAGCGGCACCTATCGCGGCCGGAGGGGCGGCGTGCTGACGACGTGCACGTACAGCGGCTCGAAGGTCCGCGCAGCCGTCTTCGCCAGGCTCGCGACGGGACGCACGAAGGGCACGCTCGAGCTGACGTTCCATCCTCGCGCCGGCAACGGCTTCTTCCGCGACCGCGGCGGTCGCGCGAAGGTCCGCTGCGGCAAGACAGAGCAGAGCGCGCCCCTCCATTTCACGCCGTCCTGGTTCTTCCGCGACAACCTGCAGGATCACGGGCGGCTCACGTCGGAGAGCGCCGTCCTCGTCCTGCCCGCCAAGCTGCTGCCGCGCGGCTCGGCGACGATCTCGTTCCCTCTGGAGCGCGGGAGCAACGACTCCGTCGCGCTCGGTCACCTGGGCTGGAACAACCGCGGAGCGACTTCAGTCGAAGCACAGTAGGAGAGGGAGCCTGCGGGGGCTCCCTCTCCTGGCACCGCGGAGGCCCTACTTGTGGAAGGCGCGGCGCTGCTGCTGGGACTGCTGCTGCGACGAGCCCGAGCCGCCCGTGTACGCGCCGAGGTCGAAGCCGCCGCCGCGGCCGACGGCCTTGTAGCCGGGAAGGCTCGCATCGTCGAGCTCGGCCTTCGCCTCGTCCGCCTGATCGGCGTCGATGTCGCCGTTCTTCAGCGCCTTGTCGATCTTCGCCTCGATCAGCGCCTCGCGAGCCGCGCTGAATCCCTCGTTCAGCGCTGCGACGGTGATGCCGAGGTTCGACGCGACCGTCTTCGTGCGGCTGGTCGCAATCGCGAACGCGAGATCGTCGCCGACCTGCTCCTTGAGATCGGCTGCCTCGCTCTCATCGACGTCGCCCGACGTCACCTCGGAGTCGATGTACGCGTTCGCCGAATCGACGATGGCGGTCTTCAGCTTTGCGCGTGTGACGTTCAGCTGCTTCGCAGCCGCCGTCACGAGCGAGCTCGCACTCACTCCGCCTCCGCCCTTGCCCCCGCCGGGGCCGCCGCACGCACTCGCCGTCGCGGCTCCGACCGCCAGCAAGGCGACGAGAGAGAAGGCGGCGAGGAGAGCGATCTTTCTCGTGTACCTGGTCAGACGCCTCCCTTTGTCGTTGTCGGAACCATGGAAGCGCCGGCTGCTGAGAAAGCCCTTGGAGTTCGATGTGAGTTCTCGGCGACGGGGCTACACGGGAGCGTGATGCGGAACGTCGCGCCGGCGCCGTCGCGCGCCACGGCGGCGACGCTGCCGCCGTGCGCCTGCGCGACCGCGGCGACGATCGACAGCCCCAGGCCGACGCCGCCGCTCGCCCGTGCGCGTGACTTGTCCGCTCGGTAGAAGCGCTCGAAGACGCGTCCGGCATCCGTCTCGCTCAGGCCGGGGCCGGTGTCCTGTACCTCGATCACGGCATCGCCGTCCTCACGACCGACGCCGACGTGCACCGCCGCACCGCGCGGCGTGTGCGCGCGCACGTTGCCGAGGAGGTTGTCGACGATCTGGCGCAGGCGGTCGCGGTCGCCGAGGACGACGGCCTCCTCCGTGTCGAGGTCGATCGGACGGTCCGGCTCGACGATCCGCGCGGCGTCGACGGCCTCGTGTACGACCTCGTCGAGGCGCACGGGCTCGTGGAGCAGCGGGCGGCCCTCGTCGAGGCGCGCAAGGAGCAGCAGATCCTGCACGAGCAGGCTCATGCGCTCGGACTCGCGCGTGATACCGGACATCGCGCGCTCGAGGTCGGCCGGGCGGCGGTCGGCGCCGCGGCCGAAGAGCTCCGCGTATGCGCGGACGGCGGCGAGCGGCGTGCGCAGCTCGTGCGACGCGTCGGCGACGAAGCGACGCAACTTGCGCTCCGATGCCTCGCGCGCCCTGAACGCCGTCTCGATCTGGGCGAGCATCGCGTTGAGCGCAAGCCCAAGGCGGCCGACCTCGGTACGGTCGTCTGCGCGTTCGACTCGCCGCGACAGGTCGCCGGCGGCGATCGCACCGGCCGTCGTCTCGATCTCGCGCAGCGGGCGCAGGCCGAGCCGAACGACGTAGAAGCCACCGGCTGCGAGCGCGAGCAGCACGCCCGCGGTCACGAGCAGCTCGATCATCAGCAGTCGGTGCAGCGTCCCGTCCACGTCGTGCAGCGAGAGCGCCGTGATCAGCAGGGTGTTCGAGTCGCCGCCCTCGAGCGCGGCACGCACTCGGAAACGCTCGCCGCCGCTCGTCGCCGGTACCGTGAAGAAGCGGACGCGATCCTGGCCGCCGTCCGAGGCCTTCGCGCCGTTCATCGAAATCGTCGCGGGCAGACTCGGTTGCGCAGCCGCGGCGCCGCCGAAGCTCCGAATCGCCTGCGTCGAGATGATCGTCGTCCCGTTGGACGCGCGCGACTGCGCGAACTCACTCGACGATCCCGGACCGGGGCCGCCGCCGAAGCCGCCCGGCCCGCCGCGGCCGCGCTGCTCAACCGAGTGGTGGTCCGACTCGAGCGTGTTGTCGACGCGCTGGACGAGGAACGAGCGCAGCGACGTGTAGGTCGCGACGTCGGCCGCCGCAAGACCCACGAAAGCAAGCACGAGCACGCCGACGACGAGGCGCGCCCTGAGCGACAGCCCGCGCACTAGCGTTCGCGCGACTCGAGCATGTAGCCCGCCTGGCGCACGGTCTTGATCAGCGGCGGCCCGGCGGCGTCGAGCTTCTTGCGCAGGTAGCTCACGTACGTCTCGACGACGTTCGAGTTGCCGCCGAAGTCGTAACGCCACACGTTCTGCAGGATCTGGCCCTTCGACAGCACGCGGCGCGGGTTGAGCATGAAGTAGCGCAGCAACGAGAACTCCGTCGCCGTGAGCGCGACCGGCGTCTCGCCGCGGAAGACCTCGTGGCGCCGCTCGTCGAGGACGAGATCGGCGAAGCGCAGCACGTCTCCGGGCAGCACGCCTGCCGTGCGCCTCAGGATCGCCTGGATGCGCGCCACGATCTCGGCGAGGCTGAACGGCTTCGTGACGTAGTCGTCGCCGCCTGCGCGAAGTGCTTCGACCTTGTTCTCGGTCCCGTCCTTCGCAGTGAGGAAGAGCACCGCCGTCTTGAAGCCGTTCTCGCGCAGCCGGCGTCCGACCTCGATGCCTTCGATGTCGGGCAGCATCCAGTCCAGGACGACGAGGTCGGGCTCCGACTCGGCGACGGACGTCAGCGCGTCGCGGCCCGTGTGCGCCTCGTCGACGTGGTACCCCTCGTAGCGCAGAGCCGTCGCGACAGCGTCGACGATGGATCGCTCGTCGTCGACCACGAGGATGCGCTGTTCGAGGCGCTGTGCCGTTTCCGTTCAGGCTCACGGCGCCACCGTGCCACCCGTTTCTGTGAGCCGTCTGAGAATTCGGCGCTCACGGACAGCTCTTAAAGAAGTCTTAGCCCGATCACCGTGGCGCGAACGCGACGAGCTCCTCGACCGAGCCGCGGCGCGGGACTCCGGCGCCGACGAGCAGCTCGTCGCCCGCGACGGCCGGGCACGAGTTCGCGCCCGCACGCAGCTTCGCGCGCCACAGGATGCGACCGTCGTCGACCGCGAGGCCGTACAGCGTGCCGTCGTACGTCGACGTGAACACGACGTCGTTCGCGACCGTGGCGCAGCCGAAGTTCGCGGACGGGAAGCGTCTCGCCCAGAGCCGCCTTCCCGTCGCGGCGTCGAGCGCTACGAGCGAGCCCTTCCCCTGGCCGGGATCGACCTTGTCGAGCGTCGTCGTCGTGACCGCGCTCTCCGGCACGCAGAGGTCGACGACGGGGACGAAGATGCGATCGTCCGCGAACGCCATCGGCGTCTCGACGCCGCCGAGCAGCCCCGGGCACACCGACACCATCCGCTTCGGGAGCGGACCGACGTCGTTGCGATGCAGCCCGACGCTCGCCGTCCAGAGCCGTCGCCTGCTCTTGCGCTCCCACGCGATCACGCGGCCGCTCTTTCCGGCGCCGACGACGCGGTCGCCCGCGAGGACCGGCGTCGCCTGGAAGTCGTAGTCGCGCACGTCGTGCGGCGTCACCTGGTCGTGCCAGAGCAGCCGGCCGCTGCGCCCGTCGAGCACGACGAGCGAGTCGGTGAAGAGCGCGCGGCCGGGGAACGCGCCGCCGTTCGGCAGCCCCGGCGACCCTCCCCAGGGCCCTGGGTTCGCCGTGCCGAGGTACAGGCGCCCGTCGCCGTCGACCGAGACGGGGTACCAGACGCCGCCGCCGCCCGCCTTCAGCGGCCGGGCCCACGGCTCCTTGATCGTGTCGAACTTCCAGCGCACGTCGCCCGTCTTCGCGTCGAGCGCATAGGCGGCGCCGCGGCCGCCCGGCGGGTAGCCGACCGTGCCGATCAAGACGAGACCGTCCCAGAAGACCGGCGCGACGTCGACGAACTGCTCCGTCGCGCTCGTGAGATGCCGGCGCCACAACTCGCGTCCGGTCTTCACGTCGAGAGCGAACGCCTCCGAGTCCGTCTCGCCGTAGACGCGACCGTCACCGAGCGCAAGCCCGTTCGGGCCGTCGTTGCGGAACCCGTAGCGGCGCTCCCAGCGCAGCCTCCCTGTCGCGCGGTCGAGCGCGAAGACGTTGCTGCGCAGATCCTGGACGTACACGGTCTCGCCGGAGACGATCGGCGTCGACGCGAAGATGCCCGAATAGCTGCGCCGTGCGCGGAACGGAAACCGCCAGCGCACGCGCATACTCGAGACGTTGTCCGCGTCGATCTTCGAGCCGACCGCTGCACGCGTACCGGCGAGATCCGCGTTCGGCAGCGGCCAGTCCCCACCGCCTCGCCCGCCGCCGCATCCGGCTGCGAGAAACACGCCTACGGCCGCTGCGACTTTGACGATCCGCGCGCGATTCGAGAACACGGGTCGTTGCTACCCTAACCAGCGATCGTGGGGAGGCAGCGGGCATCGATGCGGTTGTGGGTCTTCGGCGTGGCCGTGCTCGCAGCAGCACTCGTCGCGCCGGGGGCGCTGGGGACGACGCGGGGCGCCGCACGCCCGAACACGACGGTCCCCGACGTCTTTCTCCCAGTGCACGTGACCGTGACGGACTCGCGCATCTCACTCGACCGGAAGAGCGGCCATCGCGGCGACGAGGTGCGTTTCACGATCCGAAACGCAGGGACGAAGACGCACAACTTCACACTCGGCACCACGACGAAGCGGGGCATCGGCGCTCAGGTCGGCTTCTCGACGACGCTCAAGCCGAAACAAGAGAAGGTGTACCTGCTCTTCCTCGACTACCGCGGCGATCTGCCGTACCGCAGCATCGTCAAGGCCGATCTGAAGAAGCCCGGCATGCGCGGCGTCTTCAAGATCCTTTAGCTACCTGCCGTCGAGCGTGAATGCGTAGACCTCGTCGCCGTTGACGACGGGCTGTCCGTGCCCGACGCGGCCGCCGGCGAACACCGCGACGTATTGCTTCCCGCCGACGCTGTAGCTCACGGGCGGCGCCTCGATGCCTGCGACCGTGTTCCAGCGCCACAGCCGCTTGCCCGTCGACGCGTCGTACGCGGCGAGCCCGTGGTAGTAGCCCTGCGGCAGGCCGAGGAAGACGAGCCCGCCCGCGGTCGCGAGCGATCCGCTCATGCACGACGCGTCCAGCTGGCCGTGCGTCGTCTTCGTGAAGCGGCGCTGCCAGGCGATGCGGTTCGTCCGCATGTCGACGGCGGTGAACGCGCCGGGCGTGATCTCGCGCACGAATGGAACCGACAGCGACACGCCGACGAACGCCCTGCCGCCCGAGTACGTCCCCGACGCGACGGGGATCGCCTTGTACGCCGACTGCGTGTCGCGCGAGCAGACGTACAGGTTCGCGGTCTGCGGACTGTACGAGGCAGGGCTCCAGCTGTTCGCCCCCGCGGCGCCCGGCGCGACCGCCGTGAACGCGCGCTCGTCGAACGGGGTGAAGATGCAGCCCAACTTGAACGGACGGCCGTCGGACGCGATCGACGGGAACGAGCTCCGGCGCGCGCATTGCGTCGTGAAGCTGTCGCCGGACGGGATCGGCTGAGTCGCCGACGTGTGCTGGAACTCGTTCTGCGGGACCGGCTTCTCCTCGATCTCGAGCGTGGGGCGACCCGTGCGCCGGTTGAGCTCGTAGACCCAGCCCGTCTTGCACGGCTCGGCGACGACCCTGCGCACGAGGCCGCGGATGCGGGTGGCGAACAGCACCGTGTTCGACGCGCAGTCGTAGTCCCAGATGTCGTGATGCACGACCTGGTAGTGCCACCGGTACGCGCCTGTCGCGGCGTCGAGCGCAACGAACGAGGACGTGAAGAGATCGTCGCCTGCGCCGCGCGTCGACCACGGATACGCGTTCCCGGTCGTGAAGTAGAGGAGCCCGAGCTTCGGGTCGACGCTCGGCGTGTCCCAGACGGTCGCGCCGCCGGTCTGCCACTCGTTGTTCGCGGGCCACGTGTTGGAGCCGAGCTGCCCCGGCGCGGGCACCGTGTTGAACCGCCAGACGAGATGTCCGTCGCGCGCGTCGTAGGCGGTGACGGAGCCGCGCGCCCCGAACTCGCCGCCGGAGATGCCGACGATCACGAGGCCGTTGTAGTAGAGCGGCGCCATCGTCATCGTGTAGCCGTCCTGCGGATTGCCGTTCGACGCGCTCCAGAGAACGTGGCCGTCCTGCTGCGAGAGCGCGACGAGCGTCGCATCCATCCGGGCGAGGTACACGCGACCGTCGCCGAGCGCGAGGCCCCGGTTCGCCCACCCGCAGCACACGGTGGTGATCGTCGGCGGAAGGTGCGCGTCGTACCTCCAGAGGATCGTCCCGTCCGTCGCGTCGATCGCGAAGACGTCGTTGGCGCCGGTCACCGTGTACATCACGCCCTTGTAGACAAGCGGCGTCCCCTCACCTTTGTATTTGGAGCCGACGCCGGAGCCGCCGAAGCGGACGTGCCACGCCGGCCTCAGGCGACGCACGTTCTTCTTCGTGACCTCCTTGAGCGACGAGTAGCGCGTCTGACCGTAGTCGCCGCCGTTCGTCGCCCAGTCGGCGCCTGCCGGCGACGCGAGATCGAGCGGTGCGAACGCGGGCGCGGGCGTGATCGTCACGCCGGCGCCGCCCGTGCCGTTCGGCGTTGCCGCGGCGGCCGACGCGTAGACGAGGGCGGCGAGAACGAGAAGCGCGCGCTTCACGAGCAGCCGCGATCCATGCTGCGGGCGACGAGCACGACGGTCTAGGCTACTTGGCAATCACCGGCGCGAGGAGGACCGATGGCGAGCTTGTGGCAGCGATTCAAGATGATTTTCGGGGCCAAAGTGTCGAGTGCGCTCGACAAGGCGGAAGACCCGACCCAGACGCTCGACTACTCCTACGAGCAGCAGCTGTCGCTCCTTCAGAACGTCAAGCGCGGGATCGCGGACGTCGTGACGGCCAAGAAGCGGTTGCAGATGCAGCAGGCGACGCTCGAGCAGTCGGTCGTCAAGCTGGAGACGCAAGCGCGCGCGGCGCTCGCCGGCGGACGTGAGGATCTCGCCCGCCAGGCGCTCGAGCGCAAGTCGGGCGTCCAGCAGCAGCTGCAGGGGCTCGACGGCCAGGTGCAGCAGCTCGAGGACCAGCAAGAGCGCCTCGTGCAGAACGAGAAGGAGCTCTCCGCGCGGATCGAGTCGTTCCGCTCGCAGAAGGAAGTGATGAAGGCGCAGTACTCGGCGGCGGAGGCTCAGGTGCGCATCAACGAGGCCGCAACGGGGCTCGGCGGCAAGATGTCGGACGCCGGCGCGGCGATTGAGCGCGCGAAGGCGAAGACCGAGGAGATGCAGGCGCGCGCGGCGGCGACGGACGAGCTGATCGAGTCCGGGACGCTCGAGGACTTCACCTCCGACCGCACGCAGCTCGACCGCGAGCTCGCGCAGATGGCGTCGCAGTCACAGGTGGATTCCGAGCTCGCGCAGCTGAAGCAGGAGGTCGGCTCGGGCGCCGAGCAGAAACAGCTCGAGGGCGCGGACAACGTCTCGGAGATCCACGCGGTGCCCGCGGACGAGACGGCCGAGGGCAAACAGGCCTAGGCAGGTACGGACATGTCCGGGGTCTGACCCCGGACATGGCTCGAGTAGACGCTGCGAACGTGCCGAGTCCGTGACGATTCGTCCACATCGAACCGTGCCGGCTCGCGCCCGCAGCCCATACAGAGCCGGGAATCCGTCCACATCGTCCGTTCCGCCCATGGCCGGGGTCTGACCCCAGCCATGTCCGTCCCCGACGAGGCGGGATCAAGCGCCGCAGCTCCCTTCACACCGGCGCCCGAAGCACCGCCCCCATCCGCCGACTAAATAGGCGCGTCGTACAACGCCAGCCACTTCGTCAGGTCGGGCTCGATCGGCAGCTCCTTCTCGAGCTTCGCCTTGAGCTCGAGCTCCTCGGCGTTGTCCCGGCTCTGGCCGTCGCCCGTCGGGACGAACGGCCAGAACGACGCCGTCTTGAACCCGTAGACGAAGTAGACCGGGTTCTTGCCGCCGGCGAAGCGAAACGGCGCAGCGAGGAGCTGCGGCCCGAAGCCCGCGTTCGACAGCTCGGACGCGACGAGGTTCGCCGCCGTTACGAGGTCCTCGAGATCCTCGTCGCGGACGATCAGCCAGTCGAAGCCGAACGAGTCCGTCTTGCGCTCGATCTTCGAGCCGGACTCCGCCGCGACGCTGTCGAGCAGCTGCGCGAGGTCGCTCTCCGCCCGGACGAACTCACCTGCCGACATCGGCTTGAACACGACGGCCGCGACACCGGCCGTCTTCAGCCCGAGCTCGACCTCGAGCGTGACCCGCGCGATCGAGAGCGCGAACAAGCGGTCCCGGGCGACGGAGGCCGCGCGCTTCCGTCGCCCGAACAGCGCCATTCGCTAGGAGACCGGGCGCCCCATCTCGCGCGCGATCTCGGCGAGCGCCGCGAGCCGCTTCTCGAGCGGCGGGTGCGACATGAACAGCTCCGACGCCGACTTCTTCACGTTCGTCGGGATGATGAAGAACGCGTTCATCCCCTGCACCTCGCGCAGGTCGCGCTGCGGGATCCGGTACATGTCGCTCGCGATCTTCTGCAGCGCACTCATCAGGTACTCCGGCGCGCCCGTGATCATCGCCGAGCCGCGGTCGGCCGCATACTCGCGGTAGCGCGAGATCATCTGGATCAAGACCCAGCTCAGGGCGTAGGTGACCCAGGAGACGAGCAGCAGGATCAGCCAGATCGGCGGGCCGTTGTTGTCGCGGTCGCGGCCGCCGCCGAAGAGGCTGCCGTAGAACGCGAAGCGCGTGATCAGCGCGGCGAGCATCGCGAAGAAGCTCGCGAGCGTCATCGTGCGAACGTCGCGGTTCTTGATGTGCGTCAACTCGTGCGCGAGCACAGCCTCGATCTCCGGCTGCTCGAGCCGACGCGTCAGGCCCGTCGTCACGGCGACGGCGGCGTGCTTTGGATCACGTCCCGTCGCGAACGCGTTCGGCACGTCGGTGTCGACGATCGCGACGCGCGGCATCGGCAGCTCGGCCATCGCCACGAGACGCTCCACCGTGTCGAACAGCTGCGGCGCGTCTTCACGCTGGATCACCTTCGCGCCGGCCGCGCGGAGCGCGAGCTTGTCGGACGTGTAGTACTGGAAGACAGCGAGGCCGACGACCAGCAAAATCATCGGGACGACGCCGACGTTGAGGAAGTAGATCAGGACAACGGCGAACGCGACGTAGAGGAGGCCGAGCGTGAAGGTGGTGAGGGCCATGCGTGCCGTCAGCCCTGCGTCGCGTCCGTAAGCCTTGCGTTTCATCGAGAATCGCTCTCCTTGGGGTGTATGCGCCTCATTGTACTTTTGCCGCTGCTGTTCCTTTGGCCGCTTAACGGGACGGCAACCGCAGCGGTGGGCCTGACGGCGCCCGGGCTGCAGCCGGTGCACCTTCCTGGCCACGGGATCGTCGTCGACCCGAACACGCACATCCCGGGGCTCGTCGCGGCGAAGACTCCGCGAAGCGAGCTGTCGGTGCGGCCGGATCCGAGCCCGACCGCCCGTATCGGGGCGTTGAAGGCAGACCTGCAGAGCGCGCACGACGCGCGCGCCGGAGCCAGCGTCGCGGTCGGCGTGATCCTCGGGCTGCTCGGAGTGGCGGCGCTCTTCTCGCGCGCGCCGGCGCTCGCCCGGGCCGCAGTGCTGTACGCACCGGCTGCGATCGCGCTCGGGCTCGCGTGGCGCTCGGCGCTCGCGATCGGCTTCGGCGCACTTGCCCTGGCGCTCTTCCTGGGCCTCTCGCGCCGGGCGTTCCTTCCGCTCCTCGTGCTCATCTTCGCGGGAGCGCTGCTCGTGCTCTGGCACTGGCCGGTGACGAACGCACTCGCCACGATCGGGCCGCACCCCGACGGCGGCCACCGCTTCTACGGCGTCACGAATCAGGTCGAGACGATGCTGCTCGCGCCGGCGCTCGCGGGCGCACCGCTGGCCGCTCCGCTCGCGCTCGTCGCGATCGGCTGGAGCCGCGCCGGCGCCGACGGCGGTGGG
Organism: uncultured Actinomycetes bacterium; assembly: GCA_963766345.1. Classification (GTDB taxonomy): domain Bacteria; phylum Actinomycetota; class Thermoleophilia; order Gaiellales; family Gaiellaceae; genus DASVFB01. The sequence goes on along the minus strand of CAVXZL010000010.1, from coordinate 380,810 downwards.
TTGATCACGTACGCGGCGGGCTACGCGATGCTCGCACTCCGCTCCTACGGCAGGCTGACGGCGCGGCGGGTCGTTCTCGCGGCGGCGATCGTGCTCGTCCTCGGGATCGCCCTCGTCGCCGCCGACGCCGCGACGGGCGGGTCGAGCCACGTCACGCACGCGCTCGGGGCCGGCATCTTCGGCGACCTCGCCCACCGGTGGCGCGTGTCGTTCGACGGCGCCACGCACAGCGTCGGCGCGTTCATCATGTTCGCGTCGGGCATTGCGCTCCTCGTTGCCGTAGCGCGCGCGCGACCGCGACCGCCGCTCGTCGACGCGATGCTCGTCGCCCTCCTTGTCTCGTTCATCGTCAACGACACGCCTCAGGACGTCGCGCTCTGGGGCGCGCTGGGCGCCATCGCACTCCTCGCGTTCGAGCGATCGCGCGTCGGATAGACTCGCGCCCCGATGCGCCGCCTCCTTCCGATCGGCTTGCTGGCGTTCGCGCTGGCGGGCTGCGGCAAAGCCGAGGTCGTGCAGCCGCTTCCCGAGACCGTGGTCGGACCCGTGGCGCAGGCGCCGTCGGGCGCGGCGGCGGGGAAGGCGCTCTTCGTTTCGAACGGCTGCGGCAGCTGTCACACGTACAAGCCCGCCGCCAGCAACGGCAAGGTCGGCCCGGACCTCGACAACCTGCCCGCCGACGCGAAGAAGGCGAACAAGGGACCGTTGCCCGCGTACGTCAAGCAGTCGATCGAGGATCCGGGCGCCTACGTCGTGCCCGGGTTCCCGAACGGGGTCATGCCCCCGTACAAGGGCAAGCTGACGGACTCGCAGGTCAACGATCTCGTCAAGTTCCTGACAACGCAGTCCTGAAGCTTCCCCGCGACTTCCCCATGGACGTTGCGGCGGTCGCATGCGATCTCGACCGGACGCTGATCGCGGAGGATTACGTGCTGCACCCGCGCACACGGGCGGCTCTCGAGGCGGTGCGCGACGGGGGCGCGGACGTGATCGTGGTGACGGGACGGATGTTCCAGGCGGTCCGCCGGTACCTCACCGGGCCCGAGCCCGTCGTCTGCTACCAGGGCGCGCTCGTCGCCGATCCGTCGAGCGGCGAGTTCCTGCTCCACGTGCCGATCCCGGTCGACCTGGCCCGAGAGGCCATCGCCGCAGTCCAGGACTCGGGACACGGCCTGAACTGCTACGTCGACGACGAGCTGTACGTCGCGGCGATCACGCCGGAGGCCGAGAGCTACGCGTCGTTCCAGCACATCGAGCTCCGCGTCGTCGGCCCGCTGCTCGACTGGCTCGAACAGCCGCCGACGAAGCTTGTCGTCGTCGGCGATCCCGAGAGGCTCGACGCGCTCGGGGCAGAGCTGCGCGCACGGTTCGCCGGGCGGCTCTTCATCGCGAAGTCCCTTCCGTTCTTCCTCGAGCTCGCGCACCCCGACGTGTCGAAGGGCTCGGGGCTCCAGTTCGTCGCCGACCGCCTCGGCTTCACGCCGGAACGGACGATCGCATTCGGTGACGGCGAGAACGATCTCGAGCTGATCGACTGGGCCGGCTACTCCGTGGCGGTCGGAAACGCGCATCCGCTCGTGAAGGCGCGCGCGAACCTCACGTGCCCGCCCGCGGAAGAAGAAGGTGTGGCCCAGGTGCTTGAGGCATTCTTGGCCCGATGATCGACGTCCGCGCAGCACGCAACGACCCCGACCGCGTGCGCGCGGCGCTCGCGCGTCGCGGTGCGGCGGAAGCGTTCGACGATCTGATCGCCGCGGACGCGCGCTGGCGCGAGCTCCTGCCACAGGTGGAGGAGCTGCGCGGGAGGCAGAAGCTCCAGGGCAAGCCGACGCCCGAGCAGCTGGAAGAGCTGCGCACTCGCAAGGAGCAGCTGAACGAGCTCGAGACACAGCTGGCGTCGGCCGAGGCCGAGCGCGAGTCCGCGCTCGCCAAGGTTCCGAACCCGCCGCACGAATCCGCAGCCGACGGCATGACCGAGGACGAGGCGGTCGAGATCAGGCGGTGGGGTGAGCCGACGCAGCTCGCCGAGTCGAAGGAGCACACCGAGATCGGGAACTTCGACCTCGAGCGCGGCGCGAAGGTCTCCGGCTCGCGCTTCGGCTTCATCCTCGGCGACACGGCGCTCGTGGCGCTCGCGCTCTATCGGCTCGCGCTCGACCGGCTCGTGCGCGAGGGCTTCACGCCCGTCCTCCCCCCCGTCCTCGTGCGCGAGGACGCGATGTACGGCACCGGCTTCTTCCCGTCGGACAAGAGCGACTACTACGAGATCCCTGCCGACCACCTCTACCTCGTCGGTACGTCCGAGGTGCCGCTCATCGCGATGCACATGGACGAGATCCTCGAGACGCTGCCCCTCTACTACTGCGCGTTCTCGTCCTGCTTCCGGCGCGAGTCCGGCGCCGCCGGGCGCGACACGCGCGGCATGTTCCGCGTGCACCAGTTCCAGAAGGTCGAGATGGTCGCGTACACGCTGCCCGAGGATTCATGGGAGATGCACGAGCGGATGCTGGCGATCGAGGAGTCGCTCGTGCAGGCGGTCGGGATTCCCTACCGCGTCGTGAACACGGCGGCCGGCGATCTGTCGACGGCTGCCGCGAAGCGGTACGACATCGAAGGCTGGTTCCCGTCGCAGGGCCGCTATCGCGAGCTCACGTCGTGCTCGAACACGACGGACTACCAGGCGCGCCGCTCGCGGATCCGCTACCGCAGCGGCGAGAAGTCGCTCGACACGCCGCACACGCTCAACGGCACCGCCGCCACCGACCGCTGGGTGCTGGCGCTGCTCGAGAACTTCCAGGGCGAGGTGCCCGAGGTGCTGCAAGAGTTCGGAGCGCCGCCGCGCGTCGCCAAGTGACACTTTGTCGCTTGGCTACGATCGCCCGACGGCGGGGTGCCGGAGCGGCCGAACGGTGCGGTCTTGAAAACCGTTGACGGCGCAAGTCGTCCGTGGGTTCGAATCCCACCCCCGCCGCTGTTCGAGAGCTACGCGGCGTCATAATCCTGCGCGGCGCCGCGCGAACGGTTACGGCGACGGCTGCGACGCGCTCGGGTTCTCGCCGCGGCGGCTCGAGCTGCCGTTGCTGTCTCCGCTCGACAGATCGCGAACCGGCTGCTCGAGTGCAGCCGGAGTCACGCGTGACGCGACGACCTCCGCCGCGATCGCGTGGAGCTTCGTCCGCGAGCTGCGCGCGGCCGCGCGCAACAGCTCGAATGCAACGTCGGCGGGGAGATCGAGCCGCTCCATGAGCACGCCCTTCGCCTGCTCGATCACGATCCGCGACTCGAGCGCGAACCGCAGCTGTGCGTTCTCCTCGCCGAGCGCCGCCACCCGCGCCTCGAGCTCCGCGAGCACGTCTGTCTGCGTCTGCCCCACGCTCAACCGCCTCTTCGCCTGCGCGGGTCGAGCCGTGCGGCGACATGCCCGCCCGCGCCGAGCTTCGCGACCACGACGTACCGGTCCGTCGCGTCGACGATCTGCTCGACCGCCGCCGGCTCATGGCCCGGCAGCACTGCGAAGCTGTTGGCGTCCGACCTCACCCGGTCGTACTCCTCGAGTGTCAGAGCCATCGTCTCGTCACAACTCTCGGAACCAAAACCCGAACGGGGACTCGACGCCAGCCAGCGAACGGACTCGCATCGCACCACCGTGCAAACCTCAACTCCTGCCCTGAAACGGGATTTCCGTCCCGGCGCCGGAGCAAGTCCATCATATCCCCGTTTCCACCGCCCGTTACCAGCGTTTCAAAGCGGGTACGGCTTAGCGTGTACTAGGTCGCCCGCCGGGTCGCTTTTCAGCTTCGCTCCTCATTCCTTCCGGGTGCTCACTCTCAGAGGAGCGGAGGAAGCGAGTTCGGGATGTCAAGCGAGGACGAGCGAACCAGGCGCAACGCGCAGGCGATCTCGAACGCGTTCGCCAAGCTGCAACGCGACCACTACGGCCGCGGCCCCGAAAGCGTTCGCACCGTCGTCGGCTACGACCACATCATCTGCTTCCTCGAAAACACGTTCATGCCGGTCGAACGCACGCTGATCGAAGCCGGTGAAACCGAAGCGGTTCGCGAGACACGCCTCGCCTTCCAGCCGGCGATGGAGCACCGCTTCGTGAACACCGTCGAGGAGATAACCGGCCGGAAGGTCCGAGCGTTCCTCTCAGAGGTCAGCCTCACCCCCGACATCTCAGTCGAGGTGTTCGTTCTCGAGAAAGGAGAGACCGAGCTGGCCCCCGAGGGCGTCGCGTAGCAGCCTCTCGCGTGCGCTGCATGGATCCGTGTCGAGCGGGCAGGACCCGTTGCGATGGCCGACACGAGTCACCGCGCCGCGTAGACACGAGGCTCGAAGACCACCGGCGACCTCGACGCCTTCAACTCCGATCCCGCGAGCAGGAGCCGGATCTCGACGGCCTGAGCACCTTTCAGAGCGCCGACCGCCTCGGTGCCCTTGTCGCCGGCCTCGGTGGATGGATCGCGCGGCGACTTCGCACGTTGCGCGCGAGCCGACGCTGAAGGGCCTTTGCAGCTCTGTCGCGCTAGCGACGCCTGATCAGCGCGAAGCGGCCGACGCGGGCTTGCTCGCGCCCCTCGCGGCCGCGACGGAACACGAGGCGCATCGTCGCTCCGATTCCGCCGCCGAGGACGAACGCTGCGGCGAACGCGCCGGCGGCGAGCAGCGGCAGCTTCGACCTGAGGACGGCCGTGGGATCGGCGGCTGCGCGCACCTCGTCGACCGCCGCGACGAGCTGCTCCCGCTCCACTGCGATCTGGGCGCGGACCTGCTCCGGAGTCTCAGTTGCCGGTACGTCGACTGCCATTCGCCTTCATCGCCTCCTTCGTCACCTTCGCCTCCGTGATTGCCTGCTCCGGGACCGGCGGCACGCCGCGCTTGAGCGAGTTGCGGCCGAGCAGTGCGAGCACACCCGTGAGGAGCACGAGCACCACGCCGACGATCAGCAGCGCAAGCCAGGTCGACAGCGCCGTCGCGAGCCCGGCGGCCGCCGCCGCGAGCAGGAAGCCGAGCGCGAACAACCCGAAGATCGCGGCCCCGACGAGCAGCCCAACGCCGACGCCGAGCGCCGCCGCCTTCTTCTTCAACTCGAGCAGCGCGAGCTTCAGCTCGAGCTTCGCGATCGAGATCGCGTGATCAGCGAGGAGCTTCGTGGCCCCTCCGAGTCCGTTAGTCCCTTGGGTGGGCATGACCTCTCCAATCGACGACCTTGGCCGCAAAGAAACCTGCCGCCGCCGCGCCTCCGATGACGGCGAAGGGGTTCGGCCCCCCGGACGCGCCGGCTTTCGGCTTGTCCTCCGCGGGCAGCGGCGGCACGACGTCACGCGGCGCGCCGTTCGTCGGCGCTGCGCCCTTTGCGCGCGCCTTGATGAGGCTCGGCTTCAGCTTCCGCACGAACACGGCGTCCTCTGCGAGCGGGCGCGCGAGCTTGCGCGCGACGCCTCCGCGACGCGCGGCGCTTTCCGACAGGCCGCGAAGGCGGTCCGCCGAGCGATCGACGAGCGCATCGCCCTTCATCTTTTCGCCGGGGGGTCTTCGCCGGTCGCGACACGCCAGATGCCCGAGGCCGCCCGGCGCGCCGCCATCGTGGCGGCAGCGGCCAACGCCGCGTACAACCCGCTCCACATCAGCTTGCGCAGCATGTACCGCTCCCTTCTCGACTTCGAGACTCTTGGGGTCTAACGCCCGAGCCGCCGGATCGGTCACGCGCGGCTCGGAAACCGCATAGCGTCCGGCGAAGTGACGCTCGTCCTCGTCGCCGCGTGGTGCTTTCTCGTCGCGGTCGCAGGCGGCGCGGTCGGGCTCGTGCTCGGGAACATCCGCCTGCCCGTGATCGTCTTCGCTGCGGCCACGCCCGCCGCCGGCGCCGGCGCCAACATCGGCATCTCCGGCGTCTCGGCACTGACCGCTGCGATCGTGCACATCCGCGCGGGACGCATCGACTGGCGGCTCGTAGCGTGGCTCACGCCGCCGTCGATCGCCGGCGCGCTCGTCGGCGGCTACGTCGGCGGGAAAGTGCCGAAGAACGTGTTCCTCGTCACGATCGGCGTGTTCCTGCTGCTGATGGCGGTCGACCTGCTGCGACGCAGAGAACCTGCGCCGGCGCGCCGGATGACCCACACCGAGACCGTGCTCGTCGGCGGCGGCATCGGCCTGCTCGGCGGCTTCGTCGGGCTGATCCTCGGCTCCCTGCGACTCCCCGCGATGCTGCGGATGGGCGAGCCGCTCGCGGCGGCGATCGGGACGAACGTGACGGTCGGCTTCTTCGTCGGTGCGGCCGGCGTGGTCGGACATCTACCCGGCGGCGTCGACTGGACGCTGCTCGCGGTCGGATCGGCGGCGTCGGTTCCCGGTGCGCTGCTCGGCGCGCGGCTCACCGGGCGCCTTCCGGAAGCGCAGCTGAAGCTCGCGATCTCGGGCATCCTCGTCGTCGCCGGCGTCGCGCTGCTCGTGCAGGCGTTCGTCTGACTAGCGTTGGCGCGGTGTCGAGCGGCGACGACCTGAGGAAGCTCATGCGTCTCTTCCCTTCGGGCGTATGCGTGGTCAGCGCGAACGTCGACGGGCAGCGGGTCGCGACCACGATCGGATCGCTGGTCTCGCTGTCGCTGGAGCCGCCGCTCGTCGGCATCTCCGTCGGGCGCGAGCTGGCGCTCCACGAGCTCTTGCGGACAGCGCGAGCCTTCGGAGTCTCGATCCTGCGCGGCGAACAGGCCGACGTCGCCGCGCACTTCGCGCGCGGCGTTCCGCCGCTCGTCCTCTGGGACAGCGTCCCCGTCAGGGACGGCCACACCGGTGCGCCGCTGCTCGCCGAGGCGCTCGCGTGGATCGAGTGCCGCCTCTGGGCGCGCTACGACGCCGGAGACCACTCGATCTTCGTCGGCGAGGTCGTCGCGGTCGACGAGGGCGAGCCGGGGGAGGCGCTCGTCTACCGGGAGCGTGGCTATCACGCCGTCTAGGACAGAGTGATGGCTGTGTCTACAGCCATCACAGCGGTCGTCTTCGACATGGACGGCGTGCTCGTCGACTCGGAGCAGCTGTGGGACGAGGTCCGCGAGGACCTGGCCCGCGAGCGCGGCGGTCGCTGGCACGACGGGGCTCAGGCGGACATGATGGGAATGAGCTCGCCCGAATGGTCGAGGTACATGCACGACGTGATCGGGTTGAGCGAGTCGCCGGACGAGATCAACGCCGAGGTCGTCCGCCGCCTCCTCGAGCGCTACCGAGAGTCGCTGCCGCTCGTCGCCGGCGCGGTCGAAGCCGTCGAGCGCCTTGCCGCCCGTTGGCCGCTCGCCGTGGCGTCGTCGTCGAACCGGGAGGTGATCGACGCCGTGCTCGACGCGGCCGGCATCGCCGGCAGGTTCGCCGCCACGGTGTCTTCCGAGGAGGTCGCAAGCGGGAAGCCCGCGCCGGACGTCTACCTCGAGGCGGCGCGACGGCTCGGCGTCGAGGCGAAGGGCTGCGCCGCCGTCGAGGACTCGCGGAACGGCATACGCTCCGCCCACGCCGCCGGGATGCGCGTCATCGCGATCCCGAACGAGCACTACCCGCCGAGTGACGACGCGCTCGCCGTCGCCGACGTCGTCCTCGCGTCGCTCGAGGAATTGACCGTCGAGCGCGTCAGCGCTTCATGACGAGCAGAATGCCGTCGCGCACGGTGAGCAGCACGCACTCGACGCGCTCGTCGTTCAGCACGTAGTCGTTGAACGCCTGCATCGGCTCGCCCGAGTCCTCCTCGAGCACTCGACCGTTGCGCAGAGCGTTGTCGGCGAGGATCAGCCCGTTCGGCGCGACCTTCGGCAGCACCGCTTCGTAGTAGTTGCGGTAGTTCTCCTTGTCCGCGTCGATGAAGACGAGGTCGAACGGCCCGTCGAGCTCGGCGATCGTGTCGAGCGCGGGGCCGAGGCGATACTCGATGCGGTCGGCGACGCCCGCTTCCTCGGCATAGCGCCGCGCGATCGCATTCGTCTCCTCGTTCACGTCGCACGAGACGACGCGGCCGCCCTCGGGAAGGCCCCGCGCCATCGACAGCGACGAATAGCCCGTGAACGTGCCGAGCTCGAGCACGCGCCTCGCGCCGGTCGCGCGCACGAGGAACTCGAGGAACCGGCCCTCGACCTCGCCGACCATCATCTGCGGGATGTCCGTCTTCTCGCGCGTCTCCGCCGCGAGGCGCTCGAACAGGTCTCCGCTCGGAGTCGTGTGACGCTCCGCGTATTCGTCCGCGCGCGGATCGACGAGGTTCACGCGTCGTACCTCCCCACGAGGACGCACCCGTTGTGGCCGCCGAGGCCCATCGCGTTCGACAGCGCAACGTCCACGTCCGCGCGCCTCGCCTCGTTCGGGACGTAGTCGAGGTCGCATTCGGGGTCGGGGTTTCGCAGGTTGATCGTCGGCGGGATGATCTGCTCCTTCAAGGCGAGGACGCACATCATCGCCTCGATCGCACCCGCCGCGCCGAAGCAATGCGCGGTCATCGACTTCGTCGACGACACCACGAGGTCGTACGCGTGGTCGCCGAACACCTCCTTGATCGCGCGCGTCTCGGCCGCGTCGCCGAGCGGAGTCGACGTGCCGTGCGCGTTGACGTACCCGACGCGCTCGGGCGAGACGTCGGCGCGGCGGAGCGCCGCCCGCATCATCTCCGCGACTCCGACCGAGTCCGGATCCGGCTGAGCCATGTGGTGCGCGTCGTTCGACGCGCCGTAGCCGAGCACCTCGGCATAGATCTCCGCGCCGCGTGCCCTCGCCGATTCGAGCTCCTCGAGCAGCAGCACGCACGCGCCTTCGCCCATCACGAACCCGGCGCGGGTCGCGTCGAACGGGCGCGACGCGTGCGGCGGGTCGTCGTCTTCCACGGCGAGGCCGCGCATGGCGCAGAAGCCGGCGAGGATCAGAGGGTGCATGCACGCCTCGGTGCCCCCGGCGAGGATCACGTCGGCGTCGCCGCGCTTGATCAGTTCGGCGGCCTCCCCCACGGCGTGCGAACCGGTCGCGCACGCCGAGACGACGGCGTAGTTCGGCCCGCGGATGCCGAGCGTGATCGCCACCTGGCCACTCGCCGAGTCGACGAGGACGTTCGGCAGGAAGAAGGGCGACACGCGGTCGGCGCCGCGCTCGCGCATCACTTCCGCCTGCTCGAGGATGCCCATGACGCCGCCGATCGCGGAGCCGAGCACGATCCCCACGCGGGCCGGATCGAACCCGTCGAGGGCCGCGTCGGAGACCGCTTCACGCGCTGCGGCGACGGCCAGCAGCACGTTGCGCTCGAGCCGCCGCGCCTCTTTCGGCGGCACCACCGACGTGCCGTCGAAGTCCTTGACTTCCGCAGCGACGCGGACGGGAAAGTCGCTCGCGTCGAACGAGCGGATCCAGTCGATGCCGCTCCGTCCCGCGACCGCAGCCTCCCAGGTCGAGCGCGCGTCGTTGCCGAGCGGCGTGACTGCTCCGAGCCCGGTGACGACGACCCTTCGCATCGCGGCAGCTTAATGGCGTGGCAACACGCGAAAGGTTTTTTGAAGGTATCTGCGGGGTAATGGACACGAGGTTCATGCCGCGTTGCATGACCGCATGTGACCGCTACCGGGAAGGAGGCACCCCATGGCAACCGCTGCCGCGACCTCGCACGTCATCACGCAGCCGCGGCTGGTCTTCTTTCATTCGAGCCTGTCGGGTGCGTGTCGTCGCGCCGAAGGCTTCCTCGCTCAGGTTCTGCAGCGACGCCGAAACCACGAGACGTTCAAGCTGTATCGCGTCGCCCAGGAAGAGCGCCCCGACCTGCTCGACCGGTTCGAGATCACGACCCTCCCCACGCTCGTGGTCGTCGAGGGCAAGCTCGTCCGCGCGAAGCTCGAGCGGCCGCGCGGGTGCCGCGAGATCGAGACGTTTCTCGCTCCCTGGTTGAACCACCCGGGTTAGCCGAGTTGAAGTAGAAGCGGCCCGCCGGGACCACGCGGGCGCCTTCTCTTACGCGACGATTCCTACCTCCGCGAGCGAGAGCTTGGCGAACTTGTCCCAGTTCTGCTCGATCTCCCTGGCCATCCGTTCCTCGTCCTCGCGGTTGAGCCGTGCGGCCTCGGCCGTCTCCTCGTCGCCCGCCTTCTGCGCGATGCGCTCGAGGAGCTGGTACGCGGCGATCTCCATCGCCTCGGCCGCGTAGCCGTCGCGCGCGTTCCGGCCTGCCTTCTCGCCGCGCGCCATGTCGACGACGCTCTTCAGCAGCGCGCCGAGGACTCCGCCGGCCTCACGGACCGCGGAGGGCGAACTGCCGTGCGCCTCGAGCCGCTTCTTCATCCGCGTCGCGTGCGCCTCGGTCTCGGCCCTGTGGCGCTCCAGGGCGGTCTCGAGCTCGGAATCGTCGGTCGTCTCGATCATCCCGTCCAGCATGCGAAGGACGTTGTTCTCCATCGCGAGCGCCTCGTCGATGTGCTTCACGAGCTGCTGCTCGAGCTCGTCTGCCTGCGCCGGCTCGATCCTCCTCAACTCGAACGTCCCGTACTCCCTGCCCATGAACGTGGCGCGCCCGTGGAAGACGTCTTCGCCCGACGGCTCCAGCACGTCGACGAACCCCTGGAACGGGCGCCGGTAGTGCAACTCGTTGCCGTGCACCTCGAACGTCATCCGCGCTGGGCCGACCAGCGTCACGCCGCGCGTGCCGCCGATCCGCTTGCGCATGCCGGCGAGCGGCGGGAGGAAGCCGCCCCTGCGCTGCACGTTCCAGACCCCGTCGAGCTGCGCCATCGCGTTAGCGTTCCTCCGGATGCCCGGCGCAAACGTCCCTTTCCCGCCGATGGAGGCGCAGCTCGTCCGCACGCTGCCGGAGGGCGACGAGTGGCAGTACGAGCCGAAGTGGGACGGGTTCCGGGGCGTGCTGGAGAACGACGGCGGCGAACTGTCGCTCTGGTCGCGGAACGAGCGGCCGCTCCTGCGCTACTTCCCCGAGCTTCGCCCGCTCGGCGACCTTCTGCCGCCGCACTCCGCGCTCGACGGCGAGATCGTGATCGCGCGCGACGGCGTTCTCGACTTCGACTCGATGCAGATGCGGCTGCACCCTGCGGAGTCGCGGGTGCGCCGGCTCTCTGCCGAGATCCCCGCCGAGTACGTCGTGTTCGACGTTCTGCTCTGGGACGGGGAGCCGGTCTGGAAGCAGCCGCTCGAGGAACGACGCAAGCGCGTCGACGCCCTCGACGGCTTCCGCACGTCCCCGTGCACACGCGAGCTCTCCGCTGCGCGCGGCTGGCTCGACCGATTCGAGTCGATGGGGCTCGACGGCGTGGTCGCGAAGAAGCTCGGCGTGGCCTACCTCCCGGGCTCGCGCGACGGCGTCGTGAAGATCAAGGAGGAGAAGACGGCGGACTGCGTCGTCGTCGGGCTGCGCTGGAAGCGCGACGAGCGGAAGATCGCGACGCTGCTCCTCGGCCTCTACCGCGACGACGGCGGCCTCGACTACGTCGGCTCGTGCGCCGTCGCGGCGCGGAAGCAGGACGAGATCGCCGGGCGGGTCCTCCCGCTGCTCGAGGACGCGCCGGAGCGGCGCTTCTCCGAGCCGAACCGCTGGGGCACGGGCGACCTCGAGGAGGCGCCGGTGCGGCAGGAGCTGGTCGTCGAAGTCCGCTACGACAAGGTGCAGGGCAACCGCTTCCGCCACGGGACCAAGCTCTTGCGCTTCCGCGACGACAAGAATCCGCAGGACTGCACCTGGCGCGAGCTTCGTCCGGCGCGCGATCCCGACGCCCCGGGCGTCGAAGCGCTCTTCGCGTCTTGACGGTTCCTCCCGAGCGCGACGCGTACGGGGCGATGATGCTCGCGGTGCTCGACGGCGAAGCAGGCGTGGCGGAGATCGTCGAGCGCGAGGACGCGCTGATCAACGCGAACGTGAAAGGCCCTGCGATGTACTTCGCGCCGTTCCGCCGCTGGCCGCCGCACCATCGCGCGACCATGCGCCTTGTGCGCGGCCGTGTCCTGGACGTCGGCGCAGGCGCGGGTCGAGTCTCGCTGCATCTCCAGGAGCGTGGTCACGAGGTCGTCGCGATCGACACCTCACCGGGCGCGGTCGAGGTCTGTCGCCGTCGCGGCGTCCGGGACGTGCGCCTGCTCGACTTCGCCGACGTCGACGAGTCGCTCGGCGTCTTCGACACGATCGTGTTGCTCGGCAACAACTTCGGCGTGTTCGGCAGCTCTGCGAAGGCGAAGCGCCTCCTGCGCCGGCTGCGCGCGCTGACGAGCGAGAAGGCACGCATCCTCGCCGAGTCACGTGACGTCTCGACCGCGCGCGGCGCGGACGCGCCGTGGCATGCCGACTACCGGCGACGCAACGTCGAACGCGGGCGCCTGCCGGGCCAGATCCGCATCCGCATCCGCTTCCGCACCATCGTCGGGCCGTGGTTCGACTATCCGATGGTGTCGCCGGCGGAGATGCGCGAGATCGTCGACGGCACCGGCTGGCACGTCGCCCGGACGGTCGACAGCGACGACATGTACATCGCGGTGATCGAGAAGACCGGTTGAGCCACGCCCGGGCGGGACTGTTGGCGTCAGCCAACCCGCACGAACGTGTCGTTGGGCAGTGACGGAACTCAGCGAGCCCGCTCGTGGACACGATCGCGCGCTCCTCCGTTCCGGACATTGTCTGGTGGCTGCCACCGTGACGGGCACGTCACGAGTCTGTGACGGGAATCAGCGCCGCGGCTCGAGCCCGAGCCGGTCGAACCGCGGGACGAGCGACGGCCGCCGCCGCCACATCCCCCGCATCGGGTCGCCGACCTCCTCGATCCGCGCGCGCATCGTCTCCACGGTGAACGCCTCCGGCTCGATGTCCGCGACCTCGTCCCAACGGAGCGGCGCCGAGACACGCGCGTCCGGAGTCGGGCGCACCGAGTAGGCGCTCGCGATCGTCCGGTCGCGCGCGTTCTGCCCGAAGTCGACGAACACACCGCGGCGATCGGCGACGCGCCACGTCGTCGTCGCGACGTCCTGGTCTCCGACGCGCCGCTCGACCTCCTCCGCGACTGCCTTCGCGAGCCGCCGCACCTCCGGGAAGACGAGCTCCACCTTGATCGGCGCGAGAATGTGCAGGCCGGTCGCGCCCGATGTCTTCGGGTACGACGCCAGCCCGAGCTCGTCCAGCACGTCCTTCACGACGAGCGCGATCTCGCGCACGTACGGCCACTGCCCGTCGACCGTCGGGTCGAGGTCGATCAGGAGATAGTCGGGCCGCTCGATGTCGTCGACGCGCGAGTGCCACGTGTGGAGCTCGATGCAGCCGAGGTTGATCACCCACGCGAGCGCGGCCGCGTTATCGACGACCGCGAACACGGTCGAGTGCCCGCTCGGGAACTTCACGAAGCGCTCGTCCACGAAGTCCGGATGCGCCGGCACGCGCTTCTGGTGGAAGAAGTCTCCCTCGACGCCGTTCGGAAAGCGCTTCATGTGAAACGGCCGCCGCCGCAGATGCGGCAACGCGGACTCCGCAACGTCGAGGTAGTAGCGCACCAGATCGCCCTTCGTGAGCCCGCGGACGGGGAAGAAGAGCTTGTCGGGATTGGAGATGCGGACGTCGCGGCGGCCGATCTTCACCGTGCTAGTCTCGCCGCAGGATGGGCAAAGGCGTCGCCCTCGTTGTCGTCGCGCTCGTCGCCGCGCTCGCCGCGACGACCGCGTCCGGCCGCGAGCGCGCCTCCGCCGCATGCGCCGACAACGTCATCCACTCGGGGGCGCTCACCGTCGGCACCGACAATCCCGCCTTCCCGCCCTGGTTCGGCGGCGGCACGAAGAAGGGCTCGTCGTGGAAGATCAACGACCCGTCGACAGGCAAGGGCTTCGAGTCGGCGGTCGTGTATGCGATCGCGAAGAAGCTCGGCTTCGCAGCCGCGAACGTGACGTGGGTCTACGTTCCGTTCGCGAAGTCGTATGCGCCCGGGAAGAAGTCGTTCGACTTCGACGTCAACGAGATCTCGTACACGCCGGCGCGCGCGAGAGTCGTCAACTTCAGCTCGTCCTACTACGACGTCAACCAGGCGGTCGTCGTGCGCAAGGGAACGCCGATCGCGGCCGTCCGCTCGACGGCCGGCCTGCGGAAGTACAAGCTCGGCGCGCAGCTCGGAACGACGAGCTACGACTACATCGTGAAGCACATCAAGCCGTCGCAGAAGCCCGCGGTGTACCAGCAGAACATCGCCGCGGTCTCCGCTTTGAAGAACGGACAGATCGACGGCCTCGTCGTCGACCTGCCGACGGCGTTCTACGTCACCGCGGTCCAGGTGCCGAACTCGAAGATCCTCGGCCAGTTCCCGACGGCCGCCCACGGCGAGCACTTCGGACTGGTCTTCGCGAAGGGCAACTCGCTCACCGCCTGCGTGAACCGCGCCCTCTCCTCGCTGCGGACGAGCGGGCAGCTCAAGCGCATCCAGCAGACGTGGCTGGGCAAGGCGGCCGGGGCACCGGTCTTCCGCTAGAGCCGGCGCCGGTCGCCCGCCGCTCGCGGATCCTCGACCTCGGCGACGGGCGCCGCGGCGTCACGATCGCCCTCGTCAGCACGATCCTCGTCTTCGGCGCGCTCGTCCTCCTCGTCACGCACGCGCCCGGCTGGCCCGAGGTGAAGAAGACGTTCTTCGACTGGGACGTGTTCAAGGCGTCGTTCCCGGAGATCGCCCGCGCGTTCAAGCTGAACGTGAAGATCTTCTGCATCGCGGAGGTCTTCATCCTCGCGATCGCGCTCGTGCTCGCCGTGCTCCGCAGCCTGCCCGGGCCGGTGTTCTTTCCGCTGCGGGTGATCGCGATCGTGTACGCGGACTTCTTTCGCGGCGTGCCGACGATTCTCGTCATCGCCGTGCTCGGGTTCGGCGCGCCGGCGCTCGCGCTGCAGGGAGTGCCGACGTCGACGACGTTCTGGGGCATCGTCGCGCTCGTACTCGTCTACACCGCGTACGTTTCCGAGGTCTACCGCGCCGGCATCGACTCCGTGCATCCGAGCCAGGAGGCGGCGGCGCGCTCGCTCGGGCTGACGCGCTTCCAGGGATTGCGTCACGTGATCCTGCCGCAGGCCGTGCGCCGCGTGATCCCGCCGCTCCTCAACGACTTCATCGGCCTGCAGAAGGACACCGCGCTCGTCGGCTTTCTCGGCGCGATCGAGGCGTTCAACCAGTCGCAGATCGACGCCGCCGCGACCTTCAACTACACGCCGTACCTTGCTGCTGCCGTGCTTTTCGTCGCCATCACGATCCCGCTCGCGCGCTTCACCGACTGGCTGATCCTCCGCGACCGGCGCCGGCGCCAGGCCGCAGGTGTGGCCGGTTGACTCCGGCGCTCGTTCTCGACGGCGTTCACAAGTCGTTCGGCAAGCACGAGGTGCTGCGCGGCATCGACCTCACGGTCGCCGAGCACGAGGTCGTCTGCCTCATCGGCGCATCGGGGTCGGGCAAGTCGACGCTGCTCCGCTGCGTCAACCTGATCGAGCCGATCGACGCCGGGCGCATCTTCGTCACGGGTGAGGAGATCACCGCGCGCGGTGTCGACGCGAACCGCATCAGGCGCCGAATCGGGATCGTCTACCAGGCGTACAACCTCTTCCCGCACATGTCGGTGCTGAGCAACGTGACGCTCGCGCCGATGAAGGTGCTGAAGCAGAGCCGCGCCCCCGCAGAGCGGACCGCCCTCGAGCTGCTCGAGCGCTTCGGCCTCGCGGACAAGGCGCGCGACTACCCCGATCGTCTCTCCGGAGGACAGCAGCAGCGTGTCGCGATCGTGCGCGCGCTCGCGATGCAACCCGAGCTGATGCTCTTCGACGAGGTGACGAGCGCACTCGACCCCGAGCTCGTCGCCGAGGTGCTCGAGGTGATCCGCGAGCTCGCGCAGCTCGGGATGACGATGCTGATCGCGACGCACGAGATGTCGTTCGCGCGCGACGTCGCGGATCGCATCTGCTTCCTCGACGAGGGCGTCATCCTCGAGCAAGGGCCGCCCGCGGACGTGCTGAGCCGGCCGAGCGAGCCGCGGACGCAGCAGTTCCTGCAGCGCATCATCGAAGCCGGGAGGCTGTGAGAGAATCGCACGGCGGACAACGACGCGAGGAGGGGCTCATGCGGTACGAGAAGTCGGTCACAGCGATCTCGTGGATACCGTCGGAGGCGATCTCGGGCATGCCGAAGCTCCCGTTCGAGCTGGGCATCGGCCACTACGACGAGCCGCCGCCCGACGAGCTCGCGCCCGGCGACCTCGAGAGGCTGCGCGACGACGACCGCTTCCGCGAGGCGAACTTCCTCCAGGCCTGGGTCGAGGTCGAGGACGGCAAGATCGTCGACCACGGCTACTCCGGCGGCGGGCTCGTCGGGTCGACGACGTTCAAGCTCGGGCCGAAGTCGATCGTCGTCCCCGGCGTCGCGTTCGAGACGATCCGCGCGGATCCCGAGGCGAACAGCGAGAAGGTGCGCTTCGTGCAAACCGTCGGGGGCCGCGCGGGCTTCCCGGCGCCGCGCCGCGTGAGTGGACGGCCGCTCTTCCGCATCCAGTCGGCAACCGCCTGGACGACGCTCGCACTGACGATCAACGCGGACGGCTCGGCCGAGCACGAGCTCGTCGGCGCGAGCCCGTTCCCGCGCCACTGGGTCTACGACGACGGCGGCGAGCTCACGCACAAGAGCGGCACCGTCGACTTCAAGACGTGGTATCGCGAATCGCACGGCGAGCGCACGCCCTGGGGCGAGGAGGATTCGCCGGCCGTCGTCGCCGCGGCGGAGACCGAGCTCGAGCGGCGGCTCTCCGCACAGGTGATGGGCGGCGACAAGGTGAAGCGGCGGACGCTGAAGGAAGGCGAGGCGCTCGTCGAACAGGGCGAGGCGGGATCCGACCTCTACCTCATCCTCGACGGCGTGCTCACGGTCGAAGCCGACGGCAACGAGGTCGCGGAGGTCGGCCCCGGCAACATCGTCGGCGAGATGGCGCTGCTCCAGGAAGACGGCACGCGGACGGCCACGTTGCGCGCGCGAACGCCTGCACGAGTGGCGGTTCTCGCCGCCGAGTCGATCGATCGGGAGGCGCTGGCGGAGCTCGCCGGCGGCAGGCAGCGCGAGGCGTAAGCCACTGCGGTACATCGGATACCCTGTCGCGACAACAGACGCCCGGAGAAGTGGCCGAGTGGCTGAAGGCAGCGCCCTGCTAAGGCGTTAAGGGGGGCAACCTCCTTCGAGGGTTCGAATCCCTCCTTCTCCGTCACGACCCCGCGGGGTCGCCTCGGAGGGGTGGCAGAGCGGTCGAATGCGGCGGTCTCGAAAACCGTTTCGGGCCGTTAGGTCCGACGAGGGTTCAAATCCCTCCCCCTCCGCTCACCGAAGCGGAGCGCCTCGAAAGGCGCTCCGCTGCTGTGCTGCGGCGGTCTCGGGACGGCTGACGGAGCAGCTCATCGCCGCGACGGGCACAAACCGTTCCCACTGCGGGCGGGGAAAGCGGGGACCGCCAAATCGGCCCCGCCTTCCCGCGTGCGGGCGCCTACTTCAGAGTGATGGGCTGTTGGCGAGCGCGACCCAGTCGCCGCCGAGTTGTTGCTAGACGGTGAGGACGTAGTTGCCCGCCTTGGCAGGCAGCTTGAGCTGGCACTGGTAGGCGGAGATCACAGCGTTGTAGGGGCAAGCGGCGGTCCCGACGCAGACGGCGGTGTGAGACGCTGTCCTCGTGCGCTCAGAGGCAGCGCTCGCGCCGACGACCGCCGATGTCCTCAGGATCGGCGCGATTGCGGGCCCGGTCATCCGCAACCTGGAGATCACCGAGTGCTATGCGCGGCTCGCCGCGGCGTTCGCGGAACAAAGTGGCGGGCCAGGCGCGAACTGGTGCGCGTACGCGACGTGGGCTTCGCGACAGGCGGGCCAGACGATCCGAGGCGAGGACCTCCTTGACGACGCGCAGCGCCTGCTGTCCGAGGGGCGCTGGTTCCTGCACCCGGTCCAGACGCTGTGGCGCCGGCTGCTGCGGCTCGGTCTACTCCAGCCCGAGACGCGACTCGGCCGTCTGACGGCCGAGCTGCACACACCGTTCGACGCGGTCGGACGCGCGAGCGACGCAGTGGCGCGCGGCAACCTCGAGGTGTTCGCCGAGATCGGGCTCCAGTTCGCACGCCGCCTGGAACGGGCCGAACCGATCGAGGCCTTCGTGGACGGGCTCACCGACGGCGAGCCGCCCGATGGCCAGCGCCTGCTGCGCCAGGCGTTCATCCATTACGAGCAACAGCGTGCCGAGCCCGACCCCAAGGCTCATGCCGAGCTGGGCGTGCTCGCGAGCCTCGAGATCGGCCTCCACGAACAGACCCGGCTCCAGGAGCAGATCGGTGAAGCGCTGAACGCGCCGTTCGTGACGCAGGAGCAGCTCGGCCTGCGGGTGCTCGTCGCCCTCTTCCCCGCCGCGGAGGGATGGTGGAAAGGTGTGCGGCGACCGGCCGTCGCCGTCTTCGACGGCCTCGCGTCAGCGCTGCAGCGCGCGTCGACGCGCGTCGCTCGGCACGTGATCTCGGAGGCGTTCATGGTGCTCTCGCTGCCGGGTCGATTGCTGGCGCTCGGCGCGAACCTCGCCGACCCGTTTCCCGACCTTCTTCGAGCGCCGACGAATCCAGAGCTGATCGCGCTCGTCGCGCAGTTCGAACCGGTCCCGCCTACCCCCGACGACTGCGGCGCTCACGACTGGTCCGACCTCCACCAACGGATGCACTACATCTCGCACCTCTTCCGCGCGTTCCACCTCGACGACGCCCTAGCCCGCCCGCCGTTCACTCCGGAACAGGTGGCGAGCTTCCGGCACGGCGTCGTCCCGGACGGCAATCTCTGAATCGGCGGGAGGGCCGGCCAGCGGGTGACCGTCCCTCCAGAGTCTCAGTAGCCCGTTCCGAAGTCGCTGCGCGGCACCGTCGCAAGCACTTGCTGCTGGTAGTAGACGGGGCCGCCCTCGTCAGCCGTGACGTCAGAAGGGTAGTGCGTCGAGACCACGCGCGGGTAGACGTTCCCAGCGGAGATCGTCAGTCCGAAGTAGTCGCCGATGAAGCCCGCGCCGGCCGGGCTCGGGTCCCGCGCCCCTGCGCACGGATACTGGGACAGGCCGCCGAGGTGCTGTCCCGGCTGCTCCGGATCCCAGGGACTAGTTTCGGTTCCGAAGATACGAGCCGACCCGTGCGAGCGTGGCGTGACCCGATGTCGCCGCTGATCGTCAGCGGCCGGCGAGTACCTCCGCGTCGATGTCGTTGACGTCATCCCGCCTCGTTCGACTGCGGCGGCTAAGACGGCTTGATGCGTGTCTGGGCACGCGCGAATGAGCCCGTTGTAATGCGTCCTCTCGAACGGGAGAAGCTGAAAGCCGAGTTCGCGTTCGAGGGTCGAGACCGCAAGCCGGTGCCGCGTGGTTCGGCGCCAGGTCGCGCACCCATGAGGTGAGTCGCTCGTAGAAGTGTCGGAGGCCGAGCGCGCCTCAAGAAAGCAGAAAAGAAGGTCATGTGGCGGCCGCCGACCGCCGGCGCCGAGAGCGAGGGCGGGTAACAAACGCGGCGCCCGGCTTCATTCGGTAAGAATCCGCCGTTCCCGCACCGAGGAGGGAGATATGCACAGAGGCGTGTATCCCGTCGCGGCAGCGGCGGTGGCGGCGGTCTGTGTCGCAGTTGCGGCCGGCGCGGCGACGTCGGCAGCGCGAACGCAGCCTGACGCCCAGTTCGCGGCGAGCTTCGTCTCGAGCGGCACGACCGCCGTCGACGCGACGACGCAGAAGGTCAGTTGCTATCGGCCCGAGGTGGCGTATTTCGACGCGCTGCCGGCCGACCAGGGATACCCGAACGGCGGCGGCACGGTCTGCCCCGGCGCCACGACAGGCGAGTCGCTGGGGCCGTACCCCACGCAAGATGCCCTGGGCGCGGCCAACTCGCCGATGCTCGTCAAAGATCACTCGGAGTCGGACATTCGCGTCGACCCGACGAATTCGAGCCACCTGATCGGGATGAGCAAGTGGTTGGTCAACGCGGAGGGATACAACCACCTGGTCGGCTTCTACGAGTCCTTCGACGGCGGCGCGACCTGGCCGACGCAGGCCCACGTCCCTGGCTATGAAGGCTGGACCGACAACACCGATCCGGTCGGCTCGTTCGATCACTACGGCAACTTCTACTCGCTGATGTTGCCGTACAACTTCGCTTACTCGAAGAGCGGCGCACACGTCTACAACAACGGCTCGAACCAGACGAACCCGACCGTTCCGCCCGAGGCGATCTCGGTGTCGGTGCGCCCCCACGGCAGCACAGGGCCAAACGACTGGCTCACGACGCACAACGGTCACCCGGACTACATCGCGACGGCGAAGAACGCGAACACGTCGGATCCGGACAAGCAGTGGATCACGATCGACACGAACCCGAACAGCCCGTGTCGCGACACGGTCTATGCGATGTGGACGATTTTCGTCTACAACCCGTCGTACGTCTTCGTCGCGACGGCGCACGCGAATCCCGACGGCACGCACAGCGACTGGTCGACACCGCTCGTCCTGCCGACGCGGGCGGGCAAACCGTGGGACTCGTACCTGCTGCCGCACGTCGCACCCGACGGCACCGTCTACACCACGATCACCAACGGCCCGCCGCAGCAGGGTTTCTCGCACGCAGACGTCGACCTGGTCTCGTCCAAAGACTGCGGTCGCACGTGGGAGGGCCCGTTCACGGTGACGCAGGGGATCAACCCCCCGACGTACCAGAACACGAGCTTCCGCGAGGGCATCGTCAACACGTTCGCGGTCGGCAAGACCGCGGTTGGAAGGACGTCGACGAGCGTGTCGGGCAACGCGTACCCGCTTTACGTGTCGTACGAGGACGGCGC
This sequence comes from uncultured Actinomycetes bacterium, assembly GCA_963766345.1. Classification (GTDB taxonomy): domain Bacteria; phylum Actinomycetota; class Thermoleophilia; order Gaiellales; family Gaiellaceae; genus DASVFB01. Next base: position 359,982 of record CAVXZL010000010.1, on the reverse strand, counting down.
GAGCGGGCTGTCCAACGTGTACGTGATCGCTTCCTACGACGGCGGCCTCGACTGGACGGCGCCGCTTCGAGTGAACGACAACACGGGCCCGACCGAGGCGCTGCAGCCGAACTTATCGGTGACACCCACCGGGCGGGTTGCCGTCGCGTTCTACGACCGCCGCCTCCCGTGCGCCGCCCCAGGCACGCCCGACGCGACGGCAGCGGGCCTGCAGTTCGACCCGAACCAGCCGTACGGCGCGACCAACTACTGCATCAACACGGCGATCCAGTTCTACGACGAGGCACTGACGCCGCTCGGCTACAACCTGCGGCTCTCCCCGCACACCTGGGACCCGCAACTCTCGGCGCCGCACCCCGGCTGCATCTGCAGCTCGACGACATTCATCGGCGACTATTTCGGAGTGGACGCGTCCAACACCGCGACGTACACAACGTCCGTCTCGACGTACGACGACGGCACGAACCCGTCGAACTACCAGCAACAGATCGTCAGCGCGACGCCCACGCCCTAGCAAGACCGAACGATGCTTCTCACCCAGGTTCGTGTCACCGGGACCTGGGTGAGAAGTGTAGCTGTGAAGCGCAGCGAGACGATGCTTCTCAGCACTCGCGGTCCCGCATCCAACGTAGATGCGACGGAGCCGAAAGAACTGCGTCGTCGCCGCCCGTGGTTCGCTGAGTGGATCCAAGCGTCCGCTCCCTCTGCTTACGGCGTCCCTTGGAGCGGCGTGTCGGCCCTGGCACCGCGGGCTTGAGTCTTGGGCGATCGCTTCCGCCAGCTTCTTGCCCGAACATTCCCCGGCTGAAGCTGATTTGCCACTTCGGCAAACGCATTGACGCGCGCGGCGCGCTGACTGGCGAACGAGATGGACTCCTCGGGAATCGCGGGGTGAACCGCGGCCGCGGCGGCCGCGGTTCACGCTCTTCTCTTTCGTCGTCTTTCTACTCGTCATTGTTCTCGTCGCCGCCGCGGCCGTGGATGCGAAGCAGCTGGGTGCGGAGGACGTAATCGGCGACTTGGGCGCCCATTGTGGTGGCGGTGTCAGTGGCGAAACGGAAGTGGATGCCGCCCCAGACGCGCGCGTTCTCGACCTCCGCGACCGCGGACGAGAAGCTGCTGAAGCTGTGCTCGACGCTCGGCAACGCGAACGAGGTGGCGGTGAACGGTGTGTCGTTGCCGTAGAAGTGGGCGAGCACCGATGCACCTGCGCTGCTCACGCCCGGATGGCCGGCCGGGTACTCCTGGAACGCCGGGGTTGCGATCAGCGGCGTCCAGCCGGCGTCGGGACTGGTGTCCGGGTTGCCGTCGGTCGCGGCTTGTTGGATCGCCGTGATCGGCCGCCAAGTGTCGAAGTTGTTCTTCGCGTTCCAGATAGCGATCACAGCATCGGCGAGCGCCATGTTCGTCACCGCCAGTACACGGGCGTTTGTCACCAGCGACGCGTCGCTTTGTTCGGCGAGGTCGTCGGCGACGCGGTCCCAGATGGCGGCCGGGGTATCGGCCTGCCAGAACTTCGCGGTCTCAGTCTGAAACGGCGTCCGCAGCGTGCTGGTCAGGCTGCCAAGCGTCTTCACCTCGTTGAAGTCCCGCGCAAACTGCGCGCTGCTCAACGGCGGCGGCGCCGCGGGCAGGAACTGCGAGGGCGAGGTGAGCGCCCAGGGCGTCATCGTCGCGAACTGCCGGAACAACGGCCCGGCGAACGCAGGTGGCGTCGGCTGCCACCGCCCGGGCGTGGCGGCCGCGAGATAGGGCGGCAGCAGCGCGGAGAACCCGTCGCTCGCCCGCCAGGCCAGGATCTGGTCCGCGACCGTCTTCCCCCACGTGAGGCCGCGGGCGATCGACTGGCCACCGCCGTCGTCGTCCGAGAGCTGCGCGAGCGTCTCGGCGAGCCGTTGATCGAAAGTGGCCTGCTGCGCTGGGAACAGGGCGACGAGCGCCTCGTGCGCCGCGCTCGCTGCAGCCGCAGCACGTGACGCGCCATGCGGGGCGGCGGGCTGAACATGCACGGCCGTGTAGCGACGCGCGATTCCGTTGACCGCGTCGAACACCGATGCCTGAACGATCGCCGCAGCACGCATCGCCGGCGGCGGCGGCGTCCCTGCCGTGTCGAGCGCGGCGACCATCGTCCGGTTCCAGGTCGTGACGGTGTCCGCACGTGCGGCGACCGGGCCGTACAGCGCCGCGGCGACGACCGCGAGCAGCATCAGCTTCTTCATGTCTCCTCCTCCCCGGACGAGACCGCCTCGACCACGCGGAGCGGATCGAGGCCGGCGCGCTGCGCGACCAGCGCAGCCTCGCGACCCGAAGGCGCCGCGAAGACGAAGAAGCAGATCTCGTCCTCAGGAACGTAGATGGATCGTTCGAACCTGACGTGCGTCAGCGCACACGCCGCCGAGTGCGCCTGCCGCTCGCGCGCTTCACGTTCACCTGCGGCGCCGCGGGCGAGGAACGTCTCGACGAGGTAGCTGGGCACGCGCTCGACCGTAGGCGAGTGCGTTCAGCTTGAAATCGTGAGTCTCCCTGAACTTTGCTCGGACGCGAACGCACGGGCGAGCGCGGCCCGCGAGCGCACGCCGAGCTTGGCGTACACGTGAGAGAGGTGCGTCTCCACCGTCCGTTCCCCGAGGAAGAGCGCGGCGGCGACCTCGCGGTTCGTGCGGCCCTCGGCGACGAGCGCCGCGACGCGTTGCTCGGCGGGAGTCAGGCCCTCCATGCGGGTCCGGCCGCCGATCCGGCCGAGTTCGGCGCGCGCCTTCTCGATCCAGGTCGCCGCGCCGAGCCGCTCGAACCCGGAGAGCGCTGCGTCGATCGCGTCGCGGGCTGCGCGCTTCTGCCGCTGCCGCCGCCGGACGACGCCGAGCGCGAGCAACGCTCGTGCCCGCCCGAAGGCATCCGCGAACGTCTCGTGCTGCTCGACGGCGTCCTCGAGGAGCGAAGCTGCGCCGGACACGTCTCCCCGCCCGGCCGCCACGAGCCCTCGGCAACGAGTGACGTGCGCGAGCACCCAGCCTCGTTCGAGTCGTCGCGCGTCTGCCTCCCACACGTCGAGGACGCGCTCGGCCTCGTCCGGCCGCTCGAGAGCGAGCAGCGCCTCGACGTGGTCGGGCACCCACCACCGCTTGCCAGCCTCGCTCCAGCCGATCCTGGTCGTCGTCGCCTCCGCCTCATCGAACCACTCGACGGCCGCATGCGGGTCGCCCGCCTGAAGAGCGACGACGCCGAGGGTGCCCAGATGCACGGGCGTGTGCCGTCCGAACTGCTCGTCGCCGAGCTGCAGCGCTCGCTCGGAGTGCGTGCGGGCCTCCTCGAGACGGCCGCGATGGGCCCCGATCATGGAGATCGGCACGTGGATCCACGGCACCTCGAGCCCGTACTGGACGAACAGCTCGTACGCACGGTCGGCGTACTCGGCCGCGAGCTCCCAGCGGTTGCCCCACAGCTCGATGTGCGCGAGTTCGAACAGCGTGCCCGCGGCCCGCAACTCGTCGCGTTCGCGCCAGTACGCGTACTCACGCTCGAGGAGCGCGCGTGCCTCCTCGACGCTCCTGCGCACCTCGAGGACGCCCGCGACCGCGTCGTTCGACTCGTGCAGCAGCCGCGCGTCGCCGACGGCCAGCGCGACCTCGCGTGCTCGCGCGGCCTGCGCCGGCGCCTCGGGATCGCCGATCGCCAGGCCGAGGAAGACGAGCATCCCGAGCGCCTCGACGCGGAGGCTGTCGTCGTCGAGATCCTCGGCGATCCGGAGCGCCGCCTCGCCATGCGGCCGCACTCCGACGAAGCCCTTCGTGAAACGCTCGGCCCAGGCGAGCTTGCAGTGAATACGCGCCTGGAGCGCCGGTCGGGTCGTCGCCTCGCGCAGCGCCTCCTCGAGCAACTCGACGGCCCGCGCGAGCCCCTCGAGGTCAGCGAGGAGCATGAGTGCCTCGGCGCGCAGCGGACCGAGATCGCCTTCCGCAAGCGCGTCGGTGAGGATGGCGCGGGCGCGCGTCCATTCGCCCGCGCCCTGGTGGGTGCGCGCGGCCGCGAGCGCACGCCGGTGGCGCCCCTCGGCGTCGCTCAGCCGCAGCGCGTGCTCGGCGAGCTCCGCCCCGACGCTCGTCGCGCCGCGGTCGCCCGCGATTCGCACCGCATCGTCGATGACGGCTGCGACGTCGGCGTCCGGCCCCTCGGTCGCCAGTGCGAGATGGCGCGCCCGCGCGAGCGGATCGTCGACGACCTCGGCGAGTCGGTGGTGAACGTCGGGGCGTCGGTCGCCGAGATCCGCGTACACGACCGACGACAGCAGCGGATGCGTGAAACGGATCGCGCCGCTCGCACTCTCGATCACGTGAGCGTCGATTGCGGGCTCGAGCGACTTGACTGCGACGCCCGCGCGTTCCAGCAGCGAGGCCGACGGTGTCCCCAGCGCCGAGGCGAGCGCGAGCGCGTTGCGCGTCGATGCGGGGAGTCCGGCGATCCTCCCGCGCACGAGCTCGTCGAGCGTCTTGGGAACGGGCAGCGGCCGAAGTGGGTCGACGTCGTCTCCTAGAACCCGGGCGAGCTCGAGTGCGAAGAAAGGATTCCCTCCCGAGCGCTCGTGGATCCGGAGCAGCGTCTGTCGCGCGAAGATCCTGTTCAGCCGGTCGCGAAGGAGACGGTGGACCGCGCCCACGCTCAACGGCCCGACGGCCAGGCGCCGGACGCTCTCCGGATCGAGCGCCCGCTCGATCGCGGACGGCTCCGCTCCCTCGACGAGTCGCCGGGCGAGCAGCAGCCGCACGCGGCTGCCGCCGAGTCTGCGCAGCGCGAACGCGAGCGCGTCCGCGGACGAGGCGTCGAACCACTGCACATCGTCGATTGCAACCAGGACCGGCCTCTCTTCGGCGAGCAGCTGCAGCGAGCTCCGGACGGCCACGGCGAGCGCGCGCGCATCCACTCCTTCCGCCGGCGCGTCCTCGACCAGCAATGCGATCTCCAATGCACGCCGGCGCGGCGGCGACAGCGCCGGGAGCACGTCGTCCGCGACGGCCTCGAGCAGATCGCCGAGCCCGGCGTGCGCGAGGCCGCATTCGGCCTCGGTGGGCCGCGACGAGAGCACGCGCAATCCGCGAGCCCGGGCACGCCCCACGCCCGCGAGCCAGACCGTCGACTTCCCGATGCCCGCCTCACCCTCGAGGACGAGCGCAGCAGGTGTTCCATCCGCCTCGCCGATGAAAGCATCGACCGAGGCGAGAACATCCTCCCTCCCGACGATCTCGAACGCCATCGTCCTCGCACCATCGTGACCCGCGCAGAGCACGAAGGCAACCCGGGCAAGGCCTCGCATCCAGCGTCCGCGATGTCCAGCTCGCGCGCTCGAAACCGAGGCGCACCGCGAAGAACCGTTCGAGCGGGGGCAGCATCAGGAGAGACCATCAACCGAACGGCCGCCCCGATCTGACGACGGGCCGTCGGAGTGGTAATGGCGTATTGTCGGCCGGGGAATGAAGGAGCTCACTGACGCCGACACCCGCGTCGAGATCCTTTGCGGCGACCTCGCGAACATCCGTGCGCCGCGTGGCCCTGAGTTGAATGCGCGCTCCTGGCAGACGGAAGCGCCGCTGCGGATGCTCCTCAACAATCTCGACCCGGACGTCGCGGAGCATCCGGAGCAACTCGTCGTCTACGGCGGCAGCGGCCGTGCCGCCCGCTCGCCGGAAGCCCTGAGCGAGATCGTGCGGGTTTTGCTTCGCCTGGACGACGACGAGACGCTGCTCGTCCAGAGCGGCAAGCCCGTCGGCGTCTTTCGTACGCACGAGGACGCGCCTCGCGTCCTGATCGCGAACTCCTTGCTCGTCCCGAAGTGGGCGACGTGGGACGAGTTCCGTCGGCTCGAGGCGCTCGGGCTGACGATGTTCGGCCAGATGACGGCGGGATCGTGGATCTACATCGGGACCCAGGGAATTCTTCAGGGGACGTATCAGACATTCGCGGCGGCAGGCGAGCGGCATTTCGGGACGTCGGACCTCTCGGGACGAACAATCCTGACGGCGGGGCTCGGCGGGATGGGAGGCGCCCAGCCGCTGGCGGCGACGATGGCGGGCGCCGCGATCCTCTGCGTCGAGGTCGATCCCTCGCGCATCCGCCGCCGGCTCGAGAGCCGCTACCTCGACGACTGGACCGAGTCGCTGGACGACGCGCTGGAGCGCATTCGCGGGGCCGCCGCCGAACGCCGTCCGCTGTCGCTCGCGCTACTCGGGAACGCGGCCGAAGTCATCCCCGAGCTGACGCGGCGGGGCGCTCGCTTCGATCTGGTCACCGACCAGACGGCGGCGCACGATCCGCTGAACGGCTACGTCCCGGCCGGTGTCGCCTTTGACGACGCGGCGGGCTTGCGGCGCGACGACCCGGAGAGGTATCTCGAGCTCGCCTCCGCCTCGATCGCCGCCCACGTCGAGGCGCTCGTCGCGCTGCGGGAGCTCGGTGCGCACGTGTTCGACTACGGCAACAACCTGCGCGGCGAGGCCTTGCGGGCCGGCTACAAACGGGCCTTCGAGTACCCGGGCTTCGTCGCCGCGTACCTGCGGCCGCTCTTCTGCCGCGGCATCGGCCCCTTCCGCTGGGTCGCCCTCTCGGGCGAGCCGACGGACATCGAGACGATCGACGAGGAGCTGAAACGCCTCTTTCCGGAGGACGACCTGCTGCAGCGGTGGCTCTCGCTCGCGCCGGGCGCCGTCGCGTTCCAGGGCCTGCCGGCGCGGATCTGCTGGCTCGGGCTCGGCGCGCGGGCTGAGGCCGGGCTCGCGATCAACGAGCTCGTCCGCTCGAGGCGGGTCACGGCGCCGGTCGTGATCGGGCGCGACCATCTCGACGCCGGCTCGGTCGCCTCGCCCTACCGCGAGACCGAGGCGATGGCCGACGGTTCGGACGCGATCGCGGATTGGCCGATCCTCAACGCGCTCGTCAACACGGCCGCCGGCGCGACCTGGGTCAGCGTTCATCACGGCGGAGGCGTCGGGATCGGCAACTCCATCCACGCGGGGATGGTCGTCGTCGCCGATGGAACCGACGCAGCGGCTGCGAGGCTCGAGCGGGTGCTCAACGCGGATCCCGGCACCGGTGTGATGCGTCACGCCGACGCAGGGTACGACGAGGCGCTCGAGGTCGCGCGCGCGACGGAGCTCGATCTCCCGAGCGCGTCAACGTGACGCGGCTGCTCGTCCGCGACCTCCGCCAGCTCGCGACACCCGCCGGAAACGACGCGCCTCTTCGCGGCTCGGCCCTTGGCGAGGTCGACGTCGTCGAGGGCGCGTACATCCTGTGCCGGGACGGCGTCATCGAGGACGTCGGCCGTATGCAGGATCTGCCGGTGCTGGATGGGGATGTCGACGAGCTCGACGCGCGCGGTCTCTGCGCCGTGCCCGGCCTGGTCGACTGCCACACGCACGCGTGCTTCGCCGGCGATCGCGTCGACGAGTTCTCGCTGCGCGCCGCGGGCGCCGACTATCTCGAGCTCCACCAGGCGGGTGGCGGCATCCTCGCCACCGTCCGCGCAACGCGCGCGGCGACCGAGGAGGAGCTCGTCGAAGCGACGCTGCAGCACCGGGGCTGGATGCGCGCGCACGGGACGACGACGTTCGAGGCGAAGTCCGGTTACGGGCTCGACCGGGAGACGGAACTCGCTCAGCTTCGAGCGGTCGCGGCCGCGGGCGGAGTCCCGACGTGGCTCGGCGCCCACGCGCTGCCTCCCGAGCATCCCGACGCCGACGCATACCTCGATTTCCTGCTGTCGGAGGTGCTGCCGGACGCGGCGCCGCTCGCCGCTGCGGCGGACGTCTTCCTCGAGCGCGGCGCCTTCGAGGCGGCGCAGGCGCGGCGCTACCTCGAGGCGTGCCGCGACGCCGGGCTCGCGCTGCGCTTGCACGGCGACCAGTTCACAGAGGCCGGCGCGATCCCATTGGCGATCGAGCTCCGCGCGAGGTCAGTCGACCACCTGGAGGTGACGAGCGCCGAGGGGATCGGCGCGCTCGCGGCGAGCGACGTCGCCGCCGTCTGCCTCCCTGCGAGCGCGCTCTTCCTCGATCGGCCGATGCCTCCCGCGCGTGCGCTCGTCGACGCGGGCGCGGCGGTCGCGCTCGCCACCGACTTCAACCCGGGCAGCGCGTTCTGCGAGAGCCTCCCCGTTGTCTGCTCGCTCGCGGCGACACAGCTCCGGCTCGCGCCGGCCGAAGCGCTTTCGGCCTGCACGGTGAACGCCGCGTCGGTGCTCGAGCGTGCGGATCGCGTCGGGCGGCTCGCCCCGGGCTACGACGCCGACGTCGTCCTGCTCGACGCGGACGACTGGCGGCACCTCGCCTATCACCTCGCCGGCCCCATCGTGCACACCGTGATCGAGCGCGGAGAGCCCGTGTTCACGACATGAGCGAGGTCACGCTTCGCGGCTTCGTGAACGCGCACAGCCACACCTTCCAGCGCGCGCTGCGGGGTCGCGTCGAGGGCGACGACTTCTGGGCCTGGCGGCAGGCGATGATCGCGGAGGCGGAAGCAGCGACCCCGGCGCAGGTCGCGGCGACCTACGAGCGCACGTACCGCGAGATGCGCGCAGCCGGGTACACGGCCGTCGGCGAGTTTCACTACCTCGGGCAGGCGGAGGCGCCTGCCGCGATCGAGGCTGCGAGGGCGGTGGGGATCGAGCTCGTGTTGCTGGCCGCCGCCTACGGCCGGGGCGGTGCCGCGCGTTTCAGACAGGATTCCGTCGAGGCATACCTCGAGTGGGTTGCGCAGCTTCGCGAGGGCGGAGCCCGCGTCGGCCTCGCGCCCCATTCGGTGCGCGCCTGCCCGATCGACTGGCTCGAGGCGGTCGGCGAGACGGCAAAGCGCGAGCAACTCGTTCTCCACGTGCACGCGGACGAGCAGCCTCGTGAGATCGAGGAATGCCTGGCCGAGCACGGGCGCCGGCCGATCGAGGTGCTCGCCGACACCGGCTGCCTCGGGTCGCACACGACGGTCGTCCACGCAACCCACGCGAGCGACCGCGAGCTCGACCTCCTCGCCGAGACCCGCACGCGCGTCTGTCTCTGCCCGACAACGGAGGCGAACCTCGGCGACGGCTTCGCTCCCGTGGAGCGGATGGTCGAGCGCGGGATCGAGCTCTGCATCGGGTCGGATTCGAACGTGCGCATCGACCCGCTCGAGGAGCTCCGTGAGATCGAAGGCGTCGCGCGCCGTCGCCTGCTCCGCCGGAACGTCATCCCGACCGAGCAGCTGCTCGAGATCGGCTCGACCGCCGGCGCACGCGCGCTCGGCCTCGACGAGTGGCCGTCGGTTTCAGTGGACCTCCAGCACCGCTCGCTCTACGGCATTCCGGCGGACGAGGCCAAGGCCGCGCTCGTCTTCGGCTGTGGCGCGGACGTGATCGTCGACGCCGGAGCTTCGTGACGACCGTCGCACTCGACAGCACGCCTCCGTCGCGGAGCGACGTCGTCGTCGTCGCGCGCGAGCGGGCACGGGTGACGCTCACTGAAGATGCATGCGCGGCGATGGCGGCGAGCGCATCGATCGTCGAGCGCCTCGCGCGGTCGCCGCGTCCGGCGTACGGCGTTTCGACCGGCTTCGGCGCTCTCGCGACGACGATCATTCCCGCCGACCGCCGGGAGGAGATGCAACGTGCGCTCGTACGTTCCCACGCCGCCGGCATGGGCGACCCGGTCGAGCGTGAGGTCGTGCGCGCGATGCTCTTCCTGCGCGCGCGAACGCTGGCGCTCGGATGGTCGGGAGCGCGTCCCGTCGTCGCCGAGACGATCATCGCGCTCCTGAACGCCGACCTCGTCCCGGTCGTGCCCGAGCACGGCTCGCTCGGCGCCAGCGGCGACCTCGCACCACTCGCGCATTGCGCGCTCGCACTGATCGGCGAAGGCGACGTCTACGACCGCGCGGGGCGGCGCCGGCCGGCCGCGGAAGCGCTCGCCGACAGCAGCATCACACCGTTGCTGCTGGGCGTCAAGGAGGGCCTCGCGCTCGTCAACGGAACGGATGGGATCCTCGGCATGCTCGTGCTCGCCCTCCACGATCTAGGCGGTCTCCTCCGCGCGCTCGACGTCGCCGCCGCGATGTCGGTCGAGGCGCTTCTCGGCACCGACCGTGCGTTCGCCGACGACCTGCTCGCGCTCAGGCCGCAGCCGGGACAGCAGGCGAGCGGCGCCAACTTGCGCCGGGTGCTCGAGGCTTCGCCGATCATGGCGACGCACCGCGAGGACGACCCTCGCGTCCAGGACGCCTACTCGCTGCGCTGCACGCCCCAGGTCCACGGAGCGGCCCGCGACGCCGTCTCGTACGCCGCGACCGTCGTCGAGCACGAGCTCGCGGCGGCAATCGACAACCCCATGGTTCTTCCCGACGGACGAGTCGAGTCGTGCGGCAACTTCCACGGTGCTCCGCTCGGCTACGCGTGCGACCTCCTCGCGATCGCCGTCGCGGATGTCGGCTCGATGAGTGAGCGGCGAACCGATCGCATTCTCGACTCGACGCGCTCCTTCGGCCTGCCGCCGTTCCTCGCCGACGAACCCGGGGTGAACTCGGGCCTGATGCTTTCCCAGTACACGCAGGCTGCGATGGTCGCGGAGAACCGACGGCTTGCGGTCCCCGCAAGCGTCGACTCGTTGCCGACGAGCGCGATGCAGGAAGACCACGTCTCGATGGCCTGGGGCGCGGCCCGCAAGCTTCGCGTCGCGACGCGCAATCTGCGCCGCATCGTCGCCGTCGAGCTCGTCTGCGCCGGCCGCGCCCTCGACCTCCGCGCACCGATTGAGCCCGCCCCGGGTACGAAGGCCGCCGTGGCCGCGCTGCGCACCAGTGTTCCGGGGCCGGGCCCGGACCGATACCTCGCGCCCGAGCTCGCCGCCGCGGAGGCATGCATCGAATCCGGTCGGCTGCTCGACGCGGTCGAGGTCGCCGTCGGCCCGCTGGACTGACGAACGAACCCATCGGCGACTATTCGCCCTCTGAGGCTGGCTCCGTGGAGAGCGAATCGCCGGCGCCGGGGACACCAGCGTCTACAGAAGTCCGCCGCTGGCCGGTCACCTGCAAACGACTCGCGAACGGACGCAGCCGGCCTCGGCGCGCGTCGCCGCGTAGGCGAACGCGTCCACGGCGCGACTCGGCGGGACCGCCATCCGAAAGCCGACGCCGGTTTCGACGGTTATGCGGTTTACCGGCAATCTGTGCAGTCGGTTGAGGTGATAGCCGTAGCCAGGAATTGACGATGTGCACGGTCGGACCGCCGTTCAGCTTCGCGATCCAGCCGGACGGCCAACGTGCCTCGTGCGTCAACTCACCGCGACGCGTGGAACAAGTCGGGGCCCCGTTGAGGGGGAGGCTGCGGCATCGGAAGCCGCCCACGGAGCGCTTGAACTCAGACCTTCCGGGTGCGACGATCCAAGTTCGGTCGATAGGGGAACACGCGTGGACGCCGCGTCTTTGACAGCATTCCTAGCGCCTTTTCTTCCTTACCTGCTTAGCGCAGGACGGGAGTTCGCAGACGAGTCGGCGAGAAGCCTCGGCGCAGCCGCTTGGGAGCACGCGCAGCAGCTGTGGGGGCGGCTGCAAGGCGCCGTCGAGGAAAGGCCTGCCGCTGTAGAGGCAGCGCATGACGTCGCGGCGACTCCGGATGATCGACGTGCACGCACCGTTCTCGAAGTGCAGCTCGAGAAGCTGCTGACGACCGATCCTGACCTCGCGCGCGACGTGAACGAGCTGTGGGACCAGGGCGCCGGCGTGCGTGTGACGATCGCATCGGGCGAGCGGTCGGTCGCGATCGGCGGCAACGCGCACGGAAGCGTGATCCAGACCGGGGACCAGAGCAAAGGCGGTTAGGTCTTGCGGGGGTCGCGCGCAGCGGCGGCGACGACGGTCGCGTCCGGCCACGGCGCGGTAGCGATCGGCGGCGATGTCGTCGACAGCGTGATCGTGACCGCACCGAACTCGCGCGTCATTGTCGTGCGAGTCGGCGACCCGGCCGGAGCCCTCCTCGGCTTTCTGCCCTTCCGGCGCCGTCCGCGGACGAAGGCACGGCGCTCGCCGGTCGTTCGACGGCCGGAGCCGTTCGCTGACCACCTCGACCGAACCAGAGAGGTCGAGGAGCTTCTTGCCAGCCCGAGCGACCTCAATGTCCACGGCGAGGCGGGGATCGGGAAGACCTACCTCCTCGCCAATGCGCTAGCGCGTGACGAGGCACTCGCGCACCGCGACGGCGTCGTGTACTTGTTCGCGAAAGGCAGGCCGCTCGCCGATCTGCTGCAGGCGCTCTTCGAGGAGTTCTACGTCTGCAAGCCGCCGTTCGTGGTGTCACCCGAGCATGCCGCGCGCGAGCTCGCCGAGAAGCGCGCCCTCGTCGTCGTCGACTCCGTCGAACTCGATCGCGATGAAGTCCAGCGACTCGTTACGGCCGCGCCGGGGTCGCGGTTCATCGTCGCGTCTCGACAGCGCGTCCTCTGGGACGGCGACCGGCTCCTACTGCATGGACTAACGGCGGAGTTCGCGCTCGCGCTCCTCGAACGGGAGCTCGGACGCCTTCTGCGGCCGGGCGAACGCGCAGCGGCGGAGCGGCTTTGCGCACTCTTGAGCGGCAACCCACTCGCGATCCGCCAGGCCGCCGCACTCATCGCCGACGGGCGATCTACATTCGTGGACGTCGTCGGGCGCATCGAGGCCGCAGGCCCAGGCGCCGTCGCCGCGCAAAGCGTCGAACACCTGACGGAGGACGAGCGTCGTCTGGTCGAGGCGGTGACGCCATTCCGCGGCGAGGCCGTGAGAATCGAGCACATCGGCAAGCTCGCGGGCATCGACGCGCCGCAGCTCCTCGCGGACCTCGAGCGGCGCGGCGTCCTGGTCTCCCACAGCCCGAAGTACAGCCTCGCGCCGAACCTGGCCGAGGTCCTGGCGCGAAACGAGCCGGCAGCAGTCGAGCGCGCGCTCGCCTATTTCGTCGACTGGGCGGAGAAGCGGAGAGAGCTGCCCGCCGAGCAGCACGCCGATGGCCCGGCGCTCGTCGCGCTGGTGGAAACGGCGGCGCAAGTCGGACAGGACCGAGGTGCGATCCGCCTCGCCCAGGAAATCGATGCCGGTCTCGCCACCGGACGCCGCATCGGCAGCTGGGGTGAGGTGCACGAGCTCGCGCTTGAGGCCGCAAGGCGGTCCGGCGACCGGTCGGCGGAAGCTTGGGCGCTCCACCAGCGAGGGACGAGGAAAGTCGCCTTGGGCGAGACCGCATCTGGCGTCGAGGATCTCGAAGCGGCGTTGCGATTGCGCTCAGACCTCGGTGACGACGCAGGCTGTGCCGCGACCGAGTGGAATTTACGCGCCGTCCGCCGAATCGGGCCCGCTGGCACCGCACGCGTAGTCCGTTTGCCGTTCCTGATGATTCTTGTCGGCCTCGCCGCCCTCGTGCTCGCTGGCGGCGCTGGCACAGCGATCTGGCTCACCCGCCACCATCGCCACCACCCGCTGCCGACGGTGCCCGTGGCGCTCGCAGTCGCACGGGCGGGGACGGGCGACGGCTCGGTCACGAGTGACCCGGCCGGCATCGACTGTGGCGGAAGCTGCGAGAAGTCCTTCGAGGCCGGCGCAACCATCGTGTTGCGCGCCAGCCCGGATTCGGGCTCCCGATTCATGGCCTGGAAGGGCGCTTGCTCGGGGCAAGGCGTCTGCCGGCTGACCATGCGCAGCGACTCGCGTGTCTCGGCCACATTCGCGGCGCGCGCACCGAGACCGCAACCGCTGACGGTCGAAGTGAAAGGCCAAGGCCGCGTCGCCGGGCCAGCGGGACTGTCGTGTACTCGACGTTGCACGAAAAAGTTCGCTCCGCACACAGCCGTGCGGCTCACCGCCTCGCCGGGAGTCGGCTGGCGGCTCGCCGGCTGGAGCATCGCGAAGTGTCACGCACGCGAATGCCTGCTGCGAGTCGACGACAGTGTCATCGTCACCGCGACGTTCGCCCCGCTCGGTCGCCCGATGAGGCTGACGGTTCAGACGGCGGGCGCTGGGTCCGGCACCGTGACCAGTGCCCCCGCGAAAATCGAGTGCCCTCCTCACTGCAGCGGCACCTTCGCAGGCGGGGGATCGATCACCCTCGTCGCCCACGGGAGCTCGGGTTCATCTTTCTCCGGCTGGAGCGGCGACTGTACCGGCACCGCCCCATGCCGGGTCAGGATGGACGCAGCGCACGCCGTCACGGCGACGTTCGCGCGCGTCGCCGTCACACACAAAGTGACCGTCGACGTCGTCGGCGAAGGCTCGGTAAGAAGTGCGCCGTCGGGTCTGTACTGCCCCACAGCCTGCAGCGCCCACTTCGCCGCCGGGACGCGCGTCACGCTCACCGCGATCGCCGCTTCCGGCTCCGTGTTCACCGGCTGGGACGTCTCAGCGTGCGCAGCTGAGGCCACCTGTCCCCTTCAGGTCGAGCACGACAGGTCGGTGAAGGCGACCTTCGCGGTGCGGAAGCAATCGCTGACGGTCAAAGTCGCCGGGTCCGGGAACGTGGTGAGCACGCCGACGGGGATCGAGTGCGCTTCAATCTGCAGTGCATCGTTTTCACAGGATGAAGCCGTCACGCTCACAGCGGCGCCCCTGAAAGGCTGGCGGTTCGCCGGCTGGAGCGGCGACTGCACCGGAAGAGTTGCTTGTTCGCTGACGCTCGACGCGGGCCACTCCGTCATCGCTCGGTTCGTCCACACGTTTTCGGTGAAGGTCGCGAACCTAGGCGGCGGCAGCGTCGTAACTGCTCCGAGCGGTATCGACTGCGGACGCAGCTGTAGCTTCTCATTCGACGCGAACTCGACGCTGACACTTACTGCCAGTCCCGACGCGACGCATGCCTTCGGCGCCTGGGGTGACGCGTGCAAGGGGCAGCCGAATCCGTGCACGCTCTCCATCACCGCTCCGTTGTTCGTGTCCGTCACCTTCGTCCATCGCCCCGCCAGCTTGACGATCAAGGCCTCCGGCAACGGGACGGTGACGAGCGCTCCGACCGGGAACCCCTGCAACGCGCCCTGCTTCGCAACTTTCGCCTACGGGACACCGGTGACGCTGACGGCGAATCCCGCCACCGGCTGGATGTTCACCGGCTGGGGCGGCGACTGCAAGGGAACGAGCAAGAATTGTTCGCTTACCCTCGACGTAGACCGTTCGGTGACAGCCCAGTTCGAACAGACCTTCCAACTCATCGTGAAGAACGGCGGCGGCGGCAGCGTCGTGAGCAGCCCTGCGGGGATCGCCTGCGGCGCCATCTGCGGATGGCCTTTCGCGAACGGCACCGGCGTCACCCTCACCGCGAAACCAAATACCAACCACATCTTCGGCACATGGAGCGGGGCGTGCGCTCGCCAAAAGAATCCATGCGTACTGAAGATCACCGCCGCGACCACGGTCGGAGTGACCTTCATAGCGGTGCCGCCGTAGCCATCACGGCTCCCATACGGGGTGCAGAACGTTCCGCTGCGCGAGCGTGCTTACGCTTGCGAGTCCACCATTGTCATTCCAGCAAAAGCTCTGATTCAGAAGCCGTTCTGACTGGCGAACAGACTGGCGAACAAGAGTTAAAATCCCTGTAAATCGGCATGTTCGTGTCGATCTCGGAAACCGTTTCGGGCCGTTTCGCGAGGGCGCTCGAGCTCTACGAGCAGAAAGGGAACGTCGCCGCCGCGGCCCGCCTACGCGACATGCACCACATCGCAACCGTGACCTGAGCCGGCGACGCGAGGCCCTCCATCGCGTTCAGGACTCTCGATAGTCGTCTGTCCTGACGGGGCCGACCGCGTGAACGACGGTGTCAACTCAGCAAACGCGTGCCGGGAAACCCCGCCGGGGCTGGCGAACAGACTGGCGAACGAGAACTAGAGTGCCTGCAAATCGGCATGCTCGTGTCGGTCTCGAAAACCGTTTCGGGCCGTTAACGTCCGACGAGGGTTCAAATCCTTCCCCCTCCGCTCCTGACGCGCAAACCCGCTTCATGCGGTTTGCGTATTCCACTTCGCCGTCTTCGGGCCAGCCAACGCGGCGCCACAAGGCGCGTCGAGTCCTGCGGACTCGACGCCGCAGGACTCGAGATAAAGCGCGCGCTCTACTCAGCGAACGAGCTTCACTATGTACTGCGTGATGGGTCCGCCGGCGACGGTGACGGTGCCGCGCGCGCCTGCGTAGCGTCCGGTCCCGGCGGTGATCCTTGCGGTGAAGTTCGGGCCTTTTGCGACGAATCCCTCCGAGATCAGCGAGCCGCCCTGGATCCACACCCGCGCGTCGCAGGTGGCCGCGACGACGCAGCGGATCTTGTCGTGGCCGACCTTCTTGCCGTGCTGGAAGACCGTGCCGCCGAAGGTTCGGATGTCGCCGGCGCTTTCTCCCTTGCTTCCCTTGTCGGTGTAGCGCTGGAATGTCTGCTTCTCCGTCAGCCGCAACGTCGTAACCGACGCGGACGCGACGGCGGGAACGACGAGCAGGACGAGCGCGAGTGCGAGTGCGAGTGCGAGCGCGTGCTTCTTCATCGGAACCTCCTCGTTTGGTGACTCGACCAACGCTAGAAGCGGCACGCGGCCAAGTCGTCGGCCGCAGGGCGTCACCGACGGCGACCCAGGTCGCGGCTGGACGAGACCTTCGACGGATGTCACGACTACCGTCGGTCGTCTACCGTCAGTCCGTGCCGGTGTTCCCGTTCATCCGCCGAACGCCGCTGCTGCTGGCCGACGGTGCCCTCGCCCTGCTGCTGTTCGCACTCGGGCAAGCCGAAGTGTGGGTCCCGTTCAACACCAGCCTGGGGCATGGGTCGAACGCCGTCGCGTGCGTGCTCGGCGCGGCGATGACGCTACCGCTTGCTTTCCGCCGCTTCGCACCCGTCGCGGTGGCGGCCGTCGTCGTGGTTCCGACGTCGCTGGCGGCCGCGTACACGCCCGTGCGGCTGCTGTTCTTCGCCGGCTTCCTGCCGCTCCTGATCGTGACCTACACACTCGCCGCGCGCACACGCACGCGAGCATCGCTCGCCGCACTCGCGCTGCCGTTCGCAGCGCTCCTCGCTATCGAACTGGAGGTCGCGGAGTTCCGCAAGAGCGGCGAGGTGGTGTTCGACTGGCTCTGGTTCAGCGTCGCGGCAGCGGTCGGCCTGGTGGTGCGCTCGCGCTCGCTGCGTGCGGAGCGATCGGAGTCGCGCGTCGCCTCCCTCGAGGTCGAACGCGAGACGGTGCTCCGCGAGGAGCGCGCCCGCATCGCGCGCGAACTGCACGACGTGATCGCACACTCGGTCAGCGTGATCGTCGTCCAGGCGGGCGCAGCCGAGCCGCTCGTCGACGAGGCCCCCGAGCATGCGCGCGAGGCGCTCCGATCGATCCGCTCCACCGGCAGCGACGCGCTCGGAGAGATGCGGCGACTGCTCGGCATCCTCCGCACGACCGGCGACGAGCTCGCACTCAACCCGCAACCGAGTGTCGCGCAGCTCGAGCCGCTGCTCGCACAGACGCGTGCTGCCGGCCTCGACGTCGAGCTGCACGTCGAGGGAGAGCTGCGCCCACTCACAGCCGGAGTCGACCTCGCCGCGTACCGGATCGTCCAGGAAGCGCTCACCAACACGCGCAAACACGGCCGCGCCACACGGGCCGAGGTCGCACTGCGCTACACGCCGTCGACACTCGAGGTGGAGATCAGCGACAACGGCACCGCCATCGGCGTTCACGCAAACGGCGGGCACGGCCTCGTCGGCATGCGTGAACGCGTCGCTCTCTACCAGGGCACCCTCGACGTAGGCACCCGTAACGGAGGCGGCTTTGCAGTCCGCGCGGTCTTGCCAACATGATCCGCGTCCTGCTCGCAGACGACCAGGCGCTCGTGCGCGGTGGCTTTCGCTTGATCCTCGAGCGCGACGAGCACATAAACGTCGTAGGCGAAGCCGAAAACGGCGACGACGCGGTCGCCCTCGGCCGCGAACTCCAACCCGACATCGTGCTGATGGACGTCCGTATGCCCGGCACCGACGGAATCGCTGCGACGCGACGACTGCTCGCCGACCCGACCTTCACCGGCCGCGTTCTGATGCTGACGACCTTCGACCTCGACGAATACGTCTACGAAGCAATCCGCGTCGGCGCCAGCGGCTTCCTGCTGAAGGACGTACTCCCGGCCGACCTGCTGCACGCACTTCACCTCGTCCACCGTGGCGACGCACTGCTCGCGCCGTCCCTCACTAGGCGCCTGCTGGACGAGTACATCGCACGGCCGCGTTTCACCGACGGTGCCACCACATCATTCGCCGAACTGACCGAACGAGAGCTCGAGGTCACCCGCGCCATCGCCAAAGGACTCTCCAACGCCGAGATCGGCAAGGAGCTATTCCTCAGCGAAGCCACCGTGAAAACGCACGTGACACGCGTCCTCACCAAGCTCGGCCTCCGCGACCGAGTCCAAATCGTCGTCAACGCCTACGAGTCAGGGCTCATCCAGCCAGGACGGAACTGAGCTCCGTCAGAACCGCGTCTTCGAGGAGGAGCGGACACCGCTGGTGTCCGCCCCGGCAGGCGCTCAGCGCCAGCACCGCTGCGGCGCTTGACATGGCATGCTCTCGTCCGCTATTACATGGGTTATCTAGCTTACTAGAGAAAGCAGCAACCGTGATCGAGTTTCACCTCGACGCCCGCACGGGAGTCCCCACCTATCTCCAGCTCGTACAGCAGGTCCGGCAGGCGGTCCGCCTCGGGATCCTTCTGCCGGGTGATCAGTTGCCGACGGTGAAGGACGTCGTCGGGAGCCTCGCCATCAACCCGAACACCGTCCTCAAGGCGTACCGTGAGCTCGACCGCGAGGGCATCGTCGAGGGCCGGCGCGGCGTCGGGACGTTCGTCGCGAGCGCTCCGTCGTCGCCGCCCCCGGACGGCGTGAAGGAACTCCGCACCTCGCTGCAGCGCTGGGTCGGACGCGCGCGCGCCGCGGGACTCGACGACGACGCGATTGCCGCGCTGTTCGGGGACACCGTGCGGCCGCCCGCCGTCTCGAGAGTCGCATGAGTGACAGCGCACTTCACGCGGACGGCCTCGGCAAGCGCTACGGCGCGAAGTGGGCGCTGCAGGACTGCGCGCTCGAGATCCCGACCGGCTCGGTGACGGCGCTCGTCGGTCCCAACGGCGCGGGAAAGACGACGCTGCTCCAGCTCGCGATCGGCCTCGTGCGGGCGAGCGCGGGCAGCGTCCGCGTGCTCGGCCTCTCGCCGCGCGACGACGCCGCCGCTCTGCTTCCACGCGTCGGCTTCGTCGCACAGGAGCACCCGCTCTACCGGCGGCTGACGATTCGCGAGACGCTGACGCTCGGGCGCAAGCTCAACCCGGGCTGGGACGACGCGCTGGCATTCGCGCGGATCGAGCGCCTTGAGCTGCCGTCCGATCAGAAGGTCGGCAGGCTCTCGGGCGGGCAGCAGGCGCAGGTCGCGCTCACGCTCGCGCTCGCCAAGCGGCCGGAGCTGCTGTTGCTCGACGAGCCGGTCGCGTCGCTCGATCCACTCGCGCGGCGCGAGTTCCTCCAGTCGGTGATGGAGGCCGTCGCCGAGCATGGCGTCACCGTCGTCCTGTCCTCGCACATCGTCGCCGATCTCGAGCGCGTCTGCGACCACCTCGTGATCCTCTCGCGCGCGCGGACGCAGCTCGTCGGGCCGATCGACGACATCGTCTCGACGCACCGTCTGCTCGTCGGGCCGCGCACCGATCCCGCAGCGGTCGCGCGCGTCCACGACGTGATCCACGAGAGCCACACCACGCGGCAGACATCGCTGCTCGTGCACGCGAACGGGCACGTGTACGACTCGCGCTGGCAACTGCACGAGGTCGACCTCGAAGAGATCGTCCTCGCCTACCTCGGTCAGGGAGCGAGGGCCGCGGCATGACCTGGGTCGCCTGGCGCCTGCAGCGGACGGAGGTGCTGATCGCGGCCGGCATCCTCGGAGCGCTCGCTCTTCATCCTGCTCCCGTCTGGACTCGAGATGGCGCATGCGTACAGCCGCGACGGCCTCGGCTCGTGTCTGGCGCACCCGACCGATACCTGCGGTCAGACGGTCGACGCGTTCACCGCGCGCTTCGTCTCGACGGGCGACCTCGTCGCGTGGATGACGCTCCTGCCCGGATTGATCGGTGTGCTGCTCGCGGCCCCATTCGTCCTCGAGCTCGAGAACGGCACCTACCGGCTCGCGTGGACGCAGAGCATCACCCGCGGCCGGTGGATCGCCGGCAAGCTCGCGCTCGCGATCAGCGCGGCCGTCGTCGGCGCCGCCGCACTGACGCTGTTCATGCTCTGGTGGCGCACGCCGCTCGTCCATATCTCCGGACGGATGCACCCACCCGCATACGACTCACAGGGCACGGTGGTGCTCGGCTACACGCTCTTCGCGCTCGGCCTCGCCCTTGCCATCGGCACCGTCTGGCGCCGAGCCGTGCCGGCGCTCATCGTCGCGTACGGCCTGTACTTCGCGTCGCGGCTCTTCGTCGACACGTGGTTGCGGCAAAGGTTCGTGACCCCGCTGTCGGCGACGGTGGGCATCTTGCACGCGACCGCGCCGAAGCTCCTGGACAACGCGTGGATCCTCACCCAGTGGCCGAGCGACCGCCTCGGGAACCACGTTTCGCCCCCGCCGCCGGGAACGTGCGCGCCGCCCGTCCTCGAGGGCTCGAAGAGTGCGGCGCGGGCCTGCCTCGTGGCGCACGGCAGGGGCTACATGCACAGCGTCTTCCAGCCCGCGAGCCGGTTCTGGGAACTGCAGGGAATCGAGACCGCGCTCTTCGGCGGCACCGCCCTGCTCCTGATCGCGTTCGCCGCCTGGTGGGCGCACGAGCGCACCGCCTGACCGCGACGCTCGTGGATGACGTACCGGCGGCTTGTCACGCACGGCATATATTCAGCGGCCGATGACAGCGATGTCATGCCGCCGATGACAGAGCGGCGGCCGACAATGAGCGATGTCGCCGCGGCCGCGGGCGTGAGCCTCAAGACCGTCTCGCGCGTCGTGAACGGCGAGCCCGGCGTGCGCGACGAGACGGCGGCTCTCGTCCAAGAAGCGATTGCCCGCCTCGGCTTCAGTCGCAACGACCTCGCGCGGGCGCTTCGCCACGGCCGCCGCACGGGTTTGTTGGGCCTCGTGATCGAGGACGTCGCGAATCCTTTCTACTCGGCGATCGCGCGCGGGGTCGAGGAGATTGCGCGCACGCGCGGAATGCTCGCGATCGCCGGGAGCTCGAACGAGGACAGCGCGCAGGAGCGCGACCTCGTGCGGCTGTTCTGCGAGAGGCGCGTCGACGGGCTGTTGATCGTGCCGGCGGGAGAGGATCACGCCTACGTTCTGTCCGAGACGCGGTCCGGAACGCCCGTCGTCTTCATCGACAGGCCTCCGGGCAACATCGACGCAGACGTGGTGCTGCTCGACAACATCGGCGGAGCGCGCAGCGCCGTCGAACACCTCCTCGCGCAGGGGCACGTGCGGATCGCGTTCGTCGGCGACGAGCCGGGCATCTTCACCGTGCGGGAGCGACTGCGCGGCTACTGCGAGACGCTCGCGCAAGCCGAGTCGCGCAGGACGAGTCGCTGATCAGGCTGGGCGCGCACGACGCGGACGCGGCCGAGCGCATCGTCGCCGAGCTGCTCGCGCTTCCTGAGCCTCCGACCGCGCTCTTCGCGGGGAACAACCGGATCACGGTCGGCGTCCTGCGCGTGCTGAGCAGGAACGCCTTCCGCCCGGCCGTCGTGGGCTTCGACGACCTCGAGCTCGGCGAGCTGCTGACCGTGCCGACCACAGTCGTCTCGTACGACGCCGCCGATCTGGGGCGGAGGGCGACCGAAGTGATCGTCCGGCGCCTCGCCGGAGACTCCGGCCCTCCGAGCCGCGTCGTGCTCCCGACGACGCTGGTCATCCGCGCCTCCGGGTAAGCCCGCGAGAGCGTGAGGGCAGGCCCGGGTGGGCCTGCCCTCGTCGCCTCGTCAGGCGAGGTAAGCCAGCACCCGGTGCATCAGGTCGGCCTTGTCCGCCGCGGTGCCGTACGCCTCGAACGGGAAGGCGAGGAAGACGACCTTGTACGCCCCCGCGGTGACGCTGAGCGCGTCCGACGCGGACGTGTCGTCGGTGAACGCCGCCGTTGCGGGGGCGATCGGCGTGACCTCGTCCTCGTAATTGGCATTGAGCACCGAGTGGTCGAGCGGTATCGAGCCGATGCCGTCGGTCACCGCGTTGCCCGGCACACCGTGCACGTTCGCCGTCGGCTTGTCGTTCTGCGCCTCCGAGCCGTCCCAGTTGACGTGCAGGTAGTTGTGGACGAACGGCGTCGTGCCCGCGGACTGGTCGAGGATGTCCTGCCCCGACATGAAGAGCCGCCCGCCGCCGTCGAGGAACGTCGCGAGCTCCGACTCGTACGGCGTGATCGGCCCCGGGTAGGCGTTGCCGGTGAACCAGACGACGTTCTTGTGCGTGGTCAGCATCGAGAGCGGGAGCGTCGGGTCGGCCGACAGGTCCCAGTAGCTGTACGCCACGCCGTTCGCGGAGAGGGCGTCCTCGTAGTAGCTCTCGACGTTCGGCGAGCCCATGTCCCCGTCGACGACGAGCGTGTCGACCGACACCGCGATCGTCGTCAGCTTCGCCGTCGCCGTGGCCGACGGGTCGGTCGCGGAGGTCGCCGTGATCGTGGTGTCGCTCGTGTCGCCGTTCGCCGCCGAGGCGGGAACCGCGACCTTGACGCACAGGTCGACGCTCGCGCCCGGCTGAACCGTCGCCGTCGTGGCGACCGG
This sequence comes from uncultured Actinomycetes bacterium, assembly GCA_963766345.1. Classification (GTDB taxonomy): domain Bacteria; phylum Actinomycetota; class Thermoleophilia; order Gaiellales; family Gaiellaceae; genus DASVFB01. The sequence goes on along the minus strand of CAVXZL010000010.1, from coordinate 337,233 downwards.
AGTCGTGCAGCTCGCGTCGTAGACGTGAGCTGTCCAGGTGCTCGACGACGAGACGGCGTAGGAGTCGGCCTGGTAGCCGGCGTTCGTCAGGTGCTCGGTGAAGGTGGCGTCCGAGCCGACGCGTCCGCCTCCCTTCTGCGTCGTCGGCGCGACGGTCACCGCGTGCGCGGGCGCGGGCGGCAGCGAGATCGCCAAGACGTGCATGTCCCCGCCGGTCGCCTGCGGCAGCGTGATGCTCGAGACCGTCTTGGCCACCGAGACGGGCGCTTCCATCGCGAACACGTTCGTGCCCACGTTGTCGCGGACGTTGCCGGTGAAGTTGCGGTACGGCATCGACACCGCGACGCTGTTGCCGGGCAGCGGCGGGAACCCGCCGGCACCGAGCGTCCAGTCGCTGAACTTCGCGGTGAACTGGTCGGTCGATCCGTCGGTGTAGGTAATCGTCGCCGTGCCGCCGGCGCCGGCGCTGCCCGCATTCGTGGAGCTTCCGAGCAGGCCGATCGTGGACGCGTGCGCCGGCGCGTCCAGCGGGATCGTCTGGCCGGCCGCCTCGATGTTGTCGAGCGTCGCCACCGGGACGTCCGGCCACGTGTAGTCGATCCCGTCGACCGTGACCGTGCTTCCGGGCGTGACGCCCTGTGCGGCGAGCGCCTGCGCCGAGTAGCTCCAGCCGCCGCCGTCGTACGTGGCGGCGCTCGTATCGGTGTCGTCGGTGATGCCGGCGTTCGTGTAGTACGGCCACAGCTCGCCGCGCTTGGCGACGGCGACCGCGAGCGTGACCGTCTTCTGCTCGCCGTTTCCGGTGGTCAGATCGAACGTGACCGTGTACCGGCCGTCGGCCGCGTCCGGGGATGCCGCCACGGTCACCTGGGCGGAGGCGCGCTTCGATGCAGCGAGGTTGAGCGTTCCCTGCGCCGGGCTCACCGTCAGCCCCGGGCCCGCCGTCGCCGTCCACGTCACCTTCTGCACCGAGTCGCTGTCGTTGGCCGCGAGCAGGGTCGCCGTCGCCGAGGCGCCGGGTTGGAGGACGACGTTGCTCGGGTCGACCGACGCGAGGACCGACTGCTGGCCGGCCGTGAAGGACGGCGGCGCGGCCGCTGGGGCGTTGCCCCAGGTCGTCGGCGACGTCGTGAGCTTCCAGTCGAGCGTCGCGCCCGCCGAGAGCGTGGACCACGGCACGTAGAGCTTGCTGTACGGACTGCCGTTGATCTTCAGCGAGCTGACGTAGTACTGCGTGGGCGAGGCGCCCGGGGCGTTGATCGTGATCGTCTTCCCGTTGGGCAGGCTGATCGCTGCGTATGGGAAGCCCGGGCTGTTGAAGACGAGATTGGAGATCCCGAGTTCTCCGGGTACATGCCGAGCATCTCCCAGACGAACGCGGAGCTGTTGGCGCCGAGGTCGTCGTTGTCGGCGAGCCCGCTCGGGCCGGGCCCGTACATCGTGTTGCGGATGTTGTTGACGGCTTGCTGCGTGCCCGCGGGGTCGCCGGCGTAGTCGAGCGCATACTGCTCGCCGAAGCCGAACTCGTTCGTCAGCAGGGCGTGCGTCCCGGACGCGTCCGGCTGGGACAAGAACTCCCGGAGCGCCGGCACCACTTTCGTCTTGCCGCCCAGCAGGGAGAACAGCGCCGGGTAGTTGTTCGGCACGTTCCACAGGTACTCGTAGGCGGTTCCCTCGACATAGCGCGTCGTGCTCGTCGGGGTGATCCCGGGGACGAAGGAGCCGTCCGCGTTGCGCCCGTTGAGCAGGTTGTTGGACAGGTCGAAGACGTTCTGCCAGTTGTTGGCCCGCGCCTCGATATCGCCGCGTTCTTCGTGTCGCCGAGGGCGGCGGCGAACTGCGACAGCGCGAGGTCCTGGCTGTCGTACTCGAGCAGGTCGGCACGTAGCCGTGCGGGTTGCAGCAGCCGTACCTGCCGTCTTCGGGCAGGTAGCCGTACTGCGCCTCGAAGGCTTCGCCGGGCCGCACGTCGTTCACGGTCGTGGCCTGCGCGAGCATGTCCTTCAGCGCCTGCCCGGTGTCGAAGTCGCGCGCGCCGAACGCGTAGTAGTCGGCGATGATCGACTGCGCGGGGTCACCGACCATCACGTAGTTGTTCAGGTGCAGGTAGCCCCACTGCTGCAGGATCTTGTCCTGGGTGTAGTAGTTGACGAGCGACTGCGCCTGGTCGCTCGCGGCGGCCGGGTCGAGGATCGCCTGGAGCTGCGAGAGCGAGTGGAAGGTGTCCCAGCCTGAGAAGACGCCGTACTGGTCGTGCTGACCGGCGACGGTCGTGTGCGTCGTCATATCCGCGCCCACGTACTGCCCGTTGACGTCGCTCGTGATGTTCGGCTGGATGAGGGTCTTGTAGAGGTTGCTGTAGAACTGCTGGGTCTGGGCGACGCTGCCTCCGGAGACCTGGATGCGCCCGAGGAGCGCGTTCCACTCGTCCTGGGCGGCGGTCTTCGTGCCGTCGAAGTCCCAACCCGGGTTCTCGGTCTGCCGGTTCAGCCGGGCGTTGCCGTCGCTGACGTAGGAGATACCGAGCTTCGCCTGGACGACCGGGTTCGCGCTCGTGTCGAACGTCAGGTACACGGCGGACGGCGTGCCGTCCGAGCGGGGCACGATCTGCGACGCCGTGAACGGACGGTCGAACGTGATGTCGAAATGGACGGTGTACTCCTGCCGCTGGCCGTCGTTGACGCCCTCGCCGCAGAAGTGGCCGCTCGTCTCCGAGCCGCTCACCTCGTTGCCGTTGACCATCTGCGCAGTGCTCGCCGCGAACTGGCCGTTCTGGCTGTCGCGCAGCTTGATCAGGAAGCCCGCCTGCGTGGTCGCCGGATAGGTGAATCGGCCCATCGCGCTGTGCGGAGTCGCGGTGAACTCGGAGGTGATCGTGTCCGGCTGGTTCGACTTCGCGGAGTAGTAGCCCGCCTGAGCGATCTCGCCGTCGTTCGTGAACGCCGTCGTCGCGCCGTTGGGATTCCCGGGTAGCGAGCCGGTGAACGGCAGCATTGGCACATCGCCTGCCGCGCCGCATCCCGGGCCGCTGATGTGCGTGAGCGAGTAGCCGATGAGCGACGAGTCGCCGAAGGTGTACCCGCCGCCGGCGCTGCGGTTCGGCGCCGTGTCCGGGCTCCACTGCACCATCCCGAACGGCACGTCCGCACCGGGGAAGGTGTTCCCGCCGCCGGTCGTCCACGTCCGTGTGTCCACGAGCCCGGCCGGTTCGGTGACGGGCTGGGAGACGGTGCTCTGATCCTTCGCCAGCGCGGGAAGCTTGCTCCTCGGAACCGGGCCGGGACAGTGGACCGGGAGACCGTTGGCTCCCTTGGTGCAGGCCGCCGGCGGGCCTTGCGAGTCGCCGCCGGTCGGGCCGGCCGCGCTTGGAGCGCCGGCGGCCGGAGTCGTGGTGGTCACACCGGTGGTCACCGAGCCCTGCGTGGGGCTCGAGCCCGAAGCGGCGAGCGCGGCCGTCATGCCCGCGCCGAGGATGCCCGCGGCCGCGGCCGCGACGGTCGCACCCCACCGGCGCGCGCCGCCGGGGCGAGTCGAGATGCGCATAATCCCTCCTATGACAACGTTGTCATTAGCTCGTCGACAAGTCCACGAAAGGTCCCTCCCACTCTCGCCCTAGACGAAAACCTCCAAGATGAGGGCCCGTTGCCTTTACGGGTTGCCACAGCGTCCGGGACGCCGACCTCGCCGCGCGTGCGAGCGAGGCCGGCGATCACTTTGGCGTCAGGCGCTGCAGCCTGACGGCTCGGCTGCCGGGACGTTCGCGGCCACCGGCTTCGGGACTCCGAGATACAGGGCGTAGAGCGTCACCGTCTTCTTGCCGTCGTTCCGTGCCAGGTGCACGTGGTTTGCGGGCTCGACGAACGACTGGCCTTTCGAGACCTTGAACGGCGCGCACGCTCCGACCGTGGGATCGAAGACGGTCAGCGTCCCACCAGTCACGACGACGGCGACCGGCGCCCCGTGCGTGTGCCAGCCGAAGTTGCCGCCGGGCTTGATCTTGATCGACTCGAGGATCATCGAGCCCTTTTGCGCGTGGATCGTCGTCGCTTTCATCGCCCCGACGGCGACCGGCTGCGCCAGGATCAGCGGCGCGGACGCCTGCGACGGCGCCGCCATCGCCAGCGCGCTGACCAGAAGCAGTCCGAGCAGCTTGATCTTCATCGCCTTCCTCCTTGCGAATGGTTGCCTCTCGGCTGAAGAGGCTAGGAGGCGCTCCTTTGCGCGCTCTTTGCGCCGCCTTAGCGGGCGGTAGGTTCTCCTCGATGACCGTCAGGGTCAGCTTGCTCGGCGGGTTCGCGGCCACGGTCGACGACGTCGCCGTCGCGGATTCGGCGTGGCGGCTGAAGAAGGCGCGCGAGCTCGTGAAGCTGCTCGCGCTCGCGGATGGTCACCGGCTCCACCGCGAGGTGGCGATGGACGTGCTCTGGCGGGAACTCGCCCCCGCGGCGGCCGCGAACAACCTGCACCAGGCGGTGCACGTCGCGAGGCGGGCGCTCGGGCCCGACGCGATCGAGGTGCGCGACGAGGTGCTGACGCTGTCCGCGGAGGTCGACGTCGACGAGTTCGAGCGGTCGGCTGCGGACGCACGGCGGATGCGGACGGCCGGGGCGTACGGCGCCGCGCTCTCCCTGTACGGCGGTGAGCTCGTGCCCGAGAACCGCTACGACGACTGGGCGGGCGAACGTCGCGAGGAGCTCGCGGCGCTGGCGGCCGAACTCGCGGAGGAGGCGGCCGCGCTCGGCGACGGCTCCCGCTTCGCGCTGCCGGCCGAGGCGAGCTCGTTCGTCGGGCGTGGTCGCGAGCTCGCAGAGCTCGAGGCGCTCCTCCGGCGGACGCGCCTGCTCACGCTGTCCGGGACCGGCGGGGTCGGCAAGACACGGCTCGCGCTCGAGGTCGCCCGCGCTGCAGGATCGTCGTACGAATCGGGGGCGGCGCTGGTCGAGCTTGCTTCCGTCAGTGAGGGCTCGCTGGTCATGGACGCCGTCGCGACCGCCCTGGACGTTCGCCCGTTGGCGGCACAGGAGCTGGTCGAGGCGGTGATCGACTTCCTCGCACCGCGAAGGTTGCTGCTCCTGCTCGACAACTGCGAGCACGTGTTGTCCGCGAGTGCCGCCGTCGTCGACGCGCTCCTGCGCGGCGCGCCGCGCGTCACGATCCTCGCCACGAGCCGCGAGCCGTTGCGCACGGCCGGCGAGGTCGTCTTCCGCGTCCCCTCGCTCGAGATCCCCGACCCCGAACAGCCGCTCGACCCGCGCCGGCTTCTGGACTACGAAGCCGTGTCGCTGTTCGTCGAGCGCGCAGCCGCCGCTGCGCCGGGCTTCGTCCTCGACGAGGAGAACTCGGAGGACGTGGCCCGCATTTGCCTGCGCCTCGACGGGCTCCCGCTCGCGTTGGAGCTCGCGGCTGGGCGACTCGGTGCGCTGAGCCCGGCGGCGATCGGCGCGCGCCTCGACGACCGGTTCCGCCTCCTGCGCAGCGGGAGCCATGCGGCGCCGACACGACAGCAGACGCTGACCGCGACGCTCGAATGGAGCCACGAGCTGCTCGAGCCCGACGAGCGGACGCTGCTCCGGCGGCTGTCGGTCTTCGCGGGCGGTTTCGAGCTCGAAGCGGTCGAAGACGCGTGCACGGGCGACGACCTCGGGGCGAGCGAGATCGCCGACACGCTCGCGCGGCTCGTCGAGAAGTCCCTCGTCGCGGTCGAATACGGCGACCGCCGCAATCGCTACCGCCTGCTCGAGACGGTGCGCATCTATGCACGCGCACGGCTCGACGACGCCGGCGAGACGAAGGCGCTGTCGGAGCGTCACGCACGCTGGGCGCTCGCGCTGGCCGAGCGCGAGCGGGACTCGCCGCGGCTCGAGCGCGAGGCGGCGAACCTCCGCGTCGCACTCGACACGCTCCTCGCGCACGATCCGCGAGAAGCGCTTCGTCTCTGCGTCGCACTGGCGCCGTTCTGGCTGGGAAGGCTCGAGCTCGAAGAAGCGAAGCGGCGCTTCGCGCAGAGTCTCGAGGCGGCGCCCGAGCGGACGGCGCTGCGCGCGCAGGCGCTGCTGGCGGCGGCGGCGATCGACTTCCGGAGCGGAACCCTCGCGCACGGCATGCCGCTCGCCGAGGACAGCCACGCGGTCGCCGTGGAGATCGGGGACAGGCGCGCGCAGTGGCGTGCGCTCCAGTTCGTCGGCGAGTTCGGCGTGGCAAAGGACGAGGCGGATGTCGCCGTTCCGTGGCTCGAGCGGGCACTCGCACTCGCCCGCGCCGAGGGCTTCGCAGCCGCGGAAGCGCTCGGCGTCCACTCGCTCGGCGTCGCCGAGTGGATGCTCGGCGACCTCGCGAGCGCCGACCTCCTGCTGACCGAGAGCATCGAGGACTTCCGCGCCCTCGAGGGATGCGCGGACACGATCCCCTCTCCGCTCAGCATCGCCGAGATCCGCGGCAGCCGTCCGAACACCGGGCCCGGCCTCGAGCTCGTCTTCGAAGACTCGCTGCAGCCGCTCGTCGAGATCTCGTGCGACGCGGCGGTCGGGTACGCGCTCATGAACCAGGCCGGCGTCGCGCGCGCGCGAGGCGACTTCACCCGCGCCCACGCTCTGCTCGACGAGAGCGCCGCACGGTTCGACGCCGACGACGACGAGGCGGGCCTGGCCACCGTGCGCGTCCGCCGCGCCTACCTCTGGCTCGTCGAGGGCGACCTGGTCGCGGCGCGCGGGCAACTCGAAGCAGCGCTGGAGCTGCGATCTCGCCTGCGCGACCGCCGCGGTCGCGCTCTCGTGCTCGCCGGTCTCGGCCTGATCGAGACGTCGGCGGGCGACTACGACGCTGCCGAGCGATCTCTGGCCGAGGCGCGCGACGTGTTCCGGCGCGCCGGCGACCGGTGGGGGCTCGCGAGCACGCTCTGGCGGACGGCAGATCTCGCCCTGGCCCGCGGCAGCCTCGACGACGCCGAGGCGGCGCTGCACGAGGCGCAAGTGGTGCTGGGAGAGACGCAGCGCGAGCGCTGGATCGCGAACACGTTGTCGGGTCTGGCCGAGGTCGCCTTCCTCCGCGGAGACCTCGAGCAGGCGTCGGCGCTGCTCACCGACGCCCGCGGCCTCTACGCACTGCGCGACGACGTGCTCGGCATCGCCACCGTCGACGAGCGGCTCGCGCAGCTGCAAAGCGACCGCTAAGGGCGCGCAAAGACCCGGCCGATACGTTCGCCCTCACGTCCATCGACGAAAGGACGCAGACATGACTGCGATCAGTGCGCGCGCTCTCGGAGAAGCGACGGTGCAGGAACTGCGCGAGGCTTTGCGCGGCGACGTCGTGACGCCGGCCGATCCCGATTACGACGAGGCCCGCCGCGTGTGGAACGGCGCACACGTCGCGAGCCCGGCGCTCGTCGTCCGCTGTGCCGGTGCGGCCGACGTGATCGCCGCGGTCGGCTTCGCACACAGCAACAACCTTCCGATCGCCGTGCGGGGCGGCGGCCACAGCCTTGCCGGATTCTCGACCGGCAACGACGGAATCGTCATCGACCTCTCACGGATGAACGACGTTCGCGTCGATCCGGCCGCGCGCCGGGCGATCGTCGGCGGCGGCGCCGTGTGGGCCGACGTCGATCACGAGACGCAGGCTCACGGCCTCGCGACGACCGGCGGTCTCGTGTCGTCGACCGGCATCGGCGGCTTCACGCTCGGCGGCGGCATCGGCTGGACGATGAGGAAGTTCGGCCTCGCGTGCGACAACCTCGTCGCAGCAGACGTCGTCACCGCCGACGGGCGCCTCGTTCGCGCAAGCGAGACGGAGAACCCGGAGCTCCTTTGGGGCCTGCGCGGCGGCGGTGGCAACTTCGGCATCGTCACGAGCTTCGAGTTCACGCTGCACCCGCTCGGCCCCATGGTCTACGCGGGTCTCATCGCCTATCCGGCAGATGCCTCGTCCGACCTGCTGCGGGCGTTCCGCAAGTGGGCCGGCGATGCCTCCGACGAGATCACGGCGCTCGTGAACCTGACGACCGCGCCGCCGCTGCCGGCGATTCCGGCCGAGTGGCACGGCGAGAAGATCGCCGCGCTGCTCGCCGTCTCCACCGGTCCGCTCGAGGAGGGCGACGCGCTCGTCGCGCCGCTCCGCGCCGCGGCCGAGCCGATCGCCGACCTGCTCGGGCCGATGCCGTACCGCGCGATGCAGACGCTCATCGACCCGCTGTGGCCGCGCGGCATCAACGCCTACTTCAAAGCCACGAACCTCGCATGCCTGGACGACGAGCTGATCGAGCGGCTCTGCCGGATCCACCTCGAGGCGCCGGGCCCGCAGGCCGAGATCCACGTCCACCAGATGGGAGGCGCAGTCGCGCGGACCGCGGAGGGTGCGACCGCATTTCCCGAACGCTCGATGCCGTTCGTGCTCAACGCCGTCACCGGCTGGTACGACGCGTCGGTGGGCGACGCTCACGCCGACTGGGCGCGAGCGGTGATCGCCGCCGCGGACGATGCGTCGACCGGGCGCGCGTACGTCAACTTCCTCGGCGACGCGCACGCAGCTCGAGCCGCGTACGGCGAAGAGACGCACGCACGCCTCGTCGCGCTGAAGAACGCCTACGATCCGACGAACGTGTTCCGGCGCAACCAGAACATCGAACCCGACGCGGCAACCAGCAACGTCGACGCAGAGAGGACGAGCGCCGCCGCCTGACCGGATTCACCGTGGGCGCCGACTCGAAGACCGCCGATCGCCGGTTGTCCACTGGAGAGCGTGACCTGCGCTGCCCGCGCTTCGCATCGAAGAGAATCCCGACACCCAACAGGGAGGGCGAAGTGGATCCGTTCATCGGTGAGATCAAGCTCGTCGCGTTCAACTTTGCGCCCAAGGGCTGGGCGCTGTGTGCGGGGCAACTGCTTCCGATCAACCAAAACCAAGCGCTGTTCGCGCTGCTGGGCACGACCTACGGCGGCAACGGCCAGACGACATTTGCGCTTCCGGACCTCCGCGGCCGCGTGGCCGTGGGCGCCGGTCAGGCAGAAACGGGAACGACCTACGACCTCGGCTCAACCGGCGGCACAGAGACGGCCAAGCTGACCGTCGGACAACTTCCGGCGCACACGCATTCGGTCGCGGCCACGAGCAACGCAGCGACGAAGAAGAATCCGAGCAGCAACTTCCCCGCCGGAGGCGGCTCCTACGGCACGACCCACAACGTTCAGATGAACGCGTCGATGATCGGCAAACGCGGCGGCGGCCAGGCACACGAAAACCGCCAGCCCTACCTGAGCCTCGAGTACATCATCGCGCTCGAAGGCGTCTTTCCCGCTCAAGCATGACGTGGTGCACCGGCGAACGTGCGATGGCTCGCGGTCTGCATCGCGCACCGGCGCACAGGGTCGCTCGCGTCCGGGTTCGAGATCCGCAACCGCGACTCGGCGACGGCATCAAGACGGTAGTCGCACCGCGTCGGCGCCTCACGACGGCGAGCGCCAGATTCCGTCGATCGGCGGCGCGTCTGCGGAGAGGCCGAGGCGCGGCAGGCCCCAGGCCGTCTCGATCGTTCGGAGGAGGCCGTAGTGGTTCGTGGGTGCGCTGAACACGGAATGAGGCTCGACCGATGGGCCGAGCGCGACTGCGGCGACATGCCCTCCGCCGCCCGCGGCGCTCGTGCCCTCGTCGAAGACGACGAAGACGACGCTCGAGGCCAGCGACGGCAGATGCAGCAGCGGGAGCACGTTCGTGCGTAGCCAGCGGTCGCCCGTCGCGATCGGGCAGCTGTGCATGTCGTTGCACTGATCGGGCACCACGAGCGCGAAGCTCGGCAGACGCCCGGCGACGGCGTCACCGCGTAGTCGTGACAGCGGCACGACGTTGCGTCGACGCCGCGCGCTCGACGAGACGCCGTCGAAGTAGAGGAACGGGTCGTGCTTCTTCGCGTACCGGCCGTTCCACGCTCCCTCGAATCCCGGCCACGGAAGACCCTCGGCGTAGGTCTTCCACGTCAGGCCGGCACGTTCGAGCGTGTCGGCGAGGCTCGGTGCCCGAACCGCGCACGACGTGCAGTCCGAACGGATGCCGTGCGTCGAGCCGGAGACGAGCGCGAGGTAGTTGGGCAGACTCGGATGAGCGACAGCGTCGTAATTCGAGAGCATCGCGTAGCGCTGCGCGATCGCGTTGAAGGTCGGCGCGGCGGCGTTGCCGACTATCTGGTCGCGCTCCTTGTTCTCGAGGACGACCACGAGTACATGACGGAACGCGGGGATGTGTGGGCGTGCAGCGGATGCCGCGTGAGTGACGACGAGTCCGCAGACGGCGAGCGCGGCGAGAAGAGCTCGGACGCTCATGCAGAACCTCATAGCAGTTCGTGCCGCCGGTTCTCCGGTTCGGCTGAGCAGCCGCTCGAGGGGTCGGCCACTCAGATGGTGGCCGCGAGGGCTGCCGCCCGCACCGATCACGATCGCGGCAGCCGCGGGGCAAACAGCCCCGCGGCCGCTCCGTCTACTTGCCGTAGCCCGAGTGGGACGCGTCGGTGAGCAGCGTCTGGGCGTCCTCCTTCAACAGCAATCGCCGGGTGACGAGGTCGTTCACGGCGTTCGTCACCTTCGAGACGTAGGCGCCGTGTGTCGGATAGAGCGAGGCGAGCTCGGTCTCGTCGAACGGCGCATGCGTGCCGTAGAGGACGCAGAACACGCTGAGCGGGTTCGTCAGGCTCGCGGGGCCGTTGACGCCGTTGTTGAGCGCGACGGGCACCGCCACTTTCGGAAGGCGGATTCCCCCGAGCGCGATCCCGTTCGCGTCGCGGACGAGCGTCACCGGCGGCCCCAGGCTCGACACCTCGATCGGATTCGCGTTTGCCGGCGGGACGCCCTCGGCCACCCAACGATCGAGCGCGGCGTACGCGGCGTCGAAGACCGCCCACACCTCGACGTCGCTAGGCCCCGGGTTGCGGCAGTCGACCGGAGGCGACGGCCCATACTCGCGCGTCTGGATGCCGCCGAGCGTCGCGCGGAAGTCCGTCGCGTCGGGCGAGACCGCTGACGCAGGCACGTGCGAGCCGCCGGCGATCTCCCACGTCCGGATCGTCGCGGAGTCCGGAACGCGCAGCGCCGCTTGCGACCCCAAGACGTCGGTCTCCGTGTACACCTTCATCAGCTTCGTGCCGACGTCGGCGCGCGGAGCGCCCCCTCCCAGGCCGACGACAAAGCCGTCGTAGGCTCGAGCCGCGGCCTGGATCGCGTTGTAGTACCGGATCAGGAACGTCGCCGATTGGGACACGCCGCCGGCGTAAACGTCCCGGACGTCGAGTCCGGCAAACGGGTTCGGGCCCGACGACGGGCCTTGCTTCGCGAGCCGGGCGATCTGCGTGTAGACGTCGTACGACTGCGAGTCGTCGAGCACGGTGCCGCCCTTCGTGAGGTCGAGCGCCCCGTACCGGCTCGGGCTCCACTGCCTGAGCCCGAGGTTCGCGGTCGCACCGGTCGTCGCGCCGTTGACGCCGACACGCTGGACGGACGCGCCGACCCAGGTCCAGCCGTGACGAACGAAGAAGCCGCCGGGACCGCCCCACTCGGTGTCGATGTCGTGCCCGGCGGTGACGTTTTGCCAGTCCACGACGACGACACCGCCGAAGCGCTGCGGGTTCGTCGGCCGCCGCACGACGATCCGCGTCTCGTACGGCATCTCACCGATCGGGCTCGCGACGTTGGGATTCGTCGTGCTGTATCTGGTCGCGACGCCGCGGATGAAGTACTCCTCCTCCTCGTAGCCGACCTTCGCAAGGTCCATCGGCGTCGAATAGAAGACGTAGTCGTGCGACGGATCGCCGGGCGCCGCCGTCGACGGAATCGGGCCAATCGCCTCCGGCACGGTCGTCGCGACAGTCGTCGTCCCCGGCGAGTCGTGCGCCGCAAAGAGTGCGGCAACGACGGTCGCGACGACGAGCAGAGCGAGGACCCCCGAACGCATGACGACACTTCTGCCGAACGTCATCATCCACCCCCTCCTCGAGATCGACCGCCGGATTATGCGAAAACGGGGACGCCTCGGGGCCGAGCGCGGAGCGAAGGTAGACCGTCCCGTTGCGGAACCGGCGCTCGGCCGGCAGCTCGACACTCATCGAGGTCCCACTTAAGCTCCCGGCGTGATCGGCATGGCACTCGCCGTCGTTCTGGCTGCCGCGAGCGGTCCTGGATCCGGCGGGCTGCCGCGGCGCGGTGTGCTCGTGCCTGGAAAGAGCCTCGCCGGAGTCCGGTTGGGCGAGACGGCAAGCGAGGTTCGAACTCGCTGGGGCAGCGGCTACCGCGTCTGCGACGGCTGCACCCAGCCGACCTGGTACTTCACGTACGAGCGGACGACCGGCGAGCCGCTCGGCGTGGGAGTGAGCTTCCGCCGCCGCCGTGCAAGCGCGGTCTTCACCCTCGGCTCGCCTGCCGGCTGGCGAACGCAGGAGGGTCTGCGGCTCGGCGAAGGAATCGAGCGCGCGCAGGAGCTCTACGACGGGCTCGTGTGGAAGGCGTGTATCGGCTACCAGGCGCTGAGCATGCGACGGGCAGGCGTCGTCACGTCCATCTACGCCTCGGGCGAGTCCGTCTACGGATTCGCTCTCACTCGACCCGGCGATCCGATCTGCCGGTGACCGAAGAGCCGGAACCGCTCGACGAGGACTTCCGCACGGCGCTGTTCGAGCTCGACGAGTACCTGGACGGCATGCCGCGCGAGCGATACGGCACTCTCGTCCTGCCGCTCGCGACGCGGTGGGCGTTGCCACGGTCCGGCTTCGACCTCGCACGGCTGCGGGAGGAGGCCGACAGGCTCGTGCAGGCGACGCCGCTCTCGGAGCGCATCCTCGACGGCTACGTCGACAACGTCGGGTGGTGGGTTGCGCAGCGCATGCTGCTCGACGACGCGGAGGAGCCCGACCTCGAGACGGCACGTCAACGGCTCGCGACGGTGCGAGACGTGATCGAGCAGCGCGCGGCAACCGCCGACGCCGCCGGCTTCGGGCGCGTCGCCGTGGGCCTTCGGCTCGCGCTGGAGGAGACCGCCGGGGGCGAGCCCCCGGCGAATCTCCTCTGGAGTGCGCTGGCACTCCGGATTGCGGAGTCGGTTCTTCCCTAACCCTTGAGCGCCGCCCGCACGCGCGCCGGGGTGAACGGAAGCCTGCGCATGCGCTTGCCGGTCGCGTCGAAGATCGCGTTGGCGATCGCGGCCGGACCGTTCGTGATCAGCACCTCGCCCGCTCCCCAGACGGGCTGATCCTTGCGGTCGATCGCCTGGAAGTGGAACGTCTTCGGCATCGCCGTGAACCGAATGACGGGATACGTCTGCCAGTCCTTGGACGTGATCCCGTTCGCTCCCCACTTCACCTCTTCGATCAGCGTGCGGCTGATCGCCTGCATCAGCCCGCCCTCGGCCTGGGCGCGCATGCCGTCCGGGTTGAGCACGGGCCCGCAGTCCTGCGCCGACCAGACCGCGTCGACGATGACCTTGCCCGTCTTCGTGTCGACGGTGACCTGGAAGACCGCGGCGTTGTAGCCGTTGTTGCCCTCGTACAGCATCGCGGAGAACCCACGGCCGGTCTTGAACCTTCCCTTGCCGATCTTCGAGGCGGACGGTCGCGTCTGCCACTTCGCCATCTTCGCCGCGAGGTTGATGACGTCGATCAGGCGCTGGTCTTTGAGGTGCGCGAGCCTGAACGCGATCGGGTCGGCGCCGGCCGCGTGCGCCAACTCGTCGATGAACGACTCGTTCGCGAACGTGTTCTGGATCCGCGCCGGCGAGCGGAGCGGGCCCGCGAGGAAGGAGTGGATGCCGCTGTGCGTGACCAGGCGCTGGCTCGGGATCACGTACGACGGCGCCGAGTTCGAGCCGTCGACGGAGTTCGGCGCCTGGGTCGGCGTCGCCGGCGGCGAGGCCGGGAGAGGCGTCTCCGGGAAGCCGAGCAGGATCCCCGAGGGCAGGTTTGCCGGCGGCCCGGGCCTGCCGCCGCGGCTGGCGGTCCACGCGGTGTAGTCCCAGACCGAGACCTTGCTCGAGGCGTCGAGGCCGCCCTTGAGCGCGATCCTGTACGGCTGGCCGTAGTTCTCCCACCTGTGCTCGTCCGCGCGCATGTACTGCACGCGCACGGGCCTGCCGATCTCCTGCGAAAGAACGGCCGCGTCGAGAGCCACGTTGTCTGCGCCGTTCAGGCCGTAGCAGCCCGAGCCCTCGACGTAGAGCACGTGGATGTTCTGCGCCGGGATGCCGAGCGCCGTGGCGATCGCACCGCGAAGCGGGTACACGCCCTGAGTCGACGACCAGACGGTCGCGGTCTTTCCCTCGACCGAAGCCATCCCGGCAGAAGCGCCCATCGAGCCGTGCATCTGGAGCGGATAGTCGTAGGTCGCCTCGAGCGTCTTTGACGCCTTCCCGAGCGCCGCGTCGACGTCGTGCGTGTCGATGAGGACGCGGTTGGTCGTCGGCGACATCGCCTGCAGGTCTTCGAAGAAGGAGTCGTAGCTCGGAAGCGGCGCGACGTTCCACCTGACCTTCAGCGCGACCGCTGCGTCGATCGCCTGCCACTCCTCGTTCGCGACGACCGCGACGAAGTTCTTCTTGACGACGACCTTGATCACGCCGGGTGGCTTCTTGCCCTTCCAGCCGTCGACGCCGGCGAGCGTCGAGTCGAGCGTCGGCGGCCGCACGACACGCGCGTGCACGAGGCCCGGGATGCGCACGTCCTGCGTGTAGACGAATCCGCCGGTCGCCTTGCCGACGACATCCGGCCGGGGCACGGACGTGCCGACGATCCTGTACTGGTCGAACGTCTTCGGCACGGCCTTGCCGGTGATCTTGAGGTTGAACCGCTTGTCGCCGATCAGCTGCGCGTACGACACCGTCGGGCCGTTGCTGCCCTTGACCGCGACAACGCCCTCCTTGACCTCGAGCTGCGACACGGGCGCGTTGAGCTGCTTCGACGCCATCGTCAGGAGCGCGAGACGGGCCTCCGCGGCGGCCTGGCGGATCGCTCCCGTGGGTGCGTACTCCGTCTTGTTCGACTGGCTGCCGGCGGTGAAGCCCTGGTCGACGCACTGCCAGGTGTCGCCCTCGATGACGTTGATCGCGGAGAGCGCGACATCGAGCTCGTCGGCCACGAGCTGCGTCGTCGTCGTCATGACTCCCGTGCCGAGCTCGACCTTGCCGGTGAAGACCGTGATCGTGCCGTCGCCGCGGACCGCGAGCCACGAGTCGATCTGCGCCGGGTCGACGAGCGCCGGGCCGATGGGGAAATCCTCGAGCGCACCGAACGCCTGCTTCGGGTCGAGCAGCCTGGGGGTGCCGATCGCCACGAGCATCGCACCGGTTCCGCCAAGGAAGGCGCGACGGCTCAAGCGGCGGGGTTGCGAAACGGTTTGCGTCATCGTCGTCGCCCCCTCACGCCATCGCCTTCGCCGCGTCCCTGATGGCCGCGACGATCCGGAAATGCGTTCCGCAGCGGCAGAGCCACGGCGACATCGCCTTCTTGATCTCCTCCTCGGTGGGATGAGGGTTCTTCTTCAGAAAGGCGGACGAGGCCATGATCATGCCGTTCGTGCAGTAACCGCACTGGGCGGCCTGGTGGTCGACGAACGCCTTCTGGACGGGATGCAGCTTCTCGGCCGTGCCGAGACCCTCGAGCGTCCTGACCGGCTTGTGCGCCGCTGCGACGGCAGGCGTGATGCACGAGCGAATCGCCTTGTCTCCGAGGTGCACCGTGCATGCCCCACACTGGGCGAGCCCGCAGCCGAAGCGCGGCCCGTTCAGGTGGAGCTCGTTGCGCAAGACGTACAAGAGTGGCGTGTCCGGCGATGCCTTGACGACGTGGCGCTTGCCGTTCACGCGGATGACCAAGCGTGACATTTCGTCCCTCCCGCGGGCGAGGGTCCAATCGTCGCCGTCACCGGACTGGCCCTCCGGCGGCAGCCTGGACCAGGGTGGATGCGGCATTGAACAAGAGATGAGCCGCGAGCGCAAGTCGAGTTTGAGCCGGAGCGCGCAACCGCGGCAACGCGGCGGCCACGACGACAGGGAGCGCCGCAAGCGCCCGCTGCCACATGAACATCCTTCGCCTCTGTCACCGCCGCGCAGGACAATGGCGAGGTGACGTGCGCGGGGAGCGCTCGACGATCGTGGAGCTGACGATGGACGTCGTCGGCCGCGACGCGGAGCTGTCGTCCTTCGCGGACTTCCTCGCGTCCGAGCGGTGGCCTCGCGCGTTCGTCCTCACCGGTGGGCCCGGGATCGGCAAGACGACGCTCTGGGACGCCGCCGTCGCGCACGGCCGCGCTCGCGGGATGCGCGTGGTCACCGCGCGCGGAAGCGGCGCCGACGCGCGGCTTTCGTTCGCGGCGCTGATCGACCTGCTCGACGGCGTCGGAGACGAAGACTTCGCGCACCTGCCGCAACCGCAACGGAGCGCGCTCGAGGTCGCGCTCTACCGGACCGAGCCGACCGGCATGCCGCCGGAGACGCGCGCGCTCGCGCTCGGCGTGCTCGGCGTCCTGCGTTCCCTCGCGATGCAGCGTCCGGTGCTCGTCGCTCTCGACGACGTCCAGTGGCTCGACCACGCCTCCGAGGAGGCGCTCGCGTTCGCAGCACGTCGGCTGAGCGACGAGCGCATCGCGTTCCTGCTCGCGCGCCGCCCGGGAACGCCTGCCGACCTCGAGCGCGCACTCGAACGCCTGGCGCCGCAGCGGCTCGAGGTGAGGCCGCCCAGCCTGGACGCCGTTCGTCGCATCCTTGCGCAGCGCCTCGGATTGACGCTGCCGCGCCACGTCCTGCGCCAGTTGTACGACGCGACGCTCGGCAATCCGCTCTTCGTGCTTGAGGTCGGGCGAACGGTGATGGAGGTCGGGCTGCCGGCCCTCGGCGAGGACTTGCCGGTTCCCGATGCCGTGGAGGATCTGCTGGGGACGCGTGTCGCCGGCCTGCCGGATCCCGTCAGGCGCGTACTGCTTGCCGTGGCCCTCGACTCGACGATCCGCGTCGGACAGCTGGCCGCGCTCGCGGAGCCGGACGCCGTCGACGCCGCCGTCGAGGCCGGCGTGCTCGTTGTCGCCGGCGACCAGGTCCGGGCCGCCCATCCCTTGCTCGCGGCCGCAGCGGTTCGTCACGCGCACCCGGCCGAGCGACGCGAGCTCCACGCCGAGCTCGCCGGCGTTGCCGCCGCGGGTGAGCTGCGCACGCGGCACCTCGCCCTCGCCGCTCCGCGGCCGGACGCCGAGCTGGCGACAACCGTGGCCGCCGCAGCGACGAGTGCGGCGCGGCGCGGCGCACCGCAAGCTGCGGTCGAGCTGGCGGAGCACGCTCTGCGGCTGACGCCGCACGACCACGCCGACCGGGATGCGCGCCTGCTCGAGCTCGCCGAATATCTCGTCGTCGCAGGCGAGAAGACGCGACTGACGAACGTGCTGACGCCCCACCTGCCGTCTTTTGCGACGGCGGCGATGCGCGCGCGGGCGCTCGTCCTCCTCACCAAGGGCGAGGTCCGCGGGAACGACGAGATCCAGCGGTACCTCGAGCGGGCACTCGCCGAAAGCGGCGACGACCCGCAGGCCCGGGCATCCGTGCTCGCCGACATGTCGGAGAACGTCGCGGTCGTCCGCGTGGAGCGCATCGCCGAGGCGGAGGCCTGGGCCATCGAGGCGCTGCCGACGACGCCGGGCGCCGAGCCTGCGCTCGAACGACGGGCGTTGTACGCGCTCGCGTGGGCGCGCAGCCTCGGCGGCCGTGCGATCGACGACGTCTGGGAACGCTTCCGGGCGGCGTCGCCGGACCCGTTCTATATCGCCCACTCGCCGGAGCGCATTGCGAGCCAGCGGCTCGTCTGGCGCGGGGAGATCGCAGCCGCTCGCGACGTCCTCACGAGGCAGCTCGCCGAGGCGGACGAGCGCGGCGAGCCGTCGTCGTACGCCCTCCAGCGTCTGCACCTGTGCGAGCTCGAGTTACGGGCCGGCGGGTGGGATGCGGCCGAACGCCTGCTGGACGAGTGGGCCGAGAGCGCCGATCGCGAGCTACTCCACTGGCCGATGTACGAACGGTGTCGCGCGCTCCTCGCAGCCGGCCGCGGGGCCGCGGACGACGCGCGGCGCTGGGGAGCCGAAGCCGAGGCTCGCGCACGTGCTGCCGGCGTCCGCTGGGATCAACTCGAGGCCCAGCGGGCGTTGGCGACCGCCGAGCTGCTGAGTCACGAGACCGATCGGGCGGCAGAGCGGCTCCGCGACGTGTGGGAGCACACCGAGCGGGAAGGCGTTCTCGATCCGGGCGTGTTCCCCGTCGCGCCCGACCTCGTCGAGGCGCTCGTCGAGCGCGGCGAACTGCAGGCGGCGCGGGCGGTCAGGGCACGGGTGGCGGAGCTTGCGAAGCAGCAGGCTCATCCCTGGGGACTCGCAACTGCCGAACGCTGCGGGGCGCACGTCGCGTTGGCGCTGACATACGACGACGCGGCCGCGACGGGTCTCGAGCGCGCCGCCGCCGAGTACGCGCGCCTCGGGCTCGCCTTCGATGCGGCGCGGTCCCTGCTGACGCTCGGCCGGGAGCAACGGCGTGCGCGCAAGTGGGGAGCTGCACGGGCGACGCTGGAACGCGCCGCGGGAGCGTTCGACGAGCTGGGCTCGCCGGGCTGGGCGGATCACGCCCGCTCGGAGCTCGAGCGCGTCGGCGCACGTCGGCGCGCGCCGGCCGGCGAGCTGACTCCGACGGAGCGTCGCGTGGCCGAGCTCGCCGCACAAGGTCTCGCCAACAAGGAGATCGCACAGGCGCTCGTCGTCAGCGTCAGTACGGTCGAGTTCCACCTTTCGAACACCTACGCCAAGCTCGGAGTGCGTTCGCGCACACAGCTGGCGACTCGCCTGGCGGCGCCCACCGAGGGCCGGGACTAGTAGTCGAGCCGACGGACCCCGGCTCCCGGGGGTTCGGTTAGCCACACCTGGGGTCGGACGCGCCAAAGACCGGGGCTTTCGGCGGTTTCCGTGCGCGCGACGGCGTCCTACCGTCGATCACGTTGAGACCAGCTCCCGAAACCGGAGGATGACATGAACACGTCGATCGTTTCCCGGCGCCTGCTCCCCGCGCTGCTCCTCGCACTCGCGATCGCGATTCCGGCGATCGCACACGCCGGCCCGACGGCCCCGGCGGTTCCGACCGGGATCGCGGTGGCCGACGGATACAAGCCGTTCCTCGTCGCGCACGCGGTCGGCGTCCAGATCTCCGAGTGCATCCAGGACACCGGCGGCTATCGCTGGCGGTTCGTCGGTCCGCGCGCCGACCTGTACGGCGACAACGGAAAGCTCGTCGCGACTCACTTCACGGGACCGAGCTGGCAGGCCCGCGACGGCAGCAAGGTCACCGCGACGCTCGACAACAACGGATCGGTCACGGTCGACCCCACGGCGATCCCGTGGCTCCGGCTCCGCGTCACCTCGGCGAGCGCCGGCGCGGACGGCGACCGGCTCGTTGCCACGAAGTACATCCAGCGCATCAACACCACCGGCGGGCTGGCTCCTGCCGCCGCCACCTGCAACGCCGAGACGCTCGGCCACGTCGCCGAGGTTCCGTACACCGCCGACTACGTCTTCTGGAAGGCGACCGGCAACTGACACCGGCTCACGACATCCGAAAGGACACCTCCATGACACACACTCTCGAATCGCCGCCGGCCCCCGACCTGGCCGCCGTGAAGCAGCGGCAGCAGCAGGCATGGGCGAGCGGCGACTACCACGCGATCGCGGCGCGGATCGCCGTCGTCGCGGAGCGGCTCGTCGACGCTGCCGACCTTCACGCCGGCTGGCGTGTGCTCGACGTCGCGACCGGCAGCGGCAACGCCGCGATCGCCGCCGCTCGGCTCGGCGCTACCGCGGTGGGCGTCGACTACGTGGCGTCCCTGCTCGAGCGCGGACGCGCGCGGGCGGCCGCGGAGGGCCTCTCCGTCGAGCTCGTCGAGGGGGACGCCGAGGCGCTCCCGTTCGCGGACGCGTCCTTCGACGCCGTCACCTCCGTGTTCGGCGCAATGTTCGCGCCGTACCACGAGCGTGCCGCCGCCGAGCTGCTGCGCGTCACCCGCCCGGGCGGCACGATCGCTCTGGCCAGCTGGACGCCGGACGGATTCCTCGGAGAGTTCTTCCGGACGATGTCGAAGCACGTCCCGCCGCCGGCCGGCGTGCGCTCGCCGATGCTCTGGGGGACGGAGGGCCACCTGCGCGCTCTCTTCGGCGACGATGTCGCGTGCCTGCGGTCGGTCGAGCGGACGTTCACGTTCCGCTTCGCGTCGGCCGACGAGTTCGTCTCGTTCTTCCGCACCTGGTACGGCCCGACGCTGAAGGCATTCGAGACGCTCGACCCCGGCCGTTGCGAGGCGCTCGAGCGCGACCTCCGGCGGCTTGCGAACCGCCACGACCGGCTCGGCGCAGACGCAACCGCGATCCCGGCCACCTACCTCGAGGTCGTCGCAACCAGGCGCTGAGAGCAGTTCACCGACGAAACGAAAGGAAGATCATGACGCTTGCGGCGATCGCCGGACTGGTCAAGAGCGCTGAGCCCAGCACGGCGTCGGCAGCGGAGCGCCGAGAGAGTCGCTCCGCTGCCGCGCCCTGGAGCGCACTCTCGCGTTACGGCGGTGCGAGCGGGAGGTAGCCCGAGCTGTGCCCGGCACGATTCGGGTGGTAGCTCTCGCCGGTGTTGAAGAGGTTGAGCCCGTTGAGCCACGCGCTCGACGAGCAGACGGCGTGTCCCGTGAAGGCGGACAACGCACTCTTGTAGGTGACGCCGTCTGTCAGCGCGTGCCTGGCGATCAGCGCGTCCAGGTCGTCGGAGAGCAGGTTCGCCTTCGCCTCCTCCGTCGAGCTGATCCCGAACGTGCCGAAGCAACTCGTGCCCGAGAAGACGTGGGGATACCCGAGCACGACGATGTTCGCGCCGCTCGCAGCGCGCGACTTCACGGTCGTGAACACGCGGTCGAGTGCGCCGCCGACAGTGGTCTCCAGATTGGCGCGGGTGCTGTCGAGCGCGGCCGAGCAGTTGGACAGCGTGCACTGGTAGATGAGATTCGCGAAGCCGATGTCGTTCCCGCCGATCGTCATCGTCACCAGCGTCGTCGCACTCGTGACCGCCTGAATCTGCGTGGCGAGCAAGTCGGACGTCTTGGCGCCGGAGCATGCGACGAACGACAGCGTCGTCCCCACGTGCTTCTGCGCCCAGAGGTACGGGTACGCGTACACACTCCGCTTGCAAGCGCTGTCGAGCGTGTAGCTGCCGGTGCCGACGCCGGACGAGTAGCTGTCGCCGAGAGCGGCATAGGTGGTCCCGGCAGCGGATCCGGCGGCCGCGAACGCAACGGCGAACGCACCGGCGACGGCGAGGGCAGCAACGACGCGAACGAGCCTGGCAAGCGAAAGACGATTCACAGAGGCCTCCTCGGTTGGGCGTTCGACGCTATCACCGTCCACGCACCGCGACAACGCCGCCGACTTTGAGTCCGCTTCGAGCAAATGGTGCGGGGCCGGCACGCGCGGTGCCGGCCCCTTCGCTGCGATCTATTGACCGAGTGCGCCGAGCGGGATCGCCCACAGCCCGCGGCCGTGGGTCGCAGCCAGTAGACGCCCGTCGGGCATAGGGTTGAGGTCCACAACGATGGTGTGCGGAAGCCCGACACCGACCGTCTTCCACGTCCCGCCCGCGAGTCCAGATGCGAACACACCGACGTCGTCGGCGACGACGAGGTGCGTACCGACGATCGCGACGTCGTTGGCAGGCGCGTCCACGAGGTCACCGCTGACGTCGTGCCAGCACATGCCACCGTCGGTCGTCTGGAAGACGTGCCCGACACCGGGATCGTCCGGGCCGACCATCCAGTGGCGCGCGTACCCGGAGAGCGAGATGTAGGCATGCCGCTGGTCGGCCGGGTCGACCGCGATGCCGGTGATGTAGCGGTTCGGCACCGCGTCGCAACCGGCGGGAACGGTTGTGAGGTCGAGCTGCCGCCAGGCGCCTCCGACGTTGGTGACCAGTCCGCGGGCGAAGCCGGTCTCGGAGATGTAGCCCGGCCAGCAAGGGCCGCACCAGGCGGCGTATCCGTGACCGCCCGCAACGCCGATCGCGGAGATCGAGTGGCCTGCCCCCGTGTCGAACGCGGACGACCAGTCACCCGCGAGAGTGTCGAAGCCCTTGGTCGTCTTCCAGAGGAACTCGCCGCCGCCGTAGAAGTCGCTCGCGATGCTGTCGTCCTGCACGACCGGTGCGATGAACAGCGGGAGCGGGTCGCTCGGCGTGACGTCGCGCCAGTGCCGTCCGCCGTCGTTCGTGATCGCCGGGCTGAGGTCCGTGTACTCGGTGAGCACGTTGTCGGCGTTGGTCGTGTCGACGATCGTCGCGCCTCCGTCGCCGCCGAACGGTTCGCTCGCCTCCTGCGGGTGGAGCGTGTCCGGCCCCTCGATCAGCTTCGACGATCCGTTGTCCTGGAGGCCGCCCCACGACACGGTCTTGCCGGAGACACGATCTCTCCCGGAATCCGCGTAGTAGTACTGGAGCGTCCCCAGGTTCCTGTTGTGATCGGTCCAGCCGCCGCCAGCGGTATGGACGCTCGTCGGCCGCGAGAAGACGCCGCCGTCGTTGCCGACCCAGACGGTTCCATCTGCGATCGCCGCGGCGTGCTGGTCGGAATGCGTCGTGTTCGGGCACCCGCCGAAGTCCGGCGCCGCCAGGTCGAAGCACTTCAGCGTGAGGTTCCAGTACGGGGCAGCGGTGTCCCAGCTCTTGCCTGCGTCGGTGCTCTCGTAGACCTCCTCGAGGCCGACGTAGACGTGATCTGCGCTGGCGGGATCGACGGCGAGGAACTGGTTGTACCAGGCCTGGACGCCGGGCTTGTAGAACGGCCCGATCGACCCCGGCTTCTGGGCCGAACCGCTGTTCATGAGCACCGAGGGGCTCGCGATCTGGTTGAAGGGACCGTCGAGGTCGTGCGTCGAGAGGTAGATGCCCGCGAGCCCCGTTTGCTGGGCATGGTTGAAGGCGAGCGGGCTCTCGACGAGGACGTAGAGCTTCTTCCCGTCGGCGGAGTAGGCGAGCGAGCTGCGGCCTTGGGCGTTCTGCGGCAGGTAGCCCTGCGGCTGCACCGGCCCCTCGAACGTCTGACCGAAGTCGTTGGAGACGTACAGCCCGTTCGTCGCCGCTCCAGCGCGCCATCCGCGCGCCGCGACGACCTCCTGGCCGTTCGTGCCCGGGCGCACCGCCACGTCCGACACGAGGTTCAGCACCTGCGCGTTCGGCGTGCCGGGGTTCGTGTCCGGGTCGCCGACGACCTTCTCCCAGGTCGATGCGCCCGCGGCCAGCCGGTAGAGACCGTGGCTCGTGGCGGCATAGAGAACGCCGCCGGGTGCCGGCACGATCTTGAAGATCGCGGCACCCACGAGCTCGTTGCCGCCCACGCGGTGCCACGTGGCGCCGTGGTCGCTCGAGGCGAGGATCCCGATGCCGGCGTACGAGTCGAGGTTGATCGTCGGTTCGCCGGTACCGGCGTACACGGTGTAGGTGCTCCCGGAGCCGACGACCGTCACCGCGCCCTCGGCGGTCGTCTGCTCGTTGTCGAAGACGGGCGTCCACGACTGGTGGGCCGGATCTGTAGAGCGCCAGATGCCGCCGCCCGCGCCGGCGGCGTACACGTCGCCGTTCGGCGCGACGGCGACTCCCGTGATGCGGCCGGTGTTGAAGCCGGAGCCGCTGCCGCTGTTGCTGAAGACGGGATCGATGTAGTTGCGGTCGTCCGGGAAGTACGCGTACGGCCCGAGCTCTTGCCAAGGCGTGCTGTCGATGCTCGGCACCGAGTCGGCGATCGTGGCGGCGGCCGCAAATGCGCGCGGGTTCACCGCCGTGGACGGCGCCGAGCGCGGGCCGAGAAACGCGGCCAGTGAGTCGCGCAGCTCCAGCGCCTCGTCACCGTCGTCGTGCCTGGACGCTGTGGTGGCCGGCGAACCCGCGACACGACCCGGCGCCGCCATGACCACGATCAGCGCGAGCACCGACGCCGCGACCACAGTCGAGCGTCCGAAGAACTTCTTCATATTGGCCTCCTCCTCCCCGTGAAACGCCTTCACTCGCGCGAGACTCCGCTCCGCGCATACACGACCCTATACCCGCACGGTGTCGCTCCGCGGACGCGAAATCGTCAGCCCGAGGAGAGCTCCGTACCTTTCGCAAACCATCGGATCAGTCTCTCCGATGAGGTCGCGACGGTGCCACGTCGCTACCAGCCTTTCGGCTCATTGCCGACGCTCTCGGCGGAACCTACGATCCGTCCGGCTCAGGGGATGTCCGTGTTTCCGCGGCTCCTTCGTCCGGGTGCGTGCGGCGAGTCTTCGGGGTGCGGACCCCGGCTCGTGGCGGGTCATGACCCACGGCCGGTGTTCGCACCCCCGGTTAGAGGCGGTACGGAGGGCTGCTCGAGGTCACCTCATGGATAGCTGACCACGGTCACCGGGACGTCCGGGTTGGCGATCGTCGACGAGCCACCGGTGTCGTTGACGACGTGGAGGATGCCGCCCTTGCCGTGACTCGGGTCGAGGAAGATCGTCAGGAGGTCGTGCAGGCTGCCCGCCGGCAAGGTGGTCGGAACCTCGAAGGCATGCGCGGCGAAGATGTCGACGCCCTGGTTGAAGAAGCTGTAACTCCCCATGCCGTAGCCGCTGAAGCTCGTCACGTCGTCGGCGACTTTCAACGCGGCCCATCCGTCCACGCCCGGCGCTTCCATCCACGCCGCCTGGCTCGGCGGGTCGTACGGCATCTCGTTCTGGAAGAAGATCACCTGGCCGTTCTGGCCGTTCCAGATCACCTCGTACTTCTGGTAATGCTCGACGAACAGCCCGTACGCCGTGACGTTGTCGCCGTTCACGATCACCCCGGTGTCGGCTGTGTTCGACGTCCAGCCGACGCCGTTTCCATGGTCGGCCCGCCACGCCCAGATGTCGTCCAGAATCACGTCGTCGCTGTTCACGATCAGGCTGGTCGTGGCCCTGCCCGGTGTCGCACCGCCGATCCGGAAGAACACATCCTGCAGCGACGTCGGGTCAGCCGGGTCGCTCTTGTGCGAGTGCGCCTTGCCCACCTGCAGGAGCACCGGCGAGTTTTCCGTCCCGGCGTCGAACAGCAACCCGGTCAGCTTCACACCCGGCACGTCCGCGACCTTCATCGTCGCGAATCCGCCGGTCGGGACGAGCGTCGGGAAGCCGAGGCCGAGCACGACAGTGTCGGCGCGCTTGACCTTGATCGTCCTGTCGAGGTGGTAGACGCCGGGGGTGAAGATCAGGTTCTTGCCTTGGGCGAGCGCGTTGTTGATCGCCTGCGCATCGTCCGTCGGCTTGGCGATGAAGAAGTCCTCGATCGGGATCGAAGTGCCGGCAGTCGGTCCGCTCTCCCAGTCCGCGCCGACCGAATTGGTCTGTGCAGCGGGGACGAACACGTTGTAGTGGTCGTCGGAGTCCACGAACAGATAGGGCGCGTCTCGCGTCACCCGGCTCGTCGGGACCGTCGTGTACGGGCCGCACCCGCCGGGGACCGCCGGGAAGCACTGCGCAGGCGCTCCCACGACACCGGAGAAAACCTGGTTCCAGACGCCGTTCGACCAGCCGTCGAGCGTGCTGTTCCTGACGAGCCACTGCTGTTGCGAGCCGTTGACGATCGTGGCGCCGTCGAACCTCGAATCGGCGATGAAACCGCCACTCGCGAATGACGGGCCCGTGCAGTAGTCCATCAGGGTCGCGAAGCCGTTCACGTGGACGCGACGCATCGGCGCCGCCTGCGACACCGCCCAGAACTCGCCGCTGTAACAGCCGAAGCCGGGAGTGTCGACGTTGATCGTCAGATTCGACAGCGAGCGCCAGAAGTTGTTCAGCGCGACACAGCCGCCCGCGTCACACTGGTTGCGGACGTAGATCGAGCCGTTGACCGCGACCTCGTTCGGCGAGCGGCCAAGGCCAGCGACGCTCGTGTAGTAGCCGACCTGGAAGTTCAGTGGGTTCTGCGCTGTCCCATAGGTGCCCGGCTTGAACAGCAGTGCGTACCGCTGCGTCCCGAACTGGTTCGGAACCTGCTGCGTTGCGATGGCGTCGACCGTCGACTGGATCTGGCTTGCCGGCATCGTCGGGTCGAAGATCTTCACGTTGGGCCCAAAATCGGGTGCTGCGGCGGGGGGCTTCGCGGCTACGGCCGCACCGACCCCGGCAAGGGGAAACGCGGCGACGGCGGCGACGGCGAGCAGCAGGCGGCGAGCGATCCGGCCTCCCAACCGCCGGAATCGTGTCTCCGACGAAGCAGATTCGGGAGCGGCATTCCAAGACATGAGCGAGAGCCCCTTTCGCTAGACGTGAGGCCTTCGTCGAATCGGAAGGCGAAACGGCGCGGATTCTAAGAGGTATCGGCACGCCGTCGAGCGGCCCGCGCATCCGCAGGCGGCTCCGCGCTGATCACCGGCGCGGAGCCGCCGTGGAAGTCGGGCTCGCCCGGTAACGACCGACCGTGGTGCCGAGCGGCGAGTAGAGAAGGTCGTCGAACCACTCGTGTCGGGTCTACGCAAGCGGATCGAGGGCCGCTCGGGCCCCCGATCCGCTCGACTCCGTTCGCGCGTGACTCAGTCCTGCATGAGGATGTTGTTGCCGGGGCCTCCGTCGAGCGTGTCGACGCCGGGCCCGCCGAGGAGCAGGTCGTCTCCGGCGCCACCGAGGAGCACGTCGTCTCCGGCGCCGCCGAGCAGGATGTCGTCGCCGTCGCCGCCGTCCTCGGTGAGGCGAATCGCGGCGGCCGTGAGCGCGGCTGCCTCGACGACGTCGTCGCCGGCACCGGCCTGGACAGTCAGCCGGTCGTTCGCCGACTCCGCGCCTGCGATGTCCACGCGCGCGGCGAGCCCGAGCACCGCCGTGCCGGACGCGTCGCCCGCGACGTCGATCACGTCGTCGCCGGCCGAACCGTTCACGATCACGTTGTCCGCTGCGCCGTCGCCGGCGCCGCCGGACGCTGCGAGATCCGAGTTCACCTCGGTGAGGTCGGTTCCGCCGACGTCGTCGACGGTGAGCGTGTCGGCGCCGCCGAGCGCCCGGACGTTGACGGCCTCGACGTCGTTCAGATCCATCGTGATGGTGCCGACGTCGCGCGTGAATCGAACGCGCCGGCCGTTCGCCGACACCTCGAAGCGCTCGTTGATGTTCGCGCCGTTGAACTGCATCGTGTCTGCACCGTCCTGGCCTTCGACGACGTCGCTGCCGTCGCCTGGATCCCACTGGAAGGCGTCGTCGCCCGCGCCCAGGAACGCGGTGTCGGTGCCCTGGTTGCCGTCGACGAAGTCGTTGCCGTCGCCGCCGAGCAACGTGTCGTTCCCGTTGCTGCCGAGGATCGTGTCGTTGCCCCCACCACCGTCGACGGTGATCGCGATGAGAGTGGCCAGGTTCCCCGTTGCGGAGAAGCTGTCGTCGCCGCCGTTCGCGTTGAGCGTGAGCTTCTCCGACGTGCCGATGTCGAGCGAGAACGGTGCCGGCGTCACGCGGTCGAAGCGGACCCGCGTGCCGTTGGCCGTCGTCGTGAAGACCTCCGCGCCGTTGCCGCCGTTGACCTCGACGGTGTCCGTGCCGTCTCCGCCTTCGTTGAGGTCGGTGTCGTCGCCCGGGTTCCAGATCATCCGGTCGTTGCCGGCCTGCCCGAAGACCTGATCGTCGCCGTCGCCGCCGCTGAGCGTGTCGTCGGCGGCGCCGCCGAACAGCAGGTCATTGCCGCCCTTGCCGAGCAACGTGTCGTTGCCGGCCTGGCCGAATAGCTGGTCGGCACCCGAGCCGCCGGTCAGCACGTCGTTGTCGGCACCGCCGAACAGGTTCGCCCTGGGCAGCGCCCCGTTGACCTCGCTGAGAGTGAGCGTGTCGTTGCCCCCCAGGCCGAAGACCTGGATCAGCGACGTGTTGGCCACCGTCGCAGTACCTCCGCGGACTGTCACCGCGCCGCCGTTCACCAGGATCCTTCCGGCGGCGTCGCGGCTGACGGTGATCGAGTTGCCGGCGCCGTCGCCGAAGACGCTCAGCGTCCCGGCCGCGAACGTCGCGGTCACCGCAGCGCTTGCGGGCACGGCGGTCGCGGCGAACACACCGACTGCGAGCGCGACACCAACGAGTAGACGGCGCGCCCTTCTTGACGATCTCGACATGGTCTCCCCCTTCGGGTTGTTGTTCCGTCGTGGGTAGAGACACCGGCGAGCCGCGGCTATTCCCGCGGGAATACATCGTGCCGAGCGGGGTCTTCAAGGCCATGGGAGCGTTCGGCTCTATACCGTTGTGTGCGGTCGAGGCATGAGACGTCGCCGAGAAGACGAGACCGCGGAGCTTGCGGCGCTTGCAGACGGGTCGCTCGCGCCCGAACGGCGTGCCGCGGTCGAGGCGCATGTCGCGGCCTCGCCCGAGCTCGCCAAGCGTCTCGCCGAGCAGGAGCGCGCGGTCGCGTACGCACGACAAGCCGCTGCCGACGTCGACGCACCGGCGGGCCTTCGCAGACGCGTCGAGGCCCGGGGTCGCGTTCCGCGTGCGTGGGCGCCCGGTCGCGTCGCGCTCGCGGGCGCTGCGGCAGTCGCCGTCGCCGCAGTTGTGGTCGGCATCGCGGTCTCCCGATCGGGAACGCCGGCGCAACAGTTCAGTGCCGCGCTCGGTCCGACCGATTTAGCTCCGCAGGCAAGCGGCGACGCGACGTTGACGAAGACGTCGTCGGGCTGGCGGATCGAGCTCGACGCCGCCGGACTTCCGCGCCTCGACGCGGGACGCTTCTACGAAGCGTGGCTCAAGAATGCGGCCGGCGTGCTCGTCCCGATCGGCACCTTCAACGAGGGACGGAACGTGACGCTCTGGGCAGGCGTGTCACCGAAGCAGTTCACGACGCTGAGCGTGACGCGCGAGCGCGCCGACGGAGACCAGACATCGTCCGGCGAGAAGGTGCTCGTCGGAACCGTCGACACGTCAGGCTGAGGCACCCTCGATGCGACGCACGACCTGCTGCCGCGCGCGGTAGAGGCGGCTCATGATCGTCCCCTCGCGAACGCGCAGCGCCCGCGCCGCCTCCTTGTAGGAGAGCCCCGTGACGTCGACGGCGACGAGGACGTCGCGGAAGTCGTCCGGCAGCGCGGCGATCGCGCCGTAGAGCTCGCCGGCCTCGAGCGCGGCGTCCGGTTGGCGCGCGTGCGGATCGGCCAGGACGTCGAGCGTGTCGGGGAGCGGGGACGCACGAAGGCGCCGGCTCTCGCTCCGCCGCTGGTTGAGGAACGTGTTCCGCAGCGCGCGCAACAGGTAGCCGAGGTCGTCCTCCCGCCGAAGCACGCGCGGCCGCCCCAGGACGCGGGCGTAGGTCTCCTGCACGAGATCCTCCGCGTCCTCGCGCGAGCCGCAGAGCGCCCACGCGGCCCGGTAGAGCCGGTCGAGGTGGTCACCGAGCCGGGCGGGATCGAGCGTGCGCTCCATGCAATGAACCTGGGACGCGGGCGATGCGTCCGGGCGAGCATACGACGACCGCAAGCGCCGCGATGAGTACGCAGGCGCCAAACGCATAACTAGGATCGAGGCGCGGAGACCGTCCGCACACAGCCATGGACCCGACCGAGCCTTGATCGAGCTTCCGCTTCGCGACCCCGGCACGCCGGACACGCGGTCGCCTGTTCGGCTGCTCGTCTGGGTCGGCAGGCACCAGATCCCGACGCTGATCGCAGGCGTGGCCTTCGGCATCGCGTGGATGCTCGCGCAGGCCCTGATGCCGTTCGCGATCGGCCGCGCGATCGAGACAGGGATCGTCGAGCACGACAACGCCGCGCTCGTTCAGTGGACGCTGATCCTGCTCGCCCTCGGCGCGACTCAGGCCGTTGCGGGCGTGATGCGGCACCGGTTCGCGGTCTGGAACTGGCTTCGTGCGTCGTTCCGCCTCGCGCAGGTCGTCTCGCACCATGCGGCCCGCGCCGGCCCTACCCTCCGGGCGCGGCTGTCGACCGGCGAGGTCGTCGCGACGGTCTCCAACGACTGCATGCGCGCGGGCGGCGCGTTCGACATCACGGCTCGATTGTCCGGCGCCGTCGTGGCGTACGGCGTCGTCGCGGTCATCCTGCTCTCGTCGTCGGTGACGCTCGGCGTCGTCGTGCTCGTCGGCGTGCCGCTGCTCGTGCTCGTGCTCGGCACCGTGATCAAGCCGCTGCAGGCGCGTCAGCGCGAGCAGCGCGAGGAAGTCGGCAAGCTGACCGCGCTCGGCGCCGACACGGCGGCGGGTCTGCGCGTGCTGCGCGGGATCGGTGGCGAGCAGGCGTTCTTCGACCGCTACCGCCACCGCTCGCAGGAGGTCCCGCAGGGCGGGCGTGCGCGTCGCACTCCCCCAGTCCACGCTCGACGCGGCGCAGGTGTTCGTTCCGGGGCTCTTCGTCGTGCTCGTGACCTGGCTCGGCGCGCGCTTTGCGCTGGACGGGACGATCGGCCCGGGCGAGCTCGTCGCGTTCTACGGCTACGCGGCCTTCCTCGTGATCCCGCTGCGGACGGCCGCGGAAGCCGTCGACAAGATCACACGCGCGCTCGTCGGCGCACGCCGAATGCTGGACGTGCTCACGGTGGAACGCGAGATCGGCGAGCCGGCGAATCCCGCGTCCGAGCCGCCGCCCAACGTGCCGCTCGCCGACCCGCGCTCCGGGCTCGTCGTCCAATCCGGCCGGCTCACGGCGCTCGTCTCACGACTACCGGCGGAGACGAGCACGATCGCCGACCGGCTCGGCCGCTTCGGAGGAACCGACGGCGTCACGCTCGGCGACGTCCCGATCGCCGAACTGCCGACGGACGTCCTGCGCCGCCGGATCGTCGTCAGCGAGCCCGATCCCCTCCTCTTCTCCGGCCGGCTCCGCACGGAGCTCGACCCGTGGAAGCGCGCGAGCGACGAGGAGATCCTCCACGCCGTCTCCGTTGCAGACGCCGAGGACGTCCTGGACGCGCTCCCGGAGCGGCTCGACGCCGAAGTCGACGAGCGCGGACGCTCGTTCTCGGGCGGACAGCGCCAGCGGCTCGTGCTCGCGCGCGCGCTGCTCTCGCACGCGGAGACGCTGGTCCTCGTGGAGCCGACGAGCGCCGTCGACGCGCACACCGAGGCGCGAATCGCAAGGCGCCTGCACGACGCGCGCGCCGACAAGACGACCGTCGTCGTCACGACGAGCCCGCTCCTCCTCGACCGGGCCGACACGGTCGTCTACGTCGAGGACGGCCGCGTCGTCGCCGAGGGCGTCCACCGCGAGCTGCTGCGCGACAACGCCGCGTACCGCGAGACGGTCACGCGAGGAGAGGACGAGTGAGCGAGCTCCTCCCGATCGCCGGCGGCAGCGAGCTGCGGGCCCAGGCGGCCATCCTCGCCCGCCGCCACCGCGGCCGGCTCGTCGGCGTCGTCGTGCTTCACGGCGCCGCCGCTGCGGCAGGCCTCGCGGGGCCTGCGCTGCTCGGGCGACTCGTGCAGGCAGTCGACGAGGGCACGACGCGCTCCTACGTCGACAAGACCGTGCTCGTCCTTGCCGCCTTTCTGCTCACGCAGACCGTGGTGACGTGGTTCGCCCGTCGCGCCTCGTTCGTGCTCTCCGAGCAGATGTTCGCCGAGTTGCGCGAGGAGTTCATGCACCGCGTGCTCGCGCTGCCGCTCTCCACCGTCGAGCGGGCCGGCACCGGAGACCTCGTCTCGCGCACGACCGCCGACGTCGCCGCGATGGAGCGCACCGTCCGCTTCGCCGTGCCCGAGACGTTGATCGCAGCCGTGACGACGGTCCTGACCGTCGTGGCCGCCGTGTGGGTGAGCCCGCCCGCCGCGCTCGCCTGCCTCGCGGGAGTGCTGCCGCTCGTCGTCGGCACGCGCTGGTACCTCCGCCGCGCGCCTGCCGGCTACCTCTGGGAGCGCGCCGCGTACGCGAAGCTGGCCGGCACCGTCGGCGAGACGGTCGAGGGCGGCCGCACGATCGAGGCGCTGGGGCTGCGCGACGAATTCGTGCGCCGCCTCGACGCCGACCTCCGCGAGGCGGTACGCGCCGAGAAGCGCACGCTCTACCTGCGCACGGTCTGGTTCCCGACCGCCGAGTTCGCGTACGTGCTGCCCGTGGCGGCGGCGCTCGCCTGGGGAGGTTGGCTCGTATCGGCCGGCCACGCCTCGATCGGCGAGGTGACCGCGATCGCGCTCTACGTCGCCCAGCTCGCCGACCCCGTCGACCGGCTCATCTCGTGGCTGGACGAGATCCAGATCGGCGCGACCTCCTTCGCGCGCCTCGTCGGCATCGCGGCCGTTCCACCCGACCGCATCGCAAAGGACGAGCAGCCAGACGACGAACGGCTCCGCGCAGAAGACGTCCGTTACGCCTACGTCGCGGAGCGAGACGTCCTGCACGGCATCGACCTCGACCTCGAGCCCGGCGAGCGCGTCGCCGTCGTCGGGCCGTCAGGCGCGGGCAAGTCGACGCTCGGCCGCCTGCTCGCAGGCATCCACCCGCCGCGACGCGGACGCGTCGACATCGGCGGCGTCCGGCTCGTCGACCTGCCGCTCGAGACCCTGCGGCAGGAGGTCGCGCTCGTCACGCAGGAGCAGCACCTCTTCGTGGGCACGCTCGCCGAGAACCTCCGCCTCGGCCGGCCCGACGCCTCGGACGACCAGCTTCGCGACGCACTCGCGGCGGTCGACGCACACGATTGGGCCGACGCACTGCCAGAAGAACTGGAAACCGTCGTCGGCGCGGGCGGCCACCCCATCACGCCCGCCCAGGCGCAGCAGATCGCGCTCGCACGCCTCGTGCTCGCCGACCCGCACACGCTCGTGCTCGACGAGGCCACGTCGCTGCTCGACCCGAGCGCAGCGCGTCATCTCGAGCGCTCGCTCGCGTCGGTTCTGCGCGGGCGGACGGTCGTGGCCATCGCGCACCGCCTGCACACCGCGCACGACGCCGATCGGGTCGCCGTGGTCGAGGAAGGCCGGCTACAGGAGCTCGGGACCCACGACGAGCTCGTCCGCAACGGCAGCTCGTACGCAGCGCTCTGGGACTCCTGGCACGGCGATCGCTAGGGCCGCCGGCCCGAGAGAATCCGCGCCTCCCCCTCCGCTCAACGAAGCGGTGCGCTTCGCGAAGGCGCACCGCTTCTGGCGTGCGGCAACGGCGTCCCTTCAGTCGCCGCGGGTATCAGCGGCGCGCAGGCTCCAGACGCTTCAGAGTGCGTGCCGGCTTGTGAGTTGGACTCTGCGCTACGTCCCTGCGAGCTCCCCGTTTCCGCGACAATGGGTCGAGGGCTCGTAGGGTCCAGCCGGCGACGGCAAGGAGCAAGAGCGTGATGGCGAGGCCGGCGATGAGCAGCCACCGCTTCATCGGCGGCGTGCCGGCAACAGGGCGTTGTGGAGGACGAAGCCGGCGACGTCGTGGCCCAGCTCGAGGCCGGCGTCGTGGTCGAAGCGGAAGTGCTGGCCCGCGTAGATTCGGCTCAGGCCGGCTTCCGTCGCCGCGTCGCTGAAGCGCATGAACGACCGGCTGACGCCGGGAAGGGCGGGCGACGTCACAGTGAATCGCTGCTTGTCGCCATAGAACCTCGCGAGGACGTCGGCGCCGGCGGCGCTGATCGTGCTGTGTGCTCCGGGGTAGCTGGGGTCTGCTGCGGTGTTGCCTGCGAGCGGAAGCCAGTTCTGGTCGGCAAGGGTGTTCGCGTTGCCGTCCGTGTCGGCGAGGCGGATCGCCGTGACCGGCCGCCAGAGCTGGTACGTGTACTTCGCGTCGTAGAACGCGATGACCGAGTCGGCGAAGCTGAGATTCAGCGCGGCGAACAGGCGCGCCGTGGTCGGCAGATCGCTGTGCCGCGCGAGCGCGACCGTCTCGGCGATCTGGTTCCAGAAGTTCTGAATCGGCGGGTTCCAGAACCTGCCGATCTCCGTCTGCTCGGCGGTGCGCGTCGTGCTTGCCGCGGAGCCGAGGCTCTCCACCTCGTTCAACGCGGTGGCGTACGTGTCGCCGGTGAGTGCCGGCGGCGGTACGGGACGGAACTCGTCGCCGCGCGCGAGCACGAACGGACTGACCTGCCCCCACGTCGTGAAGACGGGTGTCGGGAAGTTCGGCGGAGTCGAGCGGTAGTCGCCGGGCGCGGTCCCGGCTACGAACGGCGGCGTCGTGTTGCTCGAGCCGTCATCCACGCGAATAGCGACCAGGTCGTGCGCGACCTGCTCGCCCACGCGGATGCCTGCGTCCTTCGCGTGTCCGTCGGCGACTTTGGCCAACTCCGCGGCGTAGTCGACATCGAGCGCAGCTTGTTGCGACGGATAGAGGGCGACGAGTGCTGCGTGCGCGGCCGCGTCGGTGGCGGCCGTTTCGGAGGCGTCACGCGGCGCGCGGACGAAGATCCGGTACGGCTCGTGCGTTCGGTCGATCGCGTCGACCGCGTCGTAGATCGCTGCGTGCACGATCGCGAAGTTGCGGGTCGGCTGGATGTTGGCGGGTTGCGCGCCGGGCGTGTTGACGATCGAGAGAAGAACCTGGTTCCAGTCGATCACCGCTTGGCCCGGCTCCGCGCTCCTGTGCGGAGCGCGGGCGTTGGCGGTAGCTGCGAGGACTGCGGCCGCGGCGAGTGCGCCGAGGATGATGCCGACCGCGAACAGACGGGGAGAGAAGCGCTTCATTGCGGTACTCCTTTCGTGTTGACGACTCATGACCCAGGGGCAACCGGGTAGAGGAACGACTCGGGCCCGGTGACGGGCTGGCCCGCGTCCCGGAGCGGGAAGCTGCGGATCCGCGCGTCCGCTCCGGTTCCGACGACGCGGCTGACGCTGTACATGCGCCCGAGAACCAGGCGACCGTTGCGGATCGAGAACTCGTACCGGTCGAGGGCGCGCGGCGCGGGGCCCGCGGTGCGGTTGCCCTCGTTGTCGAACTGGCTGCCGTGACACGGGCAGCCGAACCCGGCGGGCTGTGTAGGCACGAGCCCCACCTCGCCGGTCGGCGTGTGCTCGGTGCGGTGCTCGTCCGCGAATAGGGGCCCGTTCGGCTGCGTGGGACAACCGACGTGCGTGCAGCGGCTAGACATGATCGTGAAGCTCGGCCGCCCGTCGACCAGCCCGTTGTTGCGCACGTACGCGGCGCGCCGCGAGACCTCACCGGCCTGCGGGTCCGCGAGGAACGTCGCGACGACGTACTCGCCTTCCGGGAACACGCCGATCGGCCCGAGGTCGACAGCGCGCCGGCGCTGTCCCGTGAGCGACGGCAAGAGCGCGAATCCCGCCGTCGGGACCGCGACGGCGAGACCGACGAGGCCGCCGAGCGCGAGCGTCGTCGTCTCGAGGAAGCGGCTGCGTGGATACCGATCCTCGTCGTCGAGGGACGGCGACTGCTTCGGATTGGATGTCGTTCGCTGGTCGTGTCGTGCCCACGCGACTCCGCCGGCGACGACGAGCGCGCCGCCGAGCGGTAGGAACACGAACGGGTTGACGACCAGGCCGACGAGCAGGACGGCGGCGCCAATCGAGACGGCAATCGGGCCGATCGAGGCTTGCTGGGTACGCAACGTGGCTCTCCTTTCGCGTGGGTCGCGGGACGCGTCCGCGTTGCGGCTCGGAGAGGTGTCGAGCGCCTGGTCGTCGTCTCTCCCACCGAGTCGCGCGAGCCGGTGGGCTCCGCGGTGGAGAGGCGACCGTGGCCTCGGTCGGCGTCGTCGAGAGCGCCTTCGCCGAAGCTAGCAGGACCGGTACGTGCTGCGCGTGGGATTAGCAGAGGTGCCGCGCTCGTTGTGGGCCTTTGTGTCGAGCGTCCCGGCCGACCACCCGTCCGCGTCCCTGGCGCGCGCGGAGCCGAGCGCGTTTCGGCGCCACACCGCACAGGTCGATGAAGAGAACGCTGGCCTCGAGCTCGGCTTCCGTTACGCGGTCGTGCAGGTCGGCTACTGGCTCGGCTGGGCCGCAATCCTCGTCGTGCTCTCCGACCTCACCCTCGACGTCGGCGCCAGGCACCGCGGGCTCCTCGTCGGCGCGACGTTGTGCGCTGCTGCCGGCAACACGATCGCGATGGTGATCCCGTGGCGCGAGTGGCTGACGACGGCACGCGGCCGTCTGCTGCTCGATCTCTGGTGCGGCGGGTTGATCGCGTTCGTGGCGCTGCTCGTCGCCGACGGCGGCGCGAGCTTCGCCTTGCTGCTCTTTCTCACCGTACCGTTCATCGCCGTCGTACAGATCGGGTGGCGGCGCGGCTTCTGGCTCGGCGTCAGCGCGGCGACGTGCACGGCCGCTGCAGCGCTGATCCCACTCTCGGCAGGCGCGACCGCGATGCGACTCTCGCTCGTGGCGGCCGCCGTCGCGGTGGCGCTCCTCGTCACGCGAACGATCCGCCGCGAAGCGGCCGCACACCGATCAGCCGCCCGCCGCGCCGAGCTCGAACGCACGCTCGCGCAAGAGGCGAACCACCGGATCAAGAACGACCTGCAGACGGCCGCCGACCTCCTGCTGCTCGGACGTCCCGACGGCCCACGCGGAACGGCATTCGACGAGACGGCCGCGCGGATCCGCTCGATCGCCACCGTGCACCACCTGCTGACCGAGGCCGAGGACGGAATCGACGGCGGCGCGCTCCTACGCAGCATCACCGAGGGCGCATCGGTTCCCGTCTCGGTCGACGCCGACCCGGTCAGGTTCGACGCCGCGACCGCGCAGAAGGTCGGCATCGTCGCGAACGAGCTCGTCACGAACGCGATCCGCCACGGCGCACCCCCGGTCGACATACGGCTCGGCACCGGCGAACAAACGCGTCTTCGCGTCGAAGACAGAGGCGCGCGGTGTCGCGACCGGATCCGGGTTCGGCCTCCGCCTCGTCCGGCGAATCGTCGAGCAGGGACTCGACGGCAGCTTCGAGCTGAACACACTCGTCGGCGGAGGAACGCGCGCCGAGGTCGTCTTCCCGGTGACGCGATGAGAGTGCTGATCGCCGAGGACGATCCACTGATCGGCCTCGCACTCGCCGAGCGCGTGCGATCCCTCGGTCACGAACCACTCGGCCCCGCCGCAGACGGAGAGCACGCGCTCGAGCTCGCGCGCACGAGCCCGTGCGATCTGTACCTGTTCGACATCGAGATGCCGAAGCTCGACGGCCTCGAGACGGCAGCGCAGCTCGCAGCGGAAGGCCTCCGCCGACCGGTTGTCGTGGTCACCGGTGTCGAGGACGAGAGCCTCATCGAGCGCTCGATCGCCAGCGGCGTCAGCGCGTATCTCACCAAGCCGATCGACACGCGCGAGCTGCAGGCCGCGATCGGACTCGCCGCTGCGCGTCAGGCGGAGTTCGAGCAGCTCGAGGCCGAGGTCGACCGAGCGCAACAGGCGCTCGAGGACCGCAAGCTCGTCGAACGCGCGAAAGGACTCCTGATGTCGGCGCTCGACCTCTCCGAGCAAGACGCGTTCCGCAGGCTGCAGCTCACCGCACGCGAACGGAACCTGCGCCTCGCCGACGTCGCCGCGCGCATCGTCGAGCAACAGAGCCTGCTCGCGCCGAAGCAAAAGCCGGCACCGAAGCACTAGTAGCCCACTACCGTCGCAGACCCGAGCGGTCATGCTACGTTCGTCGTGCGGCGCCCGAGACGGCACCGCACGAGGCCAAGGCTCGCCTCCGAGTTCCTTCGATCGGAAAGGCAAGCAATGGCCTCGACTCGTTCAACCGCGAGACAGCGCGCCGCCACGCGGACGGCTTCGACCACGCACAAGCTCGCCGAGCTCGCGCTGCGTGCTGCACGAAACCGCGTCGCCGCCTGCGGCAACCGCGAAGCAGTCTCGATCGACCGCCAGGAGGTCGCAATGAAGCACGCACTCAAGGCGCTCGTCGTCCTCGTCGCAACGGCGCTCGTTGCAACCGTCGCCGCGAAAGTCGCGCTCGGCGCGAAGGCGACGGGCGCACGCGTCGACGCCGCGACGTCGCGCCTCGGAAGGATCCTCGTCGACGGCAAGGGCATCACGCTGTACGACTTCCCGCCCGACAAGGGCACGACCAGCGTCTGCTACGGCGCCTGCGCCGCGCTGTGGCCGCCGCTCGTCACCCACGGCAAGCCGGTCGCTGGACGCGGCGTTCACGCGTCGCTGCTCGGCACGACGAAGCGAAAGGACGGCAAGCTCCAGGTCACCTACCGAGGTCACCCGCTCTACTACTTCGTGAGCGACCGCAGGCCCGGCCAGACGACCGGACAAGGCGTCAACCAGTTCGGCGGGCCCTGGTGGGTGCTCGCGCCCACCGGCAAGGAGGTGCATCGTGGCTGATGGTCACGCACAGCCTCCGCGCGACCCCGCGCTCGAGCTCTACGCGGCCGCGCGCCACGTGGCTCGCTCGCGGGCCAGGCGACCGCAGCTGGCGGGCGAGCTCGGCCGTTACCTCGGCGCCGTCTCGATCCTGATCGTCGGCGCCGTGCACGCGCAGCAGTACTACGACGCCTACTTCTACGTCGTCCCGACGATCGGAACGCTCTTCCTGCTCAGCTTCGTCGGCGCGGCCGTCGTCGGCGCAGCGTTGTTCGCGCCGATGCGGCATCTGACCGGACGCGCCGGTGACCTCATCCTCGCGCTCGCGGCCCTCGGCGGCATCGGCATCGCACTCGGAACGTTCGTCGGTCTCCTGATCAGCGAGTACACGCCGCTGTTCGGCTTCATGGAGTCGGGTTACCGGCTCGCGGTCGTGCTCACGCTGGTCTTCGACGTCCTGACGATCGCGTTCCTCGGCCTGTTCCTGCTCGTCCTCGCACCACGGCTCGTCAGCACCGTCACGACCGAATGGAGAACACCATGACACAGCGTCTCTCGACACGGCTGCTCTCGCTCGGCATCGCGCTCGGCACAGCCCTGTTGCTGCTCGCCGCCGCGCAGGCGAGCAGCGTCTCTCGCTCACGCACGCACGCTGCCGGCGCGCTCGTCACCCTGAGAACGACGGCGCTCGGCCGGATCCTCGTAGACGCACGCGGCCACACGCTCTATCTGTTCGAGAAGGACCGCACCGGCGTGAGCATGTGCAACAGCGCGTGCACGACGTACTGGCCGCCGCTCAGCAGCCACGGCATCCCTCGCGCCGGCAAGGGCGTGCATCTATCGCTGCTCCGGCTCGTGCGCTCTCGGAACGGCGCGCGCCAGGTCACCTACGCCGGGCACCCGCTCTACACCTTCGTCGGCGACAAGCGCGCGGGCCAGACCACAGGCCAGGGGCTCGACGACTTCGGCGCCGAGTGGTACGTCCTTGCGGCTAGCGGCCACAAGGTCGAGCACTGACGACATGCGGCCACGCCGGCGAGCACACACGCTGATCGGTCTCGCCGCGGGCGTCGCAGCGTTCGCGGCGACCGCCGCCCTGGCGGTTACTCGACACGGAGGCAGCCCACCTGCGTCGACGCGTTCGCTCGGGCCCGAAGGCGTCGCGATCCCGAAGGCTGCTCCCCTGGCCCGGCCGCGCGTGCTTCACGTGGGCGAGCGGATCGACGGCATCACCTGCCAGCACGGCGAGCAGGTCGCGTTCCACATTCACGCGCACCTACGCCTCGTCGTCCGCGGGCAACCGCGAGACGTCCCGGCCGGCGTCGGCGTCGGCCCGCCCTACCAGGTGGCGTCCACTCCGGCCGGGCGATTCGTGGCCGGAGGATCGTGCTTCATGTGGCTGCACACGCACGCAGCGGACGGCATCGTGCACATCGAGTCGCCGGTGAATCACACGTTCACGCTGGGAGAGTTCTTCGACATCTGGGGCCAGCCGCTCGGCCGCCGCCGTGTCGGCCCCGCGCACGGCGCCGTCACAGCCTTCTACAACGGGCACGTCTTCACCGGCGATCCACGCAAGATCCCGCTCGGTGCCCACAGCCAGATCCAGCTCGACGTCGGCCGTCCTCTCGTCGTGCCGGAGACCATCACCTTCCCACCCGGGCTCTAGCGCACCGAGGTTCACGTCGTTCACTCCTAGGCTGCCTCGGCGACGACCTCCGGAAAGTCCAACGCGGTCTCCGCGACGAGGTTGAAGTAGTTCGTGAACACGTTCATCGCCACGTGCGCGACGATCGCGGCGATGTCCGCGTCGTCCCAACCCTCGGCGCGCACCTCCGCCAGGTCAGCGTCGCTCACGTGACCGCGCTTCGCGTTCACTGCTTGTGCGAACTTCAGCGCCGCCGCGACCTTGGGGTGGGCGGACGTGCCCGCGCGGCTCGATGCAAGCTCGGCTTCGTTCACGCCGACCATGCGCCCGATCGCGGTATGAGCCGAGAGGCAATACCCACAACCGTTCTCCTCGGCCACCGCGATTGCGATCTGCTCGTTCAGCGCATTCGTGAGCGTCGTGGCGAGCGCCGAGCTCAGCTGCATCCAGCCCTTCAGCACGGCCGGGTTGCGCGCCATCGTGCGCGTCATGTTCGACGTGCCGCCGAAAGCCGACCGCACGACGTTCAGCAACGCGTTCGCCTCGTCCTTTGCGGTTGCGGTCTCAACCGGGATCAAGCGCGGCATAGCCCCATCTCATTGGTTAGCAAGTTGCTCGGCGAGCCGGCGGAGCGACTTCGCGCTGCCGCGACGCACCACTCCGCGGGTGAGCGGTGCCGCGAGGCGCTCGATCAGCGGTAGCCGCAGCCACTCGAGCTCGAACGTGATTCGCGTGCCACCCTCCGCCAACTCGTCGAGCGTGTACGTGCCCCGCGTGCGCCGGCGGCCGCGCGCACCGACCGCCTGCTCGGTGCTGGATCGCGGCGGCTGCGCATCGACGACCTCGAGATCCGTCCAGCCCGCTCTGCCCCTCGTCTTCACGCGCATTCGCGCGCCCGCGCCGACGCCGGTCGGAGCGCCCCAGTACGACCAGTCGACGAGCATGTGGTTCGTGAAGCGCTCGTGGTTCGCCAGCCGATCCAGGAATTCGTAGATCTGCTCACGCCTGTTCGGGACGGTGACGGAGACCTTCACGGGCTTCATTCCGCCACGTCCTCGTCCGGGCGCTCGGGTTCCTGCCGAGTCGCAAGCTTGACCCGGTCCTCCTTCTGCGCGCCGCCAGCCTGTAGCTCGGCGACGAGCGCATGGATCGCGAGGACACACTCGAAGCTAGCCATCGGCGATCGTCGTGCCGGCTCGGCTTCCGCATCCGGCCTCGGCGCCCCTCGTCGCGTAGGCATACGGGTGATAGAACGCGTCGACGGCGCGACTCGGCGCCACGGCAATCCGAAAGCCGGCGCCGGTTTCGACGTCGCTCACTGAAAGCTCGACGCAATCGCTCGCCGGGTGCCAGACGAGCCGGACTTCGTCGGTTCCGCTCAGTCGCTGAGCGAGCTCACGAGCTGCAGGCTGTGTGGACGGGCTCGGCACGGTGCACTTCCTTTCACGAGAGATCGTTGTCCCGCGATCGTGCAACCCGCGCAGCGCCACTCGCACCGTGGCGACCCCCCGGAGTTTGCGAGACGCCCTCTACGCCGAGACGGCTTCGGGCGCGCGGAGCGCGGAAGCGAGCTCGGCTCGCGAGTCGAGCTGCAGTTTCCGGAAGACGCTCGTGAGATGACCCTCGACCGTCCGTGCCGTGACGAACAGCGTCTGGGCGATCTCGCGGTTGGTGAGACCCTCACCGGCGAGCTCGGCAACTCGACGTTCGCTCGCCGTGAGCGAGTCGACCCCCGTGAGCATGACGCGACGGGGGCGCGCACCGGTGGCACGCAACTCGGTCTCGGCTTGCGCGGCCACCCGCTTGGCGCCGCAGCGGTGCGCGGCATCGATCGCCTCGCGCAGGATCTTTCGCGCCTCGGCGCGCCGGTTGCGCCGTCGAAGCATTGCACCGAGGTCGGTGAGCGCACGCGCTCTCTCCAACCTCGCGTCACCCCGCTCGAACTCGTCGACGGCCTCACGAAGAAGTGTTGTGCCGCGGTCACCGCCGGCGACGAGCCCGGCCGCGCGCTTCGCCACGCCCGAGGCGCGCGGTGCATCGAAAGCCTGGGCGAGACCGAGCTCCTCTTCTGCAAGGCGCTGTGCGGAGTCGTGGTCGCCGAGCGCGAGCTGCGCGAGCGCAGCCTCCGACCGCCACGGGAGAAAACCCGGGGAGCTCACGAGCGCTCGCGTCAGGAGAACGCCCACGGCGAGAAAGTCCTCGAGTCCCTCCGCGCTTCGCCCCTGGGAGACGCGCAGCCGCCCGCGCGCGAAGCGAAGGACCGCGGCGATCAGCGAATCGCTCTGCGTCTCCGAATCGATCGGCGCGAGCGCCTGCTCGGCCGCTTCGAGCTCGCCCTGGTCGACGAGCGTCTCGACGAGCAGTGTCGCGTTCAGAACGCGGCACATCGGCGGCGCGGGCAGCTCCGTCGCGGCGAGGGCCGTCCGCGCGTCGCTCTCCGCCGCGGACAGCTCTCCGCGTCTGAGCGCGACCCAGCCGCGGTTGGCGAGGCTGATCGCAAGCCGACTGCTGTCGCCGGTTGCGCGCGCTTGCGCGATCGAGTCGTCGAGGAACGGCCCGAGCTGCGCATAGCGCTCGACCCACGCCAGCGCGAACGTCGCCTGCGAGAACCACGCCGCGGACGAGAACCACGGCCTGCCGTCCGAACCGGGCGTCACGTCGCCTCCGGCCGCAAGGGCGCGCGTCGCCAGATCGGCGCCGACCTCGGCGCGCTCGTTCACGAGCGCGGACGTCCACCCCGCGACGGCCAGCAGCTCGGGAGGCGGCGCAGCGTGGCCGGCGGCGCGCTCGCGCAGCGTCTGGCCTCGGCGGGCGAGCGAGGGCGAGATCACGGGGCCGTGCGTTGCCGGGAGGACCGCCGCCGCCTCGAGTTGCAGCGCGAGGTCGGAGTGTCCGGAATCGAGCGACGCCGACGCGCGATCCAAAACGGCGACCGCATCCGCGAAGCGCTGAGCGCGGGTGAGCGCATGCGCGAGCACGAGCGCCGCGTCGGCGGCGGCCGCCGCGTTCGGCGCAACCTTTTGGGCCTCCCGCAGGTGCGCCTCCCAGCCGGAGAGGCCGGCGCTGGCCTCCGCCATTCCGAGATCGAGCAGCAGACGGAAGCGCTGCTCGGGCGCCGGCGGCTCGGAGAGGACACGCCGCAGGAAGGCCGCCTCCGTCTCGGGAGCGCCACGCTTTCCGGCCTTGCATGCTGCGTCGACCAGCCGCTCGACGACCCACTCGTCGCCGGCCGGCTCGCTGACCAGCAGGTGCTGGGCGACGCGTTCGTCGGAGCCCGGTAGCTCGGCGAGCAGCCGGGCCGCACTGCGGTGGCCCCGCGCACGCTCGGCGGCCGAGAGCTCGGCATAGATTCCGCTGCGGACGATCGGATGACTGAATGTCAGCGGCCGGCCCGGCGCGAGGATCCCGGCGGTCACGAGGACGTCCGCGGCGTCGGCAGCCCGGAAATCGTCGAGGCCCGCGAGTTGCGCGGCCTGCAGCAGGTCGCCCTGCTCGAGGACGGCGAGCGCATGGGCGAGCCGCCCCGCGTGCTCCGGCAGACGGCGAAGCCTCAGGCGAATCGATCGACCGACCCCTCGTGCTCCGATTCGCTCGACGTGGCACGCGGCCTCCGCGGTCGGAGCGATCTCTCCTTCTCTCAGCGCTTCCAGCAGCACGCGCAAGAGGAACGGCGTCCCGCGTGTGGCGCGCACGCACGCGTCGACGAACACCGGATCCGGTTCGCCCGCGAGCGTCGACTCGACGAACTGAGCGATCGCCGATCGAGTCAGCGGCCGCAGCGTTATGAGCTCGGCGGACGGATCGGTCGCAACGCTCGCGAGCAGTTCCGGATCGGTGCCCGCGTCGCACGGACGAGTCGCGAGAACGAGCGCGACGTCGAGCTCCTCGAGCCTCGGCAAGAGAAAGGCGAGATAGCGAAGCGAGGGCGCGTCCGCCCAGTGCGCGTCGTCGACGACGATGCAGAGCGGGCTTACGGCGGCGAGGTTCGCACACAGCCAGTAGAGGCCGTGGAGGATTGCGAACGAAGGGTCCTTGTCCGACGCCTGCGGGCCGTCCGCGGCAGGTGCGCCCGGAAGCCCGAGGATGCCCGCGGCGACGCCGGCACTCGACTGGAGCAGTTCGGCGCGCTCGAGCTCGGAAGCGTTGGCCAGCGTCGACTCGAAGAGCTGGCGAACGACTCCGAACGCGAAGTCGCGCTCGAGCTCGGTTCCGCGCGACCGCAGCACGAGCATCCCACTCTCGGCGGCCGTCGTCCGCGTCGCCGCCAGCAGCGCGGTCTTGCCGATCCCGGCCGGACCTTCGATCACGAGGAACGTGCCGCGACCCGACC
The DNA here is from genome assembly GCA_963766345.1 of uncultured Actinomycetes bacterium. Lineage (GTDB taxonomy): Bacteria > Actinomycetota > Thermoleophilia > Gaiellales > Gaiellaceae > DASVFB01. The sequence continues at coordinate 293,038 of CAVXZL010000010.1, read as the reverse complement.
GAGCGTCTTCCAGCGCGGACTCGATCCGAGCCAGCTCCTCGCTGCGCTCGAGGAGCGTCGCGGCGGTGGCGACACGCGCGGAAGCTGGGCCTGCATCCAGCTCGGGACGCGTCGGAGCGTCCGAGAACGTGGCGGTCAACGTCTGTCGCCCATACGGGGCGCTAAAACGACAGCACCGCATTCCGCGTTCCCGAAAACGGATATCCGATCGGTCACCGAATGCGCGCGTGCTCCCCGGTACGCATGGCCCGAAAAACAGGGGGGTCGCCACGGTGCGAACGCCCGCCTGCCGCCTCCAGGCTCGATGCGAGAAAACCATCGACACGGAGGAACAGCTGATGAGCACAACACTGGATCGCGCACTGGTTGCGCATCTGAACGACGAGATCTCCGGTTCCGTCCTCGGCCCGCAGGACGCGGGCTATGACGAGGCGCGTGCCGTGCACAACGGCCTAGTCGACCGCAGGCCCGCCGTGATCGTGCGTTGCCGGACGACGAACGACGTCGTTGCGGCGCTCGCGCTCGCGCGCCGGACTGGTCTCGAGGTCTCGGTCCGCGGCGGCGGGCACAACGTCGCCGGCCGCGCCGTCACCGACGGCGGCGTGATGATCGACCTCGCCGGGATGAAGGCGATCGCAATCGATCCGGCCCGGACGACTGCGACAGCCGAGGGCGGCGTGCTCTGGCGCGAGCTGAACGACGCCGCCGCGAGGCACGGTCTCGCCGTCACCGGAGGCGCGGTCTCGGGGACGGGAATCGCCGGCTACACGCTCGGCGGCGGCCTCGGCTGGCTGATGGCGAAGTACGGGCTCGCGGCGGACAACCTGCTCTCCGTCGAGCTCGTCACCGCCGAGGGCGACATCCTCCACGTCGACGCTGCGGCGCATCCCGATCTCTTCTGGGCGCTGCGCGGCGGCGGCGGGAACTTCGGAGTCGCGACGTCGTTCACCTACCGCCTGCACCCGGTCGGGACGATCGTCGGCGGGCTGATCGCGCATCCGATCGAGACCGCGCCCGAGCTCCTGCGCTTCTACCGCGACGCGGTGGCGCAAGCCTCCGACGACCTGACCGTCTTCGCCGGGCTCGTGCACGCACCGGACGGCTCCGGCGCGAAGCTCGCGGCGCTCGTCGTCTTCCACGCGGGCGATCCGGCCGAGGCGGAACGCGAGCTCGCACCCTTCAAGACGTGGGGCTCGCCGCTCGTCGTCGACGTCGGGTCGATGCCGTACCCGGTGATGAACACGCTCCTCGACGGCGGCTTTCCGGCCGGCTCGCTCAACTACTGGCTGTCGAGCTTCACGCGCGGCCTGCCGGACGAGCTGATCGACATCGCTGTCGAAAGGTTCGCCACCGTCCCGTCCGCGATGACCGCGATTCTGCTCGAGCACTTCCACGGCGCCGTCACGCGCGTCGGGAAGACCGACACCGCCGTACCGCATCGCGAGCCGGGGTGGAACCTGCTCATCCCGTCCGTCTGGACCGATCCGGCCGACACCGCAACGAACGTCGCGTGGACTCGCGACACGTTCGCGGCGATGCGTCCGCACTTCGGGACCGGCCGCTGGCTCAACTACCTCGGCGACGATCAGGCCGAGGACGCGATCCGCGCCGCGTACGGGCCGAACTACGACCGGCTCGAGGACGTCAAGCGCCGCTACGACCCGGACAACGTCTTTCACCTCAACCACAACATCGCGCCATGCTGAGGAAGAGCGCGTCTTACATCGCGCGTCATCATCTGGCGCTGGTCGCACTGTTCGTCGCCCTCGGCGGGACTTCCGTCGCGGCTGGCAACGTCGTCCTCGCGAGGAACAGCGTCGGCACGAGGCAGGTCGTCGACGGCTCGCTCCAGACGAGCGACCTGAGCAGCAAGGCGAGGAGCGCTCTCAAGGGCAACGCGGGACCGAGAGGCGCAACTGGCGCTCCGGGAGCTACGGGCTCGACGGGAGCTGCGGGCGCTCCCGGAGTTACGGGCTCGACAGGACCTGCGGGCGCTCCAGGCGCTCAGGGCGCGACCGGACCCCAGGGCCCGCCGGGAGCGCCGGGTCGGTCGGCGAGCAACTTCTTCGTTGCACTCGGTTCCGACGGCACGCTGTTGAAGAACAGCGGCGCGACGGTCGTCGATAGAGCCGGCGTCGGCGTCTACCGCATCCAGTTCGACACCGACATCACCGACTGCGTCTCCCTCGCGACGGCGGGACAGGACATCGGCGGGCTCTTCGAGGACTACCACCTCTACACGAGCCGCACCGCGAACGAGCACGGTGAACGTCGCGATCTTCGACGAGAAGAACAACCCGCTCGATCGGCCTTTCTCTCTCGCGGTCATCTGCTGAACGACTGAAAACACAGGGGGGTCGCAACGGTGCGAATGCACGTCCCCCGGCCGGACGATCGACGAGTCATCACAGACCCGAGCCGCACACGGCTCACCCGAAAGGAGATGTCACAGATGAAGAACTCCACGCGACGCAGAGAGGCCGTTTTCGCAGCGGCCGCGGTTGCCGTCGTCGCCGCGATCGTCGGGATCGCGGCGGGACAAGGACTCGCTGCGCCTCCCATCGGCGCCGGGCGCCACCACACGCCGGGGGCCGAGAAGTTCAGGCACCCGAAGATCAAGCACGGCGTGTTGACGGTCAACGGCACGGACGCGAGCGACAAGATCGCGCTTCGCCTCCGGGCCGGCGATCCCGACACGCTCGAGGTCGACCTAGGCGACGACGGCTCGGCCGACTTCAGCTTCGAGCGCACGCGCATCACGAACATCGCCGTGAACGGCGGGGCGGGCGACGACTCGGTGCGCATCGACGAGAGCAACGGCGCCTTCACCGACAGCATCCCGACGACGATCGACGGTGGAGACGGAAACGACACGATCGCCGGCGGCACGGGCAACGAGACGCTGTTCGGCGGCGACGGCAACGACACGATCGACGGCAACGGCGGAACCGACGTCGCCTTCCTCGGTGCCGGCGACGACACGTTCGTCTGGGACCCGGGCGACGGCAGCGACACCGTCGAGGGCCAGGACGGCGTCGACACGATGCTCTTCAACGGCGCCAACGCCAACGAGAGGGTCGCGCTGTCGGCGAACGGCAACCGCCTGCTCTTCCTTCGCAGCCCCGCCAACATCGCGATGGACACGATCGGGGTCGAGACGGTCGACTTCAACGCCCTCGGCGGAGCGGACATCGTCAGCGTCGGCGACCTCACCGGAACCGACGTCAAGGCCGTGAACGTCGACCTCGCCGGAACCCTCGGCGGCACCACCGCCGACGGCGCGACCGACCGCATCTCGGTCGACGGCACTGCCGGCGCCGACCGGATCAGCGTGAACGGAGACACGTCGAGCGTTACCGCGTCCGGCCTGTCGAGCACGGTCACCGTTCAGCACCAGGACCCGAGTGACCTGCTGGACGTGGAGGGCCTCGGCGGCGACGACGACATCTCTGCAGCTCCGCTCGCCGCGCAGGCGATCGCCCTGCTCCTCAACGGCGGAGACGGAAACGACACGCTCGCCGGCGGCAAGGGCGTCGAGACGCTGAACGGCGGCGACGGGAACGACTCGATCGACGGAAACGGCGGTAACGACGCCGCGCTGATGGGCGCCGGCGACGACACCTTCGTCTGGGATCCCGGCGACGGGAGCGACACGATCGAGGGCGGCGACGGCGCCGACACCATGATCTTCAACGGGGCCAACGGCGCCGAGAAGGTCGAGTTGTCGGCGAACGGCAACCGGCTGAAGTTCACGCGCGATCTCGCCGGCATCACGATGGACACCGCCGGCGTCGAGAACGTGGACTTCAACGCACTCGGCGGCGCCGACCTCGTGACGGTTCACGACCTCACCGGAACCGACGTCACCGACGTTGTCGTCGATCTCGCCGGCACGCTCGGCGGTGCTACGGGTGACGCCGCGGCGGACGACGTCGTCGTCGAAGGCACCAACGGCGACGACGCGATCAAAGTGAGCGGCGATTCAACCGCCATCAAGGTGCGTGGGCTCGCCGCGGGGACGACGATCCTCAACGCGGAAGCTGCCGACCGCCTCGACCTCAACACGCAGGCCGGCACCGACACGGTGCAGTCCGCCGGGCTGGCCGCAGGTTCGATCCACCTCTTCGTGGACGGCGTCGCCGTCCCGTAGAGGCACGCACACGCAACAGGCGCGCGGGGCTGCCGACGCGGCGGCCCCGCCGCCACTCGACTCACTCTCACGAAAGGAACTCCAATGAAGCGCAAGCTCACAACACTCATCGCGGCCGCCGCAACGTTCGCGATCGCACTGGTCTCGACCGCGTGCGGCAGCACCGCCTATTCCTCGAGCGGCTACGGCGCGCCGATCGCTGCGAGCACCGCCTACCCGTGCCGCCGCCGCAACGGTCGGCGTCAGGCACACGTCGCTCGGTCGTGTGATCGTCGACAGCAAGGGCCGCACGCTCTACCTGTTCGAGAAGGACACGAGCCGTCGCAGTGCTTGCTCCGGACTGTGCGCGCAGTACTGGCCGCCGCTCCTCACCCACGGCGCGCCCGTAGCCCGCACCGGTGTCAAGCAGTCGCTGCTCGGAAAGATCCGGCGCGCCGACGGCACGCAGCAGGTCACGTACGCGGGCCATCCGTTGTACCTGTACGCCGGAGACAGCAAGCCCGGCCAGACGAACGGCGAGGGCTCGCAGGAGTTCGGCGCCGGCTGGGACGTCCTCTCGGCGAGCGGCAAGAAGATCGAGGCCGACGGCTAGACGGAGAGGGGCTGGCGCAGATGTCTGACTTGCCGTTGACGGGCGGCTGCAACTGCGGCGCGGTCCGATTCGAGGTGACCGAGCCGCTCGTCACGGCGAGCTACTGCCACTGCAAGCGCTGCCAGCGTCGCAGCGGTGCCGCAGCTTCGCCGAGCGCCCATCCTTCTCCGGGTGCGTTCCGGATCGTCGCCGGCGAGGACAAGCTGCGGGTGTGGAAGCCGCAGGACGGAGGCGAGAAGTGGTTCTGCGGCGAGTGCGGCTCGTCGCTCTTCGGCTTCAACCCGGGTCACGCCGATCCGATTGGAATACGCATGGGGACGTTCGACCGAGATCCCGGCCTCCGCCCGAGCGTCCGCCAGTTCGTGGCGTATGCCGCCTCGTGGGAGCCGATCCCCGACGACGGATTGCCTCGCCACGCCGAGAGCCGACACGCGTAGACGGTTTTCGTCGTTGGTCGTCGCCGGCAGGACGAAGCCCCGCTCTTGGCGGGGCTTCTCTGTGTGAGCGCGCTTCTCCGACGGTCACGGTTTGCAGTCGAGCACTGCGCGGATGCGAGTCGCGTCGGCAATCCATTCGGCCGCCGTAGCCGTCGGCACGTGACGCCTCGAGAGTCGCTCGGACACCAGAATCGTCACGACAACGGCGAGCCGCCCGCCGCCGGCTCCGACCGTACCCGGCGTCTCGAGCCTTCGAATCATGCTCGTGCCGCCCCGAGCGCTACGGGCGCTCATGTCTCCCCCCTTCGTCGTACTGGACGATGCGGGCATCTCTTTGCTTCCGCGGTCTTTTGTCGGGGCCGGTTTCCTTTTTCCCTCAGTCGTCGTGGCCGGGCGGTGAGAAGCTGTACGTCCCGTCCCAGTGCCACACGCCGTGCGCGTCGAGCGAGACGACGACGTCGGCCTCGAACCCGGCGAACTTGCCCGTGCCTCCGTCGAACGTGACGCGGCCGTGAGCCGCTGCCAGGTCGAGCACGACGTGGCCGGACGCGGCGCTGCCGTGCTCGGCCGAGAGCACGAGGTCGGCGTCGAGCTTGCCGTTGTCGAGCGCGCCGAGATAGACGGCCCTCATGCCGGGCCTGATCGCGTTGATGTTCGACGAGGTGATCGTGCAGAACGATCCGACGGTGCCGTCGTACTGCGAGCACTCCTTCGTCACGTGGAGAGCTCCGCCTCGCGCCGACGGCTGCGCGGCCGCGACGGAGGTCGCCACGACTCCCGCGGCGGCGACGGCGACACTGAGGAGAAGCACGATGTTGCGCTTCATCACGAGTCTCCTTTCTCGGTTTGACGTGGTGGCCGGACACCGATCTCCTCGGCGGCGACGACGCGTGCGAACGGCACGCCCGCGAGCTCATTCGCGTCTCTGACGTCCTCTGCCGTCTCTGCTTCGAACCGGCACAGGCACGACTCGTCGGACGGGACGTAGGTCGAGCCGAGGTAGAGCACCCTGTTCCGAACTCCCGGGAGGCGCGCGAGCGCGCTCTCGAGCCAGTCACGGTCTCGTCCGGGGAGGTAGCGCTCCACGAGGTAGGTCGGCATCGGTTCACCCACGGTGCCGCGCGCGTCGAAGACCATCAACCGCGCGAACTTGTGGATTTACTCGTGACCGGTTGCGGCCATGCGCGCCGCGAGCTCGGTTCGGGAACTGACGCCGAGCTTGCGGTAGACCTTCGAGAGGTTCCAGGCGACCGTGTTCGGGCTGAGGCTGAGCTCCGCGGCGACCTCGCTGTTCCTCCGCCCCGCCGCGACGAGCTCGACGATTCGCCGCTCGGTCTCGGAGAGCTCGCCGTCGGAGGCGGTGCGCCCGCCGATGCGCCGCAGCTCCGAGCGCGTCTTCTCGAGCCAGACACACGCGCCGAGTTGTTCGAAGATGCCTGCCGCGCGCTGCAGTGACTCGCGCGCAGCGCGCTTCTGCTGCACCCGGCGCTGCACCATCCCCAGCGCGAGGAGCGTCCGGGCGAGCTCGAAGGGGTTCACGCCCTGCGGCGGCTCGGGCGCGAGCGCCGCCGTCTCCAGCGAAGCGATCGCGCCTTCGTGGTCGCCCTGTGCCGCGAGCAGAAGCCCGCGGCAGCGAAGGACGAGCGGGCGGAGAGCCGCGTCGCCCTCGGCTGCGCGCCGGTCGATCAGCGCCAGCAACCGCTCTGCCCGGCGAAGATCGCCTGTCGCGAGCAGAGCCTCGATTCCGGCCGAGCCCGCCAGCTGGGCGAGGTACCCGTCGAGCTCCTCGAAACCGTCGAGGACCTGCGCAGCGTGCCGCCAGCTCGCGGCTGCGTCGTCGTAGGAAAGCTCGAGTACCGCGAATGCGATCCGCAGGCGAAACGTCTGCCATCTGTACCTGCCCGTCTCGACGACACGCAGCAACTCGGCGATCGTGCTTCGTGCCTTCTCCGTTTCACCCCGATAGGCGTCGATCTCGGCGAGGATCGACAGACAGAGCGGCTCGAACATGTCGAGCCCGATCTCGCGCGTGAGCTCGATCGCTTCGTCGCACAGTTGCGAGGCCGTATCCCAGGCGCCGGCGGTCATCTCGACCTGCGCGCGGTGGAACAGGCACCTGACGACGTCCGGGTCGGCCCGTTCCGTCGCCTCCGCGGTCAGGGCTCTCCAGAGAGTGCGCGACTCGTCGTGCCGGTCGGAGCGGCCGAGCAGGAGAGCGAGCGTGACGCGCGACGGTGACAAACGCATCGGCAGGCCGACGTGCCAGGTCCACCACTGTGCGGCCGCGTACCGGTCGGTATCGAGAGTCTGCTCGAGCTTCAGCGCTCGGTCGAGCAGGTCGTGCCGGATCCGTCCCGTGCGCGCGAAGGTGATCTGTGCGACCGCGGCGAGGGCGATCGCGAGGGTCGCCGGGTCCGCCACTTGCTCGGCGAGCTCGAGCCCCGCCTCGGCATGACGAGCACCCTCTCGGTTGTCCCCTGCGACGTGCGCCAGCCACGCGAGCTCGCAGCGAATGTTCACCTCTTGGCGGGGCTCGATGCCGGGCTCGGCAAGGGCGCTGCTCAAGAGCTTCACGGCGACTGGAAACCCCTCCGTCATCCCGCGTGCGCCCGCGAGCCGGCTGAGCGCATCGGCTCGGACTCGGCCCGGCTGCGAGGAAGCGACCGCTTCGTCGAGCAGGACCGCAGCCTTCTTCGTGTCACCCGCATACCGGCAGTGCTCTGCGGCGGTGATGCGGCGCCTGTTCATGGGCTCGGGCGCATCACGGGGCGTGAGCGCGACCGCACGCTCGGAGAGATCGGCCGCCGCCTGAGCGGCGCCTCGCGCGCGGGCGTGTGCGGCCGCGGCCTCCAGCGCCGCTGCGACTGCTTCATCAGGGCCGGTTGCCGCGACGGCGAGATGGCGGGCGCGTTCCTCGAGATCGACGTCCAGGTCCGCGAGACGGCGGTGAAGACGCCGCCTTCGATGCAGTGGCATCGCCTCGTAGCAAGCGGGTGCGAGAAGCGGATGAGCGAACCGAATCCGCTCGCCGTCGAACTCGATCACGCCGCGTTGCTGTGCGAGCTCGATGTCGTCCACGCTCGTACCGCCGAGCGCTTCGAGCACTGTCATCGACGGTGCCGCGAGCGCCGACACGGCCGCCAGCGTCTCCTGGACGCGGGTTGCCAAGGCGCTCAACCGCTGCGCGACGACCGCCCGCAGGCTCTCCGGCAGCACGACATCTGCGTACTCCGCCCGCACCGAGCCCGCGACGAGAGCACGCCCGAGCTCGAGCGCGAAGAACGGATTCCCTCCAGTGATCTCGTGAACTCGCACGATCACCGGCCGCGGCACCGCGATTCCGAGCCGGCCCCACAGCAGCCGATGGATCGCACCGACCGAGAGCGGCGCGATCGGAAGTCGCCGGAACTCGGCGAACGCACGGTCGAGCTCGAGCGGCGCCTCGACCGGCCGCCCTCGCACCGTCGCGAGAACGGACACCGGGGCGTCGTCCAGCCGTCGCAGCATGAACGTGAGCACCTCCGCCGAGCTGGCGTCGAGCCACTGGGCATCGTCCAGCGCGACGAGCACCGGGCGTTCCTCCGCCAGCGCCTGCACGACCGAGAGGAGCGCCACTCCGAGGATGCGCGTGTCGGGAAATGCCTCATCGGGCTCGCGGATCAGCAGAGCCGTCTCGAGAGCACGCCGTTGCACCGGCGCCAGCCGCCGCAGCGCGCCGCTCAGAGCGGGGGCGAGCAGATCGCCGACGGCTGCGAAGGCGACTTGCACCTCCGACTGACTCGGGGACGACCGCAGCACGCCGAAGCCGCGCTCGCCCGCGAGACGGAGCGCCTCCTGCCAGAGAGCGGTCTTCCCGATCCCGGCATCGCCCTCGAGCAGCAAGGCTCGACCGCCGCTCCGCGAGGCCTCGAGGAACTCCTCCAACGCCAGCAATTCGTCGCGCCTGCCGATGACCTCGCCTGCCATCGTCCCTCCCCCGCTGCGACCGCGCCGGACACACGGCTGCGGCAGCCGCGCACTAGTCAGCCCGAGCCCGAATTGTGGACGCCCGCGGGTCAGACGGCAATGGCCGTCGTTGCAGCGGCAGCTCGTCAGCCCGACCGACCGGGCGGTTCCCGCTTGTCGAAGAGGTAATGCGAGACGAGCCACTCGGTTCCGCCGCGGTATCCCCAGAGCTCGGCGCACGCGAGGAAGAAGACCCGCCAGTTCGCCCACCAGGCGCCGGCGCGATCGATGCCGTACGTTTGCGCCAGTACCCGCTCGATCGCCGGTCTGTTCTCGTCCATGCGGGCAAGCCACGCCTCTGCCGTCCGCGCGTAGTGCGTCCCCGAGATCGTCCAGTGATCGCGAAGCACGAGGTCGCGCTGGAAGTGGAGGAGCAGGTCGTCGGAGGGCATCGTCCCCGCGGTGAAGAACTTGCGGGCCATCCACGTGTGCACGTACGGATAGGCGTACGTCCGGTGCGAGAAGACATGACAGAAGAAGCGTCCGTCCGGCTTCAACCATGACGCGATCCGCCCGAGCAGCACCTCGTAGTTGCGGGCGTGCTCGAGCATCTCGACGGAGAGGATGCGGTCGAAACGCGCGGCGTCGAGCTCGAGGTCGTTCACGTCCGCGGTCAAGACCTCGACATTCGGCGCCCGGCGCGCCTCGATGAACCGCCGTTGCTCGTGTGAGTTCGAGACGGCGACGATCCGCGAGCTCGGATAGCGCTCCGCGAGCCACAGGGTCAGCGAGCCCCAGCCACAGCCGAGATCGAGGAGCTCCATGCCGTCCGAGACGCCTGCGCGCTCGCACGTCAGCGACAGCATGGCCTCCTCCGCGGCGGCGAGGTCGCGAACGCCGGGTGGCCAGATGCACGAGCTGTACTTCATCCGCGGTCCGAGCACCTCCGAGAAGAACGCGGGCGGAAGCTCGTAGTGCTGCTCGTTCGGCTTGTCGACCTCGTCGGCGATCGCAGAAGCGCGCAGTGTCTCGACGAACGCGCGCTTCGCTTCGAGACCCTTGCGCCGCTCGCGCTCGAGCCGCACGAGCAGGCTCGCGCGGATACCGAGGCGCAACATGCTCTCCGGGACGCGCCCGGACTCGATCAGCCGGTCGACGACCTGGGAAACCATGGGACGAAGACGCTGGTCTCGCGCTGGTAGCGCCGGTAGTCGTCGCCGCGGCTCTTCAGCGCCTGCTCCTCCGCGGGCGGCACTCCGGTGACGAAAAGAATGAGGAAGAGGATCAGCGCCGGTGAGGCGAATCCGATCCAGCCCCACGGTGCCGCGACCGCGACGAGCGCGTAGGCGAGCCAGGCCAGTGTCTGGAAGAAGTAGTTCGGATGGCGCGAGTAACGCCACAGGCCAGACCGCAGGGTCTTGCCGCGATTCGCGGGATCGGCCTTGAAGCGCGCGAGCTGCCGGTCGGACACGTGACCGAGCGCGAATGCGACGAGCCAGAGACCCGCACCCGCCCACTCGACCGGCTCGAGCCCGTCGTGCGGGTTGAACGACGCGAGCAGGAACGGCACCGACAGCAGCGTCGCGAGCAGCGCCTGTGCCTGGTAGAAGACCGCGAACGTCCGCTGCTCGCGTCCACGCGCACGCCACCGCGCGCGGAGCTCGCGATAACGCGTGTCCTCGCCCTTGCCGAGGCGGCGGATGACGACCGACGCGACGCGCAGATTCTCGAGACCCGGCGATCGTCGCGATCAGCACGCGGTGCGAGAGGTCGCCGGCACCGAGCGCCGCGTAGAGGCACGCGAGCAGGACGAGCGAGACCGCCCAGCCCGCGTCGACGGCCGTTGCGTCCCCCGTTCGGCGCTGCACGAGATAGAGGAGGCCGAGCAGGCTCGCGGCCACGGCCCAGCCGAGCAGGAGCAGCTGCCAGCGGTGCTCGATCATGCGGCGCCGACGAGCACGTGCTCGACCTGCTGGGTCAGCGCCTTCGCCGCGACCAGCGTCGGCTTCGCCGGCTCGACGTGGATCGGCTCGCAGACGAGGACCCGCGTCGGAGGACGGCCGGGGCGCGGGAAGCCGCGCGTGCCGACGAGACGCACCGGGACGATCGGCGCGCCGGTCGCGAGTGCGAGCCGAGCGGCACCGCGCCGGTAGACGCGCCGGCGCGAGCTGCTTCGACGTTCCCTGCGGGAACATGCCGAGCACCTCGCCGCGCCGGAGCAGCTCCGCCGCGCGCGAGATCGCCGTCGAGTCTCCGGTGCCGCGCTCGACCGGGAACGCGCCGAACGCGTCGAGCGTGCGGCCGACGAGCGGGTATTTCCAGAGCTCGGACTTCGCCATGTAGTGCACCGGCCGCGGCGTCGCGAGTGCCAGCAGCCACGGGTCGAACAACGACTCGTGGTTCGCGACGAGGAGGACGCCGCCGGTTGCCGGGATCCGCTCGGTCCCGCGGAGCTCGACGCGATAGAGCGCGGTGGCGAGCCGACGGAAGCCCGTCCGTTCGAGCACGTCGTACGGGTTCATGCGATCGCTTCGTTGAACGGTCGTGTCAGCGTCAGCTGAGCGTTCCGCAGCGCGCGCGTGCGAAACGCAGCTTCGCAGAACGCGAGATAGAAGTCCCACGTGCGAACGAACCGGTCGGTCGTAGCCGAGCTCGTGAACCGCGTCGATGTTCCGGTGGACGCTCGTACGCCAGCGGGCGAGCGTCTCCGCGTAGTGCGGCCCGATCTCGTCGACCTCGTGGACCATCAGTCTCGAGCTTCGCGTCATCGCGCGCGTGAGCGCCGTCAGCGAGGGGATCAGGCAGCCGGGGAAGATGTACTTCTCGATCCAGTCCGGCGCCTTGCGGTAGCGGTCCCAGCGGCCGTCCGGCACGAGGATCGTCTGGATGCACGCGACGCCGCCCGGCTCCAGTAGGCGGTCGATCGTCTCGAAGTAGACCGGGAACTGCTTCTCCCCGATCGCCTCGATCATCTCGATCGACGCGATCTTCGTGTAGCTCCCCTCGTGCAGGCGGTAGTCCTCCTCGAGGATGCGCACGTCGAGGCCGGCAGTCGCTCGCCGCGCGAAAGCGGCCTGCTCGGCGGAGATGGTCAGGCCCGTGACGTGGCAGCCGTACTCGCGGGCGGCGAATGCCGCGAAGCCTCCCCAGCCGCAGCCGATCTCGAGGACGCGGTCGGCCGGCCCGAGGTCGAGCTTGCGGCAGATGCGCTCGTACTTCCGCCGCTGCGCATCCGCGAGGGGCTCGTCCTCGCGCTCGAAGACCGCGCACGAGTAGGTCATCGTCTCGTCGAGCATCAATTCGAACAGGGCGTTGCCGAGGTCGTAGTGATAGGCGATGTTGCGCCGCGCGCGCAGAAAGCCGTTGCGCCTGTTCAGACGGGGCCGCGCCTCCAGCAGCCGCCGCACGCGCGCGTGCCGCTCGGCGGCGGCGGCCGCGTTTCGGAGCAGGAGCTCGAACAACGCGACGAGGTCGTCGCTGTCCCACTCGCCCGCGGTGTACGACTCGCCGACGCCGACCTTGCCGCGCGTCGCGATGCGGCGGAAGAACCGCCGGTCGTGGATCGTCATCGAGGCCACCGGCCCGGAGCCGAAGCGCCGAAGCGCGCCGCTCGGCAACCGCACCTCCAGCGTGCCGCCCTCGAGGTGCGCGAGCGCGCGCTCGAGCGTCGAGATCGCGATGCGCTCGAGCGCAGCGATCCGCCTGGCGGGCGGCGCCGGGCGCAACGTGCGCTCTGCGCGCTCGAGCGAGCTCACGAGGCGATCGATCCCTTTCCCGTCTCGAACGGAGGCTTGCGGTGGAAGGGCACGCGCTTGAGCCCGAGACGCAGAGCCTGCCAGTGGATGAGCGCGGTGATCCGGGCCGGCATGAGGGGATAGCGGACGAGCGACCGCGCCACGCTCGCGTCGGTCAGCGCGCGCCGCCGTCCGCGCAGCACCGCGGTCAGCGGGCGGTCCTCTCGCTCGCGGACGTGGATGCGCGCCCAGATCTCCCGGCCGGGCTCGCTGAACGCGTACTCGTACGTCTGATCGAGGCCCATGAACGGCGAAACGTGCAGATGCTTCTCGTGCTCGTAGGAAGGGCCCGCGCCACGCAGCACCTCGGGCAGCCGCTCGCCGAACGTGTTGTTCAGCTCAGCGACCATGCAGGCGAGCGAGCCGTCCGCGCGGTAACACCAGTAGAAGGTCACCGGGTTGAAGACGTAGCCGAGCACGCGCGGCTGCGTCAGCATCAGCACGCGCTCGACGTCGGGATCGCCGACGAGATCGAGCACGGCCTGCTTGACGGGGCGGTCGCCGTCGAAATGGTCGCGATCCGCGAAGCTGACGAGATTCCTCCGGTTGACGGAGACAAGACGCAGCTTCCGATCGAGCTCGGGAAGCTCGTCGAGATCGACCAGCCAGTACGAGACGGGATAGGTGAAGGCGTTTCGCGCAGGCGTCCGCCGGACGTGCATCAGCGTTCCTTCGTAGAGGGCCGACCTCACCAGCTGACGCCCAGTGCTGCGGCGGTCCGAACGCCCGAGGCGAGGCCGTCCTCGTGGAAGCCGTTGCCGTGGTACGCGCCGGCGAAATACGTCCGCCGCACGCCGGAGAGCGAGGGCAACTCCCGCTGCGCCGCGATCGAAGCCACCGTGTAGAGCGGGTGCTCGAAGACACCGCGGTCGAGCACGTGCTCGTCGGCGATCTCCTCGTTGAGCGTGAGGCAGTAGTCGACGTCGGCGTCGAGACGCTGGAGCTTGTTCAGGAAATACGTGATCGTCGGCCGCCCGTCGTCGTGGAGCCGGTAGTTCCACGAGGCACGTGCCGCGCGTGTGCTCGGCAGGTGCGACGAGTCGGTGTGCAGCACTGCGTCGTTTCGCGTGTACTCGAACCTGCTGAGCACGTCGCGCTCGCGCGCGGTCGGGTCCTCGAGGAGCCGCAGCGCCTGGTCGGCGTGCGTGGCGACGACGACCGCGTCGAAGCTGCGTACGTCACCGCCGTTCGTCGTCAGCTCGACGCCGTCCGCGCTCCGCCGGATCGAGCGCGCCCCGAGGCCCAGGCGGAGAGCGCGGCCGAGCCTGTCCGCCAGCTCGCGCACGTAGGTGTCGCTGCCGCCGCTCACGTACCTCCAGCGAAAGCGCCCGAAGCCGAGCATCCCGTGGTTGTCGAAGAAACGAATCGCCGTCGCCGCCGGGAACTCGAGTGCGCGCCCCGGCGCGGTCGACCAGAGCGCGGCAGTCAACGGCATGAGGAAGTGGCGGCGGAAGCGCACCGAGAAGCCGCGCTCGTCGAGGTAGCGCTCGAGGGACCAGTTCTCGCAGTCGAGCTCGTCGAGCGACCGGCGCGCAGTCCGCAACCAGCGGGCGACCTCCCACAGCAATGCGTGGTGGCGCACGTCGCGCATTCGCCGAATCTGCGCGAACGGGCGCTTCCCCGAGTACTCGAGTCCGCAGTTGCACGAGACCGAGAACGACATCTCGGACGGCTGGGTGCGGACGCCGAGCTCTTGGAGTAACCGCGTCAGAAGCGGGTAGTTGCGTTCGTTATGGACGAGGAAGCCCGTGTCGAGCGCCACACCGTTCCGCCGCAGCGTGCGCGTGTGCCCTCCCGCCCGGTTCTCCGACTCGAAGATCTCCACGTCGTGGAGGCGCGAGAGGAGGTACCCGGCTCCTAAACCGGAGATGCCGCTTCCGATGATTGCGATACGCATCAACCAACATTCGTCCGGGTGCGAATAACGGTTGACACCAATATTCCTCGAGTCGAACGGAGTAGTCATGGAAACAAGCAGCGTCGTACCAGTCGCAACGGTTCGCGAGCAGACGGGGCTGGTCAGCCAAGTCGTCACGCTGATCGCGGTCGTCGTTCCGCCCCTTGCGCTGTTCTCGGCGATGGGGGTGCTGTGGGGCGTCGGCTTCCACCTGCGCGACCTCGTGCTGCTGGCGACGATGTACGTCGTCTGCGCGTTCGGAACGACGATCGGGTTCCACCGCTACTTCACGCATCGCGGTTTCGAGACGAAGGCTCCGGTCAAGGCTGTGCTCGCGATCCTCGGCTGCATGACGATGCAGGGCCCGCTGACGCAGTGGGTGACCGACCACCGCAAGCACCATGCGCTCTCAGACAAGCCCGGTGACCCGCACTCGCCGCACGTCGGCAACGGCGACGGCGCGTGGGGCGCGGTGAGGGGATTCGTGCACGCGCACGTCGGCTGGATGTTCAACAACCTCGGCATGGAGCAGGGCCGGATCTACGGCAAGGACCTGTACGACGACCGGATGCTGCGCTGGATCGACAGGCTCTACCTCGTCTGGATCGTGCTCACACTCGGCATCCCGTTCGCGATCGGCTACGCGATCGGCGGGACGTTGCTCGCCGGATTCGAGGGACTCGTGTGGGGCGGCCTGCTGCGGATCTTCCTCTACCAGCACGCCACGTTCAGCGTGAACTCGATCTGCCACATGTTCGGTCGCAAGGACTACCGCTCGCGCGACGAGGCGAGGAACAACTGGCTCGTCGCCCTCCTCGTCTTCGGCGAGGGCTGGCACAACAACCACCATGCGTTCCCGGCCTCGGCGCGGCACGGGCTGCACCGCTGGCAGCTCGACATGTCCTGGTGGGTGATCCGCGGCCTCGAGAAGCTCGGGCTCGTCTGGAACGTGAAGGTGCCCGATGCCGAGCAGATCAGCCGCCGGCGTCTTCAGCCGAACGAGGCCTGAAAGCGCTGCAGCTCCGCCCCGACGAGCCGCGCCCATGTTCCTGCGCGCGGCAACGGGAGCAACGTGTCGCCGGAAGCGCGCAACGCGATCCCGTGCAGCGCGCCCCGAATCACGGTGTAGTCGCCCGTGACGCCCAGCGAGCGCGCACGCTCGTACCCGCGACGCGAGCTCGCGGGGCTGACACCCGGGACGCCGGGCAGCCAGCGGTCGAGCATGCCGTGGATGACCGCGAACCGCCTGCCGCGAAGGGTTGCGAGATCGAGCCGGTCGGGAATCCACGGTGCGAGCCCGACGACGGTCTCGACGCCCGGTTCGGCTGCGGCCCTGATCGCGACGGCGCCGCCCATCGAGAAGCCGAGCAGCAGCGTGCGCGGCGCGCCGGTCGCGCTCACCGCGGCAACCGCGTCGTCCACGCACCAGTCGAGGCGCTTCCACGACTTGATGCGGTAGCGGACCTCGGCGAACCCGAGTTGCGGGAACTCCGACGCAAGGTGTCGGACGAGCCACTCGATGGATGCGCTCCACGTCCCCGCGACCTCGCCGCCCTGGCCGCCGTTCACGCACACGATCGCGGCGCGATCGATCGGCCCGGTCACACGGATCTCGCCGCCGGTCGCCAACCGGCGCACCGGACTGCGGGCGACCGCGGTCATTCAGGCGGAGCGATCGAGGACCGACTTCAGGCCGGCGAGCGCTTCGTCGCCCATCCGGCTGAACACGCGCGACATGAACGGCTCGCCGACCCGGAAAACCCCTTTGAGGTGGATGTCGGCGGTGTAGGCGAGCCGTGTTCCCGCGCCCGCCGGGTGGAACGTCACCTCGTCGATCGACCGCGCGCGCTGCCCGTCTCCGGCGAGGACGATCCGCTTGTTGCGCTCGAAGCTCGTCACGACGTAGCGGAAGGGCTGCCGTTTGCCGCGAAAGACGGCGACGACGTCGAACTCGCTGCCCACGGCCACCGGCGCGTCGGCGAGCTTCCGCGCCTCGACGACTCCGGGATCCCACTCGCTCGTGTTCGAGAAGTCGGCGACGTAGTCGAACACCGCTTCGACGGGACGGGCGACCTCGATCTCTTTGCGGAAGCGCACGCGTGGCGATCGTACCCAGGCGTCGCGCGATACAGGGCTCAGTGGCCGAGCCGACGGCAGCCGTCCGCGACGTAGCGGACAAAATCAGCGAATTCCCCGACGCCGGCGGAGCCGCGCAGCGCGATGCTTGAGAGGCGCTAAGCACGGATCGCGAGTAGGACGAAGCTCCACCGCGAAGACCTCAGGAAGAACCCATCCGAAAGTCTCCGAGGTGAAGGGGACGAAAGCGAAACCGGCTCGACGAAGGTCATTTGGGGCCCGCGAAAGCGGGCCCCAGCTACTGAACGGAGGTAGTGGTCGATCCCGTCCAGAGCTGACTGCGGCCTTGAAGTTCGGCGACCGGGTTGACGCTTACAGCCAATACGCGTCCGCCCGGATGGAACCGGCGGCTGCATCGGCGATCGTGCGCGAAAAGGAGGACGCATGAATACCCTGTTCACCGTCATCGTGGTCGCTTTCGTCGTCACGGTGCTGGCGGTCCTCGCGTTCGCATTCTTCGAGCTGACCCCATTCGCTCGGTCCGACAATTCGTTCCGCGAACCGCGGACCGGCAGGCGGCGGTGGGAAAGCCCGCACCTCGACTGAACGGGAGTAAGGCGGCGCCCGGTCCCGGGTGCCCCCTCTCCGGCACGTGGTCAGGGCGCTTCCGACCCTTACGCTAGTGATGGAGGCCGTCGATGACCGACCTGGATGCCTTTCGGTGGTGGGATGTGCGCCCTTCCCAGAACCTCAAGCCCACGACTTACGTTTGCCCGCTCTGCGATCAGCAACTCCATGCGGTCAGCGAGCACATGCTGCTCCTTCCGGAAGGTGATCCGAGTCGGCGCCGACACGCTCACACCGACTGCGTCGCCCGGGCGCGCAGTGCGGGCAAGCTCCCAACCGAGGACGAGTGGCGCAAGGCGAGGGCACCCGCGCCGGGGTCACAGAACCGGAGGCGCCGCGGCGGTTAGCTCACGTCCGCAGCGCTGCAGTACAGGCGCCACGCGTACCCGCCTGCGGCATCCCAGAACGCGTCGGATGCCGCGACGGACTCGGCGCTGCCATTCGCACAGATCACGACCTGGCGCTCACCGTCCTCGCTCGAGAGAGCGAATGCCGTGTAGCCGACCGAGAAGCCGATGTGCCCCCATGCGGCTCCGCACGGCGACCGCTGCCTTCCCATCAACGCCGTGATCTCGCCGATGCCGAGTCCGTACCGGTCGGTCTCCTCCCAGTCGGACTCGACCGCGTCGAGCATCTGCTCTCGCAGGCGCGCGGGAAGCAGCTCGCCGCCGAGGAGGGCTCGCAGCAGCCTGGCGATCTCGCGCGCGGTCGAGACGACGCCGCCGCCGGCGCGGTGGAACGGGACGTCGATCTCCGTGACGTCAACTGGCCCCGGCCCGCCCGGCAGGATCGGGTTGTCCGCCGGGAGATAACCCCGGGCGCAGTCGCCGCGGAGAGGTTCGTCGACGAGGTCGGTCCTCTCCAGGGCGAGCGGAGCGAGCACGCGTTGCCGCAGCGCCTCGCGCAGCGTCAGGCCCGTCGCCTGCTCGACGACGAGCCTCAGGACGATGTAGTTGCTGCCGTGGTACGCCCAGCTCTCGCCGGGCGGGAACAGGCGAGGCTTCTCCAGCACGAGTGCCAGCTCGTCGCGCGGCGCGAGCTCCCACCGGTGTGCCGGGTTCCGGCGGTACGGCTCGAAGAACGCCACGACGTCGTCGACGAAGTCCGGGAGGCCGCTCGTGTGGTTCAGGAGCTGGCGGATCGTGATCCCCTCGGCGAAGGGTGCGGCGTCGTCGTCCAGGTCGAGCACTCCCTCCGCCACGAGTTGGAGCACGAGCGTCGCCACGAAGATCTTCGTCACGCTCCCGATGCGGAAACGGTGATCGACGGTCATCGGCTCGCCCGTTCCGAGGTCTGCGAAGCCGCCCGCCGCTTCCACCACCCGGCCGTCCGGCCCGAGCGCGACCGCGACGGCGCCGGGAACGCCCGTCGCGACGACGTCCTCGATGCTCACGGTCCCTCGGCGGCAGGCGGCAGGGCCATCGACGCACGGAGGAGCAAGGTCACAAGCGCGGCGGCGGCGAGCATCGGCGCGAGACCTCGCCGCATGGCTTAACGCATGCGCACGAGCCGCTCTGCGTCATCGAGCCAGCTCGTCGCGGCGCGGATGACATCCTCACGGGCAGGGAGTCCGTTGGGGAAGACCGACTTCAGCAATGCGTCGCGGTCGATCCCGTCGCGACTGGCACCTGCCCCGCGCCGCGTGCCGCTCGAGGCGCGGGCGCCGGCGCCGCCAGCCGTCCGTGCAGACGACGAACTGCTCGTACGCCGACTCGTGGCGCGTGCCGACTTACCGGCGACTCCGTGCGCGCGACTCCGATGCGCCCCAAGCGCAGCGGCGCGACCGAAGGTTCGGCCGCACTCGGGACAAACGAACTCGCCCGCGGCGGCAGTCGCTGTGGATCTGCGAGACGTGGCGCGCTTGCCAGTCGCCCGTTCACGGCTTGCTCGTTTGCTGCTCGCCCGCTTGGTGCTTGCCGCTTGTCTCTTCGATGTCGACATGAGTACCTCTTCCTTAGTGTGGTGACGCGTTGAATCCTCGAGACAGCGTACGTGGTTTTCATTAGTTCAAGACGCGGGAGCGTGGATCGTCGACCATGAACCTCCTGCGCAGCTTTCGCAGGTTCGCTCGGAACTGACGTCTCATCGGCGCGGTTGAACCGAGTATGGGTTCGACGAGACCCGATTGACACCGCCGTTGCTCGACGAGATTCGCCGATAGTCGGCCGCTTACGTGCTGCCGACGCCAACTTCGGTCACACCGATTATCGACGCCGCGAGAATGCCTGCGTTGACGACGCCAACCACAACGGCGGAAGAGATCGCCGCGAAGCCAGTCAGCTTCTTGTCGCCAAAGACGCTGATCAGACCTGCCAGAGGCCGTAAAAGAGGCAGATCACGAACGGAGTCCAATAACTGTTTGCCCAGCCCCCGGCGAGCTTCTGAAGCAGCTCCCAAATTGTCTTCAGGATCACCGAGGCCACCGCGAACGTACTGAACGACTGCGCGGTGACGAAGTTGCTGACCTGCTTGGAATCTTGATCATCTGCGGCTGCATTCGCGTTGAGCTGACCTGTTCCGCTCATCGCCTTCGTATTGACCAACAAGACATCACTGAGTCCCGCCATTTGCGTGCCCCCTCTCGTGCGGCGCGCCGCGCAAGACGGCCGCGCCTTCCGAGAGCAACATTAAGTGGTGCCGAGCAGGCGAGGTCGCCGTGTTAGCGACGGCGTCAAGTCGGGAACGGCGACCGCAATGAACTGCGCCAATGGATCGTCATGTCACTGAATGGGCTAGGCCGCTTCGAGCTCGCTTGCTGCGACGGGCTCGGCTACGGCAGGGGGCGTCGCGCGGGTCGCGAGGACTGACCCCGCGAGCACGAGGGCGAAGCCGATTGCCATGCCGACGGTGAAGCGCTCGCTCAGCACGGTGACGCCGAGCACGGCGGCAACTGCCGGGTTGACGTAGGTGATCACCGTCGCCCGAACGGGGCCCGCTTCCGCGATCAGCTCGAAGAAGAGGACAAACGCGAGCGCAGTGCAAACGACGGCGAGCCCGACGATCGACGCGACCACGCTTGCCCGCGGCACGTGGGTCGGGAAGCTGAGGAGAGCAATCGGGACGTAGACGAGCGTGACGAGCCCGAGTGAGGCTGCGATCACTCCGAGCGCAGGCAAGTCGCTGAGCCAGCGCTGCAGAATCACGGGGCCGACCGCGTAGCAGACGGCGACGAGCG
Source organism: uncultured Actinomycetes bacterium (assembly GCA_963766345.1). Classification (GTDB taxonomy): domain Bacteria; phylum Actinomycetota; class Thermoleophilia; order Gaiellales; family Gaiellaceae; genus DASVFB01. The sequence continues at coordinate 272,345 of CAVXZL010000010.1, read as the reverse complement.
CGAGCTCCGCGAGCGGCATCGCGGATGCGCCTTTCATGTTGAGACCGACGATCGCGCCCACGCCGACGATCCCGATGAGGAGTCCTGCGAGGTTCAGCCGCCCGGGGCGCTCGCGCGTCCCCGTGGTCGCTGCGATGACGACCCCGACAAGCGGCACTGCGGCGATCAGCAGCCCGGTCAGCGAGCTCGACAGCCGCTGCTCGGCGCTGCCGAGCGCAATCCACGGGATGGCGATCTCGACTGCCGCGAAGGCCGCGAGCGGCAGCAGCCGTTGCCGCAGCGGCCCCAGCTCACCACGCGCCACGGCGAGCGGCAGCAAGATCAGTGCCGCGAGCGCCGACCGGAAGAGCACGAGCGAGGACGGGCTCACCTCGCGCACGGCGACGCGGATCATCAGGTACGGGATCCCCCAGATGAAGCACATCGCGGCGAAGAGCACCCACCCGCGCCGGCCGATCGACCGCTCTGCCATCCCCTGAGCCTACGGACCGTGTCAGCGCAGGCGCCGCAGGACCCGAGCCGCAACGCGCACGTCCTGCGTGCCGACGTAGTAGACCACGCCGTCGCGCGCGTAGAGGTACAGCGTCGAGCCGCTCGGGTAGACGACCTTCGTCACCGGCCTGCCGCCGAGGACGACGCGCGACGCGGCGAGGCCCGGTGCGCCCGGACGGCTGCTGCGGACGATCGCGTCGCGCAGCGCCGGCGCTCCGAGGCCGCGGAGCCGGAAGGCGCCGACCTCGAGCGCGCCGGAGGAATCCTGTGCGTTGGCGAAGAGCAGGTCGGACGGTTGCTTGCCGGCGTTCGCGAGGATCCGTCTGAACGCGGTGCTGAACGCGTTGTTGCCGGCGAGCACGACGGCGCCGGTCGCGCTGCCCTTCTGCAGCCGGCGTCCGTCGACGGTCGCGGGCAGCCGGGCCTCGAGGCCCGGCGCCGCGTGGCTCACCGAAGGCCGCGGTGCAGTCGTCGTCGGAGGCGTCGCCGCAGTCTTCCCGCCGCACGCAGCGAGGACGAGCGACGCCGCGAGCGCTCCGGCCGCCGCTATCGGAGAACGGACGTCCAACGCGTGAACTGAATCAGAACGCCGGGCGGGCCCGGTTTCCCGGGCCCGCCCGTGCGCAAGCGATCCGCTACTTCTCGTCGAAGTCCGGAACGAACAGCGCTTGCACCTCGTCGTTCGGCGTCTCGAACGAGATGAGCGCCGAACCGTCCGCGGCCAGCTTGTCGTACTCCGCGCGGGTCAGGGTGATCTTGACCTTCTGATGCTTCTTCGTGATCGTCACGTCCACCTGCTTCACGACGCGACCGCTCATGTCCGGCGACCACGGCGGGATGCCGCCGTCCGTCACCGCGCACGGCGTGAAGCCGTAGTCCGGCGGCGGGTCGTTGGCCGTCCCGCAGCTCGAGAGGAACACCGGGATGTTCGCGTGGTCGCCCGTCCACAGGAAGATGTGGGCGGTGCCGGGACCGGTGGCGTCGATGTCGAACGTCACCTTCAGCGGCGGGGTCGGCGGCGGTGGGCCGTGCCCGTGCGGCGGAGGCGGCAGCTTCGTCAGCTTGACCTTGTGGAGGCTGATGCTGTCGTTCGCCGGGGCCGGGTCGCGGCCCGAGATCGGAACGCCGTCGGTCGCCGACTGGTAGATCGTCTGCGGCGACAGGACGCCGTCGAGGTTCGGGTGCGACACGTTCGGCGTCGTCGGCGTCGTCGACCGGCCCGCCGGAGGTGCGTAGCCCGGGATGTAGGCGTGGGCCCAGCGGAACGGATCGGCCTGCACGCCGCCCGTGTCGTTCGACAGCGCGAGCCGCGTGCTCTGGTCGATGTGACGCAGCGTCGTCGTGCCTGCCGCCGCCGTGTTGTCCTCGTCGTACGGCGTGATGTTCAGGCCGAGGTGCAGCGGGTTCATCGTGTTCGTCGCCGCGTTGCCGGTCGGCGGGCTCGCGGTCGGACCCACCGCCGCCGGCAGGTCGGCCAGCGGGATCTTGACCTCGAGGTTGTAGCCGCCGGCCGCGCCGTAGCTGTGGTCGACGGTCGTCGAGTTGCTGCCGACCCAGGCGGCCGTGGAAGCGACCTGGACACCGGGCGCGTTCGGCGCGCTGTCCACCGTCGCGGCGAGCGGCCCGGTCGCGAAGCCCTGGTGGTTGTCGGCGTCACGCTCCCAGCACGGTCCGTTCACACCGTTGCCGTTGAAGTTCGACGGGTCGTTCGTGAACGGGAAGACGCCGAGCTTGAACGTCGTCCCCGTGTCGAAGTTGTTCAGCGACGAGTCGCCGCGCGGATCGATGAGGAACTCCACCGAGTCCGCGAGCCAGTGCGCAACGCACTCCTGCGGCGTCACCGCGTAGCTCTGGAACTCGTCGCGGATGTGCACGAAGAAGTACAGGTTGTCGTTGTTCACGGCGACCCTCGCGTAGGTCGACGTCGCGTCGCCGGGGTTGCCCGGCCGTGCCACAGTCGACGCCGGCCGGGCTGCAGGCTCCGCCGGACCACTTGCGGCTGATGTCGAGCGCGGGGCCCGTGTACACCGAGGCGTCCTCCTGCCCGTCGACCACGGGCGCCGAGGCCGACACCGGGATGGTCGTCGTCGGAGCAACGGTCATCGTCAGCGTCTCGCTCGCCGACGAAGCAGGCGTCGAGTACGACGTCGCGATCGTGATCGCCTTCTGGAGCGTCGTCGTGCCCGGGTCGTTGGTCGCGGCGCCGGGCAGCGTCGTGTCCGTGTTCGTGATCGTGAACATGACGGTCGCGTCAGCCCCCGGGGCCAGCGGCCCGTACGGCTTCGACGTCGCGTCGAGCGTGAAGTCGGCGGGCGCGGTGATCGTCACCGTGCCGCTCTGAGTCGACGTCGACCAGTTGTGGACGTCGACCGGGAGCGAGATCGTCTCGCCCATGCCCATCGACTGCACCGCAGCGGAGCGTCCGAGCCGCAGCGCCTGCGGCGCGGTGCCGTTCAGCCACTGGTCGAACTCTGCGTACTTGCCCCAGCGGTGGAAACGACCTTCGACCGCGGGGACGACGCGGACGACGTTGTCCGTGTACCCGCTGAGCGCACCGCCCGTGTAGAGCGCCGAGACCTTGAAGTTGTTCGTCACCGCCGACGCGCTCGGCGTGACGGTGAAGCCGACGGTCGCGGAGCTACCTGCCGCGACCGGACCGATCGGCTTCGCGGCGTCGACCGTCCAGCCCGTCGGAACCGTCAGCGCGACCGTGCCTGCCGGAATCGCCGCCGAGGCGGGGGCCGTCAGGTGCAGCGTCGCCGTGAACGACTGACCGGCGACGTTGAAGAAGCGGTCGAACGTCAGGTACTCGAGCGTGCCGAGCGGCAAGCCGCCCGGGTCCTGCACCGTCGCGCCGTAGAGGATCGCGTTGTCCTTGCCCGCCAGCGGGTTCGCGGTCCCGTCGGGGTTCGTGTTCGGCTGGAACGGCACGAACGCCATCGTCTGCCCGAAGCGCGAGCAGCCGGGGTTCGCGGATCCCTGGAACATGACGCGGCTCTGCGTCGGGTAGGCCGAGCTTCCCTCGGAGGCGACCTGCGCCCAGATCTTCGGCGATCCCGCCGGCTTGCCCTGGATGTTCCCGGCCGGCCAGAGGTACGGCGAGTCGTAGCCCGTCCACGCGCCGACGACGGTGTCGAGGTTCGTCCCGGGCGTCGGGACGAAGCCGGTGGTGCAGTCGGCCGCCGTCGTCGTTCCGCCGGTGCCGGCCGTGCTGCCGCCGGAGAAGACCTTCTTCACCTGCCACGTGCTCAGCGCGTGCGGCCCGGTCAGCTGGTCGGGGAACATCGCCGGGTTCGCGGCGGCGAGCATGCCCTCCCAGATGAACCGTCCGGCCTGCTGGTGATTGCCGTGACCGGCGCCGAGTGTCGGCGTGAAGCCGATGTACACGTCCGGCTTCGTCATGCGGATGACGCGCGTGACCCGGCGAAGCGTGTCGTCGTGACCCCAGAAGAACTGCGTCTCGGGCGCGCTCTGGTTGAAGAAGAAGTCGACCTTGTCGATGTTGAAGACGTCGACGGTGCCGGAGCGGTAGTGCGCCGAGCGGTCCTCGTTCTCGCGCCGGAGGCCGAGCGCGGGTCCCCCCTCGGTGCCGACGGCGTTGCCGCCGCCCTCGCCCCGCGTGATCATGATGATCCCGCAGCGGATGCCGAACTGCTGGTGCCACACGCCGCACGGGCCGACGATGCTCGTGTCGTCGTCCGGATGGGCCCACTCGCCCATCACGTTGATCTTCACCGGGTTGTCGACCGAGTACGTCGGTGGCGGCATCGTGCTTCCCGAGGCCACCGCTATCGCAGCGGCGAACCCGATCGCCGCAAGGACCGTGCCGAATCGTCTCACGTCACTCCTCCCCTTCGACTGCGCAGGACGTCGCAAAACTTCCCCGGTTCGGTTCCCTCGCCCCCGGGCGCTGGACCCTCGCACGGCGCTCCGCTCCATGTCAAGCGACGTTCGGCGGCATGCGCGAAGATCCGTCCGTGGCGGACTTTCGGGCCATTCGATCATGAAGGTCGCGATTCTCGGCGGCGGCGGTTTCCGCGTCCCGCTCGTGTACGGAGCGCTGCTCGCGCGCACGGAACGCCTCGGGCTGGAGCACGTCTCTCTCTACGACGTGGACGCGTTGCGCCTGGCGCAGATCGCGCCCGTGCTCGAAGGGCTCGAACGCGAATCCGGATCGCGCCTCGGCTTCACGTCGACGACGCAACTCGAAGACGCGCTCGACGGCGCCGACTTCGTCTTCTGCGCGATCCGCGTCGGCAATCTCGAAGGCCGCGTCGTCGACGAGCGCGTCCCGCTCGACGAGGGCGTGGTCGGCCAGGAGACGACCGGTCCCGGCGGCCTGTGCTTCGCGCTGCGAACGGTCCCGGTGATGGTCGAGCTCGCGCGCCGCGTCGCCGACTGCGCACCGGAGGCCTGGTTCGTCAACTTCACGAACCCGGCGGGGCTCGTGACCGAGGCGATCCGCCGAGAGCTCGGCGACCGCGCGATCGGCATCTGCGACTCGCCGTCGGGGCTCTGCCGGCGCGTGGCGGCGGCGCTCGACCGCGATCCGAAAGGGCTGTGGTTCGACTACTTCGGGCTGAACCACCTCGGCTGGCTGCGCTCCGTGCACGACGGGACGCACGATCTGCTGCCCGGGCTCCTGCGTGACGACGACCGCCTCGCGACGTTCGAGGAAGGCCGTCTCTTCGGCGGCGAGTGGCTCCGCGAGCTCGGGATGATCCCGAACGAGTACCTCTTCTTCTACTACTTCGCCTCGGACGCCGTCGGCGCGTTTCGCTCGGGCCTCGAGTCCCGCGGCGAGTACCTGCTGCATCAGCAGGGCGCGTTCTACACCGCGAACGGGCGCTCCCCCGAGGGAGCGCTCGATGCGTGGCGCCGCTCGCGGCGCGAACGAGAGGAGACGTACTTCGCCGAGGCGCACGCCGCGCTCGGGACGGCGCGGGAGGAGAATTGGGAGGACGTCGGCGGCTACGAGGGAGAAGCTCTGGCCGCCGTCGAGGCGATCGCGCTCAACCGCCGCCGCGTGCAGATCCTCAACACGGCGAACCGGAGCAGCCTGCCGTTCCTCGATGCGGACGCCGTCGTCGAAGTGCCCTGCGTCGTCGGCGCGAGCGGCGCACACCCACTCGCGGTCGGCGACGTTCCCGGCCACGCACGCGCGCTCGTCGAGTCCGTCAAGGAGGTCGAGCGGCTCACGATCGAGGCCGCGCTCACGAGGTCGCGCAGCCTCGCGCTGAAAGCGCTGGCGCTGCACCCGCTCGTCCCCTCCGTCAACGTCGCACGGCGTATCCTCGACGCTTACTCGAGCCGTCAGGCCGAGCTCGCGGAGCTTTTCTCATGACAATGGACGTCGTCTGTGCCGGCCCGGTCTTCCTCGACCTGACGTTCGAAGGGCTCGAGGCGCTGCCCGAGCCCGGCCGCGAGCAGTACGCGCGTGAGCTGCACGCGTCGCCCGGCGGCGCGGGCATCACCGCGGTCGGGCTCGCCAGGCTCGGCCTGCGGGCGGCGGTCGCCGCGCCTCTCGGCGACGACGTCGCCGGGAGAACGGTGCGCCTCTTGCTCGAGGCCGAGGGCGTGACGTGCGCGGGCCCGACCGCTGATCGCACGCCGGTCACGGCCGTGCTCCCGGTCGAGGACGAGCGCGCGTTCGTGACGTACGAGCCGCCCGCGCTGCTCGAGCGCGCGCTGTTCGAGCGCCTTCGCCCGCGCGCCGCGATCGTGGGCCTCGGCCAACTGCACCTCCTGCCCGACGACACGAGCGCCTACGTCGTCGTCGGCGACCGCGACGCGGAGCGATATGCAGGCGCGCTCCCGCGCGACGTCGGACGTGCGCGTGCGCTCCTCGCGAACCGAAGCGAGGCCGAGCGGCTCACGGGAGAGAACGATCCGGAAGTCGCCGCGCTGCGTCTCGCGGAGCACGTGGCCGTGGCGGTCGTCAGCTGCGGCGGCGACGGCGCGTTCGGCGCGTCCGACGGAAAGGTGTTCGAGATCCCCGCTCCAGAGGTGACGGTGCGGGACACGACGGGCGCCGGCGACCTGCTCGCCGCCGCCTACGTCTGGGGGGATCTGGGAGGGCTGCCGCTCACCGAGCGGCTGCGGCGGGCGGTCGTCTATGCCGCCCTCTCCGTGCAGGCGGCCACCGGGGTCGCAGGCGCGGCTACCCGCGAAGAGCTCGAGCGCGCGCTCGCCGAGCTCGACCCGGCGATCATGCAAACGGCATCGGCAAAGGAGGGTGCATGAACCATCCGAGGAGGGTCAAGCTGGCCGTCGCGCTGGCGGCGGGCACCGGACTGCTCGCACTCGCGGGCGGAGCGGCGGGCGCACACATGGGTCCGACCGGAGCGAAGGCGAGACACGCGTCGACCACGCTGCTCGTCTGGGACCAGGAGGTCCGCGGCGGACAGAACGCGTCGATGAAGGCGCTCAACGCGGCCTTCGAGAAGAAGTTCCCTGACATCAAGATCAACCGCGTCGCGAAGTCGTTCACCGACCTGCAGGCGACGCTGAAGCTCGCGGCCTCGGGATCGAACCCGCCCGACGTCGTCGAGGCGAACAACGGCTACTCCGCGATGGGCCCGCTCGTGAAGGCGAACCTGCTCCTCTCGCTCAACAAGTACTCGAACAAGTACGGCTGGCGCGGCCGCTACTCGACGGGGATCCTGCGGATGAACCAGTTCTCGGCCGACAGCAAGAAGTTCGGCACGGGCAACCTCTACGGCCTCCCGATGACGGGCGAGGTCGTGGGCGTCTACTACAACAAGGCGAAGCTGCGCAAGCTGGGCGTCAAGGTGCCGACGACGTTCGCCGCCTTCCAGCAGGCGCTCGCGAAGGCGAAGGCCGCAGGCGAGACGCCGATCCAGTTCGGCAACCTCGACAAGTGGCCGGGGATCCACGAGTTCGAGGAGCTCATGCTCCAGAACGTCAGCAAGTCCTACGCACGGAGCTTCGTCTTCGGCACGGGCGGCGGGAAGACCAACTTCCAGGCGAAGGGCACCGTGGCCGCGGCGACGATGCTCCAGACGTGGGCGAACAACGGCTACTTCACGAACGGCTACGCGGGGCTCGGCTACGACCCGTCGTGGCAGGCGTTCGGGAAGGGCACCGGCGTCTTCCTGATCAGCGGTAGCTGGCTGACGGCCGACCTGAAGAAGGCGCTCGGCAAGAACGTCGGCTTCTTCCTGCTGCCGCCGAAGGGAAAGGCGCTCGCGACGCTCGGTGGTGAGGGACTGCCGTGGGCGATCAGCTCGAAGTCCGACAATGCCGACGCGGCGGCGACGTACCTCAACTTCATCACGAGCAACTCGTCGATGCAGGTCGTCGCGAAGAACGGCCAGCTCACCGCGTCGAAGGCAAAGGTGAAATTCCCGGCCGGCCTCGACACGGAGGTCAACAACGCCTGGACGAAGGCGAACAGGCAGGACGCGATCGTCCCCTATCTCGACTGGGCGACGCCGACGATGTACGACACGATCACGGCGGCGATCCAGGAGCTGATCGGCGGGAAGACGACACCGTCGTCCTTTGCGAAGACGGTTCAGTCCGACTACTCGAAGTTCCACAAGAGCTGAGTCGGCTCGCCGACCAGAGCACGGAGCCGGCCTCCGCAGCCCTCGCGCTGCGGAGGCCGGGCCGTCTCATGCGGCGCGCGCCGCGCAGCGAAGACGCGCCGGGCGCGCCGCGCCGAATCGGCTACCTCTACATCCTCCCCGCGCTCGCCGTCTACGCCGCGCTCGTGCTCGTCCCGCTCGGACACACCGTCTGGCTCTCGCTGCACGAGTGGGACGGCCTCACGCCCGCGACGTGGGTCGGTCTCGACAACTACCGCGAGATCCTCCACGACGGCGAGCTGCGCTCGGCCTTCGAGCACTCGTTCGTACTCATCGTCTTCTACGCCGTGATCCCGGTGACGCTCGCGCTCGTGCTCGTCGGCGCGCTGTCACGCGCGCGCGTGCGCGGCCAGGCCGGGTTCCGCACCGTGCTCTTCCTGCCGCAGGTGATCCCGCTCGTCGTCGTCGCGGTGATCTGGCGGATGATCTACGCGCCCGACGGCTCGCTGAACCGCGCACTCGAGTCCATCGGGCTCGGCGCGCTCGCCCGGCCGTGGCTCGGCGACTTCACGTGGGCGCTGCCCGCGATCGGCTTCGTCGGCACGTGGGTGATGTCGGGCCTCGCACTCGTCCTGTTCATGGCGGGCGTGCAGAAGATCCCGCAGAGCCTCTACGACGCGGCGCGCGTCGACGGCGCCGGCCCGCTGCGCGAGTTCTTCGCGGTGACGCTGCCGAACCTCCGCGGAGAGATCGCGGTCGCGCTCACGCTGACGACGATCGCCGCGCTGCGGAACTTCGACCTCGTCTACATCACGACGCAGGGCGGTCCGGGCAACAGCACGTCGGTGCCGGCGTTCCAGGTGTACAACCGCGCGTTCCAGCTCGGTCAGATCGGATCGGCCGCGGCGGTCGGCTTCACGCTCGCCTGCGTGATCTTCGTGCTCGCCTTCGCGATCACGCGCATCGCGGATCGGGGACAGACGTGATCGCTCGGCGCGAGCAGGTTCTGAACTACGCGATCCTGATCGTGTTCTCGATCGTCGCGCTCTACCCGGTGCTCGGGATTCTCTCCACCGCCTTGAGCGCGCCCGGCGACACCGCGAGCTTCCACCTGCCGCACGGGCTGCACTTCTCGAACTTCTCGAAAGCGTGGACGGAGGGGCACTTCTCGTCGTACCTCCGCTCGAGCGCGATCGTCGCCGTGAGCGTCGTCGCCATCTCGACGATCCTGTCGATCCTCTCCGGCTACGCGTTCGGGCTGATGCGCTTCCGCGGCGCGACCGTGTTGTTCTACGTCTTCCTGCTCGGGCTGATGGTGCCGGAGGAGGCGCTGATCGTGCCGCTCTATTTTGACCTCCGAGACCTGAACTTGACCGACACGTACTGGGCGCTGATCCTGCCGCAGGTCGCGCTGTCCGTCGCGTTCGGAACGTTCTGGATGCGCGCCTTCTTCGTGTCGACACCGCAGTCGCTGCTCGAGGCGGCGCGCATCGACGGCGCGTCCAGCTGGACGACGCTCTGGCGCGTCCTCGTGCCGTTCGGGCGGCCGGCGATCCTCACGATGATGGTGCTCGTCTTCATGTGGACCTGGAACGAGTTCCTGCTCGCGCTCGTCATGGTGTCGAAGGAGAACCTCCGCACCGCCCCGCTCGGGCTCGCGTTCTTCCAGGGGCAGCACACGTCCGACCTGACGCTGCTCGCGGCGGGAGCGGTGATCGTCGCGACGCCCGTCGTGATCGTCTACGTGTTCCTGCAGCGCCACTTCATCCGCGGCATGCTCACCGGCGCAGTGAAGGGGTAGGCGATGGCGCCGGTCACCTTCGAGCACGTGACGAAGCAGTTCGGCGAGACGACCGCGGTCGCGGACTTCTCGCTCGAGATCGAAGACGGCGAGTTCATGGTGCTCGTCGGGCCGTCGGGCTCGGGCAAGACGACGGCGCTGCGGCTGCTCGCCGGGCTCGAGGCGCTGACCTCCGGGACGATCCGCATCGGCGAGCGCGTCGTCAACGCCGTCGCGCCGCGCGAGCGGGACATCGCGATGGTCTTCCAGGACTACGCGCTCTATCCGCAGATGAGCGTCCGGCAGAACCTCGCGTTCGGCCTCAGGATCCGCAAGCTCCCGCGTGCCGAGATCAAGCGGCGCGTCGACGAGACGGCCGAGCTGCTGGGAATCGAGGCGCTGCTCGAACGCAAGCCACGCGCGCTCTCCGGCGGGCAGCGGCAGCGGGTCGCTCTCGGCCGCGCGCTCGTGCGCGAGCCGCAGGTCTTCCTCATGGACGAGCCGCTCTCGAACCTCGACGCGAAGCTGCGCGCGCAGACGCGGTCGGAGATCCGACGGCTCCAGCACGAGGTCGGAACGACGACCGTGTACGTGACGCACGACCAGGTCGAGGCGATGACGATGGGCGACCGCATCGCCACGATGCGCGACGGCGTGCTCGAGCAGGTCGGCGATCCGGACTCCGTCTACGGACGGCCGGCGAACACGTTCGTCGCGAGCTTCATCGGCAGCCCTGCGATGAGCCTCGCGCGCGTCGGTTGCGATCGCCGCAACGGATCGGTGCAGTTGTCGCTCGGCGAGCAGCGGCTGGTCGTCGAAACCGCCGCCGACGTCCCGGCCGACGTGATCCTCGGCGTCCGTCCCGAGCACACGCGGCTCTGGGACGCCGAGCCGGGCCTGCTCGGTCCGCTCGAGGGGCGCGTCCAGTACGTGGAGTCGCTCGGCCGCGAGACGCTGATCGCCGTGGAGACCGCGGCCGACGCCCGCTTCGTCGTCGAGGCGGAGGGCAACGTTCGCGCCGAGCCCGGCGAGGCGTTGCGCTTCGGGCTGCGCCGCGGCTGGGTCTACCTCTTCGACGCGGGCGACGAGCGCGCGCTCGGCCGGATCTGAGCGCAGCGGCGCCGACGCAGGTTTGGGCTGGAGCGCAACGGAGAGGCGTTCCTTGAGTAGTAGAGAAATCGCGAGACCATTCGAGGAGGACACATGTTCGGACGTAGCAAGTCCACCGGCGGCGTCGTCGCCGACGCCGCGGAGATCGCCGCCGAGTACGGCGGCGACCTGGTTCAGGACGAGAAGGCGAGACAGCGGACGCTCGCAGCGGTCACAGCGGCGATCGCAGCGAAGCGGCGGACGGATCGCCAGAGAGGAAAGACGGGACTGGCGTACCGCCTGGCGACGGATCCCGTCCTGCGGATGGAGCTGATCAAGATGTACGACCAGCTGCAGCAGGCGCGGCAGCGGGTCGAGAAGCGGCGCAGCCACAAGCTGCGGAACCTGCTCCTCGTCGGGGCCGGCTTCGGCGCGGTGACGGCCGTGCTCAAGGTGCCGCAGATTCGTGAGGCGGCGGAGAAGCTGGTCGGCCGCAGCCGGGACCTCGGCGGAGCGGCGCTCGGCGGCACCTCGGTGAAGACGATCAGCGAGGAGATCGACGTCGACGTGCCGGTGACGACGGCGTACAACCAGTGGACGCAGTTCGAGCAGTTCCCGCAGTTCATGGACGGCGTCGACGAGGTTCGTCAGCTGGACGACACGCTGCTCCACTGGGCCGCCACGGTCGCCGGCCGCCATGCCGAGTGGGACGCGAAGATCCTCGAGCAGGAGCCCGACCGCCACATCACGTGGGAGTCACAGGACGGGAAGTACACGCGCGGCAGCGTCTCGTTCCGCGAAGTCGCCCCGGGCCGCACGAACGTCCGCCTGACGATGACCTACACCGCCGAAGGGCCGGTCGAGCAGCTCGGCTCCGCCGCCGGCCTCGACCAGCGGCGCATCCGCGGCGATCTCGACAAGTTCAAGCAGCTGATCGAGAACCAGGGCTTCGAGAGCAGCGCCTGGCGCGGCGAGGTTCACAGCGGGCAGGAGACGAGCTGAAGCGCTCGGAGGGGCGGCGTCGCGCCGCCCCTCCGACCCTGAACCGTATTCGTCGGAACAAGGAGGAAGAGGTGCCAGTAGCCAAGGTGATCCAGATCATCGGCCACTCGCCCGAGTCGTTCGCCAAAGCCGCGGACGAGGCGGTGCAGGAAGCTGCGAAGACGGTGCGAGGCATCACCGGCGCGGACGTCGTCTCGATGAGCGCCGACGTGGAGGATGGTCGGATCTCGAACTTCAAGACGACCGTCAACATTGCGTTCGCTGTCGAGAAGACGGGGTAGTCGAACGCCCCCGCGCCCGGGTGACGAGCGTCGCTTGGACGCGGGAGCCGCCTAGGGACGTCGACACGCGCTCAGCGAAGAGCCTCCTCGAACCGCGGGTCGTCGCGGACTGCAGCGAAGTCGTCGTCCGCGCGCGCCTGCGCTCGGAACGGCGGGAACAGCTCTGCTGACCGCCGGAGGCGACTGAACGTCGTGTCGTCGATCTCGCCCGCGAGCGTCGCGAAGCACGCGTAGTTGTAGTTGAGGCCGGCGTGGTCCGGGAAGCGCTCGAGGCCGCTGCGGACCACCGCGAGCGCGTCGGCGTAGCGCTGCTCGCCGTAGGCGGTCATCGACTCGTTTTGAATTGGCCACGCCTCACCCCAATCGAGCGCCAGGTACGGCTCGCCGGGAGTGCCGCCGAGGGCGAGGACGGTTGCGTCGCCGGTCGCCTTGCGCCGCGACTCGGGCGGCACGGACACGAAGGTTCCCGCCGGCGCGTCGAACGTCTCCCCGTCGATGTGGAACGTCGCGGTCCCGTCGAGCACGACGTACACCTCTTCCTGGCCCGACCCGGACTCGTCGTGCTCGTTGATGAGCGTGCCGTCCTCGCCGAGCGTGACGGCGTTGATTCCGAACGAGTGGATTCCGAGGTGCTCGCGCACCGGGATGAACCTGCCGCGCCGCTCGAGGTCGTCGAGGCGCGCGACGCGCCACTTCGCGTTGTCGTTCAACGGATCACCTCCGAATAGCGCCTGTCGTTACCGAGCTTCGATCGTAGCCACAGAGAGGGGAGCGGGCCCGGCTGCCGCAGCAGCCGGGCCCGCCCGCCCATGCGATCAGTGCTTCAGGATCGCGATCGACTGCTTCTGGATCGTGCGGTGGCCGAGGCTGTCCGTGACCTCAACACGCACGTCGTAGGTTCCCCACTTCTTGTACTTGTGGCTCACCGAGCTGCCGGCAGTCGTCTCGTAGGGCTTGCCGTCCCCGAAGTCCCACCGGTACTGGACGAACGTCGCGGCGACGTTCGATGCCGGATGCGCGGTGAGGACGACCTTCTTGGTCGGCTTCGGCTTCTTCTTCGGCTTCTGCGCCGCCACGGTGATGTCGGTGAACGTGGTCTTGTCGAGCAGCCAGTTCAGTGACGCCCGCGCGATCTCGGCGCGACTCGAGTAGGCCGTCGCGTTGTTCACCGCCTCGAGGCCGAAGCCCATCGACACCGAGCGGTAGCGGTACTCGAGCCGCTCCTCCTCGAGCGTCGGCTCCGACGAGCGCCCGAACGAGATCCCGTCCGACGCTCCCTGGACGGCGCTGCCGATGGCGCGGAACAGCGGCACCATCGTGTGCGCGGCCTGGTACGTGTCGTTGTCCGGCATCGCCGTCGTCACCTCGATCGACGACTGGTTGCCGGCCCCGTCCGCGCCCGGGCTCACGTCGAGCGTGAGGCCGGCGAACGGGCCGACGCCATTGGCGGTCGGCCTCGGCGCCGCACCGGCGAACGCGCTGCCGGAGACGTACTTCACGCCGAGGTAGCCGTGGTACAGCCGTCCCCGCCCGATGCTCGGCGAGGAGTACGACGTGTTGTTGTCGAGCGTCTCGGCGACGTTCTGGCCGGTCGTGAAGAGCTTGCCGCCGCTGTCCATCCATTCGGCGACGCGGTTGAGGCTCGTGGTCGAGAACCCGCTCGTGTTGAAGCTGTTGTTGTTCCCGGTGAAGATCAGCACGGCCTTGTAGCCCTGCAGCGCGGCGAGCGACGGGAACGCCTGCGTCCACGCGTTGAGATACGTGAAGCTGACGCCGAGCCCTGTCAGTGCGCTCGTGTACACGGCCGAGTAGTCCGGGAACGCAGCATTCGCGTTGGAGCCGTCGTCGTCGACGAGGAGCACGTCCGCCGTCGGCGTCGTGTTCAGCACGCGGAGCCACACCGGAATGTGCGCGGTCGTCCCGCCGTTCGTCAGCACGACCTTGCCTTCGTAGTCGCCCGGCACGGCACCGGCCAGCGCGCTGACGGTGACGCCGAGCGTCGCCGTGCCGCCTGCCGGAACGTTCAGGAACGGAGCGTTGGGCGTGATGTCGAAGTTGCTTCCGCCCGCGGTCTCCACTGCCGAGACGCTCCACGTCCCGCCGCCGCTCACGTCTCTCGCCGTGATCGTGAAGTCGGCGTGCTGGCCCGCAGGCAGCTCGCCGGCGCTGAGGCTCGGCTGGTCGAGCGTGATGCCCGGGTTGCCGGCCTTCGTCAGGTCGATCCGGCCGGCCCCGCGGTCGAGCACGCCCGCGAGGATCGTCTTGGCCGTGTTCGTCCACACGTTCTCGGTCGCCGTCGTCATCAGCGCCGACTTGATCTGTGCCGGCGTCCAACTCGGATGGAGCTGCTTGATCAGAGCCGCCGACCCCGCGACGTGTGGCGTCGCCATGCTCGTTCCCGAGACCTGCCCGAAGCCGGTGAACGGGCCCGGGAAGGCGCCGGTGCCGTAGCCGCTCGAGAGCACGTTGACGCCGGGAGCGGTGACGTCCGGCTTGAGCAGCTTGTCAGTCGTCGGCCCGCGCGAGCTGAAGCTCGCCATCACGTCGCCTGCGTTGGGCTGCTGCGTCGGCGCCGGATCGAACTTCGCCTGAGCGGTCGTCGGGTTGGCGTTCGCCCAGTTGAGCGTGTTCAGCCCGTTCGTGCGGCCGATCAGCCAGGACGGCGTGGTCACATCGGCGGCATGCGTGCCGGCCGCCATGTTCCCGACGGTGTCGCCGTTCGCGGCGTTGTTGTAGATGATCGTCGCGATGGCCCCGCCGCGCTGCGCGTTGTAGGCCTTCTCGCTGAAGTTGCACGTCCCGCGCTGAACGAGCGCGATCGCACCGGTCAGCGAACCTGCCGGGACAGGGCTTGCGTCGCCCGCGAGCGAGCATCCTTCGGACGGGTTCGTCGCGGCGGTGCTGACCCGCTCGATCGGAATGATCGGCGCAGGGCCGACGATGCTGTTCGCGGGCGGGCCGTAGTTCGCGGACCCGAACGGGAAGTTCTTCAGGTTCGCCGGCACCGGCTCCGGGGCGGTGACGTTGATCGAGCCCGCGAAGAGCGCGGCGTCCTTGGTCACGGCGCCCACGCCGATCACCTTCGGCGAGATCGCCGGCGAGTTGACGGTGGCCGTGTTCGGGCCTGCGTTGCCGTTCGCGAAGACCGCGACGACGCCCGCGTCGACAGCGTCCTCGGCCGCCTGGATCATCGGATCCGGCCAGGCGAGCGTGTTCTGGTAGCTGGCGCCCCACGAGTTCGAGATCACGTCGGCGCCGTCCTTGACCGCGTCCTCGATCGCCTGGACGAGCTCGACGACGTAGGCATTGCCGGTCTGGAAGTCCTCCGTGCTCTGGCTCGGGTAGAAGACCCGGTAGTTCATGAGGTACGCCTTCGGCGCGACGCCCGTGATAGGCACGGGCTGGCCCTGGAACATCGCGTTCGTCCCCGCGTTGCACGCGACCGTGCCTGCGACATGCGTCCCGTGCGGGCTCGCAGCGGTCGTGCCCTGGATCGGCGTGTCCTCGCCCGCGATCGGCGGGTCGCCCGGCCGGAAGTAGGCACGCGCGACGAGCACCTTGTTGTTCGTGAAGCGCGTGTCGCCCTTCGGGTAGCCGGCCGGTGCCGTGTAGCCCGTGTCGTCGAAGCACGCGTTGCCGGTGTACGCGCCGCCGGCGTCATGCCGGACGAAGATGCCGCTGTCGACGATCGCGACCTTGACGCCCGCTCCCGCGTTGCTCTGGCCGCCGACCTGTCCCCACAGCGTCGGAGCGCCGATCTGCTGCGGCGTCGAGAACATGCTGAGCTGGTACGGGATGTCGGGCGTCACCGCACGGACGCCCTTCATCTTCCGCGCGACAGCGGCCTGCCCGCGCGTCATCTTCACGGCGAGGCCGTTGAGGACGACCTGATACGTGCGCTGCACGCGAGTGCCCGGCAACGCGCGTGCGAGCCTCTGCGCGAACGCGCTCTGCACGCTCCGCAGATGGCTGACGTACGCGCGGCTCCGCGTCGTCGACACGTCCAACCGTGACGCACCGGTCGAGTTCGCCGCAGTCGCGCGATAGCCGAGCACGCCGCCGCGGTATGTCGCGAGCGGCGCGCCGTTCAACTGCACGATCCAGCGCTTCGCCGGATACGTCGCGAGATCGAGCTTCTTCGCCGACGGCGAAGCCGCCGTCGCCCTCTCCGCTGATCGAACCGCGCCGCCGCCGGTGCTCGCGACGACGGCCGCGAACACGAGCAGCGGAAGAACGAACAGCGCAAGCCTGCCTCCACGCATTGCGTTCTCTCCTCTCCCTCAGGGAGCCCTCCTCCCTGATCTCGATTGCGAGATTAACACGGCCATCGACGAACAAACACGCGGGCGGGGCGCCTTGACACGTCCCACCTCGGCGCGCGAGTCTCGTCACCGTCGATCGGTGGATGCGAGCCCTCCATGAGCGCGGACGTTTCGCAGCTCGAGCCGCTCGACGGCGCGAGCGAACGTCTTACTTCGCCGTGCGCGGCAGGTCGGGGCACGTCCGACGGTAGGGCTGCCCGGACACGAACGCGTTCCACTCGGCGCGCGTGAGGTTCCGGCCCGCCATCCGGCACAGCCGCGCGCGCCAGGTGTCGTACCCGGTGCTCAGCAGGAGCGGACTCCATACACGCAACGTGCCGTCGACGGTCGCGAGGCGCCGTCCGTCGCCCGAGAACGCGATGGAGACGATCCCGTTCTGCCCCGACTGCAATCCCCGGCCGAACGGCTGCTGTCGTGCGATGTCCCAGAGCGAGAGCGTGCCGTCGCTGCCGCTCCCGGCGAGCAGGCGGCCGTCCGGCGAGAACGCGACCGCGGACACGTCGAGCCCCGAAGCGCTCAACTGGCCGATCGGTTGCTGGTTCACGGCGTCCCAGAGCCTGATCGATCCCCCGCCTCCGTAGACCGCAGCTTTCGTCCCGTCTGGGCTGCGCGCGATTCGCTCGAAGCAATTCGCGTACCTGCTCTCGGTCACTCCCGTCGTCCTGCAGGTCGGCACGCTGACGCTGCTCGGTTTACCGGCCGCGCGGTGCTGCGAGATGTCGAACCACTGCAGCACACCGTCCTCGTTGGCGAGAGCCAGGCGCTTGCCGTCCGGAGCAAAGGTGAGCCCGATGATCCTGCCGCGCGGTCGGAGGCGCAGCGTCACGGGCGCGCCATCTCCACTTGGGAACAGGCTCGCGGCGCCGTCGCTGCGACCGGCGGCGATCGTGCGGCCGTCCGGGCTGACGGCGACGCTGGTGACGTAGCCGGCAGGGACGCGAAGCGGCGTCCCTCGGGCACGACCGCTGTGCGCGTCGCGCAGCACGACGGCGTTGCCGCTCCCGACCGCTACGACGCTTCCGTCGCTGTTCAGTGCCGCGACGGTCGCGCCGCTCGCGCGAGAGGTGTTACCGAGCGGCGCAGCGCGACTGACGTCCCACATCCGCGTCGTCCCGTCGTCGGCGATCGACTCGAGCAGCCGGCCGTTTGGGCTGAAGCGCAGGCTCGAGAGGTTCTCTCGCGAGCTCAGGCGCAGCTCGGCGAACTGCTTCCTGGTGCGGAGATCCCACAGCTGAATCGCGTCTCCGACCCGGGCGGCCAGGCTCTTCCCGTCCGGGCTCACGGCCGCGACGGAGGCGAACTGCCGAAAGAGCGGCCGCCCGCGCCGATGGTCGAGCGCGTCTGCGATCCGCACCCCGTCGTACGCGGAGACGAAGCGCGTTCCGTCGTCGGTGAACCCGACCGGGAGGAAGGAGCCGTGGCCGATCGTTCGTTGCGGGCGCCCGGAGAGCACGTTCCAGACCTTCGTCTGAGCGTCGCCGTCGGTCGAGATGACGGTGCCGTCGTTCTTCCCGAATGCGACGGACAGCACCTGGGTCCCGGGTCCACCGCTCGAGAAGAGCCGCCTTCGGCCGCGTACGTCCCAGAGCTCGACATGGCTGTCGAATCGCCCGACGGCGAGGTGCTTGCCGTCGCGGCTGAACGCAAGCGCGTTCAGCGCACCGAGGCTCGCGTCGACGCCTGCTCCCTTCAGGCCTTTCTCGAGCGGGGCTCCCAGCTGCTTGTGGGTCGCGACCGACCAGAGCTCGAGCGTCCCGTCGCCGCCGCCGACCGCGGCGAGCCGCCCGTCCGGACTGACCGCGACGCTCTCGATCGAGTGCGGGCTGCCGGTGGCGAGCGGCGGCGACAGCGGCGCCCCGTCGTGCGACCAGAATCTGACCGCACCGCTCGTGTCCCCGGTGACGATGGTGCGGCCGTCCGGCGTGAACGCGCTCGCGGTGATCCCGACCTGCGGAAGCGTGAACGCGAGACGCGGGTAGTCGGAGAGCGCGAGCAGCATCGCGCTGCGCGCGTCGAAGCCACGGCGCAGCGGGTCGCTGCTGACAAGCCGGTACGACTCGAGCGCGAGGAGCGGCGCGACCGCATTCGAGTCCGCGATCCGGGCGACCGACTCGGCGGCGAGTTGCCGCGACAGCGCCGTGCGCGCTTCCGTTCGCGCCGTGTCGCGCGCCTGCACCGCAAGGACGGCCGCGACGGTGGCGCCCGCCGCGAGGAGAGCGAGGAGCGACGCGGCCGTCCAGGCGATCGCGAGCGTGCGCTTGTGCTGCTGAACGTCCTCGCCGAGAAGGTCGTCCTTCGACCGCCCGTGCATCGGCGCCGCTAGATCGGCGACTGCGTCCCGGAAGCGCGGGTCGCGCGCCGCCACGTTCGCCGCGCTCCGCGCCCAGCGCAGGTCGACGTACCGCGGCTCTTCTGCGAAGGCCTCGCCGAACACGGCCGGAAGCGCGGTCGTCCTCGACCAGTCGACGCGGCTGCCGTCCCAGAGCAGCTCGCCGTCGGTGAGCACGATCAGCAGCCGCTCGGTACCGCGATGCTCGAGCCAGTGCTCCGCCTCCTTCGCCACCCAGTGCGACGCGGCCGACTCCGCGGACGCGAGGAGGATGAAGTAGTCCGAGCCGTCGAGCGCGTCGCGGATCGATCCCCACAGGTCCGGGTTCGCGGACAGGCTCGCGTCGTCGCGGAACACACGCAGCGCCCGCATCCGGTACCACGGCTTGGCAAACCGCTGGAGCCCGCGCTGGAGAGCGGGAGCGAGCTTCCCGTCGACGGCTCGGCTGTACGAGATGAAGGCGTTGTAGGTCGGCGCGCGGCCGCGCCGGCTCGCAGCAGAGCTCATCGCTTCCTCACGCCCGCTCGACGATGCCAGTCGAGACCGGCGGCGTCAACGAGTCGCAGCGCGTGCCTTGCGCGTGGGGCACGCGGGTGCTTAAGTCGAGTCGGGGGACATCGTGGCCGCGCCGTCCGACACCGCTGCCGCAGCGCCTGACGCTCGAGACAAGCAGGCGCGAGCACGCTACGACGCTTTCATCTCGTACAGCCACCACAGCGATGCGAGGCTCGCGCCGCTGCTCCAGGCCGGACTGCACAGGTTCGCCAAGCCCTGGTACCGGATGCGCGCGCTGCGTGTGTTCCGCGACGAGGCGAGTCTCGCGGCGACGCCGGCGCTCTGGGAGTCGATCACCGAGGCGCTCACCGCCGCGGAGTTCTTCATCGTGCTCGCCTCGCCCGACGCGAAGGCGTCCGAGTGGGTCGCGCGCGAGGCGAGCTGGTGGCGGGAGCGCAAGCCGGTCGACCACATCCTGCTCGTGCTGACCGACGGCGAGCTCGCATGGGACGACGACGCAAACGACTTCGACTGGACGCGAACCGACGCTCTTCCGAGGACGCTCAGTCGTTGCTTTCCCGAGGAGCCGCGCTGGATCGACCTGCGCTGGGCGCGCGACGAGGAGAACCTGTCGCTGCGGAACCCGCGCTTTCGCGACGCGTTGGCCGAGCTGGCCGCGCCTCTCCACGGTCGTCCGAAGGACGAGCTGATCGGTGAAGACGTCCGCCAGCACCGCCGCGCAGTACGGCTCGCGCGTGCTGCGGTCGCCACGCTCGTCGTGCTCCTCATCGCGGCGATCGCCTCTGCCGTGTTCGCGCTCGGTCAGCGCAACACCGCGCGCGCCGAGCGCGACCGAGCCGAGCAGCAGGCGCGGATCGCCACCTCGCGCCTCCTTGCGGACCAGGCGCTGACCGACCTCGAGCGCAGCCCCGACCGGAGCATCCTCCTGTCGCTCGAGGCGTTCCGCCTCCAGCCGACGTTCGAGGCGCGCGCGTCGCTCGTGCGAGCCCTCCAGCACACGCAGCGCGCACCTGCCGTCCTGCGTCCCGGCGGCGAAGTGCTGAGCGTCGAGTTCACCCGCGACGGGCGCAGGCTGCTCACCACGGGCGACGACGAGCGGGTCCGGGTGTGGAACGTGGCCGCCAACCGCGAGGACGGCAAGGCGCTCTCCTGCTACTGCCTGACCACGAAAGGCGGCGCTCTCTTGATGCCCGACGGAAAGCGCGTCGTCGCGGCCTACGGGGACGACTCGACGAGCATCACCGTCTCGAGCCTTCGCACGCGTAAGGAGTTGCGTCAGGTGACGGACGACGCCGGCGATGTCGAAGGCCTCGCGGTCAGTCGTAACGGCCGGTTCCTCGCCACCTTCGGCGACTCACGGCCGGTCGTCGTCTGGGATGCGGTGAAGATGCGTCCGCTCGGGCGGCTGAGGGGTACCGGCACCGACAGCACGTGGAATGTGGGCTTCTCGCCCGACGGGCGGCTGGTGGCGGTGGACGACGCGACACGAGGGCTCGAGCTCTGGGACGTCGCGCGCCGGACGCGCATCGAGCGACTCGCCGGCGCCGGCAACTGGCCTCGTACGTTCGCGTTCACGCGCGACGGCAAGACGATCGCGTTCGAGAACGACAGCGGCATCCACGTCCGGGCAGTCGCCGGAGGGCCTTACCGCGGACGCCCGATCGTCATCGACGCCGTCGTCAACGACATCGCGTTCGACCCGACGGGCCGGCTGCTCGCCACAGCGACCGAGAACGGCGTCGTCCGTATCTGGGACGCGACGACGGGACGACCGCGCGGAGCTGCCCTCCTCGGGCACGAGAACTTCGTCAACGCGGTGGCGTTCAGCCCGGACGGACGAACGCTCGCCTCGGCGGGCCAGGACGGGACAGTGCGCCTTTGGACGGTCGCGGCCGCACCGCTCGGAACGCCGGTTGCCCGCGTGTCGCTGCTCGCACAGGATCCGACCGGACGACTGGTTGCGGACTATCGGGGCACGAAGCCGGCCGCGATCGTGCGCGAGTCGGACTGGTCTGTCACGCGGACGCTGCCCGGCGACGGCGAGACGATCGAGGCCGCGTTCGGCCCCGACGGCAAGCTCGTCGCGCTCGGCGACGAGTCGGGCGCGGTCACGGTCTGGAGCACGGCCACCGGGCGGCGCGTGGGGCCGGTGCTCGGCACCCGTCACGCCGGCAGGATCACGTCCGTCGCGGTCAGTCCCGACGGGCGGTACGTCGCCGCGATCGGACAAAACGGGTGGCTGCGCGTCTGGCGCACGGGCTCGTGGAAGCTCGTCGGCTACCGCTCCGAGCTCCAGGACGACAGCGTGACGCCCGGCCTGGACGTCGCAATGTTCACTCCCGACGGCCTGCTCGTCACAGCCGGAAGCACCGACGTCGCGATGTGGCAGATCAAGGCGAATCGACTGTTGGATCCCGAGGTGATCGATGTCGGCGTTTCCATCGACGACGCCGCGCTCTCACCCGACGGCCACCTGCTGGCGCTCGGAACCAACGAGGACTCGCTGGTGCACCTGCTCAGCCTCCGCTCCCGCAAGCTGCTCGAGCCGCTCGCGGGGCACAGCCGGGGCGTCGACACCCTGGCCTTCAGCCCCGACGGGCGCGTGCTTGCATCAGGCTCCGCATTCGACGGAACGATCCGGCTCTGGGACGTCGCATCCGGGCGGCCGCTCACCGGCGCGCTGCGAAGCGATCTCGGGACTCCGGTCTCGCTCGCGTTCACGCCCTCGGGCGACCGGCTCCTGTCGACGAACGGCGTTCTCCTCTCGTGGGACCCGATCCTCTGGCGCGGCACCTTCGCCGAGTTCCGGAAACGGCTCTGCCCGGTCGCCGGCCGCAACCTCCGCCGCGGAGAGTGGGAGCGCTTCCTCCCTGGGCTGCCGTACCGCATCACCTGCCCCGACGAGTGATCTGCGAACCCGGCGGAATCGCGCGTGGGCTCTCGACATCCGCGCGCTCGAGACAGAGGATGCACCGGTGAACGCACCGTTCCGGGTCGAGCTGCCTGCGGGGCGCCGCGCGTGCGCCGTGCGCGTCGGTGCCGACGCCGACCTGGCACAGGCGGCGGACGAGCTCGGAGTCGGCGGACGTCCGGTCCTCGTCGTCGTCGGCGGCGCGAGCAAGATGTCTTCCGGAGAACGGCGGCGTCTCACACCGCTCTTCACCGAGGTTCTGGCGCCGCTCGCGCACCGTCTCCGCACCACGGTGATCGACGGCGGCACGGATGCGGGCGTCATGAGCATGATGGGAAGCGCAAGGGGTGACGGCGGCTGGAGCTTTCCGCTCGTCGGAGTGATCGTGGAGAGGTTGACGAATCACTCGGCGCAAGCGAGTGTGAATGCCGCCGACTTGGAGCCCAACCACACACACTTCGTCTTCGTCCCCGGCTCGGAATGGGGCGAGGAGGCGCCGTGGCTCGCCCGGCTCGCGACGGTCGTGGCCGGCTCGGAGCCTTCGGCGACCGTGCTCGTGAACGGCGGCGACATCGCCGCCGACGACGTCCGCCACAGCATCGACGCGGGACGGCGCGTCGTCGTCCTGGACGGCAGCGGTCGAACCGCCGACGCGCTCGCCGCGGCAGTCCGAGGTGAGCGCACGGACGGATCGCTCGCGACACTCGCGGCGTCGGGCCTTGTCCACGCAGTCGACGCGCGCGACCGGAACTCTCTCGCCTGGCTACTCGACGACGTGCTCTCCGGCAGAGACCCGAGATGAGTCAGTCGTACGCCGACCAGCAGCGAAGCACGTTCGAGGCTCTCATCGACGCCGCGACGCTCGACGAGCGCCAGCGCGAGTTCCTCAAGCTGCGCTGGCTCGACCAGTTGCTGTGGATGGAAGGCAAGGCCTCGAAAGCGCAGTGGTTCTACTACCGCGTACGGCTCGTCACGATCATCGGCGCGGTCATCGTGCCCGGCCTCGTGCCGCTCACGACGCTCGACGGGCGGGCCGGAAGCGCGGCCCAGATCGCGACCTGGATCGTCAGCCTCGTGGTCGCGATCAGCGCAGCGGTCGAGGGGTTCTTCCAGTTCGGGCAGCGCTGGCGGAACTATCGGTCGACGGCCGAACGGCTCAAGATCGAGGGCTGGCTCTTCTTCCAGCGCGCCGGGCCGTACGCACCCGTCGACGGGCAGCCCGTCGACGCGTTCGGCACCTTCGCGACCCGCGTCGAGGACCTCATCCAGAACGAGGTCGACGCTTACATCACCGACGTCGCAACGGAGAAGCAGGGAGCCTCCCCCTCGAAGTGAGCGGCGCCGCGCGCGCGACGCCTGTGCGCCTCGCCCGCGCCATCGGCGCGGGCGAGGCACTCAGAGAGATCAGGAAACGTCGGCCAGCGAAGTGGTCCAGACGCTGCGGCCGTAGGTGGCCGCGAACAGCGTGTCGCTGCCGTCGGGCAGGTCAATGTCGTTGACCGGCACGAGCGGGAGGTTGTCGCCGACCTTGAGCCAGGTCTTGCCGAGGTTCGTCGTGCGATAGACGCCGACGTCCGTTGCGACGAACAGCCACTTCGGGTGCTGCCAGTGGCGGATGACGTCGTTGATCGGCGCCTGCGGAAGCTTCGTGCCGGCGATGTCGACCCACGTGTTGCCGCCGTCGCTCGTCATGACGAGGTGCGGGTACCCGTCACCCGAGCGCCAGCCCGAGAAGCTCGCCCACGCGATCTTCGCGTTGTCCTTGTCGACGGTGATGCGGGTGACCCAGCGTCCCGGGAAGACCGGGCTCGTGAGCTTCGTCCACGTCACCTGCGTCGGATCCGCCGCCATCGCGTTGCGGCTGACCCACATCAGGCCGCTGTCGGTGCCGGCGTAGACCAGGTTTGGGTCTGCCGGGGTCGTGCCGATCGCGGTGATCGTGCCGAAGCCCGGCGCGCGCGCCTCGGTGCCCTCGGTGAGGTCGTTGCTGATCTTCGTCCAGACGCGCTGGCCGACGTCGGTGTTGATGCGGTACATGTTCTCGCTACCGCCGAACATGAAGTGCGGATCCGCGGCGAACTCGATCGGGGCGACCCAGTTCTTGCGCTGGCCGGGGATGGTCATCGAGAAGCCGTTGTTCGACGTCGGGGGCGGCGCGAAGCCGCGGCAGCCGCCGTTCTGCGAGCAGCCGTAGAACTTGTGGTCGTTCGTCGGGTCGATCCGGTTCATCATCCCGTCGCCGCCGACGAAGGCGAACCAGTCGCCGCTGACGACGTCGTTCTGGTTGCCGGGCCCCCACGACCGCAGCGAGCTGTTGTCCTGCGAACCGGCGTTCACGCGAGCGTGATCCTGCTGCGAGATGTCCATCTCGTAGAACTGCGTCACGGGCAGGCGCGCGGTCTTCGACCACACACCACGGGCTGCGCCGTTCTGGGTCGACCAGTAGAAGCCGCCGTCGTTGCCGAGATAGACCCTGCCCGCGGTGAACGGGTCGAACTCGACGGCGTGCTGGTCCGCGTGCGGCGTCTGGGACGTCGTCCACGTGACGCCGCCGTTGAGGCTCTCGGCGAGGCTGACGCCCTCGACGAAGACGTGCAGCGGGTTCACCGGATCGACGTCGACGCGGCCGAACCACCACGCGAATCCCCCGCTGATCGACTGCAGCGTGCCGCCCGAGGTCGCGCCGACGGCAGTCCACGTGGCGCCGGCGTCGGTGCTCGTGAAGAAGCCGTTGAAGTTGCCCGCGGCCGTGCTCGAGATGAGGTACGCGCGGTTCGGATCGCTGTCCGAGAAGTCGACGCCCATCTTGCCGACGAGGTTGGCCGTCGTCTGGAGCGCCGGGTCGGTCTCGCTCTGCGGGAGCGGCGGGTTGTGGACGTTCGTCCACGTGTGGCCCGCGTCGGTCGAGCGGTAGACGAAGGAGTTCGGGCCGTAGAGGCGCGACTTCTCGTCGCGGATCTTGTCCCACGTCGTCGCGAGCATGACGTCGGGATTGCCCTTGTCGATCGCGACGTCGATCGCTCCGGTCGAGGCGCTCGCCGGCGTGATCACGCGGGTCCAGCTCGTGCCTCCGTCCTCCGTCAGGTAGAGGCCGCGAATCGGATTCGTGTCGTGCAGCGCGCCCTGAACCGCGACGAAGACGCGGTTGTCGTCGCGCGGGTCGATGACGATGCGGCCGGTCGTGTCGCCGTCCTCCAGGCCGACGTTCGTCCACGTCGCCCCACCGTCGGTGGACTTGTAGACGCCGTGGCCGTAGTACGCCGAGCCGCCGCCGTGGTCGACCTCGCCGGTGCCGACCCAGACGACACCCTGCGAGTCGACCGCGATTGCGCCGATCGACTGCGGCAGGTAATTGCCCCAGGCGGGGGAGAAAGTCACACCACCGTCGGAGGACTTCCACACGCCTCCGCTGCCGGTGGCGATGTAGACGACACCCTGATGGGCAGGATCAGCGGCCATGTCGCGGATGCGACCGCCGATGTTGCTCGGGCCGAGCTCCGTCCACACCTGATCCGTGCTCGGCGAGCCCTTGCTCGCCTGGCCGGCCGCCTTGGACTGTGCGATCGCCTCGTTGACGGCGGCCGTCGGGATGGAGCCGTCGGCATTCGCCCGCTGCAGGTACATCCAGTCGTCGGCCCCCACGGGGTCGGCCGTGACGTTCGACAGGTTGGCCTGGGCGCGCTCCGTCCCGTCACTCTTGGTGATCGCTGCGGTCCCGGCAGCGAAAAGGATCGCGATGACCGCTGCGGCGGCCACGATCGCGGCGTTCTTCATTGCTTCGCCTACCTCCCCTTGGTCTGGCGCGCATGCGCACTCGCTCCGTCGATAGCGTCTCTTGGTGGATCGGCCTCAAAGGGACGCTTCGTCGCCGCGACAGAGTATCCGAGGTGGACGGCTAGAGGAACAGCGTGCTGAGTGAGGGCCGCCGTCGACTGGCGGTCGTGGGGATCGCGGCGGCCGGGTTGCTCGTCTTCGTGGGCATCAAGGTGCTCGATCGGGATCACCCGTACGACCCGTGTCCGCCGCCGGTCGCCGCCCCTCCCGCCGAGACCGCGCTCCTGCCGTCGGGCCTGTCCTTCGCCGACATCGGCACGGTGACGCGCGTCCGAAGCGACAAGCGGAACATCATGGTGCGAGCCGTCACGACGAAGCCGCTCGACGAGGTCACCGTGCTGATCCAGGACGCGGTGGTCGCGGCCGGCTACCGCCCCGCGGGCATGGACAACGAGGGCTTCGAGGCGGAGGTCTTCTTCACGACCGGGTCGTACGCGGGAGGGCTCGCCCGCGTGCGGCGCTGCAGGAGTCGGTGGGACATCGATCTCGTCCTGCTCGACCGGAATGCCGCGCCGCCGCGCACGTCCGTGACTACTACGACCCCCTGACTACGACGAGGTGCCCGCTAGCAGCTGAACGACCCGGAGATGACGGCCTTCGAGCCGAACGCCTTTCCCGTGAATGTGCCGCTCTTCAACCCGGGCTTGAGCGTGACGGTGCCGATCACCGCGCGGGTCGCGCCCGCATGGACGACGGCGATCGTCTGGCGCGCCTGGCTCCCGGCTTTGGCCTTTGCCGTGACGCCGACGTACTCCGGCGCGTTCTTGACGGTGCCGAGGACGACGGTGCCGATGTTGAGCGAGAAGAGGCCGATGCTCGTCGAGCAGCTGCCGCCCTTGTACGAGACGCTCTTTCCGTTCAGGGTGACGGTCGCCTTCGCAGGGCCGCAGAACGTCCGCGCCGAGGCTCCGCCGATCGTCTTGGCGCCCGGCGTGCAGGTCGTGGTCTTGCCGGCGGCCTGCGCGGCGTGCGCAAGAGTGGTCGTGAGAAGGACTGCTGCAGCGCAGACGACGGCGACCTTGACGATCTTCCTTGTCGGTTTCACGTTGCTCCCCCTTGTCGGTCGATGGTGAGAGCCAAGGGTGGCGCGGATGCCCGGCGATGTCGGTACGGCGAGCGCCCGAGCGGCTGTCGGAAAGCCGCCACGTCCCGCTGCGCCTCATCGGTTCGCTACGCGCCGGCGTGCCGGCCGCGCAGGAGCGCCGACCCGAGGCTCGTTCTGCCGTAACGGACCTCGTGGCCGTGACGCACGGTCGAGACGAGACCGGCGTCTCGGAGCGCGAGCAGATGCCGTGACGCGCCGGCCGGGCTGAGCTCGATCAGCGCCGCGAGCGTCGTCGTCGACAGCGGCTCGTCGAGGCTCGCGAGCACGAGCGCGCGCGTACGGCCGAGCAGACGCGCGAGCGCCGCCGGCGAGCCGGCCGGCCTGCGCCAGAGATCGGCGATGCCGCGCACGGGATACGCGATCGTCGGCAGCCACGGCTCGTCGACGATCGCCGCAACCTTCGGGGTCGGGCCGTGGAAGGCGGTCGGCATGAGCACGAGCCCGCGGTCGTCGAGGACCACCGTGCGACCGCTCCGGTCGAGGCACGAGAGCCCGCGTGTCGTCCAGCGGATGCGCGGATGCAGTTCCTCGAGCACACGGCGCAAACCGTGCCGGGCGAGGATCCGAGAGCGGTACTCCACGTCCCGTTCGAGCAGCGCGCGGATGCGAACCCAGTAAGGCGCGACGAGCTCGGTCCACGCCTCCTGGAGCCGGGCGGCGAGGAGGTCGCGGGCACGTTCCGGCTCCGCGAGATAGCCGTCGATCAGCGAGCGGTACCGCTCGTCCGTCACCCAGTCGCGGCAGCGCGCGAGCTCGTGTGCGACCTGCGCACGCGGCGTCGCGCGGATCTCGTCGAGCTGCTCGCGCAGACGCGGGCGCGGCGTCCGCGGCGGCGGCGTGAGGAAGTCCGGCACGAAGCCACGCAGCGGCTGGACGGCGAGCAGCGGCGTGAGGTCGAGTCGTGCCGCACGCTCTTGCACGAGCCGGTGCCAGGACTCGTGCTGCGAACGCGCGTCCTCGTCGGCGAACGTCCGCACCGCGGCCTGCGTCTCCCAGAGCGGCGAGCAGGCGAACCGCACCGAGAGCAGGTCGTCCGGCGTGCGCAGCGCGAACAGCGTCATCGCGGACAAGATACGCGCAGGCGCGAATCACTTGCGGCTCGCCACCGGCCTCGCCAACCCTGTTGCCATGAGCAGCGAAGACGGCATGCGCGTCGGCTACGGCGCGGCGCTCCGGGCGCGGGAGTTCCGCGCGCTCCTCGTCAGCCAGTTCGTCTCGGTGTGCGGGACGAGCGTCGCGGCCGTGGCGCTGACGATCCTCGTCTACCGGCGCACCGGCTCGCCGCTGCTGGCATCGCTGAGCTTCGCGCTCGGCTTCCTTCCGTTCGTGCTCGGCAGCGGGCTGCTCTCGAGCATCGTCGACCGCGTGCGGCCGCGCCGCCTTGTCGTCGGCTGCGATTCCGCCTCCGCGGTGCTCGCAACTGCGATGGCGGTACCGGGGATGCCGGTGCCCGTCCTGTTCGCGCTCGTGCTCGGGATCGGGACGCTCCTGTCGCTCTCGAGCGGCGCGCGCGCGGCGCTCGTGAGAGCCAGCGTGTCGACCGACGCGTACGTGCCCGCGCGCTCGCTCATCCGCATCGCGGTTCAGCTGGCCCAGATCGGTGGCAACGCCGTCGGCGGCGCGCTGCTGCTGCTGCTCACGCCGAGCGGTGCGCTCCTCGTCAACGCGTCGTCGTTTCTCTTCTCGGCGACGGTGATCCGTCTCGTGCTCGCAGACCACGCGAACGAAGGGCAGTCGAGCGGAACGCTGCTGCGGGACTCGCTGGGCGGCGCGCGGGAGGTCTTCCGGCACGACGAGCTCCGTCGCCTGCTCATGCTCGGCTGGCTCGTGCCGATGTTCAGCGTCGCTCCCGAGGCGCTCGCCGCACCGTACGTCTCTCACCACGGCGGGTCGACGGCGCTCGTCGGCTGGTGGCTCGTTGCACTACCGCTCGGCCTCATCGCGGGAGACGTCGCCGGAGTCCGGCTGCTCGCGCCGCGGCAACAGCGGCGCCTCGTCGCGCCCGCCGCAGCCGCAGGCTTCGTCCCCTACCTTGTCTTTGCAACCGACCCGTCACTCCCCGCCGCACTCGTGCTCCTCGTCCTGGCCGGCGCCTGCAGCCTGTACTCGCTCGGCCTCGACGGTCGTGTTCGCGACGCCGCGCCGCCCGAGCTGTTCGCGCGCGCCATGACGCTCAACTCCGCCGGGCTGATGACCTTGCAGGGACTCGGCTTCGTCCTCGCCGGCGCGCTCGCCCAGGCCGTCGGCTCGGCGGACGCGATCGCGCTCGCCGGCTGTTGCGGGATCGCGGCGACCGTCGTGCTCATGGGCCGCGAGCTCCTACCGGGCCGAAGCGCCGCGCCCGCAGCCGAGACGACGGGTTAGCTGAACGTCACGAGCGGGCCGTGCATGCTCTTGGCGCCCGCTGTCTCGGGGAGCGGACGCCTGACATCGGCGCCCGCTCCCCGACCGTCGCACGGAAAGCTCAGCGCGGCGCAGTCAGCCGACAGCGGGAGCAGACGCGCCGGCGGCGCGGCAGCCGCGCGCCGCAGCGGGCGCAGCGAACGCGCGGCCGGTCGAGCAGATCGACCGTCTCTGCGAGGATCTCCTCCCACGAGATGCACAGCACGGCGAGCCCGGCGTCCGCGTCGAGCGTCGCCAGGTGCAGTGTCCGAGCGTCCTCGATGAGCGTCCGCGTGCCGAGAGCGACGGCGAGCCCGGGATCCGCGAGCCGCCGCGCGAGCCGCCGTGGCTCCCCGTCGACTTGATCCGCGACGAGCTGCGCGATCGCACGCACGTGCCGCCGCGCAGTCATCGTGCCGTTCCGATCGGGCTCAAGAGCACGGTCATGCTGCGACCTTCGAAGCTCTCGCGCCCGTCGAGCCGGCCGAACTCCGCCACGTCGGCCGCGAGCCGTGCGAGCAGTTGCCGTCCGAGCTCCGGATGCTCCCGTTCGCGGCCGCGGAACATCACGATGAGCTTGACCTTCGACCGTGCGCGGAGGAAGCCGATCGCCTGATCGCGCTTCCACGCGTAGTCGTGCGTCGCGATCCGCGGCCGCAACCGCACCTCCTTCGGCGGCAGATGCACCTGCTGTCGCCGACCTGCGCGGAGGCGCCGCTCCTCCTCGTAGCGCCAGCGGCCGTAGTCGCCGACGCGGCACACGGGCGGATCCGCCTCGGCCGCGACCTCGATCAGGTCGAGCGACCTTTGCGTCGCATACTCGCGCGCGTCGGCGGTTGGCAGCACGCCGACCTGTGTCCCGTCTTCGTCGACCACGCGCACGCGTTGTGCCGTGATCTGTTCGTTCACGCGTGCCGTCACCTTCGGGCGCGGCGGCACCGTCGTCTTGCGCTTGGCTCTCCTCACCTAGGTCCTTTCACGCTGGTGACAGGGCTGCGCCCGCGCACCGCGTTCGGCAGGACGTCTCGGTGATGTGGGCCCGCGCTAGCGGGCGGCCGGGCCGAAGCGGAGGGCGAGCGACTCGAGTTGATCGGTCATCGGCCCTCCTTTCGGTCGGAGACGAGCCGGCACGCCGACGCTACCAGAGGCCGGCTCCGGGCGCGACCCGCCGCGCAGAAGGCGCCGACCCGGGGCTCGTCCTGCCTTCGCTTCCGACGTGTGGGGACTCGACGACCGGGAAGAGGTAGGTGAGGCCGGCGGCCGTGTCGGGCGCCGGTAGGGGTTTGCGCGCGTCGATCGACGCACGCCGACGAAAGGAGAGCCATGCAACTGCAATCACTGCAGGACGTGTTCACCCACGAGCTCCAGGATCTCTACGACGCCGAGAACCAGCTGCTCCAGGCGCTGCCGAAGATGGCGCAGGCTGCGTCGAACCAGGAGCTCCGGGCTGCGTTCGAGCATCACCTCGACGAGACGCGGGACCACGTCCAGAGGCTGGAGGACATCTTCGGCCAGCTCGGCATCAGCGGATCGGGCGAGACGTGCGAGGCGATGCGCGGCCTCATCAAGGAAGGCGAGAAGACGATCGCCATCGACGGCGATCCGACGGCCAAGGACGCTGCTCTGATCGCTTCCGCGCAGCGCGTCGAGCACTACGAGATCGCCGCGTACGGCACCGCACGCACGCTCGCGGACGAGCTCGACTACAACGACGCACAGGATCTGCTCGACCAGACGCTCGACGAAGAGGCGAATGCGGACAAGCTGCTCACGAAGATCGCGACCGGCGGAATGCTCAAGACCGGAGTCAACGAGCAGGCCGCACGCTAAGGAGTCGCACGCTTCACGAAACGCGAAGGGCCGCCTCGAGGGCGGCCCTTCGTTCGGTCCTTTGACGGAAGTTCGTCAGTTGCGCGTGATCGTCACCGGCACGCTGACCGCGGTCGGGGCGACCGACGGGCCGAGCAGAATCTCGCCCTTGTAGGACTGCCCGCCGACCATGGACGGCTTCGCGTAGGTGACGTGCAGCGTGACTCGGTGTGTTCGCCGGAACAGCGCCGCTCGGCACGCCCGTGATCGTCAGGTCGTTGCCCTGCACGATGTCCTCGCCGAGGATCACACGCCGGTATACATCTACCGCGTGAAGCAGAGCGTTTCCCTGATCACCCTCGGCGTGTCCGACTACGAGCGGGCGAAGGCCTTCTACGGCGCGCTCGGTTGGTCACCCGTGCTGGAGATTCAAGAGACGGCGTTCTTCGAGGCGAACGGTGTCGCCGTCGTGCTGTGGGCACGGGAGAAGCTGGCCGCGGACACGGGCGTCGCCGACGACGGTGCGCGGTGGAGCGGCATCACGCTCGCGCACAACGTCGAATCGCGGGAAGAAGTGAACCGCGTGATCGACCAGGCGCGTCTCCACGGCGGCACGATCACGCGTGAACCATCCGAGACGTTCTACGGCGGTTACGCCGGCGTGTTCCGGGACCTCGACGGCCACGCGTGGGAGGTCGCGCACAACCCCGGCTTCGGCCTGAACGCCGACGGCAGCATCGTCCTCCCTACCGATTAGCGAACCCCAGCGGCGTCACGCCATCATGATGCGCCGATGGAGAACGAGTTCGTTCTCGACACGCCGGTCGTGCGGGCGTTCGTGTCCAACGTCGAGACGGCGATCGCGAGCGCCGCTTCCCCACGCGCTGCATGCGACGCGATCACGCCCCACTTCGCCGAACTGCTCGCCGACTCCGACTGGCTGCCGAGCGAGTACCAGGCCCCGGCGCCGGAGAGCGGTATGGGCGGCGGCATCGGTCAGTGGCTCCTCTACCGCGCCGGCGACGGATCGCTCTCGCTCTTCGCGCTCGTCGTCCCGCCCGACTCGGAGACGCCGATCCACGACCACCTCGCCTGGGGCATCGTCGGCCTGTACCGAGGTACACAAGACGAGGAGATCTACGTCCAGCGGAGCGACGCGTTCGAGCTCGTCGAACGTCGTTCGCTCGTCCCGGGCGACTTCTACGTCCTGATCCCGCCGCGCGACGACATCCACCGGGTTCGCACGACCTCCGCCGAGACGTCGGTCTCCGTTCACCTGCTCACGAACGACACGGGCTGCGTGTGGCGGCACGCATACGAGCGGTCGGGAGAGGCACGGCCGTTCCGCTCGGGCTACGTCAACGTCGATTGCGGCGACGGAGAAGTGATCGCCTCAGCCGAAGCCTGAGCTCGAGTCGAGGATGCGTTCGACGAGTCCCGAGTGACGGCGCCGCTGCTCCACGCGGCCGAGCGCCATCGCGATCGCCCTGCGTTCGCCGACGAGGATGCAGAGACGCTGTGCGCGCGTGACCGCCGTGTACAGGAGCGCACGCGAAAGCATGTGCGAGTACGCAGTCGACCACGGCGCGACGACCGCCGGAAACTGCGAGCCCTGCGCGCGATGCACGGTGAGCGCCCAGGCGAGGTTGTACGTCTCGAGGGCCTTGGCGGGCACGACGATCTCTCGCTCGCCGTCGTCGAGCGAGAGGCGCGCGTCTCCTTCTTCCTCGTCCCACTCGATGATGAAGCCGACCTCGCCGTTCATCACTTCGCGGTCGACGGTGTAGTCGTTCTTCGTCTGGACGATGCGCGAGCCGACTCGCAGCCCTGACCGGGCGAGGACGACCGGCTGCTCGCCGGGATTCAGGCGGCGTTCGAGCTCCTCGTTCAACGCCGTCAGGCCGACCGGCCCCGGACGCATCGGCACGAGCGTCATCACCTCGGTTCGCGGATCGAGCCCGTAGCGGGCGGGGATGCGTTCGCACATGAGCTCGACGACGGCCTCGAGCGTCGACGCGGGGCCGTGACGTGCGATGAAGAAGAAGTCCTCGTCGAGCTCCGCAGCCGCGCCGAGGGCTGCGTGCGCTTCTTCGATCGAGAGGAACGGGAGCTCGCCCGCGTTGATCCGGCGGGCGCTCTGGATGATCAGCGAGCGCGCCGCCTGCCGGTAAATCGCGGTGAGATGAACGCGCGGGACGATGCCGCAATCGACGAGATCGGCGAGCACGCGGCCGGCTCCGATCGGCGGCAGCTGGTCCGTGTCGCCGACGAGCAGGACGTGACAGTCGCCGGCCGCGCGGAAGAACGCATCGGCCAGCTCGAGCGAGAGCATCGACGCCTCGTCCACGATGATCAGGTCGTAGTGGTTCGAGAGCGGCCGGTCCTCGTCGCGACGGAAGCCCTCGGTCGGCGAGTAGCCGAGCGCACGATGGATCGTCATCGCGTCGTGCCCGGTCAGGTCGCGCATCCGCCGCGCCGCCTTGCCGGTCGGCGCACACAGCAGCACGCGCATGCGCGCCCGCTCGCTGATCGCCACGAGTGCGCGCTGGGTGTGTGTCTTTCCCGCGCCCGGAAGGCCGGTCAGGAGCACGAGCGGCCGCGTGCGCACGAGCTCGACGACCGCCCACTGCTCGTCCGAGATCTCGAGCGCCGGCCGCTCCGGTTCCGCGAACAGCTCGACCGGCGTCGCGCCGAGCCGTTCGGTGACGAGCGCAGCGAAGCCACGCTCGAGCTCCCAGAGACGGCGCAGATAGATCCGGTCTTCCTCGACGACGACCTCGTCCGCCGCGAGGAGCGCACGCACGGCGGACTCGAGTGGATCGAGCTCTCCCACTCCGAGCACGCGGCCGGCGCGCTGCCACAGCTCTGCGAGCGGCAGGAACGTGTTGCCGTCAGCCTCCGCCTCGTCGAGCACGAAGCGCAGACCCGCCTGCAATCGCTGCGGATCGTCCAGCTCGACGCCGAGCGAGCGCGCGACGCCGTCCGCGATCTTGAAGCCGACCCGCGGCAGCTCGACGAGCTGATACGGATCCTGCGTCAGGACGGCGACGCATTCGTCGCCGTACCGCCGAACGAGCCGGGCGGCGAGACCGGCGCTGATCCCGTGCGTGAACAGGAACGTCTCGACCTCGCGGATCGTCGCCACCTCGCGCCACGCCTCGATCGCGCGCTCGACGCTCTTCCTCGAGATCGCACGTCCGGACCTCGTCCTCACCTCACGGAGCCGCTCGGGCCTCTTGTCGAGCTCGGCGAACACGTCCTCCACGCCGAAGTGGCTGACGATCGCACCGGCGAAGGCAGGGCCGATCCCGGGCACGCGCGTCCTCAGCCAGAGCACGATCCCCGCGCGCGACTTCGGCAGCGCGGAGCGAAAGGTCTCGACCGCGAACTGCCAGCCGTGCTTCGGGTGCTGTGAGAACGCTCCGTTGCAGACGAGCCGCTCCCCCGCGGTCGCGTGACCGAGCGGCCCGGTGACCGTGACCGGCTCCTCGTCGATCGCCGCCGGCCAGACCGCGAACTCCTGATCGGCGGAGACATATCGCGGCCCCGACTGGGCGAGCGTGACCTCGAGCTGACGAGCGTCCAGATCGGCCGGCGGCGCGCCGCTCTCGAGCTCTCTCACGCCGACGACGATACTCGGCGTCCCGGCGCCGTCCGGCGCGCGCAGTACCGTGACGCTCCCCGTGAGCCCGAAGGATTCGATCAAGTGCCCCGAGTGCCGCGCCGAGATCCCGCTCACCGAGGTGATCTCGCACCAGATCGAGGAGCGGCTAGCCCGCGAGGTCGCCGTCCGCGAGAAGGAGCACGCCGCTGCCGCGGCCGCGCGCGAAGAAGAGCTGCGACGCGAGTTCGCGGAGGCGCAGGACAGGCGCGACGCGCAGGTCCGGAAGCGAGCCGAGGAGAAGGTCGCAACCGAGCTTGCCGATCTCGGCGCGCGAGTCGAGGAACAGAACGCTCAGATTCGCAAGTCGCGCGAGCGCGAGCTCGAGCTGCTCCAGCAGAAGCGGCAGCTCGACGAGGAAAGGGCGAAGCTCGACCTCGAGCTGGCGAGGCGACTCGACGAGGAGCGGCAGAAGATCGCGCTCGAGGTTCGCCGGAGCGCTTCGGAAGAGCATCAGCTCGAG
The DNA here is from genome assembly GCA_963766345.1 of uncultured Actinomycetes bacterium. GTDB lineage: Bacteria > Actinomycetota > Thermoleophilia > Gaiellales > Gaiellaceae > DASVFB01. The sequence goes on along the minus strand of CAVXZL010000010.1, from coordinate 236,819 downwards.
CTGCGTCAGAAGGAGCTCCAGGTCGAGCAGATGAAGCGGCAGATCAAGGAGCTGCAGGAGTCGGCGGAGCAGACACGCGCCGGGCTTCTCGGCGAGGCGCAGGAGCGCGAGCTCGAGGACGTGCTCCGAGAGAAGTTCCGCCCGGACCGCATCGAGCCGGTGAAGTCGGGCGTTCGCGGCGCCGACGTGCTCCAGACCGTCTACTCGACTCGCGGCGAGTGCTGCGGAAAGATCCTCTGGGAGTCGAAGCGCGCTCGCAACTGGTCGAACGGCTGGATCGGGAAGCTGAAGGAAGACCAGGCGGCGGCGGGTGCCGACGTCGCGGTTCTCGTTTGCTCCGCGCTTCCCGTGGGCGTGCGCCACATGGAGCTCGTCGACGGCGTCTGGATCGTCGCGTTCGCGTACGTGCCGGCGATGGCGTCCGCGCTCCGGCAGGGACTGATCGGTGTCGCGCAGGCGCGCAGCATCGACGCCAACCGCAACGACGCGTTGCACGAGATCTACGACTACCTGACGAGCAACGACTTCAACCGGCGCGTGCGCGCGATGGTCGAGTCGTTCATCGAGATGAAGAACGACCTCGAGTCCGAGCGCCGGTCGATGGAGCGGATGTGGGCGAAGCGCGCCAAGCAACTCGATGCGCTCGGGCTCAACACGGCCGGGATGTACGGCGAGCTCGAGGCGATGATCGGCAGCGCGCTGCCGGCGATCGAGACGCTGGAGCTGCCGCCGCCGGTGCCGCTGCGCTCGGCCGGCTAGCTGCCTGCAGCGCGCGCCGCACGCCCGCGCCCTAGTCTGTGTGCGTGGATGCCGTCCGCGATCAAGCCGAAGCTCCGCGGGGTCTTTCACGAGGCGGGCTTCTACGCCGCGCTCGCCGCAGGCGCCGCAATGGTGGTGACCGCGGACCCGGGCCGCAGTCGCGCCGCGGCGTTGATCTTCTCGAGTTGCGTCGCCGTCTGCTTCGGCGCGAGCGCGCTCTACCACCGGCCGACGTGGACTCCGCGTGCACGCGGCTGGCTGGCGCGGCTCGATCATGCGGGCATCTATCTCCTCATCGCGGGCAGCTACGCGCCGTTCGGATTGCTCGTCCTCTCACCCGGCTGGGCTGTGCCCGTGCTCGCGATCGTCTGGAGCGGCGCGCTGGTCGCGATCCTCCTGAAGTTCTGCTGGCTCCGCGCCCCGAAATGGCTCTCGGCCGTCAACGGGCTCATCCTCGGCTGGGTCGGCGCGGCCGCGTTCGGTCAACTGCTGAAGCTTCCGACCACGGCGCTCGTCCTCGTCATCGCGAGCGGGCTTCTCTACACCGCGGGCGCCGTCGTATACGCGCTACGCCGCCCTGACCCGCTGCCCCGCGTGTTCGGCTACCACGAGCTCTTCCACGTTCTGACCGTGCTCGCGGTCGCGGCCGAGTACGTGGCCGTCGCCTTCTTCGTCCTGCCGCGCGCCTAGAACTCGTTTCATAATGCGCTTCGTCGACGGGGCGCGATGGGCGGTGCGAGGCAAGGACGCAGGGAGGCTCGATATGCAGGCATATCGGGCCGACTGAGGAGGCCGCATCGCGCCGTCCAGCGCGTCCCGGCGGCACAAGGCTCATTGTGAAACGAGTTCTTAGCCGCTCGGGGCTTCACCGCTCGCTGCCGGGCTCTCGTCGCCGCTCGCGGCCTCGTCGCTCGCCGCCGCGGTCGGATCCTCCGGGTCTACCGCGTACGGATCGATCCCGGCGGCACGAAGCGCGGCAACCTCCGCTTTCTTCGCGCGCTTGCGCTCGCGCTTTTCCTTCACGGCGAGCTCGCGCGCGCGCTTTGCCTGTGTCTGAGGGTTTCTTGCTCCCATTCGCTCCCTTCGCGTTGGACGAGGTGGTGCGGCAGCTGCCACGTCAGAGACGCGGCAGCCGTCGCAAGACCCTAGCCGGAGACGAGCGTGACGTTCTTCGCCTCGGGGCCTTTCGCTCCCTCGGCGGGCTCGTAATCGACCTTCGCGTTCTCGTCGAGGGACTTGTAGCCCTCGCCGACGATCGCGCTGTGATGGACGAACAGATCCTTGCCGCCGCCTTCGTCGGGGACGATGAACCCGTACCCCTTGTCGGCGTTGAACCACTTGACGGTTCCGGTTGCCATAGATGTAACACCTCCTCCACTGCTCTGGAACGGGCAGAGGAGGCGCGAAACTGCGCACCCGGTACTCGCTCTGTAGTCCCTGAACCGTAGCAGGGCCGGGCCGCCGCCTGGCTCGAACTTGCCACAGCCTCCCGCCGTAGCGCGGCTACTTCTTGTCCTTCTTCGCCTGGCGCTTCTCCTTCAGGCTCTTTTGCGCCGGCTTCTTCGTCTGCGCCTTCTTCGCGTTCTTGTCCTTTGTCGCCATCGTGACCTCCTAGTCAAGTCCGCCGCGGCTCCGCCGGGCGCATCGATGCGCGGCCGTCCTCGTCGACCTCGACGACGAAGCGCCCCGGGTCGTCGCCGCTCGTGAACCGTCGCATCCCCCGTGGGCGCCGGAAGATGATCGCGTGGGTGTCGGCCCGCGTCTCGATGACGAAGCCTTCCGCGACTCTCTCGTCGAGGAAGGAGTCGAGCCCGTCCTTCCGTGTGCCCATCGGATCGATCTCGTTCGCCATGCGTCTGCCTAGTATGGCCGCGCGGCCGGTTCACCTCCACATGCGTGCTTCGCGGAACGTGACGAGCCGGCGGTCTCGCTCGTCCCAGAGCTTCAGACGGGTCGCTCGCAGCCCGTCCCGAAGCGTCAACTCCGGCACGGCCCGCAGGCCGTCGGTCATCTCGTGCGCCTCTTGCAGGTTGTAGTTCGGGATGCCGACGCTCAGGTGGTGGACGTGGTGAAAACCGATGTTGCCGGTGAAGAACTGCAAGAGCCGCGGCAGCTTCAGGTATGAGCTGCCCTCGAGCGCGGCGCGGTCGTATCGCCACTCGCCGTGCTCGCGCCAGTAGGTGTCCTCGAACTGGTGCTGGACGTAGAACAGCCAGATCCCGACCGCGCCGGTAACGAGGAAGACCGGCCCCTGCAAGAGGAGATAGTTGCGCCAACCGAGCGTGAGGCACAACCCCGCGACGATGATCGCGAGCGCGAGGTTCGTGCCGAGCACGCTGTTGCGGATCCGCGGACGCGAGCCACGCGGCACGAGCCGAGGCTTCAGCACCAGCACGAGCAGCCAGCCGAGCCCGAACATCACCGCCGGGTTGCGGAACAAGCGGTACCCGGCTCGCCTCCACCTGGGAAGCGCCCGGTACTCGGCGACGGTCAACGTTGTGATGTCGCCGATACCGCGACGGTCGAGGTCGCCGGCGGTCGCATGATGAACGGCATGCTCGTGTCGCCAGCAGCGAAACGGCAGCCAGACCAACAACCCGATCGATGCGCCGAGAACGTTGTTCGAACGGCGCGAGCGCAGGAAAGACCCGTGCGCGCAGTCGTGGAAGACGATGAACGCGCGGGTGAGAAATCCCGAAGCCGGTAGTACGAGCAGGAGCGCCAGCAGGACCGAGACGCGCAGCGCGAAGAACATCGCGACCAGCAGGACGAGATACGGCACCACCGACGTTCCGAGATCGAGCAGGCTTCGGCCGAGACGCGGCTCCGCATAACGATCCAGCCCACGCCGCCATGAGCGAGTCACATCGACATCGACGACAGAGGCTGAACTCATGTCGAGCCACCCTAGCTTCCCGGCCGGCTCGTCAGCCTGCCGCGAGCGTTGCCTCCGCGCCGTCGTCGGTTCGCGAGAACGTGCGGCGCGCATGCCAGAGGCCCCACGCGACGAGAGCGAAGAAGGCCGGCGTCCCCGTCGCGAACGAGACGAGGAGAAAGCCCGCCACGCCTGCGCCGAGGAGCGCCGCGAGTCTCAGGCCCGCGCGCACGAGGCAGAACAGGCCCCACACGACGGACTGCATCCCGAACTCCTGCCGGTACGCGCGTCCGGCGCGGAACTCGGGCGGGAACGGGTACCACACCTGCGCGAACAAGCCGATCAGCGGCCGGCCGATCACGGCGGAGACGAGGTACGCGACGCCCCAGCCCGCGCTCAGCACGATCGGCTGGGCGAGATAGACCGTCGCGTTGTGCGAAGCAATCCCGATCACCGCTTGCACGGCGAGGAAGACGAGCGTGATCCGGGCGAGCGGCGCGTCGTGGCCGCGACGCATCTGCCAGAGGACGACCGACGCCGACAGCGCGGTCGCAACGACGATGCCGGCGGTCAGGCCCCAAAGGTGCCAGGCGCCGAAGAAGACGACGATCGGCAGGACCCCCTCCGCCGCGAAGGTCGGACCACCGCGGCTCACGAGGTAGCGCCAGGTCGGCGCCGGGAGATCTACGCCGCGCGGGTCAGGCGCCGTTCCTGCTGCTCGCACCATTCGATCCCCCACTCGCAGTAGTCGAGGCCCCAGCGGTAGACGAGGTCGACGAACGGCGGGTCGGGCTGCCCGCTGCCGTCGTCGAGGCTGCGCAGGTACTCGAGCATCTGCCGGTAGCCCTCGCGGCGCGCGCGCAGCAGCCCGAGCCCGTGCTCGACGGTCATCGCGTCCGCAAAGAACAGTCGCAAGAGCGACTCGTCGCGCATCTCGATCCGCGTCTCGTGCCCCGCGAACCAGCCGCTCAGAGCGGCCTTGCCGGTCGGCGTGATGCGGTAGACGCGCCGTGAGCGGCCGCCGCGAGGATCGTTCTCGCCGGCGATCCAGCCCTCTTCTTCGAGGCGCTTCAATTCCGGGTAGATCTGGCCGTAGCTCGCCGCCCAGAAGTGCCGGATCGAGCGGTCGACGCTGCTCTTGATCTCGTAGCCGCTCCGCGGCTTGAGCGCGACGAGCCCGAGGACGACCCAGGTGACGGCGGTCGGCTGCATGTATCGCCAAGATATATCTTGGCGCGGTATCCGTCAAGAACGAATTACGCGGCGTCGTCCGTGTCGAACGCAATGTGCTCACGCCTGAGCTTCACGTCCACCGTCTCCCAGCCCGTCACGGGCTCCTTCCGGATCACGACGCGCTCGCGCAGCACCTGCCTCCGCGTCACGACGAGCTCCTCTTCGAAGAGCGGGATCGACACCGAGCCGTCCGGCAACACCTCGATCTCGCCCGAATCGTTCTCCGCCACAGGAATCCGTTCGTGCGCGAGCTCCTCGAGTTGCTTTGGATACTCCTACCGGACGCGTCGGCTCGTGACCTCGCGTCGGACGCCGATCCGGCCGACCTCCTCCCACTGCTTCTCGACCGATGCGCTCCTTCGCCACCCCCTGCTTCTGGACGACCGGCTTCTCGACGTGCAGCGGAACGTCGACCTGCTCCTCGGTGAACTCGTGATCGCCGACCGGCTCGTCGATGCGCTCGCGCGTGACCTGCGCCACCTCGCGCCGAAGCTCGACGTCGAGCGAGACCGGCTCCGTCTCGACCCACTTCCGCAGCCGCGCGGTGCCGGCCTCGGTGGAGCGGGTGCCGACGTCGATCTCCTCCTCCGAGCGCGTCACGGACTGGTCTGCATCGTCCGTCGCTCGCGTGGTGCGCGACTCCGTGCCGCCTAGCCCGTAGTGCGCGCAAAGCTCGGCCTCGCGCTCGGACGAGATCTCGTCCTCCATTGTCGACTGCCCCTTTCCTCGGATCGTCTCTGTTCGTGAAGACCGTCTACGGCCGCGGGCGTGGGATGCGCGCCGTCGTCACGCGCGTGTCGGGCTCGCCGTCGAGGTCGGCGCGCTTGTCGTCGACCTGCTCGCGCGCCTTCGTCATTCCCTGGTCGAGGTCGCGCCTGAACTGGTCCTTGTTCTCTTGCCCCTTCACGTACGCGCCCTCGAGCATCTGCCGTGCGACGTCACGGCCGCCGAGACCGAAAGCGAGCGCCGAGGCAAGCGCGATCGCTCCGAGGACGAGCGTGTACGTCGTCACGACGATGTCGTGCGCGATCTTCAGCTGCTCGAGAATCATGAACGTCGCGATCGTGAGCACGAGCACGGGCACCGCCGTCGCGACGATCTTGCCGAGTGGCGTGTCGCCCATCGTGCGGTTGACGAGTGTCACGACTCCGCCTGCGATTGCACTCGCCACGAGGAAGATGAGGATCGCCGCGAGAACGTTCGGCAGGTACGCCCAGATCGCGCCGACGAACGCGGTCAACGCCGCAACGCCGAGCACGGACGCCGCGAGCGAGATCGCGCTGAGGAAGAGCGCCCAGAAGACGATGCGTCCCACGAGTTGCGAGGGTCGCGGCACGACGCGCTGCAGGAAATTGCCGCCGGTCCCGTTGTGCAAGGCGCGATCGAGGCCCGCGCGGTGCGTCCCGCCCGAGACGAGCTTCGCGACGACTTTCGCGACGATCCAGCCGATCAACAGGACGGCGATGAAGCCGAGTACGTGAGGCAACCAGCCGAAGAACACGGTGAAGCCGTGATCGATGCTGTCACTGATGCTGAATAGGACCACCTTTGAACCCCCTCCTCGTTTGCTGCGGCCGGCACGTCCCAGAACGGCCACCGATTTCGCTTCCACCGGGCTCCCGAGACTCGGCAAGCCCGCCGCACGTTGACTCTCCGTGGCCGCGGGCGCGAAAACGCCAAAACTCTGGACAAACCCTAGAATCAGCCAGTTTCGATGACTGAAGACACACCCCACTTCCGGATCGGCGAGCTCAGCCGCCGCAGCGGCGCGAGCACGGATGTCCTCCGGGCGTGGGAGCGGCGCTACGGATTGCTGCGGCCGATTCGGTCGGCGAGCGGCTACCGCCTCTACTCGCCGGAAGACCTCGACCGCGCGCTCGCGATGCAGGCGCACCTCGCGGGCGGAACGTCGGCAGCCGAGGCGGCCGCGCTCGTGAAGGACGGCGGCGAGGCGCAGGCCACGTCACACCAACAAATCCCGGAGATGCTCGGACGTCTTCGCTCCGCATTCGCCGCCTTCGACGCCGGGGAGGGGGCACATGTGCTCGACCGCTGCCTCCTGAACCTCGGGCTTGCCGGCGCGATCCAGCTGATCATCCTGCCGTGTCTCCGCGACATCGGACGGCGCTGGGAGTGCGGCGAGTTGACGGTCGCGCAAGAGCATTTCGCGAGTCACGTCATCCGCCGGCGTCTGTTGATGGTTGCCGAGGGCTGGGATGACGACGGCGAGAAAGTCGCTCTCCTCGCGTGCGCTCCGGGCGAGCAGCACGACATCGGCCTCATCTGCTTCGGGCTCGCGCTCAACAGCTACCACGGCTGGCGGATCGCGTACCTCGGCGCCGACACGCCGCTGCCCGGCCTCGTTCAGGCGTCCGCGAGCATCCGCCCCGATCTCGTCGTGGTCAACGCGACGAGCGCCGCGCGGTTCTTTCCGGAGTTCGAGCGATGGAGCAATCTCGCGCGCGGCGTTTCGCTCGCCATCGGCGGCGCAGGGGCAGACGCGCGACTGGCAAGACGGATCGGTGCCGCCTACCTCGCCGGCGATCCCGTCGCAGCCGCGGCTCGAGCCGCCGCGCGAACGTAATACTCACAGGCGTGTACGTCTCGCTGTCGCGCCTTCGCGTCGGCCCCGGGCGCGTCGAGGAGCTCGTCGAGGCGTTCCGCGACCGCGCGCACCTCGTCGACGACGCGGAAGGATTCGTCGATCTCGAGGTCTGGCGCTCGGATCGCGAGCCCGGCGAGGTGATCATGGTCAGCCGCTGGCGCGACCGCGAGTGCTTCCGGAGCTACATGCGAAGCGAGGAGCACGCCGTCTCGCACGGCCGCATCCATCCCGAGCTCGCAGCCGCGATCCAGCTCGAACGGCTCGAGCATCTCCACACGTACGACGTCGTTGCGACGTGACGTAGCACCTCCGTCGGGCGGAACGCCGCCGCCCGCGACGGCACTCGTTCGGGGCGAAGTGATCCACCTCGCGGCGCTCGCGCACGAGATCAGCCGCCGTTTCCTGCTCGAGTTCCCCGACGAGCGCGAGCGCTACGGGGACGCGGCGCTCGACTGGTGCGTGCACGACAACCAATGGCTCCTCGGCTGGGCCGCCGAGGATCTCGAAGTCGGAGGCACGCACTTCGCCGGCAACGTCCGCTGGCTCGCACGCCTCCTGCGTGCGCGCGACTATCCGACGGAACGACTCGTGCGCGACCTCGAGCTCGCGGCACAGGTCGTCAGCGGCGAGAGCGAGGCGCACCGGGAGCTCGCCGACAAGCTGCGACGGGGCGCCGAGCTCCTGCGCCGGCGCTGACATGGCGTCCGGCGGTCAGTGGCTCGCTGCCGTCTGGCCGCGCGTACGTGCACACCTGCCGGCTGCGCCCGCACGCGTGATCGATCTCGGCTGCGGGCCTCGTGGCGGGTTCGTCCCGTTCCTCCTCGACGGCGGGTACGACGCGCTCGGCGTCGATCCGAAGGCGCCCGACGAAGCGGGCTACCTGCGCTCCGAGTTCGAGCAGGCCGAGCTCCCGCGCGAAGTCGACGCCGTCATCGCCTGCACCTCGCTCCATCACGTGGCGGAGCCCGCACGGGTGATCGAACGGATGGCCGACGCGCTCGCGAGCGGCGGCACGGTCGTCGTCGTCGAGTGGGCCTGGGAAGAGTTCGACGCGCAGACGGCGGAGTGGGCGTTCGAACGCCTGCGCACGTCCGACGATCCGAGCTGGCTGCAGCGCCGCCGTGACGGGTGGCGCGAATCAGCAGAAGACTGGCCGAGCTTCCTGGGTTCCTGGGCGAAAGAGCACGGGCTGCACCCGGCCACGGAGCTCGTGCCGCTCCTCGACGCGCGGCTGCAACGCCGCGGGCTCGCCCGCGGCCCCTTCCTGTTCGTGGATCTCGCCGACACCTCGGAAGCCGAGGAGCAGTCGGCGATCGACGCCGGCCGCATCACGCCGCTGCGCATCGACTACGTGGGCGTTCTCGCCTGACGCCGCTACTGCAGGGCGTCGACCTCGACGGACCACGACGTGCCGGACGAGTACGGCCGCACGCTCAGGCGGTACGTCCCGGCGCCGTCGGACACGTCGTGCACCTGCATTGCGCCGACGTTGTCCGCGACGAAGCTGCCGTCGCTGAAGAGGTCGCCGTCGCGCGTCCACGCCAGCTCGGCGCTCGCACCGAAGAGGTCGCCTCCGTCGAGCCGGTAGCGGATGTGCCACTTCGCGGGAACCGTGAACGGAACGCTCTCGTACGAGCCCGTCCCGGATTGCGAGAAGACCTTCGTCCAGCGCACTCTCCGCGCGACGCCGAGCCAGATGCGCGTTCCTTCGTAGACCGTCGCGCCCGCGGCCGGCGTCTGGGCGAGCACCTGACCGGGGACGGCGGTCTGTGAACGCCGGTGGACGATCCCGTAACGCAGGTGCTTCGCCTCGAGCTCCTGCTTCGCCGCCTCGACGTCGAGGCCGGAGAGGTCCGGCACGACGCGGCGCGGCCACCCGCTCGAGATGACGACCCGAACGGTCGCGGGGCGCCGCACGCGCTTCCCCGCCCCGGGACTGAGCTCGACCATCGTGCCCTTGCGGACGTACCACGAAGGCGTCCAGCGGTAACGGACGGCGAAGCCGCTCCGCTCGAGGTACGCCTTCGCGGTCTCGGGCGCCGTGCCGGACGCAAGCGACGGCACCTGCGTGAACGGCGTGCCCTTGCTCACGAGCAGCGTGACCTCGACGCCGCGCTCGAGCTTCGCGTCGGGCCGCGGGCGCTGGCGGACAACCCGGCCCGACGCGACCCGCGTGCTGTACACGTGCACCACGGAGACGCTCGCGGTCGGCATCGTGTGCAGGATCTGCGCGCGTGCGACTCGCTCCCGCATGCGGAGGACGTTCGGCGCGTGTACACCGCGATCGAGGATGTGCGCTGCGGCGAGCACGCCGGCGAGTACTCCCATCATCGCGCCGAGGACCGGCACGAGCCAGCGCCGCCTCCGCCGACGCGGCTTCGACGCGATGCGCACCGTCGGGGCCGAGACCGCGACGGTGGGAGCGTCCGCCTCCCGTGCGCCGAACACGCGGCGGTTGCGACGCGCCGCAGGATCGCTCGACGCAGCCGCGATCGCCCGCGCCGTCGCACGCGCGTCGGGCCTGCGCGACGGGTCCCGGCTGAGCAGCGAGTCGACGATGCGGACCGCAGACTCCGGTGCGGCGGGCGACCAAACGCCGAGCGACGGCGCGTCCTCGTGCGCACGACGCAGCCCGATCGCGAGCCGGTCCTCCCCGTCGAACGGCAGCCGGCCGCTCAACAAGAGGTAGAGGATGCAGCCGAGCGCGTACATGTCGGTCGCGCCGTCGGTGGCGCGCCCGAGCGCCTGCTCGGGAGACCAGTATTCGGGCGTTCCCAGCAGGACGCCGATCGTCGTCGCGGAGCCGCCGGCGCGAGCGATGCGCGCGAGGCCGAAGTCGGTGGTGACGACGCGGCCGCTGTCGCGCTCGATGAGGATGTTCGACGGCGTCAGGTCCCGGTGGATCACGCCCTTCGCGTGCGCGTAGTCGAGCGCCTCGCAGACCGCCGCCGCGTACGAGGCGGCCTCGCTCCACGGCAACGGCAGGCGGTGAAAGGTCGCGGCAGCGAGGCTCGGACCGTCGACGAACTCCATGACGAGAAACGCCTCGGCGTCCGCCTCCACGTAGTCGTGAACGCGGACGATGTGGTCGTTCGAGAGCGCCGCCAGCGTCCGCGCCTCCCGCGCGAACCTGCGACGCCGGTCCTCCTCGGGCGCGACGAACGGCCGCAGGAGCTTGACCGCGACGTCGCGGTCGAGCCGCGCGTCGCGCGCGCGCCAGACGACGCTCATCCCTCCTTCTCCGACCTTCTCGACCAGCTCGTAGCGGCCAGCCAGGACCCTCATCCGCCCTCGTTCCTCCACCCCGGTTTGCGTGCCAACTCTAGATGCACCGCCGTGAAACCGGGGCGCAGGATCGCGCCCGTCTCGGGGGTACGTCGACCCCGAGGAGGAACCATGTTCGCGTCCTAAATGTCCGCCGCACCGTCTTCGCCGCCGTACTCGTCACAGCGCTCGTTGCGATCCCCGCGATCGCTTCGCCAGCGACGGGTACCTCGATCCATCGCGAACCTTGCCGGGGCGCGCGCTACTGCCAGCCGTTCGCAGCCACACCTCTCCTTCGCTCGGGAAGGCGCAGATCGCAACGACGACGGCCACCGATCCGGTATCCCATCGGGTGAAGTTGGACGTCAAGGTCGGCGGGCAAGCTCGCGGCCGGCTCGTACGACTGTGTGGCTCGTGAACCTCCACCGGGACGACACCGGCCAGGTCATCGGCTGCTCCGCCTCGCAGGCGGGTGCGCTGACCGTGAAGAGCGGACCGTCGACGTTCCGCGGTGCCGTAGGCCCGCGGCCTATGACTTTTCCGGTTGTCCTCTTACACTGAGAGGACAACCGGAGCGCGGGTCGCACGCGCGGGAGGTCAGCTGATGGAGTACCGGGTCCTCGGGCCGCTTGAGGCTCTGGGCAGCGAGGGGCCGCTTCCGCTGGGAGGCGCGAAGCAGCGGGCCTTGCTTGCGCTCCTGCTCCTGAACGCGAACCACGTCGTCTCGCGCGAGCGGCTGATCGACGAGCTGTGGGGCGAGGACCCGCCGGAGACCGCGGTCACGAGCGTGCAGGTCTACGTCTCACGGCTTCGCAAGCTGCTGCCCGACGGATCGCTCGTCACGCGCCCGCCGGGCTATGTGCTCGAGGTCGAGCCGGAGAACGTCGACCTGATCCGCTTCGAACGGCTCGTCAAGGAAGGGCGCGCCGCGCTCGCAGCCGGCGATCCCGTTTACGCGGCGGACACGATCCGTGAGGCGATCGGACTCTGGCGCGGCCCCGCGCTGACGGAGTTCGCGGCGGAGCCGTTCGCGCAGATCGAAGGCGGACGGCTCGAAGACCTGCGTCTGGCGGCGCTCGAAGAGCGCATCGACGCCGACCTGCAGCTCGGCAGGCACGGGGAGCTCACGGGCGAGCTCGAGGTGCTGATCACGTCGCATCCGCACCGCGAGCGCCTGCGCGCGCAGCTGATGCTCGCGCTCTACCGCGCCGGCAGGCAGAGCGAGGCGCTCGACGTCTACCGCGACCTCCGGGCCACGCTCGACGAGGTCGGCATCGAGCCCGGCGAGAGCCTCCAGCGGCTCGAGCGCCAGATTCTCAACCACGACCCGGAGATCGACGCGCCCGCGCTTCCGATCGCCGAAGCGAGCGCTCCGGACAAGCCGCTCGAACGGCAGCGCGTCACTGTCCTCTTCGCCGCGCTCGACGGGACGAAGGAGCTCGAGGACGACCCCGTCCATACGGCCGCGTTCTTCGACCGGCTGCACGACGAGGCCACGGCCGAGATCGAGGCCGCCGGCGGCACCGTCGAGAAGGGCCTCGTGGGCGCGCTGCTCGCGACGTTCGCGGGTGACGAGCACGCCACGCAGGCGGCGAACGCCGCACTCGCGACGCGGCGACGGCTGACGCGCGCGTTCGGCGAGGCGCTGTCCCTGCGGGTCGCGCTCGAGAGCGGCGAGGTGGTCGTGGGCCGTGACGCGATCGCTATGGGCACGCCGGTCGCCGCGTCGGCGCGGCTCGTCGGCCTTGCGCAACCCGGCGACATCGTCGTGGGCCACCGGACAGGCCAGGCGCTCGAGGGGGCGTTCGAGCTGCGCGAGCACGGACGCGCGCACGTGCTCGTCGGTCCGCGCGCGCAACCGGTTGCACGCGAGGTGCGGAAGACGGTGACCGTGCTCTTCGCCGACCTCGTCGATTCGTCGCGACTCGGACTGGAGCTCGACCTCGAGGTGCTGAGCCTGCTCATGTCGGAGTACTTCCGCGCGATGGAAGCGGTCATCGCGCGACACGGCGGCATCGTGGAGAAGTTCGTCGGCGACGCCGTGATGGCCGTCTTCGGCGTTCCTGTCCTGCACGAGGACGACGCGCTGCGAGCCGTTCGCGCCGCGGCCGAGATGCGCGAATCGCTCGCCGGGCTCAATACGCGGTTCGAGGCGACCTGGGGCGTGCGCCTTCAGGGACGGATCGGGATCAACAGCGGCGAGGTGATGGCCGGCGATCACCTCCAAGGCCATCTCATCGTGACCGGGCCGGCCGTCACCGTTGCGAAGCGCTTCGAGGAGGCAGCCGCGGCGAACGAGATCTTGATCAGCGAAGCGACGCACCGGCTCGTGCGCGACGCGGTCGTCGTGGAGCCGCTCTCGCACCGCGCCGTCAAGGGAGGCGGGACGCTCGACGCGCACGCGGTCGTCGAGGTGCGGCCGCACACGTCCGGAAGGGCGCGCCGCTTCGACACGCCGCTCGTCGACCGCGAGCAGGAGTTCAGCGCGCTTCTCGACACGTTCGAGAAGGTCGTCGAGACCCGGGAGTGCCATCTGCTCACGGTGCTCGGCGACGCTGGCGTCGGCAAGTCGCGCCTCGTACAGGAGTTCGCGCGCGAAGTCGGCGCCGAGGCGATGGTGCTGCACGGGCGCTGCCTGCCGTACGGCGAAGGCATCACGTACTGGCCCCTCGCCGACGTCGTGCGCGACATCGTCAACAGCGGTGGAACGACGGACGTCGAGCCGTCGCCGGAGGCGATCGCCGCACTGCTTCCCCACGAGGAGCGCGCCGGCCTGATCGCCGAGCTGATCTCGGAGGCACTGGGGCTCAGCGGCAGCGTCGCCGGCAGCGAGCAGACATTCTGGGCGGTGCGAAAGCTGTTCGAATCGCTCGCTCAGACGCGCCCGCTCGTCGTCGTCTTCGACGATCTCCAGTGGGCGGAGCCGACCTTCCTCGACCTCGTCGACCACCTCGCCGATCACACGCGCGACTCTCCCGTGCTCCTCCTCTGCGTCGCGCGACCCGAGCTGTTCGACATCCGCCGGGACTGGGGCGGCGGCAAGCGACACGCCACGACGACGTCGCTCGAGCCGCTCGGGGACGACGACGCCCGGCGCCTGATCACGAACCTGCTCGGCGGCCAGCCGCTTCCGGCCGATGCCCAGACGAGGATCGCCGCGCTCGCCGAGGGGAACGCGCTCTTCACCGAAGAGCTCCTCGCAATGCTCGTCGACGAGAAGCGCCTCGTGCGGGAAGACACGCGCTGGGTCGTCGCGGGCGATCTCGAAGACCTGCGCGTGCCCCACGAGATCAACGCGTTCCTCTCGGCGCGCCTCGAGCGCCTGCCGAAGGGAGAGCACACGCTGCTCGTGCGTGGAGCCGTCGAGGGCGCGCTCTTCCACTACAGCGCGCTCCGCGAGCTCTCACCCGAGCTGTCGGAGTCGTCGCTGCAGCGGGACCTCGCCACGCTCGTCCGCCGTGACCTGATCCGGCCGGCCCGCTCAAGCTTCTCCGGCGACGACGCGTACCGGTTCCGGCACATCCTCATTCGCGACGCGTCGTACGACTCGCTCTCGAAGACGACGCGGGCGGAGCTGCACGAGCGGTTCGCGACGTGGCTCGAACGTGCGGCCGGGCCTCGCATCCGCGAATACGAGGAGATCGTCGGCTATCACTTCGAGCAGGCGTACCTCTGCCACAAGGCCATCGGCTCGGCGGCCGAGGATCTGCAGCGGCTCGGTGCGAGCGCCTCCGAGCGGCTCGAGTCGGCCGGATGCAGGGCGCTTGCCCGGACCGATTTCCCCGCGGCGATTCGCTTGCTCGGAAGAGCGGCGGACCCCGGGATGGTCGATGGCGCAAGACGCGCCCGGCTGCTTCCGGAGGTCGGAGCGGCGCTCATCGAGACGGGCAACGAGGAAAACGAGCGCGAAGCCGAGACGATCCTCGCGGAAGCGCGACGGCTCGCCGCGCTGGCCGGAGACGACTGCGCAGACGCGCACGCCGTGGTCCAGCAGCAGATCCTGCTGGTCTTTCGTGAGGAGGAGGGAGCGCCGGAGGAGGCGACCCGCGCTCTAGCGAGCGTCATTCCGGTGTTCGAGCGTCACGCTGACGAACACGGTCTCTGCCGGGCCTGGCGGCTCCAGGGAATCGTGCACTGGCACGCGGCCCGCGCGGCATCGGCCGTCGAGGCCAACGAGAAGGCGGCCACGCACGCTCGTCTCGCAGGCGACGAAGAAGAGCGCGCGATCATCCTGAGCTGGATCGCGGCATCGATGGTGTTCGGCCCGACGCCGGTGCGCGAGGCGATCGATCGCTGCGAGGAGATTCGCGTCGAGGTTGCCGGCAATCAAGCAGCCGACGCTTGGGCGCTCCGATCGCTCGCCGGCCTCCACGCAATGGACGGCAGCTTCGACGTCGCGCGCGAGCTCCTCGCAGAGGGCAACGCGATCTTCGAAGAGCTCGGACAGACCAGAAACTCGGCGGCCACCGACATCGACGGAATCGTCGAGATGCTCGCAGGCGATCTGACCGCGGCCGAGGAGCGGCTGCGCGCGGGGTACGTCGTGCTCGAGGAGATGGGCGACAAGGCGTTTCGCCCGACGACAGCCGCGCACCTCGCCCAGGCGCTCTTCGCGCAGGGCCGCGCCGACGAAGCGTTGAGGTTCACGCAGGTCAGCGAAGACCTCGGCGGCGACGAAGACCTCCTCACACAGGTCGTCTGGCGCGGCGTACGCGCGAGGATTCTCGCGGGGCAGGGTCTCCTCGACGAGGCCGAGGAGCTTGCGCAGCAGGCGGTGACGATGAGCGAGGCGACCGACTTCCTCAACACGCAGGCCGGCGCACTCCTCGACCTCGCGCAGGTGCACTACCAGGCCGGAAGGTTCGACGAGACCGACGCAGCTGTCGCCGAAGCGCTTCGACTCTTCGAACAGAAAGGGAACCGCGTCGCCGCACGGAAGGTTCGCGCCCAGTTGCCCGTCCTGTCTAAGAGGTGAAAAGATCGCGGCGAAGGGCGGCGCTGACGAGATAACCAAGGGGGGAAAGGGAGTGGAAGACATGGGACCCCAGTTCAGCCAGTTACTCGCCTACCACGGGAACGACGTCATCGCGATGGGCCCGCTCGGTCAGGACGACACGCCACCGGTCGGCGATTACGTCGAGCAGATGGAAGCCTGGATCTTTCAGGAAGCCAGTCTCGCCGCGGACGCAGTCGCGATACCCACAATGCCCGTCGACACGGAGGTCCTTCAGCGGGCCGGGGTCTGCTGGATGCTTCCGCTGGAGGCGATCACGGATACGCAGGCGTTCCGGGAGGGACGGGCGTTCGCGGTTGCCATCGCCATGTTCTCGAACGACACGTCAAGACGACAGTTCAACGCCATCCCACACAAGCAAGGTCACGTCATCTGGTGGGGCCATCCGATCCAGCTTCTCGACAGCGAAGCCGCCGTCGAGATGGCCAAGGGCGAGTACAAGGACGATCCCGCCACCGCCTTCGCGGCGATTACGGGCATCCTGGAGGCTCTCTGGGAGGAGCGGCAGGCTGCCGCGCGGTAGGCACGCTGGTTGACGACTGGCCGGGCTCGGGCCGGTTCGGCCGCCGTCAACCGCCGGGCGCCTTGGGGATCGCCAGCACCTTCTTGATCGCGCAGATCGACGGCGCGAAGTAGTACCCGCCGCCGGTCGGGATGACCCAATCCTCCGGTGCCGCCAGCGGATTGTCCGCGCCGTCGACACGCACGTTGAACGTGCGCTGACGACCGCCGTCGTTGTGCTGAACCTGGCCGAGAATCGGATCGACGCCGGCGTTCGTCTCCTTGAAGTTCGGGTTGTTGACGAAGTGCTTGGTGACGTGCTCGAACTGGCCGGTGATGCTCGTCATGTATGCCATGAACAGCAGGCCGCGGTCGATGTCGTCCTTTACAGGCACGTCGGGCGTCGACCGTGACGAGGGCCCGAACGGAATGCCGCGGCGAAGGAGCCGGTGCGTTTGCGTCTCGGATTCGCCGGGCGGCGAGTCGTCGCGCGGATACGACTTGCGGATGTGGCCGGCGAACGGGCAGCGATCGCCCGTCGGGTCTCCGGGGGATGACGGATAGGTGGTCGCCTCGTCCTGGTCGTCGTCGGTCACACACGTCGTCGCAGGCGTCGCGTCCTCGAACTCGAAATGGTTGTTCGCGCAGTCGTCGTCCGCGAGCACCGGGTTGTCGTCGTCCGGCTCGCGCACGATCGGCGCGCCAGAAGCCCACCTGCCGACGAGCTTGGCGCCGAGCGCCGCTGGAGTCCGGTCGAGTTGCTCGGCGTGCTCGTGCAGGAACGAATGGAACTTGAAGACGTCCTGGCGCAGACGCCGAAAGACGAGATAGGCGCCGTCTTTCGCCCATCCGGGCGCGACGGCCTTGCCGTGGGAGTCGAAGAGCGAGTTGTGCCCCTCTTCGCGGACTTCCTTCTGCGCGTCCTGGCCCGAATAGCCGAAGACGAACTCGCCCGGCCAGAGGAGGTCCTGGCCCGGCTTGCCCTGATCCTTCGGCTCGTCCGGGTTCTGACGCGGTGTCAAGACATCGTGATGTGCTTCCGAGAGCCGCCCGCGCAGGCCTGGTTGCGAGATGCCGTCCAGGAAGCCGAAGTGCTCGTGCCCGGCCCGCGCGCCGGGCTGCGTTCGTCCTTCTTCCTTGAAGACGATCGAGACGCCGCTGCGAACGGGGCGACCTTCCCGTCGCGGCGCGAAGATGGACTGCTCCACCTGGGCGACCTCCGCCTCGAGGTCTGCGAGCGTGTCGGATGCGACGATGATGAGGACGTCCGCGCCGCCGTGGCCGTCGCGCACGAGCCACTGCCTCGGGTTCCCTTCGGCGTCGGGGGCAGTCGGGTCGCCGAGAGCTGCGGACTGGGCGACCATCCCGCTGCGGAATGACGGATCGACGAACTGGTCGGCGTCGTCGGTCAGCTGCGCGAGTCCGGCATGCGTGAAGGCGATGTTGATCCAGGTGGCCCGTACCGATCCCGAGTAGCGGCGGCGGCGGCGCGTGCTCTTGAAGAGCCGGTTGAAGGCGATGACCTCGTCAGCGGTCGCCACGACATCCGCGAACCGCGCGAGCCAGGGCTTGAACGCCGTCGCGTCGTCGATCCGCAGAAAGATGAGCGTTTGAAAGTCCTTGTTGAAGCCTCCGACGATGTTGCCCTGGATCTCGGAGACGCGGAGCACCGGCTCATGCGGTTCGTCCGGGTACGCCGCGCTCGACTTCGTCGGCACCAGCGCATTCGGCGTTGGAGCCTCGCGGACGACCCGTGACTTCGGGCCGCCGGCGCGGTCGTTGACCTCGGCGCGGACGGTCCGAGCCTCGCTGCTCATGGCCACCTCTTCTGACCCCCGTCAGGTTTACGACCGGGCGAGCCTACGCTCCGCGCCTTCTCTTCTCAACTCGCGTTCAGTCGATCGTCTGCAGGAACGCCTCCACGCGCTCGAGGAACGCCTCGGGCTCCTCGACGTGCGGCATGTGGCTCGACTCTTCGAAGACCGTCCACTGCGCGCCGGGGATGCGCTCGTGGATCTGCCCGACGATCAGCGGGGTCGCCTCGTCGTGCCGGCCCGACACGAGCAGCGTCGGCACGTCGATCTCGTGCAGGCGATCGGTGATGTCCCAGGTCTTGAGCGAGCCGACGACGTGGAACTCGCTCGGCCCGTTCATCGTGTGGTACACGGTCGGGTCGGCGCCCATCTGGGCGAACGACCGCTCCACGCAGTCCGGCCACGGCACGCGGCACAGATGCCGGTCGTAGAAGACGCGAACGGCCGCGTCGTACTCGGGATCGGACGTCGTGCCGTTCTGCTCGTGGCGCGTCAACGTCTCCTGCACGTCCTCGGGGAGATCGCGCCGCAGCCGGTTCGCCTCGGAGACCCACAGCGTCATGCTCGCCGGCGAGTCCGCGACGACGATCCCGCGGAGACCGGGCGGGTGCTCGAGCGCGTATTCCATCGCGAGCATCCCGCCCCACGACTGGCCGACGACGGCATGTCGGTCGTCGATGCCGAGATGCCGTGTCAGCGCGACGAGCTCGTCCTTGAAGAGCTGAGGCGTCCAGAACTCGGCAGGCGCGTCGGGCAGGTGCTCGCTCCTGCCGCAACCGAGCTGGTCGTAGAGGACGCACGCGCGGCCGTACCGGCTCAGGTCGGCGATCGGCTCGACGTAGTCGTGCGCCGCGCCGGGACCGCCGTGGCAGATGACGACGGGCGTCTTGGACGACTGCTCGCCGACGACGCGGTACCACGTCTCGTGCCCGTGCCAGCTGAAGCGCGTTCCGTCGTCGCTCATGCCGTCCTTTCGCCTGCGACGGGAACCTCGCCGCGAAGCGGATGATGGCACGCCGCGAAGCGCCCGTCGCCGAAGTCGGCGAGAGCCGGGCGCACCTCGCGGCAGATCTCCGTCGCGTACGGGCAGCGCGTGCGGAAGCGACAGCCGCTCGGCGGCGCGATCGAGCTCGGCACCTCGCCCTCGAGCACGATCTGCTCACGCGGCGCGACCTCCTCGCCCGTGTCGATGTCCGGGATCGCCGAGAGCAGCGCCTCCGTGTACGGGTGGATCGGCCGCGCGTAGAGGTCGTCCGCCGGCGCCGTCTCGACGATCACGCCGAGGTACATCACCGCGATGCGATCGGAGACGTGATGCACGACGCCGAGGTCGTGCGCGATGAACACGTACGTCAAGGAGTACTCGTCCTGCAGGTCGTCGAGCAGGTTGATCACCTGCGCCTGGATCGAGACGTCGAGCGCCGACACGGGCTCGTCCGCGACGATCAGCTGCGGGTTCAGCGCGAGCGCGCGCGCGACTCCGATCCGCTGCCGCTGGCCGCCCGAGAACTCGTGCGGGAAACGGTTGACGTGGTGCGGTGAGAGGCCGACGACGTCGAAGAGGTCGAGCACGCGGCGGCGGATCTCGTCGCGGCCGCCCACGCCGTGGATCTCGAGGGGGTCGGCGACGATCTCCCCCACACGCCGGCGCGGATTGAGCGACGCATACGGGTCCTGGAAGATCATCTGCAGCTCGCGCCGGTACGGCCTCAGCTCGCGAGGCGAGAGCGTCGTGATGTCGTCACCGCCGAACCGCAGCGTGCCGCTCGTCGGCTCGAGCAGCCGCACGAGCAGCCGGCCGAGCGTCGACTTGCCGCAGCCGGACTCACCGACGATCCCGAGCGTCTCGCCGCGGCGCACCTCGAGCGACACGCCGTCGACGGCATGGACGATGTCGCCTGAGCTTCGCCTCATCGCACTCACGCGCACCGGGAAGTGCTTGACGAGGTCGACGGCCTCGAGCAGGACGCCGTTCGTGCTCACGCCGTCTTCCGGCGCAGGGCTGGGCGCGCCGCCGGATCGAGATGGCAGGCGTCGCGGCGGCCGGGCTCGACGCGCTCCGCGAGCTCGGGCCTCGTCGAGCAGAGCTCGAAGCGGTACGGGCAGCGAGGCTCGAAGCGGCAGCCGGGCGGCGGCGCGAGCGGAGAGGGCGGTGCGCCGGGGATGCCGGTGAGCCGGTTCACGCGCGGCCGCCCGAGCCGCGGGATCGAGTCGAGCAGCCCCCACGTGTAGGGATGCTGCGGGTCGCGGAACACCGCACGCTTCGGTCCCTCCTCGACGACGCCGCCGGCGTACATGACGATGATCCGCTCCGCGAGCTGCGAGACGACTCCCATGTCGTGTGTGATCAGCACGATCGACGAGTCGTACTCGTGCTTCAGCCGGTTCATCAGCGACAGGATCTGCGCCTGGATCGTGACGTCGAGGGCGGTCGTCGGCTCGTCGGCGATCAGCAGCGACGGGTTGCACGAGAGCGCCATCGCGATCATCACGCGCTGCCGCATGCCGCCCGAGAACTGGTGCGGGTAGTCGTCGATCCGTCGCGTTGCGTTCGGGATCCCGACCTCGGCCATCAACTCGATCGCGCGCGCGTGAGCCTGGCGCCGTGTGAGCGACTTGTGCGCGCGCAGCTGCTCCTCGATCTGCCACCCGACCGTGTAGACGGGCGTGAGCGCGGTCAGCGGGTCCTGGAAGATCATCGCGATCTCGCTGCCGCGCACGTCGCGCATCTGCTTCTGGCTGAGCTGGAGCAAATCGCGGCCGCGGTAGAGCACCTGGCCCTGGACGATCGCGTTCGGATCGCGGATCAGCCGCATCACGGTGAGCATCGCGACGGTCTTGCCGGAGCCGGACTCGCCGACGATGCCGAGCACCTCGCCGAGTGCGATCGAGAACGAGAGCGAGTCGACCGCGTGCACGACGCCGCTCTCCGTACGGAACGAGACACTGAGGTCGCGCACCTCGAGCAGCGGCTCAGGCATGACGCACCCGAGGGTCGAGCAACGCGTAGACGAGGTCGACGGCGGCATTGACGACGACGACGAAGAACGCGGCGTACACAACCGTCGCCATGATCATCGGCAGGTCGAACTGCCCCAGCGCCTCGTACGTCAGCCACCCGATCCCGTGCAGGTTGAACACGACCTCGACGAGGAGCGCCCCTCCGCCGACGAGAGCCCCGAAGTCGAGCCCGAAGAGGCTGACGAACGCGATCAGCGACGTGCGCAGCGAGTGCCGGAAGAGGACCCGCCGCTCGGTCAAGCCCTTGGCGTGCGCCGTCCGCACGTAGTCCTCCTCCTGCGACTCGACGAGCGCAGAGCGCAGCACGCGCGCGTACAGCCCGATGTAGAGAACGGACAGCGTCAGCCACGGCAGCAGCAGGGCCTCGAACCAGCCGGCGGGAGACTCCGTGAACGGCACGTAGCCGGGCGGCGGCAGCCACGAGAAGAACGTGTCGTGCCAGCGGCTCTGGGTGAACCAGTTCACGACCTCGCCGAGCCAGAACACGGGCATGGAGATACCGATCAGCCCGACGATCATCACGACCGCGTCGAGCGTCCTTCCCCGGTACACCGCGGCCACGAGCCCGAGCCCGATCGCGAAGGTCACCCACAGGACGGATGCGCCGATCACGAGGCTGAACGTGATCGGCGCCGCTTCCACGACCTGCGGCACGACCTTCGCGCGGGTCACGGACGAGATCTGGTCACGCGTGATGAACAGCTTCTTCATCATCAGCGCGTACTGCACGGGCATCGGCTTGTCGAGCCCGTACTCCCTCCGCACCTCGCGCAGCGTTTGCTGGCTCGCGTTTTTCCCGGCGATCCGCGCAGCTGGGTCAGTGCCCGGGGTGGCGAAGAAGATGAGAAAGACGAGGACGCTCAGCGAGAACATCACCAGCAGTGCGGAGCCCGCCCGGCGCAGGACGAAGCGCAGCATCAGCGAACGCCTCTGACCTTCGCGCGTGGGTCGAGCGCGTCACGGATCCCGTCGCCGAGCACGTTGAGCGCGAGAACCGTGAGCGCGATCGCAAGCCCGGGCGCAAGCCCGACCGCCGGGCGGGTGCGGATCAGATCCTTTCCGTCCTGGATGATCGTCCCCCAGCTCGCGTCCGGCGGCTGAACGCCGATCGACAGGAACGAGAGAGCCGCCTCGGTCAGCATCGTGATCGCCATGACGAGGGGAAAGAGGACGATTACCGTCGTTGCGACGTTCGGGAGGATGTCCTTGCGGAGCAGCCGCGTCCTCGACGCGCCAAGGCCGATCGCGGCCTCCACGAACTCGCGCTGGCGCAGCGACAGCACCTCGCCGCGAACCGGCCGCGCCACGTACGGGATGTAGACGATCCCGATGATCAAGATCGGGAGGGCGATGCTTCCCGAGCCGATCCGCACCGGGCCGAGCACGATGTCCTGGTTGATGAGGATCACCGAGAGGCAGATGGCGAACAGATAGACGGGGAACGCCCAGACGATCTCGAGGATGCGCGAGATCACGCCGTCGGTGACGCCGCCGAAGAAGCCGGCCACGACGCCGATCAGCGTGCCGGCGAGACAGGTGATCAGACCGGCGAAGAATCCGATCAGCAGCGAATTGCGCCCGCCGTACAGGAGCCGTGCCGCGACGTCGCGTCCCTGATTGTCCGCGCCGAGGAAGTAGTGGTGGAGATCCCATGTCGGGCCAATCGGGGTCCGTGCCGATGCCAAACTTGTTCTTCGCCGGCGCCAGGACGGGAACCGGCTTCCCGTCGACGATCGTCTGTGCGTTGGGATTCGACAGGAACGGGTCGGTGTGCGCGACGTGGTTCGCGTAAAGGGGCGCCGCGAGGCAGAGCACGACGATCGCGACAAAGACGGCCAGCATGAAGAGCGCCAGCCGGTTGCGCAGCAGCCTTCGCCGCGCGAGCCCCCACGGGCTCGCTTCGCTCGGGAGCGCGCCTACGACGGCAGGCGCGCTCGCGGCGACTTCGCTCATCGCTCCCGGGTCGCGCTTCCGCGCCGGGCTACTGCACCCACGACTTTGCGATGAGGAAGTAGAACTCTTTGCTGAACGTGAAGTTGCCGACGCGCTTCGACACGAAGTCGACGTGCTTCGGGTTGAAGAGCGTCACCATCGGCGCCTGGTCCGTCACCATCCGATCGACCTGCGACCACATCGTGTTTGCGCGCTGCTCGTTGGTCACCGCGACGTTGAGCGCCTGGTGCATCTTGGCGTTGATCTTCTTGTCGCAGAAGCCGGCCATGTTGATGCTCGAGTCGCTGCCGGGGTGGAACGACTCACAGCCGAACAGGACGTAGAGGAAGTCCGACGCGGTCGGGTAGTCCTGGTACCACTGCTGGACGTTGATCTGGACCTTGTTCTTCGTGTTCTGCGGGTATGTGAAGGCGATGTTCGCCGAGATCGGCTTGACCTTCGCCTTGTAGCCGATCTGGTTGAGGACGCTCTGCAGGTAGACGGCCATGCTCTTGTTGACGGCGTCGTCCGAGGAGACGACAGTCACCTTCTGACCGGCCGTCCCAGACGCCTTCACGAGCGCCTTGGCCTTCGCGAGGTCGGGAGCTGACCACTTCGTCCCTGGGTTCTTGGTGTACGGGCAGTAGTCCTTGTGGCCGGGGAAGCCGGGCGGCAGCACCTGGCAGGACGGCGTCGCCAGGTTCGGGCCGCCGAAGATCTTCACGGCGGCGTTGCGGTCGACGGCGTAGCTCACGGCCTGCCGCGCCTTGAGGTTGTTGAACGGCGCGAGGTTCGTGTTCATCGGGACGTACCAGAACGCAGTCAGCGGGAAGATGTGCACCTGGCTCGCGTACTTCGTGCCGATCTCGTTCAGCCGGTCGGCCGGAGGCTGCTCGAGCATCCAGTCGGCCTGCCCGTTCTCGATCTCCGTCACCTCCGACTCGTCCGTGAGGCCGAACGACTCGGTGATCTGATCGGCGTAGCCGTCGGGCTGCGCGGCCGCCGACCACTGCTTGAAGTACGGGTTTCGCTTCAGCACCAGCTGCTTGTTCGGGTCGTACGACGCGAAGTAGTACGAGCCCGTGCCGGGGATCGGCTTCGTGCCGCTGTCGCGAGACGGAGCGTTCGCCGGAAGGATGCTCGCGTGCGGGACGGCGACGCGGTACTTGAACTCGGGGTCCGGCGCCGTGAGGTTGATCGTCACCGTTCCGGCCTTGTCGTTCGCGATCACACCGCCCTTCAGCGTGCAGCCGGCCGGGTGTGCGAGGCAGGCCTTGGCGCCGACGATCCCGGCGTAGAACGTTCCGGACGTCGGGCTCTTGACCTTGAAGATCCGCCTGTACGAGGCGGCGACGTCGCTCGGCTTGACCGTCTTGCCGTTCGAGAACTTGATCCCCTTGCGAATCTTGAACACCCACCGCTTGCCGCCGTTCGTCGGCGTCGGCAGGTTCTGCGAGATGTCCGGGACGACGGTGAACGCCTCGTTCGCGCCGGCCTTCTTGAAGGCGAGCAGCCCGTCGTACGTTGCCTGGTACAGCTGCCAGTAGGCAAGCGTGTAGTTGACCATCGGGTCGATCGTTCCCGCGGCCGACTTGGCCAACAGCTTCAGCGTGCCACCGCGGTGATCCGTGACGCTCGTCGCGCGGCCGGTGCTCGCGCCGCCCGATGGTCCGAGCGCGGCTGCGACTACCCCGGCGACGACGAGGATGGTGAGGCCTTCCTTGAAGCGGCGCATGTGTCCCTCCTGACGCGGTCCCCTGACCGATCGTACAGCCGCCGCCGGGACGGACACAAACTCGGTTACCGGCCGTTTAGCGCCGCTTAACGCCGCGCTTAGCGCTCGGGCCGACCCTCGAACGACAGATCGCACACGACGATCCGACGTTCGAGGAGGGCACGATGAACCTCACGATCAACAAGCACCTCGCCGCCTTCGGCGTCGCGCTCGCGGCGCTCTTCGCGGTCGTACCCCGCTCCGCGGCAGCGGCGGCGCCGGCCTCGGCACCACCGAAGCCCGGGCTGCAGATGCACTGGTTCCACTCGCACGCGAGCGTCCGTTCGCTTCAGAGCCGTGAGAGCCGGTTCGGCTCCAGGGCCGTCATCGGCCTGGAGTCGATGCGCGACCTCGCTTCGCTGAAGTCGTCGTACCGGTTCGAGCACGTGCAGGCGGTGCCGGCCCTGCGCGCGGCCGTCGTAACCGTCGAGGAGACGCAGCTGCAGTCGCTGCTCGCATCGGCTCCGGCCGACCCGCGCATCCGCTACGTCTCGCCGCCGGGCCCGAGCCGCCACGTGCTGAACCTGCCGAGCGACCCGCTGCTCCAGAGCGTCGATCCGAAGACGCACCTGCCGTTCGAGTGGCAGTTCGCGACGTCGCACATCGAGCAGGCTCTCGACCTCACGGCCGGCGACGCAAACGTCAAGGTCGGCGTCATCGACACCGGCGTCGACATCGTCCCGGACCTCAGGGGCAAGGTCGACGGCCTGTACGACGTCAACCTCTCCGGGACGCAGCCTTCGCCGTCGTCCGGCGGCAACGACGACTACGGCCACGGAACTGCCGTCGCGTCGCTGATCGGCGCGGCAGCAGGCGACGGCTTCGGCATGGCCGGCTTCGGCGGAGGCGGCGCACGTCATCGGCATCCACGCGGGAACGCACGGAAGCTTCACCGACGCAGACGTCGCGTTGGGGCTCGCGAAGCTCGACGAGCTCGGCGTCCGGATCGTGAACCTGAGCCTCGGCGCCTCGGCCCCGTCTTCACCGATGCTCGTGGACGCGATTCACAAGGCCGCGTCGGACGGCATGCTCATCGTCGCCGCAGCCGGGAACGACGGCCGCAGCGTCTCGTGGCCGGCCGCCGACCTCCAGCTGGGCGGAGGCGCGAGGAGCTACGGGCTCGCCGTGGGCGCAACGGACGTCGACGGGAGCCTCGCCTCGTTCTCCAACTCCGGAGAGAAGTTGTCGCTCGTCGCACCCGGGAACTTCGCGGGCGACTGCTCGGGCGTGCTCGTCGCCCTGCCGCGAACGAACCTGCTCGGCGACAGCTGTTACCCGCAGTGGACGAGCACCGCCGGAGCCACGTACGGCTACATCGCCGGCACGTCCTTCTCGTCACCCGAGGTGGCCGGCGTGGCCGCGCTCGTCTGGGCGGCGAGGCCGGAGCTGAAGAACTACCAGGTCGCAGACATCATCAAGCAGTCCGCCGAGCGCCCCGCGGGTGCCGGCTGGAACCCGACGTTCGGCTGCGGCCGCCTCGACGCGGGCGCGGCGGTGCAGCTCGCGCTGAGCCGTTCCGCCGTCGAGTGGGCGCTGAGCCCGTCCGCGGGCGCCCAGCCCTGCTCGGTCGACGGGAGCGATCCGGCGCAGTGGCCGCGTGAGGTGAACCAGACGATCGCCTTCGACACGATCCCCGACCGGACGACCGCCGATCCGGACTTCCGCGTCCACGCGAAGGCCTCGTCCGGCCTGCCGGTGGAGTACGAGGCGCATAACAACTGCACCGTGCGTGGCAACGTCGTGCACATGAGGGGCACCGGTCTGTGCGTGATCACGGCGTCGCAGTCGGGCAGCGCGGACTTCAATCCGGCGACTCCCGTGACGCAGGCCTTCATGATCAACGACGGGGTCACCGCTATCCCCCTCCCGGCCCGCGGCAGGCTCGGCGGACTCGTGACCCTGCGCTACCGCTTCAACGCGATCGGCTTCGTGACGACGACCGTCGTCGTGCAGCGGAACGGCAAGACGATCGCACGCTACGGCCGTCCGTACGCCGAGGTCGAGAGCGGCTACCTCCACGAGCTCGCGTGGCGGACGACGCACGCGGGCTCTCGGGGCACGTTCCGCTTCTGCGTGACGGCGCGCGACCGGCTGCAGACACGCGTGGTGCCGAGCTGCGCGCCGATCGAGCTTCGGCCGGCCGCGAGCTCTAGCCGCCGCTGATCGCGGCGACCACGTTCACGTGCGAGCGGTCCTCGATCGGTGTGTCGAGGGCCGCTCGCTCGCGATCCACGTAGACGTGGATGTGCCGCCGCAGCGCCGGGCCTTCTTCGCAGAGCCTGTCGCGCAGGCCCGGCCAGCGTCCGTCGAGCTCGTCGATTGCCCCGTCCACCGTCGAGGCGTCGACCTGCACGTTCCGCGGCAGGTCGGCGAAGAGAGACGTCAGCGCCGTCGGCAGGTACAGATCGGCCATGGCTACTGGAGGACCGCCACCTCGACGGAAGAGATCGGCGGCAGGTAGCTCGCGATCTCGCGCCAGCTGTCGCCGTCGTCGGTGCTCGCGAAGACCTGGCCGGTGCTCGTCCCGAAGTAGAAGCCCGGCGAGTCGTAGTCGTCGGCCGTCATCGCCGCGCGCAGCACGCCGAGGTAGGCGTCGGTCTGCGGCAGCCCGTTGTCGAGGCGTTGCCAGCTCTCGCCGGCGTCGCGCGTGCGCCAGACCGCCGCCTTGCCCTCCGGCATGGTGCGGCCGTGACCCGGGTCGAGCGGGATCACGTAGAACGTGTCGCGGTCCTGCGGATGCGCGGCCGCCGCGAACCCGAACTCCGTCGGCAGGCCGTCGGTGATCTCCGTCCAGTTCTGGCCGCCGTCGACGCTGCGGTGCATGCCGACGTGGTTCTGCTGGTACATGCGAGTCGGGTCGGCGGGCGAGCGGACGAGCCGGTGGACGCAGAATCCGACCTCCTCGTGCTCGCGCGGCCAGTCGGCGCGCAGGCCCCTGTTGCGCGGCGTCCACTCGGTGCCGCCGTTCGTGGACTCGAACGCGCCGATGCCCTGGACGATCGTCCACACGTGCTTCGCGTCGTCCGGGTCGGACATGATCGCGGAGATGCCGAGGTGGCCTGGCGGCTGGTTCGCGGGGTCGTCCCAGCCCTCGCTGCCGGGCTGGCCGGCGAGCGTCGTCAAGAGCGACCAGGTCTCGCCGCCGTCGTCGCTCGCGAAGATCCCGGGCGCCTCGACGCCGACGAGCACGCGCCCGTCCGCGACGGCGAGGGAGGAGACCTTCGAGATCTTGCGCTCGCTGTCGTCGCCGTAGCCGATGCCCTCGCTCGAGTGCTCCCACGTCTCGCCGAGATCCTTGCTCCGCCACACGGCCTGCCCGAACCACTCGCTGGCGGCGGCAGCGTAGATCGACCCAGACTTCGGGTCGTGGACGGCGTGGTACACGGGCCAGCTCTCGCAGAAGGGGCCGCGCACAGACCAGTCGCGCCGTCCCTCGTCGCTTTCGAGCGTGAAGAGGCCTTTCCGCGTTCCCACGAGCAGCAGGGTCCGTGCCATCGTCTGTCACCTCCGGAGTCGAGATCTCTGACTCTAATCAGACGCCGGAGCGGCCCGAAACTCATCGGTCAGCGGACGAAAAGCTTCCCCGAGCGGCTTACCGCCGTCGCGCCGTCGAGCGCCGCCGTCGCGACGAGGCGGACGGCGTGGCCGCGGTCAAGCGCGGTGAGCCTCAGCCGGAGCTTCGTCGCGCCGCGGATCGCCGAGCACGCCTGCTTCGCGCAGCGCTGCCAGAGGTACGAGACGCGCACGGGAGCGGCGCTCCAGACCGGCGGCACGGCGCTCAGCGTATGCCCGGCCGACGGGATCCCCTGGATCGCCGGCGGCGAGAGTGCGTGCAGCCTCGTGACGGCGCAGCTCCCCGTGGAGACGGCGTCGCCCGCGCGCGTGAACGGCGCGGCCCCGCTGGAGCTGACGTAGAGCTGGAAGGGCGAGCCGCACGGGGCCGGCGCGACGAGCGTCGCTGCAAAGCCGAAGCGCACCTGCGACGGCGCGAGGCTCGCCGGCAGCGGGCCGCATTCGATCTCGTCGGGCCGGCCGTCCGGCTCGCCGACCGCGCAGCGCGGGCTCGCCTCGCTGATCTGCCGGAGCCTCCGTCGCACGCGACGGCTGTGCCGGCGAACGCTGCGATCGCTGTGAGCAGCGCGGCCGCGAGGATCATCCCGGCACTCCGAGCCGCTCGATGTCGGCGGCGCGCGCGGGATGCGTCTCGAGGAGCCGCTCGACGCTCCCGCCCTCGAAGCAGCTCGGCGTGAAGCCGGGCGCCATCGTGCAGCCGTAGAGCGCCCACGCGCCGCCGGGCACGAGCTCACCCGCCTGCCAGACGCCCGCGGGAATGACGTGCTGAACCGTCTCTCCGCCGCCGAGGATCACCTCGTCGTCGGAGCCGTCCGGGTGCAGGAGCACGAGCCGCAGCGGGTCGCCCGCGTAGAAGTGCCAGACCTCGTCGAAGGCGAGGCGGTGGAAGAGCGACCGGCTCGGCGGGTCCTCGCAGAAGAGGCCGACGCCGGCGGTCCCGGCCGGGCCGCCGCCCGGCGCCGTCGCCTCGCTGCGGTACGTCTCGGCGAAGAGCGTGCCCTCGACCGGCAGCGGGCTCATGCCGTAGCGCTCGATCAGCAGTCTCACGTTCGGGTCGATCGACCGAAGCTATCGTCCCTCGCCGTGTCCACGACGCCGCCTCCGGTCGACGGCCTGCTCGATCTGAGCGGCCGCGTCGCGATCGTCACCGGCGCCTCGGGCACGATCGGCGCGGGAATCGCGCGGCGGCTGCACGAGGCGGGAGCGTCGGTCGTCGCGCACGGACGCGATCCGGCCGCGCTCGAGCCGCTGCCCGACAGCCGCGCCGTCGCGGCGATCGGCGACGTCGTGAACGACGCGAAGGCGATCTGCTCGACCGCGGTCGAGTCCTACGGACGGCTCGACATCCTCGTGAACAACGCGGGAATCCAGCCGGTCTCGCCGCTCGAGTCGATCGACGACGACGACCTGGCCGAGATGTTCCGCGTCAACGCGGTCGGGGTTGCGGCGATGACGCGAGAGGCGGCTGCGCTGATGCGAGACGAGGGCGGCGCGATCGTCAACATCGCCTCGATCGAGGGCCTCCAGCCCGCGTTCGACCATAGCCATTACGCCGCGTCGAAGGCGGCGGTGATCATGCACACGCGCGCCGCCGCGCTCGAGCTCGGCCGAGCCGGGATCAGGGTCAACAGCGTGTCGCCCGGGCTGATCGAGGCGCCGGGGATCGAAGATTCGTGGCCGGAGGGCGTCGCGAGGTGGCGCGCGGCGGCGCCGCTCGAGCGGCTCGGCCACCCGAGCGACGTCGCCGACGCCGTCCTCTTCCTCGTGTCGCCCGCGGCACGCTGGATCACGGGCGCGAACCTCGTCGTCGACGGCGGCGTCCTCGCGCACAACACCTGGTGACACGACTACGCGGCGGCGCGCTCCAGCTCGTCGACCTCGAGCTTCCCCATCTTGAGCATCGCCGCCATGACGCGCTGCGACTTCTCCTTGTCCGGATCCGAGAGCAGCTCCCCGAGCCGCTTCGGGATGATCTGCCACGAGACGCCGAACCTGTCCTTCAGCCAGCCGCAAGGGCCGTGCTCGCCGCCCTCGCCGAGCGCGTCCCAGTAGCGGTCGACCTCAGCCTGGTCCTCGCAGCTCACCTGGAACGAGATGGCCTCGTTGAACTTGAAGTCCGGCCCGCCGTTCAGCGCGGTGAACGACTGCCCCTCGAGCTCGAACTCGACCGTCAGCACTGTTCCTGCATCGCGCGGTCCCGCCTCGCCGTAGTGCGAGACGTTCGTGATCCGGGAGTTCGGAAAGATCGACGTGTACAGCTTCGCCGCCTCCTCGCCTTCCGTGTCGAACCACAGACACGGCGTGAGCTTTTGCATGGTCTCGCTCCTTTGCGTCGCTGTCTCTTAGTCCGTAGACCGCGGGCACGGTAGAGAATCATCGGCATGGCGACGATGTCGGACCTCGACGACCTCGCGCTGGCGCTGCCGCAGGTCACCAAAGAGGTCACGGACGACGGCAGGCCGGCCTATCTCGTGCACGGCAAGCGCTTCGTGCTCCAGCGCTCACGCCGTCCGGACGCCGTCGATCCGGAGACGGGCGAGCGGCTCGACGACGTGCTGATGTTCCGCGTCGCGGAGCTCGACGTGAAGGAGCTCATGCTCGCGGACGAGCGCGGGATCTACTTCACGACGCCGCACTTCAAGGGCTATCCGGCGGTGCTCGTCCGCATCCCGGATCTCGCGCGGCTCGATCGCGACGAGCTGCACGACCTCGTCGCCGAGGCGTGGCTCACGCGCGCGCAGAAGCGCGTCGCGAAGGCGTGGCTCGCCGAGCAGCAAACGAGTTCTTAACCAAGACGCAACGATCCGAGCGCCGCGCACGGCGCGTAGATTGCGAAATACCCGCAACCGAGAGGAGCCGCCTCATGCGCCGCCCAACCGTGCGAGCCGTTGCCGTTCTCACCGTCATCGCCGCCGTACTCGCCGTTCCGACCGTCGCAGGCGCGATGGGACACCCGAAGCTGATCGGCACCGTCGGCAAGAACGACGCTTTCCAAATCAACCTGACGTCGAGCGGCAAGGTCGCAAAGACGCTCAAAGCCGGCACGTACACACTCGTCATCCACGACGGCTCCTCGATTCACAACTACGAGCTCGACGGGCCCCACGGCAAGTCGTGGACGTTCACGTCGGTGAGCTTCGTCGGGACGAAGACGGTCACGCTCAAGCTCGCGGCGGGCAAGTACAAGGCTTACTGCGCCCCGCACGAGTCGTCGATGTTCCAGCACTTCACCGTGCGCTAACGCGTCGCTGCTACACAACCGGGATGCGCGCGCGGCCGGGACTCGTCGCTCTCGTCGTGCTCGCGCTCGCCGGCTGTGGCCACGGCCGCCCGACGCAGCCGACGGCCCAGCCGGCAACGGTCACACGCACGGTGACGACGACGGCGACCGTCATCCAGACGGTGACGACGACCCTCACGCAGGCGGCGGCCCCCGCGCCGCCGCCCGCACCCGCTCACGCGCCTGCGCCTGCGCGACGGCTCGCCGTCGGTGCCGTCGAGGACGAGGCCAAGTTCGCTCCGACCGACGCAGCGGCGCACGCGCACATGCAGCGCGCCCGCCGCGCCGGCTTCCGCGCGATCGCGTTCAGCGCTTTCTGGCGACCGCGGCTCCGGGAACTGCCGCTAGTCGAGCGCGATGCGCTGCGGCGGGCAGCACGGGCGGCCGTCGCCGAGTCGATCACGCCGATCGTCGACGTCGCGCAGTTCGGCGGCGAGACGCCGGTGACCGACGCGGAGCAGGCGGACTTCGCCGCGTTCGCGGCCTCGGTGCCGCGCCTCGTGCCGCAGGTCGAGCACGTCGTCGTCGGGAACGAGCCGAACACCAACCTCTTCTGGCGGCCGCAGTTCGACGCAGCCGGGGCCGACGCGGCTGCCCGCGAATACGAGCGCCTGCTCGCGCGCAGCTACGACGCGATCAAGGACGTCTCGCCGACGGTGGAGGTGATCGGAGGCGGGCTCGCAGCCCGCGGAGCCGACCGGCCGAACGGCGAGCGGCCCACGCACTCCCCCACCGCGTTCATCCGCGACCTCGGCGCCGCCTACCGCGACAGCGGCCGGTCGCGCCCGCTCATGGATGCCTTCTCGATGCACGTCTACGGCGAGACCTCTCGCACCCCGCCGACGCGCACGCACCTGGGCACCTCGATCGGGATCGCCGACTACGAGAAGCTCGAAGCACTGCTGCGCGAGGCACTCGGCCGCACGACTCCGATCGTGTACGGCGAGTACGGCGTCAACACCACGATCCCGCCGCACGAGCTCGCCGCGTACTCGGGCGCCGAGGCCGGGAAGCATCCCGTGGACGCGTCGACCCAGGCGCGCTACTACGCGGAGGCGATCGGGCTCGCCGCGTGCCAGCCGCTCGTCGAGATGCTCCTCTTCTTCCACGTCACGGACGAGCCGCAGCTCGAGCGCTTCCAGACCGGGATGTACTACGCGGACGAGACGCCGAAGCCCGGGCTCGAGAAGGTCGCGCAAGTCGCCGACGCCGCATTCGCCGGGACGATTCCGTGCACGCGCTAGATCGGCTCTCCTATTACGCCCCCGATGCTACGAAGATCCGCGCGTCCACCGACGCCGCCCGCGCCAGCATCAGCGATCCTGGAGTCTGCTCCATGCTTAGGGTCGACCGACACAGGCTGGGCCCGCGCCTCTACGTGTTCCGGCGCCGCGTCCACGAATGGCATGTAGGCCTCGCCGTGCTCGCGGCGGACGCCGTCGCGGCGGGGCTCGGCGTGCTTGCGCTCGTGCCGGCGATCGTCGTCGCGGTCGTGGGACTCTGGCTGGTGGTGAAGGACTGGGCCGACCTCACGCGGGCCGGTCAGGACACGAGGACCTGGCGCCTCGGCCTCCACCGGCGGCCGTTGAGGTTCCGCACGTCGCGTCACCTGGACGACGTGCCCGCGATCGCCGCGGCCGGAGTCGCCGTCGTCGCTCTCATCGACCTCGTCTCGGCCGTGACGCGCAACGTCATGTGGCGCGGGCACCTGCTCGTCTACGTGGAGCCCGTGGGGATGATGCGCGCCGCGCATGCGCTCGCGGTGCCCGTGTCGTTCGCGCTGCTGATCACCGCGTACTACCTGTTCCGCCGGCGGTCGCGAGCCTTTGGCCTCGCGCTCGTCCTCTTGTCGACGCTCGCCGTGTTCAACATCCTCAAGGGCCTCGACGTCGAGGAGGCGGCGGTGACGGCGGCGGGCGCTGCACTGCTGTGGGCGAGCCGGAAGTCCTTTTACGTCCGGCACGACCCGGTGACGCTGCGCTCTGCCGTATGGCGGATCCCGGTCCTGCTCGCCGGCGTGCTCGTCGCGTCGCTCTCGGCCGTCGCCGTCGCTGCGCCGTCAGACGCGTCGGCGGGAGAGGTGGTCCGCGGCACCGGCGACCTGCTCCTGTGGCAGCCGGCTCCGTTCGCGTTCCACGACGAGCTCTCGCAGATGCCGCTCGCGGTCGCGCTCACGGGCCTGCTCGCGCTGCTGGTCTCGGCGTACGTCCTCTTCCGGCCGCTGGCCGCGCCGCGCGACCTGCCCGACCCGGAGCTGCGCCGGGCGGCCGCCGACATCGTGCGCGAGCACGGCGCCGACACGCTGTCGTTCTTCAAGCTCCGCGCCGACAAGCAGTACCTCTTCAACCCGACGCGGACGGCATTCGTCGGCTACCGGATCGAGAGCGGCGTGCTCATGGTCTCGGGCGACCCGGTCGGAGATCCGGCCGGCGTCGAGACTCTCGTGCCGAGCCTCGTGCGCTTCGCGGAGGAGCGCGCACTCCGGATCGCCGCGCTCGGCGTCAGCCCCGAGGCGTGCGCGCTGTTCGAGCGTGCGGGCCTGCGCGCCCTCTACCTCGGCGACGAGGCGATCGTCGATACGGAGCGCTTCAATCTCGAGGGACGGCCGATCCGCAAGGTTCGCCAGTCGGTTTCGCGCCTCCGCAAGGCGGGCTACCACGCGGCGATCGCGGAGCTCGGCTCGCTCGACGAGCCGACACTGCACCGGCTCGAGCAGATCGCGAGCGACTGGCGCCGCGGCGCGCCGGAGCGCGGCTTCACGATGGCGATGGACTCGCTGCGCAATCCGCAGGGAGAACGGACGCTCGTCGTGCTCGCCGCCGACGAGGCCGGGACGATCCGCGGCTTTCTCCACTTCGTGCCCACGTACGGCCGCGACGCCGTGTCGTTGTCGTTCATGCGGCGCGACCGCGACACGCCGAACGGCCTCACCGAGTTTCTCATCGTCGAGGCGATCGAACACCTCCGCGCACGCGGGATCGCGGAGGTCTCGCTCAACTTCGCAACGTTCGCGCGGCTCATCCGCGAGCCCAGCGGCTTCCTCGAGCGGGCGTTCGGCCGCGTGCTCACCCTCGGCGACACCTGGTTCCAGATCGAGCGTCTCTACCGGTTCAACGCGAAGTTCTTCCCGCGCTGGGAACCGCGGTACCTCATGTACGAGAGCCGCCTCGGCCTGCCGCGCGCGGGCATTGCGGCGCTGTGGCTCGAAGGGCAACTCCCGAAGCCGAGGCTTCGCAGGCGCGATCCGGCAGCGATCTAGGTGCTGCGGCGGCGACCGAGGGCGCCGAGCACGGCGTCGACGGTCTGCTCGCTGTGCAGCGCGAGCCAGACGCAAAAGAGCGCGAGCGGGATCTCGATCAGGGCCGCCTCGAGCGCGGCCTCGAGGTGCTCGTCGCGGCTGCTCGCGAGGACGTTGTCGAACCACGCGTCGCAGAGAAGAAGCGTCGCCGCGACCGCCGCGGTCGCGGGCGCCCACTCCGAGCGCCTCGCAACGGCCCAGCCCGTCGCGCCGAGCGCGGCCGCGAGCGCGATGTCGAAACCGACCCAGGCGATGTCCCAGTGGTGGGTCGTGTGCCGCGCCGGCAATCGGTACGCGAGCACGAGCGTCCAGGGGACGAGCACGATCGCGCCGACCACGAGCATGGGCGCGATCCACCGAGCCGGAATCAGATCGCGAGGAACCGTCGCCACGAGGTTGTTGTACCTGGGGACGGAGCTACGATGTCGATCGATGTACGCGGGGGATCAGGACCGGGAGCGTGCTGCTGCGACGCTGCAGGAGCACTACGTCCGCGGCCGCCTCACCCTCGACGACTTCTCCCACCGCACCGGGCGCGTCTTTGCCGCGCGGTCGCGCGCGGACATCCGCACCGCCCTCGCCGGCCTGCCGTTGCTTCCCGGCGCCTTCGGTTTCGGCGACCAGGGCCGGGCGCTCGCACGGGTCGTGGCACGCGGAGCCATGCTCATCTTCTTCACCTGGATGTACGTCGTCTTCAACCTCGTGCTGCTGGTCGCGCTCGCGGCAAAAGTCGTCTTCGACGACGTCTCGGCAACGACGCTCGTCGGCTTCCTCGTCATCTGGCTGATCCCCACCTACCTGGTGTCGCGCCTCTGGCGCAGAAAGGTGAAATGACCACGAAAAGCGACTTCACGCCCGAGGAGTGGAAGCTTCTCCAGGAGGGCCCGGTCACCGCGGGCATGATCCTCCTCGCTGCCGAGAGCGGCGGCACCTTCCGCGAGACGTTCGCGCTCGCGCGCGCGTTCACCGACGCCCGGCGCAAGCACGGCGAGAGCGAGCTGCTCGACGAGCTCGTCGAGTCGAAGCCGCAGTTCGACCGGCACCGCTACGGCTCGCCGCAGGAGCTGCACGACGAGGGGCTGAAGGCGATCAGCGACGCCTCGACGCTCGTCCATTCGAAAGCGGACGCTTCGGAGGCCGCCGCGTACGACGAGTTCGTCGTGACCGCCGCGTCCGCGGTTGCGAGCGCGCACAAGGAGCACGGGCAGGCCGTGAGCGAGAAGGAGCAGGCGGCGCTCGACGAGGTCCGCGGGCAGCTCGCGGGCAGCGTCTGACCGCGCCGCCGTCGCCTCAGCGGCGCACGACGAACACGTACTCGCGGCTGTCGTCGCCGAACGGCTCTCCGGCGAAGCCGCCGTACAGGGACTCGAGCTCGAAGCCCGCGACGTCGATCAGCCCGAGCCACTCGTTCTTCGTCGCCCACCACAGCGAGCTCTTCGCGCCGTCGTCGAGCGTGATGTCGATCCGGTTGTCGCCGACTGCGTAACGGACTCCGTGCGGAACCGGATCGGCCTGCGCCGTGCCGTCGAGACGCGCTGCGATGTTGTGGTCGAGTGCGAACGCGTTCCACGCGAACCGGCCGCCGGGTTGGAGTGACGCGGCGACCCGCTCGAAGGTGCGCCGCCGGTCGGCCCACGTCGGCAGATGGAGCAGGGCGCGGAACGGGCAGTAGACGAGAGCCGCCGGCTCGTCGAGCGCCAGATCGCGCATGTCGCCCTCGTGGAGCTCGAGCTCGACGCCCGCCTCGGCCGCACCGGAGCGGGCGAGGTCGAGCATTGCCGGCGACGTGTCGATCCCGATCACCGGCCGGCCGATCGCCCGCGCGACGGGGATCGCCACGCGGCCGTTTCCGACCGCGAGCTCGACGACCGACCCCTCGGCTTGTCGTGCGAGCGCGACGTAGAAGGCGACGTCGGCCGTCATCTCGGCTGACCATTCGTCGTAGCGATCCGCGAAGGCCTCGTCCCAGCTCACGCTCGCATGCTATGGACGCGGCCCACCGCCGCCGGGCTAGAGCTCCACGTTCTGCGGCAGGTCGTCCGTGATGTCGAACCACGGCGCCTTCGAGCCCACGAAGATGTGCTCCGTCGGGCGGATGCGCGGCTCGTCCGCGAGCGAGCCCATCGCGACGTGCACATACGCGCCCTCGCGAACGACCGAGTACAACAGCGAGCCGCAGATCGCGCACCGCGTGTGGTTGCCCTCGTCGTCGCCCCAGACGAGCAGCGTGCCGGCACCGCGCGTGATCTCGAGCTTCTCGCGCTCGATGCCTGCGAACGCCTTGAACGCCGATCCCGTCGACGCGCGGCACCTCGAGCAGTGGCAGTTCGCTGCGTAACGAAACTCATCGAGCACGCGGTAGTGGACAGCACCGCACTCGCATTCGCCGTCGAGCGGCTCGTCGCTCACGCCGACTCCTCGCGACCCGGCCGGTAGACGAGGATCGCGACGCCGTCGCCGACGATCTTCGAATCGACGAGCTGCAGCGGCTTCTTTGCCGTGGTCTCGCCGAACAACCGCCTGCCGGCACCGAGCACGACCGGGAACACCATGAGGTGCAGCTCGTCGACGAGATCCTGCTCGAGCAGCGCCTGCGTGAGCTGAGCGCTCCCGTGCACGTACACGTCGCCGCTCGTGCTCTCCCGAACCTTCGACACTTCGTCCGCGAGGTCGCCCGAGAGCACCGTCGTGTTGTTCCACTCGGGGTCGCGAAGCGTGGACGACACGACGTACTTCGGCATGTTGTTGAACTTGTCGGCGAACTCGCCCTCGCGCGACGGCCACGCCTCCGCGAAGCCCTCGTACGTCACGCGGCCGAGCAGCAGCGCCTCCGACTCCATCGTCTCGTCGAGCTTGAACTTGTTCCCCTCGTCGCCGCGGTCGATCTCGAACGTCCAGCCGCCGTACTCGAAGTCCTCGGCGCCGCCGGGATCCTCCATCACGCCGTCGAGCGACACGAACTCCGTCACTACGATCCTGCCCATCTCGATCACTCCTCCCGTCGATTCGCGTTGGCATGCATAAGACCCGCTCGTGCGACGAAAATCATCTGGCATTGACGACGTTCGTGGTCGAGACCCCGCACGGACCGGCGCGTGTCCACCTGCACGACGCCGAAGCGCCACACGGTGCGCTCGTGCTGGGACACGGCGCGGGCGGAGGTGTCGCGGCGCCGGATCTCGCCGCCGCGAAGGACGTCGCCCTGGAGGAAGGCTTCACGGTCGCGCTCGTCGAGCAGCCCTACCGCGTCGCCGGACGCCGCTCCCCCGCCCCTGCGCATCAGCTCGACGCGGCGTGGATCGCCGTGCTCGAGCGCCTCCGCGGAGATAGGCTCGTCGGCCTGCCGCTCGTGACGGGCGGACGCTCGTCGGGCGCGCGCGTCGCGTGCCGCACCGCCGAGACGACACGCGCCGCCGGCGTGCTCTGCCTCGCGTTTCCGCTCCACGCGCCGGGACGCCCGGAATCGAGCCGCCTGCCGGAACTCGACGGCGTACAGGTCCCGGTGCTCGTCGTCCAGGGCGCGGGAGACCCGTTCGGGATGCCGCCGCCCGGCGAAGGGCGAAAGGTCGTCGCGGTGCGCGGCAACCACAGCCTCCGCTCCGACGTCGCCGCGCTGCGCGCCGCCGTGCGGGAGTGGTTGCGCGAACGGGGTGCGGCCTGAGCCGCACCCCTGAACGCAAGGCGTTTACTTGAAGACGAAGTTGCTGTGGCCCTCGATGTAATCCGGCGACGTCTGCGACGCCGGGAGGAAGACGCGGAGCTTCGTTCCGAGATTGACGAACGACGTGACGTGACCGACCGCCACCGTGCTCGTCCGCGCAATGCTCTGGAGCTGCGCCTGCGAGATCGTCGTCCAACCGGAGCCCGTCCAGCGCGAGACGTCGACCGTCTTGCCCGCCATCGAGTGCTGCGCGAGCACGACGACGAGGAAGCTGTTCCGGCCGACCTTCTGGAGCGTGATCCGCGGGCGGACGTTCACCGTCAGCGGCGCGCTCGCCTTGTCCTCGTACGTCGCCTGGTACGTCGTGCGGATGCGCGGCTGAACCTGGAGGCTCCAGTTACCGCCGGTCGTCGTCGTGACCTGCGTCGTCCACTCGGGCTCCCCGGTGGGCTTCGAAGAGATCGTCACCGTCTCGCCGGCCTGCTTGCTCGACACGGTGCCGGAGAGCGTGATCGCGTCGCCGAAGATCATCAGCGAGCGCGAGGCTGCGATCGAGACCGCGCGCGTGTTCTGCGCGACGGTGACCGAGCCGGCGAACGCGCTGCCCTTCTGGTCGCTCCCCTTCACCGTCGGGTCGTTGTACGTGAACGTGCCGGGCGTCGCGAACGTGCACGAGCCGGTCTGTGAGGGCTGCAGGCTGAGCTTGCAGTCCGTCTTGTCGACGGCGACGTCGTGAGTCGTCGTGTCGGAGTTCTTGAAGCTCACGGAGTCGCCGCTCTGCACCGTGACGGTCGGCGGGGCGAACCCGTTCTTCGTGATCTCGATCGGCGCCGTGCGCGCGAGCGCGACCGAGCCGAAGACGAGAACTGCGACCGCGAGAGCCGCGAGGAAAACCTTACGCATCTGATGGACCTCCTGGGTATCGTCGCTTCAGGGGGTCCAACGGGCAGACGCCGGTAAAGGTTCGTACCACGATAGAACGCGTACGGAACGCGTACAGATTCCTTACGCGACGCGGCGGAAGAATCGCGTGCCGAGCAGTCTCGGGGCATCGCGCGGATCGACGTGCTGAACGGGAACCGCACGAGAGAACTCGTAGACGCGACCCGTCACGGCTCCGCGGACGTGGATCTTCGACCGCTCCAGGTACTCGATCGGCACGGCACCCGACACCGGCGCGAGCGGCGACGCCGGTCGCACGCGCGGTCTCGTCGCCGGTGGACTAGGCGGCGGCTGAGCGATTGCCGGCCCAGGCGCCGGCGAGCGTCTCGTCTTCAGCGCCGACCGCTTCTGGCCACAGCACGGCATGCTCCTCACCCCCTCCGAGCCGCTCGAGGAGGCAGGCCGCGCCCGACAGCGCTAGCCACAGCGGCACTGCCTCCCTCGGCCGCCGCGCCGCCGAGAGGGAGAGCGGCGCGGCGACCCAGAGGCTCAGGCACTGGAAGCAATCCATCAACTCGCCCGCCGGGCTCTCTCCGAGGCGCACGCGGGCACGCACGATCACGTCGCCCGGCCCGTCCTCGTTCGCGAGCAGGTGCGTGACGCGCCAGGTGGCGAGCGCGGCGACACCGAAACGCACGCCGCTCATTCGATGACGTCCCCTCCTTGCTTCTTGAGGTCGTTGCAGATGCAGACCGCCCACGGGAGCGACCACGCATGGTGGAGGCCGCCTGCGTAGCCGTCGCTCCACGTCTTGTCCTGCGCGTAGAGCTGGAACGTGTACCCGCAGCACTCGCCGCGCTTGAGCGCGAACCCGGACGGGACGACGTACGGGGAGCCGACGCTCCCGACGCAGACGGCATCGAAGACGCGCAGGTCGAGCGCCGTGAGGACGTCGAACGACTGACCCGGCACGAGCTGCGCCGGCGGGCACATCGGCCCGGCTGCAGGAACGGGATCGCAGCGCGTGCCCGGCTGACCGCGACGGGTGATCCCCTTGAACGGATTCCCGGGATCGGCGGGCGGGCCCACGATCGGAATCGACATCGCGGGACCGCCCTGCCGCGTGACGGTCAGCGAGTAGTAGTCGAAGTTGTCGCTCGGATACGTCGTGTCCGACTCGTCGATGAGCTCGTCGTACGCGATGCCGAGCAGGTTGATCGGCCATGCGATTCCGCACGGTGCACCGGCGGGAATGAACTTGCCGAGGCTCATGTCCGAGCAGGCGGAGAGTCCCTCGAGCCCGGCGAACACGACGTGGTCCCCGGTGTCCATCGGCTTGTTGTCGAACCACACCTGCTGCGTGTCGTAGTAGTGCTCGCCTGTCGTGTCCGAGACGTCGAGCAGCAGCGTGTACTGGCCGCTGCGGCAGCGGTGCTGCGGGTCGGGGCAGGGGCCGGCCATGACGCCGAGCGGCAGCCCGGCGTGGCTCGGCCACGGGGCCTCCTCGAGCACCCAGATGTCCGGGGGCAGGGTGATCTTGTGCCAGAAGCGCGTGAGGTGGACGTGGAATCCCTGGAGCTTGTTCCACCACGCGCGCTTGAGCTTCTCGTCCACGTCGTCGTAGCAAATCGGCGCTTGGAGGAGCGAGGTCGTGTACAGCGGCAGCGTCGATGCGAATGACATGTCGTCCGGGCCCACGTTCCACCCGACGGCGGCGCGGATGTCCACGCACTTGATCTTGCGGTCGTTGCAGTCGCCGACCCATGCGTTACCGGTGACCGTGATGTAGCCACCGACGGGGACGACCGTCCCGCCGGGCGTCGTGTTGTCGACCTGCGCGTTCTCGTCGAACGGGCCGAGCGGCGTGTCCATGGACACGGGAGCCGGGATGTTCGTGACGCCGTCGATCCAGACCCGCCGCTTGAAGAGCATGAACTGGCCGCAGCAGCACGTCCTCCCGCCCTGTGTCGAGAAGACGCAGACGCGAACCTCGTACAGCGCCGTGTCGATCAAGCTCGTATCGAGCCAGCCGAGGACGCCGCCCGTCACGGCACCGGACCCGGTCGGCCCACCGCCCGGATAGTGGATGCCGACACTCGAGAAGTCGGTGTCGTCGTCGCACGAGCGAGGCGACTGCACCTTCCGCCACTGCAGCTCGTAATGGCCGAAGAAAGAGCCGCTTGCGGTTCCTTCGATCTGCACCGCAGTCGCGAGCGGCGAGACCATCGGCAACAGGCCCGTCTGCTCGACCGCACAATCGTGCGGTGCAGTGATGTCGCAGCGCAGCGGCTGAAAGCAGTGGCGCAGGCAGCGGCGGTAGAACTGCAGACAGCGCACGACGTCGCGCAGCGACCGGGCGCGCGCGAGGCAGCACCCGAAGCGGATCGCGCAGAGGCACCAGCAGCGGCAGAACCAGAAGTTCGGATCGTCGCGATGCGCCTCGAACTCCTTGCGGCCGAGCAGCGCCGGCGCGATGTCGACCGTCAGCAGCCGCTCGAAGATCGCGGCCGACTCCTCCGCGCCCTCGTCGCAGTCGACCTGTCCGGCGACGATCTCGTCGGACAGGCCGAACGGAAACTCGACCGTCGCGAGCTGGTCGGTGAGGTACGGCTTGAACGCGCCGGCGAGCGCCTGCACGAGCGTGTTGAAGTCCTCGCGCTCCTCCTCGGTGAGCGCGCGCCCGACCGGCGCGTCGCCGAGCGCCTGGCGGACACAGAGCCAGTACCGGTAGAGGTAATACGCGTGTGCACGGAACGTGCGCGGGCCGCGGCAGACGAGCCAGCCGAACTTGATGCAGCAGCAGATGTGCCTCAGGCACCATTGCCAACTCTCGACAGAGCCGAGCTGCTCCCGGCCTTCCGGCGGCAGCAGCC
Source organism: uncultured Actinomycetes bacterium (assembly GCA_963766345.1). Taxonomy (GTDB): domain Bacteria; phylum Actinomycetota; class Thermoleophilia; order Gaiellales; family Gaiellaceae; genus DASVFB01. The sequence continues at coordinate 194,460 of CAVXZL010000010.1, read as the reverse complement.
GCAGTGCGATCTTCTCGTTGCAGAACCGCTCGAAGATGCGCTCCGCGAGCTGGAGCTCTTCGTCGCAGCTCGGAGGATGCTCGAGCGCGTCTTTCGTCAGTGCATCGGGCGCGCGCGCCTGCTCGAGCGCTTCCGCGAGAATCGGCTCGTACGCTGCGAGCAGCTCGCGCAGCACGAACTGAAAGTCCTCGTCGTTGAGCTCGTCCGCGTCGTCCCCGACGTCCCCGGCTTCGACCGGGGCCGCCTCGTCCTCCGGCCTCTTACGCTCGCGCGCCATCGGTGCCTCCTGTCGGTCGGCCCGCCTCTCCGCCGGGGACACTTGCGCGTGCGCGTCACCCCCACGTCACCGCACCGTCAACGGTTGACGCACGTTCGGCGCGAGGAGTAAGGTCGCGGCTCCACCAGTAACGACCGTGACGGGTTTGGAGCCCGTGAGCATGAGGGGGGACGGAATCGTTGCTGCGGCCTCGAGCGGCGCTTCGCGCCTGCCGCGGCTTACGCTCCTCGAGGCGTTCGAGCTCACGAACGGCGCCGGCCCGGTCACGCTGTCGTTGCCCGTGCAGCGGCTGCTCGCGTTTCTCGCATTGCGGGGACGTCCGGCGCGCCGGGCTTACGTCGCCTGCTCGCTCTGGATCGACTCGAGCGAGGATCACGCCTTCGGCAGCCTTCGCTCTGCGCTCTGGAAGCTCCGCCGAGACGGGCGCGCTCTCGTGGAGGAGTCGAACGGCCGCCTTCGCCTCGCGCCCGACGTGCGCGTCGACGTGCACGAGGCGGCCGCGGCGGCTCACCGGCTGCTCGACCCGGCGGCCAAGATCGACGACGGCGACCGCGACTGTGTCTTCCTCCGCGGTGAGCTGCTGCCGGACTGGTACGACGACTGGGTCGTGATCGAACGCGAGCGCTTCCGTCAGCTGCGCGTGCACGCGCTCGAGCGGCTGTGCGAGCGTCTTATCCTCGAGCGCAGGTTCACGGAGGCCGTCGAGACCGGGCTCGCGGCTGTCGAAGGCGAACCGCTGCGCGAGAGTGCGCATCGCGTCCTGATCCACGCGCATCTCGCCGAGGGGAACGCGGCCGAGGCGCTCCGGCAGTACCGCGTGTTCCGCGGTCTCCTCCGCGACAGGCTCGGCCTCGAGCCGTCGGGACAGATGGACGCGCTCGTGCGGCCGCTCGTCTCCTGACCTCTTACGCTTCGCCGGTGCCGGCGCGCGCCGCCCTCCTCGTCGTCGTCGTTGCGCTGACTGCCTGCGGCGGCGCCAAGCACGCGACGTTCACGAACCCTGTCTACCGCGGCGATTTCCCCGACCCGTTCGTGCTGAAGGTCGGCGACACGTACTACGCCTACGCAACGAACGGCGCCGGCGAGCAGGTGCAGACGCTGACGTCGAAGGATCTCGTCCACTGGCAGCCGGGACCGGACGCGCTGCCGAAGGTCGGCTCGTGGGGCTTCAACGGCGAGACGTGGGCGCCGGAGGTGCTGAAGCGCGACGACGGCTCGTACGTCCTCTACTACACCGCGAACCATTGCGTCGGCCGCGCGGTCGCGGGCAAGCCGGTCGGTCCGTTCGTCGACGACTCGAAGCAGCCGCTCGTCTGCCAGCAGAAGCTCGGCGGCTCGATCGATCCGAGCCCGTTTCGCGACGACGACGGGAAGCTGTATCTCCTGTGGAAGAACGACGGCAACGCGATCGGCGCGCCGACGTTCATCTATGCGCAACGGCTCTCGCCCGACGGGCTGCAACTCGCGGGCACGCGCGCGACGATCGAGAAGAACGACGTGCCGTGGGAGGCGAGCATCGTCGAGGGACCGATGCTGCGGAAGCACGACGGCCGCTACTTCCTCTTCTACTCGGGGAACGTGTACAGCGGCGCCGGTTACGCCGTCGGGTACGCCACGTGTGCGTCACCGCTCGGCCCGTGCAAGGACGCGCCGGAGAACCCGATCCTCAAGACGGCGTGCGCGGCGCACGGGCCGGGGCACAACGCGCTGATCGACGACGGCGCGGGCCGTACGTGGATCGTCTATCACGCGTGGGACGCGGCGTACTCCAAGCGGCAGCTCTGGATCGACCCGCTGGAGTGGAAGGACGGCAGGCCGGTCGTGGACGGGCCGACGTGCGACGCGCAGGACGCACCGAAGCCGTGACGGCGCGGTCGTGCCTCGACGGCACCTGGGAAGTGCAGCTCGAGCCGGGCGACGCGTGGCGCGAGATCCGCGTGCCGTTCACGTTCGAGGCGCCGCTCTCCGGGATCGGCGTGCCCGACGAGGTGCACGAACGGCTTCGCTACCGGCGCACGTTCCGCGTGCCGGACGAGTGGCCGGAGCGCACGCTGCTCCGGTTGGGCGCGGTCGACTGGCACGCGCGCGTGGCGCTCGACGGCCACGATCTCGGCGGGCACGAGGGCGGCTACGCGGAGGTCGTCCTCGACGCGGGACGGCTGAGCCCGGGCAGCGAGCACGAGCTCGTCGTCGACGTCTTCGATCCCGCCGACGACACGTTCGGCCAGCCGAAGGGCAAGCAGCGCGGGAGCGGCGGCATCTGGTACACGCGCACGACCGGCATCTGGCGCAGCGTCTGGCTCGAGGGGGCGCCCGGCGACGACGTCGTGCAGCCGCAGGCGAACGTGTGCAGGATCGAACGCCGCGGCCGGCGGCTGTTTTTCGACGGCGAGCCGCTGCGCATCGCGGGCGTGCTCGACCAGGGCTTCTGGCCGGACGGCGTCTACACGGCGCCGAGCGACGACGCGCTCCGCGCCGACGTCGAGGCGGCAAGGGCGCTGGGCTTCAACCTCGTGCGCAAGCACGTCAAGGTCGAGGATCCGCGCTGGTACGCGTGGTGCGACCGCCTCGGGATGCTCGTCGCGCAGGACATGCCGTCGAGCCACGACCTGTCGACGCCTGTCGCGCGCGAACGCTTCATGCGGGAGTGGCTCGAGATCGTCGACCAGCTGCGCGTGCACCCGTGCATCGTCATGTGGATCCCGTTCAACGAGCACTGGGGCGAGCCGCCGCCCGACTTCCAGCGCGAGGTCGTGCGCGCGACGCGCACAGCCGACCCCTCGCGGCTCGTCGTCGACGCGTCGGGCTGGCACCAGCTCGAGGACACCGATCTCGTGGACGTCCACGACTACGGCGCCGAGCTGACGAAGCACCGCGGCGCGCGCGAGGACCTGCCGCTGTGGTTCGGCGAGTGCGGCGGTATCTCGCTCCCCGTCAGGGGTCACGCCGACTTCTCGTACCGCGACGTCGCGAGTGCCGACGAGCTCGTCGACGGCTATCGCCGCGTCGTCGGGCAGATCCCCGACGACGTCGCCGGCTTCGTCTGGACGCAGCTGACGGACGTCGGGGGCGAGCTCAACGGCCTGCTCACATCCGACCGCGTCCCGAAGGCCGACCCGGCGAGGATCCGGGAGATCAACGAGGCGTTCCTTCAGACGCGCGGCCGGTGACGCTCGACGATCGCCGCGGCATCGACGCCTCGCGGCAGCGTGCCGTAGCTGCGACCGCCCTCGTCGCCGAGCCGCGTTGCGCAGAACGCCTCGGCAACCACCGCATTGCCGTGCCGCAGCAGCAGCGACCCCTGCAGGCAGAGCGCGAGCCGCTCGGCGACGCGCCGCGCCTGCCACTGGTCGGCATCGGCCAGCTCCGCGCACAGCTCTGCGACCGCCGCGTCGAGCCGCGCGTCCATCCCCGCGGCGAGCTCGATCTCGCGCAGCACCGCCTCGACGCTCTCCGGCTGACGCTGCAGCGCGCGCAGGACGTCGAGCGCCTGCACGTTCGCAGGCCCCTCCCACACCGAGTTCAGCGGGCTCTCGCGATACAGGCGCGGCAGCACGCTCTCCTCGACGTAGCCGTTGCCGCCGATGCACTCGAGCGCCTCGGCCACGAGCGGAGGCGTCGCCTTGCAGACCCAGTACTTCGCGACCGTCGTCGCGAGCCGGCGGAACGGAACGTCGTCCTCGTCGTATGCGCGCGCGAGCCGGAGCGCGAGAACCGTCGCGGCCTCGGAGTCGATGCACAGGTCGGCGAGCACGTTCTCCATCAGCGGTTGCTCGGCGAGGAGACGTCCGAACGCCGAGCGGTACGCAGCGTGATGCGTCGCCTCCGCGACTGCACGACGCATCAAGCCCGTGGAGCCGAGCACGCAGTCGAGCCGCGTGTGCACGACCATCTCGATGATCGTCGCGACACCGCGACCCTCCTCGCCGACGCGCCGCGCCCACGCGCCCTCGAGCCGGATCTCCGCCGACGCGTTCGAGCGGTTGCCGAGCTTGTCCTTGAGCCGGTCGATCTGGAACGCGTTGCGCCCGCCGTCCGGGAGGATGCGAGGCAGGAGGTAGCACGTCAGCCCGCCCGGAGCCTGCGCGAGGACGAGGAACGCGTCGGACATCGGCGCCGAGCAGAACCACTTGTGACCGTGCAGCGTCGCCCCACCGTCACCCGCCGGCCGCGCGACGGTCTCGTTCGCGCGCACGTCCGAGCCGCCCTGCCGCTCCGTCATCGCCATGCCGCACAGCGCACCGGCCTTGTCCGCCGCCGGCCGCAGCCCGGGGTCGTACACGGTCGAGGTGAGCAGCGGCGCCCACTCGTCGAGGAGCGCCGGCTCAGCGCGCAGAGCCGGGCCTGCGGCGAAGGTCATCGAGAGCGGACAGCCGACGCCGGCCTCGACTTCGGCGAGCGTGAGGAACGCAGCCGCGCGCGCGACGTGCGCTCCCGGACGCGGCTCGCGCAACGGCGACGCGTGCAAGCCGCAACTCACGGCGAGGCCGAGCAGCTCGTGCCACGCCGGGTGGAACTCCACCTCGTCGATCCTGTTGCCGAAGCGGTCGTGCGTCCTCAGCCGAGGCGGGTGCTCGTTCGCGAGCCGTCCGAGCTCGAGAGGCTCGCCGCCGAGCAGCGTCCCGAGCTCGCGCAACGCCGTGTCGGCCCAGTCCGCGCCCTCGCGCGCGACCGCCTCGGCGAGCGGGCGGTTCTCGCCGTAGAGGTCGTATCCCTCGAGCGGCGGCGGCTGGTTCGCCGTCCGCGGCTGGACCGTCGTCACTTCGTGAGCGTAGCGACCGCGAGGACGGTCTTACCGGCGACCGCGGCGACGGTGAGCGACTGGCCGCTGTAGCCGCTGATCTTCGCCGTCAGGTTGCTCGACGCCGCGGACACGTTGCCCGCCGCGTCCGTGGCGACCACCTTGTACGTGAAGCTCGTCGCAGCGGCGAGCCCCGAGGCGAGGTACTGCGTCGTTGAGACCGTCGCGACGACGACGTTGTTGCGGTAGACGCGGTATCCGATGACGCCGACGCTGTCCGTCGACGCCGACCAGTCGAGCGCGAACTGGTTCGTGCCCGCGACGACGAGCTTGAGGCTCGACGGCGTCGTCGGCGGCTTCGGATCCTGGATCGCGACCTTTGCCGAGCGTTCGTTCGAGCGCGCGCCCTCGCCCAGCGAATCGACTGCGCGGACGACGTAGTAATACGTCGTGCCGGGAACGGCGGTGCTGTCCGTATACGACGTCGAGGTGCCCAGCGTCGCGAGCAGCGTCTCTCCTCCAGAGGCCGTGCCGCGGTAGACGCGGTAGCCGCTCGACGCACTACCCACCGTGCGGGGCGGCGACCACGTGAGGCCGATCGCGCTCGCTTCGGCAACTGCGGCGGTGACGTTCGGCGCAGCGGGGACGTTCGTCGGCGCGGTCGTGTTCTGCAGCACGACGAGCCCGTTGTTGGTGTCGACGAGGACGATGTCGGGCGAGCCGTCGCCGCTCACGTCGGCGACGGCGAGGCCGTGCGGCGCGTAATGGCTCGAGTACGGGATCGAGTAGGGCTCTTCGGTGGCGACCGTGCCGTCGGCGCGCTGGCGGAAGACGCCCGCGGCATTCCAGCCGCCGTGCAGCGGAACGACGTCCGTGCTTCCGTCGAGGTCGAAGTCGCCGGTGTCGATCGGCTCGGGAATGTCGTAGCTCGGGTACGAAACGGGAGCGCCGAGCTCCGCGCCGGCTCCCTGGGCGAGCACAGCCACGAACGAGTTCGGCCTGTTGCCGCCGTACGTCGCGACGACGTCGTTCTTGCCGTCGCCGTTGACGTCTTCTGTGCAAAGACGAAGACGTGGTGGTCTGCCGCCAGGTTGAAGGAGTAGCTCGTCACCAGCACAGCGTCTGCACGCCCGTCGCCGGTCATGTCGCCGATCGCGACTCCTCCGGCCACGAGCCGGTCGGGAACGACTGATACGGCCCTAAGATCGGCGGCTGACCTGGCCCTCACCTCTCGGCGGCCGCCAGGAGAGCGTGACGCCGTTGCCCGTCGGCGTCGCCGCGAGCTGCGTCGGCGGATCCGGATAGGGACCGGAATTCGTGCTCGTCGTCGTGCCGGGGGTCGAGAAGACTCACGTGACTGTCGAGCCCCGAGCCGATGCCTGCAGCGACCGCGGCTCCAGCCACCACGAGCAGGACCGACGCCAGCCCGACGAGCAACCTCGCCGCCCAGGTCCTCACACGATCACGCTACGACGAACGGCTCCGACCGTCAACGCGCGCCGCCGCGTGAGAAGCTAGTGCCGGTGGCGCTGCTCGAGGTCGACAACGTCAGCAGGCGCTTCGGCGGGATCCTCGCGCTCGACGAGCTGTCGCTCGCGGTCGAAGAGGGCGAGATCGCGGGGCTGATCGGGCCGAACGGCGCGGGCAAGACGACGGCCTTCAATGTCATCACGCGCCTGTACAAGCCTCACGGAGGCGCGGTGCGTTACGACGGCACGGACCTGCTGCGCCAGCCGGCGCATCGCATCGTGCGCCTCGGCATCGCGCGGACGTTCCAGAACCTGCAACTGGCCGCGCACATGACGGTGCTCGAGAACGTGCTCGTCGGCGCGCACGCGCGGACGCGCATCGCATTCGACCGCACCGTTCGCGGCGAGGCGCTCGAGATCCTCGACTCGCTCGAGCTCGCCCCACTTGCAGAGGGGCCGGCGGCGGGACTGCCGTTCGGTACGCTCAAGCGCATCGAGCTCGCGCGCGCGCTCGCGTCGAGGCCGCGGCTCCTGCTCCTCGACGAGCCCGCGGGCGGGCTCAACCACGAAGAGGTCGGTCACCTCGGCGACCTGATCCGGCAGCTGCGCTCGGACTACGACCTCACGATCCTGCTCGTCGAGCACCACATGAACCTCGTCATGTCGGTGTCGGACCGCGTCACCGTGCTCGACTTCGGGCGAACGATCGCGGCCGGAACGCCGAAGGAAGTCCAGTCGAGCCCTGCGGTGATCGAGGCGTATCTCGGCGCCGGAGCGACCACGAGCGCGGATGCCCCTCCTCGAGCTGAGTGAAGTTCACGCGCGCTACGGGCCGGTGCGCGCGCTGCACGGCATCTCGCTGACGCTCGACGAGGGAGAGATCGTCGCGCTGCTCGGTGCAAACGGCGCGGGCAAGACGACGACGCTCCGCGCGATCTCGGGCATGGTCGCCCGCGACGGGACGATCGTCTTCGACGGAGAAGAGCTGCCGCGCCGCGCGGAGTCGACCGCACGGCGAGGTATCACGCACGTTCCTGAAGGCCGCGGCATCCTCGGCGAGCTGACGGTCTGGGAGAACCTGAAGATGGGCGCGTACCTCCGGCGTGACCGCAAGGCCATCGCGCAGGACTTCGACGAGGTCACTGCCGAGCTGCCGTGGCTCGCGCAGCGGCGCGACCAGCAGGCCGGAACGCTGTCAGGCGGCGAGCAGCAGATGCTCGCGCTCGCGCGGGCGCGCCTTTCACGGCCGCGGCTGCTACTCCTCGACGAGCCCTCGCTCGGGCTCGCGCCGATCATCGTCGAGCAGTTCTTCCAGGTCGTGAAGCGTCTCAACGAGGAGCAGGGCCTGTCGGTGCTGATCGTCGAGCAGAACGCGAACGCCGCACTCGAGCTCTCGAACCGCGCGTACCTGCTGGAGGTCGGCAAGGTCGTGCTCGGCGGCGCGAGCGCGGAGCTGCGCGAGCACGAAGGCGTCAGGAAGAGCTACCTCGGCTACTGATGGCGGAGTTCATCCAACAGGTCATTGCCGGGCTCGGGGACGGGGCGATCTACGCGAGCCTCGCGCTCGCGCTCGTGCTCATCTATCGCGCGACGCACGTCATCAACTTCGCGCAGGGCGAGATGGGAATGTTCTCGACGTACATCGCGTGGGCGCTGATCTCGAACCACGGCTGGTCGTACTGGCCGGCGTTCGTCTTCACACTCGGCATCTCGTTCCTCGGCGGCTTCGCCATCCACGAGACGGTGATCCGGCCGCTCCATCGCGCCGGCGAACTGACGGTCGTGATGGCGACGATCGCGCTGCTGGTGATCCTGAACGGTCTCGCGAGTTGGATCTGGCAGCCGGACGAGAAGATCCTCGTGTCCCCGCTGACAGGCGGCACCTGGGAAGTCGGAAGCGTCGCGATCCCGCAGCAAGCGGTGTACGACCTCATCGTCGTGCTCGTCTGCGTGACCGTCCTGTGGCTGCTCTTCAGGTACACGAAGCTCGGACTGGCGCTGCGCGCATCGGCCGTGGATCCCTCCGCGAGCAGACTGCTGGGCGTGCGCGTGCCCTGGATGCTCTCGATCGGCTGGGGTTTCGCGGCCATCCTGTCGGCCGTTGCGGGCCTGCTCGCAGCATCGGCGCAGTTCATCTTCACGCCGGGGTTCATGCAGGTGACCATCATCTACGCGTTCGCCGCGGCCATCCTGGGCGGGCTGGAGAGTCCCGTCGGCGCCGTCATCGGCGGGCTCCTGCTCGGTGTGACCATCAACCTGCTCGGCACCTACTTCCCCGGCCAGATCTCACCCGACTTGCGCCTGCCGGTCGCGCTGGCGCTCTTGCTTCTCGTACTCGTCTTCCGCCCGGCGGGCCTGTTCGGGCGAGCGGTCGTGAGGCGCGTTTGATCACGCGTCGCTTCGTCGTCGGCCTCGTGGCGACCCTCATCGCAGCGTTTGTGATCTGCGTGTTGCCGCTCTTCCTCAGCGACACGCACGAGTACCGGTTCGCGTTCGTGGCGACGTTCTTCATCGCGGCGCTCGGGCTGCAGATCCTCACCGGCTACGCGGGACTGATCTCGCTCGGGCAGAGCGGCTTCATGCTCATCGGCGCTTACACGACGACCATCCTGAACGTCGATCACGGCTGGAACGCCCTCGCGACGATTCCGCTCGCAGGATTGCTGGCGGGCATTGCCGGTTTTCTCTTCGGCTTCCCCGCACTTCGGCTGCGCGGCGCGTACCTCGCGCTCGCGACGTTCGCGATCCCGATCGCGCTGATCGCACTCGCGAAGAAGTACTCCAGCTTCACCGGAGGTGGCGGCGGGAAGAACCTGACCCGCGTCCTTACGGGTCACGAGGCGTACGTGACGACATGGCCGATCGCAGGCGTGATGTTCGTGCTCGCGTGGCTGTTACTCCTCGGCAAGCTTGGGCGCTCGTTCAGAACGATCCGCGAGTCGGAGATCGCGGCCGTCTCGTCCGGCGTCAACCTGACCGTGACGAAGACGCTCGCATTCGGGATCTCCGCATTCTTCGCCGGCGTCGCCGGATCGCTCTACGCGATCGTCATCGGCTTCGTCAACCCCGACACTTTCTCGATCAACCTTTCGCTCCTGCTCCTCATCGGCGTCGTGGTCGGCGGGCTCGGCTCGCTGGTCGGCGTCATCTTCGGAGCGTTGTTCATCGAGTACGTGCCGCTCTACGCGCCGAACATCCTGAGTTGGGCGGAAAAGCCGTTCGGGTCACCGCTCGATCCGCAGCGCGCCGGAGCAGGTGCGGCGGTGTACGGCTTCGTTCTTTTGCTGGTGCTCTTCCTCGCCCCGTACGGGGTCGCGGGACTTCTCAGACGCGCTTACAAATCCGTCGCACGGTCGTCTTATACTCACTGAGGCCGCGGCATCCGCGGATATTCCTGCTCTAAAGGAGAAAGTATGAGGACAAGGTTTGGCCTGCTCGCTGCCATGTTCGTGGCGGCGGCGGTGGTATGCGTCACCGCACTTGCAGGCTCCCAGGCCACACCCGGGGTCACGAAGACGAAGTTCGTGATCGGCGGGACGTTCCCGCTGAGCGGCCCGGCCGCGTATTACGCGCCGATCCCCGTCGGCATGAAGGTGTACTTCACGTACGTCAACACGCGCCGCGGTGCGGATCACAAGCGCGGCGTCGGCGGCAGGCAGATCGTGTGGAAGTACTACGACGACGGGTACAACCCCGCGAACACGACGCAGCAGACGCGCAAGCTGGTCGAGGAGGACAAGGTCTTCGCGACGTTCGGCGCTCTCGGCACGGAGCCGCAGCAGGCCGTGGTCGATTACATGAACCAGCGCAAAGTGCCCCAGATGCTCGTCTCGACCGGAGCGACCGAGTTCGACACCCGGTACAAGGAGGACCCGTACACAATCGGCTGGCAGCCGGACTACTACGCCGAAGGCAGGATCTACGGCAAGTACGCCGCCCAGAACTGGGCGAACCTGAAGATCGCCGTCCTGTACCAGAACGACGACTACGGCAAGAACTACCTCGAGGGTCTCAGGAACGGCCTCGGGTCGAAGTCGTCGAACATCATCAAAGAGGTGAGCTTCGGCGCCACCGACGCGAGCGTCGCGTCGCAGGTCGTGGCGGCACGTCAGTCCGGAGCCGACGTGGTCGCGATCTTCGGGACGCCGAGCCCGACGGTCAAGATCTACGCGACGATGAAGGCGATCAACTACAAGCCGTCGCAGGTGATCCTCAACTCGGTCTCGGCGAACGACTACGTCATGGGCCTCGCTCTCGCGAACTCCAACGCGGCGACACTCGACGGCTCGATCAGCACCGGTTACCTCCTGAACTCGAACGACCCGAAGTACGCGAGCAATGCGTTCGTCAAGCTCTACAAGGCGCAGATGGCGAAGTGGGCGCCGAACGCGGATCCGAACAACACGTTCTACTACTACGGGTTTGCGAAGGCCTACGACGTCGTGAAGCTGCTCCAGGCGACGGGCAAGAATCCGACCCGCGCAAAGCTTCTCAACGCCGTCCGGCACATGAACTGGACGAACCCGGGCACGCTGAAGGGGGTCAAGATCACGACCAGTGGATCGGACCCATTCCCGATCTCGCAGGTGAAGATCATCAAGTACGACGGCAGCAACAAGATCTGGACCGAGGTTGGCTCGCTCATCAACGGGCGCGGCGGCCAGTAGAACCGCGCACATCTCGATTTGACGCGAAGGGCCGGGAAACCGGCCCTTCGTGTTAGGTGAACGCGCTTTCGCCGGTTAGTGCGCGGCCGATGATCAGCTTCTGGATCTGGCTCGTGCCTTCGTACAGCGTCGTCACTCGAGCGTCGCGGAGGTACTTGCCGACGGGGTACTCGTCGACGTAGCCGTAGCCGCCGAAGACCTGCACGGCGCTGTTCGCCGCGCGCACCGCGACCTCGCTCGCGTACAGCTTCGCCACGGATGACTCGAGCGTGTGCTTGACGTGCGCGTCGGCGAGCGACGCCGCACGCCGCGCGAGCAGGCGCGCCGCCTCGGTCTCGACGGCGATGTCCGCGAGCAGTTCCTGCACGAGCTGGAAGCCGGCGATCGGCCTGCCGAAGGCGCGCCTCTCGCGCGAGTACTGCACTGCAGCGTCGAGGCAGCCCTGCGCAATGCCGACGCAGCCGGCGGCGAGCGAGATGCGGCCGACGTCGAGCGCCGACATCGCGACGCGGAAGCCGCCGTCGAGCTCGCCGAGGCGGTTCGCGTCCGGCACGCGCACGCCGTCGAGCGAGAGCTCCGCCGTGTCCTGCGCACGGAGGCCCAGCTTGCCCTTGATCGGATGCGACGAGAATCCCTCGCTCCCGGTCGGCACGAGGAAGCACGTGATGCCGCGCGGGCCTTCGCCGCCGGTGCGCGCGAACACGAGCGCCACGGAAGCCCACGAGCCCAGCGTGATGAACGTCTTCGAGCCGGTGAGCAGCCAGTCGTCGCCGTCGCGCTCGGCACGGGTCGTGAGTGCGGCGGCGTCGGAGCCGCAGCCGGGTTCGGTCAGCGCGTAGCAGCCCAGCCCCTCCCCACTCGCGAGCTTCGGCAGCCACTCGCGCTTCTGCTCTTCCGTGCCGAACCGCGCGATCGTCTTGCCGGCGAGTCCGACGTTGACCGAGACGATGCCGCGCACCGACGAGTCGACCTTGCCGATCTCCTCGACGACGAGCGCGTACGAGAGCGTGTCGAGCCCACTGCCGCCGAACTCCTCGTCCCAGCCCGCGCCGAGGAAGCCGGCATCGGCGAGCTTCGGCACGAGCGAGCGGTCGATCTCCTCTGCGCGGTCCCAGTCGCGCGTGTGCGGCTCGAGCTCTCTTTGGGCAAACTCGCGCGCCGAGCTGCGGATCAGCTGCTGTTCCTCCGTGAGCGTGAAATCCATCGCGGTAATCTCACATACGCGATGCCTGACTTGAGCGGCAAGGTCGCGATCGTCACCGGCGCCGGCCGGGGAATCGGCCGCGAGCACGCGCTCGCGCTCGCACGCGCCGGCGCGAAGATCGTCGTCAACGACCTCGGCGCGTCGCTCGCGGGCGAGGGCGCAAGCGAGGGGCCGGCGCACGACGTCGTGCGCGAGATCGAGACGCTCGGCGGCGAGGCGATCGCGAACGGCGAGAACGTCGCCGACTTCGCGGGCGCCGAACGCATGGTGCAGGCGGCGGTCGACCGCTTCGGCCGCCTCGACATCCTCGTCAACAACGCCGGAATCCTCCGCGACCGCATGCTGGTGAACATGGAGGAGCACGAGTGGGACGCGGTGCTCGAGGTGCACCTGAAGGGACATTTCGCGCCGACGCACCACGCCGCGGCGCACTGGCGCGAGCGCTCGAAGGCCGGCGAGGACGTGCACGCGCGCGTGATCAACACGTCGAGCCCGTCGGGCGTGTTCGGCAACGTCGGCCAGGCGAACTACGGCGCGGCGAAGGCGGGCATCGTCGGCTTCACGCTCATCGCCGCACAAGAGCTTCGCCGCTACGGCGTGACCGTCAACGCCCTCGCGCCGAACGCGCGCACGCGCATGACCGAGGCGGCGTTCGGCGAGATCCCGCCGCCCGACGACGGCTTCGATCCTGCCGATCCGGCGAACAACTCGCCAATCGTCGTCGCACTGTGCGCGGACGCGGCGCAGGACATCACCGGCCAGGTGTTCTTCGTCTACGGCGGCGCCGTCAACATGCTGCGCGGCTGGGAGGCCGGCGAGCTGTTCTCGGCGGGCGACGCGCGCTGGGAGCCGGATGCGCTGCTCGAGGAGCTGCGCCAGCGACTTCCCGACGGCGCCGCGCCCGCGGGCATGCTCGACTCGATGCACGCCGCCGGCGGCCGCTCGATGCGCGAATGACGCGGAACCTCGCGCGCCTGGCGGAAGAGACATACGAGCGCCGCGGCGACTACGACGCTCTGTGGTTCGAGGGGCGCTGGCACTCGAGCGGCGAGCTCTTCGAGCGCGGCGCGCGCCTCGATCTCGGCGTCAAGCCGGGCGAGCGCGTCGTCGTGATGATGGAGAACTCGCCCGACGTCGGCGCCGTCTACCACGCGATTGCGCGCGCGGGCGCGATCGTGACGCCGGTGATCTTCCTCGCGAGCGCCGAGGAGTTGCGGCGCATCCTCGTCGACGCGGAGCCGTCGCTCGTGATCGCGTCCCCGCTCGTGCGGGACACCGTCGAAGCCGCGGCCGGCGTCGTGCGCGTCGTCGTCGATCTCGACGAGCTCGCGACTTCCGATCCGCTGCCGATCGTCGAGCGCGAAGAGGACGACCTCGCCGCGCTCGTCTACACCGGCGGCACGACCGGGCGCGCTAAGGGCGTCATGCTGTCGCACGCGAACATCTGGGAGGCCGGCCGACGCGGGCACGAGGCCGGGCACGTGGACGGCATCGACCGTTCGCTCTCGTGCCTGCCGCTCTCGCACTCCTACGGTGTGCTCGTCCTGAACGTCGCGCTGCACCACCCCGGCCGGCCGCAGTCGGTGCTGATGCGCTGGTTCGGCGCCGAGTCGTGGCTCACACTCGCGCAGGAGCAGCGCAGTCAGATCGCCCCGGTCGTGCCGTCGATGCTCTCCATGCTGCTACGCGAGCCGCTCGAGGACTACGACCTCTCCGAGCTGCGCTACGTCGGGTCGGGCGCGGCGCCGCTCACACCGGAGGCGATCGCGGAGTTCGCGCGGCGCGTGCCGGGCTGCGAGATCCGCGAGGGGTACGGCCTCACGGAGACGTCCGCGCTCGTGTCGACGAACCGCCCGGGCCGGATCCGGTACGGCACGCGTCGGCGAGCCTGTACCCGGCACCGAGGTGCGGATCGACGAGGGCGAGATCTGCGTCCGCTCCGACCTTGTGATGAAGGGCTACTGGAACGCGCCGGAGCTGACGGCCGAGACGATCCGCGACGGCTGGCTCTACACGGGCGACATGGGCCGGCTCGACGACGGCTACCTGACGATCCTCGACCGCAAGAAGGACCTGATCATCCGCGGCGGCTTCAACGTGTTCCCGCGCGACGTCGAGGAAGCGCTCGTCGAGCATCCCGCCGTCGCAACGGCGTGCGTGGTGGGACGGGCGGACGAGGTGCACGGCGAGGAGGTCGTCGCCTTCGTCACGCTGCGCGAGGAGATCGCCGGCCGAGGAGGTCGTCGCCTTCGGCAAGGAGAGGCTGGGCGGGTACAAGTATCCGCGTGAAGTTCACGTGGTCGACACGTTGCCGCTGACGCCTGTGGGCAAGGTCGACCGTAAAGCGCTGCGCGAGTTGCTGACGATTCGAGAAGGAGCGAACACATGACGACGACGCTGACGATCGACGAGCTCGAGCAGTCGGGCGAGCGCGAGCTCGGCACGAGCTCGTGGCACGAGATCACGCAGGAGCAGGTGAACCAGTTCGCGGACGCGACCGGCGATCACCAGTGGATCCACGTCGATCCCGAGCGTGCGAAGGAAGGCCCGTTCGGCGGGCCGGTCGCGCACGGGTACCTCACGCTCGCGATGCTCCCGATGCTGCTCTCCGAGGTCGTCTCGGTCAGCGACGCGGTCATGGGCGTGAACTACGGGACCGAGAAGGTCCGGTTCACCAGCCCGGTGCCCGTCGGCTCGCGGGTGCGGCTGCACGGGAAGCTCGCGCGAACGGAACGGCGCGGGCCCAGCGTGATCTGGACCGTCGGCGTACAGGTCGAGATCGAGGGCAAGGAGAAGCCGGCGCTCGTCGGCGAGGTCGTCTACATGGCCGCGGGGCCGCCCGATGCCTGAGGCGGTGATCGTCTCCGCGGCGCGCACGCCCATCGGGCGTGCGGCAAAGGGCTCGCTCGTCGACGCCCGTCCCGACGACCTCGTGGCGTTCGCGATCGACTCGGCGCTGAAGAAGGTTCCCGAGCTTCCGCGCGAGGACGTCGTCGACGTCATGGTCGGTTGCGGCTTCCCGCAGGAGCGGCAGGGGATGAACCTCGCGCGCCGCGCGGCGCTGCTCGCCGGTCTCCCGGAGACCGTCCCGGGCACGACCGTCAACCGCTTCTGCGCGTCGTCGCTGCAGACGATCCGCATGGCGTTCCACGCGATCCGGGCCGGCGAGGGCGACGCGTTCGTCGCGGCCGGTGTCGAGTCGACGACCCAGGTGAGCGGTTACCCGAAGGACGCCGAGGAGCTACACCCGAAGCTGTTCGGAGACGACGCGCCGATCGCGAACGTCTACATCCCGATGGGCCTGACGGCCGAGAACGTCGCCGAGAAGTGGGACGTCTCGCGCGAGGACATGGACCGCTACGCGCAGCGCTCGCAGGAGCGCGCCGTCGCAGCCCAGGACTCGGGTTTCTTCGAGCGCGAGATCACGCCGTGGGACGGCGTCGCGGCGGACGACGGCCCGCGCCGGTCGTCGACGCTCGAGAAGCTCTCCGAGCTCGAGCCGGCGTTCAAGCCCGGCGGCAAGGTGACGGCCGGCAACGCGTGCCCGCTGAACGACGGCGCCGCTGCCGTCGTGGTGATGTCGGACACGCGTGCGCGCGAGCTCGGCATCAAGCCGCGCGCGCGGATCATCGCGTCGTCGGTGTCGGGCGTGGCGCCGGAGATCATGGGCGTCGGCCCGATCGAAGCGGTGCGCCGCGTGCTGAAGCAGGCCGGGATGACGATCGACGACGTGGACGTAATGGAGCTGAACGAGGCGTTCGCCGCGCAGGTGCTGCCGGTGTGCCGCGAGGTCGGCGTCGACCCGTTCGGCGAGAAGCTGAATCCCCACGGCGGCGCGATCGCGCTCGGGCATCCGTACGGGATGACGGGCGCAAGGATCATGAACACGCTGCTGAACGACCTCGAGACGCTGGACAAGACGATCGGCCTCGAGACGATGTGCGTCGGCGGCGGCCAGGGCATGGCCATGATCGTCGAGCGCCTGGGCTGATCGGGACGTGTCCATCGTCCAGGACTCGGGACACGTGTCAAGCGGACGTCACGGCCGCAGAGCGAAGCGGCTTCTGGCCGCTCCTCGTCTCCGCACCTCTGCCATTCCGGCCATGCCCCGAGTACTGGACTCGGGACATGGCCGGAGACGTCAGCGCAGCACTGCCTGCGACTGCACGACGTGCGCCACTGCGCGGCCGCGCGCGTCGATGACGTCCGTCTCCACCGCGATCACGTTGCGGCCGACGCTGAGCGGCTTGCTCGTCGCCTCGGCGTAGCCCTCTCGCACCGGGCGGAGGAAGCTCGTGCCCGACTGAATCGTCGCCGTCCCGGCGGCGCCTTCCGGGAGGTTCAGGTACGCACACAAGCCGCCGGCGCTGTCCGCGAGACCCATGAGCGCGCCACCGTGCAACAGGCCTCCGGCGGTGCAGAGGTCCTCGCGCCACTCCAGCCGCGCGCGAACTTCCTCCGGCGTCGGCTCGCCGACGAGCTCGATGCCGAGCAGGCCGCCGAAGGGCATCGCCGCGTGCCAGTCCATCCCGCGAGATACTGACGCATCCGCCTGGGCATGACGATCCCTTTCACCGGCGTGCCGCTGCACGAGCTCGGCCCGCTCGTCCGCCTCATCGAGGACGCGGGGTACGACGACGTGTGGTCGGCGGAGGCGACGGAGTTCGACGGGTTCACGCCGCTCGCGGTCGCCGCGGTGAACAGCGAGCGTCTGCGGCTCGTGTCGGGCATCGTCAACGTCTTCACGCGGGGGCCGGCGCTCCTCGCGCAGTCGGCGGCGGCGATGGCGCACCTCAGCCGGGGACGCTTCGTCCTCGGCCTCGGCGCGTCGTCGAACGTGATCGTCGAGCAGTGGAACGGGATCGCGTTCCGTCGTCCGCTTGCGAAGGTGGACGAGACGGTGCGCTACATGCGCGCGGTGCTCGGCGGCGAGCGCGGGCCCGGCGGGTTCAAGCTCGCCGTGCCGCCCGCCGAGCCCGTGCCGATCGTCCTCGCCGCGCTGCGCGAGCGCATGTTGCGGCTCGCCGGCGAGGTCGCCGACGGCGTGTTCGCGAACTTCCTTCCGCTGAGCGGCGTCGAGCGTGTCCTGGCGGAGTTCGGGCGTCCGGACAAGGAGGTCGCCTGCCGCTTCTTCTCGATCCACGGTCCGGAGGACGAGGCGCTCGTCCTCGCGAAGCGGACGATCGTCGCGTACGCGACGGTGCCGGTGTACGCCGAGTTCTTCCGCTGGCTCGGTCGCGGCGACGAGATCGAGCCTGTCGTCGAGGCGTGGAACGCGGGCGACCGCAGGCGGGCGGTCGAGCTGGCGCCGGAAGCCTTGATCCGGGAGACCTTCCTGCTCGGCCCGGTCGAGGCGCAGCGCGAACGGCTCGCCGAGTTCGAGGCGGCGGGCATCCAGACCGCCGTCCTGGCCCTGTCCTGCCCGCCGGACGCGGTGCCGGAGATCATCGGCTCGTTCGCACCGCGTTAGAAATCGGGTAGCCAGCCGTCGCGATAGCGGGTGCGGACCGGTCGAGGAAAGCGCGCGTAAGCCTCCGCCGACTTCGTGGTCTCCCGCTCGACGCCGGCGCCGACCTCGAGCGCCGCCGGTTCGACCTCGTAGACGACACCCTTGCGCCCGCCGCGCGCGCCGGCCGCGACGACGACGGCCGGCCCGTCGCCGGCGCCGACGAGAACGTGTGCCGTGCCGGCCGGGCAGTGGAAGAAGTCCCATGCCCTCAGCGTCCGCGTCTCACCCTCGACGATGAGCACGCACTCGCCGGAAAGCACGAGGAACGCCTCCTGGTGGCGCTCGCGGTGGTAGAGCCCGAGCGAATGGCCGGGCTCGAGCACGCTGATGTTGAAGCCGAGCTGCCTGAACGGCCGCTTGCCCTCGAAGTCGCACGCCACCTCCAGGGGTGGGTAGTCGCGCCAGCGGCTGTCACGCGCGTTGAGGACGAACCAGCCATCGACGTCGGCCACGAGGCCGAACTTCGTCTCGCGAAGCGGTGCCTCCATGTAAGAGGATCCTTCCATGACCGACGCCTACCGCACGCCGGACGAGCGCTTCGCCGATTTGCCGGGCTACGACTTCGAGCCGCACTACGTCGAGCTGGACGACTTGCGGATGCACTACGTCGACGTGGGCGACGGCCAACCGGTGCTGCTCCTTCACGGCGAGCCGACGTGGGCGTACCTCTACCGCAAGGTGATCCCGGAGGTCGCGCCGGTCGCGCGGTGCATCGCGCCGGACTACTTCGGCTTCGGCCGCAGCGACAAGCCGATCGAGCGCGACTGGTACTCGTACGACACGCACTCGGCGTCGCTCGCGCGCCTCGTCGACGAGCTCGACCTCCGCGACGTGACGGTCGTCATGCAGGACTGGGGCGGCCCGCTCGGGATGCGCCTCGCGGTCGAGCGCCCGGACCGAATCGCCCGCCTCGTCGTCATGAACACGGGCATCTTCTCGGGACGTCCGCCGTCCGACGCGTGGCTGCGCTTCCGCGACCTCGTCCGGCGAACCGGCACGGACTTCCAGCCCGGGCAGCTCATTCGAATCACGTGCACCACCGAGCTGCCGGAGGACGTCGTCGACGCGTACGACGCGCCCTTCCCCGCGCCGGAGTCCAAGACCGGCGTGCTCATGTTCCCCGAGCAGGTGCCGACGGAGCCGGATCATCCCTCGGCACAGACGATGCTCGAGGTACGTGAGAAGCTGCAGGCCTGGGACCGCCCGGCGCTCGTGTTCTTCGGCGACTCCGACCCGATCTTCTCGCCTCGGGTCGCGGAACGACTTGCCGAGCTGATCCCCGGCGCCGAGCTGCAGGAGCCGATCGCCGGCGCCGGGCACTTCCTCCAGGAAGACGCCGGCGAAGAAGTGGGTCGCCGGATCGCCGCCTGGCTCCGTACCTGAAGTGCTCAGCGCCTGAAGCGATCGGTCGCGCGCACGAGCTCCGCATCGAGCGCCGTGCCTCCGCCGTGGCCCGCGTCGGGAACGACGACGAGCTCTGCGCGCGGCCAGACGCGCTTCAGCTCCCACGCGTTTCCGAGCCGCGCCTGGAAGTCGAAGCGGCCGTTGACGAGGACGCCCGGCGTGTCGGCGAGCACGTCCGCGTTGCGCAACAGCACGCCGTCCTCGAGGAAGGCGTTGTTCCGGGTGTAGTGCGTCACAATGCGCGCGAACGCGACGGCGTAGTCCGGATCCTGGAAGCGCCGCTTCAGCCCGATTGTCGGAGGCCAGTCGGGCGTCGCGGACTCGAACAGACACCACTCGTGCGCAGCGTGACACCTCGTCTCGGGATCGGGATCGCCGAGCAGCCGGTGGTACGCGTCGAGCACGTCTTCGCCCTCCGGAACCAGGGCCATGACCCGCTCCCACTCCGCCGGGAAGAACGGCGCAATCCCGCCGCGGAACAGCCAATCGATCTCGGAGTGGCGGCCGGTCGTGACGCCGAACAGCACCATCTCGCTCACCCGCCGCGTGTGCGTCTCCGCGTACGCAAGCGCGAGCGTCGATGCCCACGAGCCGCCGAAGAGCAGCCAGCGATCGATGTCCAGGTGCTCGCGCAGCCGCTCGAGATCCGCGACGAGATTCTGCGTCGTGTTGTTCACGAGGTCGACGGACGGATCGCTCGCATGCGGCCTGCTGCGTCCGCAGTTCCGCTGGTCGAACAGCACGATGCGGTACGCATCCGGATCGAAGAACCGTCGGCACGCGGGCGTGCAGCCCGAGCCCGGTCCGCCGTGCAGGTACACCGCCGGCTTGCCGTCCGGGTTGCCGCAGACTTCCCAGTAGACGAGATCGCCGTCGCCCACGTCGAGCATCCCGTGGGCGTGCGGCTCGATCGGCGGATAGAGCGGGTCGGTCAACCTGCCTGCGCGAAGTCGATGTCCGTGTAGACCTTCTCGCCGCGGAAGAGCTTCCGCTCCGGGTCCCACGGGAAGAAGATCACGACGCGCCAGCTGAGTTGCTCGCCGGTCGGCGCATTGCCGACCCAGGGCGCCTTGTGCGTTCCCGTCACGCGCGCCTCCTCGCAGACGCCCTGCGGCCCGATCACGATGTCTGTGAGGTCGAAGTGGATGTCGGGAAACGCGGTCAGGAGCTCGGTGTAGAAGCGCGTGGCGCCCTCGTGGCCCTCCCACCGGTGGCCGGTCTGCACGAGCTCGTAGACACAGTCCGGCGTCAGCGTCGAGATCAGCCCGGGCAGATCCCGCGCGTCCTCGGCGATCGAGTGCTTCTTCCACAGCTCGCGGATCGCGTCGTGATCCGTCGGCTCGCGACGGATCAGGTCGACGACTGCGTCGTGCTCGACATGCTCTTGTACTGAGCCCATAGCTCCTCCATCGTTCGCAGGCGCGTTCGCGTGTGCGCGAGATCGTACGGCGTCACGTTCACGGCCCGCACGAGCCAGTCCTCGCCGACGTCGAGGATCGAGATCGACGCCGGCGCGAGCTCGAAGTTGCCGAGGAACGCGCGGCCGCCCGTGAGCGCGAACGAGAGCAGCGCGCGGATCGTCCCGCCGTGCGCGACGACGAGCGCGACGTCCCAATCCGGCTCGGAGGCGAGACGCTGCAGCGCTGGGACGGCGCGGTCGAGGAGCGAGCCGATCGTCTCGCCGCCGAGGAACGTCGCATCCTCCGGAAGGGAGCCGCTGAACGCGTTGACGAACGCGGCTTCGAGATCGAGGACGTCCCTGAGGCGTCCTCCCTCCAGCTCGCGGAACGCGGGCCACGCCTCGGGCTCGCGATCCGGCGCGACGATCCGGGCCGTCTCGACCGCGCGCGACAGCCCGCTCGTGATCACGCGGTCGAAAGCGATGTCCGTCAGCGCCGCAGCCGTCAGGTGCGTTTCGCGCCGGCCTTCGTCCGTGAGCTGCACCTCGTGCGGATCGACGACGCGACCATCGACGAAGTACGCGACCTGGCCGTGCCGCATGAGATAGATGCGGCGACGCGTCACTCGTACTTCTCGAGGTACGCCGGGTTCGAGATGCGCAGCTTGGCCGCCACGTGCGCCCTCAGCTCGGCGAGGTCTGCAGGCGCGCCGGCGCGGATGCGGCGTGCGAGCTCACGCAGCTCGTCGTCGGGCGCGAACTCCTCGTCGGAGTCGAGCTCGCGCCGCGCAATTCCGAGCGCGTTCATCGCGACGAGCGTGCGGAACTTCGCGCGGTGATCCGGCGCGTTCGGGAGCACCTCTTCGGCGAGGAACTCGAACACGGCCTCCACGAGCTCGGCAGCGTTCGGCCGGTCGGAGGACGCGCTCACGCGGCACGCTCGATCAGGTCGAGAAGCTCGTACTCCATCTCCGCGGCCATGCGCCCGAGCACCGCGTATTCGACGCTGCGATCCTGGCCGTTGAGGTGTCGGCGCGACTGCGTGAGACAGCCGATCGCCCATTTGACGTTGCCGAAGACCTCCCAGACTCGCAGCTCCTCGAGCGTGATGTCGCGTCCGGTCAGCTCGTTGTAGCGCTCGAGGTACGGCTCGACTTCGCCGACGCCGCCAAGATGCCGGTGGTCGGCACCGAAGCGCCACGCCCGCACGAGCGGCCACGCGACGTCCTCGACCGGGTCGCCGACGTGTGCGAACTCCCAGTCGAGCACCGAGACGAGGTGATCGGTGACGGCCAGGTTCCCGAGCCGGAAGTCGCCGTGCACGAACGTCGGCTCCCGCGACGCGGCGAGCCGCTCGCGCACCCACGCGAGCCCGTACTCGATCGCCGGATGGGGCTCGCCGACCGAGTCGAGCTCGTCGTAGAAGCGCTCGATCGCACCGCCGCGCGGGAGGAAGTCCGGCGGCTCGATCGAGTGGATCTTCGCTAGCTCCTCCGCCATCTCGATCGCGAGGGCGGGCGGAGGGTCGCGGACGAGCCGGCGCCCGATCGTCTCGCCCTCGACGCGTTGCATCGCAAACGCCTCACGACCGCCGATCTGGCCGAGGTACGCAATAGGCCGCGGCGCGCGGACGTGCGCTGCGACCGCAGCGTCGAGCACCCGGAACTCCTGCTCGAGCGTCAGCGTGTCCCGGTGGATCACGCCCACTCCGGCGCGCCGCACGAGCAGCTCGCGCCCGTCGGCCAGATCGATGGCCCACGCCTCCTTCGACGCGCCGCCGGCGAGCTGCCGTAGGGACACGACCTGCGCACCGAGGTTCGCTTCGAGTTCCCGCTTCAGATCAGGCATTCGACGTGATGGCGATGTACAGCTGTGTACACCTACACAACTCGGCCCAATAGTCCGTTCAAGCCGACTGGCCGCCGTCCACGACGAGCGTGTGGCCGGTGACGTAGTCCGAAGCGCGCGAGGCCAGGAAGACGACGACGCCCTTCAGGTCCTCCGGTCCGCCGAAACGGCCGAGCGGGATTCGATCCGCGAGGTCGGGATTGCTGCCGATGACGAAGTTCGCCATGTCGCTCGGAAACCACCCCGGCGCGATCGCGTTCACATTGATCCCGTGCCGAGCCCACTTCCACGCGAGGTCGCGGGTGAGCGCGATCACGCCGCCCTTCGTCGCGTGGTACGGCAGCGCGTTGACCGTCTCGGCCGGCGCCCCGTGCAGGCCGGCGACCGACGCGATGTTGACGATCTTGCCGCCGTCGCCCTTTTCGATCATCGCGCGCCCTACGGCCTGCGCGCAGAGGAAGACGCCGGTGAGGTTGACGTTCACGACCTTCTGCCACCCCTCGAGCGGGATGTCCTCGGGTGCGGCGCCCCAGACCGTGCCGGCGTTGTTCACGAGGATGTCGACGTGACCGAACTCGTGCACCGCGCGCGTGACCATCGCGGTCACCGAGTCCGGATCGCTGACGTTGCACGGCAGCGCGAGCGCGCGCGTCGGCATCTCGGCCGCCGCTTCCTCGCAGCGCTCGACCTTGCGTGCGCAGAGCACGAGGTCGGCGCCCGCGTCGGCGAGCCCGTGCGCCATCTGGCGGCCGATCCCGCTGCCGCCGCCGGTGACGATCGCGACCTTGCCGCTGAGATCGAAGAGGTTCACGCCGCCGCTTCCGCCACGGTTCGGAGCGTAACCGCGTCGCGCGCCGAGACGAGCAGCGAAGTCGCTCCCGACTCGCGCCACGCCGCGAGCCTGTCGGCGATCCGCTCGCGCGAGCCGATCAACGCGACGTCGTCGACAAAAGCGTCCGGCACCTTCGCGGCCGCGTCGCGCTGCTTGCCGTCGAGGAACAGATCCTGGATCTCGCGGGCCTCGGCCTCGTAGCCGTAGCGGGCGAAGAGGCTGTTGTAGAAGTTCTTGCCGCGCGCGCCCATCCCGCCGATGTAGAGCGCGTAGTACTGCTTCAGCGCGTCGCGCGCCGACTGGAGGTCGTCCGTCGCGACCGCGGGAGCGCACGCGGCGACGTCGAAGCCGCCCCGCAGGCGGCCGTTCAGCCCGAACACGTCGCGCGCGCGATCCGGCGAGAAGAAGATGGGGATCCAGCCGTCCGCGATCTCGAATGCGAGCTCGACCGCCTTCGGCGAGATCGCCGCGAGGTAGATCGGGATCTCCGCGCGCAGCGGGCGGAGCATGAGCTTCAGCGGCTTTCCAAGCCCCGTCGCGCCTTCGCCGCGGAACGGGATGTCGTACTGCGAGCCGTGATGCTCCACCGTCTCGCGGCGCAGGGCGGCCCGCACGATCTCGACGTACTCCCGCGTCTTCGCGAGCGGCTTGCCCCAGGGCTCGCCGTGCCAGCCCTCGACGACCTGCGGCCCCGAGGTGCCGAGCCCGAGGAGGAAACGCCCGCCGGAGAGCAGATCGAGCGTCGCCGCCGTCATCGCCGTGTTCGCGGGCGTGCGGCCCGGGATCTGCATGATCGCGCTGCCGACTTTCAGCTTCGTCGTCGTCGCGGCGAGCCAGGAGAGGACGCTGACAGCGTCGGTTCCCCAGGCCTCCGCGGCCCACGCCGAGTCGTAGCCGAGCCGCTCCGCCTCCTGCGCGAGGGCGATCAGCTCGAGCGGGCTCGTGCCCGGCGGCGCGTAGCCCATGTAGTAGCCGAGGCGCACAACCTGCGATGCTAAACGGGTGAGCGTCGCCGAACTTGCTTCGCCGCCGCGCGTCGAGGAGCTCCGGGCTCGCTACCGCGCCTTCATGGAGGAGCACGTGTACCCGAACGAGGCGGCGATCGCGCGCGAGGACGACGCGGCATTCGAGCTCGTCGATTTGCTGCGAGCCCGCGCGAAAGGCGACGGCCTCTGGGCGCCGAACCTCCCGCCCGAGGCCGGCGGCACCGGCTCGGGCTTCATCACGTACGCATATCTCAACGAGGAGATCGGCCGCTCGACGTGGGCGCAGTACATCTTCGGCTGCCAGGCCCCCGACGCGGGCAACGCGGAGATCCTCTGGGAGTTCGGCACCGACGAACAGAAGGAGCGCTGGCTCGCGCCCCTCGTCGCCGGTGAGGTGCGCTCGTTCTTCTCGATGACCGAGCCGGAGGTCGCGGGCTCGGACCCGACGCTGCTCAGGACGCGTGCGGTGCGCGACGGCGACGAGTGGGTCATCGACGGGCACAAGTGGTTCTCGTCGGGAGCGGAAG
Source organism: uncultured Actinomycetes bacterium (assembly GCA_963766345.1). Lineage (GTDB taxonomy): Bacteria > Actinomycetota > Thermoleophilia > Gaiellales > Gaiellaceae > DASVFB01. The sequence continues at coordinate 169,597 of CAVXZL010000010.1, read as the reverse complement.
GTGCCGCGTTCGCGGTCGTCATGGCGGTCACGGACCCCGACGCCCCGCGGCACGAGCGCGCGACGCAGATCATCGTCCCGGCCGACACGCCCGGCGTCGAGATCGTGCGCCCGGTGCCCGTCTTCGGCCACAAGGGCCGCGGCTGGTCGACACACTGCGAGGTTCGCTACACCGGCGTGCGCGTGCCGGTCGGCAACACACTCGGCGGCGTCGGCGCCGGGTTCATGATCGCGCAGAAGCGGCTCGGCCCCGGCCGCATCCACCACGTCATGCGCTGGCTCGGGCAGATGCAGCGCGCGTTCGAGTTGATGTGCAAGCGCGCGCTCGACCGCGAGGCGTTCGGGTCGCGGCTCGCCGACAAGCAGACGGTGCAGAACTGGATCGCGGACTCGGCCGCGGAGATCCAGGCGTGCCGGCTGATGACGCTCGACGCCGCGCACAAGATCGACGCCGGCAACGAGGCGCGCGTCGAGGTCTCGGTGATCAAGTTCTACGCGGCGCGCGTGCTGCACGACGTGATCGATCGCGCGATCCAGGTACACGGCGCGCTCGGGATCACGAACGACTCGCCGCTCGCGACGATGTACGTCATGGCGCGTGGGGCGCGTATCTACGACGGACCGGACGAGGTGCATCGCATGGTCGTCGCGCGGCGGATCCTCAAGGCATTCGAGTCGGGCGAGGGTTGGCGGTTCGCGTAAACCGGCGCGTGACGATGGCGTCACGGCCCGTCGGCTTCCCCGAGGAATCGGACTTCGCTCTCGAGGAGGCGGAGGTGCCGTCGCCGGGGCCGGGCGAGGTGCTCGTCCGCACGCACTGGCTCTCGGTCGACCCGTACCAGCGCAGCCGCATGAGCACCGCGCGCTCGTACGCGAAGGGCCTCGAGGTCGGCGACGTGATGACCGCGCAGGCGGTCGGCGAAGTCGTGGAGTCGAACGACCCGAGGTACGAGCCCGGCGACATGGCGCTCGGCCAGTTCGGCTGGCAGGACTACGCGGTCGCGCGCGGCGGCTCGCTGCGCAAGGTGCCGACGGGGATCGAGCCGCAGCTCGCGTTGCACGTCCTCGGCGCGACCGGGCTCACGGCGTACTTCGGGATCCTCGACGTGGCGAAGCCGGTGCCGGGCGACACGGTCGTCGTCTCGGGGGCGGCGGGCGCGGTCGGCTCGATCGCGGGACAGATCGCGAGGATCATGGGCTGCCGCACGGTCGGGATCGCCGGCGGCGCGGAGAAGATGGACGACCTGCGCGAGCTCTACCGGTACGACGAGGCGGTCGACTACAAGGGCGAAGGCTTCATTGACGCGTTGAAGTCGGCGTGCTCCGACGGCGTCGACGTGTACTTCGACAACGTCGGCGGCAAGATCTCCGGCGCCGTGCACCGGCACCTGAACGTCGGCGCCCGCATCGCGATCTGCGGGCAGGTATCGCAGTACAACGCGGAGCGTCCCGAGCCGTCGTTCCATCCGGGCGCGCTGATCGTCTTCCGCGCACGCATGCAGGGCTTCCTCGTCACCGACTACGTCGCCCGCTTCAACGAGGCGATCCCGCGGCTCGCACGCTGGGTGATGAACGGCGACATCCGCTACCGCGAGACGGTGACGGAGGGACTGGAGAACACGCCGCGCGCCTTCATCGGGATGCTGAACGGCGAGAACCGCGGCAAGGCGCTCGTGAAGGTCGCATGAGCAAGGCCGTCCGCTATCGCTGGGAAGACCTTCCCAAGGAGATGCTCAAGCCCGACCTCGGCCGGCGGCTGATCTCCACCGAGCGCATGATGCTGGCGCACGTCTACCTCGAGCAGGGATGCCTCGTGCCGAAGCACGCGCACGAGAACGAGCAGCTGACCTACATCCTCGAGGGCAGGCTCCGGTTCTGGCTCGGCGACGACGGAGAAGAGGTCGTCGACGTCGCCGCCGGCGAGGTGTTGCACCTCCCGTCGAACCTGCCGCACAGCGCGGAGGCGCTCGAGACGACGCTCGACGTGGATATCTTCTGCCCGCCGCGGCAGGACTGGCTCGACGGCTCGGACGCGTACCTCAGGCGCCCTGCCGACTCGGGCTGAACGTCAGGGCAGCCGAACGTCCTTGCGCTCGTGCGCGATGCGGCGCTCATCGGCATTCAGTTCCACGTTCCTGACGGGGGTGACGATCGACCAGTGCCCGCCGACGGGGCAACGCTGAACTCGCCACCACACGAGTCGCAGCGATTTGACGGACACGCCCGGAAGCCAGATCGTCGAGAAGAGATGGCCTCTGCGACAGCGCACCAGGACATCGGTGCCCATGGGGTAGCCGCGGGCCCACATCGCGAGCGCCTCCGCGCCGACGCCCGCGACGATCCTGAGCAGGCGCCGCTTGCCGCTCTTCTTCTTCACGTCAGCTTCCCGGATTTGAGGTGCACGGTCACGCTGTCGTGGGTGAGCGTATTCGCTCGATCGTTGAACGCGATCTTCAGCGTCGGCCGCGAGGACATCGACACCGTCACGGTGAGGTAGCCGAACTCCACGATCGGATCGCGCTCGAGCGTGTACTCGCCGACGGTAACCGGCGCCGGCGGGAGTCCCGACTTCGGCTTCGTCGCGGCGAAGCCGCCGCTGCCCGCGACGACATACGGAAACTGCCGGCCTCCGGTCGCGCGCGTGAAGCGCTGATACAGGTGCGCGTGCCCGGACAGCACCGCGTCGGGCCAGAAGCCCGCATCGTGGCACGCCTTGTCGATGTCGTCGGCAAGCCCGGTCGTGCCCCCGTGCGCGCTGTCCACCGAAGCGGGCGGATGATGCGTCGCGACGATCACCGCCCGCTCGAGCGCCTTACGCGCAGGCGCGAGCCGCGTCAGCTCCGCGGTCAGGAACGCGAGTTGGTCGTCGTTGACGGTCGGATACGTGCCGCCCTGGCTCGAGATCACCCCCGGCCCCTCGAGGACGTTCGTGTACAGCCCGATGATCGAGACGAACGGCGCGTCGAGCGTGAAGTAGACGCCGGGCTGCGTCATCGTCGTCCGCACGATCGTGCCCGCGTCCGGCGACGGCCCGGGCCTCGCGGCGCAGAAGTTGCGCAGGAACGCGGTCAGGGTCTTGACGCTCGGCGTGTCCGGCTTCGAGCCGAAGACCATCCCGTCGTGGTTGCCGGGAATCGCGAAGATCGGCCTGTCGTACGCGCGGAACGGCTCGTAGAACTGGTCGTAGTAGTAGCGGCCCTCGCCGAAGTAGTAGACGACGTCGCCGAGATGGAAGAAGAACGCGGGGCCGGCGAGGCCACCCTTCCTCACGTCGGCGCTCATCGCGTCGGCGACGCTCGCCTCGTTCGCGATCGCCCGGGCCGCGCTCTGGAACGGGTCGACCTTCGCGGCACCGGTGTCTCCGACGGCGTGGAAGCTGATCCGCTTCGCATTCGTGATCACGTCGACGAGCGCGGGGTCGAGGACGTCCGCGAGGCTCAGCTGCGGCTGCGGGGTCGACGGCTTCGGCACGGGTTGCAGGTCTTCGCTGTGCCGCTTGTAGTACGGCGAGTCGAAGTAGCGCTTACTGGTGTTGTCGACCTGGAACGACGTCTCGTCCGGGGTCGGCTGCGGATCGGCGAAGAGCCGGCCGCCGGTACCGCTCAGCCGCGCGGTGTACTCGGTCTGCGTGGGCAACACCGGAACGTTACGGCCAGCGGCCGCTCGCCGCGAGCCAGATCACGGCCAGCAGCGCGATCTACACCCGAGGGCCAGCGCGTGCCTAGAGCTGCTTGTAGAACACCGTCGTGTCGCACGGCCGACCGTCCGGGTAGAGCGCATAGTTCGGGATGACGCCGACGCGCATCCAGCCGAGTCGCCCGTAGAGGCGCTCCGCGGCGTCGCCGGTGACGGTGTCGAGGACGAGCAGCGTCCTGCCTTCCGCGCGCGCCTCGCGCTCGGCGGCCTCCATGAGGCGTGACGCGATCCCACCGCGTCGCGCCGAGCGGCGGACGAGCAGCTTCGCGACGTCGCCGCGGTGCGGCTGGTTGGGCGGCGTCGTCAGGCTGATCTGCACGGTGCCGACGACGTCGTCTTCGTCGAACGCCGCGATCAGCACGCGCCGGCCTCGCTCGACGTCCGCGATCACGGCCTCGAACGCGGCGCGCGCATCCTCGAGCGCGAACGGCGCCATGTAGCTGACCGACGCGCCGCCCTCGACGCAATCGACGAGCACGGCGGCGAGGCCGGCGAGCGCTTCGCTTGCCTCGTTCGCGTCGAGCCGGCGGATCGCGATCGACATCGGTGCAGTTTCACTCCGGCGACATCCTGAGGCGCCAGTAGGCTCGCTCACTCAGTGCCGGCCGACTTCCGTCTGGCGTACGACGAGGCCGTTCGCGCGCTCAGAGCGCAGGCGGACGAGCACAGCAGCCTGCGCACGCGCGCGGGGACGATCCTCGCCACGAGCCTGGTCGTCACCTCGTTCTTCGGCGGCCAGGCGGTCGCCCGCAACGCGCCGGCGAGCTCGCTCGCGTGGCTCGCCGTGATCGCATTCGTGGCCGCAGGCGTGCTCAGCCTCGGCGTGCTGTTTCCGAGCGATCTGCGCTTTGCCTCGGACGTCGGGGAGGTCGTCTCGCTGATCGAGAGCGACGCGGCGAAGGACGCCTACCGCGAGCTCGCGCTCTCGCTCGCCACGCGTCTCGACTCGAACGTGCGGCCGATCGTCGCGATGCGCTGGACCTTCCGTGCGAGCGCGGTCGCCGTGCTCACGGAGACGGTCTTCTGGATCGCCTACCTCGCCGACAACTAGCGACGGACATTCGTGCACTCTCGCTCGGCTGGCCTCGTCGTGTGCGTAGATCCTCGCTACCGGAATGCCCAGCGCTACCGCCGCGACCTGAGAACCTGCGTGCAGCGCGCGCTCGCGAGATGCTCGCCGGCTTCGTCGTAAAGCTCGCCCGAGCAGAAGACGACGCGCTTCGTGCGATGCACGACCTTGCCCTCCGCGCGCAGCGTGCCCGGCCGCGACGAACGCAGGAACTCGACGTGCAGGTCCGCAGTGAGAAACGTCTCGCCGTCGTCGAGCAGCGACCAGCACGCACCGCCCATCGCTGTGTCGAGGAGCGTCGCGACGAGACCGCCGTGGACGATCGGGCCGGACGGCGCGGGGAACGCGTACGCGGGCGAGGCGTCCCACTCCAGCACCGTCTCGCCGCCATCCTGCGAGATGCGCCGGTAGCCGAGCGTGCGCCAGACGTGCGGCTGCTCGGGCTGCTCGTCCTCCCACGACCTGCGCGCCTCCTCGGTCACAGCGGCGGCGCGATGGTGCCGCCCTCGGGTACGCGCGCGCCCGGCAAGTTCGGGAAGCGGAACTTCATCGGCTCGCGGCCGGGCTGCACGACCCAGGCTTGGCCCGACTCTTCAGCGTCGGCGGCCCGCAACACGGCAGCGGCCACGTCCTCGGGACGAAGCAAAGGGAAGCCGGCGGCCTCGAACGTGGCGCGGCCGACCTCGTCGATCATCGGCGTGTCGACGAAGCCCGGGTTCACCATGTTGAGGCGGATGCCCCGCGCGGCGAGCTGCGGCGCGGCCGCCCGCACGAACCCCACGACAGCGTGCTTCGTGAGCGTGTAGAGCGCGTCCTGTTCCGTCGGCCCGAGTCCGGCGAGCGACGCCGTCACGACGATCGAGCCACCGTTCATGACCTGGGAGAGGCGGCGCACGCCGAAGACGACACCGTCGACGTTGACGCCGACGATGCGCCGGTACTGCTCGTCGGTGAAGCGCGCGACGTCGGACTCTCCTGCGACGACACCCGCGTTCAGGCAGGCGAGATCGACGGCGCCCACCGACTCCCACGCGCGAGGATCCGCGACGTCGAAGCCGTCGGCGATGTCGAGGACCTGCACGTCGACGCCGTCGCGCTCGAGCGCAGCAACGATCGCGGCGCCGATCCCCGAACGGCCTCCCGTGACGAGCGCGCTACGAGGCAACCGGCGCCTGTGCGAACTGCTCGCGCAGCGCGGTCTTACGGAACTTGCCGACGGCCGTCTTCGGGATCTCGGGCAGGAACTCGAACCGGTCCGGGAGCCACCACTTCGCGAAGTTCGGCGCGAGGAAGTCGCGCAGCTCGTCCGCGGTCGCGGTCGCGCCTTCACGCAGAACGACGCACGCGAGCGGACGTTCCGCCCACTTTTCGTCGGGGATCGCGATCACGGCCGCCTCGGCGATCGCGGGATGCGCCATCAGCGCGTTCTCGAGCTCGACCGTCGAGATCCACTCGCCGCCGGACTTGATCACGTCCTTCGACCGGTCCTTGATCATGATGAAGCCCTTCGGGTGCATCGAGACGATGTCGCCGGTCTTGAACCAGCCGTCGTCCGTCCAGCGGTCGGCCTGCTCGGGCGTGTCGTAATAGCCGGCGGCGACCCAAGGGCCGCGGATCTCGAGCTCGCCCATCGCCTCGCCGTCCCACGGAACCTCGTTGCCGTCGAAGTCGCGCACGCGCAACTCGACGAAGGGCAGCGGCATTCCCTGCATCGCGATGTAGTCGAACTGCGTCTCGTCGTCCGCCTCTGCGAGCGGCCCCGGCAGCATCGCGGTCGACGCGACGGGCGACGTCTCCGTCATGCCCCAGCCGTGCACGACGTTGAGCCCGTGCCGCTGCTTGAAGCCCGCGATCATCGCGCGCGGCGCCGCGGAGCCGCCGACGAGCATGCCCTTCATGCGCGAGAGGTCCCACTTGCCGGGATTCGCGTCGAGCAGCTGGAGGATGCCCATCCAGATGGTCGGCACGCCGGCCGTCCACGTCACGCCTTCCTGCACGAACGCGTCGAGCAGCGACTCCGGGTCGAGGTGCGGCCCCGGGTACACGAGCTTCGCGCCGATCATCGTCCCGATGTACGGGTAGCCCCATGCGTTCGCGTGGAACATCGGCACCACCGGCAGGATCGAGTCGCGCTCCGAGATCCCGAGCGACATCGGGTTGCCGGCGGCGACGCCGAGGGTGTGCAGCATCGTCGAGCGGTGCGAGTACACGACTCCCTTCGGCATCCCCGTCGTGCCGCTCGTGTAGCACATCGCCGCAGCGGCGTTCTCGTCGATCTCCGGCTCGCGCCACTCTGCAGGATCGGCGCCCGCGAGCAGCTCCTCGTACGAGTCCTCGACGACGAACACGTGCTCGATGTCCGTGCCGTCTTTGAACAACTCGACGAGCGGCAGCAGCGAGCGGTCGACGATGAGCGCGCGGTCGCCCGCGTGCTTCGCGATGTAGCCGATGTCGTTGTGGTGCAGCCGAAGGTTGAGCGTGTGGAGGACGAAGCCGCCGCACGGGATGCCGACGTAGGCCTCGTGGTGCTGGTAGTGGTTCCAGCAGAGCGTCGCGACGCGGTCGCCCGGCTCGAGCCCGGCGCGTTGCAGCCCGACCGCGAGCTGCTTCGCGCGCCGCGCCATGTCCGCGTACGTGTAGCGGTGGAAGCTCTTGTCCGGGAGCCGGGTGACGATCTCCTTCTCGGCGAAGTACGTCTCCGCGCGGCGCAGCAGGTGCGGCAGCGTCAGCGGGAAGTCCATCATCAGGCCGTCCACGGCGAGAACTCTAAAGAGAGCGGGCGAGGCTTTCTAGTTGACGAGCTGCAGCTGCTCGGCGTCCCAGCGCCAGAGGGTCTGCGGCGTGACCTGCGTGCCGCCGACCCAGCGGTCGATGGGCACGAGGTCGACGCGATCTGCTTCGCCGGCGAGCACGCGCTCTCCGTCCTTCGTGAGACGGATCGGCAGGCGCGCGAAGACGTTGCCGTCGCTCAGCGGCGGAGGCGCCGGCAGCGGCGCGCCTTCGGCGGTCTCCAGCAGCGGCCCGAGGCCGGTGAGCACTCGAAAGAACCACGCGTCGCCCAGGAACACCGCGTCCTCGAGCTTCTGTGCGCCGACGAACGCTGCGATCGGCGTCGACGCGCCGGCCTTGATCGCCTCGAGCGCTCGGCGCTCCGTTCCGGAGAGGCCGTCGCGCGGCGCGGGCAGCTCCTCGAGCAGCCGGCGCAGCGCCGGGGCGAGGAACGGCAGCTCGCGCGAGTCGTTGCGCGCGAGCTCGGCGAGTGCCTGGGGCTCTGCCGCGCGGAACGCAGCCCACGCGGTGGACGCCTGCTCGAGCGCTTTCGCTGTTGCCGTGCGGCGTGACGGCCACAGGCTCGCGAGCTCCTCTGCGGGCAGCGAGCCGAGGTAGGAGTCGACGACGATCAGCTCGGGGGCGGCGCCGATCTCGTGGGCGAGCGCGAGCGCGTCGACGAGCTGGAGCTGGTCGTAGAGATCGTGCTCGAACCAGAGCACGACGTGGGCTTCGGCGCGAAGCGCATCGACGAATTGCTTGTCTCGTCGCTCGAGCGCCGAGAGGACTGCACGCCGGCTGCCCCAGCCGCAGGCGGAGAGGAATGCGGCGCGCTCGCGGAGCAGCATCGAGCGCGCGATCGCCTGGACCGGGCCCTCGTGCAGGACGTCCTGCCACGTCATCACCGCGCCGCCGAGCCCCGTCTGCCGCAGCGTGTTGCCGGCGCTCTCGCCGTTCGTGACATGGAGGAACGTCGGCGTCGTCGACTCGCGCCCGCGCCGCGCGAGGTACGCGGCGCCGCAGGTGCAGTGGTCGAGCGAGTCGCACGCGCAACCGACGACGCGCGCGAGCTCCTCCCGCATTCGCTGCAGGCCGGCGATGCGCGAGTCGATCTCGTCGATCTTCGCAGCCATGCGAACGCGCAAGGCTTCCGACGGCTTGCGCGACCGCTTCGCCGCGCGGAGGTACTCGTCGATCTCGGAGAGCGTGAAGCCGACCGCCTGCGCCTCCTTGATCGCGCGCAGGAAGCGGACCGTCTCCTCGTCGTAGCGCCGGTGCCCGCTCGGCTCGCGCGCCGGCTCGGGCAGCAGGCCGCGACGCTCGTAGTACCGCAGCGTCTCGACGTTCACACCGGCGCGGGCGGCGACCTCTCCGACCTTCACGCTGGGACTATAGGCCCGTACCTAGGTACGGAAATCAAGCGGACGGGCCGAGGAGCTCGTCGAGACGGTGCGGTCAGTCGCCGTGAGCGAGACCGCCACCGCCGAGGGCATCTCGCCAGCCACGCTCCGCAAGCACCGCGACGCGCTCGGACCGTGTCCGGAATGAAATCGCGGCGGACTCTCGCCTCGAGACGGCTCGAGATCACGTCGCGTGGCCGCATCGGACAGTCCATGGTGTCAGACGCGGATCACGAGTTTGCGCCGGTTCATCCACAGGCAGATCCCGCGCGAAATGGCGCATCGCCATCGAACAGCCGACCTTTCGGAGCGGACCGGACAGGACGATGACATGTCCCCAATCGCCGATGTTCGGTGTCAGACACCAGATTGTCCGGACGAGACGTGTCCTTACTCGACGTGTGCTTACTCGACGTGTTCTACTCGCCGAGTACGCGGCGGACGATGACGCGGTCGCGGAGGCGATCCGGGAGCCGTTCGACGCGGGCGCGGAGCTTCGCGTCGCGGCCGACGAGGTAGCGCGTTCGCGGCTTCTCGGCCGTCAGCGCGTGCTCGACGGCATCGGCGACAAGCTCCGGCGGCGCACCGGTCGTGCCGCGCTTCACCGCGAGCCTGCGGAACGCGTCGATCCGCGCGCCGTAGAGCGACAGCGCCTCCGCAGGCGGATCGGGCCGCTCGCGCGTCCAGATCGGCGTCCTGATCGTGCCGGGTTCCACGATCGCGACATGGATGCCCCACGGCGCGAGCTCCACGCGCAACGAGTCCGTCATCGCCTCGAGCGCGAACTTCGACATCGCGTACGCGCCGAGCAGCGGCAGCGCGTTGAGCCCCGAGATCGAGCCCATGTTCACGACGCGTCCGCGCGACGCGCGCAACGCCGGCAGGCAGAGCTGCGTCATTCGCAGCTGACCGACGACGTTCACCTCGAGCTGGCGGCGAAGCTCGTCCGCAGGGAGGAACTCCAGCGGCCCGGCGACCGCGATGCCAGCGTTGTTGACGAGCCCGTGCAGCTCCACGAGCTCCAGCGCCGGCGGATCGGTCACGTCGACGAGCAACTCCTCGGTTCCCTCCGGCGCCGTGCCCTCACGCCGCACGCCGGAGAGCACGCGCCAGCCGCGGTCGCGCATGCGAACGGCGCACGCCGCTCCGATCCCGGAGGACGCGCCCGTGACGAGGACGGTTCTCAATCGAGCAGGTGCGAGGCGATGCGCGCGCGATGCTTCGCCGCGTACCCGTGCTGCGCCTGGATCCAGAGCGCGCGCTTGTAGTACTCGTGCAGTACGTGCTCCCAGGTGAAGCCGATGCCGCCGTGCACCTGGATCGAGCGCTCGCACGCCGCAACCGCCGCGTCGCCGCAGAACGCCTTCGCCGCGGCGCACGCGATGTCGACCTGCTCGTCGCTCTCGGCGACGCACCACGCGGCCCAGTACGCGAGCGAGCGCGCGAGCTCCGTCTCGACGTACGTGTCGGAGAGCTTGTGCGAGACCGCCTGATACGTGCCGATCGGCTTGCCGAACTGCTGCCGCTCCTTCGCGTACTCGATCGCGAGCTCGAGCGCCTTCGCCGAGATGCCTACCGCCTCGAGCGAGAGCGCCGCGAGCTGCTCGTGCTCCGGCGCGGAGTCGTCGAAGAACTCGCCGCCGCGATTCGCGCGTCCGGCCTCTTCGTAGAGGACGGCGCGATCGAGGAAGCCGAGCTCGGCGACCTCGTCGCGACCCCAGCCGCCGTTCGCGAGCACCGTGCGCGCCTCGCGCCGCAGCGTCTCCTGGTCGTCGGTGAAGGAAAATTGCATCAGCGGCTCCTCGGGAGGCCGAGCACCCGCTCGGCGATGATGTTGCGCAGGATCTCGCTCGTGCCGGCCTCGATCGTGTTGCCGCGCGAGCGGAGTTGCTGGTAGCCCCAGTAGCCGTCGTCCTCGCCGCCGAGGATCTCCATCGCGAGCTTCGTCAGCCGCTGGTTCTGCTCCGACCAGTGCAGCTTCGAGCCGGAGCCTTCCGGCCCGGGGACGCCGGTCTCCATCAGCTTCGTCAGCGAGCGGTTGTTCGTCAGCTTCAGCGCCTGCAGCTCGATCCATTCCTGCGCTACGCGGTCGCGGATGAGCGGATCGTCCGCCGCGCGCTGCTTGGCGAGCGCGACGAGCTTCGTCACGTTCAGATCGAGCGCGCCGGTGAGCGCGAAGCCGAGCGTGCCGCGCTCGTGCAGCAGCGTCGTCATCGCGACCTGCCAGCCGCCGCCGATCTCGCCGAGCAGGTTCTCCTTCGGGACCTGCACGTCGGTGAAGAAGATCTCGTTGAACTCCGGCTCGCCGGTGATCTGCCGGAGCGGGCGAACCTCGACGCCCGGCGCCTTCATGTCCGCGATCACGTAGGTCAGGCCCTTGTAGGGCGGCGCGTCCGGGTCGCCGAGGCCGACGAGGATGCAGTAGCTCGCGAGGTGCGCGACCGATGACCAGACCTTCTGCCCGTTGACGAGGAAGTGGTCGCCCTTGTCCTCGATGCGCGTGCGCACCGCCGCGAGGTCGGAGCCCGCGCCCGGCTCCGAGAAGCCCTGGCACCAGATCTCCTCCGCGGTGAGCATCTTCTGCAGGTAGCGGCGCTTGTGCTCCTCGGTGCCGTACGCCATGATCGTCGGCCCGGCCATGCCGAGCGCGATGACGTTCATGTGCGACGGCGCTTCGTGCCGGGCGAACTCCTCGAGCACGATCGCCTGGTGGCTGTACGGCTCGCCGCGCCCGCCGTACTCCTCGGGCCAGGTCAGCCCCGCGTAGCCGGCGTCGTAGACCTTGCGGCTCCACTCGGGGCCGGGCTCGGCCGGGAGGTTGTCGCGAAGCCACGCGCGCAGCTTCTCGCGGAATGCGGCCTCGTCCGGGGAGTCGCGGAGATCCATGTGCCCTATCTAAACACGCGTAGCGTCTAGTGTCCCGTCGTGCGCTACGTGAACCTCGGCCGCACCGGATTGCGCGTCTCGCGTGTGTGCCTCGGGATGATGAGCTTCGGGCCCGGCGAGGAGCGGCGCTGGGCGCTCGCCGAGGAGGAAGCCGACGCGATCGTCCGGCGTGCGGTCGAGGGCGGCGTCATCTTCTTCGACACCGCCGACGTCTACAACGGCGGCCAGAGCGAGGTGATCACCGGACGCGTGCTGAAGCGGCTGTTCGGCACGCGCGAGGAGTACGTCGTCGCGACGAAGGTGCACGGCGAGACGATGCCGGGCGAGAACGGGCGCGGCCTCGGGCGCAAGCACGTGCTTGCGTCGATCGACGCGTCGCTCGAGCGGCTCGGGCTCGACTACGTCGACCTCTACCAGATCCATCGCTTCGATCCCGCGACGCCGATCGACGAGACGATGGAGGTGCTGCACGACGTCGTGCGCGCGGGCAAAGCGCGCTACATCGGCGCCAGCAGCATGTATGCGTGGCAGTTCGCGAAGGCGCAGGCGATCGCGCGCGAGCGCGGCTCGACGCAGTTCGTCTCGATGCAGAACCACTACAACCTCGTGTACCGCGAGGAGGAGCGGGAGATGATCCCGCAGTGCATCGACACGGGCGTCGGCGTGCTGCCGTGGAGCCCGCTCGCGCGCGGGCTGCTCGCGGGAAATCGCTCACGCAAGGGCGAGCGGCGCACGGTTCGCGCCGAGACGGATTCGTTCGGCGACTCGCTCTACAAACCGGAGATCGACTTCGACGTCGTGGATCGTGTGGTCGAGGTGGCGGGCGCGCGCGGTGTTCCGCCGGCGCAGGTCGCGCTCGCGTGGCTGCTGCACAAGCCGGGCGTGACGGCGCCGATCGTCGGCGCGACGAAGGCGCAGCACATCGAGGACGCGCTCGCCGCGGAGGGGCTGGGGCTCAGCGGCGAGGAGATCGGACGGCTCGAGGAGCCGTACGTTCCACACGCCGTTTCCGGACACGCCTGAGGGACAGTCCCTGGGACTGGTCCCGAAGCGCCATGTCCGAGGGACTGTCCCTCGGACTTGTCCCGATGGGCCATGACCTGGGGACTGTCCCTCAGCGGCCGGTGGCGGCTTCGCCGCGGAGTGTCAGGCACGTCGACGAGGCGCGCGCGATGAGGCGGCCCTCGTCGTCTTCGACGTCGCACTCGGTCATGCCGACCGTCCGGCCGCGTGAAACGACGCGGCCTCGCGCGACGAGGCGGCCCGTCCAGAACGGGCGCAGGAAGTTGATCTTCAGCTCGAGCGTCGTGAACGACTCGCCGGGCGCGAGCGTCGAGTAGTAGGCCATCCCCATCGCCGCATCGGCGAGGTCGCAGAGGATCCCGCCGTGGATCGTGCCCATCGGGTTCGAGTGGCGCTCCTCGGCGACCATCGTCGCGACCGACTCGCCCCCCTCGGCGCGCTCGACCTCGACCCCGATCAGCTCCGCGACCGGAGGAGGCAATCTCACAGCCGCACCACCGAGCGGATGACCTCGCCGCCTCGCAGATCGTCGAAGGCACGATCGACGTCGTCCAGCGCGATCGTCTTCGTCACCATCCCTGCCAGGTCGAGCTCCCCGGAGAGCGCCCAGTCCGCAAGCCGTGGGAAGTCGACCGCGGGCCAGTGGTCGCCGCCGTGCGAGACGACGACGCGCGTGCGCTTGTCGAAGAAGGGGCTCAACGCGAGCTGGGCGACCGCGTCCGGCTGCGGCAGGCCGATGTAGACGAGCGTGCCCGCATGGCCGAGCATCTCGAGCGCCTGCGCGACCGTCTCCGGCCGGCCGACGACGTCGAACACGAAGTCCAGCCGCTCGCCTGCACCCGTATGCGTCGCGCCGAAGCGCCGTGCCGCCTCGAGCTTGCGCTCGTCGAGGTCGAGCGCGTAGATCTCCGACGCCCGCGCGATCCGCGCGCCCTGAACCGCCGACAACCCGACGGCGCCGCAGCCGATCACGCCGACACGCGCACCTTCCCAGACCTGCGCCGTCTCGAGCACCGAGCACACGCCCGTCGCGACGGCGCAGCCGATGAGGCACGCCTGCTCGACCGGCAGCTCTTCCGAGATCGGAATGGCGGCGGACTCGTGCACGACCGTGCGCGTCGCGAAGGTCCCGACCTGGAGCGTCTGGAACAGCTTCTCGCCGCCGGCACGCAACCGTCGCGCGGCACGCGGCGGCGTCCGGCAGCGGCGCTCGTCACCGCGCGCGCACCAGGGGCATTCGCCGCACGGCGACCGCCAGCCGAGGACGATACGCTCACCGACGCGCAGCGCCACACCCTCGCCGACCGCCTCGACGACGCCGGCGCCCTCGTGCCCGAGCAGCACCGGCAGCGGATGCCCGAACCCGGTCTCGAGCACGTGCAGGTCCGTGTGGCAGACGCCCGTCGCCTGGAGCCGCACGAGCACCTCGCCGGGGCCGGGCTCGTCGACCTCGAGCTCCACGAGCTCGAGCCGGCCGAGCTCGGGGACTACGACTCCGCGATCCAACTCGCGTCGAGATCCGCGACGCCGCGCGCGCCGAGCAGCGCGAGCGTGAGATCCGTCTCGCCTGCGAACTGCTCGAGAACCGCGAGCACTCCCTCCTGCCCGCCGACGGCGAGGCCGTACGCGTACGGGCGGCCGAGGAGCACCGCGTCGGCGCCGAGGCACAACGCCTTCAACACGTCGGCGCCGCCGCGAACGCCGCCGTCGACGAAGAGCGGCACGTCGACGGCCGCGCGCACGTCGACCAACGCATCGAGCGACGCAACCGCCCCGTCGACCTGGCGCCCGCCGTGGTTCGACACGACGATCCCGTCGACCCCCGCTTCGACCGCGCACCGGGCGTCGTCGCCCGAGAGCACGCCCTTGACGAGCAGCGGCAGCTTCGTCCGCTCGCGCAGCCAGCCCAGGTCGTGCCACGTCAGCCGCAGGTTCGGAAACGTCGAGAGCATCATCGCCGCGGCGCCGAGCCTGTCCTCTTCCGGCGGCCTGTCGAGCTTCGCGCAAAACACCGGATCGGTGAAGAACTGCGCGCAACCCTCGCCCTGCAAAAACGGGAGGTAGGCGTTGCGCAGGTCGCGCGGGCGCCAGCCGAGCGTCAGCGTGTCGAGCGTGACGACGATCGCGCCGTACCCCTCAGCCTCCGCGCGCCGCACGAAGCTCGCGCAGATGTCGCGGTCGTTCACCCAGTAGAGCTGGAACCAGCGCGGCGCATCTCCCATCGCGCCCGCGATCTCCTCGATCGAATGAGAGGCGGCGCTCGACAGCACGAACGGGATGCGCATGGACGCAGCGGCGCGCGCGGCCGCCAGCTCGCCGTCGGGATGTGCGATCGAGAGCACGCCGATTGGTGCAAGGAAGAACGGCACGGGAGAACGAGCGCCGAGCACCTCGACCGACGTGTCGCGCTCGGCGTTGCCGGAGAGCATCCGCGGCTTCAGGCGCCGCCGCTCGAACGCATCGAGGTTCGCGCGCATCGTGTTCTCGTTGCCGGCGCCGCCCGCGATGTACCCGAACGGCCCGGGGTCGAGAACCTCCTGCGCGAGCTCCTCCCAGGCGCCGGCGCCGACCGGCCAGCGCGACTCGCCCGAGATGTAGATCGCGTTCTGGATCTGGCTCCCGTCGACGCGCACGCAGGCGATCCTAAGAGCTCGTTTCATGATGCGCTTCGTCGACGGGGCGCGATGGGCGGTGCGAGGCAAGGACGCAGGGAGGCTCGATATGCGGGCATATCGAGCCGACTGAGGACGCCGCATCGCGCCGTCCAGCGTGTTCCGGCGGCACAAGGCTCATTGTGAAACGAGCTCTAAGTCGTGTCTGAGGGTCGCCGGCAGGAGACCACAGGGTTAGGGTCTCCTGCCGGTCTTGGGAGAGATGCTCTGAACCCGGAGCCCGCGGCGCTCCGGCTCTCCACGAAGCTACCACTTACAAAAGTCTTTTGCAAAGAGACTCGGGAAACCGCTACTCCTCCTGCGGGAGAGCGCGGAAGCTGACGTGGACGAGCTTCGCGTCCGAGGGCGCCTCACGCGGCGCGCGCCGGAGCTCGTCGACGAGAGCGACGACCTTCTCGGTCAGCTCTTCGATCTCCTCGGGCGTCGCGTGCACGCCCCAGTTGCCGACCATCGCGGCCTCCTGCCACCGCGGCGACGACTCGATCCTCACCCACCGCTCGAGAGCAACGGCGTCGCGATCGAGGAAGATGCTCTGAAGCCGAGCGTACGCGGCGTCGGTCTCGGGCTCCTGCCCCACCTTCGGTGCGATCAGCAGCACGCGCTCGCGCCGCCGCCACCAGCGCTCGCGGGCGGTGCCGCGGTCGGGATCCTCCTCGATGAAGCCGTGGCGGGCGAGCTCGCGCAGGTGGTAGCTCGTCGCGCCGGTGGATTCGTTGAGCCGCCGCGCCAGAATCGATGCAGTCGCCGGTTCCTCGCGGAGCGACTCGAGCATGCGGAGCCGCAGCGGATGTGCGAGTGCGCGAACCTCGCGTCCGGTCAGGATGCGGGGGTCGACCTGCTGCGTATGGTCGTCCGGCACCTGTGTCGTTTCTAACAGGCGCGCCTGCCGGACGAGGCGCTACCCGGCCACGCGGCAGGAGCGCCGCGTGGCCGGGGGCCCGAGATCAGGCGGGTTGCGCACCGCCGCGCCGCGAACGGCCGACGACTGCCGCGCCCATGAGGAGCAGAGCGATTCCCCCTGCCAGAGCCACGCCGCCGAGGGCGCCGTCAGGCATGGAGATCCCGCCGCCGCCGCTCGGCTCCGCGGGATTCCGCGTGGCCTCTGCGCCGGTGTCGGTGACGAGGCCGGAGATCGCGCCCGTCTGGCCGCTGGTCGATGCGTCCGTCGAGAACCCCGTCACGGCGCCGGGCTGGCCACCCGAGGTCGTGTCCGTGACGAAGTTGGTGCCCGTGTCGGCCGGCGTCGCCACGCCCGCGCTCGACGCGTCGGTGACGAAGCCCGTGACCGCACCGGGAACGCCGCCCGACGCGTTGTCGGTCACCATGCCGGAGACTGCCGCGGGAGCGGGTGTCGAGCCCCCGTCGATCGACGTCTGGGCGTAAGCGGCTCCCCCCGTCGCTGCGAACGCAGCCGCGACCGCGACGGTGACGACCGCCGCCTTCTCCTTGATGCCGTGCGCCTCGAAGTCGGGGTCGTTGAGCATCCGCTCGAGCTCGTCGGCGTCGAACGTGCAGGACACGGTGTCGCCGCTGGAGCTCTGCAGGAGCTTCTCGAGATCCTCGCGTGACCACTCGACCTTGATCCTGCGGTCGTTGCGCTCGCCGTTCTGGATCCTGGCGATCTCGAGGAACAGGTCGGCGCCCGCGTCGTCCTGCAGTGCCGCCTCGATGTCCGACCGCGGGAGCGTGGCCGTGAGGGCGTTGCCCGTGCCGACGGCCGCCGTGTCGACCAGCTTTGCCGTGCCGGCGACTTCCTCCATAGTTCCTCCCTTTCGTAAATGCCCGCGAAGATTCGGGGCGTCACGCTCTAGACGATGGAACCTCGCTCAATCTTCCCACCGCCTCCGCAGAATCGCAATGCGCGTGGGGGAACGATGTTCCCCCACAGCGGAAGCGGAGAGGGCGGGATTTGAACCCGCGACGCACCTTTCAGCACGTACGCGATTTCCAGTCGCGCTCCTTAGGCCACTCGGACACCTCTCCGAGGGCCGACATCGTAACCTCGACTATTCGCCGAAGACGAGGACCGCGCTCATCATCCCGATGAAGAAGAGGATCGAGACGAATACGAACCAGCCGAGGCTGCGGCCCGGGAACTCCGGGCGCGAGCGCGGAATGACCACCGCCGAGACGAGCGCGAAGACTACGAACGCGAGGCCCGAGAGCCCGAGGCCCAGCTTGTGTGTCGTCGAGAGCGTCGCGAGCACGCGGGGAACCTAACAGCTACGGCTGCGCGAGCAATCGCTCTTCGCTACGCCGGCGACCGGCGCGGACGCCGAGCACGAGCGCGGCGGCGAGGAGCGCGATCGGCGCAAGAACGATCGCCGCGTAAAGGATCCACGCGAGCTCGCGGACGAGGAACGCGCCGGCGTCGCGCGCCGTGCGCTCGAGGCGTCCCGGACGGTGCGGAGCGGCGACCGTGGCCTGTGGCGTCGAGAGCGCAAGCGAGACCGTGGCAAGCGTTCCCTCGCGTACCGTGGCCGCGCGCGCCTTCGTCTTCTGGGCGAATGAGCGCTTCGCCTCGTCGAGCTGGTACTGGAGGCGAAGACGCTCGTCCGGCGAGAGCCCGCCCGCAGCGAGCTTGTGCTCGAGCTTCGCGATCGTCGCCTGCAGCGCGACGAGTTGGCGGCGAAGGACGTTCGCCTGCCGCGTCAAGTCCTCGATGCGCACACGCTGAGCCGTGACCTCGCCGAGCTTGCCGAGCCTGAGCACCGCGTCCTCGACGCGCGTGACCGGCACGCGCAGCACGAGCGAGGCCGTCCCTTTGTTCCCGGGCGTGTTCATGTCGACGAGCGCGACGTAGCCGCCGTACGCACGTGCGATCTGCATCGCCCGCGTCGTCGCGCCGGCGAGGCGGTCGTCGGCGACTTGCACGCGGAGCCAGGCCTCGTACTTGTTGAGCCGCGTCGACGACGGCGGAAGTGCACGCAACGCTTTCGGACTCATCGCCTTGCTCGCACCGAACGCGTAGCCCCCCGCATTGGTGTGTGCGACTCCGGGTGCGAGCTCACGCGTCGACGCGGGCGGCGTCCGGTCGATCGCCGCGAGCTCCGGAGAAGATCCGCCGGCGCGCAGGCCGTGCAGCGCGGCGGCGCCGAGCCCGAGCGCGAGCACCGCCGGCGCCGCGACGAGCGCGAAGCGCCGGAAGTCGAGCCGGGGCAGCGACCACGAGACGCGCGGCTGCGGCTCGGGCAGCGCGAGCACGCGCTCGCGCAAGGTGTCCGGCGCGCCGCGCACTCCGCGCAGCTCCGCGAGGATCGCGTCACTCGTCGTCATCGCTCATCAACTCCTCGAGTCGTTTCAGGGCGCGGCTGAGCCGCGTCGTGCAGGCCGTGGTGCTGATCCCGAGCAGCCGCGCGGCCGCGTCGGTGTCGAGGTCGAGCACGATCCGCAGGGCGACGAGCTCACGGTCGGCGGCGCTCAACGCGGCCATCGCGCGCTCGAGCTTCGGCGAGAGACCGAGCTCCGGCGGCGGTGCCTGTCCCTCCGGCTCGGACACCGCGCGCTCACGCCGCCGGCGCCGCTGCTCGGCGCGGAAGTGGTCGAGCGCGACACTGCGCGCGATCGTGCAGAGCCAGGTGCGCGCGGATGCGCGGGCGGGATCGAAACGGCGCCACGTGCGCAGCGCACGCTCGAACGTCTCGGCGGCGAGGTCCTCCGCCGCCGAGGCGTCGCGCGTGAAGACGAGCAGGTAGCGGTAGACGTCGTCGAGGTGCCGCTCGGCAGCCTCGGCGAACGACGGCGCACGCGTCGACGCAAAAGGTCGCGCGGAAAGCGTCGTCGTTGCAGCGCTCACGTCCTTCATACGGCGCCGCTCTAAGTTTGGTCACACGGCGCGGGCGGCGCCAGGGGCGCTAGTTCTTCATGCGCGTCGCGACGCTGTACTTCGTCACGGAAGTGCGCGTCCCGGGCGTGTCCCCGGTGGGCATGTTGCCGAGGATCTCGTCGCCCTTCCGGTAGTCGTCCTCGTTCTCGAAGATGACGACGGCGACCGCCTTCTCGGCGTCGGCGTCGTGCAGGACGATGACCTCCGCGGACGGCATCCCTTCGGGCGGCTGGCCCCCCTGCATCTCGCGGTCCATCTCGTCCATCCGCTCCTTGCTGACGCCGTCGAAGGTGACCACGCGAGCGAGAGCCATTCCGAACCTCCTTGTCGATTAACGCAAGCCTACGCCTGCGCGGAGTGGCGCTAGAGTTAGCCGTCCCGGGGCGCATAGCTCAGCGGGAGAGCGCCCGCTTCACACGCGGGAGGTCCGTGGTTCGATCCCACGTGCGCCCATCAGCGAACGTCCTGCAAACCGGTGGTTCCGGGATCGCATGTCAGTCCGCTGCGGATGCGCGGTCGCGCGAGTTGGCAAGAAAATGGCAAGCGTGAGGTAGAGATTGGCCCTTGAGCGCATGGAGGGCTGCGACGGGGCCGGTGCGCGGCGCACTTGGAGTCATACGGCGAGAGAGTTGTCCTGTCGCCGCGAAGCGAGTTCGACCGTCCTGCCCGACAAGGCCTGGCTAGGAAACCTAGAACTGCCGCGCGCGTCCCGAATAATCCAGGCGGTACGGCGTCATCGGCTTCGGTTCGGGCTGTACCCAGTCCGGGTGGCACGTCCGCCGATGTTCCGCCACCGACGCCTTCATCTTCGCGGCCGATGAGACGGTCCAGGACATGCCGCACCCGCCGATGTCGCACGTGAGTTGAACGGGTGCCATCCCACTCACAGTAGCCGCAGGTGTCCAATCCTCGGCTCTAAGACACCGTCCTTAGCCGGTGTCCCGCGGCCTACCGCTGCTGAGGCAGCGGCGTGGACTTCCAGCCGTCGCGGCAGCGGTACGCATAGTCCCGCGCGAACTCCGGTTGCGCCTGGTAGTGCGTGCGCACCGCCACCGAGGTCACGAAGAACGTCTTCGGAGAGGCACCGTAGTAGGCGCGCGGCGGCCACGGGTGGAGCGTGAAGAGCGTCTGCGTGCCGCCCTTGTGCGCGACCAGGTACTCGAGAATGCCGTCGAGGCTCGTCTGGACGTCCGCGAACGTGCACGCGCCGCCGGGATACGCCTTCACGAGCTTGAGCCAGAGGGAGCCCGGCCCCACGCGCTTCGTCGTCTTCTGGCTTTGAAGCGCTGTACCGACCTCGACTGCGCGGCCGTCGCGGAGACGGACCGTCCAGCTGCTGAAGTTCCACCCGAGCTCCGTGTACGCCGGGGTGGTGTCGTTGACCACGTAGTCCTTGCCGAGTGCGCGCAGTACCTGTGCCTTCGTCATCCCGAGCTTGACCTTGCCGATGCCGACACCCGGAGTGATCGTCTCTTCCATCGCTGATGCGCCCAGCGCCGCAACTCCCGCGACGACGAGCACTCCGAGCAGTGACATCCGGCGAAGCATCAGAAGGCGATTATGTCGATTTGCAACGCGGAATGCACGGCGCGGGCCGTGGCCTGTCTACTTTCCACCGATGGACGACGCGGTCCTGTTCGACCTCTTCACGGCGCTCATGGATTCCCGGTCGCTGTGGAACGACGCCGCCGGCAGTG
Organism: uncultured Actinomycetes bacterium; assembly: GCA_963766345.1. Classification (GTDB taxonomy): domain Bacteria; phylum Actinomycetota; class Thermoleophilia; order Gaiellales; family Gaiellaceae; genus DASVFB01. The sequence goes on along the minus strand of CAVXZL010000010.1, from coordinate 148,560 downwards.
AGCCCGAGGGCACGAGCTGGCGAATGGAGTCGAGCCGCATCGCGTACTCCGCCGGGACGTACCGCCCGTTCGTCGAGACGGTCGAGGAGGCGGCGGTGATCGCCGGCGTCGCGCCGGCGCGCGCGGCGGATCTGCTGCGCGGAATGGGAGAACGGCTTCGCCCGTGGCCCGAGGCGCCCGACGTGCTCGAACGACTGAGCGAGCGCGTGTGCATCGGCGTGGTGACCAACTGCTCCGAGGAGCTCGGGCAACGCGCAGCTGCCCGCGTCGGCGTCCACTTCGACACGGTCGTCACGGCCGAAGCTGCAGGCGCTTACAAGCCTGAGCCCGAGCCGTACCGGCTTGCCCTCGACAGGTTGGGCGTCGAGCCGTCGCGCGCGTTGTTCGTCGCCGGCTCGCCCGCCGACATCAGCGGAGCAAGCGACGCCGGGATGCGCGTGTGCTGGCACAACCGGCTGCGGCTGCCTCTCGGGGAGCACCAAGCACCCGACGCGGAGCTCGATTCGCTCGAGCCTCTCCTCGCGCTCGCGCTGCCCTGACGCGCGCGCTACCGAGCGTCGTCGCCGGTGACGAGGGCGCGCAGGCTCTCGTGCTCTTCGCGACACGCCGGGCAGCCCTCGAGGTGAGCGCGAAGCCCGGGCAAAGCCGCGTCGGCGTTCTCGCCGGCCAACTCGAGTTCGACGAAGCGATCGAGCTGCTCGAAGCAGGCGTCGCAGTCGACTTCGGGCTCGGCCGGTCCGAGGAGCCGGCCCACCGCCTGCTTCAGATCCGGTTGCTCCATCGTCATGTCCCCTCCAGCGTCATGTGCCCGCCAACCATTGGTCGAGCGCGAGACCGCGCTCTGAAAGATCATTGCGCAACTTGCGCCGAGCGTCGTGCAGCGTCTTGTAGAGCGCGCCGCGGTTCGTGCCGAGGCGTTCCGCGAGGACGTCGATCGGGACGCCGTTGAGCGCGAGCGCCACGAGCACACGGCGCTGGTGCGGAGTGAGCACCTCGGCGATCGCGCTCCGTAGCGTCACGAGAAGCTCGTTCTGCTCGGCCTCGGCGTCCGGCTCGAGACCGAGGCTCGAGAACAGGTCCCAGCCCTCGGGCTCGATCGGGACCTCGCGTCCCTGCCACGCCCGTTTCCTCAGCTTGACCGCCGCCTCGAGGAGCGCGAACTTGTACGCCCATGTCGTGAAGCGGCTCGCGCCGTGGAAGTCGTCGAGGCGCCGGAGGATGCTCATGAGCGCGTCGTCGGCCGCCTCGTTCGCGATGTCGTCGAGCTCGTCCCCGCGTAGGTGCGGAAGCGTCGGCCGGCGGCGCGTGCACTCGAAGCGCGCGGCCTTTAGGAGCAGCGCGTGCAGCCGCGCGACGGCGTCTTCGCGCGTCCCGTCGTCGGTGCGAAGCGACTCCACCCACGCACGGGAGTCGGGGTCGAGTGACGGCGCCACCTCGGGTGACGCCGACAGGTGGATCGCGGGTTCCACGAGCCCCACGGTAGCCGCGTCGACGACGCTCAAGCCGGGCTCTCCTCCTCGAGCGGAGCGAGGATCCTGACGGCGACGTCGGGCGGGCAGCCGCTCTCCACGAGCTCGATCAGCGCGTGCAGGTCGTAGCGAGGATCCCCGGCGAGCTCGCCCGCGAGCGGGCGCGAGAAGCCGGCATGCACCAGCTGCTCGCGCCGCCAACGGGCGACCTCGGCGAGTGGCGCATCGCTTGGCGCTTTCGTCTGCACGTTCTCGGTCGTCAGTGGAACCGCTTCGGGAACTGCTTGACGATCCCGGTCGTGAGCAGGTCGGACATGTGGAGGATGTGGTCGTGGACTGCGTCGTACGCCGCGACGTCCGCGTCCCACTTGCCCTGGAGGTGTGCGACGGCCTCGTCGGTCGTCAGCTTCAGGTGCATGTGCATCTCGGTCTTCATCGTCGAGAGCTTCCAGTTGTGCGGGTTGGCGCTCGACAGGAGCGCCGCGATGTCGTCGGCGTTCTTGTCCCACCGCGCCTGCGCGTCGGCGAGCTTCGCCGCGTCACCGGCCTTCGCCGCGGCGATCACGTCGGCGGCGATGAGGATGTGCGTCCGTAGCAGCTGCGTCAGCGCGTTGCCGGCTGCTTCGCCGTAGTACGGCTTGATCGCATTGCCGATGTCCGTCTGGTTCTGGAGCAGGCGCGCGACCGTCGCGCTCGTATCCGGCGTGCCGCCCTCGAGGCTGATGATCGCGAGGCGTGTCCATGTGATGTGGTCCTCCCAGAGCTTGCGCATGTCCAGGCGGAGCTGCACGGCCTGCTTGCTGAGCGCCGCCGGGCCGTGCGTCGTCATGGTCATCGTCATCGGCATGGCCATCGGCGCCTGTGCGCGGTGCGCCGCGTGGCTGTTGCCCATGGCCATGCCGTTCGAGACGGCGAGTGCGGCGAGCGCGCTGAAGAGTGCGACCAGCGCGCTCAAGCCGAGCGGGATGGGGCGCATGGCCCTCGTCTTGTTCATGTCAGCGTTCCTTTCGGTTGCATGTGTCGGATGGGGACGAGCGGCGGTCGGAGCGCCGTCACGGCCGTGAGCAGGCCGACGACCTCGATCGCCTTCGTGAAGAGCGCGAGACCGTCGACCGTCTCGCGTTCGGGGTGGAGAACGGGGACGCCCGTGGTCACCGCGGCCGCGTAGCTGACGAGCAAGCCCACGAAGACGACGGCCGTGCCGGCAAACGCGAGCTCGCTCGCGGGACGCCATGTCAACGCGATCGCGAGCGCGGCGAGCAGGACGGTCGCCGCCACGAAGCCGAGGCCGGCTCCCGTCCCTTCGCCGAAGTGGTCCGGCACGAGCGCGCCGTGGATGCCTGCGCTGACCGCGCAGGTGAGGATTACGACGTCGGTGCGCAGCTCGGCGAACGTCACGTGACGATCACCGTCCCGTGCATGTCGTGGCTGTGCAGCGTGCAGACGTAGTCGTACCTCCCGGGCTTGTCGAACCGGATCGAGACGCTGTGGCCGCGGTCGACCTTGTGGTCGTCCTGGCCGTCGACCTTCACCGTGTGCGTGAAGTTGTCGTTGTTCGTCCAGGTGACCGTCGAGCCGGCCCTCACCTTGATCGTGTCCGGCGCGAAGCGATAGCTCTTGGCCATCTCGACCTGCGTCGTCGCCACCGGCGCGCTGCTCTCCTTGCCGCCGCAGCCGGCCGCGACGAGCATCGCAACGAACACCGCTATGGCAGCCGGCTTCATCAGCGGGTCGCCTCCAGCGATGCCGGCTTCCGCACGGTCTCGTAGACGGCGCCGGCGAACACGAGCACGAACGCGGCCAGGTCGAGCACCTCGGCGATCGTGTGGGCGAAGAGGAAGACGGTCCAGTCGAGGTGGTACGTCATGTAGACGAGCTCGGCGACGGCGAACAGCGAGAACGCCGTGGCGACGAGCGTCAGCTCGCGCTTGAACGCGAGCCACGCAAAGCCCGCGCCGATCGCGAACGCGGCGATGTGCACGGCGAGGAAGAACCCTGTGGGCAGATCGTTGACAAAGCTTCCGTAAGGCACTGCTCCTCCTTGAAGTTCGGGGGTCTGCCTTACTTGGTGTCGCGGGAGGGGCGGTCCTTACCTGCGGGCGATGCAGCGGGCCGCCGGATCTGGCACGATCAGCTCGATCGCAGCCAGGGCGGTCACAACCGACGGCCACGGGGGGCTAGATGGCACAGGTCGACTACTTCCTGAAGTTCGACGGCATCAAGGGCGAGAGCGCCGACGCGAAGCACAAGGACGAGATCGACATCGAGGCGTGGAGCTGGGGCGAGACGAACGTCGCCAGGCCGGCCGGCGGCGGCGGTGGAGGCGCCGGCAAGGTCGCGATGCAGGACTTCCACTTCGTGATGCGCATGAACACGGCGAGCGTCTCTCTCATGAAGGCGTGCGCGACCGGCGAGCACATCAAGGACGCGACCCTCTCCGCGCGCAAGGCCGGTAAGGGCCAGCAGGAGTACCTCGTCATCAAGATGCAGGACGTCCTGATCAGCTCGTACCAGACGGGCGGATCCGAGGGCGGCGACGTCGTTCCCACGGATCAGGTGTCGTTCAACTTCGCGAAGATCGACGTCATGTACAAGCCGCAGAAGCCCGACGGCTCGCTCGAAGCCGGCATCCACTTCAAGTACGACCTCAAGGCGCAGAAGGAGGGCTAGCTCGCCGCGAGCGGATCCACCGCGCGCGGATTCCCTGCAGGACGGCGTCGAGCTCGCGCGGCTGCTCCGGGCCGCGCGTTACGAGGCCGCGCAGATCCAAGGGCGGCTCGCGACCGGCGAGCAGCTCCTCGCTCGATCGCCGGAGCTGCCCGCGTACCTGCGACGGATCGGCGACGCTGACGAGACGGCGTTGCTCATCCGGCTCTTCCTGCTCGGCGTTCCCGTCGCGCGCGAGCGTCTCGACGAGCTCGTCGGGGCGGAGCTTCTCGGCCGGCTCGGGCGATGCGGACTGCTCGTCGACGAGGGCGACGCCGTTCGCGGAGCAGCGCGCATCGTTCCGCACGACGAGCTGCTGATCGCGTCGGATCATTCTTCGCCGGAGGACTACGCCGATCTCGTGCCGGGCGTGCACCGGCCCTCGGTGGCGCTCGCGCACATGACCGTGCGCGGAACCGGCGAGCGTGCGCTCGACCTCTGCACCGGCAACGGCATCCAGGCGATCCTCCTCGCCGCGCACGCGAAGAGCGTCGTCGCGACGGACGTCAACGCGAGAGCGCTCGCGTACGCGGAGTTCAACTTCGCGCTCAACGGCGTCGGCAACGCGGCGACGCGGGCCGGGAGCTTCTTCGAGCCCGTCGACGGCGAGCAGTTCGACCTCGTCGTCGCGAACCCGCCGTACGTCGTCTCGCCCGACACCGCGTTTCTCTTCCGCGACGGCGGCCTGCGCGGCGACGCGGTGTCCGAGCACGTCGTCCGGCACGCGCCGGAGTCGCTTGCTCCCGGTGCGTTCGCGTCGCTGATGATCGCCTGGGCGCTCGATCCCGGCGACCCGATGGCACGCCCGCGGAGCTGGCTGGAGGGCTTGGGCTGCGACGCGTTCCTGCTCCACACCGCCACCGACGATCCGATCGAGACGGCGGCTGTCTGGAACCGCGAGCTCGCGGATCAGCCGGACGCGTACGCCGACGCGATCGACCGCTGGCTCGAGTACTACCGCGAGCTCGACATCGAGCAGCTTGCGTACGCATGCCTCGTTCTGCGCAAGCGCGAGGATGGACGCGACGGCTGGTTCGAGACGCTGGAGCTACCGCGCGCCGGGCTTCGTCCCGCGGGCCGCCACGTTCGACAACTCTTCGAAACGCGCGACCGGCTCGCGGAGATCGACGCGTTGCTCGACCGGCGCTTGCGCGTCGTCGACGATGCGGTCGTCACGCAGGAGCTGCGGTTCGCGGATGCCCGCTGGGAATCGCAAAGCCTCACGCTCCGGCTCGACGCCGGGCTTCCGTTCTCGGCGGAGCTCGATCCTCAGACGGCACGTCTCGTGCGTGAGCTCGACGGCTCGCAGACGCTCGGCGAGACGCTCGCGTCCGTCTTCGACGACGACGAGGAGCGCGAGACCGGCGCCGCGCTCGCGCGTCGGATGCTTGCAGTCGGCTTTTTGGACTTCGCCGACTGACCCGTGCTAGTTCGCCGGCGGCGAGTCCTACTTCGCCGGCAGCGAGCGCGCGTAAGCGGCGCCTATCTTCACCCACTTCTCGAGCTGGCGCTTCGTGCGTACGTGCTCGTCGTCGACGCGGAGCCAGCCCTGCATCGCGCGGCCGCGCATCTCCATCAAGTGCGCGTCGGTCTTCGCGACGAGGTCGTCGGACTGCGCGGGATCGCACCGCACGAGAACGCCGCCCTGGCCGCTCGCGGCGATCGCCATGTTGCCGCCGACGAGGAAGGCGAGACCGCCGAACATCTTCTTCTCGGTCAGCTTCGGCTCGCCCGCGACGAGCTCTCGGATGCGTTCGGCGAGCGCTTCGTTGTAGGCCACAGCTCGATCCTAATCCGGCAGCAGCGGAACGACGAGGCCGGTGTCGCGCCCGAGCAGCACCGCACGCTTGACTGCTTCCGACCCGAAGCGTTCGCGGATCTCGTCGATCGCGAGGTCGAGGGCGTAGCGCCCGCGAAACGGCAGCTGCACCGCGCGGTCGTCGTCGAGGTTGGAGACGGTGATTCCGACCAGCGTCAGGCCGTTGCGCTCGATGGTCGGCAGCGACGCGGCGAACAGCCACCTCGCCGTCTCGAGGATCGCCTGCGTCTCGCACGTCGCTAGCGGCAGCGTGTACGAGCGCGTCGCGCGCGAGAAGTCGTCGAAGCGCAGACGCAGGACGACGGTTCGGCCGACACGTCTCGCCTTGCGCATCCGGCGCGTCACGCGGTCGACGAGCCCGACGAGCACCGCGTCGACCGCCTCTAGCGACCTGCGCGAACGACCGAGGGCGCACTGCGATCCGATCGAGCCCCGACGACGGCCGACCGTGACGCGCCGACGGTCACGGTTGTGCGCCAGCGCGTAGACCTGCGCGCCGACCGCACGGCCGAGCATCGCCACGAGAGCGGCCTCGTCGGAGGAAGCGACCTCGCCGACCGTCGTGACGCCGATGCCGTGCAGTTTCTCCGCCGTGACCTCCCCCACTCCCCACAGGCGCTCGACCGGCAGCGCGTGGAGGAACGTAAGCTCGCGGTCCGGCGGCACGACGAGCAGCCCGTCCGGCTTCGCGACGCCGCTCGCGACCTTGGCGAGGAACTTCGTGCGTGCGACGCCGACGGTGATCGGGAGGCCCACCTGCGCGCGAGCGTCGCGTCTGAGTCGCACGGCGATGTCGGTCGGCGTGCCCGCGAGACGGCGCATCCCGCGGACGTCGAGAAACGCCTCGTCGATCGACAGCCCCTCGACGACCGGCGTCGCGTTCTCGAAGACGCGGAAGAGAGCCTTGCTCGCGTCCGAATACGCGGACATGCGCGGCGACACGACGACGGCGTCGGGGCACAGGCGCCGCGCCTGCCGGCCGCCCATCGCCGTGCGCACGCCGTACGCCTTCGCCTCGTAGCTCGCCGCCAGGACGACGCCGGCTCCGACGATCACCGGCCGGCCGCGAAGGGACGGATCGTCCCGCTGCTCGACCGATGCGTAGAAGGAGTCGACGTCTGCATGCAGGATCGTCGCCTCGTGGTCGTGCACGAACATATGTTCGCACAAAGCGAGAGCGGGTTAGGATCGGCGCATTCTGACCAGGTCAGGTTTGCCAGCCGAAGCGCGCCGGGCTGCGGCGTTGTACCTGTCTCTCGCATTCCTCGCGGGCTGCGGCTCGGGCGACTCCGGCAACGCGAACGTCGAGCGCGACATCCGGCGCGGCCTCGCGCAGATCGAGTCCGTCCACGATCGCAAGACGCTCGAGGCGAAGCTGGCCGCCGTCGTGACCGGCCTCCGTTCGGAGAGCCCCTCGTCCGACTCGGTGCGGCGCGCGCGGGCACTTGCGATCGCCGGCTTCGAGGCGAAGCTCAGGAGCGTCGCGGCAGAGCGCGAGTTCTACGAGAACGACAGCGGTCAGGTGGCCGAGGCGACGAAGGACGCCGCACGCGCAGACGCGAATCGGAACCGCGCGAACGACCTCTTGCGTGCGGCCGGGCAGGCGCTCGGCGGCTAGTAGGACTAGTCGGCGTCCAGGTCGACCTCGGCCCAGATGCGGGTGCCCTCGCCCGGCCGGCTCTCGACGCCGAAGCGCCCTCCGACGGTCTCGATGCGATCGGCGAGCCCGAGCAGACCCGAGCCGCCGCCGATGTCCGCGCCTCCGATGCCGTCGTCGACGACCTCGATTCGCACGACGCCGGCTACCGACGTCAGCCGCACGTCGACGCGCGAGGCCTGCGCGTACTTCGCGACGTTCGTCAGCGACTCGGAGACGACGTAGTACACGGCGGCCTCCACCGGCGCGGGCAGCCGGCTTTCGAGCTCGTTCGACACGCGCACCGGCAGCGGCGCGCGACTCGCGAGCGCCTCGAGCGCCGGCTCGAGCCCGTGCTTCGTCAGCACCGCGGGATGCAGTCCGCGGGCGAGGTCCCGCAACTCCTCGAGCGCGAGCGTCAACTCCTCCGATGCGCCGGCGATCAGCGTCCGCGCGGCGTCCGGCGCCTCCGGCAGCTTCGCCGCTGCCAGCCGCAGCACGACCGACACGGACACGAGGCGCTGTTGAGCGCCGTCGTGAAGGTTTCGCTCGAGCCGCTCTCGCGTCTCGTCGGCCGTGCGGACGAGACGCGCACGCGACGCGCGGAGCTCGGTCTGCGCGCGCTCGTTCGCGATCGATTGCGCGGCGAGGTCGGCGAAGCTCCGCAGCCTGACCTCCGCCCCTGCCGGAAAGCCGTCCTCGGCGGAACGCGCCGCCGACAGTGCGCCGATCAGCGCCGCGTTGACGATCACCGGCGCGGAGATCATCGAGCAGCCGTTCTCCAGCTCCGGTGGGTCGTCCGAGCGGCTCGCGAACCCCGTCTCGAGCACGCGGATCGTGGCGCTCTCGTGCCCGGGATGGTGCCGGGTGCCGGGCTCGATCGCCGGGGTGTCGCGCGCAGTCCAGCTGCCGACGACGACGACCTCGTCCTGGGTGCCCTCCCAGCGGACGAGCATGACGCTCGTCGCGCCGAAGAGCTTCCCGACGTCGGAGGTGACCTCGTCGACCACCTCGACCTGCGGCCTGCCGCCTGCGACGAGCGTCGCGATGCGCCGGAGCGCGGACTGCTCTGCGACGAGCGCCGCCGTCTCGCGCCGTGCCTCGGCGTTGACGATCGACTGCGCGACGAGAGCGGCGAAGTCGGCGAGCTGCTGCTCGGCGCCGGGCGGGAATGTATCCCCGGGTCGCGTGCGGGACGCGGTGACGATGCCCCACACGCTGCCTTCGACGAAGATCGGCGCGCCGATCGACGCCTCGTAGCCGAGCTCGGCCCAGCGCTGCTTCCCGAACTCCGTGCGCATGTCCGAGGACGAGTCGATACGCGAGGGCTCGGCGGACTCGACGACGCGCGCGGTGATCGTGTCGCCGCCGAACTCGTAGACCCGGCCCACCGCTTTCATCGAGCCGCGTTCGGAGCGCCAGTCGCCGATCACGCGGATCGTGTCGCCGTCCCACCGGAGCACGCTTCCCGCCTGCGACGAGAAGAGGCGACCGAGCTCGCCGGCGACGGCCGCCGCGAGCTCCTGCTCCGTCGCGCCTCTTGCGACGAGCGTCGCGACACGCCGCAGCGCCGCCTGCTCCTCGGCCATGCGCTCCAGGTCGGCCAGCACCGGCCGCTCCTGCTCCGGGCTGCGGGTCATCACCGTCAGCCTACGCGCGTTGAACTTCGGCCACGGCGGGCGTACCCTGGTTGCGTGCCGTCAGGGGGCAAGGGAGGTCGGCGGTGGGCGCAAGCGCTCACCGTGCTTGCGCTCGTCGCCGCATTCGTGGGCGGCGGGGCTGGCGCGACGACGGCCGCCTGCACGACTTCGGGCGTCTGCGTCACCACGTCGGACCGGCCGGACGCGGTGTCGGCTTCCAGCGCCACCGTGACGCGCTACGTCGCCGAGGACACGTCGCTCGCGAACCACAGCGGCAACAAGCTGACCCTCGTCGAGTTCCACCAGACGATTCCGTCGGGCTTCACGTTCGTGAAGGACTCGCTCGGCGCGTGCACGGCGGCAGGTGCGACTGTCACGTGCGTCCACGGTTCGATCGCGGACGGCCAGACGGTCGCGAACACGCTCGTCTACCGAACGCCGGTGCTCGCCGCGGGAACGCAGCAGACGAGCACGTTCGCGGGGACGTGGTGCTGGGCCGGCTGCGACTCGCACAACTCCGGCGCGACGCGCGTCGACTCGATCGACGTGTCCGAGACGACGACCGTGATGGCGAAGACCGGCTTCGACGCGACGTACGTGCTGGCCGGCACCGAGGCAGACCTTGCGACCGGCGGTGCCGCGAGCTCGGGCGACACCCTCGCGGGAACGTGGACGATCCCGGGCCAGCCGAACGATCTCCCGGCGACCGCGACCGAGACGCCGAACCCGCCGGGCTTCCAGGCGTGCCCGTCCGACGGGAAGTCGTGCAGGTCCGGAAGCTGGTTCGCCGCGCTCAGCCCGGGCACGACGTCGTTCACGCCGTACTCGGTCGTCGTCTACACGCAGTACAAGAGCCTGATCCCCTCGGGGACGACGGCGTCGAATTACCAGGTCGTCTACACGCCGTGCCTGCCGGGCGACGACCCCGCGCATCCGGCCGGCTGCGACGTCGTGCGCCTGCCGAGGTGCACGTCGGCCGCCGAGCTGCGCTGCACCGAGTTCGTGCAGAAGATCGCCGGCGGGAGCTTCCGCGTCGGCGTCCGCATCGGCTCGCACAACGGCTACATGATGTAGCGCGCGGGAGCGCCGTCGAGCGCTTCCAGACGTTCTGCGACCCGCTGCGCGCCGACCACGTTCTCCTTGCGCTCGAGCAGCGCAGCCGCTTCGGTCAGGGCTTCGCGCGCCTCGTCGGGCCGCTCGCGCGAGCGACTGCACCTCCGCGAGGTCGACGAGCGTGCGCGCAAGCGTGACGGGAGAGTCCGTCCCGCGGATCAGCTCGACGGCCTGCTCCGCGAGCGGGAGCGCCTCCTCCGCGCGCCCGCGCTGCGCCAGCACCTTCGCACGCACCGAACGCCAGAAGACCTGCGAGATGACGTCGTCCTCGGCCGCGAGCTCCTCCGCGAGCGCGGCGAGGTCGAGCGCCTCGTCCGGCCGCCCCTGGACGTACACCGCCTGCGCGAGGTCGCCGGCCACCGTGGAGCGCAGGTACGTCTCGCCGAGCTCCGTCAGCGCGTCGAAGTCGCGGCGGAGGTCGCGCTCGGCCGCGGCCGGATCGCCGGCGAGCATCTCGATCTCCGACGAGACCGTCGACGCGGCGAGCACGTTCGTGCCGAGGTCGTCGAGGATCGCGCGGCCGCGGCGCGCGAGCTCGCGCGCGGCGTCGAAGTCGCCGCGCATCGCCTCCAGCCAGCCGAGGACGATGGTCACGAGACCTTCGGCGCGGCGGTCACCGGCGACGTCCTCGACGATCTGCCGGCAGCGATCGATCGCCTCGGTCGCAGGCGTGGGCCCGTGCAGAGCGGACAGCGCATAGAGCGTGGACGCGCGCAGGTGCTGACGCGTGTCGCCGGCCGCGTCCGCGCGCTCGATCGCGCGACGGGCCGCGTCGGCCGCGTCGCCGTACCTGCCCTCGGTGCCGTGCGCCCACGCGAGCATCCGGGAGGCCGTGGCGAGACCTGCGTCGTCTCGCGCGGGCTCGAAGACTGCGATCGCCCGCTTTGCCTCCCGCACGATCGCATCGCCGGGCCCGGCGCCCGACGATGCGCGGACGAGGGCGCGAACGACGCTCGCCTTTGCCGCCTGCCCCTCGTCGCCCGCTGCGATCGCCTCGTCGAGCACGTCGAGCGAGCGCTTGAAGTCGCCGGTCTCCTGCAGCGCCTCGCCGATCGTCGGCAGCAGCTCGAGTCGCGCCGGGTCGTCCGAGGCCAGCAGCGCGGCCGCGCGAAGAAGCAACCCCGAGGCCACCGCCATGTCGCCGCGCGCGAACGCGCGCCGGCCTGCCGCGCCGAGGTGGTCGGCTCCAGCGCGGCCGAGGGCGCGCGCGTGCTCGTCCAGCGGCCCGAGCTCGTCGAGGTAGCGGTACGCCTGCTCGTGGTGAAAGCCGAGCACCTCCTCGTACTGTCCGACGACCGGCTCGCGGATCGCGCGTGCAAGCCACGCGGCCACCTGCTCGTGCAGCGCCGCGCGCGACCGCTTCGGCACCGTCTCGTAGACCGCGTCGCGGATGAGCCCGCTGTGGAACCGCAGCGCGTCGCCGACGGGGAGCGTCGACCGCGTCGGCTCGATCAACTGCTTCCGGACGAGCTCGCGCAAGATCGTGTTCAGCTCGCGCGGCGGTTCCGACGCCAGCTCGGCCAGGGCCGCCGGCCAGAACTCCTTGCCCATGATCGACGCACGCTCGAGCACCGCGAGCTGATCCGGTTCGAGGCGATCGAGTCGCGCGGCGAGGAGCGCCTGGATCGTGGGCGGGATCGCGACCGGCGACGAGTTCTCGAGCGTGTGGAGGGCCACCATCTGCTCGAGGAAGAACGGGTTGCCGCCGGCCGCTTCGGTGATGAGCGTGCGGCGGCGCGGGTCGAGCGCCGAGCCTTCGAGCAGGTTGTCGACGAGCGCCTCGGACTCCGCCGTGCCGAGCGGCTTGAGCGCGACGGCCGACGCGTTGCGTCCGGCGCCGGCGAGGTTGGGCCGCTCGTCGAGCAGCTCCGGCCGCGACAGGCCGAGCAGCAGGATCGGCGAGTCGAACGCCCAGTCGACGACGTACTCGACGAGATCGAGGAACGTCGGGTCGGCCCAGTGCAGGTCGTCGAGCACGACGACGACCGGCCCCTCCCGCGCGAGCGCCTCGAGGAGCCTGCGCACGGCCCAGAAGGTCGTCTCCGTCTGGCCGCCGCTCTCGGAGAGGCCGATCGCCGCGGAGATGCGCTCGACCACGACATCCCGCTCGTCGTCGGCCGCGAGGACGCCGCGGATCGCGTCGAACGGGCTCTCGCCTCCGAGCCGCCGAATGATCTCGGCCAGCGGCGCGAAGGAGCTGCCCTCCCCGTACGCGGCGGAGCGCGCGACGAGCACGCGAGCGTCGCCGTCGAGCGATTCGGTGAAGGCGCGCGCGAGGTGCGACTTGCCGATTCCCGGCGGGCCCACGACGGTGACGAGCGACGGCGAGCGCTCACGCACGACCGCGTCGAAGGCACGTCGAAGCGTCGCGAGCTCGTCCTCGCGCCCGACCGTCGGCAACTCGAGCCGCCGCTCGACGCCGAGCGCGCCGAACACGTCGAGCAGGCGCCAGCCCGAGTCGACGGCCTCGACGGTGACAGCGTCGCGAACGAGCTCCTTCGTCGCGTCCGCGATCAGGATCTCGCCGACCGCTGCCGAGCGCCCGAGCCGCGCCGCGACGCTCGAGGCACCGCCGATGGCAGGCGACGCGAACGCGACGCTCGCGACGACCTGACCGGTGTTGACCCCCACTCGAACGTCGACGCCGACTCCGAAGTCGCTCTCGAGGCGCGGGCTCAGCGCGACGATCGCCTCGCGCAGCTCGACCGCCGCGCGAACTGCCCGCAGCGCGTCGTCCTCGTGCACGCGCGGGAGGCCGAATGCGGCGACGATCTCGATCTCGCTCGACCAGTGGATCGAGCCGCCGTGCTTCTCGACGACCTTCGCCAGCTCGTCGCCGAGGTGCGAGAAGACGGGCTCCAGCGTCTCCGGCTCGATCGTGTCACCGCGCGTCGGCGTGAGCGCGAAGTCCGCGAAGAGCACGGTGACCGTCTTTCGGCTGGCCTGCTGCGTCGCCGGCCGAGGCTCGTGTGCGGGCGGCGCTGACGCCGCGAGAGGCTCGGGCGTCGCGGACAGATCGAGCGACGGATCCTGGTTGAGGATCGCCCGCTCGAGACGCTGCAGCTCCGGGCTCGGGTCGATGCCGAGCTCGTCCACCAGTCGCTGCCGCGTGCGGCTGTAGGCCTCGAGCGCCTCCGCCTGCCGCCCGGAGCGGTAGAGCGCGAGCATCAGCTGTCCCGCCGGCCGCTCGCGCAGGGGGTTCGCGGCCACGAGCCCCTCGAGCTCGCCGGCGAGCGCCGCGTGGCGGCCGAGCGCGAGAGCTGCGTCGACGCGCTCCTCGGTCGCAAGCAGGCGGAGCTCCTCGAGCCTCCCGCTCTCGGTCCGGGCGAAGTCCTCGAACGCGAAGTCGGAGAGCGCGGACCCGCGCCACAGCCCGAGCGCGCGGTCGAGCGTCTGGAGCGCGCGGGCCGGGTCGTTCGTCGCAACGGCCGCGATGCCCTCGTTCACGAGACGCTCGAAGCGGACGGCGTCGATCTGCTCCGGGTCGACCGAGAGCACGTACCCCGGCGAGCGGGTGACGAGTACGCCGGGCGTCAGCACCTTCCGCAACTGGGAGACGTGGACCTGAAGGACGTTCGACGCCTTCTCGGGCGGCCCCGACTGCCAGAGCTCCTCCGTGAGTCGTTCGCTCGAGACGGGCTCGTTCGCGGACAGGAGGAGGATCGCGAGCAGAGATCGCTGCTTCGCGCTTCGCAACTCGAGCGCGCGACCCTCGGAGCGCACTTCGAAGGGCCCGAGAATCCGGAACTCGAGCTGCCGCTCGGTCGGCGTGGCCCGGTCCAACGGGTACCACCGTACAACAGGTTCAGGTGGGTTCAGCGCGGCTTCAGCGCCGTTTCAGGGGCTCGGCTCAATGTCTCTCTCGTGAACGCGACCCCCGTCATCACACAGGGAAGGAACCGGGAAATGTCCGACATGAGACCGACGATGCTCACGTGGAGCGGCAGCGAGCCCGCTCCGGGCGAGGAGCTGCCTCCTCCTGCCGACGCCGTCGAGACGACGGCCGCCGCAAGCAGCGCCCAGAGCCGCGGCACGTCCGACCGCCGCCGTCACGACCCGATCGTCGCCGACCTCGTCGCAGAGAACGAGCGCCTACGCAAGCTCGTCAAGCTCCAGGCAGACCTCGTCGCGTCGGTGTCGCACGACCTGCGGACTCCACTCACCAGCGTCCTCGGCTTCACGGACGTCCTGCTCAAGCGGGACTTCGAGCCGGCGGCGCGCGAGCGCTATCTCCGGATCGTCAACGGCGAGATGCGCAGGTTCGCGCGCCTGATCGACGACCTCTACGACGCGCAGCTCATCGCCGAGGGCAGGAACGTCATGTCGCTCGAGACCTTCGATCTCGGCCACCTCCTGCTCGAGCAGGTCGACCTCTTCAACGGACAGGGCGACCTGCACGCGCTCGACCTGGAGCTGCCGTCGCGGCCGCTCGTCGTGCGTGCCGACCGCGAGCGGATCGCGCGTGTGGTCGCGAACCTCCTTTCGAACGCGATCAAGTACTCGCCGAACGGAGGCACGATCACCATCGCCGCCAACGAGCAGGACGGCGTCGTGCGCGTCTCGGTGCGCGACAACGGGCTCGGGATCCCCTGCGATCAACAGCACCGGGTCTTCGCGAAGTTCTTCCGCGCCGACTCCTCGAGCACCGACATCAAGGGCGTCGGGCTCGGGCTCTCGCTCTGCCGCGAGATCGTGCATGCCCACGGTGGCGCGCTCGGGTTCGAGAGCGCGTACGGGCAGGGCTCGACGTTCTGGTTCGAGCTTCGGGACGGAACAGGTCCCGAGACTTGAACCGGCGAGCGCACGCAGGCCCGAGACACGACGCGAGAATTGACCCAAATGGGGGACATCGCGCCCCAGCGGCGCTGCGAACCTTTCGCCATGCGCCGGACACGACACGGGGTCTCGGACTGACAGACATGCACGGCATGTCGTCGCCCGGTCTCGGGCGAACGTTCGGCGTGAACGCAGCGGGGGACCTCCCCCTCGTCCGCCCGTCGCGTTCCCGGCGGACAAAGAGGGCGAGCGCCGCAGCCGTCGGTGCCGTCAGCGGCGTCTCGGTGCTCGTCCTCGTCCTCCTCGGCGCAGCGCCGGCTCTCCCCGGCCTCTTCGCCGCCTTCGGTCTCGGGCTGCTCGCAGCCCGCATGACCTTCCCTACGGCGCACGGGCGGGCCGTGGTCGGCGACGAGCGGTATGCCCGTCTGTTCGACCAGATCCCGCTCGGCAGGCTGCACGAGCTCGACCGCGAGCGCGTCCTCCGCGCCTGGAGCTCGTGGATCTCCGGCGACCGGACGCAGCCGTTCCGCGCCGGATACCGGCTCGTCGGCGCCGACGGCCGCGACGCGGTCGTCGACGACGTGACCTCCTTCGTACCCGGGCACGACGGCTTGCCGACACTGCTGCAGCGCCACCTCCGCGACGTGACCCGGGAGCGCCAGCTCGAGGAGCAGCTCCGGCAGGCACAGCGGCTCGAGCTGCTCGGCCGGGTCGCCGCCGGCATCGCACACGACTTCAACAACCTGCTCGCCGTGATCAGCGGCTACGCGACGCGACTCTCGACGCTTCCGCCCCGCGAGGCGCGCGACGAGAGCGGCCACGCGATCTCCGCCGCCGCGGAGCGCGGAGCATCCCTCGTCCGCCAGCTGCTGGCGTTCTCACGGCCGCAGCCGACAGACAGCCGTGTCGTCGACCTGAACGAGCTCGTGAGCCAGTTCGCGCCGATGCTCCGGCGCGTGATCGGCGAGGACGTCGAGCTCGAGCTCCGCCTCGACGCGCACCGGCTCCCGGTCGAGGTTCACCCCGTGCAGATCGACCAGGTGCTGATGAACGTCGTCGTCAACGCCCGCGACGCAATGCCGACCGGAGGCCGCCTGACCGTGAGCACGTGGAAGCTCGACGAAACGGCGGTCGTCACCGTCGCCGACACGGGCGTCGGCATGGACTCGACGACGCAGGATCGGATCTTCGAGCCCTTCTTCTCGACGAAGGAGCCCGGCAAGGGATCGGGCCTCGGCCTCTCGACGGCCCACGGCATCGTGCGCCACGCGGGCGGATCGCTCACGGTCTCGTCGACGCCGGGCGAGGGAACGACGTTCGGCATCAACCTGCCGCTCGCAGCGCACGAGGCCCCGAGCTTCCTCGACGCGGTCGTCGAGTCGACGACGCCCGTCGGCGGTCCGGAAACGGTGCTCGTGGTCGAGGACGAGGCGGCCCTGCGCGAGCTCGAGCGCCTCATGCTCGAGGAGGCCGGGTACGACGTTCTCACCGCGTCGAATGCTGCGGAGGCACTCACCGTTGCCGGCGACCGCTTGCTCGACCTGCTCGTGGTCGACGTCGTCATGCCCGGACTGAGCGGGCCGCAGCTCGTGGACGAGCTCCACGCGCGCGGGTACGACGTGCCGGTCGTGTTCATCTCCGGGTACGGCGCGGACGAGATCTCGAGCCGAGGGCTCAACCCGACCAACGCGGCCGTGGTCGAGAAGCCGTTCCAGGCGGAGGAGTTGCTGCGCCGCGTGCGGGACGTGCTCGACCGAGCCGCTCGGGCCGTGACGCGCGTCGACGCGGTCGGCTGAGGCGCCTGCACCGTGAGCGACCACCTCGGTGTGTGCCGGGTGCTCATGCCTCGGGCAGGCACCTCGACAAGAGTGGGGCTAGCCGTATGGCGGCAAGACCCGAACAATGCGACCATTCGGGGCGTGCCACCCACCGTCCTCATCGTCGACGACCATCCGAGCTTCCGCGTCACGGCGCGTGCGCTGCTCGAGGCCGAGGGATTCGACGTCGTCGGCGAGGCGGAGGACGGAGAGACCGCCCTCGAGGAGGCCGCCCGGCTCCACCCGGAGGTCGTGCTGCTCGACGTGCAGCTCCCGGGGATCGACGGGTTCGAGGTCGCGGCGCGGTTGACGTCGTGGAACGGAGCCTCTCCTGCGGTCGTGCTCACGTCGAGCCGCGACGCCACGGAGTTCTCCGGGCTCGTCGAGCGGAGCGGAGCCCGTGGCTTCGTCCCGAAGGCCGAGCTCTCCGCAGCGGCGCTGACGGCCCTGCTCAAGTGAGCCCGGGCAGGCGGCCCTGGGTCGCCGCCCTCCCCGTAGGCCTTGCTGCCGGCGGGATCGCGTTCGCGATCGTCCTCACAAGCGACAGCCGGCACACGTCTCTCCTCGAGGGCGTGCTCCAGCTGCTGCTCGGCTGGTCGTTCATCGGCACGGGCCTCTACGCGTGGGCGCGCAGGCCGCGCAACCGCACGGGCCAGCTGATGGTCGGCGTCGGCTTCGTGTGGTTCCTCGGCGCGCTCTCCTTCGCCGATTCGTCTCTCCCGTACACACTCGGGACTGCGGTCGGCGCGCTGTCGCTCGCGGTCTTCATCCACCTGCTCTTCGCGTTCCCGAACGGTCACCTCGAGTCGAGGGCGGAGCGCGTGCTCGTCGGGCTCGGGTATCCCGCGGCACTGCTCGCGAACCTGTCGGTGCTGCCGTTCGACTCGACGCCGACGGACAACTGCCCGAAGTGCCCCTCGAACGCCTTCCTCGTGACGGACAGCCGTACGACGGCGAACGTGCTCGAGCTGTTCTGGAGCTGCGTGGGCGGCGCGTTCATGATCGCCGCCGCCGTCCTGCTCGTGCGCCGCTGGCGCGCGTCGAGCGCCCCGGCGAGGCGCGTTCTCGGGCCCGTCTACGTCGGCGGCCTCGCGAGCGTGCTGCTGCTGGCGGTCGGCTTCGCGCTCACCGAGGCGACGAGCGCGGGCGACCTGGTCGTGGGGATCGGGCTGATCGGCTTCATGTCCGTGCCCTTCCTCTTCCTCGCCGGCCTGCTGCGGATCCGTCTCGCCCGGACGACGGCGACGCAGCTCCTGCAGGAGACCGGCGAGAGCCCGCCGCTCGAGGAGGCCGAGGCCGGGCTGCGGCGCCTGCTCAACGACCCGACGCTTCGGCTGCTCGTCCGCGAGGACGGCGCCGGTTTCGTCGACACGGCGGGTCGCAGCGTCGAGCCTCCGCCGGGCTCGGCGACCGAGGCCGTCACTCCGCTCGAGTACGAGGGCGAGGCGATCGCCGTCGTCATCCACGATCCGGCGCTGCGGGACGAGCCCGAGCTGCTCGACGACGTCCTGGCCGCCGCGCGCGTGGCGCTCGTCAAGGACCGAAGCGTCCAGGCGCTCCGCGTGAGCGAGCGCCGTAACCGCGCGCTCCTCGCCGCGATCCCGGACAACATGTTCCGGATCCGAGGGGACGGGACGTACGTCGACTTCCACTCGAACCGGCCGGAGGCACTGTCCCTCCCGCCCGAGCGGATCATCGGCTCGCGGATCGACGAGCACCTCCACGGGGCGGACGTTGAGCGGCGGCTGGAGGCGATCCGCCGCGTGATCGCAACCGGGCAGCCCGAGACGTTCGAGCTGCAGGTCGTCGAGCAGGACGGAAACGTCAGCGACCGCGAGGTGCGAATGGTGCGGAGCGGCAGGGACGAGGTGCTCGCGATCACACGCGACATCACCGACCGGAAGCGCGCCGAGCGCGGAGTGCTGCGCCAGCGCGACTTCCTCAGCACCGTCGTCAACACGGCGAAGAGCATCTTCTGCGTCGTCACTCCGGCCGGCGAGACCGTCCGCTTCAACTCCTTCTGCGAGCAGCTGACCGGGATCCGGGACGACGAGCTCGCGCGGGGACGGCCCTTCTGGGAGCTGTTCGCCGCGCCGGAGGACGCCGCCGCGGTCCGCGAGGCCTTCGAGGCAGACGTGCCGGGGCTCGAGCACGAGAACCGGTGGATCACGACGAGCGGCGAGCGCCGGCTCGTGTCGTGGTCGGTGACGCCGCTCGTCGACGAGAACGGCGAGGAGCGGCGGCTCATCCACGGAGTCGACGTGACCGACGAGAAGCGCCAGCAGGAGGAGCTGCGCCGGTCGCGGACGCGGATCGTCGAGGCCGAGGCGGCCGAGCGCCGGCGCCTCGAGCGGAATCTCCACGACGGCGCGCAGCAGCGGCTCGTGACGCTCTCCCTCGCGCTCAGGATGGTGCAGTCGAGAGTCGAGAGCGACCCGCGAGGCGCCGCCGAGATGCTCGCGGGCGCAGCGAAGGAGCTGGCGCTGGCGCTCGAGGAGCTGCGCGAGCTCGCGCGCGGCATCCATCCGGCGATCCTCAGCGACCGCGGGCTGCCCGTCGCGCTCGAGGCGCTGGCCGCACGCGCGCCGTTTCCGGTCGAGCTGGACGCGGTGCCCGCTGAGCGGTTGCCCCAGCAGGTGGAAGCCGCCGCGTTCTACGTCGTCTCCGAGGCGCTGACGAACGTCGCGAAGTACGCGCAGGCGTCGTTCGCGCGGGTGCGCGTCACCTGCGCGGAAGCGCAGGCCGTGGTCGAGATCGTCGACGACGGCGTCGGCGGCGCGGACATCGGCCTCGGCACGGGCCTCCGAGGGCTCGTCGACCGCGTGGAGGCGCTCGACGGCACGCTCGTCGTCGAGAGCCCGCCCGGCGAGGGCACGAGCGTGCGCGCCGTGATCCCGCTGCCCGCCGGGGTACGGCTAGCCGCACCTCAAGCTGCGGGCTAGCCGCGCCCAAGACACCGGCCCGCTTCATGGTCGCGGGCGGCGCCGAGTGGGAGGCTCCTCCCATGACAAAAGAACTCGCATATCGGCAGAACGACGGCATCGACGTGACCCTCCTCTGGCACTCGGACGACGACAGCGTCGTCGTCTCGATCCACGACGCCAAGTCCGACTACGCGTTCGAGGTCGGCGTGCCGCGGGAAAACGCCCTCGACGCCTTCTACCACCCCTTCGCCTACGCGGCCTAGTTCTACACTAGGCCGCGGGTTGACCGGGGCACCGTTTCCCAGCGGCGTCGTCACGCTCCTCTTCGTGGACATCGAGGACTCGACGGGCCATGTCCAGCGACTCGGCGCCGGGTATATCCGTGTCCTCGAGGAGTTCCGCTCGGTGGTTCGCGGCGCCGTCGCAGAGGCCGGCGGACACGAGGTCGACTGTCGCGCGGACGAGCTCTTCGCCGCGTTCGAGCGCCCCGAGGGCGCGGTTGCCGCTGCCGTCTCCGCCCAGAAACTGCTCGCGCGCGCCGTCGTGAAGGCACGGATGGGAATCCATACGGGTCGACCCGATTTGGCAGCGACGACCTACTTCGGCGTCGACGTGCACCGGGCGGCGCGGATCTGCGACGCGGGTCACGGCGGCCAGATCCTCGTGTCCACCGACACTCACGCTGCGCTGAACGGCGACCTCGAGGTGCGCGACCTCGGGACGCACGACTTGCGCGGCCTCCCCCAGCCCGAGCGGATACTGCAGCTCGTGGCGCCGGGGCTTGCGCTTGACTTCGCACCGCTCCGGCTCGATCGTGAACCTATGGACGAAGTGGACGAGAAACCGGAGAAGGAGCGCTTGCGCGTCGTGCTGGCGGAGGACTCCGTCCTGCTGCGCGAAGGGATCGCGCGGCTGCTCGAGGACGGCGGCTTCGAGGTCGTCGGCCAGGCCGGGAACGCGGACGAGCTGCTGCTGAAGGTGCGCTCCTACTCGCCGGACATCGCGCTCGTCGACATCCGCATGCCGCCGACGCACACGGACGAGGGTTTGCGCGCGGCGAAGGAGATCCGCGAGAAGCATCCGGGCACGGGCGTGCTCGTCCTGTCCCAGTACGTCGAGGCGGGCTACGCGATGGAGCTGCTGTCGGAGAGCGCCGAGGGCGTCGGCTACCTGCTGAAGGACCGCATCTCCGACGTGGACGACTTTCGCGCCGCCGTACGCCGCGTCGCCGAGGGCGGCTCGGCGCTCGACCCGGCCGTCGTCTCGCAGCTCGTCGGGCGCCGCCGCCGCGACGACCCGCTCGGGGAGCTGACGCCGCGCGAGCGCGAGGTGCTCGAGCTGATGGCCGAGGGCCGGTCGAACCACGCGATCGCCGATCAGCTCGTCGTCACCGAGCGCGCGATCGAGAAGCACGTGACGAGCATCTTCTCGAAGCTGAGCCTCGCGCCGGCGCCGGAGGACCACCGCCGCGTCCTCGCCGTGCTCGCGTACCTGCACGGCTAGGTCCCGAGCAGCCGCGGCTCGCCCGGCCATGTCCGGGGTCTGACCCCGGACATGTCTCGAAGAGGCGGTGAAAACGTGCCGGTTGCGTAACGATCCTTCCCCCGCTCCGCGCCGGTCGCGAGCAGCGTCGCCCGAACGAAGCCGCAGGACTGTCCACAGCGTCTGATCCAGACGCGTCCGGGGTCTGACCCCAGACATGGCCCGGGAAGGCGAGGCTGGAATGACCAGTCGAGGCGAGCGAAGCGCACGACGAGAACCGCCCGGCTGCGGTTCGGGCTTCCGCACCCCGAGACGCCAGGTGTCCACATTTCGCGCTTCGAGGCGCCCTGAGAACGTGGTGACACAAGCGCAAATTCGATTCTTCGAAGGAGAGCCATGTCACCCCTCGAGCGTTCCAACAACATCGCAGCCCGGATGGGCCGCTGGAGCGCGAGCCACTGGAAGACCGCCGTCTTCGGCTGGCTCGCCTTCGTCTTCGCCTCGCTCGCAGTCGGAATGCAGGTCGGGACGAAGCAGCTCGCCAACGACGACGCCAGCGTGGGCGAGTCACATCGCGCCGAGCAGATCCTGAAGCACTCCGGGTTCAAGTCCGACCCGCAGACGGAGTTCGTCGTCATCCAGAGCCGGAAGCTCAAGGCGGACGACCCTGCGTTCGAGGCCGTCATCGGCCAGACCGTCCGCGCCGTCCGGCCCTTCCCGTCGGTGCACAACCTCCGCTCGCCGCTCGATCCCGGACACGGCGACCTCGTCTCGGACGACGGGCGCACCGTGATGGTGCAGTGGGAGATGAAGGGCAAGCTCGACGAGGCCGAGAAGAAGATCGACCCGATTCTTGCGGCGACCGCGCGCGTCGGCAACGCGCATCCGGACTTCTTCGTCGGCGAGGCCGGGGCGGTCAGCTCCGACAAGGCGCTGAACGCGGCGTTCGGGGAGCAGCTCGCGCAGGCCGGCGAGCGGTCGATCCCGCTGACGCTGATCGTGCTGCTGCTCGTTTTCGGCGCCGTCGTTGCGGCGACCGTGCCGCTCATCGTGGCGCTCACCGGCGTCGCGGCGACGATCGGCCTGCTCGCGATCCCGAGCCAATGGGTCGCAATGGACCAGAACGTCTCCGCAGTCGTCCTGCTCATCGGGCTCGCCGTCGGCGTCGACTACTCGCTCTTCTACATCAAACGCGAGCGCGAGGAGCGCGCCGCCGGCAGGGCCCACCGCGCGGCCCTCGAGGCAGCCGCGGCGACGTCCGGCCGGTCCGTCCTCATCTCGGGCATCACCGTGATGGTCGCGATGGCCGGAATGCTCTTCTCGGGCGACAAGATGTACTACTCGTTCGGCATCGCGACGATGATGGTCGTCGGCATCGCGATGATCGGCTCGCTGACGGTGCTGCCGGCGCTGCTCGGCAAGCTCGGCGACCGGATCGAGAAGGGCCGCATCCCGTTCCTCAACCGCTTCCGCCGCGCGAGCGGGGAGAACCGCTTCTGGTCGGCGATCCTGACGCCGGCGCTCGAGCATCCGCTCCTGTCGGCGATCGCGTCGGCCGCCGTGCTCGTCGCGATGGCGCTGCCGGTCCTGCACATCCACACGGGCCAGATGGGCTTCGAGTCGGTCCCGCAGAGCTGGCCGACGGTGAAGGCGATCAACCGCATCAGCGACGCGTTCCCGGGCGGCGCGAGCCCCGCGGTCGTCGCGGTGCGCGCCGACATGAACTCGGCCGACGCGAAGAACGCCGTCAACGAGCTTCGCACGAAGGCGCTCGCGACCGGCCAGATGCACAACCCGATCGAGATCACGGTCAATCCAGCGCACACCGCAGCGAGGGTCACGATCCCGCTCGCCGGTGAGAGCACCGACGCCGTCTCGAACGCCGCGCTCGCGACGCTGCGCGACGAGATCCTGCCCTCGACGGTCGGCAAGGTGCATGGAGCCAGCTACGCCGTGACCGGGCAGACGGCCGTGACGCACGACTCGAGTTCGCTGCTGAAGCGCAAGTGGCCGATCGTGTTCGCGTTCGTGCTGACGTTCGCGTTCGTGCTGCTGCTCGTCTCGTTCCGCTCGCTCGTCGTCGCGTTCAAGGCGATCGTCCTCAACCTGCTCTCGGTCGGCGCCGCGTACGGCGTGCTCGTCGCGACCTTCCAGTGGGGCTGGGGCGAGAACCTCCTGAACTTCCAGAGCTACGGCGGCATCGCCTACTGGCTCCCGATCTTCATGTTCGTGATCCTGTTCGGGCTCTCGATGGACTACCACGTGTTCATCCTCAGCCGGATCCGCGAGGCGTACGACCGCGGCATGAAGACCGAGGACGCCGTCGCCCACGGGATCAAGACGACCGCCGGCGTCGTGACGAGCGCTGCGGTCGTGATGGTCGGCGCGTTCGCGATCTTCGCGACGCTCCCGCTCATCGACATGAAGCAGATGGGCGTCGGCCTCGCCGCAGCGGTGCTGATCGACGCCACGATCGTCCGGGCCGTGCTGCTGCCCGCGACGATGAAGCTGCTGGGCGACTGGAACTGGTACCTGCCGAAGTGGCTCGAGTGGCTGCCGAAGCTCGAGTCGGAGAGGTCGGCCCCCGCGCCGGCCGCTCAGCCCGCGCCGCAGCCGGCGTAAGCCCTCCGCATCGCCCTGCCCTCGGAGCCCGCGTCCCCGGACGCGGGCTCCGCCGCGTTCGGAACCGTACGGACGCCGTGCGGCCTGCCCCACCCGCAGACCCCAGGTGGCCTCATTTCGCGGGCGCGGCCCGGCTGAGACATTGGCTGAACAAGCCAACGTCCCATTCGAAGGAGAGCAATGTCACCCCTGAAGCGTTCGAACAACATCGCGGCCCGCATGGGTCGCTGGAGTGCGAGCCACTGGAAGACAGCGGTCTTCGGATGGCTCGGCTTCGTCGTTCTGGCCCTCGCCGTCGGCATGGCGGTCGGGACCAAGCAGCTCAAGGTGGAGGACGCCAACGTCGGCCAGGCGCACAAGGCCGACCAGATCCTCAAGGAGGGCTTCCCGCAATCCGATCCGCAGACCGAGTTCGTGGTCGTGCAGAGCGCAACAAGGTCGGTCTCCGATCCTGCGTTCCGCGCGACGATCGAAGACGTCGTCCGCTCGGTCGAGGGAGACCCGGCGACGAAGAACTTCAAGTCCCCGCTCCACCACGGCAACGCGGATCAGATCTCGAACGACCGCCGCACGGCGATCGTCACGTGGGACATGAAGGGCACCTCCGACCAGGCTCAGGCCAGGATCGATGCGATCGAGGCGCGCGTCGCCGTCAGCGCGGCACGCCATCCGGACTTCTTCGTCGGCGAGGCCGGCGCGGCAAGCTCCGGCAAGGCGCTCGACAAGATGTTCGGCGACCAGCTGAAGCTCGCCGGTGAGCGGTCGATCCCGATCACCATCGCCGTGCTGCTGCTCGTTTTCGGCGCGCTCGTCGCAGTCGGCGTCCCGCTCCTGCTCGCGCTGTCCGGCGTGATGGCAACGGTCGGGCTCGTCGCGCTGCCGAGCCAGTTCGTCCCGATGGATCAGAACGTCAACGCCGTGATCCTGCTGATCGGCCTCGCCGTCGGCGTCGACTACTCGCTCTTCTACATCAAGCGCGAGCGTGAGGAGCGGGCCGCCGGCCGCAGCCGCCGCGCCGCGATCGAGGCCGCCGCAGCGACCTCGGGCCGCTCGGTTCTCATCTCCGGCTTCACGGTGATGATCGCGATGGCCGGCATGATCCTCTCCGGCGACCAGACCTACCTCGGCTTCGGCATCGCCACGATGATGGTCGTCGGCATCGCGATGCTCGGCTCGCTGACGGTGCTGCCGGCGCTGCTGTCGAGGCTCGGCGACAAGGTCGACAAGGGCAAGATCCCGTTCCTGCACCGGCTCCGCCACGAAGACGGCGAGAACCGCTTCTGGAAGTCGATCCTGACGCCGGTGCTCCGCCACCCGGCGATCGCCGCGACCGCGTCCGCAGGCGTGCTCCTGGCGATGGCGCTGCCGGTGCTCCACATCCACACCGCGCAGAGCGGTCTCGACGCGCTGCCGAACAGCGCCCCGACGGTTCCGGCGATCAAGAAGATCCAGCACGCCTTCTCGAACGGCACCGCCTCGCTGACCGAGGTCGCGATCAAGGCCGACGTCGACTCGCCGCAGACGAAGCAGGCGATCGCGAATCTGAAGACCCGCGTCAACGACGCCGGGCTCGCCACGGGGTCGATCGACGTCGAGGCGAACAAGGCGCACACCGTCGCCCGCGTCGACATCCCGCTCGTCGGCGAGGGAACCGACGGACAGTCGAACGCCGCGCTCGCGAAGCTGCGCGACGAGATCCTGCCGGCGACGATCGGCAAGGTCGGCGGCGCCGAGTACGCCGTGACCGGCGTCACCGCCGCTTCGGCCGACCAGAACTCGCTGCTCAAGCAGAAGGCACCGCTCGTGTTCGGGTTCGTGCTCGTGTTCGCGTTCCTGCTGCTGCTCGTCACCTTCCGCTCGGTCGTGATCGCGGGCAAGGCGATCGTGCTCAACCTGCTGTCCGTCGGCGCCGCCTACGGCGTGCTCGTCGCGGTCTTCCAGTGGGGCTGGGGCGCGAACCTGCTCGGCTTCACGTCCAACGGCGGAATCGCGCAGTGGCTGCCGATCTTCATGTTCGTGATCCTGTTCGGGCTCTCGATGGACTACCACGTGTTCATCCTCAGCCGCGTCCGCGAGGCGTACGACCGCGGCATGAACACCGAGGACGCCGTCGCGCACGGGATCATCACGACCGCCGGCGTCGTGACGAGCGCAGCGCTCGTGATGGTTGGCGCGTTCGCAGTGTTCGCGCTGATGCCGATCCTCGACATGAAGGAGATGGGCATCGGCCTCGCCGTCGCCGTCCTGCTCGACGCGACGCTCGTCCGCGGAGTGTTGCTCCCCGCGACGATGAAGCTGCTGGGCGACTGGAACTGGTACCTGCCGAAGTGGCTCGAGTGGCTGCCGCGGCTCGAGTCGGAGCGCTCGGTGCAGCCTTCCGCTCAACCCGTACCGCAGCCGGCGTAACTCGACGACCATCGGCCTCACGGAGCCCGCGTCCCAGGACGCGGGCTCCGGCGTTTCTAGGCGGGTGCCTTCACCGAATCGACGTAGCCGCGGACGTCGGCCGCCGGCTCCGAGTACGCGTCGCCGAGCGCCTCCTCCATGCGCTGCATGTACTCCTCGGCCCAGTCGGGGAACGGGTAGTCGATCGCGCGCAGGAACTCGAGCGTCGCCGCCCAGCGGATGTCCGCGATCGACGGCGAGTCCCCGCCGACGAACGGCCGGTCGCCGAGGAAGCAGCGCTGGAACGCCTTGAGGGGATCCGCGAGCGCGGCCTCGGCGTCCTGCTGCGCCTTCGCCTTCATGTCGTCGTCGGCGCCGGACGTCCCGACCTCGCCGGCGTACTGCGGGAACCCGAGCTTCGGGTACGTCGCGCGCGTGAGCAGCGGATAGAACGTGCCGATCAAGTAGAACATCGCGTTGTTGATCACGGCGCGCTGCGCTGCGTCCCGAGGGTAGAAGCTCTCGAGATCGTGCTTGTCGCTGAGGTACGCCATGATCGCGCAGCTCTCGCCGAGCGTTCCACGCGGCAGGCTCGCGTCCTCGAGCGTCGGCGTGAGGTGCGGCGGATATTTCGCGATGTAGTCCGGCCCCGTCGATTTGCCCCAAACGTCGACCTCCTCGAAGTCGAGCCCGGCGGCGCGCATGAAGATGCGCACGGTCAGGTTGTTCACGCTCGGCTTGAGGATGTTCAGCGTGTAGTCGGCCATGTGTGCCTCCTCAGTCGTAGGGGTTCTTCGGCGACCGGTCCTTGGATAGCGACTCGCGAGAGCGCTGGACCAGCAGCTCGATCGCGTCGGCGAGGTGCTCCTGCGCGATGTTGTAGTCGCCGCGCTCCACGCGGAGCTTGTGCGCCTCGAGCAGCACGTCGGCGTGCGTGTAGCCGAACGGCGGCTCGAAGCGGTACGACGCGAGCTCGATCAGCAGACCGAGCGGATCCTCGAAGTAGATCGAGTCCATGAAGCCGCGGTCCTTGACGCCGCTGTGGCGGATGCCGCGCTCGTCGAGCCGCTCGACCGCCTGGTGGAACGTCGCCTGCGAGAGGGAGAACGCGACGTGGTGCACGGCGCCGATGTCGGTCGACGTCCGCTTCGGATCCGGCCGCCGCTCCTCGTTCGTGAAGATCGTGATCAGCCGCCCGTCGCCCGGGTCGAAGTAGAGGTGGCTCTCGGACTTGTTGTCGAGGTTCGGCTGCTCGAAGACGAACGGCATCCCGAGCACGCCCTCCCAGAAGTCGATCGACGTCTGCCGGTCCGCGCCGACGATCGTGATGTGGTGGACGCCCTGGGCCTGGAGCTTCTTCATCGCTGAACGAGGTGCGACTTGTACTCGCTCCGCCGCAGCGTTCCCCACGGCACGAGCTCGACCCGTGTCTGGACGACGAGCACGGCGCGGATCCTCTCACGGATCGCCTCGGCGAGCGCCTCTTCGGCGTCGCGGTCGCGCGCGAGCTCGACGGCGACCGGGAGCGGCGGATCCTGCTTCACGCCCGGCGCCTGCGGCCTGACGAGGACGTGTCCGCTGACGTCGGGCGCGAATGCACCGACCACCTCGCGCACGGCCGAAGGGAACACGTTGACGCCGCGCACGATCAGCATGTCGTCGGTCCGGCCGATGCAGCTCAATGCTGGGCTCGTGCGCCCACAGGAGCACGGGCCCAGGCGGCGGATCCGGACATGGTCGCGCGTTCGAAAGCGCAGCAGCGGCGCCGCCTGGTGACGGAGATGCGTCAGGACGAGCTCGCCCGTCGCGCCCTCTTCGAGCGGGCGCGGCTCGGCCGTGTCCGGATCGATTAGCTCCGCGTGGACGAAGCCGCGGGCGCCGAGGTGCATGCCGTTCTGCTCCTCGCACTCGCCCCAGAGGGACACGCCGATGTCGCCGATGCCCATCGCCTCCGTGACCTTCGCGCCCCAGCCCTCCTCGAGCATGGCCCGGAAGGCCGGCTCGCCGCCGCCGGGCTCGCCCGCGACGAGCACGCGCCGCACGCACGACTCGGCGAGGCGCGGCTCGCGCTCGGCGAGGTACGCGGCGTACGACGGCGTGAGGACGACCGCGTCGGGCTCGAGCCGGTCGACGGCCTGCAGGAGGCGGTCCGTATTGCCGGTGCCGACGGGGATGTGCGTGAGACCGATGCGATCGAAGGCGGCGAGCGCCGCGCCGGCCACGAACGGGCCGGCGTTGTACGTCGAGACGATGCGCTCGCCCGCGCGAACGCCCGACGCGGCGTAGCTGCGCGCGGAGCCTGTGATCCAGTTCTCGAGGTCGCCCGCGGTGAGCGGGATGTAGCTCGGCGTACCGGTCGTGCCGCTCGTCGAGTAGATGCGCACGATCTCGGACGGCTCGACGCAGAGGTGCGGGCCCAGCGGCACGCCGGGCGCGCGCAGCTCGTGCTTCTCGGTCAGCGGCAGCGACGCGATCTCAGCGAGACCGACGTCGTCATAGCCGCGGAGCTTCTCGCGGTAGAAAGGTGAACGCTCGCGCAGGTACGCGAGCTGCTCGCGGAAAGCCGCGTCGTCGAGCGCGAGCTGCTCGTCCCACGGACGCGACTCGACGTCGGGGTCGAGCATCACTCGTAGTCCACGGCCTCCTCCGCGGCGCGCGCGAGCTCGAAGCCGATCGGCTCGTCGCGCTCCTCGGCGAGGTGCGCGAGCAAGCTCGCCGTGCGCGCGAGGATCGGCACCGCCTTCACCGTCGACGCGGGATAGCCGAGGTCGAGCCACACGGCCGCGATCGGCATCGCGACGTTCATGACGAGCGGTCTCCCCCACTCCTCGGCAATCGCGTCTCGCAACGCGCGCGCGAACGCGACGTGCGCGCCGGTGACCCGGCGCTCGTCGGCGAGCTCGAGGATCCGCTCCGCGCGAGGGTCGACGGGGGCGTGCACCGGATGGCCGAAGCCGGGAACGCGCTCGCCCGCGTCGTGGATCGAACGCGCGACCTCGCGTGGATCGCCGCCGCGCTCGAGCAGCCGCGCACACCCCTCCGACGCGCCGAGGACGACCGAGCCGGCGCCGAGGATCCCCGCGGCGACGGCGCCCTGCAGCGACTCGGGATCGGCCGCGAGCGTCAGCCGCGCGGCAACGTTCGACGGCATCAGCCCATGCTCCGCGATCGCGACGAGCATCACGTCGAGGAAGAAGCGCTCGTCCTCGGTCGGCTCGCGACCGGTCAGCAGCAGATGGAAGTACTCGGTGAACGTGAGCCGGCCCATGAGGTCGCCGTCAGGTCGCGGCCGCGCACCTCGACGCGATCGGGATACGCGCGCGCGATGTGCGTCTTACGCGAGGCGGGCACCGGCGACCATCGCCTCGAGCTTACGGAACGCGAGGTCGCGCGGCAGGTACTTCATCCCGCAGTCCGGCGCGACGACGAGCCGCTCCGGCGGGACGACCTCGAGCGCACGGCGAACGCGGTCGGAAACCTGCTCTGGGGTCTCGGGCTCCGCGGAATCAAGGTCGAGCGCGCCGAGCAGGATCGTCTTGTCCGGCAGCGCACGCAGCACGGCGGGATCGAGATCCGGCTGCGCCGCCTCGAGCGAGATGTGCGTGGCCGCGCAGTCGTTCAACTCGGCGAGGAAGGGGTAGCCGCTCGGCCGGTCGTGGACGATCGCGGCGTAGCCGAAGCACGTGTGCAGAACGGTGTCGCCGTCGATGCCGTCGAGCGCGCGGTCGATCGCCTCGACCGCGTACTCCCGCGCCGCCTCCGGTCGCGCCTGCAGGTACGGCTCGTCGATCTGGACGACGTCGGCACCGGCGGCCTTCAGGTCGCGCAACTCCTCGTTCACCGCCTCCGCGTACGCGAGCGCAAGCTCGCGGTCATTCGCGTAGTGGTCGTTCTGCGCCTGCTGCGTCATCGTGAACGGGCCGGGCACCGTGATCTTGATCCGCTTCTCCGTGATCGAGCGGAGGAACTCGACGTCGCGCACCTCGACGGGCCGCGTGCGCCGGATCGGCCCTACGACACGCGGCACCGGGTTCTCGTGACCGGTGCGGTCGAGAGCGACACCGGGCCGGTCGAGGTCGACGCCGTCGAGCGCCGTGGCGAAGCGGTTCGAGTAGCTCTCGCGCCGCATCTCGCCGTCGGTGACGACGTCCACGCCCGCGCGTTCCATGTCGGCGACGGCGATCCGCGTCGCGTCGTCCTGCGCCTGCTCGAGGAACGGCTCCGGCACGCGCCAGAGCTCGCGCGCCCGAACGCGGGGCGGCAGGCGTTCGCCGAGGCGCTCGCGGTCGATCAGCCAGTCGGGCTGCGGGTAGCTCCCGACCACCGTCGTGACGACGTTCGCCAAGCGGCGCTACGGAATCGTGACGCCCTGCAACACCACGGGGCCGAGCGTCGGATCGAGCTCCGTCGCCTGGCTCACGCCGGCCGGCGTCAGCACGTCCACCGCCTTCGGCACCTGGTTCGCGGGGAAGCTGCAGATTGGCGCGCTGCCGCCCGACGCGCACACGCCGAACTGGAAGTCCTGCGGCGTCGGCTGGAAGCCGCGCGCCTGGTCGTTCGAGAAGCCGTCCTGGCCGGTGAGCACGACCGTGAATCCCCAGCCGGAAGCCGGCGTCCCGCCGAGCGACGCTTTCGAGACCTTGAACGTGATGAAGCGCGAGATCTCGTTCGCGGAGATGCTGATCGTGCCGACGGTGGCGCCGCTCGCGTCCTGGTAGCGCTGTCCGAAGCCCTGCACTTGGAGCAGCCTGCTCCAGGCCGACGCCGGCGCGATCGAGAAGTTGCGGTTCACCGTCGTTCCGTTCGCGGCCGAAGTCGACGTCGGCGACGCGCCCGGCTGATGCAGGTAGACGTCGACGAGCTGCGCGCCGAGCGGGCTGCTGAACGTCGGCGTGAGGTCACGCGTCTGCAGGCGGAAGACGACGTCCGAGCCGGCGTCGTAGATCTGGAAGCGCTGGATGTCGAACGCGCCGGCGTGGAAGTCGGGCGACGTCGGATACGCGTAGGTGCCGGGGCCGTTGTCGTCACCGCTCGGATCCGCGTAGTCGAAGAGCTGCGTGCCCGGCACGAAATCGAAGACGACGGTGCGCATCGCGTGCGCGGTCGCGCCGCTCGCGCTGACGGCAACGACGTTGATCACCGTCGTGCCGCCGTCGACGGTGAGCGACACGCTGAAGGAGCCGTCGAACGCCGCGGTCGTCGAGGCCGTCGTCGTCGCGAAGCTCTGGTCGGTGTTCGTCCCGGAGACGTAGACCGTGTTGCCGGGAGCCGTCGTGCCCGCGACGGTGACGGAGCCGTTGACCGCGCTCTTGTCGGCCGGGCTCGTGACGGTGAGCGTCGTCGCGCCCTGCGAGTGCTTGACGTAGCGCTCCTCGGTCGCCTTCGGCAGCACGACGTTCTTGTTCTTGTCGAGGTCGGCCGCGAGCCGGACGAACGACGCCGCCGACCACGTCAGCGGTGCGGCCGAGCCCGCGGGACGGCCGTTCTGGAAGCCGATCGACGCGACCGTGGGATCGGTGCCGTACGGCGACGCAGCGAGATCCGGGAACTCCCAGTCCTGCTCCGGGATCAGGCCGACGCCGGAGGCGAAGCGCTGCATGCCGAGGAGCAGCGCGGCCGCCGACTCCTTGTCCTTCGTCGCCAGATCCTGCTCGGCGCGCTCGGCCGAGAGCACGGGCCAGAGGTGGCCGGTGCCCTTGTTCGACGGCGCCCATGGATGGCCGTCGTCCTTGCCGTCGCCGTACCCGTCGCCGTTGTAGCGGTGCCAGCCGGGGCCGCTCGCCGTGTCGGTCTCGATCGTCGAGTCGACGACCGGCAGCGACGCGATCACGTCGGGGTCGTCGGCGGGGAGCTCGCCGAGCCGCACGAGCTCGAGGAAGCCGGCGTCGATCACGTCGCGCTGGTCGAGCGTCGGCCCGCCGTTGCCGACGTTGTACGTGATCGCCGCGTTCGGGTCGCCGGTCTTCGAGAGGCGGATGAAGTAGCGCAGCGCCTCCGGGCGCGGATGGTTCGTCGTCACCGTCCAGCCCTTGATCGACCGCTGGTAGTCGTCCGCGACGCCGAGCCAGATCGCGGCCGAGACGTCGTCGTGGTTGTGCTTGGCGATCTCCGCCGCGGCGACGAGGCCCGCGATCTCCGCGGCGATCGTGGACGGCGAGTAGCCGCCCTGCTCCTCCCAGCGCTCGGGCCCGAACGCGGGGCCGTGCGCAGCGACGAAGTTCGCAGCCGGCTTGATGTGGTTCTCGTACAGCGACGCGTCGTCGAGGCCGAGCTGGTACGCCATCAGGATCGGGTACGCGCACTCGTCGAGCTGCGTGTTGAAGGAGTCCGGCGCGGTCTTGCCGTTCACGAGGCTGTTGCGCGGCATCGATCCGTCGGGAAGCTGCTGGTGCTCGAAGAGGAAGAGCGTCGCGTCGCGCGCGGTCTCGCGATCGCCGGCGGCCATGAGACCCGTCCACGCCTCGTAGAGGTCGCGGCCGAACACTTCGCGGTACGAGCCGAAGTAGGTGTTGTTCGGATCGCCGGCGGAGATCGCCTGGCCCCACGGCGATGCGAGGCTCGCGACGATCGCGCCCGGGAACGTCTTGTCCTCGGACGCCTTGAGCACGTTCGCGCTCAGGTAGTACTCGTCGCCGAGCGTGTCGACGGTCTTGTGGTCGAGGCCCTTGAGCTCGTCGGGCGGCTTGTTCAGCGAGTCGTCGTATTTCGTCCAGCCCTTCTCGTAGTCCTTGAGCGTCTTGTCGAACTTCACGCCGAGCGAGCCCTCTGCGGTGCCGACCGCTTCCTCCTGCGACGCGCCGAAGCCGAGCGCGAGCGTCGCCACGCCGTTGCCGTCGACGAGGACGCGCGCGTGCTGGACGACGTTGCCGTTCGTCGCGTCGGTGTTCGTCGAGTCGATCGAGTCGTCCGCGCCGCCCACGAGGCCGCTCGACCCGTCCGCGAGCGAACCGTCGAGTGCTGCGAAGACCGGTTGCGCATAGTCGCGGTTCGCGGCGTTCGTCGCCGTGGTCGTGTCGGAGGAGACGAGCACCGGGTGGCCGGTCGAAGCGTCGACGGTGGCGTCGTCACCGCCGCCGTTCCCCGCGCCTCCGCCGCCGTTGCCGTTCACCGTCGCGTCGTAGCGAACGTAGAGCCGGTAGCTCGGATCCTGCGGCGTGAACGTGACGTGCATCAGCACCGTGTTCCGGCTCGGGTCGGTGATGTAGTCGGTCTGGATCTTGTACTTGCCGCTCTTCGCCGTCGCGGTGACCCGGCACGCCATACCGCCGGAGTCCTTCAGGGCCGCCGTCGTGTAGGTCATGTCGCGCGTCTGCAGGTCGGTGAACGACGTCCCGTCGGTGACGACGTACTGCAGCGTCTCGACGTTCGTGTTGTCGACCGTCGGGTAGTACGTGTCGCTCAGCACGCCGTTCGCGATCGTGTACCAGACCTTCGACGTCGTGTTGCGCGCCGTGCCGAGGCAGTCCTTGCGCGCGAGGTCGAAATGCGAGAGGTCGCCGTGGAAGACCGGCGGCGCAGTCACCGTGACCGTCAGCACGTGCGTCGTCGCGACGTAGCTGAACAGGACCTTCGAGTTGGCCGCAGCAACGCTGAACGGGATGTTTGCGCCGCCGGGCGTGCCACCCTGGCCGTAGTTCTCGTCCCAGCCCTCGTTGATCGCGACCTTCGTCTCGTAGTTGCCGACGGGTAGCGCCGTCGTCTCGAACGTGTAGATCCCGTCGCCGTCCGGATCCTCGAGCCAGGAGCGGAGGCAGCTCGGATCCCAGTCGCCGGGGCAGCCGAGCTCGGACTGGAAGCTGCCCGGCGCCGTCGCGATCACCGAGCCCTTGTTGTCGGTCGCCCAGTGCGTCTTGTGGTCGTAATAGAACTTGACCGTGGTCGTCGCGCCGAGGTTCAGCGGGATGTTCGCGCCGTTCGAGACCGCATGTAGGCCGTAGTTCTCGTCCCACCCGTTGTTGAGCGCCGCCTTGTACTCGTAGCTGCCGGCCGGGAGCGAGAATGTGCCCTGCCAGACGTCGTCGCCCGCGTCGTAGGCGAGATGGGTGGCCGCACAGGCGGGATCCCAGTCGCCCGGGCAGCCGGCCTCCGACTGGAGCGAGCCGGCGATCGTGACGGAGGTCGGGTTCGGCGTGTGCGAGGCGCTCGCCGCTGGGAGCAGCACGAGAGCCGTGGCGGCGAGCACGAGTACAACGCCACGCAGGCTGGCTCCTCCCCTCACGCCGCAGAGCATACGACGGGTTGCGCGCCTCGGCAAACCCGAGGCGCGCAACCGAACGGGAACTACGAGAGCAGGAGCGACAGCGACTTGAGGAACGCCGCGTCTGCGGCGCTCACAGACTTGCCGCTCTGCGCGTCGAGCTGGTTCCGATACGCACTGAACGCGCCGTCCGCCAGCTTGTCGCACAGCCCGTCAGCGACGCCCGTCTTCGTGACGAGCGTCCGCGTGAGCGAGCAGAGGCTGTCGGCGGTGATGGTCACCTCGACCTGCGCGGTGTACTCCTGCGAGTCGCCGTCCTTGTCGCGGATCTTCGCGTGCACCGTGCGCGTGCCCGTCGTCGAGGTCGAGCAAGTCGCGGTGTTGCTCGGCCCGAAGTCGCCGTACCCGCTGCCGCAGTCGAACGCATACGTGAAGCCCGCGGTCGTGTCGGCGGTCGACGGGTCGCTCGCTCCCGTGAGCGAGAGCGTGAACGAGAAGCCGGCAAACACGGACGACGGCGCGTTGAGCGTCGCCGACGGCGCGACGTTCGCGACGTTGACGGTCGCGGACGACACTGCGGACAGCCCGCCGCCGTCGGTCGCCTGCACCTTCACGGTGCGCGATGTCGGCCCGTCGAGCGCAGCGGCCGAGAACGTCGCGGTCTGGCCCGCCGTCTCGAACGTTCCGTCGTTGTCGAGATCCCATGCGTAGGTGAGAGCGTCGCCGTTCGGGTCGGTTCCGTTCGCGGACACCGTCACGCTCGAGCCCTCTCCGACGGAGTACGGCCCGCCCGCGTCGACGCTCGGCGCCGCGTTCGGGTTCAGCCCGATCACGACCGGATCGTGGTCGGAGACGCGGAACTTGTCCGGCGCGTAAAGCGTCGCGACCAGGTTCGGCGTCTTGAAGTCGGTGTTGTAGTCGAGCACCGACGGCTCGTCCGAGTTGATGTGGAAGTCGCCGACGCCGGCGACCTGCGGCACGATGCTCGCCGAGCCGAGCGCGTGGTCGAGGTAGCCCCACTGCCCGTCGAACACGTACGAGTACGCGTCCGGCCCGTCGAACGCCGAGACGAGGTTGGTGAAGCCGGCGTTCCGGATGACCGTGATCGGGTCCTCCATCGCGTAGCTGTTGTAGTCGCCGACGAGCAGGACGTCCGGGTCGCCGGTGCCGGTCGGGTTCGACGCGAGCCAGCTCGTCAACTCGTTCGCCGCGCGGACACGTTCCGCGTTGCAGTTCCCCTGGCCGTCGCCCGCATCCGGCACGTCGCAGGCGCTGCCCTTGCTCTTCAGGTGGTTGTCGTCGACGATGAACCGCGCCCCGGTCGCGTTCACCTGGAAGGCCTGGGCCAGCGAGGGGCGGCTGCGCGGGAACGTGTCGCCGCCGTTCACGAACGCCGTGGAGTTCAGAACAGCCGTCTGCCCGACCGGCGTCACCACCGCGGGCTTGTAGAACATCGACACCTTGATGGCGTCGGTGCCGAGCGCGTTGACCTGTCCCGTATTGGCGTCCGCGTCGATGAACGCGTACGTCCCCGGCGCCGTCGCCGCGTTGAGCTTGTCGACGAGGAACTGGATCGCACTGCCGGGCCCGAAGCCGTCGTTCTCGAGCTCGTTCACGCCGAGCACGTCGGGGTTCATCGCGAGGATCGCCGCGACCGTCTTCGGCCACTGACGGTCGAACTCGGCCTGCGAGTCGGCGCCTCGGCAGTCCGTCGGAGCCCCGCCCGCGCCGTTCGTGCAGCCCGTGAACGTGTTGAAGAAGTTCAGGAGGTTCATGCCGACGACGCGCACCGACCCGCCGACTGCCGGTGGAGCCTCCGGCCGCGGATTCGACGGCTGGAAGCTCGGCACGCCGCCGCCCAGGGCGCCGATCGGGCGGACGCGGTACGCGTTGCCGCTCGCGGCGTTCCCCGCCCACGTGTACGTCATCACGCCGACCATGTCCGTCGCCGTGTCGCCGCCGCGAAGCGTGTTCGACGCCGTGAGCGGATCGCCGAAGCGTCCGAACACGATCGGGTCGGGATTCTGGTTCTGGAGCTTGTCGTCCACCAGGATCTTGTTCAGGTCGTTCTGCGCCTGCAGCGCGGCCGCCGGCGCACCCGGATCGACGACGTTCGTCGGCTGCTTGAGGCGGCCGCCCGACGACATCAGGACCTCGCCGAAGCGCCCGAGCTGGAAGTGCTCGGTGACGTAGAGCGTCTGGTGCATGCGGACGAGCATCCCCTCGTACCGCTCGGGGAAGGTCGCATTCGCGAAGGGCAGCGTCACGTCGGTCGGCGTGACCGCGGCGGTACCGCAGTCGGAGATGTTCGGCGTCGACGCGAGGCTGATCTGCGTCTGATCCTGGAATTCCGTCGCAGTGCCGGTGACGCGAACGACGTCGCCCACGCTCACGCTGTCGTTGTTGTTGTTGAAGACGAAGATGCCGTCGGAGGTGGCAGTGTCGCCGTCGCCGTTCGCATCCTGGAGGTAGAAGCCGCGCAGCGCGGGACTCGGTCCCTCGTAGTCGCCGACGACCACGCCTACGGTCGCGACTGTGCCGGTGACGGCCGCGCTCGGCCCGCTGCCCTGGATCGCGTAGATCGGCGTGTACGGCTGCGCGCAGACGTCCACGTCGTCGTCGAGGATCGTGCCTTTGCCCTGCGCGTCGGCGACGGTCGCGCCGGTCACGTTCGTGACGTTCACGAAGAACGACTCGGCGGGCTCCGTCGTCGTGTCGCCGTTGACGAGGACCGTGAAGGTGTAGCTCGAGCTGTTCA
Source organism: uncultured Actinomycetes bacterium (assembly GCA_963766345.1). Taxonomy (GTDB): domain Bacteria; phylum Actinomycetota; class Thermoleophilia; order Gaiellales; family Gaiellaceae; genus DASVFB01. The sequence goes on along the minus strand of CAVXZL010000010.1, from coordinate 111,216 downwards.
CCGGGATGGTCTGCGCCGTCAGCGACTTCGCCGTGTAGTCGGACGGCGAGGCCGCAGTGTCGTCGGCCGTCGCGATGTCGAACGTGACGCCGCCCGCGCCCGCGGGCGCGGAGAGGCTGACCGTGAACGTGAACGACGTCGTGCCGGAGTCGCCCTCGTTCAGCGAGACATCGTCGATCGAGAGGCTCGGAACGGTGACCGAGTTCCGCGGGTTGGGCGCGCCGGTTGCGAAGTCGTTCCCGTTGCTGTCGGTGTCGGTCGCGCCGTTGCCGGCCCGCAGATCGGAGGTGGAGGCGCTGATCGTCGGCGCGGGCGCGACGCCCTCGAAGCAGTTCGTTCCGGTGCCGTAGCCGACGAGGTCGACGCGCGAAGACGGACACGCCGTGCCTGCGGTGGTGAGCGTGTTCGTGCTGAGGAGGACGACCTTGCCGGCCCCCGCGGCCATCGCGATCGTTCCCGTTGCGTTCGGCGTCGGCAGCGGCGTCGTTCCACCCGCGCCCTGAGCCTCCTGCACCAGGTAGTAGCCACCGGCCGGGATCGAGCCCGCGAGGTCGGTCTTCTGCCAGTTCGTCCCGGTCGTTGCGGCGTACTGGACGCTCCAACCGGTCAGCGGCACCGCCGAAGCCGTGGGGTTGTAGAGCTCGATGAAGTCGTTCGTGTACGTCGAGCCCGAGTTCCCGCCGCCGCCGTACACCTGGCTGATGACGACTCCCGTGCCGGATGTGTTCGCCGTCGCCGGCAGCGCGCCCACGAGCAGCACGACGATTGCGGCCACGCCCAGCGCCAGGCGCGCAGAAACAACTGCCAGCTTCATTCGTCCTCCCTGTATGTAGACCCAAGCCCCCTCAAACTGCGGCGGGACGACCGTAGCACCCTTTGTCGCGGACTTTGTATCGATGCGGCTTTGCTTAGTTCACAGCGCCGCGGCGACCTCGGCGAGCGATGCGAAGCGCGCGCCCGAGCCGACGCAGTGCTCGACGAAGCGGTCGAGCATCGCGATGCGGTGGCCGCGCCCGATCACCTGCGGGTGCATGCAGACCGTGAGCACGCCGCCGTCGACGTGCTCGTGCATCCAGTCGAACTCGTCGCGCCAGATCTCGAGCACCGCGCTCGGCGGCGCGCCTCCCTTCCGGTACGGGTCGAAGTTGAACTGGAAGTGGACCCAGTCGTCGAGCTCGAAGCACATCGGCAGCTCCCAGAGCGTCGACTCGCGCCCGCGCTCGAGGGGCTCGGTCTGCGAGACGCGGTCGCCGATCCGCGGGTGGAACGGCCGGAAGTCGTCCGTCATGAGGCTCGAGTCGTAGACGAAGCCGTGCGCCTCGACGAGCTCGAGAGTCGCGGCGGAGAGGTCGGCCGACGGCGACCGGTAGCCCAGCGGCTTCACGCCGATCCGCTCGAAGACGTCGAGCGCCCGCTCCATGTCGGCCGCCTCCTCGTCGCGCGTCTGCCCCGAGGGGTCGACGTGTGCGTACGAGTGATGCGCCAGCTCGTGTCCGCGCTCGAGGATCGACGCGGTCTCCTGCGGAAACGACTCGACCGTGTGGCCGGGGACGAAGAAGGTCGCGCGGATGCCGTGCCGCTCGAGCAGGTCGAGCACGCGCGGAACGCCGACCCGGGCGCCGTACTCGCCGCGCGCGAGCATCGCCGGCGTCGTCCGCTCGTAGCCGAACCAGACGGAAAGGGCGTCGAAATCGAACGACAGGCAGACCGTGCTCGCCGGCACCGGGCGATGCTAACCATCGGGGTTGACACGCGTCCTATGCTCTTCGAAATGGGGTTTCCGGGGTCTCCTAGGGCGAGGCGCCGCCTGCTCTGGATCGGCGGGCTGGTGCTCGTCACGGTCGTCGTGGCCGCAGCAGTCGTCGCGCTGCCGAAGGGGCACGAGACGAAGGAGGTCTTCCGGCCGGGCGCGTGGGTTCCGACCACGCCGAAGCACGCGCCGATGACGCCCGAGCGCCGGCGCGCCGTCAACCGCGTCCTCGACACGTTCGTCCCTGCCGCGGTCGAACGGAAGGAGCCGATGCGCGCGCTGCCGCTCGTCACTCCTGCGTACCGCTCCGGCACGTCGCGGCGCGAGTGGAGCCGAGGCGAGCTGCCGGTGTTCCCCTACTACACGAGCAACCGGAGCTTCCACACCTGGACGCTCAACTACTCGTACCCGCAGGAGGTGAGCATCGAGATCCTGCTCCACCCTGCTGCGAAGGAGACACTCGGCTCGCAGGCGTTCACGGTCGTGCTCAAGGAGACGAAGGGCCGCTGGCTCATCGACTCGTTCGTGCCGTCGGCATCGTTCGCGCCGCAGACGAAGACGCCGAAGATCCTCGCGCAGCCGGATTTCACCCCGTTCGCGGACGGCCGCGGCAGCAACCGGCTCTCCGCGCGATGGCTGCTGCTTCCCGCAATGGTTCTCGCGCTGATCATCCTCGTCCCGATCGGGATCGGGCTTGCGAAGCTCCGTCGCTCGCGGCGCGCGTGGCGCGACTATCACGCCGGCCGGGCGACGCTAGACTGACCGCGCCGCGGGACTGAGGCGTTCCGAACCGCGTCAGGTCCGGGAGGAAGCAGCGCTAAGGACTCGTCCTCAGGTCCCGCGGTTAGCTCGGCCGAGCTGTGCTCTCGCTCCATCGTGCGTGAGGACGCTCGCGCATCTCAGCGTTACGTGGGGTCGAATGTCGGGGCAGGTCGACAGCGTGGCTTGCGACGGGCCGACGAGTCAGTGTCGAGCGGACAACGCTCTTAGTAGGGTCCAGCGAAACGATGTAGACGTTTATTCATGCGGGTTCGGAGCGTAGCGCGGGTACCCGCTTACCTCAGCCGGAGCGGCAAAACACCTCACGCCTCTAGGCTCGCGACATGAAGATCTTCAATCTCAACGCAGACGAGTGGGATCGCACGGAAGAGCGCGAGGGCTGGCGCTTCAAGGACGCCTGGGTCGGCGCGCACACCGACGCCGAGCTGATCGGCGCGAGCATGTACGAGGTCGAGCCGGGTAACAAGCAGGGGCCATTTCACACCCACCACGCGAACGAGGAATGGGCGATCGTCCTCCACGGCGAGCCGACGCTGCGCACGCACGAGGGCGAGCAGCAGCTGCGCCAGGGCGACGTCGTCGCGTTCCCGCGCGGCAAGGAGGGCGCGCACCAGATCCGCAACGACACGGACGCGCCCGTCCGCGTCCTCATGCTCTCCACGCTGATCGCGCCCGACATCGTCGAGTACCTCGACACCGGCAAGATCGGCGCGCGGAGCGTCGCCGGCGAGCGGATCATCTTCGCTCGCCCGGGGCCCGAGCTCGAATATTGGGAGGACGAGGACTAGTAGGTCGGGCGTCATTGCCGCGCGCTGGCGCAGCGCAGTTCCCTACCACCCACTTCAGCACCGACTCAACCGCACCCGCGTCTCACGCCCGTTCGAGCGACCCGGCGTGGGCCAGACAACCAACCGATCGGAGGAACGATGAACACACCGGCCTCTCCAGCCCCACAACGAGAGGAGAGGCCGGCAGCGGAACGGGCGACATGCGGGTCGTCCCCACCACGCTGGCCGCATGACTGTTTGCCTGGGCGAGTGTCCTCTCACCCGAGCCGGTCAGTGAGGGATGGGTTCAACCTTTCACAAGGCGTCGTAAGCGCCCCCGTCGTCGGGCATACCGACGATCCCGATGATTCGGAAGCGCCGGCCGTCGCCCATGGGGAACTCGTCGCCAACGGACCAGTTCGGGACGACCGTCTCGAACTCGCCACGCCTAGTCCCAGTCGACTGAGTAGAAACGGAAGCGGAAGCCGCTCACTCACCGATCATCGTAATAAAGGGACCCGCGACCAGGGCCGCGAGCTAGGCGGGTCGCAACTCGTGCGCGACTTCGTACGTCTCGACCGAGAGCACCGACCCACCGACCGAGTTGGCCGCCGCGCGGCGGAGCCTTCCGGCATCGTGCTCGCTGTTCGCGAGCGTCGCGAGGTTGTCCCACAGGGTGACGGTCATCGTCCGGGCCTCTTCCTGGTCAACGAGGACGTAGCCGCCGACAAAACCGTCGAGTTTCTCAATCTCGCCTGCCGCCTCCCCGAACGCCTCGGCGGCATCATCAGTCCGGTCCGGCGGAATCTCGTAGCGTGCGACGCGCGCCTGCACCGTCCAGAACAGTAAACGAATCCGGTTCAGCGGGAGATGGGCGGCGGGCCAAGGGATGCTGTTCGGCAGGCGGCGTCGTCCTCGACCACACACGCGAGCTGGCCGACGCAAGCCGAACTCACCGCAGCCTGACCCGCGACCGAGAAAGGACGGTCGCTCCGCTCAGACCGGCATGACGTCTTCTAGACCCGGCGGGATCCGCGACGGATCGATGCCGTCGCGGCGGCGCCCGCCGAAGCCACGAGCGATCGGAGCCATCCGTCAACGAGTCCTTACGGACGAATGCGGATGATCGTCTTTCCTGTGACCCGGTCGGTCGGGTTGAGGGCCGCGACGGCATCGTCGAGGGTCGCGACGTTGCCGATGTTCGTCCGCACTCGTCCGTCCCGCACGCGCTGGACAATCTCACCCAGTTGGGCACGATCGGACTCGACAACGAAGTCGATCGCCAGGCCGTCAGTCGGCCGCGTCTCCGGCGGTCCGACGACGGACACCACTGTTCCTCCAGCCCGGATCAGACCCGCGGACCGCTTCCCGATGTCGCCGCCGATGACATCGAAAACCAAGTCGACACCGCCGACGTCCTCCAGCGCGTCGTTCTCGAGGTCGACGAACTCCTGCGCGCCGAAGTCGAGCGCCGTCTGACGGTCGGCAGCGCGTCCGGTGCCGATGACGTAGGCGCCGGCCTCACGTGCGAGCTGCGTCACCATCGACCCGACTGCGCCGGCCGCGCCGTGCGCGAGCACGCTCTGCCCCGCCTGAAGCCGGCCATGCTGGAACAGTCCCTGCCACGCAGTCAGGCCCGAGATCGGCAGGCTCGCCCCCACCGTGAAGTCGACGTCGCCCGGCAAGGGCGCAAGATTGCGTGCCTCGACGGCCGCGTACTCGGCCAGGGTGCCGTCGCGAGTCCAGTCGGCGAGGCCGAACACTCGCTGCCCCACCGAGAGTCCCGTCGTGCCATAGCCCAAGGCGGTAACCACTCCCGCCAGCTCGTGCCCAGGGATCGACGGTGTTCGGTCACGGTCGAGGCGATCGGCCCAGGTCGAGGGCCACGCCATCTCAGTCGGGACGAATCCCGACGCATGAACCTGAACGACAACATCGTTTATCGCTGCCTGCGGCTCGGGCCACTCCACCAACTTCATCCCGGCCGCTCCCGCAGCCTGGTCCGTCACCACGATCGCCTTCATCGTCCGCCTCCCTGTGTCGAATACCCGTTCTGTGTACAGAAGAACTCATTGGTCGTCAAAGCACGCGTTGTCTGTTTTGAGAATTGACAACACCACGCGGGTACGAGACGGGTACAACAGGTTGAGCACGCGCGGACACGCGCGAGCATCAGCGATACAGACTGACCTACCGATTTGCAGGGAAAACGTTTCCGCCGATGGTAAGGAGGGGGTCGACGGTTCGAGTCCGTCAGAGGGCTTCGGCTTATTGCCTGCTTAGCCCCTTGTTCCGTTGTCGTCCTCGCCGACGATCGGCATTCTGAACGTCCACGGAGCGCCCGTGCGCGTCGCGGGGCGAGGAGCAATCCGACTCCTCGCCCAACTGGACGGCCCCCTACGCCGGGACGGCCTGAAGCACCCTCGTGACGTAGAACGCGACGATCGCTTCGGTGATCTCGTCGAGGCTGTCCTCGACCGCGAAGTGACCCGTGTCGAGCCGGCGCAACTCGGCGTCGGGCAGGTCGCGCAGGTAGGCCTCGCCTCCCTCGGGGGTGAAGAAGATGTCTCCCTGGCCCCAGAGGATCAGCGTAAGGGGCTGGTTCTCGCGCAGGTTCGCCTGCCACGCGGGGTAGAGCGCTGCGTTCGTGCGGTAGTCGTAGAAGAGGTCGAGCTGTACCCGGTGCGCATTCGGTCGGGCGAGGAAGAACGCGTCCATGTTCCAGTTGTCGGGACTGATCTTCGCCGGGTCGCGGTGCCCGGTGGTGTAGATCGCCTTGACCGTTTCGGGCTGCAAGAACGCTTCCAGCGGCGCTTCCGTCTCTGGGCTGCGATCCACCCACAGCGCGTTCCGGATTCCGTCCCACGCGGCGGTGAACCCTTCCTCGTAGCTGTTCGAGTTCTGGATCACCTGCCACTCCAGCCAGTCGGGGTGGCGGGTGATGATGCGGTTGCCGACCGGCCCGCCGTAGTCCTGCATATAGATGCCCATCGGGCCGGTGAAGTCGACCTCCACCAGCAGGGCCTCGACGACCTCGGCGAGGTGATCGAATGTGTAGTCCCACTCGGACGGATCGGGCATGTCGGTGTTGCCGAAGCCCGGGTAGTCGGGAGAAAGGACGTGGAAACGATCGGCCAGTGCCGGAATCAGGTTCCGGAACTGGTGCGAGGAGGCGGGGAAGCCCCCGAGGAGGAGCAGCTTGGGGTTCGAGGGGTCGCCTGCCTCCCGGTAGAAGACGGACAGCCCGTCGACCTCGGCTGTGTGGTGCGTGACCATGGGTTCTCCTTTTCGCCTGCTGGGCAGGCATCGGCTTTTCCGACTCCGCAGCGACGCCGTGGACGGCGCCGGCGGGCCCGGTTTCAATCGGAGTTCTGCCTGGGTCGGCTCAGCGCGACCTGAGCGCCGCCTGAGCCGCGCGCTGAGCGGGTGCCGAGGCGGCGGGACTGAACCCGCCGCCTCGGCTTGCGGGATGTCGCTACCGCGGGGGGAATTGCGAGTTGGCGACCGGGTCAGCGAGGTTGGCCTTCGGGGCCTTGTCGATGAACGCGATCACGGCGCAGTTGATGTCGACGCCGGCGGCGCCGTAGGGCGCTCCGCCGGGACCGGTGATCAGGTCGGGCCGGGTCGCGGCGAGGTTAAAGACTTCGACCTCGTCGATCTGCCGCTTGTCGAGCCCTAGCTTGATGGCCTTGTCCGTCCACTGGCCGAGCTGCGCGTCCCAGAGCGGGCTGTACGCCTGGGAATGGCGCGGGTCGGTCTCGGTCGGGAAGTCGCCGAACACGTTCAGCAGATCGCCGCCGTTACGCAGCGCGTCGATCAGCTCGGTATTGCCGGCGCTCGCGTCCTCGGAGACATGGCCGTCCTTCGCCAGGTGGACGAAGCCCTGCGCCTCCTTGTTGTCGGCGCCGGTCTGGCCGTTGATGAAGCCGAAGAGCCGCTCACGCGCGGAGCCGAGGAAGTCGTCGCCACCGTTGTACGCAGCCTTGTCCAGGGCCGGAACGAAGGTCGAGCGCTCCAGTACCGCACTCAACTCCTGACCGGCGTCGGTCGAGATGTAGACGATCGGCTGCCCGGCGTCGAAGCCCTTGACGAACAGGATGTCGACCCACGACTCCTCGAACTGTCCCGGAGCGGACGGGCCGGCGATGTGCACGCCGAGCACGCGGTCACCGGTGTTGGTGTGGTGGACGACGTCGAAGGGGCCGTCACCCGTCGCGACGATCGGCGCGCTGTACACGGTCTGCGAGCCGGCGACGCGGATGAAGGGGCTGTACCCCGGGCCTGCGACAGCGCCCGGCTGGAACCGCTCGAGCGGGAAGCCGTCCGGGCCCGGCTCGGCGATCCGCGTCGGGCTGAAGTCGGGCGCGCCCTGGAAGTCCACAACCGCCTGCCCAAACGGATTCTGCTGCGGCGTCGGCGACTCGAGCGTCACCGTCTGCACACACTCGGGGCAGCCGATGCCGATGTTGCCGAGCTTCGGCGCGAAGTTGACGCCGAGATCGTGCGCGATCCCCGAATCCGAGGCATCGAGCAGGACGAACCAGACGGTCTCGCCGTCGGCCTTGCCCTGGTACAGCGGCAGCCGCACCGTCTCCTTGCTGAGGTCGACCTGAATCGCACTCTCTTCGGTCAGGTGATCGCGCGGTAGCAGTCCGCTCAAGCGCCCGAGCCCTTTCGCAGACTCGGTCCCGTCCTTGCCGCCGGCAACAGCCTGTCCGCCGACCGCCGCGGCTGCGATGGCGACCGCGAGCGTGGCCGCCACGAGCAGCCATCGCTTCGACAAGTTCTCCATGTTGTTCTCCTTCCGTCCGGCATTGCCGGATCAGATCGCTGGGTCGTGGTCTCGGCCCAAGCTAGGAGGAGCGTCTGAGTCGCATCTGTGCGCGTCCTGAGCGAACTGACGCCGCAAAGAACCTGTGTAACGCAACGGCTGCTCCGAGGACTAGGAAGGTCAACTGTGCCGGTCAAGGAAGGAGCCCGATCTTCCTGCCGCCTGATGATCCGGCTCTTCGGAGCGCTCGCGATCGACGACGGTCCGCGAACGCTCGGTCCCGGCGACCTCGGAGGAGCGCGGCCGAAGCAGGTGCTCGAGATCCTGCTCGCGGCACGCGGGCATCGCGTGCCGACCGAGCGGATCGCCGAGCTTCTCTGGGGCGACCGCCGGCCAAAGGACATCGGCGCCTCCGTCCAGACCTTCGTCTCCGTCCTCCGACGGCATCTCGCCGACGACCGCGACCGTGCACGACGGCTCGTCGTCACCGAGGCGGAGGCGTACCGCTTCACACAAGACCTCGTCGAGCTCGACCTCGACCGCTTCGACGAGTTGATCGAGCGGTCGGCGGGTGAGCCGACCGCCATGGCTCGGCGTTCGCTCGAGCAGGCGCTCGCGCTGGTGCGCGGTGAGGTGCTCGAAGACGAGCCCTACGCGGTCTGGGCGCACGAGCTTCGCAGTACCTATCAGGGCCGCGTGCTCGGTGCACGCCTCGAGGCCGCCGACGCCGCGCTCGCCGAGCTCGATTACGAGCATGCGCTCGCGCACACGCAGGCGGCGGCCGAGCTCGACCCGTACAGCGAGCGCGCCCACCGCACGCAGATGCTCGCGCTCTACGCGCTCGGTCGCCAGCACGACGCGCTCTCTGCCTACCGCAGCTTCCGTGGCCGGCTCGACGAAGAGCTCGGTCTGGAGCCGACGCCCGAAACGCGGGCGCTCGAGTCGGCCATTCTCCGCCAGGACGACGTTCGCTCGCTCCTGCCGCGCCCGATCGTTCACGAATACATCGCCGTCAGAGACCCGTCGGTGCGACTGCTCGGACGGAAGACCGAGCTGGCGGCACTCGACCGCGAGATACGCCGCGGGCTCGAGGGCTCGTCCACGCTCACCTTGCTGGAAGGGGAAGCCGGCGTCGGAAAGACGCGCCTGCTCGACGAGCTCGCCACCAGCCTGGTCGGCGTACGAGTGGGGCGAGCAAGCTGCACGGAGCTCGAATGGCATCTGCCGTACGTGCCGATCGCTACCGCCCTTCGCGAAGCGCTCGCCGGAATCGAGATCGACGTCCAGCGGCTGCCCGCGCTCTCTCGGATCCTGCCCGAGCTCACTCTGAACGAGGCCGCGTTGGGATTCGCGGACGTCGATGTGCTCGAAGCACTTGTCGAGTTGATCGGCGAGCACGCGCCGCTCGTGCTCATGCTCGACGACCTCCACTGGGCCGATCCGTCGACCGTCGGCGCGCTGAGCTACCTCCAACGACGCTGTGCCGGCGCGCCGATCGCGATCGTCGGAACGATCAGCAATGAGCAGGCGCCGGCTCACCATCCCGCCCGCCGCCTCAAAACCGACGCGCTCGTGTACGTCGGCCCCCTGACGGCGTCCGACCTTGCACCGCTCGGAATGCCTGATCTCCACGAGTCGACGGGCGGCAACCCTCGGTTCGTAACCCAGGCGATGGCGAACGGCGGCGACGGACCGCTCGCGACCGCGCTTGCGGAAACGCTGCTCGCCCAATGCCGCGCCGAAGGGCCGCAGGCATACCGCATCCTCCTGGCCGCCTCGGTTCTCGAGCAGCCGTTCGAACCAGAGCCGCTGGCGGCCGTGCTCCGGATCGACGCAACGACGCTCGTCGAGGAGCTCGATCGCCTGTGCGAGCATCGGATCCTCCGCGTCGACGGCCAGCGCTTCCGCTTCCGTTATGGACTCGTCCGCGAAACGCTCGGCGCCAGCCTCTCGCCCGCACGAGTGCGCCTTCTCCGAGCGCAGCTCGACGGTCGGGAAGAAGAGCTCTCGTCAACCGCCGTCGAGCGACCGGTCGCGCCGGTGAGAGGCTAGATGGCCGCCGACGGCAACGGGCTGTTCGAGCGGATGTTCGAGGAGTCGAACGACCCGGCCTTCCTCATGGATCCCATTGACGACCGGATTGTCGAGGCGAACCGAGCCGGCTGCGCGCTGCTCGGCTACACCCGCGAGGAACTCCTCCGAGCGACGGTCTCGGACATCCACCCGGCCGAAATGCCGCAACTGCGAGCATTCCTCGGCCTCGCTCTCCGCGACGGACGGGCGACGACGACCAAGTTCACCTGCCGGACGAAGTCCGGAACATTTCTGCCGACCGAGATCTCGCTGCACGTGGTCGACAGCGACGGTCGCCGATACATCCTCGGCCTGGTGCAGGACCTCAGCGAGCACCGCCGGCCCGACTGAGTAGCCACACAGGTCACAGACAGTGGCTGATGCGACTCTCGACGGAACGAACACCGTCGACAGCAAGGAGCACAACATGGTCAGCAAAGGCCTGATCGTCCGGCTCGAGGCGACAGCCGGCAAAGAAGAAAACGTCGCGACATTCCTGCGGAGCGCGCTGCCGCTCGTTCAGGAAGAACCGCGAACCGTCGCCTGGTTCGCCGTCAGAGTCGGCGCAGCCTCGTTCGCGATCGTCGACGTCTTCCCCGACGACGAAAGTCGCCAAGCGCATCTCGACGGCCCGGTGGCTGCGGCCTTGATCGAAAAGGCGGGCGAACTGCTCGCAGAGCCCCCTCAGATCGAGTACGTGGATGTGCTCGCGGCGAAGCTGCCGGAGGCGAGCTGGTCATGACTGCGACGACGATCATCCAGCCCCGCTTCGAGCTCGCACGCCGGATCAGCGGCAGCCTCGTGGTGGCGCTCTACTGGAGCGCACACGACGACAGCACGAGCCTGGAAATACGGCAACCCGCCTCCGGGAAGAGAGAGCGCTTCATCGTCGCGCGCGAGCATGCCCTCGACGCCTTCTACCACCCCTTTGCACACCTTCCGATTTCGTTCGACGCATGATCGATCCGGTGCCGGTGAGCGGCCTCTTCGAGGCCCATCTGACCGTGAGCGACCTGAAGCGGTCGGTGACGTTCTATCGAGATGTCGTCGGCCTGTCGCCGGCGTACGAGTTGCCGGAACGCGGTGCCTCGTTCTTCTGGATCGGCGCGCCCGGCCACGCGATGCTCGGGCTCTGGGCGCTCGGGTCCGCCCCGATCGCACTCTCCTTGCATGTGGCCTTCGAGGCATCGCTCGCGGACGTGCTGGGCGCCTGCGAGCAGCTGCGGTCCTTGGGCGTCACGCCGCTCTCGTTCTTCGCGACAGAAACCACCGAGCCGAGCGTGATCGCGTGGATGCCCGCGGCGGCGGTGTACTTTCGCGACCCGGACGGCCACCTGCTCGAGTATCTGGCGATGCTCGACGCGCCGCCGCGGCCCGAAGGTGGGATCCTGCCCTGGTCGGAGTGGTCTCGATCCGCTCGTTGATGCACGTCGCCGACAACGAGCTGTACGTTCGCGGAACAGCCACTCTGCTGGCCTCGTGGGAGGAATACGCCCGTGGTTGCGACGGTGCCGGACTCGAGCGGCTGAACGGGGTCTCGGCGGCGGTGTTCCCGAGCGGCCCCGAGCGCGCTGTCTACAACAACGCACTGCTCGACCGCGATCTTGAATCAACCCACGGTGCGGCAGCCGTCGACGCCATGGAGTCCGCCTACATCGCCGCGGGTATCGGCCGTTACGCCGCGTGGGTCCACGAGAGCGACGAGGGAACGCGCGCCGAGCTGAGCGGGCGCGGATACACCGTCGCCGAGTCCACCCGGGCGATGGGCATGTCGCTCGACGGCGTCTCGCTCGCGCTCCCCGAGGTCGGGCTCGAGCCGCTCGACTGGGCCGAGTACGTTGACTACCTCGGGATCGTCGGCGTGCCCGCCGGCTTGCTCAGCGGTGCGGACCCAAGCGCGTTTCACACCCTCGCGGCGCGGCTCGCCGGCGAGACCGTCGCGACCGCGATTGCTTTCGACCACGACGGCGACTGCGGCGTGTTCAACATGTCGACGCTGGAGCCGGCTCGGCGGCGAGGACTCGGCACCGCGCTCGCTGCGCATCACGTCCACGATGCCGCCGAACGCGGCTGCTCGACCGCAAGCCTGCAGGCCACCGCGATGGCCGAGCGAGTCTACGCGGCAGTTGGTTTCCGCGATCTCGGCCGAATCCTCGAATTCGTGCCCTAGGCCCACCGCGGCCACCTACTCCAGGAAGCGGTACTCGGGCCGAATCAACCTCCGCCAACTGGCGCACAGAGTGGCGCACGAGTAAGAAAACCCCTGCAAATCGCAAGGTTGGTGAGAGTCTCGAAAGCCGTTATCCGTCTATGGCGGATCGAGGGTTCGAATCCCGCCGCCTCCGCTCAACCAAGCGGGTCTCGGGCCGAGACCCGCAGCCGTAAAGTGCTGTGCGGTATCGAAGACCTCACGAGTCAATCCATAGAAGTCCGTAGACGTCTTTGGAAGTCCACTGATTTCGGTGCTCACTGGCGCACCACTGGCGCACCGAACGTCAGACCATTTGTGTCTGCTGAGGCAACCACGCGGCTCAGCCCAAACCGCGAGATAGTCGTCTCAGTTGTCTGTTTGCCTAACCGACAACGCGTCGCGGGTACCAGACGGGTACATCAGGTAGAACACGCGGGGTCACTGGCGGGCATCCTCGGCACGAACGAGAGTGCCGATTTCCAGGGAAAACGTGGCCGCGAGTGCCCGTCCGTGACCGCCAGTACCGGCCCAAGACATGGTAAGGAGGGGGTCGACGGTTCGAGTCCGTCAGAGGGCTTCAGCTTTCTCCCTGCTTAGTCATCGCTTTCGTTTTCAGGGCTGACGGTGGCTGGCTCTTTCGACGTCCACCGAGCGTCCACCAGCGTCCACGGGTCGAACTCGGGTCCGTTCAAGGGATGCTGCTCCTTCCGTCTCCGGGTCGGGTTGTCGACGCCGACCTTGGCCGGGTTGATGTCGAGCATCCCCCACGCTACTGCCCGGTGGAGGACTTGCCGGAGCGCCTGGGTTGCCTCGAAGCGGTAGCCGGGCGAGAGGGTCATCCGCCACTCGGCGATCTCTTGCGAGGTCAGCTCGCCGATCCGGCGGTCACCGAACACGGCGGTTGCCTTGCTGAGGAGATAGCGGAGCTTCTCGATCGTCACTGGTTGCACGTCGTGCTGCTCGAGGTAGGCCTCGACGAGCTCGGCGAGCGTGAGCCGGCGCGCGATCCGTCGCTCGCGTCGAAGCCGTTCGAGTTCATGCTCGAGCGCCTCACGCGCATCCCGCTGCGAGCCGAACCCGCCACGTTGGATGCGCTTGGAGTCGCGCCCCCCGCTCCGGTACCGATACGCCCATAGCCGCTCGCCATCTGATCCGCGCCGGGTTAGCTCGATTGTCTGCCCTTGTTGCACCATCGCTTGGGATCCACTCCGTTCAGGAGTCGACCCCCTCCCACTGAGATCCTCCCTCAGGGGAGCCGATCCGCGGTCACATCGAGGCCCGCGCCTTACCGGACAGCGCCTGTCCTTATATATGGGCGCGTTTGCTGAGCACCGCTTACCTGCCCGACTGGAGTTCTCGAGACGACCCCCCTCCCGGACCTGGTCGAGTCGCGAGCCGACTCGAAGGGCGTCACAGTCGAGGTCTACCGGCCCACCGGGCGCCCCGGAGTATGCAACCGCCACGGCCGACTGAAGCGCGAGACATCGGTGCCGCAGTCACGCCTCCTCAGGCGTCAGCCCACTGATTCGTCAATGACCTCCGCTTGTGCGTCCGCGGCGGCAGCTTCGAGTTCTGGGCGGAGCCCTGCTAGACGCGGCGGTCCGGTGAGGGTGTTGAGGAAGGCGTGGGCGCGTCTCCGGTTTCCTTGGATCGAGAGGTCTCCGGTTTGTTCGATTTCGGAGGCGCGGGCGCCGAGGATGAGTGCTCTCATTCCGGGGCGGGTCAGCTCGATCGTGGTGTCCGGCTCGCTGTCGGGGGCGGCGTGGATTTGCGCCGCGTCGACTTCGACTCGGACGGTTTCCTCCTCTCCGACGCGGACCTCGTACTCGCCGTTTGCCTGGCGGGGATAGGGCGCGCCGCCGAGGAGGAGCGAGGTGAGCGGGACGCGCGTTGGGATCTCGGTCGGGTCGTCGGGAAGCCTGAGCCGGTCGGCTCCCCAGCGGCCGAGCTCCTTGAGCACCGGGCCTAGCGCTTGACCGGACTCGGTCAGTTCATACCGCTGGGCGCGCCCTGTCCCGATCCGTCTCACGATTCCCTGCTCCTGGAGGGTTCGCAGCCGCGCCGCGAGGATGTCGGTTGGGATGCCGCCGAGGCCCTTCAACAGCTCGGAGTAACGGCGTGGTCCAAGGAATAGGTCGCGGACGATGAGCAGCGCCCAGCGTTCGCCGACGACGTTGAGGGCTGCACCCACGGGACAGAAGGTCTGGTAGCCGACCGGAGACGCCATGTGCCGCAGTCTACCTGACTTGACTTGGATAGTCCAAGTGTGTAATAACTTGGATCATCCAAGCGAGGAGGAGGACATGTTCGCGGGATTTGCGTCATTCGTGTACCGCAACAGGCGCCGGGTGCTGCTCGTCGCCTTGCTCGTCATCGCCGTGGCCGGCGTCTTCGGGTTGGGCGTCGCGAAACGACTGAGCCCCTACGGCGACACCGACCCTTCGACCCAGTCGGTCCAGGCAACGAATCGCTACCAGGCCGCAACCGGACGGCAGATCAACCCAGGCGTCGTCGCGCTCGTGACCACCGGCGACGTCCACAGCCCGGCGGCCAAGCGGCGCGTGCGGCAGGTCGAGGCGCAGCTGCGCTCGAGTCGCGACGTCGCGACGGTCTCGAGCTACTACGGCAGCCACGACCCGGCCATGGTCTCCCGCGACGGGCGCTCGACCTACGTCGTCGCGTACTTCCAGCCGAAATCGGACCTCAGAATCCAAGACGACGCCAAGCGCCTGGAGGCCAAGTTCTCGGGCCAGCGTGACGTCGAGCTCGGCGGCGGTGCGATCGCGGGCGCGCAGGTCAACACACAGGTCGGCAACGACCTCGCACGCGCCGAGCTGCTCGCGTTCCCGATCATCTTCCTGCTCTCGCTGCTCTTCTTCCGCTCGCTCGTCGCCTCGCTGCTGCCGCCGCTTCTCGGCGTCCTCGCGATCCTCCTCACCTTCTTCGCGCTGCGGATCGTCTCGAGCTTCACCGACCTGTCGGTATTCGCACTCAACATCGTCACCGGCCTCGGACTCGGCCTCGCGATCGACTACAGCCTGTTCACCGTCTCCCGCTACCGCGAAGAGGCCGCCCGCAGCGGCTTCGGCGTCGACGCACTTCGCCGGACACTCGCAACCTCGGGGCGGACGATCCTCTTCAGCTCGCTCACGGTCGCCGCCGCGCTCGCCTCGCTCACCATCTTCCCGCAGAACTTCCTTTTCTCGATGGGCCTGGCAGGCGCCGTCGTCGCGCTCGTTGCGGCGATGCTCGCGCTCGTCGTGTTGCCGGCGCTGCTCGCGCTGCTCGGGCCACGCGTCAACGCCCTCGCCCCCAGGTGGCTCCAGCGAGCCGCAGACCGGGACGCGCGACCTACCGAGAAGGGCTTCTGGTATCGGCTGTCACGGTTCGTGATCGCGCGCCCGGGGAGGATCGCGCTGCTCACCGCAGCCGCGCTGGTCGCGCTCGGAGTGCCGTTCGCGTCGATCAAGTTCCTGCCCGCCAACGCCAGCGAACTCCCCACCAGCGCGAGCGCCTATCGCATCGACGCGGCACTGCACAGCGACTTCCCGCCCGGCCGCACCGCGCCGCTCGAAGTCGTGGTCGGCGCCCCGACCAGCTCGCGCCAAGTGACCGCTCTCGCCGCGCGGCTCCGCTCACTCCCCGACGTGGCTGCGGTCGCGCCAGCCCAACCGGCCGGGCGCCGGCTCTCGCTCATCGACGTCGCGCCCTCGACGCCGACCTACAGCGCAGCCAGCCGCCAGCTCGTGCATCACGTGCGCTCTCTGCGAACGCCGTTCTACCTGGGCGTCGCCGGCGATACAGCGGGCTACGCCGATCTCGAGCACAGCCTCGACACGCACCTCCCCCTCGTCCTCGCGCTCATCGTCGCCTCCACGCTCGTCGTCCTCTTCCTAATGACCGGCTCACTCGTGCTCGGAGTGAAGGCAGTCCTGATGAACGCGCTCAGCCTCAGCGCCGTGTTCGGCATCCTCGTCCTGATCTTCCAACACGGCAACCTGCAAGGCCCGCTCTCCTACCGCAGCACCGGCGCCCTCGACGCGACCCAGCCGATCCTGCTCTTCGCGATCGCCTTCGGACTCGCAACCGACTACGGCGTCTTCCTAATCTCGCGAATCAAGGAAGCGCACGACAGCGGTATGCCCGACAACCGAGCTGTCGCGATCGGAATCGAGCGCACCGGACGGATCGTGACCGCCGCCGCCCTCCTTTTCTCCGTCGCCATCGGCGCGTTCGTGACGTCGAAGCTGGTCTTCATCAAGGAACTCGGCCTCGGCATCGCGCTCGCAGTGCTCATCGACGCATTCGTGATCCGCGGCCTGCTCGTGCCCTCGCTGATGGCACTGCTCGGCAAGTGGAACTGGTGGGCACCGGGCCCGCTGCGGCGACTGCACGACCGGATCGGGCTACGCGAAGACGAACCAGGCAACGCCGACACCGCACCGGTTGCGTCCCTGGCCGAAGGCCGGCCGTAAACCACCACTCGTTGCGAGCAGACCTTCCGACCCGAGACAACAACGACACTTCTGGAGGCATCCGATGAAACAAGTCCAATCTCGACCCAAGACAGAGCTCGTGAGTGCCACGTCCGCCATCGAGGCGCAGTACAGCCGCGCCGATCTGCGCGCACGCATCACCGATGCGCTGCAGGCGGCCGGCAAAGACCTCGACCGTCTCTCGATCAACGACCTCGCCCTCATGGACGAGTTCCATCTGTGCGGCCGCGCAGCGACCACCGACCTCGCCGACCTCGCCGCCATCCAGGCCGAGGATCACCTGTTGGACATCGGAGCCGTGCTCGTCACCGACGACGAGATCCGCCGCGCCGTGCTCGAAATGATCAAAGGCACCCGCAACCTCGCCGAACCCGCCGGCGCCGCACCGCTAGCCGCGGCAATCAAGCTCCGCAACTGGCTCGCAGGCAAACGCGTCGCACTCATCTGCAGCGGCGGAAACATCAGCCTCCCGCAACTCGGCGAATTGATCACCGGTGTGACAGCCCGAACTCTCAACACCAGTCAGATCAGTGAAGCCGACATGACGGAGAACGTGGGTTGACGAACTCGTGGCAAGACCCCGAGGCAGCGGCGGAATGGGATGCGGCACTTGGACACGACCTTCCAACTCGGGCTCAGCAAGTCGACGTTCTGCTGTCGCTCCTCGCGTCCGCAGAGATCGGCGACGGCGCCGTTCTCGATCTCGGCGTCGGCTCAGGGCTAATCGCCGAGCGAGTTCTTGCAGAGTTCCCGCAGGCCCGTCTCGTTGGCGTCGACTTCTCGCGTGCAATGCTCGAACTCGCCTCGAAGCGGCTTGAGCGCTTCGCTGGCAGGGTCGAACTGGTGCATCACGACCTCGCGAAGGTCACCTCACTCGTCGTGCCTCTCGCTGAGTACCGAGCCGCGTTTTCCGTCCAGACCCTGCACCATCTCACCGACCATGAAAAGGCGAAAGCGTACGCCTGGTCGGCGGATGTCTTGGCGCCGGGCGGGCTCCTCGTGGTCGCTGACCAGGTCGCTTTTCCTGAGCTCTTGTTCGAACAGTGGCGTGCACTCTGGCGTAAGCTCGATCTCGAGACGCCGCGGTCCCATGGCGACTACCTGGCCGGCCTCGAGCAAGAGGGCGATCGGCCAGCGAGGCTGGAGGATCAGCTCAGCTGGATGAGGAGCGCCGGGCTCGCGGCCGTGTGCTTCCACGCTTACGCGAACCGTGCCGTTCTTGTCGGTCGTACATCCCGTTAGTGGGCTGCGACCTGGTCTAGGCAAGAGGCGGCGCAAGTCGATTGACGCCGGAGATTCGGACTCTGCGGCTGTCGCCGTCGGAATCAAGCGAACCGGGAGAATCGTCACGGTGTCGGGTACGCAAACCCGGTTCACGCGGCGGTCCGGTATTCGTGGATCAGTCCGCCGAGTTGGTCTCGGCGCTCGACGAGGGCCGTGGGCGAGTGCGGGATCTGCAGCCGCCGAGTCAGGGGATCGGGAGGCGTGAGATCGAGTGACCGGTGTGGCCTGTGGTTGTTGTAGTGGCCGACGAAGACGCGGAGGACGCGCTCGAGGTGGCGTCGGTTCAGTATCAAGAGCCAATCCAGACACTCGACGCGGACCGTGCGGACAAAACGTTCGGCGGTCGCGTTCGCCTTCGGCGCTCGCACCGGCGCCTTGATGATCTGGACGCCTTCGCTGGCGAAGACGGCGTCGAAGTCGCGGGTGAACTTACTGTCGCGGTCGCGGATCAGAAAGCGAAACGAGCCTGGTCGCTCCTGGAACGTCCAGGCGCAGTGGCGTGCCTGTTGCGTGACCCACGCCCCGGTAGGGTTCGCGGTGCAGCCGGCGAAGTGGACGCGCCGGCTCTCAAGCTCGATGAAGAAGAGCACGTACAAGCGTCGCAATGAGATCGTCTCGACCGTGAAGAAGTCGACCGCAAGCATGCTCTGTGCCTGCGCCCGGAGGAACGCTCGCCAGGAGAGCCCGCCTCGCGAGCCGGCTGGGCCGAGCCCGGCCTGGCGGAGGATCTTCTTCACGGTCGTGGCGGACACCGCGATGCCGAGGCCGTTCAGCTCGCCCACAATCCGCTGGTAGCCCCAGCGCGGATTCTCGCGCGCGAGGCGAAGCACCAACTCGCGGATCTCGCCGCCGATCGGCGGCCGGCCGTTTCGACCACCGTAGGTCCAGCGGCGCGCGACCAGCCGTCGGTGCCAGCGCAGAAGTGTCGTCGGCGTGACCAGAAACGACCGCCAACGTGATCGCGGCAACAGCCGACTCGCGGCAGCCAGGAAGACTCGATCGGTCTTCGTCAGTTGCGGACGATCTGTCTGTCGGCGAAGTACCGCCAGCTGATGCCGAAGCACCACGATCTCCAGCTCCTTGAAATCGGTTGAGCGAGGACGGAGCAGGACGAGCTGGAGCACGCAACTGAACGCCAGATACCAGACCGACAAGAACAACAGCTCCTCGGAATCAGCGGGACGGGCGCACGACTGTACGGCCCACGTACGCCGCTCGCAAGCCGAAACCGAATTAACGCACCCCACACGCATCGCAAGCTGAATCTCGCACCGCCCGAACTGTCTGAGCAGAAGGCCCATGCCGTGCACCCATCACCGACCGCCGCGGTCGAGCGCCGCGATCGACTGGGCGGCCTCATCCACGAATACAACATCGCCGCATGAAACCGAGTTTGCGCACCCTTCAGGCTACCGGCAAGGGGCTCGACTCGCACGGTGATGGTCGGCGGAAACATCTTTGCCGATCCGACCTCGCGCCTCGCGAGTACGACAACGGCGCGGCAACCGAGTTGCCCGTCATTTGGGTCGGCCCACCAATCAGCGCGGGCTTCTTCTACTACAACGTCCCTACGAACGGTCAGCCGAACGCGCTCGTCGTGCGCGACGCGAACGGACACGAGCTAGCGCGTGACACGTCGTCCTTCTTGTCGCACGATCTTCGACGCGCCGGCGTCCCGCCACGACCGCCCTCGCTTGGCGGATAGAAGCTCGCTTGCGCGAGTGTTCACGAAGACACTCCGAGCGGCGAACTAGGGACAGTCACGCGATCAACGCGCCCCACGGCGCCACAGTCGAGCCCGTCGAGGACGACGGGAACGCACCCGCTATTCGGGCGGACGCCCCGTAAGCCGTCTGCCCTGGGTGGGGTGGCGTGCGCCGTCGCTGCGGCGCACGCCGAGATCCCTTTGAGCTCTTAGCTGAAGATCGCGTTGCTGCGACCGGGCAGATAGCAGCTGCCGACCTGCAGTTGCGGCAGGATGACGCGAACCTTCGAGCGCGACGGGACAGTCGCGCCGAACGACGCCGACGTAATCACCGTCGGGGCGATACCCGTCGAGTTCGCGCGCAGGAGCACGCGCTTGACGTTGGCCCAGCGCCGGACGGCGCCGTTGTAGCGTTGGAAGGTGCCGTACTTGCCGGCGAAGCTCTGGGCGGCGAGCACGCGCAGCGAGTAGCGGTGCGATGCCACCTTGGCGAGACGCACACGCGGCCGCACCGTCACGGCAACCGCTTGGCTAGAAGTGTTTTTCACTTTCACCGTGTAACTGGTGTTCGTGAGCGGCGCCACAATGGCGGTGTACGCGCCGCCGGTCGTCGTCTGCACCGTGGTCACCTTGCTCGCCGCCGCCTGCCCACATCCCATCGCGAGCACGTCGACGTTCTCACCGACCTTCTGATTCGAGAGGATTCCGGTCAGCGTGACCTTGCCCCCGTAGACGAGAGTCCGCGGCTTCGCGGTGAGCGTCAGCGTTTCGACGGGCGCCTGACCGGTCACGGTGATCGTCCCCCGGAAGGTGTTCCCCTTCACGTTCGGATCGGAGTAAGTGAAAGTCCCCGGCGAAGCAAACGTGCATGTGCCCGACTGCGCCGGCTGGATCACGAGCGGGTTCGGCGCGCAGGTCACACCCGTCGTGGATTTGAACGTGATTTGGTGAACGACCGTGTCGTTGTTTGTGAACCGGACGGTGTCACCAACAGCGATCGTCGCCGCGTTCGGCACATACCCGTTCTTCGTGATCGAGACCGTCACCGTTTTCGCACCCGCGGCGCCCACGAAAACGAGCGCCAACAAAGCCGCGGCGGTGATTAAGAATCTGCGCATCATTTTGAACCCCTTTGGTTTGGCGTATCACCTGACCGGATGTACACCCATAGAGATGCGCGGACGATCAGCTTCTTGCGTGGTCCTAAGAACATTTACAACTTGGGCTCGCAGACCCCAACTCACGGCGCGGGCCGACGCGACGAACACGGCCACGTCCCAAGTGTCCTAAGCTCGCCTGCGCGAGTGAGGCTCCGTTGGAGGGAGGGGGTCGGCGAAACGCTGATTTGCAGACCTTCGCGTTCTCAGGCGCCGACCCACGGGAAGTGTGAGGGAATAAGACGCGTCGCTGCGAGTTACCCGTCCTGCTCGTCGAGCTGAACGAGCAGCGCGCTGCAGGTGGCCTTCGACGTCGTCGCTCGTCGACGCGTTGAGCGTGAGGTTCTTCGCGGTAGCTCGAACTGCAACGTCGACGCGAAGGCGTCTTTGGCGTTTTCCGGGCGAGCCGGGCCGGATAACGGGCATGCGCCGCATCGCAACCCAGGCACGCCTATGTGGCAACCGCGAACTAGGGCGGGCTCTGCTGCTTTAAGCAACCTGGAAGAAAGTCGAATCCTTTCGTTTCGACGATGGCGCGCACCGTCCCTCTCTCCCTCGAATCAGCCCACGCCCGTTGCCTTCTAAAAAGTTCTTCCCGTGACCGCCGCGTTCGTCCCGCGGAAGAGGCGAGGACGGCCGAAAGGGCGCCAGGTTCGCCGATCGTGCCC
The DNA here is from genome assembly GCA_963766345.1 of uncultured Actinomycetes bacterium. Lineage (GTDB taxonomy): Bacteria > Actinomycetota > Thermoleophilia > Gaiellales > Gaiellaceae > DASVFB01. The sequence continues at coordinate 89,574 of CAVXZL010000010.1, read as the reverse complement.
GGTTCATCCTAGAGGCTTGATGTGAGTTCGTCATGAGTATGGAAGGGCGGCCCGTAGCCGCCCTTCCATGAACCTCGTCGTGCCTCCGAAGTTATTTAGCCCGCGAGGTAGGCGCAGACTCCCATCTGCCACTCGGTCTGCGTCGGCCCCGTATCGGACAGGGTGTCGAAGGTCGTCGCGTCCTGCACGGTCTTTCCTGCGTCGAGCGTGACCATGCCGCTCCCATCCGGATGGCTGTAGCGGAACAGGCCGGTGTTGGCGACTGTGTTCGCCGCCACATCCAGCGTCCGTGTCCAGATTCCGGCGTACGGGATCGTCTTCGAGAGGTTGTCTGAACGGTAGAGCGTGCCGGTGAAGTCGATGTGGCGGATCTCCTTCACCAACGTCTGGCCGTCATAGAACTGGATGAAGTGCCGCGTGACGGTGAACGTGGCGAGTGTGTCGAAGCTGTACCCGTACGGCACGCAGGAGAAGTTGAAGCCCGGCGTGTTTACCGTGAGCGTCGCTGTGAAGTTGACAGGCGCATTCGCGCTCGCCGTCGCCGAAAGAGCGAGCGGCAGGAGAGCGAAGCTCAGCAACACGAGCGATCTGCGCATCGGGACCTTCTTTCTCCCCCCGAGTTGCAGCCAAGGGCGTGGCCACCGGTTTCGCCTGCCTTCGGTGGAAGTTCTCACAGGAATTCAGGAATGTCAAACAGCTGCTACCCGGCCCGCTCGACGGCCACACAGCGGACGCGCCGACCGCGCTCAGTGACCTGAAGGCGGCCGCGGGTACGCTGCCGAGCCGGCACCGTGGAGACCGGTCGTGCCGCCTGCAGCCCCGCTGCCGGCCGTCAAGGTCCCCGAGCCGGACTGGGAAGAGGAAGCGCGGCAGCGGGTCGACGCCGAACGAGCGGCCCGGGACGCCGCGAACGCCCCGATCACGAACCAGCTCGAACCGGAACCGGAGAAGTACCCGACCAAGCCGACACCACGCGACAAACGCTGGCGCTCGACGTGAACACCGGCACCATCCACGGTGTCGTCGCCGACCGGCTCGGCCAGGCGATCAAACACTCGAACTGGGCGCCACACCGGACACACCGACGGTGCACCAGCACCCCCTCGACCCAGTTCCGCCGCATGCAGGCGCGTGTCCCCGTTCACGTGCGAACATCACCGCGACCATGCGCGGGTCACGTTCGCTGTTCAGCTTCCTCTGATGTGCGGCGCTTTCGTGGTCGCCCGTGACCCGCTCGTGCCCGCGCTTCCCGCCTTTGGTTCCAGGATGGAACTACTGGAAGTGGAGTGCCTGAACGGGAGGCCTTCCCCCATGAAGGGCTTCAACAACGCGGGGCCCGGCGACGGTGAGTGCTTTTGTGTCATGCGGTCTCGCAGCGCCCGCACCTATCCTGGCGTTGTGCCTTCGGTTAAGTCCTTGAAGTTCGCGCTGGTCGGCCTGACCGCGGCCGCTGCGCTGCTCGCGCTCGCAGCCGCGTCGTCGGCAGCGAACGCGAACCGGCTGGGGCCGGCCGATTTCATCGTCGGCGCGACGGAGGACCATCCGCTCGGCCTGGATGATGGTGGCGCCGTGATGTACGACCAGATGTCCTCGCACAGGCTCGGTGCGATCCGCATGTCGGTCGACTACGAGCCTTCCGAGCCGACGACGGTCCAGCAACGGGATCAGCTCGAGCGTGCCATCACGACCGCCAATCTGAGCGGCCTGCGCGTGCTGCTCTCGATCGTGCCCGGTCACAACACCGACGTGACGCGCGATCCGAACGGCGTCGAGAATTTCGCGGCGTACACGGCACTGGTCGCACGCACCTTTCCCTCCGTGACCGACTTCATCATCGGGAACGAACCGAACCTGGGCAGGTTCTGGTTTCCGACGTACAACAGCAACAAGTCGATCGCGGCGGCTGCGACTTACGAAAAGGCACTCGCGGCGAGCTACGACGCGCTGAAGGCAGTCAACCCGAGCATCGACGTGATCGGCCTAGCGGTTTCGCCCCGCGGCGACGATCGCCCCGGATCCCGGCGCAATACGATTTCGCCCGTGCGTTTCATCAAGGCTGTCGGTGACGCGTACCGCGAGAGCCGTCGGACGAGGCCGATCATGGACAACGCCGGGCTGCACCCCTACCCGTCCTCCAACACGTATCCGCCGACGAAGGGAGCGTCCTGGCCGAACGTCAGCGTGCCGAATCTCGATCGCGCGCAGCAAGCATTCTGGGACGGTTTCCATGGCACGGCCCAGCCGACCTTCCAGGAGAGCGCCGCCGGGAACGCGCAGCCTGCCGGCCCGGCGGTGCGGTGGATCCTCGACGAGGCGGGCTGGCAGACGGACACGAGCACTTTGCCCGGCTACTTCGGCACAGAGAACACCCCGCCCGTGGGCGAGGCAGCCCAGGCGCGTTACTACCAGCAGACCGTCCAGCGGTACGCATGTGACCCGCATGTCGCTGCGCTTCTCTTCTTCCACTGGATCGACGAGGCCGACCGCGACCGGCTGCAGACCGGTTTCCTGCGTCCCGACGGGACGACGAAGCCGGCGGCCGACGCCGTGGGAAGCGCGATCGCCGACGGGTGCGCCGGCGCCCTAGTCGGGTGGCGGCACTCGACGACGGTCGCCGGCGCGAGTGTGACGTGGAAGCGGAGGGCCGGCTACCTCTTCTTCGCCAAGGCGTCCGAGGACGCCACCTTCACCGCGACGGCCACGCCGACCAAGGCCGCGCTGAAACGGGCGAAGGCGGCCAAGCAGAAGTTGAAGACGGTCACGCTGAAGGGCAACGTCAAGGCGTACCGCGGCCACGGGATCAAGTTCAAGGCGATCAAGACCAAGAACGCCGACAGCTACACGTACAAAGTGCAACTCAGGGCTGCGCTGAACCCCGCGCGAACCGTCACCCTGAAGCGAGCGCGACTCCGGTAAGCCGACCTCGCGACGATCTCGCGGGGCCGCAGGCCACGCGAAACCCTGGCGTCACAGCGGCGCTCTCCTAGCGCCTGAGGCGTAAGCCCCGCTCGCGGTCAACGGTTGGTCAACGCACTGCCTCGCGCGACGCGATGTCACGTCGTGAGGATCCCCGTGTCACCGTGCTCTGCCTTATCGCTGGGGTCGACACGGAGGCCCGAGTCCTGTGCGCCACCTCCTCGGAGGTCAGGTAACCGATCCCGACGAACAAGCAGCCCCGAGAGGGCCGGGCGAGTCGTGCGATGATCGGCGGCGTGGGCAGAGTGCGCCCGTCGAGGCTTGCGGCCGCTGCGATTCTGCCCGCGTTCGCGGGCTTCGCGCTCTCGTCGTGCGGCGGTGGCAACAACGCTGCGAGCGGGACGCGCACATCGACGCGCACGGCGCCGACGATCACGACGCGGACGACCTCGACTCGCACGACCCTGACCGCGACGACCCCGACCGAGACATCGCAAGCCCCGCCGACGCAGCCGAGCACCGTGACCCAGCCGGAGACGGTGACCGCGACGTGTGGGGTACGCAAACTCGGTTTAGGCGGCTGCGCGGTATTCGTGGATGAGTCCGCCGAGTCGGTCTCGGCGCTCGACGAGGGCCGTGGGCGAGTAAGGGGCCTGTAGCTGCCGGACCGGGGGATCGGGAGGCTTGAGATCGAGTGACCGGTGTGGCCTGTGGCTGTTGTAATGCCGGGCGAAAGAACGGGCGACGGATCGGTCGCGGCGGCCTCGCTCATCGGCCCACCGATCGGTCACGCTCGAATGTCTGTCGACCGCCGCGCCTGTGCATCTCGTCCATGTCCTGGCCAATGCCCCTCGTCACGAGCGTCATCGCTGCCTCCGCTGCAACGAATCGTCCAATCGAGATGTATTTCGTCATGGAGGACCTCGGACACAATAAGCGGATCCGTTGCGACGCAAAATCAGCCTGACGGGCGACTGAGACCTGACGACAGCCAACCCGGCACCGGGACGACCCTCCCGTGGGGATGCTTCCGTGTCAAGCCGCCTCGCGCCCGTCTCGAGCAGGCTGAAGGAAGCGCCCGCCAGCGACTCTCGGCCCCTCGATTGGCGAATCACAGCGAGCGACTCAACGTGTCCATTGGCAGCGGAGACGCCAGGCGCACGATCGGACGCCGGCCAAGATAATCGACTACTGCGATTTGCGTAACGTGGTTGGCAAACATCTGCTTCCTGGTGCGTTGGAAAGGAAATGATGGCCACATCGAAGAGACAACCGGCAGCCAAGAAACGCGCGAACAGCAAACGCGCGAGCGGCAAGCGGACCGCTTCTCAGAGGTCGGCGTCGGCTGGTTCGGAGTTTGTTTGTCCGGAGTGCGGTCGGACATTCACGCGCGCTGCTGCGCTCGGCGCGCATCGCAGTCGAGCGCACGGGGTCGCGGGCCGCTCGGCACAGGCGACCAAGCGGCGCGCGAGCGCGGGACAAGCACCGAGCGCGAAGAGAGGTTCAGCGGCGAGAACGCGGGCTGGCGCAACGGCGACACCCCGCTCGGCCGCCAAGACTACGACTGGAGCGTCGACTCGCTCACGCGCGCGCGCGGGCCGGGATGGAATCGACCGCGACGCATTGCTGACGACGCTCTTTCCGGGAGGAATGCCGGCCCGTGAGGAAGTGATCCGAGCAGCGAGCAGCTGGCTCGACGAAGCGGAACGGCTCTCGCAAATGCGCTGAGCACGTCCGCGATGTCCCATCGGACGCGGGAGCGACCGGGGTCGTCGTTAGTCGAGGTGAGTCGCGAGCGGATCCAGTTGCAGGTGAGCGCGTGGACGCCGTGCCGCGCCCAGGCGTCGAGTGCGAGCGTTACGCACGAGCGCCTGAGCGTGCGCGCATCGGTGCTCTCCCCGGAACGAACTACCGTCGTCATCGCAACAACTACGCCCGGGACACACATGCCGTCGTGGGCGGTCTCAATGGTTCAGATCAGAGCCAACCCTGGAGGGCCAAATAGTAGGGTGCAGCAGGCTGCGACGAAGAAGAGAGGGGGACGGTGCGGCTCGAGGAGTATGGGTTGATCGGCGACCTGCAGTCTGCCGCGCTTGTTGGCCGCAACGGCTCCGTCGACTGGCTGTGCATGCCGCGGTTCGACTCGCCCTCCTGCTTCTCGGCGCTCCTCGGTAACGACGCGCACGGGCGTTGGCTCGTTGCACCGGCGAACGAAGTGCGCTCTTGCTCTCGCCGCTATCGGCCTGGGACGCTCGTCCTCGAGACTGATTTCGAGACCGACGACGGCACCGTGCGCGTGGTCGGGAAAGCCGCGGGCCACGGCGCCACTACACCTACTCCAAGGTCATGGCCTGGGTGGTGTTCGACCGCGCCGTGCGGCTCGCCGAGAGGTTCGCGCTTGACGGTCCCGTGGAGCGGTGGAAGCAGATTCGGGACGAGATCCACGGGGAGGTCTGTGAGAAGGGCTACGACGCCGGGCGCCGCACCTTCACGCAGTACTACGGCTCAAAGGAGCTCGACGCGAGTGTGCTCAACATCCCTCTCGTCGGGTTCCTGCCCGGAAGCGACGAGCGTGTCGCCGACACGATCGACGCGGTCTCGCGCGAGCTCGGCCGGGACGGCTTCGTCTCCCGCTACTCCACGGCCGAGACCGACGACGGGTTGTCGGGAGACGAAGGACAGTTCCTGGCCTGCTCGTTCTGGCTCGTCAGCGCGCTGGCGGGCAACGGGCGGCTCGATGAGGCGCGCGAGCTGTTCGAGCGACTGATCACTCTGAGCAACGATCTCGGCCTGCTGGCAGAGGAGTACGACGTGAAGCGGCAGCGTCAGGTCGGCAACTTCCCTCAAGCCTTCAGCCACCTGACGCTGATCGGAGCGGCGGTGGCGATTGCCAAGGCGGGCTTGAAAGCCGCGGCATGAGCGACGGCTCCGCAGCTGTGAGCGAGGCGCTGACGCCCGAACGGCCGCTTGCGTCCGCGCGTCGGCTGATCCTGCCGCTCGCGCTGGCGCAGTTCATCTGCAGCTTCGCCGGATCGAACATGAACGTGATGATCGCCGACATCAGCGACGACCTGGACACGACCGTCAAGGGCGTCCAGACCGCGATCACGCTCTTCCTCTTGATCATGGCGATCCTGATGATCCCCTGCAGCAAACTGACCGACCGCTGGGGCCGCAAGCGCTGCTTCATGCTCGGGCTGACGCTGTACGGGATCGGCGCGCTCCTGAGCGCGGTGTCGCCGAATCTCGGCGTCCTGATCCTCGGCAACTCGGTGTTCGAGGGAGTCGGCACAGCCTTCCTGATCCCGCCCGTCTACATCCTCGCGACGCTCTGGTTCACCGACACGACGTCCCGCGCCTGGGCGTTCGGCGCGATCAGCGGCATGGGAGGCATCGGCGCCGCCGCAGGCCCGCTGATCGGCGGCCTGATCACGACCGCGATCAGCTGGCGGGCGGCGTTCGTGTTCCAGGCGCTCGTCGTCGCAGCGATCGTGCTCCTGAGCCGGAAGCTCGCCGACCCGCTGCCGGCCGACCCGAGGCGGCCGTTCGACGCAATCGGCGCGGTTCTGTCGGCGGTCGGGATGTTCTTCGTCGTCTTCGGGATCCTGCAGGCCGGCTCGAACAATGCGCTCTTCCTCATCTGTCTCGTGGTGGGGCTGGTGTTCCTGGCGGGGTTCTTCCTCTACATCCGCCGGCGCGAGCGCGCAGGGAAGGAGGCGCTGCTCTCGACCGGGCTGTTCCGGAACCGCACCTGCAACCTCGCGTTGGTGACGCAGAACATTCAGTGGCTCCTTCTCATGGGCATCTCGTTCGTCGTCTCCGTCTTCCTGCAGGAGGTACGTGGCTACAACGCGATCCAGACGGGCGTCGTTTTCACCGCCGCGACGGTCGGCATCCTCCTCTCGTCCTTCGCGCAGCAGCGGCTCGCGAAGCGGTTCGCGCAGCGGACGCTGGTCATCGCCGGCTTCGTCGTCACCCTTGCCGGCATCGCGCTCCTCCTCGGCTTCGTTCACACCTCTTCTCGGGTCGTCGCCTTCGTGCCCGGGCTGTTCCTGATCGGCCTCGGCGTCGGCGGGATGCTGACGCCGTCGGTCAACGTGGTGCAGTCCAGCTTCCCCGAGGAACTCCAGGGCGAGATCTCCGGCCTGTCGCGCGCAGTCTCGAACCTCGGCTCGTCCTTCGGCACCGCGATCGCGGGCACGATCCTCGTCTCCGTCGTCGCCCTCGGCACCCGCTCCTACGCGGTCGCGCTGATCGTCCTCGTCGCGATCGGCCTGCTCGGCCTCGTCGCCGCCCTGCGCCTCCCAGCCAAGATCGAACGCGCGTAGCCCGCCGGCAAAGCCGCTTCGGCACGGGATCGCGGCAGCCGACTCTCGCGAGCGCACACACGTACGCGCGACGTGACAACTCGCGCCGCGTCAGCAACCAGTCACGTACGACAGGCGACCGCTGGCGGCAGCTACGCGTTCCGGGTCTGCTCGCCCAACCGCCATTCGGCCCAGACCGGAGCGAAGACGGCGCAGACCATCGAGATGGTGGTGCCGATCAGGATGTATGCGAAGAGCGCGATGACGGCGCCGAACGCGCCGAACGCCTTTGCGTTCTGGTTGATCGTCGGCCCGATCCAGAGCGGCGAGGTGGCGATCGTGCCGCTGAGGACGACCGTCGCGAGCAGCGCACCCGGCAGGAGCGAGCGAAGCGAGATCTCGCGGTGGAGCAGATAGCGCGGCGTCCAGAGCCAGAAGACGATCGAGCCGCCGAGCCAGACTGGAAGCGCGACGAGCCAACCGCTGGCTCGAAGCTCCCCCGCCGACCCGAACATGACCGCCAAGATGCCGCTCAGGAGGAAGAACCAGACCGTGTAGCGCAGCTGGTCGGCCGCGCTGCCCACATGGATGCGCCAGGCTCGCGCGTACACGTCCTGGTAGAGCTGCCCGATCGAGATTCCCCAGATCAGGAAGCCGATGATGACCGCGACCGAGGCTGCAGCCACATTGTCGGCGGTGGTGCCGAACAGGTCGCGAACGATGTCCGCGGTCGCACCCTCGAGCTTCATGTGCGAGACCACGCGGTCCGCGAACGCGTTCTCGTTGCCTCTGGCCAGGTTTAAGATGCCGATGAGCACGAGCGCCGTGGGAAGCACCGACAGCGTGATGTAGGCGGACGCCGCCGCACCCGAGTTGCGGCTCGCCTCGAAGTACCGACGGAACCAGAGCAAGACAAGCCGGCCGACGCTGGTCTCGGTGCGGCCGCGCAGCCAACCGACCGTCGCCGAAAGCCGGCTTCCGCCGGTACCGGGAGCCTCCGCGCTCGGCGACGCCAACGACGACGGCTGATCGTCGGGGGTGGTCACAGGTGCTCTCGACCGTTGCGTTTCGCGCTCAGCGGTTCATGTACGAGACCGAGATATCCGTGCACTTCGAATCGCTTCGCCCGAAGAACCCTCATTCCTGTCCTGGGTCGCGTTCGATGGCGAGGCAGTGCAAGCCACGCCATGCCAGCGGCTGGCAGCTCAACGGACGGGATCGATCAACTCGCGCAAGGGCGAAGGAGAAGGCCCTACTGCCTCCTCCTTCGCTGATTAGCCTCCCGAGGTACTAACGGCGACCGCGGCGGTCGTCGCGCCGATCTTGGCGGCGATCCACGCGGTGGGCGACAACCGCAACGGTGGCGACGGTGCCTGCCGCGCGCGCTACGGGAGCAGGCCCGATCACGCCAGGACCTCCGATGCGTCTACGTGCAAGTGGCATCTCACGCTCCTTCCTTCGCTTGGTCGGCCTCGGCTGCGGCAAGGAGGGCCTGCACCGGAATCCGGCCGCTCGCGACGAGCTGACCACCCACCTTACGGACGGCCGACCCAAATGGTGCCGCCCATCGGTTCTCCCAGACAAGGATTGCCGCAGCACTACCGGGTTCGACCGCATTCGCGACATTGAGGACGTCGTCCTCGTTCAACAGCTTCGCCAGGTCCCGCTCCTCGTGGCGCAGACCGCCGATCTCGCTCGCGTCGAGGTCGGATAGCTCGAACGACTCAAGCGTCCCGTCAGCGTCCTTCTTCAATACGACCATGTCGAGCAAGCGGATGATCTCGCGTTCCTCCAGGTCGACCAGGATCGGAAGAATCGTCCCGTCGAACCTCGCGCCTGGGAACTCGACCACGATCCAGTCAACCGGGCCGAGCGTATCTACGTCCTCGACTTCGGCAGCCGCGGGCGCGTCGCTCATCTCACTCATTGACCACCTCTGTTCTGTGGACGACGCTTCGGGAGGAGCGTACAGCGCGTACGTCGGCGCCCTCAAGGCAGACTTGTAGTGCAAACCGCGCAACGGGTTCGATGACGGCGCCGAGCGGTCCGGTGCTCTGCATCTACGTCCCACCTCCAGCACCGATGATGGATGCGGGCGTCGCCGCATTTCCGCATCCGGATCGCTTCAACCGCGCGCACTATCTTCGGAGGAGCTGTTCGAGGCGAGCGAGGCGCTGCTCGATGACATCCACCTTCGCCTCGATTCGCTCCTCCGCCTGACCCTCGGCGACCCCGCGCTCCCGCGCTGCACGCGCGACGAAGATCGACGTGATCGCCGCGACGGCGATCGTCACGAATGCGATGCCCTCGAGCATCACGAACGCGCCGATGATCCGGCCGCTCAGGCGCTCCGGCGTGACATCGCCGTAACCGACGGTGGTCACCGTCTGTAAGGCCCACCACATGCCGACCCAGATGTTCGGGTACTCGTGGCGGTCGACCACCCGCATCAGGACGCCGCCGAGGACGACCACGGCCGCAGTCGTCGTGACGACCACGCTGGCGGCCGTCCGAACGGACGGAGGCTCGCTCAGCAACCGCGACGTGTTGCGCTCGATGAAGTTGGGTCGGACCGGGCGTGACATCTGGGTGCTTCGATTCGTTCGCGATCGGCTACCTCGATCCTGGACGGGATGGGTGCCCTGCCGGATCGGGTGTCATGTCGATGCGCGCGTCGACATAGGCGGTCAGCGCTTCGCTCGCGAGGTAGGCGACAACGACGGCGATGACGACGAGCGGCGCGACCTCGAGCCCGGCCTTGGCCGAGAGGAGTGTCGCGAGCCCCATATAGATAAGGAAGAGATCTCGCAGACGCTCTGCGCGACAGTGTGCTTCGTGCGCCCCTTAGCGACAGAGTTCGCGTGCGCGAACGATGCCTCCTCACGCCATCCACGACAACACGAGGACAGAGCCTGGCCGCCTGTAGGGCCTTGGCGAACCGCATGTTGAGCCAAGGCGGCTCGACAAGTAGGCCGGGCTGATCAGGGACTTCTTGACGCGCTCCGAATCAGAACTCATTCCGATCCCCTAGCAGCCTCGAACCGTCGCGTGGAAGCACTGGTTCCCTCACTTCCGAGGTTCATCGTCTAGAGTCATTCGGCCCGTGGCGGTTGAGTTCTGGCGAATGGGCGCTACTCCCGTGCCGAGCGCGGAGATCGACCGTCTCGCGCGGGAGTTCGAGGACGCGGGCTGGGACGGGCTCGCCGTCGGAGAAGCGCACGGGCTGATTCCCGACCCATACGTCGTGCTCGCGGTCGCGGCGGCGGCGACGACGACGCTGCGCGTAGGGACGTCGGTGGCCGTGCCGCTCCGCCACCCACTCCTCGCGGCAAGCGCGATGGCGACGCTCAACGCCGTCTCCGCCGGCCGCGCGAACTTCTCGATCGGCCGCGGCGACGGCGCCGTCAAGGTTCTCCAGCAGAAGCCGATGCCGGTCGCGCGCTTCGAGGAGTGGCTGACCCGGCTGCAGGGTTACCTCCGCCGCGAGGAGGTCGAGATCGACGGCGTCACCTCGTCGATGGCGCGCCTCGATGACATCGACCCCTCGCTCGCGCTGCCGAAGCCGCCAATCGACGTCGCGGCAACCGGCCCGCGGACGGTCGAGGTGGCGGTGAAGACGGCCGACGGCGTCAGCTTCTCGGTCGGCGCCGACGTGGAGCGGCTGCGGCAGAGCATCGACCTTGTCAAGGACGTCTGCGCGAGGGTCGGGCGCGACTTCGCCACGCTCCACATCGGCTGCTACCTGCAGGTCGCGGTGACGAATGGCGACGACCGCAGCGCACGCGAGGCGATTCGCGGGCTCGTCGTCACGCACGCCCGCTTCTCCGGCTTCGAGGCCAAGCCGCCACCGGGCGTCGACGTGGCCGAGCACAGCCGCTACGAGCATGCGGTCGAGACGATGGAGGCCGTGTACCGGTCGACCCGCGGCGGTACGACGCCGCGCGAGGGTGGCAAGCCGGGCGAGATCGAGTTCTATCCCCTCGACGCCGGATCCAACGAGCTGATCGACCAGTTCGCGATCGCAGGCCCGCCCGAGTACTGCGCCGAGCGGCTGCACGAGATCATCGACGTCGGCGTCAGCCGCATCTTCATCGGCACCCGGGCCGTCGGCGTAGACCTCGAGGAGTCGAACAGCGACCGCGTGGGCCGCGAGGTACTCCCGCTGCTTCCCCGGTGAGACACTCGGCCTGAGTGTTCGCAGTCAGCGGCAACACGCGGCTGTACTGGGAGAGCGCCGGCTCGGGGCAGCCGCTCCTGCTGGTGATGGGACTGGGGATGGCGGCGACGGGTTGGTGGCGCACGATCCCCGCGCTAGCCACCGAGATGCGCGTCATCTCCTTCGACAACCGCGGCGTGGGGCGCAGCGACCAGCCGCGCGGGCGCTACACGATGGCGCAGATGGCGGAGGACGCGATCAACGTGCTCGACGCGGCGAGCGTCGCGGACGCCAGCGTCTACGGGATCTCGATGGGCGGGATGATCGCCCAGGAGTTGGCCCTGCGGCATCCCGAACGCGTCCGAGCGCTCGTGCTCGGCGCGACGACGGCCGGCGGCCCCAGGCAGACGCTCCCCGAGACCGAGGTGCTGGATTTCCTTCGGCGCCGCCCGTCGCTGCCGGCGGAGGAGGCCGTGTGGGCGTCGGTCCCGTACGTGTACAGCCGCGCCACCCGTGAGAAGCACACGGTGCGCATCGGGGAGGACGTCGTCCAGCGGCTGCGCTTCCCGCCCACGCGGGACGGCTACCTCGCGCAAGCCGGCGCTGTGAGGTGGCACGACACTAGCGGGCGCCTCGGCTCGATCCGTGCGCCCACGCTCGTCCTGCACGGCACCGAGGACCAGATCGTCCCGCGCGCGAACGGCGAGCGGCTCGTCGAGTCGATTCCGAGCGCCCGCCTGGAGATCCTGGAAGACGCGGGGCATCTCTACCCGACGGACGCGCCCGAGGCGGCGCACACGGTTCTCCGCTTCTTGCTCGGATAGCGGTCAGAGCGCCGTTGCGCCGCCGTCGGCGACGACGAGCGACGCCGTGAAGAAGCTCGCCTCGTCCGAGAGCAGGAAGCAGATCGGCGCGGCGAGTTCCTCCGGGTCGGCCAGCCGCGGCTGGATCGCGTGCGGCTGCGTCGGCCGGCCATCCTCGCCGCCGGGCTCGGCGTACACCGGCGCGGTCATCGGCGTGCGCACGCTGCCCGGCGCGATCACATTCACGCGCACGTTGTCGGCGGCCGCATCGAGTGCGAGCTGCCGGGAGAACGAGATGATCCCGCCTTTCGCCGCCGCATACGCTCCGAGGCTCGGCCGCGCGAGCAGCGCCGCGACGGAGGCGACGTTGACGATCGCTCCACCGCCGGCCGCGCGTAGCCGCGGCAGCGCCGCCCTGCAGACGAGGAACGTCCCCGTCAGGTGCACCGCCAGCATCCGGTTCCACTCCGCGAGCGAGAGCTCCTCGATCGGAGTGAACTGCGCGTACCCCGCGGTGTTGAGCACGCAGTCGAGGCGGCCGAGGCGCTCCTGCGTCTCCCGCACCGCCTGCTCCACCGACGCCTCCTCGGAGACGTCGCACGCGACGCCGATCGAGCCGTCGAGCTCGGCCGCGAGAGCCGCGGCCCGGTCGGCGTCGATGTCGACGACGGCGACCCGCCCGCCTTCCGCTGCGAAGCGGCGGGCGGTCGCCGCCCCGAGGCCCGAGCCGGCACCCGTCGCGAACAGAACCTTGCCGGCGAAGCGCTGGGCCGCGCTCACCCGGCGCTAGTCGCTCTGTTCGTACTTGAACGAGATGTCGAGCCGGACGCGGTAGCTCGAGACCTGCCCGTTCTCGATCGACACGTCGAACCGCGTCGCTTCGGCGACGCGTAGATCGCGGACCGTCTGGCCGGCGGTCTCGACGGCGTTCCTCGCCGCCGCCTCCCACGACTCGGTGCTCGTCCCGATCACTTCGGTGACCCTGTAGACGCTGTCGCTCATCGTCGCTCCTTTCGCCGGAAGCTTCGCGACCCTAATAGATCGACGCCGGCAGCCGCAACCCGACCATCGAGTCGAAGTCGAGCGGAGGCGGCTCGTGTCCGCTCGCGCGTATTCCCGAGGCCGCCTGACGGTAGTGCTGCGCAGCATGCAGCCGCTGCGCCTCCAGCAACTCGAACCAGGTGAGCCCGCCCCGCGGCGTCCGCAACGAACGGGCCGCGTGGGCGGCGAACGCGTCCTGCTCGGCGGCGACGAAGGTGCGCCAGGTCTGCACGACGGGCCGCACGAACGCGAGGAGGTCGTCGCGGCCGCCGATCCCGGCCACGATCGATGCCTCGTACGCGACGACGGCCGCGTCACCCGTCTCGCCGGTGCACGGGTTGCCGGGCCAGTGGAACCAAGCGGACGACCAGGCGCCCGCCAGCTGCGCGATCCCGTTGGCCGCGTCCACCGCAAGGGCGAGCGGCGTGCGGCCGAGGTGCGGCACCGGCTCGATCAGCGCCTCCCACGGCGTCGACTCGGCGAGGTCGAGCCAAGCCTGCGCTATCTCGTCGAGTTCCCACGCGACGCGCGCCGCGTCACGCAGCCCCGGCGGCGTCTCGAGGCCGAGCAATGCCGCGGCCTGGTCGGGGTGCTGGAGAACGTGCGACGTGCCGTTCACGACGAGCGTCGGCACGGGCGGAGAGCCGGCCGCGACCCACCGCGCGCGTTGCTCGCTGATGACGACGGAGTCGAATGCCAGCTCGTGCGCGCCAAGGAACTCCTTGACCAGGCCGCAGATCGGTCAGCCGGGATGCGAGTAGAGCACGAGGTCGGGCGTCGTCGAGGCGTCGCGGTACCGCTCCCGAAGCTCCCGCTTGAGCACCTTGCCGGTCGGCGTCCGCGGCAGTTCCTCGACGAAGTCCACCGACCGAGGCAGCTTGTACCCGGCGAGGCGCCCACGCGCGAACGCGACAAGCTCCTCGGCGCTGCACGAGGCCCCGGGCTTCCGGACGACGAGCGCCTTCACGGTCTCGCCCCAGCGCGCGTCGGGCACGCCGATCACCGCGACCTCGGCGACGTCCGCGTGGCGGGCCACCACCTCCTCGACCTCGACGGGATACACGTTCTCCCCCCCGCTCACGATCATGTCCTTGATCCGGTCGGTGAGGAACAGGTAGCCCTCCTCGTCGACATAGCCCCCGTCGCCCGTGCGGAGCCAGCCGTCCGGCGTCAGCGCTGCCGCGGTGTCGTCCGGCCGGTTGAAGTAGCCGGCCATCACGTTCGGCGCGCGCAGCCAGACCTCGCCGACCTCGCGCGGGCCGAGCTCCGCGCCGGTCTGCGGCTCCGCGATCCGCAGCTCGACCCACGGGAACGGCCTTCCCGCCGACTGCAGCAGGTGCCGGCGCGGCCCGTCGGCGTCGTGGTCGGCCGGCTCGAGCTGCGTGATGCCCCCCGTCGTTTCGGTGAGGCCGTAGATCCCGAACAGCGGCGCCCGGAGGGTCCGGAGCGCCGAGCGGAGCACCGCCGTGGTGATGGGCGAGGCGCCGTAGGCGACGCAGCGCAGCGCAGAGAGATCGCGCTTGTCGGCGCCCGGCACCGCCGTCAGCAGCTGCAGCATCGTCGGCACGAGCACGGCGTTCGTGACGCGCTGCCTCTCGAGGATGTCGAGCACGGCCCCGGCATCGAACTCGCGCACGAGCACCGTGGTCGCGCCGTTCCAAAGCCCGAGGAATGCCCAGCCGATGCCGCCGATGTGGAACATCGGCAGCGGCGTCATGCTCACGGAGTCCAAGTCGAAGCCCCACCAGGGCGACGTCTCGGCGCAGGCGGCCATGTTCCGGTGCGTCGTCAGGACGCCTTTCGGAGCGCCGGTCGTGCCCGACGTGTACATCTGCAGCACCACATCTTCAGCCTCGCCGCGGCCGCCGGGGTCGACGGTGTCGTGGGCGGCCAGCCGCCGCTCGTACTCGTTGCCGGTAACGATCAGCTCGAGCCCGCGCGCGAGCTCCCTCGCAGTCTCGGCGTAGCTCTCCCCCGCGATCAGCACCGGCGGCCGGGCGTCGGCGACCACGGCGGCGAGCTCGGGCTGCGCGAGCCGCCAGTTGAGCGGCACGGTGACGGCGCCGATCTTGCTCGCGGCGAAGAAGAGCTCGATCACCTCGGGCGCGGTGCGGTCGAGATACGCGACGCGGGAGCCTGCACGCGCACCGCAGGCGAGCAGGGCATTCGCGAGACGATTCGAGCGCTCGTCCAGCCCGCGGTAGCTGAGCTCGCGCTCGCCGTACCGGATCGCGACGTGGTCCGGGCGCGCGGCCGCCACCTCGCGGATCACGTCGGCGACGCGCAGCTCCTCGCCGCGCTTCGTATAGACAGCCGGCGGGCTCACAGCCCCTGCGCCTCGGCGATCCCGGCCGCCGCCATCGTCTGGAACGCCTCTTCGGGCACCTGCGCGAGGATCATCAGGTCGCGCAGCTCACCGCGTTGGTCGCGGATGTGATCCTTGAGCAGCGCCTCGGGATGGAAGCCGAGCGCGCGGAACATGGCGATCGCCGGCTCCTGGTCCGCGACGACCTCGACGACGATCTTCTTCAGGCCGAGGTCGAGCGCCGCCAGCACCGCGTGGCGCGCGAGGTCGCGGCCGATACCCCGGCCGCGGTGGTCGGGATCGACGACGACGCGGAGCTCTGCGACGTGGCTCGACCAACCGGTCAGCGGCACGAGCGCGACCGAGCCGACCACCTCGTCGCCCACGAGCGCGACCGAGCGGCCTGCCCCCGGCTTCGTCCAGGCTTCGAGCACACCGGGATCGGTCACGTCCTCCTTGAAGAACGTCCGGTCGCCCTCGGGGATCCGCCCGAAGAAACGCCTCATCGTCTCCTCGTCGCGGGGTTCGAGCGGCCGGATCTCCATCATCGCTCCCGCGGCGGGTCGACGACGTCGCTGTGCTCCGCGAGCCACGCCATGATCGCCGGAAGAGTCTGCTTGAACGCCCGGCTGCCCGTGGCGAAGGTGACATGGCCGCCGCCGAGCCGGAGCTCGTGACGGCGCTCCGCCTTTCCCACGAGCGCGCTGGCCGGCTCGGCGGCCGCCCGCGCGACGACGTGGTCCTTTTCGGCGAACGCGTTCAGGACGTGACCGTCGAAATCGGCGAAGTCGACGACGCGCCCGCCCAGGCGCATCTTCCCGGTCATCAGCACGTTCTTGCGAACGAGCTCGTCGACCACCTGCCGTGCCGCCGCACCCGGGAAGGGCAGCTGGTCGCGCGACCACTGCGCCATCGCCTGGTAGCCCTCGACGAACTCGTCGTTCCAGAGGTTCTCGAGGAGCGTCGCGTACAGCGCCAGCTCCTTCGTCGGGGCCTGCATGTAGAAGCCGGCGTAGAGCGCGTCGGCGGGGATGTTGCCCGTCTCGTCGACGATGTCGTCCGGCTCGAGCCGGCCCTCCACGACCGGGGCGACCCAGGAGCCCATCTCCGTGAAGTCCATCGGCGTGGCGAGGAGGACGACGTTGCGGACGGCCGCGTCGTCGCGGCCGCTCGCGTAGAGGAACGCGAACACGCCGCCGAGGCAGTACCCGGCGAGCGTCACATCGTCGCACCCGGTCTCCCGCCGGACGGCTGCGACCGCGCGCGGGAGGTACTCGTCGACATACGTCTCGATCGTGTTTTCCGCGTCGCGCTCGTCCGCGACGCCCCAGTCGAGCAGGAAGACGTCCATGCCCTGCCGGAGGAAGAACTCGACGGTGCTGTTGCCGGGACGCAGGTCGAGGATGTAGCTGCGACTGACGATGCTCGGGACGAACACGAGCGGCGGGTCGTATTCGATCGGACCGCCGTGGTAGCGCCACAGCTCCGCGCGGCCGCGACGCCACACGACGTCCTTCGGCGTCGCGCCGACGTTCGGCGCGGTCGTGACGTAGCGGATCCCGTTGCGCGCACGCAGGATCGAGCGCTCGACCTCGCGCCGCATCCGCTCCGCGAGATCGGAGCCGGCTGTGGCCGGTCCTCCGCTCACTTCGGTTTCGGGGTCCGAGCGGGTGGCTTCGGCCTCGGCCCCGGCGGCGGCTCGGCCTCGGCCTCCGCGCGGTCCTCGAACTCGTGGGCCATCCGCTCGACTCGGCGCTCGAGGCGGCTGAGCTGCTCGTGCAGCCGGCGCACGTCGCTCGCCGCCGGGAGGTTGAACACGTGGAGCCACTGCTCGGCGTAGTCCTCGAAGCTCTTCGTGACGCGCGCCCGAGCGCGGTTCATCTGCGTGACCAGGTCGAAGTACGCGTCGCTCCGCACCCACTGCTCGACCGGCTCGCCGATCGCGCGCTCGATGCGCTGCGCCAGGTCGAGCCACGACGGCGGCGGCGACTTCTCGTTGCTCACGACTTCACCACGTACTCGCCGCCGACCTTCCGGATCGCCTCGCCGAGCGGCTCCGGCCGCGTGCCGTCCACGCGCGCGAGCAGCTCCGACAGGAGCTCCGCGGCCTCCCACCGCGACTCCTTCTCGAAGCGCTCTCCCGGAGACCACGGCCGCAGCATGTCGACCGCGCCGCCGAAGATGTGGAACACCTGGCCGCTGATCGCCTGTGCGCCGTCGGCGCAGAGCGCGACGACGACGGGCGAGTTGTTCGCAGGATCGAGCGGGTCGTACCGGTCGTCGGCCGGGGGGAGGTCGAACGCGCCTGCGGTCATGCGCGTCCGGGCGTTCGGCGCGATGCAGTTCACCGTCACGCCGTATCGCTCGAGCTCCTGGGCCGCCACGACCGTGAAGGCGGCGATCCCCGCCTTCGCCGCGGAGTAGTTCGTCTGGCCGACGTTGCCGAAGACACCGGACGGGCTCGACGTGTTGATCACGCGCGCACGCACCTCGTCTCCGGCCTTCGACCGCTCGCGCCAGTACGCCGCCGCGTGGCGGGTCGGGGCGAAATGGCCCTTGAGGTGCACGGCGATCACCGCGTCCCACTCCGCCTCGTCCATGTTCACGAGCATGCGGTCGCGCAGGATGCCGGCGTTGTTGACGAGGATGTCGAGCCGCCCGAACCTCTCCACGGCGTGGCCGACGAGCCGGCGCGCGCCCTCGAAGTCGGCGACGTTCTCGACGTCCGCGACGGCACGCGCGCCGAGCGCCTCGATCTCGGCGACGACCTCCTCCGCCGGCGTGCGGTCTGCGCCGGCGCCCGCCACGTCGGCGCCGAGGTCGTTGACCACCACGTCTGCTCCAGCGTCCGCGAGCGCCAGCGCGTGGGCGCGGCCGAGGCCGCGGCCGGCGCCGGTGACGATCGCGACCTTGCCGTCGAGGAGGCCCATCACAGCCTCTCGATCAGGGTCGCGGTGCCGAGCCCTCCGCCGCAGCACATCGTCACGAGGCCGAGCTCACCGTCCGTGCGCTCGAGCTCGTGCAGCAGCGTCGCGATCAACCGCGCGCCGGTCGAGCCGAGCGGGTGGCCGAGCGCGATCGCCCCGCCGTTCACGTTCACCTTGTCGGTGTCCGGCTCGAGCTCGCGCTCCCACGCCGCGATCACGGAGGCGAACGCCTCGTTGATCTCGACCAGGTCGACGTCGTCGAGGGTCATGCCGTTGCGCTCCAGGATCTTGCGTGTCGCCGGGATCGGCCCGGTGAGCATCGTCACGGGATCGACGCCGACGGTGGTCTGGTCGACGATTTTCGCGCGCGCCTTAACGCCGAGCTCGTCCGCCTTCTCGCGCGTCGTCAGCAGCACCGCCGAAGCGCCGTCCGAGATCTGCGACGAGTTGCCCGCGGTCACGAGCCCGTCGTCCTTGAACGCGGGCTTCAGGCCGGCGAGCGCGTCGAACGTGGTCTCGCGACGGATGCCCTGGTCGGTCGTGTACGTCGAGCCGTTCACTGCGAATGGGATGATCTCGCGCTCGAAGCGTCCCTCGTCCGTCGCGCGCGCGGCGCGCTCGTGCGAGCGCAGGGCGATCTCGTCGCACTCCTCGCGCGAGACGCCCCACTTCTGCGCGATCAGCTCGGCGCTCAGCCCCTGCGGGACGAGCGCGTAGCGCTCCATCAGTTCCTGCGGGAACGGCGAGCCGAGCTCCTCCGCGATCTTCCAGTTCGCCGAGAGCGGGATGTGGCCCATGTGCTCGACGCCGCCGCCGATCGCGACCTCGTGCACGCCGCTCGCCACGAGCGCGGCAGCGAAGTTGACGGCCTGCTGGGCCGAGCCGCACTGGCGGTCGATCGTCGTCGCCGGCGTCTCCATCGGCAGCCCCGCCTGCAGCCAGGCGTTGCGGCCGATGTTGTACGACTGCTCGCCGTACTGCTGCACGCAACCGGTGAGGACGTCCTCGACGGCGTCGGCCGGGATGCCCGCCCGCTCGATCACCTCGACCCACGTCCGGCCGAGCAGCTCGTTCGGATGGATGTCCTTGTAGTAGCCCTTTTCCGGGTGCCCGCGCCCGATCGGGGTGCGGACTGCCTCGACGATGACGACCTCGCGACCTTCCACGCTCCTCCTTTTCCTAGACGGTGATGATGCCCCCGTTGGGGCTCAGAGTCGCGCCGACGAAGAGCGACGCGTCGTCGCCTGCGAGGAACGCGACCGTCGCCGCCACCTCGTCGGGGCGGCCGTAGCGGCCGAGCGGCGTCTGCAACCGCAGCCACGCCTGCAGGCGGTCGCTCGTGATCGCCGTCGTCGGCGTCTCGATGAAACCCGGCGCGATCGCGTTGACGCGCACCCCCTGGACGATCAGCTCCTTCGCAACGGCGCGCGTGAAGGCGAGGATGCCGCCCTTCGCCGCCGAGTAGTGCGGGTAGCCGGCGCAGCCGGAGATGCCGCAGATCGACGCGATGTTGACGATCGAGCCTGTGCCGCGCCGTGCCATCGACCGCGCGGCAGCACGCGTGCCGAAGAACGTCCCGTCGAGGTGCACCGCGAGGAGGCGCCGCCACTCGTCGTCCGGGAGCCGGACGAGGGCCTCGAGCGGAGTCGTGATCGCGCCGCTCGCCGCCTCCGCGAGCTGCTGCTCCGCCCGCGGGTTGACACGCTCGGCCTGAGCCGCGGCGGCGACGCCCGCGTTGTTGACCCAGACGTCCACGGGGCCGAGCGCCGACTCCGCCTGCGCGAGCGCGGCGTCAACCGAGGCGCTGTCGCTCACGTCGGCGTGCACTGCAGCGCCTCCGGCCGCGTCCGCCGCCTGGGCGGCCGCGTCCTCGTTCACGTCGAGAACCGCGACCTTCGCGCCGTTCTCGGCAAGGCGCAGGCAGATGGCCTTGCCGATCCCCGAGCCGCCGCCGGTGACGACGGCGACCCTCCCCTCCAACCTCATGGCACGACCACCGCCCGGCCGACGACCTCGCCGCGGTGGAGCCGACGGTAGCCGTCGATCGTCTCGTCGAGCTCCAGCCGCTCGACCTCCACGTGCAGCGCGCCCGCGCGCGCGAGGGCCACAACCTCGTGCAGCTCGGGCAGCGTGCCCCAGCTCGGCTTGCCGGCCGACCACTCGATCGGGAGGACGCCGATGCCGGTGCGAAGCGTTCCGCCGCCGAGCCCTACCATGGAGACGTGGCCGCCGGCCGCGACGACGGCTCCGGCGAGGCGAAGCGTCTCCTCCGAGCCGACGAAGTCGAGGACGAGCACCGCTCCCTCGGAGCCGGTCTCGGCCCGAACGTCGTCCGGCTCCAGCCCATCCGAGTCGAACGCCGCCGCGACGCCGGCGTCGAGCGCGAGCCGCCGCGCGCTTTCGCGCGGGTCGACCGCGACCACGCGCGCCGGGGAGAGCTCCCGCAGCAGCTGCACCGCCATGTGCCCGAGCCCGCCGACGCCGATCACGACGACGCTCGAGCCGGGGACGAGGCGCCAGAGCTCGCGCTTGATCGCGTGGTAGGGCGTGAGCCCCGCATCGGTGAGGGGTGCGGCCTCAACGGGGTCGAGGTCGCCGAGCGGCACGAGCAGCCGTGCCGCGGGCACCGCGACGTACTCCGCCAGGCCGCCGTCGTGGCCGAGGCCACAGCCGCCGAACCGCCGCCGCTGGCAGACGTTCTCCTCTCCTCGCGCGCAGTGCCAGCAGACGCCGCAGCCCCACGGCCCGTAAACGAGCACGCGGTCGCCTTCGTCGAACGCAGTGACACCCTCGCCGACGGCCGCGACCGCGCCCGCCGTCTCGTGCCCGAGCGTGAAGGGAAGGTCCCACGGCAACGTCCCCTCCGGCCACTCTTGCAGATGGAGGTCGGAGTGGCAGAGGCCGGCGGCCTCGACCTTGAGGACCACGCCGCCCGGGGGCGCCTCAGGCGGCTCGACCTCGCGCAGCTCCGGCTCTGCCTGCCAGCGGACGAGCTGAACCGCCTTCAACCTCAGGCCTCGCCGGTCACGCGCGGCCGCGCCGAGAACGCCGGCGCCGCGGCCTCGGAAGCTTTCGAGAGAACTGCTGCTCCGCCTGCTCGTGAGTTGCCTCGTCCACGGCCCCTCCTAAACTGAAGTCATTTCGGTAAGACTATTGCACATGAGCGGCTTGCGCGTCGACCACGAAGGCGGCCTCGCGGCCGTCACCCTAGAGCATCCCCCGCTGAACCTGTTCGACCACGAAATCTTCCACGGACTGGAGGAGATTGTGGCCGCGCTCGAGACGACGCCGCCGCGGGCGGCACTGTTCCGTGCGACCGGCAAAGTCGTCTCCGGCGGCGTCGACGTCGCCGTCTTCGACGGCCTGGCGCCGGACGACGCCGCCGCGCTCTGGCGCGGACTGCTCGGGCTCGTACACCGCATCGAGGCGCTGCCGTTCCCGACCGTGTTCGCCGCGCACGCCGTCACGCTGACGGCGGCGTTCGAGATCGCGCTCGCGTGCGACCTGCTGCTGGCGTCCCGCTCGGCCCGCTTCGGATTCCCGGAGAACGTCGTCGGGTTGACACCCTCGATGGGCGGTACGCAGCGTCTCGCGGCGCGCGGCGGGGTCGCCTTCGCACGCAGCGTCGTGCTGACGGGTGAGCTCTACGATGCGGAGACGCTCGAGCGGCACGGCATCGTCCACCGGGTTTGGGACGACGAGGTCTTCGAGGAGCGCGCGCTCGAGCTCGCGACGAGGCTGAGCGACGGCCCGACGCTCGCCTACGCCGCGACGAAGGAGATCCTGCGCGCGTTCGCCGGGGGCGGCGTCGGCCGCGCCGACGAGGTCACGCCCGAGATCTCGGGCAGGCTCTTTGCGACGGATGACCTGAAGGCCGCCGTACGCTCGTTTCTCGACCGGGGCCCCGGCCACGCGACGTTCCGCGGTACCTGACCGATAAGGGCCGACTGTTAGGTGACTCAGCCGTCTGCGGTCGCCCCCTCGAGCAGCGCGGCGAAGCGGCGCACGGACTCCTCGCGGCGCGTCGGGACGTGCTCCGTCGGCACCCCGTTCTCCGGTGGCACGTAGCCCTTCAGGATCCGCCGCGCGACGACCTCGCGGTGCACCTCGTCGGCGCCGTCGACGAGGCGTGCGTGCCGCGCGAAGCGGTACATGAACTCGAGCGGCATGTCGGACGAGAAGCCGAGCCCGCCGTGGATCTGGAGAGCTCGGTCGATGACGTCGTGCAGCACCTTCGCGGCGAAGAACTTGACGAGCGAGACGTCCGTCCGCGCGGCGCTCGACCCCTCGGTGTCGACCTTCCACGCCGCGTGGAGCACCATCAGCCGCGCCGCCTGCATCTCGGCTGCCGAGTCGGCGATCCAGTTCTGCACCGTCTGCTTCTCGGCGAGCAGACCGCCGCGGACGGGCCGGTAGAGCGAGCGCTCGCAGAGCATGTCGAACGCTCGCCGTGCGAGCCCGAGCCAGCGCATGCAGTGGTGGAGGCGGCCGGGGACAAGGCGATGCTGCGACAGCACGAAGCCCTCGCCCTCCTCACCCAGAAGCGCGTCGGAGCCGAGCCGGACGTCCTCGTAGTAGATCTCGGAGTGCGCGTTGAAGCGGCCGTAACGCTCGTAGGGATGCTCCATCGTCGGGACGTCGCGCACGATGTTCACGCCCGGTGTGTCGGTGGGGACGATGAACATCGAGGCGCGCTCGTGCGGCGCGGCGTCCGGATCGGTCACCGCCATCACGATCAGAAAGTCCGAGGTCGAGCCGTTGGACGAGAACCACTTGTGCCCGTTCAGGACGTAGCCGTCGCCGTCGCGAACCGCGCGCGTGCGGAGCTGCGTCGGGTCGGAGCCTGGCGTCTCCGGCTCTGTCATCGAGAACGCCGAACGGAACTCGCCGGCCAGCAGCGGGCGGAGCCAGCGCTCCTTCTGCTCCGGCGTGCCGGCGAGCGCGAGGATCTCGCCGTTGCCTGAGTCGGGCGCCTGGCAGCCGAACACGTACGGCGCGTAGATGCAGGCGCCGAGGATCTCGTTCATCAGGCCGAGCTTCACCTGGCCGAAGCCCTGGCCGCCCAGGTCCGGCGGCAGATGCGCGGCCCACAGCCCGCGCTCCTTTACCGGCGGGCGCAACGAGTCGAAGATCCGCTCGAGGTCGTCGTTCGCGATCTCTTCGGCGATCGGCTCGATCGGGTAGATCTCCGCGCGGACGTACTCGCGCATCCACTCGAGCTTCTCCTGGAACTCGGGCTCGGTCGAGAAATCCCAGCTCATAGAACGCTCCTTCCGGTCGTCGCTGCCTGACGCTCCTCCGCGCGGGCGACGAGCGCTGCGGCGAGCTGCCGCTCGTGGAAGAGCGCGTCGCCGAAGCGCTGCTCGCACGCGAGCACGCGCCGCAGGAAGAGATGCAGGTCGTGCTCCCACGTGAAGCCGATGCCGCCGAACACCTGCAGCGCGTGCTGCACGACAGTGCGGGCCGCGCGCGAAGCGTACGCCTTCGCGATCGTCGTCGCCTCCACCGCATCCGGCGCGTCCTCGTCGAGCGCGGCGGCTGCGTAGAGCGCCGCCGACCACGCCGTCTCGCGCAGCACGTGCGCGTCGGCGAGGATGTGCTGCACGGCCTGGAACGAGCCGATCGCGCGGCCGAACTGCTCGCGCTCCTTCGCGTAGGCGACCGCGAGATCGAGCGCGGCCGACGCAGCGCCGACCGCCTCCGCCGCTGTCGCGACCGCGCCCACCGCGAACGCGTGCGCGATCGCGTCGCCCGAGAAGACGGAATCGGCCTCGACATCGTCCAGGATCAGCCGTGCCGAGCGAGCGGTCGGGTCGAGCGCGTGCTCCGGCACGACCTCGATACCGTCGGCTCCGGCCTCGACGAAGACCAGCGCCGGCACGCCGTCCAGCGTCGCCGCGACGGCGTACGCGTCCACCGACGCGGCGTGCGGAACCGCGATCTTCGTGCCGGAAACGCCGCCGCCGGCAACCGTTGCGTCGTGGGCGCCGAGATCCCACTGCGCTGCGAGCTCGGCGACGGCGAGCGCAACGGGTGCGGGCGAGGTCTGGAGACGCTCGAACCAGGCCGAGCCGACCGCGACGCGCGCGGCCACGGCTGCGTCGATCACGACGCTCGGCGCGAGGACGCGCCCGAGCTGCTCGGCGAGCACGACGAGACCGGGCACGCCGAACGGGTCGTCCTCCTCCAGCCCGACCGAGTACCAGCCGAGCTCAGCAAGCTCGCTCCAGAGCCCGCTCGCGTCGCCGCCGCCCTCGAGATACGCGCGCGGAACGTCCGGCGGCACGCGGCTCGTGAGGAGCTCGGCGGCGAGCGAGCGCAGCTCGTTCTGCTCCGGCGTCAGCTCGAGGTCCATCAGCGGCTCCGCGGAAGGCCGAGGATGCGCTCGGCGATGATGCCCTTCTGGATCTGCGACGTGCCGCCGTAGATCGAGGACGCGCGGGTGTGCAGGTACATGTGCTGCCACGCGTGGCTGGTCTCTCCCGGCGCCACCGCCAAGGGACCGAGGACGTCGAGACAGGCGTCGCCGACGAGCTGGTCGGCGATGGTCATCTGCAGCTTGTCGACGGACGTTTCCGGCCCCGCGCCCCCGCGCGCTATCGCCGCCCCGGTGCTGCGGTACGCGTGGTAGCGCAGCACCTCGACGCCGACGTGCGCGCGGACGAGGCTCGCCCGCACGCGCGGGTCGTCCAGCGCCGGGGCGCCCTCGCGCATGGAGCGCGCCGCGTCCGCCGCGAGCGCGTCGAGCGCCACGCGCAGCTTCACCTGGTGACTGAGCACGACCGGGCCACGCTCGTTCGTCAGCGTGTGCATTGCCAGCGACCAGCCGGCGTTGAGCTGCCCGAGCACGTTCTCCCGCGGCACCTCGACGCCGTCGAAATAGACCTCGCTGAACTCGGCGTCCCCCGTCATCTGCACGAGCGGGCGCACTTCGATCCCCGGCGAGCTCATGTCCACGATCAGGTAGGAGATGCCGCGGTGCGCAGGCGCGTTGGCATCCGTTCGCGCGAGCACCGCGCACCAGCTCGCGTACTGCGCCCACGACGTCCACGTCTTCTGTCCGTCGAGGACGAAGTGATCGCCGCG
The DNA here is from genome assembly GCA_963766345.1 of uncultured Actinomycetes bacterium. GTDB lineage: Bacteria > Actinomycetota > Thermoleophilia > Gaiellales > Gaiellaceae > DASVFB01. Next base: position 64,033 of record CAVXZL010000010.1, on the reverse strand, counting down.
ATCCTCGGCGCGCGTCCGCAGCGACGCGAGGTCGGAGCCGGCATTCGGCTCGGAGAAGCCCTGGCACCAGATGTCCTCGCCGCTGAGGATCCGGCGCACGTACCGCTCCTTCTGCTCGGGCGTGCCCTCGGCGACGAGCGTCGGCCCGACCACCTCCAGCCCGACCTCGCCGATCAGCGGCGGGGCGCCCGCGCGTGCGAGCTCCTGGTTCAGCACGATCTGCTCCAGCAGCGTCGCGCCGCGCCCGCCGTACTCGGCCGGCCAGGTCACGTTCACGAGGCCCGCGTCGTACAGCTTGCGCTGCCACTCGCGCAGGAACGCGACACGCTCGTCGAAGTCGGCCGGGACCTCGTGAGCCGCCGGCAGGTGCTCCGCGAGGAACGCGCGCGTCTCGTCGCGGATTCGCAGCTCGGCCTCGTTCAGCGAGAGACGCACTAGCGGGACACCACCGTGCAGGCGCTGACGCCCGGCGCACCGTAGACCTGCGTGAAGCCGACCTTGGGGTCACCCGGCACCTGCCGCTCGCCCGACTCGCCGCGGAGCTGCGAGACGACCTCGTAGACCTGCCGCAGGCCGGACGCGCCGACCGGCTCGCCGTTCGCCAGGCACCCGCCGTCGGTGTTCACCGGCAGGTCGCCGTCGATCCGCGTCCCGCCGCGCGCGTACAGCTCGGTCTGTGCGCCGTGCTCGCACAGGCCGCACTCGGCGAGGTGGATGAGCTCTGCGCCGGATTCCGTGTCCTGCACCTGCGCGACGTCGACGTCCTTCGGCTCGACGCCGGCCTCCTCGAACGCGCGCCGCGCGGCGTCGACCGTCGGCGAGTCGGCGATCTCGAGGCCGAGCGCCGGGCTGAACACCTCGAACGATCCCGCGCGGCGCGTGCGGAACGACGCGGAGCGCAGCCACACAGGACGCGCGTCCGGCAGCCGGTCGAGGTACTCGCGGGTGCAGACGACGAGCGCGGCCGCTCCCTCGCCCGGCGAGCAGAGCATGTACTGCGTCAGCGGGTGCGCCAGCATTTGCGAGCCGAGGATCTCCTCCGCGGACAGGGGCTTCCGCCGCCACGCGTGGGGCGTGAGCGAGCCGTTCGCGAACGCCTTCTCCGCAACCTGTGCCAACGTCGCGATCGGGATGTCGTGGTCGTACATGTAGCGCTGCAGCTTCGCGCCGAAGAACTGCGTCGTGATCATCAGGCCGACCTCGCCGTACCACGCCGGCAGCGACCAGTCGGCCGGGTCGTTCTGAAATGCGCCGCGCGGGTGCTTGTCGAAGCCGACGACGAGCCCGACGTCGGACACGCCCGACCGCAGGGCCTGGTACGCCGAGATGAGCGCCGAGCCGCCCGTCGCGCAGCCGTTCGCCACATTGACGAAGGGGATGCCGGTCGGCCCGAGATCGGCGACCATCGTGTCGGCGTTGCCCGCGTCGTGGCTGCCGCCGTACGCGAACTCGACGTCGCTCCACCGGACGCCGGCATCGGCGAGCGCTCGGCGCGCCGCCTCGACGCCCATCGCGAGGCCGCTGACTCCATCGTGACGGCCGAACGGGTAGATGCCGGCGCCGACGATGGCGACCGTCGGCTCGCTCACGTCGAGTTCTCCTCGGGAGCGAACGCGTACGACGCGACCCCGGCGTGGTCGTACGCGACGACGCGCATGGGCATGCCTATCCGCAGCCGCTCCGGATCGCTCTCCGTCAGGCGGCCCTCGACGCGGAGGTAGCCGCGGAACTCGACGTAGCCGACCGCGAAGGGGGCGAAGTCGCCGGACGGCACGTACGGCGGTGACTTGGGCTCGAATCCCTGCGTCGTCCACGTCCACAACGTGCCGTGCTCCGGGAGCAGCGTCTCGGACAACTCGGTCGAGCCGCAGGCGGGGCAGCTCTCGCGGACGGGGAACATGACCGCGCCGCACGCGCTGCACGTGGCGGCGACGAGCCGCGCGGCGCCGTCGACGACGCGTATCGGCGACGCGGGGTCGGCGGCGGTCGCCGTCATCGCACGACCTCGCGCTCGAGCGTCATACGGCTGCGCTCGCGGTCCCAGGTGGCCGATGTGATCCCCGCCGTGCGCAACTCGGCCTTGCGCACCTTGTACGACTCGGTGCGCGGGAGCTCGGGTGCGAGCTCGACGAAGCGCGGCAGCCAGTAGCGCGGCATCCGCGGGAGCAGGAAGCGGATCAGGTCCTCCGGCTCGAGCTCGGCGTCGTGCTCGAGCACGATCACCGCCTTCACCTCCTCGTCGCCCGTCCCCTCCGCGACGTCGGGATTCGGCACGGCGACGACGGCGACCTCCCGCACGTCGGCATGCGCGAGGATCTCCGCCTCGACCTCGAACGAGGAGATGTTCTCGCCGCGGCGCCGGATCGCGTCCTTGACGCGGTCGAGGAAGTAAAAGTTGCCCTCGTCGTCCTCGCGGAACTGGTCGCCGGTGTGGAACCAGCCGTTCCGCCACGCCCGAGCGGTCGCCTCCGGCATGTTCTTGTAGCCCAGGTTGATCATCCACGGCAGCGAATGCCGGAGCACGAGCTCGCCGGGCGCGCCGCGCGGTACCGGCAGGTCGTGCTCGTCGACCAGTCGCACCTCGTAGTTCACCGGGTCGACGGGCCGGCCGCAAGACGCCTCGTTCTGCGGATCCAGCCCCGACGCGAGCGGTCCCGGCGCCTCCGTCATCCCGAAGTTCGTGTAGACCGAGATGCCGAATCGCTCGGAGAACTCCTTCGCATGGCCGAGCGGCCCCATGTATGCGACCCGGACAGGGTTGTCGCGGTCGTCGTCGCGCCGCGGCTGCGCGAGCAGGAACGAGGTCATCGCGTGCAGGACGAGCGTGGCCGTCGCGTTGAGCCGGCGCGTGTCGTCGAGGAACGTCCGGGCGCTGAACCGCTCGACGAAGGCGACCGAGCCGCCGGCGAGCAGCATCGAGTAGGTGATGCCTGTCCCGGCCGTGTGGAACATCGGCAGCGGCTGCAGGAAGCGGTCGCCCGCTCCGACGTACGGCTCGAGGAAGACGCGGTGGTAGTTCCAGAACGTGGCGTACGCGGCGCGCACGCCTTTCGACGGGCCTGTCGTGCCCGACGTGTAGATCAGGCTCATGTCGTCCCACGGCTCGCGCCGGCGGGCGACGGAGGGTCTCCCGCAGCCCGCGCTGTCGCGTATCTGGTCCATGGTCAGCGTGCGCCACGGAAGCTCGACCGGCGGCTCGCCGCCGGTGACGATCACCGTCTCGAGGTGCGGCAGGTCGAGGCCGACGAGGCGCTCGACCAGGGCCGCGTGCGCGACGAGCGTGCGCGATTCCGCGATGTTCAGCGTGTGCTCGAGGTAGTGACCGCGCGCGGCGAGGTTCAGCGGCGCGTAGACGCCGCCGGCGGTGTTGACGCCGAACCAGGCCTCCACGAGTTCGGGGTGCGTCGGCATCCAGACGGAGACGTAGTCGCCCTCCCCCACGCCCTCGCGGCGGAGGCCGTTCGCGAAGCGCCAGGCGTGCTCCGCCGTCTGCGCGTACGTCCACTCGCGGTCCGAGAACACGAGGAAGACCTTCTCGGGAGCGGCCTCAGCGCGTCGCTCGAGGAGATCCGCCAGGACGCAATCCTCGCGGCTCGGAAACCTCAGCTCCCCGTCCAGACCGGTTCCCGCTTCCCGAGGAACGCCGCGACGCCCTCGGCGGCGTCGTTCGACTGCATCGCGATCGCGGAGCAGAAGTGCTCCATCACCATCAGGGTGCCCTGGTCGGCGTCGAGGCCTTGGTTGATTGCCATCTTGGTGATCCACACAGCGAACGGGCTCTTGTCGGTCAGCTCCGAGACGAAGCGCTCGACGCACTGGTCGAGCTCCTCGGCGGGTGCGACGTCGTTGACGAGGCCCCAGTCGTAGGCTTGCCGGCCGGTCAGGAGCTTGCCGGTGAGCATCAGCTCCTTCGCCTTGCGGAGCCCCAGGATCCGCGGCAGCCGGTAGATCGGCCCCGCACCGCCGAACAGGGCGCGGCGGATGTGGAAGTCACCGATCAGCGCGTCCTCCGCGGCGATCGCGAAGTCGCAGTTGATCATGATCTCGAAGCCGCCCGCGGTGGTGTAGCCCTCGAGCACCGCGACCGACGGCGTCTTCGCGTTGAAGATCCCGTCGACGAACTTGGCGGAGTCGTAGGCGACCTCGATCGACGTGCTCCGCTTCAAGTAATCGTCCTGGAGCTCGTCGAGGTCGTACCCCGAGCAGAACGTGTTGCCTCGCCCCCGCAGGACCATCACGCGGACGTCCGGATCGGCGTCGGCGCGGCGGACGGCATCGCCCAGCTCCTGCATCAGCTGGGCGCTCACGCAGTTGCGCTTCTGCGGCCGGTTGAGCCAGATGTGGGCGACGTAGTCCTCCACCTCGTACTGGATGACGTCGGCTTCCAGCGTCCTCGGCAAGGCGACCTCCCTATAATTTGAACTGAAGTTGGTTTAGCATAACAGCGGGCGGAGCACGTCACAGCCATCGCCACGAGTACTGTGTGCCATACGCCCGACCCTGACCCGCAGCGAGAGGAGGACTCCGTGTCCCCTGCCCCGATGAAGGCGATCGTGTCGCCGCTGCACGCACAGTTGTCGACCGAACCGGCTTCAGGCCGGCCGCCGGCGGAGCTCTTCGACCTGAGCGGCCGGATAGCGCTCGTCACCGGCGGCACCCGCGGGCTCGGCCGCGCGATGGTCACGGGCTTCGCCCAGGCCGGCGCCGACATCGTCGTGTCCAGCCGTAAGCAGGACGCTTGCGACCGCGTCGCCGAGGAGCTGACGGCGATCGGGCGCAGGTGCAAGGGCTACGCGTGCCACATGGCGCGCTGGGACGAGATCGACACGCTGGTCGAGCGCGTGTACGAGGACTTCGGCCGCGTCGACGTCCTCGTCAACAACGCCGGCATCTCGCCGCTGTACGCCGACACCGCGAGCGTGAGCGAAGACCTATGGGACAAGGTGATCGGTGTCAATCTCAAGGGCCCGTTCCGGCTCAGCGCTCTCGTCGGCACGCGGATGGCGGCCGCCGGCGGCGGCTCGATCATCAACGTCAGCAGCATCGGCTCGCTCCGGCCGAACAAGGACACGATTCCGTACTGCGCGGCGAAGGCCGGGCTGAACATGCTCACCGCGGGGTTCGCCGATGCGTTCGGGCCGCAGGTGCGCGTGAACACGATCATGGCCGGCCCGTTCTACACGGACATCTCGCGCGGCTGGGATCACGACGCATTCGACGAGCAGCGGAAGACGTTCCCGCTGCGCCGCGGCGGGCAGCCCGACGAGCTCGTCGGGGCGGCCCTCTACTTCGCGAGCGACGCGTCGAGCTTCACGACCGGCGCGACGCTCGTCGTCGACGGCGGCGCGCAATGGGGCCTTCCCCTGGGCGGCGAGGCGCTGGAGAAGAGCATCTTTCGCGGGCCCGGGGGAGCCTGAACTAAGCTCAATTCGATGGGCCTCGAAGCTGCAACGGCCGCCCAGCCGGGGATCGAGGTCGCATCGGTCACGGCGTGGATGACGGCGCACGTCGCCGGCATCGAACCACCCCTCGTCTTCACGCGCGTCGGCGAGGGGCAGTCGAACCTGACGTACCGGGTGCGCGACGCGAACGACCGCGTTGTCGTTCTGAGGCGGCCGCCGACGGGCGAGATCCTCGCTACGGCGCACGACATGGGACGCGAGCACCGCGTGCTCACCGGTCTCGCGAGCGCGGACATGCCGGTCCCGCGCCCGCTGGCGATGTGCGAGGACGACGCCGTGACGGGCGCGCCGTTCTACGTGATGGAGCACGTGGACGGGCACGTGCTCGGCACCGTCGCGGCGGCCGAGTCGATCGGGGCCGACGCGCGCGCCCGGGTCGGAAGCTCGCTGGTCGAGACACTCGCACGCCTACAGACGACCGACCTCGATACGACGGGCCTCGCGGAGATGCGCCGACCCGGCAGCTACGCAAGCCGGCAGCTGCGGCGCTGGCGGCGGCAGTGGGAGGCGTCGCGGACGCGCGATCTGCCCGTCGTCGACCGGGTCGCCGACCGGTTGGAAGCGAGCGTCCCCGAGGAGACGGAGGTGACGATCGTTCACGGCGACTACCACCTGCTCAACACGATCGTCGGACCGGAGGGTGAGGTTCGCGCCGTCGTCGACTGGGAGCTCTGCACGGTCGGCGATCCCCTCGCCGACCTCGGCTTGACGATGGCCTACTGGCAGGAGCTCGGGAAGCCGGCGGCCGACGCGCGCCACCTGTTCAGGGAGCCGATCACGCAGCTCGACGGCTTCGCGAGCGCCGAGAGCCTCGCATCCGAGTACGAGCGCGTGAGCGGTCGCGACGTCTCGGCTCTGCCGTTCTGGGTTTCGTTCGCGTACTGGAAGATCGCGGTCATCGCCGAGGGCGTCTACCGGCGCTGGCTGGACAATCCGACGAGCGGCACCGAGCCGGAACACATCGGCGCCGCCGTCGAGCGGCTCGCCGAGCTCGCGGACCGGGCCGCCGTGGAGGCGTCGCTGTGAGCGCGGAGCGGGCGCCGCGGCAACGGCGCGGCGTCAAGAGGGAGCAGATCCTCGAGGTCGCGACCGAGTACTTCGGCCGGCGCGGCTACAGCGAGACGAAGTGGGCCGACGTGGCCGCAGCGGTCGGCATCGGCTCGACCGCGCTTTACCACTACTTCGAGTCGAAGCAGCACTGTCTCTACGAGATCATGGGCCAGGCGCTCGACGAGTTCCACGCCCGCTTCGAGCGGATCGCCGCCGAGCACGACGACTGGGCGGAGGCGCTGCTCGCCGTCCTCCACGACGCGTTCGACCTGACGGAGCACGAGGCGCTGCGGCACCGGGTCCTCGTCGCGCAGCTCGGCACCCTCGCCGGGACTCGCTCGCTACCGCGTGAAGAAGCGGCGCGCCGCGCCGCCCGCTCGCGCGTGCGCGCGCTCGAGTTCTCGTGGGGCACGTTCCTCGCGCGCGGCATGCAACAGGGCCTGATCCCCGAGAACGACGCCCGTCTGCTCACCCGCGCGCTGCTCGGCCTCTACAACAGCGTCTGGCACTGGTACCGCACCGGCGACGGCCTCACGCTTCCGGAGCTTCGCGGCTTCATCGTCGAGCGGCAGCTCGCACTCCTCGGCTCCTCGGCGAGGGCCGAGCTTCTCGCCGAGAATTGACGGCACTTCGCGCGCGGAACAGTGGCCTTCCACACGCTTGATGCGCTTTAGGCCGCGGGCGAAGCCTTCGCCCGGCTCCAGAAGTAGGCCTCGCGTGCGATCCTCGGCGGCCCGCTGAGCAGCTCGCGCCACTGCTCCATCGCCGGACCGACATCCAGGAGCGAATCGTCGGCGAGCTCGTCCACCTCCCACTCGACGTCGGAGCCGTCGAACGCGAAGACGACCTCGTTCTCCGTCAGGTACACCGCGTGCCGGTCGATATTCGTCGACGCGGGGTCGAACGGCGGGCCGTGCTCGAGCAGCTCGGCCGCACGCTCGTGAGCGCCCTCGGCGAGCGGCGCGACGATGACGAGGCGTTCCATCGAACCGACCCTACCGCAGGTCGAGCAGACGCTTCACCTTGCCCTCGCCGCCGAGCCCGGTGAGCGGCGCGAGCTCGCCGGGCTCGACGATCTCGACGCCGACCCGGACTCCGAGCACCCGCTTCAGCGTCACGCGCAGCTCGTCGTGGAGCGTGTCGCGGTCGACGTCGCCCGCGCGCCGCTCGATCCGGACGGTCAGCTCGGTGGTCCGGATCGTCCCCTCGCCCTCTTCGGTCGCGACGCAGAGGTACTCGCCGCTGCAGCGCGGATCGTCGAGCACGACCGCCTCGACCGCGCGCGGGAACACGTTCTGCGCGCGCACCTTCACCATCTCGTCGGCGCGGCCCATGAAATGCGACAGCTTCTGCGTCACGAGCCCGCACTCACACTCCCGCCGCGGGTACAGCTCGAGGAGGTCGCGCATGTCGTAGCGGATGATCGGTGCGTAGTGACGGTGGAGCGACGTCGCGACGAGCGTCCCCTTCTCGCCGAAACCGACCGGCTCGCCGCTCTCGACGTCCAGCACCTCGAGGAAGACCGTGTCCTCGTAGACGTGCAGGCGGTCCTGATGGACGCACTCGCACGCGATCTCGCCGATCTCGTGACTGCCGTACGCGTCGTAGATCGGCGCGCCGAACGCGCCCTGCACGTGCGCGCGACGCGCGCCGGACGGGTCGTTGCCGAGATAGCCGTGGATCAGCTTTGTCCGGAGTTGCGCGAGGTCGAAGCCCGTCTCGTGCGCGACGTCGATCAGCCGGCCGGCGTACTCGACCGTCGTCACCCAGATGTTCGTGCCGAACGCGAGCGCCAGCTCGAGCTGCCGCTCCGTCGACGTGACGACGCCGGAGCCGGTGGTGACGGGCATGATCCCGAGCCAGTCGTGACACATCTTGTATGCGAGCCACGGCGCGTCGGCGAGCGAGGCCGTCAGCGGGATCTGCGCGATGTCGCCGGGCCGCGCGCCCTGCATCCACATCCCCCGTGCGCCCTGGATCGCCTGCACCTCCCACGCAATCGGGTCGAAGAGCGCAACGCGCGGCAGCCCCGTCGTGCCGCCGGAAGTCTGGAGCTTGAACGGGAGCTTGCCGAGCTCCTGGCGCGTCACCGGTTGGTGCGAGCCGAACGGCGGCCGCTCCGCGATCGCTTCCCGCAGGTCGTCGGAGTCGTAGATCGGGAAGTTGTGCAGGTCGTCGAGGCCGCCGACGTCGCCCGGCTCGAGCCCCGCCTCGCGCCAGCGCCGCGAGAAGAAGGGCGTCGACCACGCGGTCCGGACGCACGAGAGGAAGAGCGCGTCCTGGTGTCTGCGCAGCTCCTCCTCCGACATCCGCCCGACCGTCCGCTCGTACGCGGGCGGCGGCGGATGCTTGCGCATCAACTCCGGCCAGTCGACGGACGCGTGGTAGTACGGGATCTCGCTACGAGAGACGTTCACGGCGCAGTCTGATCCCCGCGGCCTCGCGGTCCCACGTCGTCTCCGACACTCCCCGCTCGCGCAGCGACATCTTGTCGGGTCGCAGCGCGACGGTTCGGGGCAGCGACTCGACGTACTCGAGGAAGCGCGGCACCGCGTAGTACGGGAGCCGGTCCTCGAGGAACGCGATCACCGCCTCCGGCGCGGGCGGCTCGTCGCCGGCGGGCACGACGAACGCCATCACGTCCTGCTCCACGGCCGCCGAGATTCCGATCACGGCGGCCTCGGCGATGCCCGGATGCGCGACGAGCTCACGCTCGACCTCGGCCGCGGAGACGTTCTCGCCGCGCCGCCGGATCGAGTCCTTCACGCGACCGACGATCGCATAGTTGCCGTCGGCGTCGCGGACGAAGACGTCGCCGCTGTGGAACCACCCGTTGCGCCATGCCCGCGCCGTCGCCTCCGGATCTCCGACGTACCCGGGCGTGATCGCCCACGCGACGCGGTGCCGCGCGACGAGCTCGCCCGGCACGCCGTCCTCGACCGGGCGGTCGTGCTCGTCGAACAGGTCGAGCTCGTACTCGTCCGTCCACGGCTTGCCAAGCGTCCGGTGGTCGACCGGATCGATGATCGAGAACGGACACGGGAGCTCCGTCATGCCGTAGACGGTGTAGATGCGGGTGTCGAAGCGCTCCCCGAACTCGCGGAACGTCGGCAGCAGGGGCGCCTGCATCGCGAGGCGCAGCGGGTTGTCGCGATCGTCGGGCCGCGCCGGCGCGTCCCAGAGGAAGTGCGCCATCGCCGAGTGGATCCACGCGACGGTACAGCCGAGGCGGCGAACGTCCTCCCAGAACGTCTGCGTGCGGAAACCGGGGACGATCGCGACCGAGCCGCCCGCGCGCAGCATCGCGTAGATGGGCACGTCGGCGCCGCCGTGGAACATCGGCGCGCAGACGAAGAACCGGTCCTCCTCGCCCACGCCGACGTTGTCGAACGCGGCCTCGGCCATCTTCAGGTACAGCGCGTACGGCCGCCGCACCGCCTTGGAGCGGCCGGTGGTGCCGCCCGTGAACATCAGCATGTGCTCGTCCCACGGCTCGACCGGCTCGCGCAGCTCTGGCGGGGAAGCGTCGCCTGCTGCGCTGACCTCGCTCCACGACAGCGCCGACGGGAGCCCGTCGGGGACGTGACCGACATCGCCGACGACGACGAGACGCTCGAGGTGCGGCAGCTCGAGCCCGGCGAGCCGGTCGAGCAGCCCGGCGTGCACCACGAGCACCCGCGTCCGGAGCTGGTTCAGCGTGTGCTCCAGCAGCGCGCCGCGGTATGCCGTGTTCAGCGGCACGTACGCGAGGCCCGCGGCGGCCGCGCCGAACCAGGCGACGAGCGCGTCCTTACCGTTCGGCAGCCAGGTCGCGACCGGGTCGCGCTGCTCGAGCCCGAGCTGCGCGTAGCCCCCGGCGCAGCGCCAGCTGCGCTCGGCCGTCTCCCGAAACGTCCACTCGGCACCGTCGTCGAAGACCGCAAAGACGCGGTCGGGCTCGGACTCGGCGTGCGCGCGCAGCAGATCGCGAAGGACGCATTCGGATCGCGTCGGGAAGGGCGACACCGCTACCCGGCCTTGCGGTCCGCGCCGGCGGGGATCTTCCGGAAATCCCACGACGACGTGCGTGCGACGTCGATGCGGTACCACGAATGCGTACGGCGCTGGATCTCCGCCACGGTCGCCGCGCCCATCGCGCGCATGAAGGCATGACGGACGTCGTCGAGCCGCGGGTCGTCGTCGGCGACGACGCACGTGCCGTACAGGATGGCGCCGCGGCGTTCGCTGTACGTGTCGTCGGGCCCGAGGCCGTCGTCGACGAGGAACGCGACCTTCGGGTTCTCGGCCAAGTCGCGGTCGCGGCGCCCGCCTCTGAGGGCGTGGAACCAGATCGCGCCGTCGTGGTAGACGTAGCCGAGCGGCGTGAGGTGGGGCTCGCCTTCGTGATTGGCCGTCGCGAGGCGGCCGTACGTACTCTCGGTGAGGAACCGCTCGAGCTCCTCGTCAGTCAGACGGAGCTGCTTGCGGCTGACCTTCACCACGGCGCCCGCCCCACCGGTTGCGTGGCATCCATCGCGAGGGCGTACGACGCGATCACCTGCCGGACGGCGCTAAGCTCGGCCAACTCGTCCGGCGACTCTCTGGAGGAAGCACATGTTCGCTCGCGTCGTAACCTTCGCAGGCGGCGACCCGACCCGGGTCGACGAGGTTATCGCCACGATCCGAGACCGGTTCACCGAAACTGCGCCGGAGTCGCTGGCGGAGGCGGAGTCCTTCTGGATGTTCGTCGACCGCGAGCGGGCGCACATTCTCGGCATCACCCTGTTCGAGGACCGTGACAAGCTGCGCCGAGGAAACAAGATGCTCGACGACCTGCCCGAGCCGGCACCGGAAGCCGGCGGCCGGCGGGTCCGCATCGACACATACGAGATTCCGGTGAGCTGGGAGAAGTCAGCCGGATAGCGTCAGGACAACGATTCGCGCTTGAACTTGATGCCGGCCTTCTCGCGATCCCACACTTCCGGCGTCAGGGCGCCGCGCTCGCGAAGCTCCACCTTCATGACCTTGTGCGTCGGGGTGCGGGGCAGCTCCGGCACGTACTCGATGAAACGCGGCACCCAGTGCCGCGGCATCTGGCCCGCGAGGTAGTCGACGAGCTCGGCCGGGTCGAGCTCGGCGCCGGGCTCGAGCACGATGACGGCCATCACCTCCTCGTCGCCCGCCGCCTCCTCCAGGTCCGGGTTCTTGACGGCGATGACCGCGGCGTCGTTGACGAGCGGATGGGTCTTGATCTCCGCCTCGACCTCGAAGGACGAGATGTTGACGCCGCGCCGACGGATCACGTCCTTCTTCCGGTCGAGGAAGTAGAAGCTGCCGGCCTCGTCCTGCACCATCTCGTCGCCCGTGTGGAACCAGCCGTTGCGCCAGGCGTTCGCCGTCGCCTCGGGCATGTTCTTGTAGCCCGAGTTGATCATCCACGGCAGGCTGTGGCGCGCGACGAGCTCGCCCGGCGTGCCGACCTCCACGGGCACGTCGTGCTCGTCGACGAGCCGGAGCTCGTAGGCCACCGGATCCGCGGCCTCGCCGCAGTAGCCCGACTTGATGTCGGTCGGGTTGAGACGCGACGTGATCGGCACCGGCACCTCGGCCATTCCGAACGCCGTGTAGATGTCGACGCCGAAGCGCTCGGCGAACTCCTCGTGGCGGCCGAGCGGCCCCATGTAGACCGTCTTCAGGGTGTGGTCGCGGTCGCCGTCCGAGGGCGGCTGGTCGAGCAGGAACGTGACCATGCCGTGGATGGCGATCGTGATCGTCGCCTCGAAGCGCCGCACGTCGTCCCAGAACGTGCGCGGGTTGAAGCCCTTGTTGAGCGCGACCGAGCCGCCCGCGAGCAACATCGAGTACGTGATGCCCGTACCGGCCGTGTAGAACATCGGCAGCGAGTTGAGGTAGCGGTCGTCCTCGCCCACGTACGGGAGCACGAAGCAGCGCGCGTAGTTCCAGAACGCTGCGTGCGCGGCGCGGACGCCCTTCGACGGCCCCGTCGTGCCGGAGGTGTAGATCAGGCTCAGGTCGTCCCACGGCTCGGCCGCCTGCGTCGGCGTCGGGCGCTCGTCCGAGGCGTCAGCGAGGATCTCGTCGAGCGGCACCGTCCGCCAGGGGAGCTTCACGTCCGTCTCCTCGCTGCCGACGGTGAGCACGAGCTCGAGTTGCGGCAACTCGCGGCCGACGAGGCGCTCGAGCAGCTGGGTGTGCGCGACGAGCACCTTGGACTCGGCCAGGTTGAGCGTGTGCTCGAGGTACGAGCCCTTCGCCGCGAGCGTCAGCGGCGAGTACGTCGCGCCGATGGCGTTCGCGCCGAACCAGCACCGCAGCACGTCGGAGCCGGTCGGCATCCAGACAGAGACGTAGTCGCCGGAGTCGACACCGCATTTCTGCAGCGCGTTGCCGGCCCGCCAGGCCTCGCGCACCGAGTCTGCATAGGACCATTGCTCGTCCTCGAAGAGGAGAAAGCTCTTGTCGGGCGTCGCTTCGGCCCGGCTGACGAGCAGATCGGGAACGACGCACTCGTCGCGTGTCGGGAACTTGAGCTCGCCGGTGAGGGTCTCGGTACGCGCCACGCTTCTCGAACTGAACTCGTTTCTGCTTGCTCCGTGGCAGCATAATCGCTTGCCATGTCCGATGTCGCCGCCATCTCCGTTCCTATCCCGTGGATCGGATCCGTGAACCTCTGGCTGCTCCGGGGCGACCCGGTGACGCTCGTCGACACCGGGCCGTCGAACGACAGCGCGTTCGCGACGCTCGAGGAGCAGCTCGCCGAGCACAGGCTTTCGGTTCGCGACATCGAGCTCGTCCTGATCACGCACCATCACCTCGACCACTCGGGCCTCGCGGCGCGGATCAAGGAACTGTCGGGTGCGGAGGTCGCGGCGCACCGGGGTACGGCCCGGTGGGGGCTCGAGTACCACCGGCGCACGGCCGAGGAGCGGCGGTTCACGCTCGAGCTGATGGCGACGCAGGGCGTGCCGGGCGAGCTGATCGCCGCGACGGAGCCGTTCTACGAGTACATCGCCCGTGAAGGAACGGAGTTCGAGACCGACCGCGTCCTCCTCGACGGCGAGACGATCGAGGCCGGCGATCGCACGCTCCGCGTCGTCTTCCGACCCGGACACAGCACGACCGACACGCTGTTCGTCGACGACCTGGCGCAGGAGGCGTTCGTCGGCGACCACCTGCTCGCGAACATCAGCACCGGCGCCGAGCTCGGGCCGACCGAGCTGCCCGGCGACGAGCGCCGCCGCGCGCTGATCGAGTACCTGAGCAACGTCCGCGCGACGGCGGCGATGGACCTGCGGCGCTGCTACACGGGCCACGGGCCGACGATCGACGATCATCGCGCGCTGATCGAGGAGCGCATCGCGTTCCACAACGACCGGCTCGACCGCATCGCCGAGATCGTCCGCGACGGCAGCACGACCGCGTTCGAGATCGCGCAGCGGCTGTGGTCGGAGGAGGTGGCGCGGACGCAGACGGTGCTCGCGATCTGGGAAGTGGTCGGGCACCTCGACATCCTCGTGAACCGAGGCACCGTCCTCGAGCACGTCGACGACAGCGGCTGCCACCGCTTCCGCGCGCGCGTCGTGACGGCAACGCGCTGAGCGCCCCTCTGTTCGACCCGGCGCGGTACTCGCTGCCGACCGTGAACTGGCTTCGCTTCGCGAGCGACCGTGAGCCGGCGCCGGAATGGCCGCTGGAGGCGATCCTCGACGGGGCGGCCGCCGCCGGGTTCCGGGCGGTCGGCCTGGATCGTCACACCGTCGCGCGGCACCTCGACGCCGGCGGCAGTGTCGAGCGGCTGGGCGAGGAACTGCGCGCGCGTGGCCTCAGCTGCACCGACGTCGGCGTCCTCCCGCTCGGGACACCCGGCGTGCTCGACGCGGCCGAGCTGCTCGCGCGACTGGCGTCTGCGACCGGCGCCGACATCTGCCTCGCGGCGCACTACGCGCCGACGTCGTTCGAGGCCGCGACCCGGGAGCTGAGTGCGGCCGCGGCGATCCTCGCCGACGCCGGTGCCACGCTCGTGCTCGAGTTCGTCACGTACGGGCCGTTGCGCTCGCTCGAGGACGCGGCCGGTTTGTGCGAGGCCGTCGGCTGGGACCGCTGCCGGCTGCTCGTGGACACCTGGCACGTCTTTCGCGGCGGCGAGCCGCTGTCGCGACTGCGTTCGCTCGACGGCGAGCAGATCGGCCTCGTCCACCTGAACGACGGCGCCGCCACGCCGCTCGACGACGCAGTGCTCGAGGGCCGGTTCGGTCGACTCGTTCCCGGCAGCGGCGCCTTCCCCCTCGCGGAATTCGCCGCAGCGGTCGACGCGACGGGCTACCGGGGACCGGTCGGCGTCGAGGTCCTGTCTGAGGAGCTCAGGCGCCGGCCGCCGGTCGAGGGAGCGCGAGAGTTGATGCGCTCGCTTCGTCCGGCGTAACGGCGAGACGCGCTCTCGCGAGTTCTTAGAGAAGCGACGCCTCGACCACCTCGTCCGTCTCGACGATCCCACGGCAGCGGCGCTCGATCTGCTCGTTGTACTCGGGGTGCGTGAGGATCCAGAACCGACCCGCGCGGACCGCGTCGACCACGCGCTCCGCGACGCCCGCGGCCGGCGCGCGCTCGACGTCGGTCACGAGGCTGATCTCGCCGCCGCCGTCGGGCGCGCTCGGCCGCAGCTCCCGGCTGTGCTCGCGCAGGTTGCTCATCACCGGCCCCGGACAGAGGACCGAGATCCCGATCGGGAGGCCCTCGTTCCGAAGGTCGTGGCGGAGGCTCTCCGACAGCCCGACGACGCCCGCCTTCGCGGCGCTGTACATCGAGATGCGCGGAAAGGCGATCAGCCCGCCGAGCGATGCGGTATTGACGATGTGACCCTCCTCGGCCGACTCGATCATCCGCGGCACGAATGCCTTGATGCCGTAGACCGTGCCCCAGAGGTTGACGCCGACGATCCACTCCCACTCCTCGAGCGGGAACTCCCATGCCAGCCCGTCCCGTTGGACGCCGGCGTTGTTGCAGAGAAGGTGCACGGCGCCGAAGCGCTCGTACGCGCCCGCGGCGAGCCGGTCGACGTCCTTCCACCGCGTGACGTCCGTCGGAACGGCGAGCACCTCGCCGTCGACCCGCGCCGCGGCCGACTCGAGCCGGTCGGGGTCGACGTCCGCCATCACGACCTGCATGCCCTCGGCGGCGAACCGCTCGCAGAGCCCGTAGCCGATTCCGCTCGCCGCCCCGGTGACCACCGCGACCCTGCCCGCGAGCTGGTGCACTAGCTTCCCGTCCAGGCGGCCTCGCGCTTGTCGAGGAACGCCGCGACGCCCTCTGCCGCGTCGTCGGAGTTGAGGGTGACGCCGACGGCGAGGCGCTCGACGAGCATCAGCGTCTCGGTGTCGGAGTCGAGAGCGCGGTTGACGCACTGCTTCGTGATCTGCATCTGGAACGGACTCTTGTCGACGAGGTTGGCGATGAAGTCGTCGACGCGGGCGTCGAGCTCGGCCGCCGGCGCCCAGCCGTTCGTCAGCCCGAACTCGTAGGCCTCCCGTCCGCTCAGGAGCTTGCCGGTCATCATCAGCTCCTTCGCCTTCCGCTCGCCCACGATCCGTGGCAGGCGGTACATCGGCCCCGCGCCGCCGAAGAGCGCCCTGCGGATGTGGAAGTCGCCGATCTTCGCGTTCTCCTCCGCAATGCAGAAGTCGCAGTTGATCAGGATCTCGAAGCCGCCCGCGGTCGCGTAACCCTCGACCACCGCAATGGACGGCGTGGGCGAGCGGAAGATGTCGTCGCAAATCCGCTGCGACTTGAGCGCGACCTCGTAGGCGCGCGTCGTGCCAATGAAATCGCCTTGCAGCTCGTCGAGGTCGAAGCCCGAGCAAAAGGTCCCCTCCCGGCCGCGGATGACCATCACGCGGATGTTCTCGTCCTCCTCCGCACGCCGCCGAGCCGCGTCGAGCTCGCTGAGGAGCTGCTGGCTGACGGCGTTGCGCTTATGCGGCCGGTTCAGCCAGATGCGTGCGACGTGGCCGTCCACCTCGTACTGGATCGGCTCGGCCTCGATGATGGCGGGCATGACGCCTCCTTTGGGTGGGCCTGAATTGATGTTGCTTCGGGCGAGATCTTAATATTGGCGGCCGTGCCGGTCCCCAAGCCTCTCGACGGCCGCGTCGCGATCGTGACGGGTGCGTCGTCGGGCCTCGGCGCTCGCTTCGCGCAGGTGCTCGCCGACGCCGGCGCACAGGTCGTCGCGACCGCACGCCGTCGCGAGCGGCTCGAGGAGCTGGCGCAAGCGAACGCCGCGATCCACCCGCTCGCGGGCGACGTCGGCGAGGCCGCCGACCGCGACGAGCTCGTCGCGACGACCCTCGAGCGCTTCGGCCGCGTCGACGTCTGCGTGAACAACGCGGGCGTCTCCGCCGGGGGTGCGGACCGGCAGGCGACGGTGGAGGCGCTGCGTGACGTCTTGCGCGTCAACGTCGAAGCCGTGTTCGCGCTCTCGCAGGCGGTCGCGGTCCCGATGCGCGCCCAGGGCTCCGGGTCCGTGATCAACGTCAGCTCGATGTTCAGCCTGATCGCGTCGGGGCCCGTGCCCGAGGCGCCGTACGTCACCTCGAAGGCCGCGATCAACGGCCTGACGCGCGAGCTGGCCAATCAGTGGGGCCGTGACGGGATCCGCGTCAACGCGATCGCGCCCGGCTGGTTCCCGACCGAGATGAACGCGGGGCTGTTCGAGGACGAGCGCACACTCCACTGGCTCGAGCGGAACTGCCCGCTCGGCCGGCCGGGACGGCTCGAGGAGCTCGACGGCGTACTGCTCTTCCTCGCCTCGGACGCCTCGTCATACTGCACCGGCCAGGTGATCGTGGTCGACGGCGGCTGGACGATTCGCTGACCTCCGGGCCGCCGGCCCGCTTCGCAGCGTCTGCGCCGCGTGATATATCGACTCGTGATATATCGACTGGAGAGCCGAGTGACACACACGCCACGAACCATCACACGCCAACCCCCGCGGACGCCGCTGGCGGGTCCGCGCTCGAAGCGGGACCAGATCCTCGACGTCGCCACCGACTACTTCGGGCGCTACGGCTACGACGAGACGAAGTGGGCGGACGTCGCCGCAGCGGTCGGGATCGGCTCCACAGCGCTCTACCACTACTTCGAGTCGAAGCAGCATTGCCTCTACGAGATCATGTCGCGAGCAGTCGTGAGGACTCGCGAGCGCTTCGACCACATCGTCGCGGCCAACACCGACTGGCGCACGGCGCTCGTCGAGCTGCTCGAGTCAGGCTTCGACCTCGCGCCGAAGGACATGCACGAGTACCGCGTCCTCCTCTCGCAACACGACCGCCTGGAGGCGCGCCGATCGGCCCCACGCGAAGAGGCCGCGCGCAAGAGCGTCCGCGCGCGCAAGCGCGAGCTCGAGGCGGCCTGGACGGCGTTCCTCGCACGCGGGATCGAGGAGGGGCACTTGCCGCGCAGCGACCCGCAGCTACTCGCGCGCGCGTTGCTCGGGCTCTACAACAGCGTCTGGACGTGGTACCGCCCCGGCGGCGCGCTCTCGATCGACGAGGTCGGGCGCTTCTTCGTCCGCCGCGAGCTGGCGCTCCTCGGCTGCGACTGAGGCCCGCGGGCGGCGGTTCACTTCCGCCGCGCGTCGGGTAGGCACACCACGCGTCGGTGGAGAACGCCCCTGGGAGTAGGAGCCGGGGTTTGCGCTGCGCCCGGGGATATTGTAGAACTGCCGCACTGAACTCGGTTCAGGAGGACAGCAATCCATTGGATCCCAATCGGCTCACACGCGGGGTCGTTTGCCGAAAGGAGATAGGGTGAAGAGACCGGTTCGTTCATCGCGCGCGCTCGCGGCGGTGCTCGCGCTCGTCTGCGTAGCGGCTGCGGCGTCCGCCGCGTATGCGGCGTCGACAACCTCGTCGAGGTCCGCGCAGAGAGTGCTCGCGAAGCTGTCGCAGGGCGCTCCGAAGCCGGCGACGAAGAGCCAGTGGGCGAAGATCGTCGCCGCGGCGAAGAAAGAAGGCTCTGTGACGCTGTACACGTCGCAGAACCCCCTCTTCCTCGCCGACACGATCAAGGCGTTCAAGGCGAAGTACGGCATCACGATCACGATGAACCGCCAGATCGACTCCGTGCTCACGCAGCAGGTCAACACGGAGGAGCAGGCACACAAGTTGAACGACGACGTCCTCGTGATCGCGAGCAAGCCGATCGTGTACGGCATCCAGAAGCCGCAGAACCAATGGGCCGTCAACGCAGTCGGGCCCGATCTGTACAAGAAGGCGTACGACCGCAAGGTGTTCGGCGGCCCGGGCAAGGCGAACATCGTCGGCGAGGCGGTTCTCGGCATCTGCTGGAACACGGGCCTGACGCAGAAGAAGTTCACGAGCATGACGGACCTGCTCAACTCGTCGCTCTCCGGCGGCAGGATCGGGGTCGTCAACCCGAGCGCGCCGTCACTCGTCGACTGGTACCTCTGGGTACAGAAGACCTACGGCAAGGGCTACCTCGCGAAGCTTGCGGCGCAGAAGCCGAAGGTCTACGCATCGTCGCTGCCGATGACGCAGGCCGCCGCTGCGGGCGAGATCACGGCCGGCTCGTTCTGTTCCACGAACGCGATCGACCTGCACCAGCAGGGGGCGCCGATCGACTTCACCGTGCCCGGTGGCTCCAAGGCGTGGAACGCGCCATGGTGGGGCGTGGTCCTGAAGGGGGCGCCGCACCCGAACGCGGCGCAGCTCCTGCTCAACTACCTCGTCACGAAGGAGGGTCAGCAGACGTCCCAGCATCACCTCGGCGCCGTGGTGAAGAACGTCCCCCAGACGTACTACATCAAGCCGTACCAGCAGGTCCTCGCCGACCTGACGCCGAGCAAGGTCACGGCCTTCCAGAACTACTGGCACTCGCTGTTCGGTTAGCATCGCGCGGGAGCGGGCGTCCGCCCGCTCCCGCATCCACCACCCTCCTCGAGACGAGGTGACCGCAACTGTCGAGGGTAAGGATCCAGGAGCTCGCGAAGCGGTTCGCCGGTAAGCCGCCGACGATCGCGATCGACGACCTGGACCTGGAGATCGAGCAGGGCGAGTTCCTGGTGCTCCTGGGGCCGAGCGGCTGCGGCAAGACGACGACCCTTCGCTGCCTCGCCGGCCTCGAGACCGCGGACGACGGCTCGATCGCGTTCGGAGACCGCACGGTGTTCGACGCCGGCCGCAAGTTGAACGTTCCGCCCAACAAGCGGAACATCGGCATGGTCTTCCAGTCGTACGCGCTGTGGCCGCACATGACCGTGCGGAGGAACGTCGCGTACCCGCTACGTGCGAAGAAGATCAAGGGCAAGCAAGCGGCCGAATGGGTCGAAGAGGTTGCCAGGCTCGTCGACACGACCAACCTGCTCGACCGCTATCCCGCCCAGCTCAGCGGCGGCCAGCAGCAGCGGGTCGCGCTCTCGCGCGGCCTCGTTGCACGGCCCGAGCTCGTTCTCTTCGACGAGCCGCTCAGCAACCTCGACGCGCGGCTGCGCGAGCTCGTGCGCACCGAGATCTACGAGCTCCACAAGCGGCTCGAGTTCACGGCCGTGTACGTCACCCACGACCAGACGGAGGCGCTCGCGCTCGGCGACCGCCTGGCGATCATGCGGAGCGGCTCGCTCGAGCAGCTCGGCCGCCCGGACGAGATCTTCGAGGAGCCCGCGACCGAGTACGTCGCCGACTTCATCGGGATGTCGAACCGCCTGGTCTTCGAGCGTCTCGAGCAGGGCTGGACGTACGAAGGCGAGCCGCTCGACGGCGACCTGAGCTGGGTGCAGAC
Source organism: uncultured Actinomycetes bacterium (assembly GCA_963766345.1). Taxonomy (GTDB): domain Bacteria; phylum Actinomycetota; class Thermoleophilia; order Gaiellales; family Gaiellaceae; genus DASVFB01. Next base: position 43,727 of record CAVXZL010000010.1, on the reverse strand, counting down.
GGCGTCGCCGACGCTGGTCGCCCGCACCCGCTCCGAGGACATCGACCTCGCACCTCAGGGAAAGACGGCCGAGTGGCCGCAGACGGTTCACCTGCCCGCCACCGTTGTCGCGTCCGAGTTCGGCGGCCGGCATCTCGACGTCGTCGTCAAGATCGGGGGAGCCCGCGTCCTCAGCCGGATCCCCGCCGGCGAGCGCGGGGGGTGGGCCCGGAGCCTGCAGCCCCAACAGCAGGTCGTCGCCACGCTACAGCTCGGCGACCTCGCCTTCTACGATGAATCCGGCGCGCTGGTCAGCTCGTTCGGCCGCCGCGTCGCCGTCGCAAGCTGACGTGACGACCGAAGCCGTCGCGATCCCGAAGCGAGACTGGAGCTTGCAGCTCCGCCGCTGGGCGCCGGGTCTCGTAGTGCTCGTCTTCATCGGCGCGATCGGCTACCTGACGATCGTCCCGCTCGCCCGCCTGCAATACCTCGCGCTCGAGCACGGCGGCCGCGCCTACAGAGAGGCCTACACGCGCCCCGGCGAGTGGACGACGATCAAAGACACGCTCTACCTCGGGGTCGGGTCACTCCTGATCGCGGTCGTCCTCGGGACGGGCCTCGCGTGGGCAGCAACCGCGCTCCCGCGGCGCGTTCGGCTGCTTCGGGCGGTACCGATCCTCCCGATCGTCCTGCCGCCGCTCGCAGCCGTGCTCGGCTGGTCGTTCCTGCTCTCGCCGCATCCGGGCTACCTGAACCAGCTCCTGCGCCACCTGCCCTGGTGGAGCCACCAGTTCGAGGGGCCGTTCAACGTCTACACGATGCCCTGGATCATCATCATCACCGGCCTCTCCCTCGCAGCCTTCGTGTACCTCTTCGTCGCGGCGGGGCTCGAGAACATCAGCGAGGAGCTGATCGAGGCCGGCTATGTGAACGGGTCGGGACGCGCCGGCGTCTTCTTCCGCGTCGTGCTGCCGCTGCTTCGGCCGGCGCTCGTCTACGGGACGGGCGTCGCACTCCTGCTCGGGCTCGGGCAGTTCACCGCGCCCCTCTTGCTGGGAGCGAACCAGGGCATCACGGTGCTGACGACCGACATGTACAACCAGACGCAGCAGATCCCGCCGCAATACGGGCTGGCGGCGGCGATCGGCTCGCCGCTGCTGCTCTTCGGCATCCTCGTCCTGGTCGCGAACCGGATCCTGCTCGGCAACCACTCGCGCTTCATCACGCACGGCGGCAAGGGCGGCTTCCGGTCGGGGACCCGCGGCTCGTGGTCGGCGGCGACGATGATCATCCTGTACGGGGTCTTCACGACCGTGTTGCCGATCCTGGCGCTCGTCGTCGTCTCCCTGTCGAGATACTGGAGCGGCGTCTTCGACGTGCACCAGTTCACCCTCGCGACCTGGCGCACGGTGACGACCGCATCGGGAGTCCTGCCCGCGATCTACAACAGCATCGAGCTCTCGGTGATCGCGGCAGCCGTGACGCTCGTGATCGGCTACGTCGCCGCGTTCTACCTGCGCCGGCAGCGCTACCACCGGATCGCGACGCCGGTCCTGGACTTCGTGGTCGCGATGCCGCTCAGCATCCCCGCGGTCATCTTCGGGGTGGGCTTTCTCATGACGTACACGAACAAGCCGTTCGTCCTCTACGGCACCAAGTGGGTGATTGTCCTCGTCTACATCACCCTGATGATCCCGTTCGCGACGCGGATGATCCTCTCGGGGCTCGCGGCGCTCGGCGACGCGTACATCGAGGCGGCCCGCGTGTCCGGCGCCGGCGTCGTGCGCACGCACCTGCAGATCCTCGCGCCGCTCTTGCGGCCGACGTTCGGCGGCGCGCTGGCGCTGATGTTCATTCTGCTCTCGCACGAGTTCGCGGCGTCGCTCCTCGTGCGCGCGCCGACCGTCAACGTGATGGGGACGATCTTGTACGACTACTACGAGAACGGCGGCTATCCCCTGGTCGCCGTGATCTCGCTGATCATGGTCGGCGTGACGACCGCGGGCGTGATCGTGGCGCTGATCCTCGGCGGCTCGGAGAGCTTCAAGAAGCTGTGAGCGCGCCGACCGGAGCAACGCTCGAGGCGCCGCGGTTCCTGCCGGTCTACTTCGAGACGCTCGACGAGCAGGCGCTCGAAGCCCTGCCGATGCTGGCCGACGGCTTCAGGTTCTCGTTCCTCTGGTCGGACGAGCGCGGCCCGCGCGAGTTCACCGGCGGGCTCGAGGACTTCCACGGCTACCTCGCCCAGCGCCGGGCGGAGGGCCAGCGCCACCACATCGACGTGGGGGCGCGCGAGGGCAAGGTCGAGATCGTGCTCGGCCATACGACGCGCTGGGGCGAACGCCTCGGCAACTTCACGTTCGCCGTCTGGCTCGACTCCGAGGGCCGCGCCGAGCGACTCTACTCCGGGCGGACGGAGCGCTTTGGCCAGGCCGAGGTCGCGGCAGGGGCCGGCGGCGAGACGACGTCTGCGACGGTACTGCCGGTGTTCCTCGGCACGCTCGACGAGCGGCCGCTGGAGGTAGTCCCGCTGCTCGCGCCGGAGATGGACTTCGCAATCCTCTGGTCGGACGAGCGCGGCGTGCACGAGTTCAACGGCGGCCTCGACGAGTACCACGGCTATCTCGAGCAACGCGAGCCGGAGGGGCAACTCCACCATCTCGCGGTTACCGCGCGCTCGGGACACACCGAGGTTGCGCTCGGCTACACGACTCGCCATGGCGCCGAGCTCGGCACCTTCACAATGTGGGTGCAGGCCGACGAGCAGGAACGCGTGCAGCGCTTCTTCGCCGGCCGCACGCTCGCGTTCAGCGGCATCTGGAGCTGATGGCGCGCACCGGCCGGGAGCTGCAGCCGGCGACGTATCCCGAGGGCGAGGTCCGCTCGTCCGACTTCCGGTTGGTCGAGGTCGCCGTACCCGATCCGGCTCCCGGCGAGGTGCTCGTGCGCAACACGTGGACGTCGGTCGACCCGGCCTTGCGGATCCGCCTGCGCGAGAAGGCGCCCGACGGCTACTTCCCGGCGTTCGCGCTCGACGCGCCGATGGACGGGATCCTCACCGTCGGCGAGGTCGTGGAGTCGCGGGCCGACGGCTTCGCGCCCGGCGACACCGTCTGGCATCCGTACGGCTGGCGCGACTACGCGCTCGTCGAGGCCGGGAAGGAGGAGATGCGCGGCATCGCCACGTTGACCCGGCTCGACACGTCCATCGCGCCGCCGCAGGCGTACCTCGGCCCCGTCGGCGCCAACGGCCTGACCGCCTACGCCGGGCTCGTCCACGTCGGCGAGCTGCGCGAGGGCGACGTCGTTTGGGTCTCCGCCGCCGCGGGCTCCGTCGGCAGCCTGGTCGGACAGATCGCCAAGAACCTCGGGCACCGTGTGATCGGCAGCGCCGGGTCGGAGGAGAAGGTGCGCTACCTGCTCGAGGAGCTGAGGTTCGACGCGGCGTTCAATTACAAGGCGCGGCCGGTGGTGGAGTCGCTCCGCGAGATCGCGCCGGACGGGATCGACCTCTACTTCGACAACGTCGGCGGCGACCACCTCGAGGCCGCTCTGACGACGCTGCGGCGGTGGGGCCGCGTGACCCTGTGCGGCGCGATCTCGGAATACGACGCGACCGAGCCGCAGCCGGGCCCGCGCAACCTCTTCCTGGCGACGGCGAAGGACCTGACCCTGCGCGGCTTCCGCGGCAGCAGCTTTCCGACGCGCCTCGCCGAGGTGCAGCGCGAGCTGGGCGCCTGGCTGCAGGCGGGGCAGCTCAAGTGGCAGGAGACGGTGGTCGAGGGCCTCGAGAATGCGCCGGACGCGCTCGCGCGCGTGATGCGCGGCGACACGCTCGGCAAGACGCTCGTGCGGGTTGCCTAGGCTCGACGGACGCAAGGCGGTCGTCGTGGGCGCCGGCTCCGCGATCGGCCGCGCGTGTACTACGCGGCTCGAGGCCGAAGGCGCCGTCGTGCTGGCGGTCATGCCCGAGACTGACGGCGTTGCCGAAGCATGCGAGGACCGCTGGGGCGGCCTCGATGTGCTCGTCTACTGCGCGGCCGCGATGGATTACTGGGACGAAGGCCAGGACTCGATCGCGGACTGGGAAGCCGTCGTTCGCGTCAACCTCCTCGGCCCGGTCGCGTACACGAAGGCACTGCTCCCACTGCTGCGACGCTCGGACGCGGGCGCGATCGTCTACCTCGGCTCGATCGACGGCATCTTCGGCAACCCGCGCTTCCCCGCCTATTCGACCTCGAAGGGCGGCCTCGGGCCGCTCACGCACGTGATGGCGTACAACTGCGCGCCGGTGCGCGTGAACTGCGTGGCCACCGGCGCGATCTCGCAGACCGGCCCCGGCGACCTGCAGCCGCCGTGGCTCGGCGACCTCTTCACGGAGACGAGCCCGGTGCTCGAGCAGACGCCGCTCGGCCGCTACGCGCAGCCGGAGGACGTGGCGTCGGTCGTGCTCTTCCTCGCGTCGGACGATGCAGCGTACGTCACCGGCGCGGTGCTGCCGGTTGACGGCGGGCGGACGGCCGTCACGCCGGGAACGGGAACGAGGTGACGGACCGGGCTTAGCGATGTGCTGCCGGTGATGCTGGCCGCCGGCCGAGGCTCGATCATCAACACGGCGTCGATGATGAGCTTCGTCGCCGACGCGGGACGAGCGCCGTACTCGGCCGGCAAGCACGCGATCCTCGGATTGACCGAGGCGGCCGGCACGGAGGTCGCCGCGAGCGGAGTCAGGGTGAACGCCGTCTGTCCCGGCCCGATCGACACGCAGATGTCGCGCAGGATCTCGGCGGATCTCGACCCGGCGGATCCGGTCGGCTCGGTCGAACAGATCGCGGCTGAGACGCCGGCCGGACGCTACGGCCGGCCCGCGCCTGCTCCTTCTCCTCGCCGGTGAACGTGTCCGTCGAGAGGTCGATCCCCATGCGGAGGAACTCGGCGGTGGAGTCGCCCTCGGTCACTGCCTGTCGGCGCCGAGTTGCTTCAGGAGGGTGGCGCTGTCGGACACGCCCCAACGCTCGACGATCCGGCCGTCCGCAACGCGAAAGACGTGGACGAAGTCCACGCGCACCTCGCGTCCCGTCGGCGCCACGCCGAGGAACTCCGACTCGTGCGTGCCGACGAGCTGGTCGTGAACTCCCACCTTGTCGCCCTCCGCCACGACGCTGACGAGGTCGGCCCGGGCATCCGGGAACGCCGTTTTCAGGTAGCCGATCGCTGCGAGCACGCCGGCACGATCGCCGCCGACGCCGGGGAACTCGGGCGCGTCGTGGTTGACGAAGTCCGGCGCGAGTGCCTCCTCGACGGCGTCGAGGTCGCCGCGGCTGAACGCGTGCAGAAAGCCCTCGACGAGCTGCTTGTTCTCGGCGGCCGACACGCCTACACCAGCGCCGCGTCGGTCTGCTCGACGGTCAGCGACTCCAGCACGCGTCCCCAGACCGCCGTGAAGTCGGCCCGCCAGTAGAGAGCTCGCTCCACCTCGACGACGGGCAGCAGGAAGACGGGCGCCTGCGCGTTCGGGCGCAGCTCGACTGTTCCGAATCCCTCCCAGACCTCGTGTACATGCAGGTCTGCGAAGTCGCGGGCCGTCACCTGTCGTACCGCCGGCCCCGAGCCGTCCACGGAGGGGATCACCTTGAGGTTGATGTTCGTGCCGAAGCCGAGCGCCTGGAGCGCCTCGACGCTCGACTGCGTCTGGTGCAGAGCCATCGTTGCGGTCACGACGTCGATCCCGTTCCTCCGCATGCGTCCCACGAGCAGATCGCCGTCCGGAGCGAGCGTGACGGTCGCCAGCTTCTTCGGCTGCCCGAAGATCTCCCGACCGGAAGCGAGCGCGCCGTCGCTCTCGACGTAGAGCAACGGCGAGAACGCCCCGCTGACACCGGTCCGAGGATGGTGAACGGGGAGATGGACCGCGAGCTCGCCGTACGCCGCGAACGGGCCGGCGTCGTGGATCCGGTAGAAGTGGAGGATCACCCGCTCGTCCGCAGGCTCCAGCTCGTCCGGCACGAAGCGAGCGACGGCCGCGGCGGTCGACCGGTAGGCGACCGTGAGGATCTCCGCATTGCGCATGCGGAACGGGAACGGCGGGACGAAGGGGGCCAGGTCGGGCCTTGTCGAGCTCACGGCACTCTCCTAGATTCGAAGGAGTACTGTCCTAAAATTGCTGCTACGCGTCGACTGCCGGCGCCATCAGCGCGAAGTACCGCATGATCAGTCCGCCGTCGTCGAGGGTCACGTGCGCGAGGAACGAGCTCGTCAGCCTCTCCTCGGCGTACGCCGCTCCCTCGACGAAGCAGTCGTTCCCGGCGACGGCGAGCGCGCGCACCTCGTGGCGGAACGGGAGCTTGCCGCGCCGCGTGAAGAACGCGCGCAGCTCGTCCCTCCCGCGGATTGTCTCGAGGGTGCCGGGTACCTCGAGCGACGGTCGGATGTACAGCGCATCGTCGGCGAACGCCGCCGTCGTCGCCTCGACGTCGCCGGCGTCGATCGCACTGAAGTAGCGGTCGAGCGGTGACGTGACGGCGGCCGTCACGCCACCGCCCGCGGCCGGAACTTCGGCAGCGCCACCTCGTCGCTGACCCGCTCGAACGTCACATCGAGCGGCATGCCGATCTGCAGCTCCTCGTTCGGGCAGCCGACGACGTTCGTCATCATCCGCACGCCCTCGTCGAGCTCGACGATCGAGATGTTGTAGGGCACCTCGTCCGCGAACGCGGGGTCGTAGAGCTGGTGCATCACGACGTAGCTGTAGAGCGTGCCCTTGCCGCTTGCCTGCGCCCACTCGAGGTCGCCGGAGAAGCAGGCGACACAGCGCGGCCGGAGCGGCATGCCGATGCCGCCGGCCGGCCACATGAACGTCCCGCACGACCGGCAGCGCCTGATCATCAGCCGTCCCTCCAGCGCGCCGTCGAAGAACGGCCGGCTCGGTGCGTCGATCGCGGGGACAGGCTTCCCCGGCGCCGGCAGGATGCCTTCGGGCTCGGTCGGGACGGCAGTCATGCCGCGGGCTCAGTGCTCAGGATCGTCGTCGAATGCCAGTTGAGCACGCCGCCGTTCCCGCTGACCAGGACGACGTCGTGCTTCTCGACCTGCCGCTCGCCGCCGTGGCCCCGCGCCTGGATGACGCCCTCCGACAGCGGCGTGAAGCCCCACATGTAGTAAGAGGACAGCTGGCCGCCGCCGGTGTTGGTCGGCAGCGAGCCGCCGGGGCCGAGCTTGCCGTCCTCGACGAATGCGCCGCCGTCTCCCTTCGCGCAGAAGCCGTAATCCTCGAGGGTCACGAGAACGGTGTACGTGTAGCAGTCGTAGAGCTCCAGCACATCGACGTCCGCGAGCTCGGCGCCTGCCATCCGCAGGGCAAGCTCGCCCGACTTCTTCGCCCCCGTGTGGATGCCGGGCTCGCTCCCGGCCCGCTGGTTGTCGCCGGGTGCCGCCTGGCCGAAGCCGATCAGGTAGACGGGCGGCTGCTTAAGCTCGCGCGCCCGCTCGGCCGAGGTGACGATCACCGCGACGCCGCCGTTCGAGACGAGGCAGCAGTCGAAGAGATGCAGCGGCTCGACGATCCAGCGCGAGGCGTGGTAGTCGTCGAGCGTCATCTCCTTCTTCATCTGCGCGCGCGGGTTCATCAGCGCCCACTTGCGCTGCCCGACGGCGATCGCGCCCAGCTGGTCGTGGCTCGTGCCGAAGAGGTGCATGTGCCGCCGCAGCGCGAGCGCGTAGCCGACGTTGCCGGGGCCGTACGCGCCGTACGCCAGGGACAAACCGGCCAGACCGTCCCCGGAGAATCTCCGGCCGCTGTACCTGCCCTCCGACGCGGAGCCGCCCTCGCGGAGCGGCGCGTCGGCGTAGACGCACGCGACGACGCTCGCTTGGCCCGCGTCGATCGCCTGTGTCGCCCACTGCAGCATGTTTCCGGCGGTGGAGCCGGCCGAGCTCATCGCGTTCACCAGCGTCAGGTTCTCGAGCCCGAGCGAGAGCTGCAGCATCGGCACCATCTCGGTCGACCCGTTCGCGTTGATCAGCAGGCCGTCGACGTCCGACTTCTCGAGGCCTGCATCCTCGAGGGCCAGCGCGATCGCCTCGCCGGCGAAGTCGGTGATCGTTCGGCCGTAGACCTTGCCCATCTCGGTCAGGCCGAGCCCCACGATCGCCGTTCCCGCCGTCACGACGTCCGCTCTGGCAGCACCACGGTGACGGTTCCCGGCCCGACGGTCACCTCGCCGTCGACCTCCGACCACAGCTCCAGCTCGACCAGCGAGGCGTCGTCCTCGCGCCGCTTGCCCAGGACCCTGCCGCGAACGACGACCGTCTGTCCCACGACATTGAACCTTCGCATACGGAAGCCGGTGATGCGCCGGACGGAGCCCTCGAGGCCGGCGAACTCGCGGATCGCGCGCTCCCACATGCCGAGCAGGAAGCCGGTGTTGGCGTACATCTCCGGTGCGCCCGACGCACGCGCGACCTCGCTGTTGTGGTGGATTGCGTTGAAGTCGCGGTTCGCGCCCGCCTCGACGACGAGCCGGTAGACGGTGAGCGAGAACTCGACGGATGGAACGTCGTCCCCTTCCGCGACGTCGTCCCAGTAGCGCTGCGCGCTCCAGTCCATCAGTACGGGTCGTAGAGGTACATGGTGTTGCGGAAGCGGGCGACGACGTCTGAGCGCTGGTTCCGCACCTCCCATTCCCAGGTCATGAACGCGCCGCGGCCTACGCTCGTCTCCTTCGGCGTGCAGGAGACGAGCTTCATGCCGGTGCGGTGGAGGCGGTCTCCGAGGACGACCGGCTGCAGCAACTCGAGCTCGAAGTCGGCCGCGAAGTAGCCGGAGTAGGGCGGCTCGAGCCCCGTCGCGAACCGGCGCGCCGCGATCCCCTCCGGCGGCGCGTCCCGCTCGTCGCTCGTGAACACGGCCGCCTCGCCCGGCCGCCAGAGCGGCGGCGCGACGAACGTGAAGTAGCTGCTGAACGGCGCGACGACTCCGCGATAGCCGTGCTCGCGCGCGACCCGCTCGTCGTGGTGCAGCGGGCAGTCGAGCTCGAGCGGCTCGACAAACCGGCGGAGCGCGGAGGCGTCGACCGCGTCGGCGCCTTCGATCACCTCGCCGCCGCCGAAGTCGCGGCCGACCGCGTCGACGACCGGCTGCCAGGCCTCTTCCCAGCTCACGCGAGCGCGCCGATCTCGTTCAGGTGCGCGATGCGGGCCTCGCCGTAGCCAAGGAGCTCGCGCAAGACGCGGTCGTTGTCCTGTCCGAGCGTCGGCGCGGCGCGCTCGACGGCCGCGGGCGTCTCAGACAGGCGATGGCGCGGCCCCTGCACGACGGTGCAGCCGAACAGCGGATGCTCGAGCTCGACGAAGTGACCGCGCGCGGCGAGCTGCTCGTCGCGGAGCGCCGTCTCGCTGTCGAGCGCGACGTGGGCGGGGATGCGGCGTGCCTGCAGCAGCTCCTCGACGTCGCCGGCGGCACGCTCGCGCGTCCACGCGGCGACCGCCTCGTCGTCCGGCGTGGCGACTCCGAGCAGCTCGGCGAGCGCGTGGCGCTCCTCGTCGTCCCGGACCGCAATCGCGACCCACTCACCGCCGGCGCAGGGGTAGACGCCGTGCGGCGCCATCGCGTCGTCGCGGTTGCCGTTGCGCTCGGCGACGCGGCCGGTCGACTCGAAGTCGAGGATCTGCGGCGCGAGGAAGTGCACCGCGGCCTCGACCTGCGCCGCGTCGATGTAGCAGCCCTCGCCGGTCTCGAGCCGCCGGTCGAGTGCCGCGAGCAGCACGACGAGCGCGAAGCGCGGTCCGACGTAGTCGCTGTAGGGACCGTACGGCCCGAACGGCGGCCGATCGGGCCACCCGACGAGCGACTGGAAGCCCGACATCGCCGCGCCGACGTTCCCGTAGCCGGCGAAACGGCCGTACGGGCCCGTCTGCCCCATGAGCGACGTGCTGATCACGATCACCCGCCCGTTCAGCTCCCGGAGGTGCTCGTAGCCGAGCCCCCAGCCGTCCATCACGCCCGGCGAGAACGACTCGAGCACGACGTCCGACCGCCGGACGAGGTCGCGCACGACGTCCTGCGCGGGCTCGAGCTTGAGGTTCAGCGTCAGCCCGAGCTTGCCGGCGTTGACGTCGCCGTAGAGGATCGACGACTCCGGCGTCTGCACGCCACCGTGGAATGGGCCGATCAGCCTTGCGGTGTCGAGGCGCGTCGACGACTCGACGTGGACGACCTCTGCGCCGTGGTCGGCGAGGACCCGCCCGAGGGCGGGGCCGGCGACCACCCAGCACAGGTCGAGCGCCCTGATGCCCTCGAGCGCGCTCATGCCGGGATCGCCTCGCGGAGCACCTCGGCGTTGTGCTCGCCGAGCCGCGGCGCCGGCCGGCGAAAGGCGAAGGCGTCCGCCGTCACCTGCGCGAACGGGCCCGGTAGCCTGCGCCCGCCGAGCTCGACCCAGAACCCTCGAGCCTCGAGCTGCGGGCTCTCTGCGAGGTCGCCGACCGTGAGCACCGGCGCTGCAAGCAGCTTGCGCGCGAGCGACGCCTCCAGCATCTCGCGCTTCGTGCGCGCGGCCAGGAACTCGGCCACGACCGTCCGCGCGCGGTCGAGCTCGGCGAGCGAGAACTCGCCGGCCGCGACCAGGTCCGGCACCTCGCACCAGTCGACCGCGGCAAGGCGCTCGTCGCACGCGCCCTCCTCGCGGAGCCACGCGAACAGGTTGTTCGTGAACCGGCCTGCGGCCGGGCCGACCGCGAGATGCATCGCCACCCAGCCGTCGCACACGCGCCACTTCGTCTGCTCGGTCCCCGAGCCGCTCCCGCTCTGGTCGAGCCGGTCCTCGCGTCCTCGCGCGACGAGGTTGCTCCCCTGTGGATCGCCGACGGCGGTTGCGAGGATCCGCGAGAGCGTGGCCTGCGTCACCGACTCGTTCACGGCCACGTCGACGTGCTGGCCGCGGCCGGTGCGCCTGCGTGCGAGGTGCGCGAGCAGCGCCCCGCCGGCCGCGTCGGCGGCGGCGTGCAGGTACGCCTGCGGCACGCTGATCCGCAGCGGGGGCCGGTCGCCGTCGCGATGCGCGGCGAGCGGCCCGCCGGCTGCCCAGAGGACGATCTCACTGTCGGCGTACAACGACTTCGGACCGTCGCTGCCGAACGGCGAGATCGACACGTAGACGACCCGCGGATTCACCCTGCGGACGTCCTCGTATGCGACGCCGCGCTCCGCCATCACGCCGGGCGTCTCGGACTCGAAGACGAAGTCCGCCGCGGCGCACAGGCGCAGCGCCGTCTGGCGGCCGTCGGCCGTGTCGACGTCGACCGTCACGCCGCGCTTGTTCGCGGCGTACGCCTCCCAGTACAACGATTCGCCTTCGGGCGAGAACGGTCCGACGCGGCGCGCGCGCGACCCCTCCGGGGGCTCGACCTGAACCACGTCGGCGCCGAGGTCGCCGAGCAGCCGGCCGGCTAGGAGGCCGCGCTCATCCGTGAGGTCGATGACCCGATACCCGTCGAGGAAGCCGGGCGCGGCTACGTCACCTCCTCGGCGAGCGCGCCCTCGACGGCCTCGAACGCAGCGACGAAGTCCTCCATGAAATCCTGCACGACCTCGCCGGCGCGCTTCGCAGCGGTCATCAGCCCGACGCCCTGGCCGACGTAGTACGACGCGAGCTCGCGCGCGCCCGCGTGACCGCCCTCCGCCGCCGCCTCGATCCGCTCCAGCGCCTCGCCGCCGAGCATCCCCATCAAGGGCATCGGCAGCGTGCCCGGGCTTTCCGGCCCCTCCCACGCGTCGTGCCACGCCGACCGCAGCTGTCGCGCCGGCTTGCCGGTGCGGGCGCGCGAGCGAACGCTGGCGCGCGACGACGCCCGGAGCATCTTCTCGCGCAGGAACACGCTCGTCTCGGCCTCATGTGTTGTCAGCCAGACCGAGCCCGTCCAGACACCCGCCGCGCCGAGGGTGAGGGCGGCGGCCATCTGGCGCCCGGTCATGATCCCGCCCGCGGCGAGCACGGGGACGCCCGAGCCGCGAAGAGCCGCGAGCACTTCCGGCACGAGCACCATCGTCCCAATCTCGCCGGTGTGCCCGCCGGCCTCGTAGCCGGAGGCGACGACGAGGTCGACGCCGGCCTGCACCTGCCGGACAGCGTGCTCCGGCGCGCCGACGAGGCCCGCGCACGGCACGCCGTGCTGCTTGGCCTTTTCGATCAGCCGCTCCGGCGCCGGGCCGAGCGCGTTCGCGATCAGCCGGATCGGGTGCGAGAACGCGACGTCGAGGAGCGAATCGACGTTCGCGTCTGAGAAGAGGCCCGACGCGCGGCTCGATGCGAGCGCGACCTCGCGGTTCCAGACACCGTCGAGGTCGTGCTCCGCGAGAAGGCGCTCGAGGAACTGCCAGTGGGCGTCGGAGATGCGGCCCGCGAGCGCCTCCGGATCGAGCTCTTCTCCCTTGCCCTCGTAGCGCTGCGGGACGATGACGTCGACGCCGTAGGGCTTGCCGCCGACCTCCTCGTCGATCCAGCGCAGCGCCACCTCCAGCTCGTCGGCGTCGTACCGCATCGCGCCGAGCACGCCGAAGGCGCCCGCGTTCGTGACCGCCGCGATGACGTCACGGCAGTGGCTGAAGGCGAGCAGCGGGAACTCGATGCCGAGAAGCTCGCAGACCGGCGTCTTCACCGCGGCAACCAGACCACCACGGCGTCGAGCGCCTCGACGTTCGAGCCGTCGACGCGCAGCGGGTTGGCCTCGATCGAGGCGAGCCGCGGGCCCATCCGTTCCGCGAGCCGCGCGAATGCGACGATCGCCTCGACGAGGCGATCGAGGTCGGCCGCGCGCGAGCCGCGGGCGCCTTCCAGCACCGCCTTGCCGCGGAGCTCGTCGAGCATCTCACGGACGTCGTCGGGCGCGACCGGCAGGAGGCGAAGGCTCGTGTCGTCGGCGATGTGCACCCAGACACCGCCGAGGCCGACTGCGAGCACCGGGCCCCACTCGCGGTCGCGGACGACGCCGACGATCAACTCGACGCCGCCGCTGCGCATCGCCGCGACGAGCGCACCCTCGACGCCCGGACCGGCCTGAGTCACCCGAGCGAACGCGTCGCGCACACCGCCGTCGCTCGCGACCCCGAGCACAACCCCGCCGGCGTCCGTCTTGTGCAGGATCTCCGGCGAGAGGACCTTGACGACGACCGGATAGCCGAGCTCGCGCGCGGCCGCGACGGCTTCGTCCGCAGTCCGCGCCCGCCGCCACGGCACGACCGGGACGCCGTTCTCCGCCAGCAGCTCGAGGCCGCGCGACTCCGACCACGGGCCCGTCGCGTCGACGATGTCGAGCTCGTCCTCCGCCGGCTCGGGCGACGCCGGCTTCCGCAGCCAGGCCGACCAGCGGATCGCGTTCGCGAACGCCGCGACGGCGTCGCCGAGACGCGTCATCGCGTACGGAATCCCGGCCTCCTCGAGCGAGCGCGCGGTGGCCGGCGCGATGTCGCCGGCGGTCGGCGCGACGAGGACGCCGCGGTCGCCCGCCGCGCGCAGACCGTCGCCCATCAGCGCGAGCCGCGGCGCGAACGTCGCGGCGCGCTCCGCCACCGGGAGCACGAACACGGCCGCGAGCGCCGCCACACCCGGGTCGCCGGCGAGCGCGGCGAGCGCATCCGCGAAGAGCTGCGGGCTCTCCGACGCGGCACCGGTGATGTCGAGCGGGTTCCGCGGCGTGACGTAGCCGGGGAGGACGTCCGCGAGCCGCGCCTGCGTGCTGTCGGCGAGCTCCGGTAGCGGGAGTCCGAGCTCCTCGCCGCGATCGGCGATGATGTCGCACGCCCCGCCGGAGATCGAGACTACGCCGAGCCCGCCCGGCGGCAGCGGCCCCGTGCGCGCGAGCAGCCCGGCGGTGACGGCGAGCTCTTCCAGCGACCGCACGCGGACGATGCCCCACTGACGGAGCGCGGCGTCGACGAGCCGATCGTCGCCGACCAACGCGCCCGTGTGCGTGCGTGCGATCTCCGCCGCGAGCGTGCTCGTGCCGACCTTCATCATCACGATCGGCTTCTCGAGCTCGGCGGCCCGCACCGCCAGCTGCCCGAGCCGCTCCGGCGAGCGGATCGACTCGACGAACATCGCGAGCGCCCGCACGCGCTCGTCCTCGAGAACGGCCGCAGCCATCGCCAGCGTGTCGACCATCGCCTCGTTGCCGGTCGAGATGATGTGACTGAGGCCGATGTTCTGCGCGGACGCGAAGGTCGCGATCTCGCTCCCGGTCGCGCCGCTCTGCGAGACGATCGCGACCGAGCCGCAGACGAGCGGCACCGGCATCATCCCCGACCACGCCGGCGCGCGGTCGGCGACGTTGACGAAGCCGAGGCAGTTCGGCCCGACGAAGATCGTCCCGTGCTCGCGGCACACGTCGACGAGCTCCTGCTGCGCGCTCGAGCCGCCGTCTCCGACCTCGCCGAAGCCGGCCGCGAGGACGACGGCGTTCGGAATGGCCGCCGCCCCGACATCCGCAAGCGCGTCCCTCAGGCCGGCGGCGCCGACGAGCACGAGCGCGAGGTCGACGGGCTCGCCGATCTCACGGCAGCTCGTGACGGCGGGACGCCCGTGCACGATGCCGCCGCCTCGGTTGACGAGGTGGAGCGCGCCCTCGAAGCCGAGACGCTCGAAGTTCGAGAACGCACCCCTCGACCAGCCCGAGCGGTCGGACGCGCCGACGATCGCCACGCTCCGCGGCGAGAGGAGCGAGGCGAGGCGCTCCGGGCTCGGCGGCTCCGCCTCGACTACCGGCCGGTCCACCGGGGCTTCCGCTTCTCCGCGAACGCCCGCGGCCCCTCGACGAAGTCGGCGGAGGCCAGCAGCCGCTCGACCCGTCCCGCGTCGCCCGCGATCGCCTCGTCGACGGGAACGTTCAGCCCGGCGAAGACCGCCTCCTTCGTGAGCCGCACGCTGGACGGCGAGCATTCGAGGATCTCCGCGGCCCAGCGCTCCGCGGCGGCCATCAGTCCCGGCAGCGGCACGACCTCGTTGACGAGGCCGATCCTGTATGCCTCGTCTGCCTGGATGAGCTTGCCCGTGAGGAGGAGGCCCATCGCAAGGTGGAACGGCACCTGCCGTGCGAGCCGATGGATACCGCCCGCGCCGGCGAAAAGCCCTACGCGCGGCTCAGGCAGGCCGAGGCGCGCGTGGTCTGCGGCGACGATGACGTCGCACGCGAGCGCCATCTCGAGGCCGCCGCCCACGGCGACGCCGTTGACGGCGGCGATGAGCGGCTTCGGGCAGTCGAAGTCGCGCGTGATGCGCCCGAACGGCGGGCGCTCGCTTCCCTGCACGTCGGTGCCGGCCGCCGTCCGCTCCGCGGTCGCCTTTAGGTCGTTGCCGGCCGAGAACGCGCGCTCGCCCGCCCCGGTGAGGATCGCGACCCACACCTCCGGGTCGTCGCGGAAATCCTCCCAGATCTCCTTCAACTCGAGGTGCGCCTCGAGATGGAGCGCGTTCATCACCTCCGGACGGTTGATCGTCACGTAGGCGATTCGCCCGCGCTTCACGTAGGTCGCGAAGCGATAGCTCACCGGCCCGCCGATACTAAACGGCTCGGCCGAGCCGCGCTGACTGAACCGACTTCAGGTCGGTAAGCTCCCGCGGTGCAAGCTCCCGGAAACGACCGGACGGCGGCGGCGACGCTCTTCGGCGTCTGCACCGTCATCATCGCCACGAACCCGATCGCCGTGCGGTTCAGCGACCGGGAGCTCGACCCGTGGTGGGGCGCCTGCCTGCGCTTCACGCTGGCGGCGGCGGTCTTCGTCGCTCTCGCGGCGGCGCTGAAGCTCGGCCTGCCGCGCGGTCGCGCGCTGGGGAGCGCCGCCGTCTTCGGCGCGCTCAACTACGCGGGAGCGGTGGGGCTCGCGTACTACGGCTTCGTGCACGTGCATGCGGGGATCGGCCAGATCCTGTTCGCCCTCGTACCGCTCGTGACGCTGCTGCTCGCGGTGCTCCAGCGGCAGGAGCACCTGCACGCGCGCGCGGTGGCCGGCGCGCTGTTGGCCCTCGCGGGAGTGGCGCTGCTGACGGCGTCGCCGCTGACGGGAAGCGTCCCACCGCTCTCGTTGCTGGCGCTCTTCGTCAGCATGCTCTGCGTCGCCGAGTCCGCGGTGCTGGCGCGGCGACTGCCGCTGCAGCTCCACCCCGTTCAGCTGAACGTCGTCGCGTCCGCGACGGCAGCGCTGATCCTGCTCCCCGTCTCGCTGCTCTCGGACGAGAGCATCGCGCTACCGCACCAGGCGAGGACGTGGGGCGCGCTCGCCTTCGTCGTCCTGATCAGCTCGGTGCTGATGTTCATCCTCTACCTCCTGCTGCTCCGCCGCTGGCTGGCGTCGCGCGTCGCGTACATCTTCGTGCTCGCCCCGCCGCTGACGATCGCGCTCTCGGCGTGGCTGGACAACGAGCACGTCAGCTCGGACCTCTTCCTGGGCGGCGCAGTCATCCTCGCCGGCGTCTACGTCGGCGCGCTGCGCCCGCGCGAGGCGCCGGCGCCCATGCTTCCGGCGCCGTAGCAACTCAGGCCGGGTACCCTCCACGGGCTCGGGCATTGCGAAGCCCGGCTGGGCGCCGCCGAGCTCGACGATCACGCCGAGCTCGTGCTCGGGCTGGATCAACTCGATGCGCGAGCCGTCGGGCAGGTTGCAGAGAGCGACGCGCATCGCGAAGTCGGTGGGCTCGCCGTCGACGACCGCCGTCACGTTCGTCGCGGCGTACGAGTACACGCTCCACGGGCCGACGCCGTAGCGGTTCGCAATCGCCCCCGTCCATCGCCGGTCTGCGCGGGCGTTCGTCGATTTGAACGCGCTGTTTGCGGCAGATTCGATCAGCGAGGCGTCTGCGCGACCGCGCTGTTTCGCCAAACCCTCCTAGCGGCGAACCTCGTAGCCCGCCGACTCTCGATCCCACACTCCGGGGGCGGCGACTCCTTCCGCCTTCAGCTCCTGTTTCAGGATCCGCTGCGCGTGGGACTTCGGCAGCTCGTCCACGAAGCGGACGAACCGCGGCACCGCGAAGTGCGGCATCTTGCCGCTGCAGAAGCCGAGCAGCTCCTCGGGCGTGATCTCGGCCTCCGGCCGCGTGACGACAGCGACCATCACCTCCTGGCCCCCGAGCTCGGAGGGCACTCCATAGACCGCGGCCTCGAGGATCTTCGGATGGTCTGCGAGGACGCGCTCCACCTCCCACGCCGAGACGTTCTCGCCGCGACGGCGGATGGAGTCGGTCGCACGCGTCACGAAGAAGTAGAAGCCGTCCGCGTCCCGCCTCGCGTGGTCGCCCGTGTGGAACCAGAGGTTCCGGAGCGACTTCAACGTCTCCGCGTCGTTGTCCCAGTACCCGCCCATCATCACGTCCGGCCGCTTCGGTCGGACGACGATCTCACCGGTTGTGTCGTCGGGAACGTCGAGGTCGTTCTCGTCGACGAGCCGGACTTCGTACCACGGGACCGGGACGCCGCAGGAGCCGGGCCTGCGCCGGTCCCACGTGCACGCCGTGATCGGGCCGGTCTCGGTCATGCCGTACACGTCGAGGACCGAGAGCCCGAACCGCTGCTCGAACTCGAGCACGAGCTCGCTCTGGGCGGCGGCTCCGAAGACGACCCGGACCGGGTTGTCCGCATCGTCTTCCCGTTGGGGCTGCTTGAGCAGGATCCGGAGCATCTCGCCTTGGCCGTTGAAGGCGGTGACGCCCTCGCGGCGGCAGATGTCCCAGAACCGGCTGGCGGAGAAGCGCCGGTGGATCACCGTGCGCGCGCCGGCGATCAGCGCGGCCACGACCGTCGTGTACTTGGCGTTCGCGTGAAAGAGCGGAAACATCGTGAACAGCACGTCTCTGTCGGTGTAGCGGACGGTCTCGACCGTGCCCGTGGCGACGTTCACGTTGTGGCCGTGCGGCAGGACGACGCCCTTCGGCGGGCCGGTCGTGCCGCCGGTGAACAGGATCGACGCCGGCCGGCGCAGCTCGACGTCGCGCGTCTCGGCCGGTGCAGCAGTCTGCATCAGCTCGTCGTACCCCCGGCCGACCACGACGACGTGCTCGAGCTCGCCGAGGTAGGGCTCGACGTGCGCGAGGAAATCGCCGTCGACGACGATCGCGCGCGCGCCCGTGGTCTCGAGGATGTGTGCGATGCCTGGCCCGCGCGCCGCGCTGTGGAGCGGGACCTCGATCGCGCCGAGCTTGAGAACTCCGAGCCACACGTAGAGAAACTCGGCGCGGTTCGGCATCATCACCGCGACGCGATCGCCCTCGACGATGCCGAGCTCGCGAAGCCCGCCGGCAAAGCGGGCGGCGCCGTCGGCGAGGCCCGCGTAGGTCACCGTGGCGTCCTCGAACGTCGCCAGCACGCGGTCCCCGAAGCGCGTCGCCTGCTCGTCGAGGAGGGCGGCGAGATTCACCGCGTTAGGCTAACAACGTGGTCTGGCCGGTTCCGCGGATCGACGACGAGAACGAAGCGTTCTGGACCGGAGGGATCGACGGCTACCTCGAGATCACTCGCTGTGCCGACTGCGGCTACTACGTCCATCCGCCGGCGCCGAGGTGCGGTCGCTGCTACGGCGACCGCGTCGCGCCCGCCCCGGTGAGCGGCCGCGGCCGTGTCTACACCTTCACCGTCAACGAGCACGCGTGGATGCCGGGGCTCGAAGTGCCGTACGTCATCGCGGTGGTCGAGCTCGAGGAGCAGGCGGGCCTGCGCGTGCTGACCAACATCGTCGGCACTTCACCGGCTGATGTCTCCATCGACATGCCGGTGCACGTCGAGTTCGTCGAGCGCGGCGCCGCGTTCGTCCCGGTCTTCCGGCCGGCGTGACCGCGCGCTTCGAGCACGCCTGCATCATCTCCGGCATCGGGCAGTCCGATGTCGGGCGGCGCCTGACGCGGAGCGTCATGGCGCTCACGCTCGACGCAGCCCTCGAGGCGATCGCCGACGCCGGCCTGCGCCCGGCGGACGTGGACGGCGTGGTCTCCTGGCCGGGCGAGATCTCGCGGGCCGAAGGGCTCGCTCCGCCGGGTCCGGGCTCGTCCGGGCCCGGTGTCCACCGCGTCATCGACGCGCTCCGCCTCCAGACCAACTGGCACTACGCGGGCCCCGAGACGCCCGGAATGCTCGCCTCGGTGATCCACGCCTGCATGGCCGTCGCGTCCGGGATGTGCCGCCACGTCCTCGTGTACCGCGCGCTCAACGAGGCGACGGCCTGGCGCCGGGCCACCGAGCGCATCGCCGCCGACGCGGAAGGCGTCACGGGGATGATGCAGTGGATGCTCCCGTTCGGTGCGTTCTCGGGGCCGACCTGGATGGCGCTGAACGCGCGCCGGCACATGCACGAGTACGGGACGACGCGGGAGCAGGTCGCCCAGATCAGCCTGAACGCACGCCGGAACGCCGCGCTCAACCCGAAGGCCGTGTTGAGGGACGAGCTGACGCTCGACACGTACCTCTCGGCGCCGATGATCAGCGATCCGCTCTGCCTCTACGACTGTGACATCGCGGTCGACGGGGCGACCGCCGTGGTCGTCTCGCACGCGTCTCATGCACCCGACACGCCGAGTCCGCCGATCCGCGTCGAGGCCGTCGGCAGCGCCCTCCACGGTCGCGCGTCGTGGGATCAGTGGGAGGACATGACGACGACCGCCGCGGCGAGCGCCGGCGCGCATCTCTGGTCGCGTACCGATCTCAAGCCGGGCGACGTCGACGTCGCGCAGCTGTACGACGGCTTCACCGTCCTCACGCTGTTCTGGCTCGAAGGACTGCAGTTCTGCGGCAAGGGCGAGAGCGGGGCCTTCGTCGAAGGCGGCGAGCGGATCGGCCTCGACGGAGAGCTGCCGTTGTCGACGAGCGGCGGCCAGCTCTCCGGCGGCCGGTTGCACAGTTTCGGGCACCTGTACGAGGCCTGCGTGCAGCTGCGCGGAGCCGCGGGCGAGCGCCAGGTGCAGGGGGCTCGGGTCGCGGCGGTGTCGGCCGGGGCCGGGCCCCTCGCCTCTTGCCTGCTGCTCACCGCCGCCTGAGCCGGCCGCTGCGGGCCAGCCTGCGCGCGGAACTACTGTGCCGTCCAGCCGCCGTCGACGGCGTACCAGCCGCCCGTGCAGAAGCCCGCCGCGTCGGATGCGAGGAAGACCACGAGCGGGGCGACGTCCCCGGGCACCGCGACACGCCCGATCGGCAGCCTGGCCACGATGTCGTCGTGCTGGGCCGCGATCACCGCGCGGGTCAGCGGCGTCTCCGTCGTCGCGGGCCCGACCGCGTTCACGCGGATGCCGTCGCGCCCGTACTCGACCGCGGCGGTGCGGGTGAGGCCGACGACGCCGTGCTTCGCGGCCGCGTACGCGGCCACGCCGACCCGGGCAACGACGCCGTAGATCGAGGCCATGTTCACGATCGAGCCGCCGCCGGCGGCGAGCAGGGCCGGGATCTCCGCGCGCAGCGAGTAGAAGACGCCGTCGAGGTTCGTGGCGACGACGCGCCGCCAGTCGGCGACGTCGACGTCGGCCAGGCGGACCAGCGCCGCCGGCGAGATGCCGGCGTTGTTGACGGCGACGTCGAGTCTGCCGAACGCGGCGACCGCGGCCTCGACCATGGCGACGCACGCTTCGGGGTCGGTCACGTCGGCGGCGAACGGGCGCGCCGACTCACCGAGCTCGCCCGCGACCGCGTCGGCGGCTTCGGGGGCGTAGTCCGCGACGAGCACGCGCGCTCCCGCGGCGGCGAACGCGCGAACGCACTCGGCGCCGATGCCCGAACCGCCGCCGGTGACGAGCGCGACCTTGCCCTCCAGTGACCCGCGGCCGTCCAGGGCGGCGACGTTAGCAGCGTCGCGCGCGCTCTGTCATAGTCACCGACCTGAACTCGATTCGGGAAGCCGACGTCGACCTGCTCGTCCTCGGCGGCGGGATGGCGGGCCTGTCGGCCGCAGCCTGGACGGCCCGCCAGGGCGGGTCGGTCGTCCTCGTCGAGAAAGGAGAGCTCGGCGGCAGCGCGAAGCTCGCCGGGTTCATCTGGACGGCGCCGACGGTCGACGTCCTCCGCCGCGCCGTCCCGGACGGCGACCCGAAGCTCCAGGAGAAGTTGATCGAGGGCTTCGGCCCCGCCGTCGAGTGGGTTCGCTCGTTCGGCGTGGAAGCCCAGCCGGCTGTCGATGTCCTCCGCTTCGGTCGCGGGCACCAGACGTCGATCCTCAACTACCTCCGCGCCTGCGAGCTCGCCTTGCGCGAGTGCAACGGCTGCGAGATCGTCATCCCTGCCGAGACGCGCCGCCTGCTCGTCGAGGAGGGGTCGGTGCGCGGCGCGGAGATCGCGACGCCCTCCGGCGAGACCCGGGCGATCCGCGCCCGCTCGACGCTGCTCGCGACCGGCGGCTTCCAGGCCGACCCGGACCTGCGGGAGACGCTGATCGACCCGCTGGCACGCGGTATCCCGTTGCGCAGCAACCCCTACAGCAGCGGAGACGGCCTGCGGCTCGCGCGGGAGGCGGGCGCGGCTTTCGGTCCCGACGACGCCGGCTTCTACGGACACCTGATGCCGTCCGGGATCACGTTCGGCGAGAACGAGGACTTTCCGGCGTTCACGCTCTACTACAGCGAGCACGGCGTGCTCGTGAATCTCGACGGCCGCCGCTTCATGGACGAGACGGTCGGCGACCACTTGACGACCCTCGGGCTGCTGCGTCAGCGGGAGGCGCGGGGGTTGCTGATCACCGACGAGCGGGTGCGGACCGAATGGATCCTGCGTCCCTACGTCGAGGGCATCCAGGGCACCGACACCTTCGACGTCTGCTACCAGCGCGGCGCGCGGGCGGCGATCGCGAACGACTTCGACGAGTTCGACTACCTGCCCGAGGACTGGGGCTACGACGGCGCCGCCGTCAAGGAGACGCTGCTCGAGTTCAACCGCCAGTGCGCCGAGGGAAGGCCCGACCCGCCGCGCGAGTTCGACGCGGTGCCGATCGACCGTCCGCCGTTCTACGTGATCGAGGCGGTGCCGGCGATCACCTTCACGTTCGGCGGCGTGTTGATCGACGAGGACGCGCGCGTGCTCGACGGCGAGGGGCGCCCGATTCCGGGGCTCCTCGCGGCCGGCGCCGACGCGGGCGGACTCTATGTGCGCGCCTATGCCGGCGGGCTCGCTGCGGCGCTCGTCTTCGGGCTGCGAGCGGCGAAGACGGCGCTCGACCCGGCGATGCGGCCGGTGACCGTCGCCGCGCAGAGACCGCCCGCGTAGCCCTGTTGGTAGATGTCGGAGGCGCAGCTGCCGGACCTGCGCCAGTCCCGGGCGGCCGCTCGCGCTGAAAACGGCGATCGTCGTCATCGCTGTACCGCTCCTGCGCGTCATCCAGGCCGAGCGGTAAGAAGCTCCTCGATCACGGCGGGGACGATGGTCAGTGCGTCCCCGACGATGCCGAGATCCGCGAGCTGGAAGATCGGCGCGTCACGGTCCTTGTTGATCGCGATCACGCGCCCGGCGCCTCCGAAGCCGACGGCGTGCTGCGGCGCACCGCTGATGCCGACGGCGATGTAGACGTCCGGCCGTACCGTCTTGCCCGTCTGCCCGATCTGCATCGCGAACGGCGCCCAGCCGGAGTCGACGACCGGTCGCGTTGCGCCGACCGCGGCGTCGCCGATCGCTCCCGCCAGCCGCTCGAGCAGCTCGAGGTTCGCCGCCGCTCCGAGGCCACGCCCGCCGGCGACGACGACCTTCGCGTCCTCGAGCCGCACGCCGGCGCCCCGCTCCTCGTGGCGCTCCAGCCGGCGCACCCGCTTCCGCTCGGCCGGGATCTCCACCTCGACCGCGACGACGTCGGCGTGCCCGCCGCCGCGCGCCGCCGCGAAGGCGGCCGGCCGCGCGAGCACGAGCCTCGGCGCGGGCCCGCCGAGGCTGACGTCGACCGTCTTGGCGCCGCCGATCCCGCCGCGCAGGTTGCCCGGCCGCCCGGGCCAGAGGCGGAGCGCGACCGTCAGGCGGACGCGGTCGATGCCCACGATGTCGTCGGCGTTGGCGACCAGCGTCGTGCCGAGGAGTCCCTGCATGCGGCCGGCGACGTCACGCGAGTCGTACGCCGAGCCGAACAGGACGAGATCCGGCGCGTGCCGGCGCGCGAGCTCGGCCAGGGTGTAGGCCGCCGGTTCGCCCGGATAGTCCGAGTACACGTCGTTCTCGTCTGCGTACACCGTTCTCGCGCCGAACTCGCCGAGGACACCCGCGGCGTCCGCCGCGCCGCGCCCGAGCGCGACCGCGGCGACGTCCGGGTCGAGCGTTCGCGCCTTCGTGAGCAGCTCGAGCGCCTGCGGATCGACCCCGTCCGGCCGCACCTCCGCATAGACCCAGATGCCCGGCACTTAGATCGCTCCCGCGTCCGCGAGGAAGTGCACGATCCGCGCCGGCGCGTCGGCCTCGTCCTCGACGAGCTCGCCGGCCTGCTTCTGCGCCGCGATCTCGACCGACGTCACCTCGTGCCACGGCTCGACGTCCGCCGGCGAGAGCCCGAGGTCGGCGAGCGAAAGCCGCTCGAGCGGCTTCTTCTTGGCCCGAAGGTTGTCCCTGACCGAGGGATACCGCGTAGTCGCCGCGCCCGCCGTCACCGACACGAGCGCAGGCAGCTCGCACTCGATCACGTCGTAGCCCGACGAGGTCTGCCGTTCGATCGAGACGCGACCGTCCTCGAGCGCGACATGCCGCGCGAACGTCGCGGCCGGAAGCCCGAGCAGCTCGGCGAGGACCATCGGCATCGTGCCGGTGGCGGCGTCGGTGGACTCGACGCCGGCGACGACGAGGTCGTACGGCTGCCGTGAGATCGCCGCCGCCAGCACCCTCGCGGTCGCGAGGGCATCGGCCCCGCAGAGAGCGTCGTCGCTGACGAGCACGGCCCGGTCGGCGCCGAGCGCGAGCGCGCGCCACAGCGCCCGTGTCGCGAGCTCGGGCCCGACCGAGACCGCGGTCACGCTGCCCCCGAGCTCCTCGCGGAGACGCACGGCGACCTCGACGCCCGGCTCGTCGCTCGGGTCGAGGCCGCCGTTCGAGTCCTCGCGCCGGAGGCGGAAGTCCGGCCCGATCTCCGGCGGCAGCCCCGACGGGTTCGGGACGTACTTCGCCAGGACGACGACGTCCACGGCTCAGAAGACGATGGTCGCTTCGCGGCCGAGGCGGCCCTCGGCGAAGCGCTTGAGCGCGACGTTCGCGTCGAGGACGGCGTGCGTGAGCCGCCGCGGCGAGGCACAGTCGCCGACGAGCGCGAGCGCCGGGCCGGCGCCGTCGAGCTCCCGCATCAGCTCGTCGTTGACCCGCATCCTCGTCCGGACGACGACGAGGTCGGCCTCGGTCTCGGACGGGGCGCCGTTGACGGAGTCGGCGAGCGCGATCGTCGATCCGTTCACCGCGGTGACGGTCGAGAACGGCCGGAAGCGCACGCCGTTGTCGCGCAGCCGCCGGTACACGTTGCTCGCGCTCTCGTGCGGGATCGCGAGCGCGACACCGCGAGCGGGGCTGATCAGCTCGACGGCCGCGCCGCGCTCGGCGAGGTACTCCGCCGCGCTGACGCCGTGCCAGAACCCGCTGCCGTCGTCGACGACCGCGGCTCGCGTCGGGATGTCCCGCACGGCCCCCGCGAGCAGGTCCCACACGGTGACGACGCTCGCTCCGGCGACGGTGAACTCCGGCGGGAGCGGCAGCGCGCCCGTCGCGCCGACGACCAGATCGGGCTCGTCCGCGAGCACGGCCCCGCGCGTGGCCGTCGCGCCGAGCCGCACGTCGACCCCGAGGCGTCCGAGCTCGCGCTCGCTGTAGAACACGAATTCGAGCAGCTCCTCGCGCGTCGGGCCTGCGGCCGCGATTCGCAGCTGCCCGCCGAGCTCGTCCGTCTGCTCGTACAGCACGACGTGATGTCCGGCCTCCGCGGCGACGCGCGCGGCCTCGAGTCCGCCCGGACCGCCGCCCGCGACGACGACGCGACGCGCTTCCGCCGCACGGACCGGTATGCCCCACTCCAGCTCGCGCCCGAGACGCGCGTTGACCGCGCAGGCGACGTGTGCCTCGGTGCGCCGGCAGTCCTGCACGAAGCCGAGGCACGGCCGGATCTCCGACTCGCGCCCCTCGCGCGCCTTCGTCGCCCATTCCGGGTCGACGAGCATGGCGCGGCCGAAAGCGATGAAGTCCGCCCGGCCGGCTGCGAGGGCCTGCTCCGCGAGCCCCGGATGGCGGAAGCGGCCCGCGACGATGACCGGTACGTCCACGATCTGCTTCACCTGCTCGGCGAGCGGAAGCGCGAAGCCCTCGTCGTACGTCGAGTCCTTGACGTACGAGCCCCGCATGCCGTGCGTGATCGACAGGTAATCCGCCGGCGCTGCCTCCTGAAGTGCGTCGACGACCTCGAGCGTGTCGTCGATCGTCATCCCGTCGGCGGTGCCCTCGTCCCCACTCAGGCGGACGCCGACGGGATAGTCGTCGCCGCAGCGCGACCGCATCTCCTCGATCACCTCGACGAGCAGCCGGAGTCGGCCGGCGAGCGTGTCGCCGCGGTATTCGTCCGTGCGCCGGTTCGACGCCGGCGAGAGGAACTGCGCGACGAGATAGCCGTGCGCGGCGTGGATCTCGACGCCGTCGTAGCCCGCCGCCTTCATGTTCGCGGCCGAGCGGCCGAAGGCCTCGACGATCGTCCGGATCTCGACGTGGCTCATCTGATGCGGAGGTGCCGGGTCGCGCGGCTGGGGGATCGGCGACGGGCCCATCGGCACCATGTCCGTCTGTCCGCCCGGCGACTCGCGCCCGAGGTGGACGAGCTGGCCGAAGATGCGCGCGCCGTGACGGTGCACGGCGTCGCACCGCCGACGCATCATCGCGATGCCGCCCTCGTCCCAGGCCTCGAGCAGGATCCGAGCGGGAAAGCGCGACGTCTCGTGCACGCCGGTGCCGCCGGTGACGATCAGCCCGACGCCGCCGCGCGCCCGTTCCTCCTGCAGCGCGACCTCTCGGTCGGTGACGCGCCCCATCTCGATCAGTCCCGTGCCCATCGGCGACTGGACGATCCGGTTCGGGATCTCGACGTCACCGATCCGGCCGGGGGTGAAGAGGTGCGGATACGCCGGTTGGACGGCCTCGGTCATCAGCTCAGCCGCGCCGATCTTACGATGCGAACCGACCCGTGTCACGCCGCGGCGTCTCTCGCCGGCGCCGGCCCGCGGCGCGCCCTGGGTTCTCGCGGTGCCGGGCGCCCGAGCGCGGCGGAGGCGCCGCGCTCGGTTCCGTTCACGGTCTACCGCTTCTTGCCGTTGCTCGCCGGCGCCTTCTCGAGCACCGGCGAGGCGGCCGCGATCACCTCGCGCGCGAAGTCACGCTGGGCGTCGAGCAGCTGCTGCGCGAAGTCGAACGCGCCCTCGATGACAGCCTGCGGCTTGGGAAGCTGCTCGAAGCCGGGCAGGCTCGGGGTCGACGGGGTCATCCCGTCGATGGCCTTCGCCCAGGCGGCGACGGCTTCGACGACGGCCTCCTGACTCTGCCGCACGGTCGCGAGGAACTGCTCCTGCGAGGCGAGGCCGACGTCGCTCATGGTGGCGGACATGGCATTCCTTTCGTTCGGTTGTGCTAAGTATAGTACGCACTCGCTCTGAAAGCAAGCCGAGCGCGACCCGCCGGGGATCAGCGACGGCCGAGCGACAACCCCTCGCGCACCGGCTCGCCGCCGTCGTACGCACGCGCCGCCTCAGCCATAGCGCGGTACGTCTCGGCCTTCGCGAGGAGCACTTCGGTCACCTCGATCATCGGCCCCGGCCCGCTCGCGGTGAGGTACACGAAGCGCTCGTCCGGCTTGCCGCTCGCGCTGCCCCACATCAGCTCCTGGAGGCCGCGCGCCCGGTACGCGTCGAGGTGGCGGTCGTAGTCCGGAGTCCAGAACGCGACGTGATGCGGACCGCCCGACACGCGCCCGAGGTACGCGGACGGCGTGTCGCCGTGCTGCTCGACCAGTTCGACCTGCAGCGCCCCGGCATACCCGTACGCGACGGAGATCGTGAGCTCGATCGGCTCGCCGTCGTGAAAGCACTCGGCGAGCGTGAAGTCGCGGTAGACCCAGAACGGCGCGACGCCGAGCACCTCGATCCAGTACGCGACGGCCTCGTCAACGTCGCCTACGACAAAGCCGATCTGGTCGAACGTCACGACCGCACTTCGTGCAGTTGCTCCACGACCCACGCGCGCACCTCGCCGCGGTTGAACTCGCCGAACTCCGTGCGCGGGATCGAGTCGGCATAGAGGAGTTCCTCGGGCAGCATCTCCTGCGACAGACCGCGGTCGAGCAAGAACGTGCAGAGCTCGTCCAGGTCGGGCCGCTCGCCGCCACGCGGGACGACGACGGCCGCGGCGCGCTCGCCGAGCCGGGCGTCCGGCGTGCCGACGACGATCGCCTCCGCGACCTGAGGATGCTCCGAGAGCAGGTCGGACACCTCGATGGCGTCGATCATCAGGCCGCCGCGCCGCACGATCTCCTTGATGCGGCCTTCCCAGCGTAGGTAGCCGCCGGGCCGCTCGACGAGGAGGTCGCCGGTCTTGTAGAGACCGTCGGGCGTCAGACGCGCCTGCGTCAGCTCCGGCTGCCCGACGTAGCCCATGAAGAACGAGGGGGCGCGGCAGAGATACTCCCCCGGGGTGCCCGGCTGCACGGTTTCGCCGCCGTGCGGGTCGACGATGCGGTACTCGACGCCCGGAAAGGCGACTCCGTCGAAGCGAAGGCGCTTCTCGGGCGGGTCGTGCACCGGCGAGACGGCGTGACCCATGCACTCGGACAGGCCGTAACAGCGGACGATCGGGATGCCGAAACGCCGCTCGACGCCCTCGTAGAGATGGTCGGGGCCTGCGCCGGAGAGGATGAGCCGCATCGAGGCGAGAAGCGGCTCCGCGCCCTCCTCGAGCTCGAGCAGGTCGAACATGTGCGTGCCGACCGTGATGCAGTACGTGCCGCCGTACGCGGCGATCGCCTCGGCCACGGGCAGCGGGCGCCAGCGCGCCATCGGCAGCGTCGCCGCACCGACCAGGAGCGGCATGTAGATCTCGAACAGGGAACCGCTGGCGTGGCCGTAGGGGCCGAAGGCGACGTGCACGTCGCGTTCCGTGAACTCGCAGGCGACGCACATCTCCCTCGCCGCCCAGACGAGCGCGTTCTCGTAGAGCAGCACGCTCTTCGGCCGTCCGGTCGTGCCCCCGGTCGAGAGGACGAGGCAGCCGCGGCCGGGGTCCCACCCGCGCTGGTCGATCTCCGGTCCCGACCGGGCGGCTTCCTCGAACGTGCCGTCCGTGAGCAGTACCGGCCCGTCGCCGACGCGCTCCTGGAGAGCGGCGAGGGCGTCTTCCCAGCCCTCGCGCCCGAGGAGGCCGGCCTGCAGCACGACGCCGCGGGCGCCGACCTGCTCGGCCACGTTGAGCGCAAGTGTCGGCGCGACGCGCGCGGAGAGGGGCGCCAGTCCAACCCCGGCGATCGAGCCGGCCACGCTGAGCGCGATGCCCTGCCACGAGTTGGAGAGCACGGCGAGCACGAACTCGCCGGGAGCGACGCGGTCGGCAAGCGTGGCGGCGAGCCGTCGGGATGCGCGCCAGAGCTCCTCGTAGGTGAACGGCTGCGGTCCGGTGATCGCAAGCCGGGCCGGGTCACGCTCGGCCCAGTCGCGCACGATCTCCGCGAGCGTCCGGTCCTCCCAGTCGCGGCGCTCCCGGTACGTGCGCTGCAGCTCGGCGGGCAACAGCGGGTGCGGGCTGGGAACCCCTCCCGAAGTGACTTCGGCTCGACCCACCCGCGGCAGCTTACGTAACGGCACGAAAGCGCCGCACTGCTCCGTCCTCCTCCGCGACGACGCCCCGCTCGATCAGCAGCTCGAGATGCCCGACCACCTCCGAGACTGCGAGCACCGGGTCCCACTCGATTCGCTCGGGCGGCCAGAGCGCGCCCGCGATCTCGAACGCGGTCAGACGAGAGCGGTCGACCGCGGCCAGCACGCGCTCGCAGCGAGCCTCGGCGGCGCGGAGCCGAGCGGCGACGGCGGCGCGGTGGTCGAGGACGTCCTCGCCGTGGCCGGTGTGCAGCGTTCCCATGTCTTCCTCGGCCAGCAGGCGCAGGTTCGCGAGATAGCGTGCGAGCGGCCGTCTCCGGTCGGGCCCGTGCTCGGCGATTGCGGGGGTGGCGAGCAGGTGGTCGCCGACGAACGCGAACCGGCGGGCGTCGTCGACATAGAGCGTGTCGGTCTCGCTGTGCCCGGGGCGGTGGAGCACGTGGAGGTCGTGGCCGCCCGCGCGCACGGTCGCGCCGCCGGCGAGGCGCAGGTCGGGGCGGCAGTCCTCGGCCGAGCGCTCGAGCCAGTCCCAGTAGCCCTTGTCGCCACCGCGTAACCGTCCGGGCACCCCGTGCTCGGCGAGGAAGCGGGCGAAGTACGCCTTCTCTTCCGCGACGCGCTCGCCGAAGCGCTCCAGGTAGAGCGCGAGCGTCTCGTGTGCCGCCACCTGCGCGCCGGACCTTCGCCGGATGGTCGCCGCGAGCCCGACGTGGTCGGCGTGCTGGTGGGTGAGCAGGACCAGCTCGAGGTCTTCGATCCGCACTCCAAGGTCGCGGAGTCCGGCCTCGAGCGCCTCGAGGGCCGCCGCCGAGATCGGGCCGGTGTCGACCAGCGTGAGCGGCTCACCCTGGAGGAGCCAGACGTTGACTGCCACCGTCCGCTCCAGCGGCAGCTGAATCCGCTCGATCAAGGCATGTGGAGGCCGCCGTTGACGCTGATCACCTGCCCGGTGATGTACGACGCCGCATCCGAGCAGAGGAACGCGACAAGCGCGGCGGTGTCCTCCGGCGCACCCACGCGGCCGAGCGGGATGCGGCGCAGGAGCGGCGCCATCTTCTCGGGATACGTCTCCCGGTACGTCGCCAGGCGCGGCGTCTCGGTCGGCCCGGGACTGACGACGTTCGACGTGACGCCGCGGCGTGCGACCTCGTGCGCGATCGACTTCGCGAACGCGTGGACGCCGCCCTTCGCGGCGGAGTAGACCGCCTCGTTGCGCGAGCCGACGCGGCCGGCGTCCGAGCCGACGAAGACGAGCCTGCCCCAGCCGCGTTCGGCCATCTGGCCGAGGATCGCGTGGGTGAGCTGGATTGCCGCGCGGAGGTTGACCGCGAGCAGCGTGTCCCACGTCTCGGGCGTCGTCTCGAGGAACGGCTGCACCTCCCCCCAGCCGGCGCAGTGCACGAGCACGTCGACCGGGCCGGCGGCGGCGATCGCCGCGACCAGCGCGTCGACCGAGGCGGGGTCGGCCAGGTCGCCGCCGAAGGCCTCGGCGCCTCCGCTCACCGAGCGCGCGACCTTCTCCGTGCGCGCGCAGACGACGACTCGCATCCCGGCTTCCGCGAGCGCGTGGACGGTCGCCGCGCCGATTGCGCCGCCGCCACCGGTGACGACTGCACGCCGAGGGTCAGCCACCACGGCCGAGGAACGCCGCCACGCCGGCGCGCGCGTCGTCGGTCGCCGCCACGGCGTCGCTCGTCAGCCGCTCGACCAGCGCGAGCGTCTCGTAGTCCGAGTCGAGGCTGCGGTTCAGAGAGCGTTTCGTCAGCCACGCGACCGTGGGGCTCCGGTCGGTGAAGCGCGCGGCGAACCGCTCGACCGTCGCGTCGAGCTCGGTCGGGGACGCCACCTCGTTGACGAGGTTCCACTCCCACGCCTGCCGCCCGTCGAGAACGTCGCCCGAGAGGACGAGCTCGCGCGCCTTGCGCAGGCCGACGATCCGCGGCAAGCGGTAGATGGTCCCCGCGCCGGCGAACAGGCCGTGGCGGATGTGAAAGTCGCCGATGCGGGCGTCCGCGGCCGCCACGGCGAGGTCGCACGCGAGCATCAACTCGAAGCCGCCGGCCACCGTCCACCCGTGCACGGCCGCGACCGTGATGCGTTTCGCGCCCGCGATCCGCGCAAAGATCCGAGACACCGCGTCCCCGAGCTCCGACCACGCTTCCTCGCCGCTGAGCATGGCCATGTCCGCGCCCGCACAGAAGGAGTCGCCACGCCCGCGGACGACGACCACCCTGCTCGCGTCGTCCCGTTCGGCGCGCTCGAGGCCGGCGTCGAGAGCCTCCAGAAGCGCGAGATCGTAGGCGTTCTTGACCTCGGGCCGGTTCAGCCAGAGCGTTACGACCGGCCCGTTCGACTCGTACTCGACCGGCTCTGCCACGTTCGCACCTTTTCAGGTCTTAGTCGTTCTCGCGGCGGTAGCTGTGATAGACGGCGAGCAGCGCTTCCTTCTGCGCGTCCGTCAGGTCGCGGTCGGCGCGAATCGCCGCCTCGGCGGAAGCGGGTTCGGACGGCTCCTCGTCCTCGGCGAGCAGCCCCGCGTCACGCAAGAGCGAGTCGGCCGGTATGTCCAGCGCCTCCGCGATCGAGCGCAGCACGCGAACGGACGGCTCGTGCATGCCACGCTCGATCTGGCTGAGATATGCGTTCGAGACGTCCGTCAGCGCGGCGAGGTCACGCAGCGACAGCTTCGAGAGCTGCCGCTGCGTGCGAATGCCCTGCCCCAGCGCGAGGAGCTGCGCCCGCCAGGCGTCGGTAATCGGGTCTGCCAACGGGCGCTACGCACTCGCCGGGGTCTTCGTCTTCTTCGGCGCCGGGGTCGCGCTCTCGGCAGCCGCGCGCGCCGGAGCGGAAGCCTTGACGAGGTCGCGCGCGAACTGGCGCTGCCCCTCGACGAGCTTCTCGACGAGGTCGAAGGTGTTGTCGATGATCTGCTCCGGCGTCGGGAGCTCGTCGAGCTCGGGCAGCTGCGGCGCCGCGGGCGCGTAGCTCTGAACCGTCTGCGACCACGCCGACACCGCGTCGACGATCGCCTGCTGGTTGGCGCGGACCGCCTCGAGGAACTGCTCCTGACCCTTTTGCGCCAGCTCTGCGTAGTCGTACGTCGTGGACATCTTGTCCTCCTCCTGTGGATTGCTTGATCAGTATATCAAGCAGCTGCTAATAATGCGAATGCACAAGAGGATTTCTCCTGGCTCCATCGGGGCATTGCCGACCGAGGCCAGGCGTACCATGATGCGGGCGGGGCCTGGCGAGACAACCTTGCGGAGAAACGACACATGACTGCCGGAACGGCGCCGCGTGAGTCGCTCGTGCGGGCACGCGGCGTCGAGGTCTTCGTGCGCGAGCGGGGCGAGGGCCGCCCAGTGCTGATGATCAACGGACTCGGCGGCAACGTCGAGATGTGGAGAGCCATGGAGGAACGCGTTGCGCGCGTGTCGCGGATGATCACCTTCGACGCGCCCGGGACCGGCCGCTCGCCGACACAGCTCTGGCCGATGACGATCTCGTCGCTCGCCGAGCTCGCCACCCAGCTGCTGGACGAGCTCGGCCACGAGCGCGTCGACGTTCTCGGCTTCTCCCTCGGCGGCCTCGTCGCCCAGCAGCTGGCGCACCATGCGCCGGAGCGCGTGCGCCGGATGGTGCTCGCAGCGACCGCGTGCGGCTGGGGCAGCATGCCGGGGACGCTGGAGGCGCTGTGGGTGATGGCGATGCCGCTGCGCTACCACTCGCGGCCGTTGTACCGGCATACGAGCTCGTTGCTGGGCCCGGCGGACGCAGCGCTCCTGCGCCGGGAGCCGTCGCTCGTCGAGGCTCGCTTCGGCCACCCGCCCGAGCCCGCTTCGTACCTCGCGTACCTGTGGTCGGCGGCGCTCTGGTCGAGCCTCCCGTGGCTGCCTTCCCTGCACATCCCGACGCTCGTCCTGCAGGGTGAGGCCGACGAGCTCGTGCCGCCGGCGAACGGGCTGCAGCTCGCCCGTCATCTGCCGCAGAGCCGCGTCCACATTCTCGAAGACGAAGGCCACCTGTTCGTGTACGACCCGGACAGCGCCGCGCTGCCACTGCTCGACGGCTTCTTCTCTGCGCCGACGCTCGAGGATTCGGCCGCGTGGACGAGCGGCGGCATTGTCGACGACGACGCCACGGTGGAGGCCGCCTTCGCAGTCTCGATCGGCGCCACCCCGCACCGCGAGCTGAGCGCACTGTATCGCCGCTTCGTCCGCTACGCATACCACGACAACGGCTACAACGGCAACGGCCACAACTGCAACGACGCTCGCGGCTCCTCGCGCATTTAGCCCGATGAGGATTGCCCGTTTTGAGAACTGACAACGCCCAGCGCGTACGAGACGGGTACATCAGTGCGAGCGGGCGCGGACACGCACGGGCACTGCCGGCACATCACGAGTGGTCGATTTGCGGGACAAAACGTGCTCGCGAGGGACCACGCGTGTACGCCGTTGCCGCCTCAGATGGTAAGGAGGGGGTCGACGGTTCGAGTCCGTCAGAGGGCTTCGAGTTTTCTCCTGCTCAGGCGCTGTTTTCGTTGTCGTGACCGGCGACGATGGGCTGCCGCGGCGTCCATCGGGCGTCCAGGGCTTGGACGTCGGCGGCTTGGACGTCCGCGTTGCCGTCGAGGAGCCGGATTGCGTGCTCGCGTCCGTCGCGGGCGAGGTGGCCGTAGTGGCGGTCGATCATGGTCAGGCTGGCTCCCATGTAGCGCGAGAGGTCGAAGGTTGAGATACCGGCGCGGAGCGCGAAGGTTGCGAACGTGTGGCGGAGATCGGAGACGCGGCGCGTCGGCACGATGCCCGCCGCGGTTTGGGCGGGTTTCCAGTAGCGGTTGCGGAAGTTGTGGAGGTCGAAGTAACCGCCGCGGGGTGACGGGAAGAGAAGCTGACTGTCAAGGTCGCCTCGACGCTGGTCGAGCGCTGCGAGCGCGACGGCCTGCAGTGGCACCGCGCGGATGCTCCCCTCGGTCTTCGTGCTCGTGACGCGGCCGTTTCTGAGTGCACGACGGACGTAGACGACTCTTGCCTGGCGGTCGATGTCGCGCTGCTCAAGCGCCATCCACTCGCCGGGCCGTAAACCGGTCGCGGCCGCAAAGATGACCGGCGGCCCGTAGCGCGGCCCGAGCCGCGCGGCGAGCTCGTCGAGTTGAGCCCATGACTCGAACGGTCGCTTCTCGGTGCGCCGACGCTGCGGGTTGTCGACTCCCTGCTTGGCGGGGTTGGAGTCGATCATTCCCCAGACGACGGCGCGTGCCAGCACCTGCCGCAGCGCCTGGGTCGCCTCGAAACGGTGGCCGGGTGAGATCGTCATCCGCCAGGCCGCGATCTCTTGCGAGCGAAGCTCAGGAAGACGGCGGCCGCCGAAGGTACGGAGCGCCTTGGCGAGCAGCCAGCAGAGCTTCTCGATCGTCTCCGGTTCCGCGTCGTATTGGGCGAGGTACTCCTCGACGAGCTCCTTCAGCGTCAGCGTGCTGCCGACGCCTTTCTGTCGACGGAGATGTTCGAGCGCCCGTTCGAGTGCTTCCGCCGCGTCACGCTCGGAGGAGAAGCCTCCCCGCTGTAATCGGCTCGAACCCGGACCGTCGGTCCGGTACCGGTACGCCCATACCGCGCTGCCGTCGACCGCGCGCTTCTTGAGCTCGAAGACTTGACCCTGCTGCATCGCCGATCACTCCCTTCACATGTCGCATCGGTGTGATCGTCTCCGCCTGTCAACACTTGGGGGCCGCGATCTTCGAATCAGGCGACAGGACACTGATGCAGGCGAGGGAGTCATCGGCCACTGCTCCGGCCGCTACTGAACGCTGGTGGAGCACGGTGCTCGGTCCGCCGCGGTGGTGTCGTGTGGTCGGTTCGGTTAGTGGTGTCCGCAGCTGTCGCGCAGGATTAGTTCGACCGGGAGGGTGGTGCGGCGGGGGCGGGGTGTTTTGCCTTGGATGAGGTCGGTGAGTTTTTGCATCGCGCGGATGCCGATTTCGTGAGCTGGGACGGCGACCATGGTGAGGGGCGGTTGGACGAGGGTGGCGGTGGGCGTGTCGGTGTAGCCGCAGAGGGCGAGTTGGGCGGGAACATTGAGTTGTCGTGCTCGTGCTTCTTGGAGGGCACCGAGGGCGAGGACTTGGCCGGCGGCGAACACTGCGGAGGGTGGGTCGCGCTGATCGAGTAGGTGGGCGAGTCCGAGGCGGCCGGTCTCGATCGTGAATGCGTCTACCTCGGCGATGAGGTTGGAGTCGAGCTGACGGCCTGTGTCGTGGAGGGCGTCGACGTAGCCGCTGTAGACCTCATAGACGTTCGCCGAGGAGCGGGGGGCGGTGATGATGCCGATGCGTTCGTGGCCGTGTTCGTGGAGGTGGTGGGTCGCGGCGTAGCCGGCGGCGTGCCCGTCGAAAAGCAGGACGTGTCCTCTGCGGTCGGGTTGGTCGACGTAGACGATTGGCGGCAGGCGACCGTCGTCTGTTTCTCTGCTCTCTGGCCCGTTGGCGAGGCCGCCTACGGAGACCGCGATGATCCCGTCGACGCCGCGGGCGATCAGGCGGCGGAGCGTCGCCTCGGCCAGCGGCGGCGAGTCGTGGGTGTCGACGATCAGGACGAGCGTCCCGTGTCCGGAAGCGACGTCCTCGATTCCACGCAGCAGATCGAGATAGAAGGGATTGAGGCCGCCGATCAGCACGGCGACCGTGTTCACGCCCAGCGGGCGGACGCCGGCCGGCAACCTCGCGGGCGGCGCAGCCAGGACGACCGTGCCGACGCCGTGCCGGGTGCGCACCAGCCCGTCTCGGTCGAGCTCGGCGTAGGCGGCGCGGATCGTGTTGACGTTGACGCCTAGCTGGGCCGCAAGGCCGCGCACGGATGGAAGTCGTTCTCCCGGGGCGAGCTCTCCGTCGACGACGAGGAACGCGATGCGGGCGCGAATCTGGGTCGCGATCCCGAGGTCGGAGCGCGGATCGATGGAGAGGCTTGACAGGCTATTGGCGATGAGCATAGTGTATCGGTGTAATAGGACAGTGTGACTCAGCGCTGGCTAGGCGCCTGATGGCGCCGGAGAGGAGAACGATCATGCGCAGACTGCTGCTCCTGGCCGCGATGTCGCTCGCCACGACGATCTTGTTCGTGGCGCCGGCCGCGGCCACTCCGCCCCAGGACGTCACCATCACGATTGCGGAGGTCTTCCACGCCAACGGCCCGTGTACCGGGGACATCACGGCTTCGGGCGGAGTGTTCGGCCAATCGACCACGGGCTCGATGGAGTGCCAGAGCTTCAGCCCGGTCTCGGCATCGTGGGCGTTACCGACCTCAGCGCCGCCCCACCTGTTCAAGTACACGGCTGTCGACCGGTACACCTTCGCTGGCGGCTCCTTCCTGATCACCTTCCAGGCGACCTGTACCCTCGTCGCGGCCGACCCCGTTACCGGCCACCAGACCATCGCCTGCGGCGGGAACTGGCGCGTGAACGGCGGGACCGGCGACTACGTCGTGCTGAGGGGCGCCGGCACGTTCACTGAGCTACAGGAGATCGACGACCCGGTGGCCTTCTCCGGCACCGGCACCGTCACCGAGGTCGGGAAGATGCACATCGACTGAGCTGGCCGAGCATCACCGACGCACGCGTAGGGTTCGCAAACTCAGGCGGCCTCGTATTCGTGGATGAGTCCGCCGAGAAGGTCCCGTCGAGATAGGCGAGCCGTCGCGTTGAGCGGCGTTGGGTCGGGACGGTCTGGTGGCATAAGGCGCAGAGCACGGTGCGGTCTGCGCCCGTTGTAGTGCTGGCGGTAGACGCGGAGCACGTGCTGGAGATTTCGTTGGCCGAGGATCAGGATCCGGTCGAGGCAGTCGGTGCGAACCGTGCGGACCCAGCGCTCGGCGTGAGCGTTCGCGTTCGGCGCCCGGACTGGTGTGCGGATCACTTTGATGGCTTCGGTCCGAAAGACCTCATCGAAGCCGTGGCTGAACTTGGAGTCACGGTCGTGGATGAGGAATCGGAACGGTCGCTGCTCAGGGAGTTGCATGATCAGGTTGCGAGCTTGCTGAGCGACCCAGTCTCCGTCCGGGTTCGCGGTGCACGCGACGTACTCGATCCGTCGCGTCGCGAGCGAGATGAAGAACAAGACGTAGATCCGCTTCAGAAACGCTGTCTCGACGGTGAGGAAGTCGCAGGCGAGCATGCTCGCCGCCTGTGCGCGCAGGAACGCGTGCCAGGACGAGGGGCCTCGCTCCGGCGCCGGCAGCAGACCCGCTTCGAGCAGCACCTTGCGGACGGTCGTTGCCGAGACGGCGATCCCGACGCGCTTGAGTTCGCCGACGATCCGCCGGTATCCCCAGTGCGGATTCTCGCGGGCGAGCCGCGCGATCAGTGTTCGCAGCGACGCCTCGAGCGGCGGACGTCCGGGTGTCCGGTGCGGATACGTCCAGCGACGAGCGACGAGTTGGCGGTGCCAGCGCAGGAGCGTCTGCGGCTTGACCGGGAAGCCTGTCCAGGCCGACCGCGGCAGCGAGCGGCTCAGCGCCGCCAGCAGCGCGCGGTCGGCGCGCGTCAGAGTCGGTCGTGTCTGCCGGCGTAGGACTGCTAGTTCGTGGCGGAGGACAAGGATCTCCAGCTCCTTCGAGCGACGCGGCCGCGCCAGCAGCCACACGAGCGCGAACAGGTTCCGCACGACGAGATACACGAACGACCAGAGCAAGCAGCCCTCCCTCGACCACGACAAGAGCAGCGAACGTAACGGCCTCGACGCCGCAACGAGCCACGGACGAGTTTGCGAACCCTACGCGCTTCAACCGTGCGTTCCAAGGTTTCCTCCTCGGACTGCACGTTTCCCACCGCATGTACCCGATCGCATACAACAAGTGGATCCGTGAGCAGATCGCCGAGAACCTCGATCTCCCGCAGCTCTACGACCAGCTGCCGAAGCTCTTCGAGTTCGACCGCTTCGAAAGCCGTGCCCTCGACGTGAAGGCGCAAGAGTTACGTCACCTCGTCGACGAATACGTCGTCGAGTGACTCCCGTCGGGCTGACCGGCCGCCATGACGCGAGGAGTGGCTGGCTGCTCGAATCGCGCTCCTGGCAGGAGGAGAAGGAGCTGGCCGACGTCGTTCCTTTGATGAGCCGAGTAGTCGTTGTCCAAACCGCCAGATGTCAACAAGGTCAACACTGGAATGGACTCAGCGAGGTGTCGCCCATAGCCTCGACCTGTGCTGCGCCGCGTTCTACGCCCGGACGAGGATGCGTTCGGACACGTCCTGACTGACCTCGTCGCAGGCGGACGCCCGATCGAGGTCGTCGAGCGGGACGACGGCTGCGTGTTCACAAGCGACGCTTCGTACTACGTAGCGCCGTTTCGCTCGTGGTGGCCCCAGGAGCGGCGGGCGATGCGTTTCGTGCGCGGTCGCGTGCTTGATCTCGGTTGTGGTGCCGGTCGTGTCAGCCTGCACCTCCAGGGCCGCGGCCTTCGAGTCGTCGGGATAGACGTGTCTCCGCTGGCGGTTGAGGTTGCGCGGCGGCGCGGTGTTGCCGATGCGCGCGTTGGAACGCTCGACACGGCGCTCGAGAGCGGCGAGCGCTTCGACACGATCTTGCTGCTCGGGAATAACCTCGGTCTTCTCGCGGGGGAGCGGCCAGGGCGCCGCATGCTCCGCAAGCTCGCGCGACTCTCGAGCAGCCACGGACGGATCCTGGCCGGCTCCTACGATCCTTACGACGGCGCCTCCGAGCTCGCGCGCAACTACCACGCGCGCAATCGCGAACGGGGAAAGATGGGAGGCGTCGAGCGTCTCCGCGTCCGTTACCGACAGTATGCGACGCCCTGGTACGACGTCTTGTGGGCCTCACGAGAAGAAGTCAGACAACTGGCAACAGGAACGGGCTGGGCCGTGACGCGCTTCATGGACTACGGCACAGGCTACGTCGCGATATTTGAGCTCGCCGCAAGCCGCTGAACGAGGTGGCCAACGGTCCTGTCGCCTGCGCGAACGTACTCGCGCCTGGGCGGAGCGACGCTTTCCCCGTGCCTCGGCTGGCGTCGTCAGCTAGGCAAACACCGTGCGCGTGGAACGCCCGTCTCTGGCGCATAGACTGGCGCACGAGATGAAAACTCCCTGCAAATCGGGATGTTCGTGGCGGTCTCGAAAATCGTTAGGCGTCGCTAGGCGCCTCGAGGGTTCAAATCCCGCCCCCTCCGCTCAACCAAGCGAAGCGCCGCACTAAGGCGCTCCGCTCCTCGCCTGCGGCGGTTTCGCAGACCGAAACCGACGGTCGATAGAAGTCCACCAGCGTGCGCCAGGGTGCACTGCTTTTCATGCTCGCTGGCGAACGGCTGGCGAACGTGACAGGCGCGATTGGCGTGTTTTTTGCCCGCTCGAGTTGGCGTCGTCTCCCGCCGCACGAAGTCGAGCCGGATGGAGGCGATACTCCAGCCGTGTCCAGCTCGTTCGCGATCGAAGCCGAGGGGCTGCGTAAGCGGTACGGCGACGTCGAGGCGCTGCGTGGCGTCGGGTTGCACGCGCAGACCGGCAGCGTGCTCGGATTGCTCGGCCCGAACGGCGCGGGCAAGACGACTGCGGTCCGGATCCTCACGACGCTGCTGAGACCGGACGGCGGCACCGCGCGCGTGGCGGGGTTGGACGTGGTGCGGGACGCGGCGCGGGTGCGCGCGCGGATCGGCCTCGCGGGT
The DNA here is from genome assembly GCA_963766345.1 of uncultured Actinomycetes bacterium. Taxonomy (GTDB): domain Bacteria; phylum Actinomycetota; class Thermoleophilia; order Gaiellales; family Gaiellaceae; genus DASVFB01. The sequence continues at coordinate 4,270 of CAVXZL010000010.1, read as the reverse complement.
CAGTACGCCGCCGTGGACGAGAACCTGAATGGCTTTGAGAACCTGGAGATGGTCGGTCGGCTCTATCACCTCGGCCGCCGGTCCGCGCGCATTCGCGCGGGCGAGCTGCTCAAGGACTTCGAGCTCGCCGACGCTGCGAAGCGTCTCGTCCGCACGTACTCCGGCGGGATGCGCCGGCGACTCGACCTGGCGGCGGCGCTCGTTGCGCGCCCGTCGATCCTCTTCCTCGACGAGCCGACCACGGGACTCGACATCCGGAGTCGAATCGCACTCTGGGACTCGATCAATGCGCTCGTCAGCGGAGGAACGACGGTCCTGTTGACGACGCAGTACCTCGACGAGGCCGACCGGCTCGCGAACCGGGTAGCGGTGGTCGACCACGGTGTCGTCATCGCCGAGGGGAGGCCGGACGACCTGAAGCGCGAGGTCGGAGGTGACCGGCTCGAGATCCACCTCTGCGACGGAGCGGACGCAGCCGTCGCCGCCCGTGCGCTCGCCGGGGTCGGAGACGGCACGCCCGTCGCGCTCGACGGCACGGTCTCCATGCCGGTCGGAATTCGGGGCGGCGCGATCGCCGATGCAGTCCGCCGCCTCGACGCCGCCGGGATCGCGATCGACGACATCGCGACGCGGCGGGCGACACTCGACGACGTCTTCCTGAAGCTGACCGGCCGTACGGCCGCGGACAGCGAAGAGGAACAGACATGAACGCGGTCGCGACCGAGCTGTCCGACATGTGGGTCCTCGCCACTCGAAGCGTCAAGCGGATCCCGCGACAGCCCGATCTGCTCGTAGGCTTCACGGTGCAGCCGATCATGTTCGTGCTGCTGTTCGTCTACGTCTTCGGCGGCGCGATCGCGACGCCGGGACTCAACTACGTGGACTTCCTGATCCCGGGAATCATCGTCCAGTCGATGGTGTTCGGCGGCTTCGTCACCGCGCTCGGCCTGTCGGAGGACCTGAAGAAAGGGCTGATGGACCGCTTCCGTTCGCTGCCGATGTCGCGCTCCGCCGTCCTGACGGGGCGCACACTCGCGGACATCAGCACGAACGTCATCCAGCTCGTGGTCATGCTCGTCGTCGGCCTGATCGTCGGCTTCGACTTCAAGAGCGGCTTCCCGAACATCGTGGCCGGAATCGCGTTGTGCCTTCTCATCGGGTACGCGTTCTCGTGGGTGTTCGCGTTCATCGGGCTGACCGCGTCCTCGCCCGAGGCTGCCAACGCGTACGGCTTCACCATCCTCTTCCCGCTCACGTTCGTGTCGTCCGCATTCGTGCCCGTCGAGTCGATGCCGAGCTGGCTCCAGCCGGTGGCCGAGAACAACCCGTTCACGATCATGGTGAACGCGGTACGAGAGGCCCCTCTTCATCGACACTCCCGCGGGGAACGACGTCTGGCTCGCGACTCTGTGGTCGATCGCCATCGCGCTCGTGTTCGGCGCGCTCGCGATCTGGCGCTACCGGCGCGTCGTCGCACGCTAGCTCGACGTCGCCGTGCCCGCGGCGACCGGCGGAGCGACGCCGAAGGCATGGCGCGCGTGCCAGACGCCCCACACGACGAGCAACGCGATGATCGGCGTGCCGTCGCGAACGACACGGAGTCCAGGCTGTCGTCGCGTGTGGGGTGCGTAAAGTCGATTCGCCCGTAATGGCCGCTTCGACAGCGAGAGCGGATGGCATTTCGTCTCAGGCTGGGACGTCAGATCGATGGGCCGAGCGAGGCGGTCGGGGGAGCGTCTGGCGGCGGCGGCGCTCGGAGGCGGCGCCTTTCCTTATCTATATGCGGCTAGATGTCTATATGCGGCCAGATTCCGAGCCGGCGACTCCCAACGAGCGTCCGTCACATGTTCGACATCGGCTGTGATTTCGAGGCGAATCGAATTTACGCGCCCCACAGGCAGGCGTCGCACCGAGCAGTACGCCCGCCTACTTCTTCGGCAGCAAGGAGGCACTGTACGACGCGGTGCTCACTCGCGCCGTCGCGCGCGCCCAAGAAGCGATGGCGCGCGCCTACGCCGACGAGGACGGGGACCGCTCAGCGGAGGAGGCCGCCGAGACTTACGTCAGCGCCTTCCTCGACTTCCTCGGCCACGATCAGAACTTCGTCCGCCTCATCCAGCGCGAGGCGCTCGAAGACGCAAGCCGCGTCGCCGAGTTCTTCGGCCGCTTTGTCGAAGAGGCTGCCGCCGTACTCAGACCCGCAGCCGAGAAGGCGGGCATCTCACCAGAGCGCCTCGTCCTCGACCTCGCTGCGATCTGCTGGCATCCGTTCGCGAACGAGCACACGATCATGCCCGCGCTCGGAATGCAGGCCCGCGACCCCGACTTCCTCGACCAACAGAAACGGCACCTCGGAGATCTGGTGCGAGCAATGACACGCCCAGGGCGTGAGCGACACACGCGGCGTCAGCGCAACTGACGATTCGCGAACCCGACTTCTTTCCTCATCGAGGCCGGGACGGCTGTTCACACCGGAGCACGCTTCCTCTCTGACCCCCAAGCACGTGGCGAGACGCTCACTGCAAACCGAGTGATACTGGCGGCCATGCATTCACAAGGGCGACCCTTCAGCGCCCACGCCACACCCCCTGAGTCCCACCGCAAACACGCCCCAGGACGCACTCGATGAAGGTCTGCATCGTCGGGGCCTAGGGGAAGCTCGGCCAGTACATGGTGCAGCACGCGCTCGATCGTGCCTACGAGGTGGTCGGCGTCTGCCGGGAACAAAGCGTGCGGAAGCTCGACGCGTTCAAAGGGCGGATCACCGTCGTTCCGGGAGCGACGAACGACCGCGAGGTGATCAAGCGCGCGGTTGCGGGGTGCGACGGGGTGCTGCGTCGTGCTCACCCCGCGAGGCGTCCACCAGTACGCCCACGGGAACGACTCAGGCGGTACTCGACCACGCGCCTCCAGGCGCGCGCCTCGTGTTCTCGTGCGGCTGGCACATCACCCGTGACGGACAGGACGTCTACTCGTGGAAGCTCAAAGCGCTCGTGAAGGTGGGCGGCCGACTGGCGCGTCTCGCTCGCTTCGCCGACCTCGACGACCAGGTGGAGGCGTGTCGGCGGGTGTTCGCGAGCGACACGCGCTGGACGGTCGTGCGAGGCAGCGATCTCGAGGAGGGCGAGAGCGAGGGCCTGCCCGTGTGGAGTCGGCATGTCCGGCGACCCCATTCTCGCGAGCAATCTCACTCGCCGGGTCAACTTCGCTCTGTTCATGGTCGAAGCCCTCCACGAACGACGAGCTCGTCCACGAGGCGCCGGCGATCGTCGGCTGCCAGACACCCTCGGCGCTCGTTTAGTTCGCCCGAACCCGTAGCCCCCTACCTCTGGCCGACGAACGCCTGGAGAGTCTGCTGCTTCGGCCGCCAGCGCTTGAGCCAGTACACCTCTAGCAGCCCGCAACGGGAGGTCCTCTTCGTCGTACGGATCACGTCGTCTGTTTTGAGAACAGACAACAGACCGCGGGTACGAGACGGGTACATGACCGCGAGCGCACACGGACACGCGCGGGATGGTAAGGAGGAGGTAATCGGTTCGAGTCCGATAGAGGGCTTCGCGAAGTCCCTGCTAATCACGTCCTTCTGTTAAGCAGGCGCGCGACGGCTACGGGCCTCGACGTCCACCGAGCGTCCACGACTCGCCTGGATCGCTCGCTGCGGGGGCTGGGATCGCTGGTGCTGAGTGGTCTCGCGGGCCGCTGGTGCGGCGTCCACCCAGCGTCCACGGCCCTTTCGAGCGCCAGCGCGTCGAGTAGCGAGACGGCGTGCTCGCGGCTATCGCGACGAGGTGACCGTAGTGGTAGTCGATCATCGCGATGCTCGAACCCATGAAACGCGAGACCGCGGACACAGAGACGCCGGCTCGGAGCGCGAAGGTGGCGTATGTGTGGCGCAGGTCGTAAAGGCCGCGCAGCGGCTCGATGCGGCAGCGGTCTGAGCAGGTTTCCAGTGACGACGGCCGAAGACGCGGAAGTCAACGCGACCCCCTCTCGCGTTCGGGAACAGGGTACCGGGTTCTCGGATCGTGGAAGCCCGTCGAGCGCCTCAAGTGCGATCACCTGTAGTGGTGGAGTCGCGGGTGCTCAGCCGCGTCTTGGTGTGCTTGAGCCGCCCGTTCGCGTACGCCCGACGCACATAGACGACGCCGAGATCACGGTCGATGTCGCGTTGCTCGAGCGCAAACAGCTAGGACAGTCGAAGCCCGGTCGCGGCGGCGAACACGACCATGGGCCATAGACAGGACTGAGCCGCTCGGCGATCGCCTCGATC
>CAVXZL010000009.1:0-235397 GCA_963766345.1 uncultured Actinomycetes bacterium | reverse complement strand
CCACCGGTCGATGTGGAAGCTCCGCGCAGGGGAGAGGACGCGGCGGACTGCTGGCCGTGTCAAGGAGCCGAGGGCGCAGCAATCTGGAGCGACGAGCGCTGGCTGCTCGCGCCCCCGGCGGAGCCGAACGGGCTGCCGTGCGTGGTGCTGCTGTTTCCGCGGCGGCACGTCGACTTCGGCGGCCTGACCGACGAGGAGGCGGCCGATCTCGGGAAGATGCTCGTCCGCGTCGAGCGGGCCGTGAGCTCGCTGCCGGGCATCGGTCGCGTGCACGTGTGCCGCTGGGGCGACGGCAGCTACCACCTCCACTACTGGTTCATGGCGCGCCCGGCGCGCTTCCCGCAGCTGATCGGCAACTTCGCCGCGGTGTGGGACGACCTCCTGCCGCCGACGCCGCGGGACGTCTGGGACGAGAACCTACGCCTGGTCGCTCAGGCGCTCGAGCGTTAGAGGCTGCGCTTCAGTGCCATGACGCGGGCGTAGGCCGCCGCCACGGTGCTGCGCGGCAGCGCGCCGGACGTCGCGGCCGCGAGGATCGCCCGGTAGACGCCCTCGGACGTGCGATTGGCGGTGCGGCTCGAGCCGCCGGGGAGCACGATGTCCACGCCGGCGCCGATCGCCTGCAGCGCGGCCTCGGACGTCGGCCGGTACGCGTTGACTGCCGGCGTGTCGAGCGCGTCCGTGACGACGACGCCGCGGAAGCCCAGCTGTCCGCGGAGCAGCCCGGTCACGGCGGCTTCGGAGCACGCGGCGGGCACGTCGATGTCGAGTGCCGGGTAGAGCGCGGTCGAGACCATCACCAGCGGCAGCCCCGTGGCGATCGCGCGCCTGTACGGGAAGAGGTCGGCGTTCAGCTTTCGCGCGCTCGCTCGGATGACGGTGCGCGCCGTGTCCGTGTTCGTCTTCGCATAGCCGAGGCCGGGGAAGTGCTTGCCGGTCGCGACGACGCCGCCGAGTGCGAGGCCGTGCGCGAAGGCGACCGCCCGCGCGGCCACGTTGCCGGGAAGGCCGCCGAACGTCCGGCTCGCGATGAAGCCGCCGTGACCGACGTCGAGCACCGGCGCGAGGTCGACGTCGATGCCGTAGCCGCGGAGGTTCCGCGCCGTCTCGCGTCCTTGCGCCGTCGCGATCGCCGCGCTCGTCATCTCCCGTGGCGCAACCGTCGGCGGGCCGGGGAGCCGCTGCACGCTGCCGCCCTCCTGGTCGATCGCGATCAGCAGCCGCGGCTGCCCGCCTTCGGCCGCCGCGTGCTGCAGCTTTCGGATCAGGAGCGTCGGGCCGGCAGGCCCGTAGTTGTCGCCGTAGAGGACGACGCCGCCGACTTCGCCACGGCGGACGCGCGCGAGGAAGTCCGGGGTCGGAACGTGGCCCGGCATGCGCACGAGCAGCAGCTGGCCGACCATCTGCGCGACCGACGGCGAGGCCGCGGGACGCGCGCCGGAGGCGGTGGCCGCGACGCAGAGTGCAGCCACGAAGCACAAGAGTGGTCTCACGACGGCACCGCGGGCACCGCGACGGTGAGACCGAGAGGAACGAACACGAACGACCCGAGGGCGTCGTACGAGTTGACGCGCGCGAGCACGTCGTCCGAGATGCGCTGCTGCAACACCGTGATCCAGAGTACGTTGAACAACTCGAGCCCGAACCCTGCGACGACACCGACCGCCGCGACCCCACGAGAGACAGCGGCGGCGCGAGCGACACCATGAAGAGCTCAGCGCCTATGCGCCTCAGCCGGAAGCGGCAGCGCCGGCATCCCGCTCGCGCTTCTTGCGCCAGTAGCGCTCGAGGCCGAGGTACGACTGGTTGAACGGCGCAGCGCGCAGGTACGTGTATGCGCCTTCGCCCTCGCTTTCCTCGAGGTCCGCCCGCGCGGCCGCGACGAAGTCCTCCTCGCTCATTCCGCCTTGGACGCGCTCGGCCCACACCGCGAGATACTCGCGCGTCCGCTCGATGTGCTCGGCAACGTCCTCGACGCCCGAGATGACGCCGAAGTGGATCAGCGCCAGCCGCTCCGGTTGATGGCGAAGGATCTCGTCGAACGTCTCGTTCCACGCCTCGAGGTCGACCTCCGGCGGGGGCGCGTGCGGGACGATGTGCTCTCCCGGGAGGATGCGGACGCCCGTCGCGTCGCCGGCGAGCAGCGTGCCGTCGTCGAGCAGGTAGCTCGCGTGGTGCGACGCGTGCCCCGGCGTCGGGATGGACTTCAACCCGGCGGCGACGTCCCAGATCACCTGGACGTTCTCCTCCGGAACGGGCTGCGGCTCGCCGTAGAGCCGATCGAGCTCGTCGCCGTACAAGCGCCTCGCCGACGCGACGAGCCGCGAGGGATCCACGACGTGCGGCGCGCCGACCTCGGAGACGTGCACGCGGATCTCCGGGTTCGCCGCGACGACGTGCCCGGCCGCGCCCGCATGGTCGAGGTGGATGTGCGAGAGGAGCAGATGGCGAACGTCACGCAGGTCGACCGCCTCCCGCAGGCGCTCGAAGCACGTCGCCGGCCCGCAGTCGAACAGCGCCGGCCCCTCGGGCGTCTCCACGAGATACACGCCGATGACGTGTTCGTTGCCGAGGTGCAGCAGGTCGATCGGCTCGAGCGGCATCGCGGCTTTCTAGCAGCTACGGCTCGGTCGGCAGGTGGTCGTCCTCGAGCCGGCCGCCGTGCGCGACGTACGAGACGATCGCGCGGTCGGACAGCCACTCGACGGGGGCGCGGTCGTCGGTGAGGACGGTGCCGCGGAACCCCGACTCCGTGACGTCGCGCCGGAACAGCGGCACGAGCGACTTCGCCGGGGCCGGAACCGCGCCGACGCGCCGAATCAGGTCCGCGCGCGTGACCGGGCCGTTGCAGGCGAAGAGCAGGCTGTTGAACCGCAGGGCGTCCCACTCCCACGCCTGCGCGAACTCCTTGCGAACGGTCGCCGCGACAGCGTCGAGCAGGCCGCGGTCGCCGGGCAGGCGCGCGACGTTCAGCGCGACGCAGCCGCGTTCCGTCAGGTGGGAGCGCACCTCGGAGAAGAACTCGCGCGTCGTCACCTGGAACGGGATGTACGGCTGCCGGTAGACGTCGATCGCGATCACGTCGTAGCGCTTCCGGGTGCTGCGCAGGTACGCGCGCGCGTCCGCGGTCACGACGCGCAGCCGCGGTATGCGGCCGAGGCCGAGATACCGCCGCGCCGCGTCCGTCACCGCGGGATCGATCTCCACGCCGTCGATCGACATGCGCGGGTAGAGAGCCGCCAGAGCCCGAGCCGTCGACCCGCCGGCGTTGCCGAGCACGAGCGCACTCCTCGCCGGATGCGCCACGAGCGGCGGCACGACGAGGAACATGTCCCACTCCCCGCCGGTGAGGACGCTGTGGGGGTACCACAGGGAGTTCTCCACGACGCCCTCGTTGAGCTCGAGCACGCGCGAGCCGTCCGAGAGCTGCCGGACGTCGACGTACTGGTAGCGCGACTCGCGCTCGTAGATGACGCCGCTCGCCGACTTCACCGCGCCCGGCGGCACGGCGAGCAGCGCTGCGAACGCGATGGTCAGCGCCTGCCAGCGCGCGCCGAGCAGCAGACCGCCCGCGAGCGCGAGCGCCACGGCGGTGCCGATCATCGTGCGCTGTGTGCCGACGGCCGGGATGAACAGGATCGCCGCGCCGAACGTCCCGAGGATGCTCCCGATCGTCGAGAGGCCGTACAGGCGACCGGAGACCGCGCCGGCGTTCTCGACCGACGGCAGGGCGAGTCGGATCGCGAACGGGCTCACCATGCCGAGGAGCGTCACCGGCACCGCGAACAGCAGGAGCGCAGCGAAGAACGAGCCGACCGCCGCGCCGACCGAGGCGGTGTCGAGCTCCGCGACGGTCGCGTCGAGAAACGGCCGCGCGATGAACGGGATCACGACGATCGCGGCTGCCGCGACGAGGACGATGCGCCCGAGCAGCGCGCGCTCGGGCCGCCGGTCCGCGAGCCTGCCGCCGAACCAGTAGCCGATCGACAGGTACACGAGGATCAGCCCGATCACGTTCGCCCAGACGACCGTCGAGTTGCCGAAGAACGGCGCGAGCAGACGCGAGGCGCAGATCTCCACGGAAAGCGTCGCGGCGCCCGCGATGAACACGACCGCGCCGAGGCGCAACGATCAGACCCTGCGGTAGCGCGCGTCCGCGAAGCAGTACGTCGCGTACGCAAGAAGGCCGGCAGCCGTCAGGCCGAGCAGCCAGGGCCCGTAGCTCTGGTGCGCGAGCTTCTGCAGCGCGCCGTCGAGGCCGATCGCCTCCTTCGGGTCGTACTCGAGCGCGGCCTTGACCGCGAACGCGCCGATCAGCCCGAAGACGACGAGCCGCGCGAGCAGGCCGACGACGCCGATCCGCGTCGCCCACCGCCGCACCGCGGCGCTCATCTCGCCGGTGTTCCAGCGCTCGGCGAACTTGCACGTCAGCCCGCGGTAGCCGTTGTACAGGCCGGCGCCGATGACGCAGAGGCCTGCGATCCCGACGATCCAGCGGCCTGCGGGCCAGTCGAGCACCGCGGCGGTCGCCTCCCTCGCGCGCTTGCTCTGCGACTGCGTGTGCGTCGTACCTGTGGCGAGCTTCGCCGCGGAGTACGCGAGCGCGGTGTAGATGGCGGCGCGAGCGAGATAGCCGACGCGCTTGCCCCAGCGCTTGTGATCCTCCTCCTCTCGCTCGAAGAACGCTTGCGCGATGCGCCACAGCGCGTAGGCCGCGAAACCCGCGGCGAGCGCCAGGAGGAGCCACTTCCCGTAGCTCTCGTCGGCCAGCGTCGCCAGTGCTCCTTCGCGGCTCGTCGCCTTGCCGCCGTGCCCGACTGCGACTCGAAGCGCGAGCACCCCGACGATGGCGAAGGAGACGCCTTTCGCCACGAGTCCTATGCGGGCGAGCGGAGCGAGCCAACCGTTACGCACGTGCAGGAGAACGCACGAGCGCCTGTTCGAGGTCCGCGACGAGGTCGTCTACGGATTCGATTCCGACCGAGAGGCGCACGAGGTTCGGCGGCGCTGCGAAGGGAGCGTCGGCGGTTGAAGCGTGCGTCATCCGCGTCGGGACCTCGATCATCGACTCGACGCCGCCGAGCGACTCCGCGAGCCGCCAGATCTTCGTTCGCGCGACGAGGTCGACCGCTTCTTCCTCGGACGCTGCGAGGAACGAGACCATGCCGCCGAAGTCGGACATCTGTCGCCGCGCGATCTCGTGCCCCGGGTGATCCGGCAAGCCGGGGAAGAAGACCTTCTCGACCGCGTCGTGCTGCTCGAGGAACGACGCGACGACCCGCGCGTTCTCGCAATGCCGGCGCATGCGCAACGCCAGCGTCTTGATCCCGCGCAGGACGAGCCACGAGTCGAACGGCCCAGGCACGGCGCCGAGCGACTTCTGCAGGAAGAAGAGGCGCTCCGCGATCGTCGGGTCGTTCGTCGCGACGAAGCCGCCGACGACGTCCGAGTGGCCGCCGAGGTACTTCGTCGTCGAGTGCAGCACAGCGTCTGCGCCGAGCTCGAGCGGCCGCTGGAGGTACGGCGACGCGAACGTGTTGTCGACGACGAGCAGCGCACCGACCGCGTGCGCCGCGTCTGCGGCCGCGCGGATGTCGACGATGTTCAGCAGCGGGTTCGAAGGCGACTCGACCCACACCATGCGCGTCCGCTCGTCGAGGTGCGCGCCGAGGTTCGAGAACTCGTTCGCCGGCACGTACTCGAAGTCGTAGCCCTTCGGCTCGTAGACCTGCGACGTCATGCGGTAGACGCCGCCGTAGACGTCGGCGATCAGCACCGTGCGGTCGCCCGGGTTCAGCAGGTGCATCAGCGTCGTCGTCGCGCCGAGCCCGGAGGAGAACGCGACGCCGTGCTCGGCGCTCTCGAGCGACGCGAGGCAGGACTGGAGCGCGGTGCGCGTGGGGTTTCCCGTGCGCGAGTAGTCGTAGCCCTTGTGCTTGCCGACGGCCTCCTGCACGTACGTCGACGTCGCGTAGATCGGCGTGGTCATCGACCCCGTCGTCGGGTCCGGCTCCTGCCCGGCGTGAATCGCCTTCGTCTCGAAGTCCACGCGTCGATTGTAGGCTCGCGCGGTGGGGCCACGGGAACGCGAGCGGATCCTCGCGCGATGCGAGCGCTTCATCACCGCTTGGTCGGCCCCGCGCGATCCTGCCGAGACGTTCCGGACGCTCGCGGAGCGCGCCGGCGAGCGCCTCGACGTGTACGGCGGCGGCGAGAGCGTCAAGCGGCTGGAGGCGCGGATAGCCGAGCTGCTCGGGAAGGAAGCCGCCGTCCTGTTCCCGAGCGGAACGATGGCGCAACAGGTCGCGCTGCGGATCTGGTGCGAGCGGAGCGGCTGCTGGACCGTCGGCTTCCACCCGCAGTGCCACCTCGACGTGCACGAGGAGCGGGGTTACGAGCACCTGCACGGCATCCACGCGCGGCCCGTCGGCAGCCGTGAGCGGCTGGTCACCCGCGCCGATCTCGACGAGGTGCACGAGCCGCTCGGCGCGCTGCTGCTCGAGCTTCCGCAGCGCGACCTGGGCGGGCAGCTTCCTGCGTGGCGCGACCTGCGCGCGCAAATCGCGTGGGCACGCGCGAACGGCATCGCGCCGCATCTCGACGGCGCGCGGCTGTGGCAGTGCGGGCCGTTCTACCGGCGGCCTCTGCGCGAGATCGCCGCACTGTTCGACACCGTCTACGTCTCGCTCTACAAGGATCTCGGCGGGCTCGGCGGCTGCGTTCTCGCCGGGCCCGAGGACGCGATCGCCGAGGCGCGCATCTGGCGTGTACGGCACGGCGGCCGGCTGTCGACCTACGAACCGATGGCGCTCTCCGCCGAGCTCGGTCTCGACGAGCTGCTGCCGCGCATGCCGTCTTTCGTGCGTAAGGCGCGCGAGATCGGCATCGCGCTCGCGCGAATCGACGGCGTCGACGTCGTTCCGGATCCTCCGCAGGTGGCCATGCTCCACGTCTACGTGCGCGGCGAGCTCGAGCGCTTGCGCGACGCTCTCTTCGAGATCGCGACGGAACGCCGAACGCTGATTGCCGGCTACTTCGCGCCGACCGCTGTGCCGACGGTGCAGATGACCGAGCTCGGCATGGGGGCTGCGTCGCTCGAGGTCCCGACGGACGAGATTGCCGAGATGTACGCGGAGCTCGTCAGCCGCGCATCGGCGCCGCCCCGACGAAGCGCGCGAGGCGGTTCAAAGCGGGCGTCAGCGAAACGGGCCGGACGCCGTCCTCCCACCAGACGCCGTTGACGCGAAGCGTCTTCTCCTTGCGCACGTGCTCGACGTCGATTCGGCCGACGACCCGGTCGCCGCGGAGGATGGGCAGCACGTAGTAGCCGTACTCGCGCTTCTCCTTCGGCACGTACATCTCGAGCCGGTAGCGGAAGCCCCAGAGGTGCTCGGCGCGGTCGCGGTCGTGGACGAGCCGGTCGAAGGGCGAGAGGAACGTGATGCGGTTCGGCACCGGGTCGTCGCGGGACGTCCGGGTGCACCTTTAACACACCGCGCTCGAGCCAGACGCCGAGCGAGCGTTGCCGCTCGAGCTCGAGCTGGCGCTGTGCCTCGCGCGGCGGCAGCGTCTCGCTCGGCGGGAAGACGCGCTCGCCGAGATCCCAGAGGCGCTGCTTGCCGACGCGGCCGGCGACGCCCACCTCGCCGCGGCCGGCGAGGATCTCGAGCATCAGCCGCAGCGGGCGGTTGCCCCACCAGCGGTGGTCGAGCCCCTTCGGGATCCCGTCGTGCTGGAGGTCGCGCGAGAGCATCGGGCCGTCGCGCTCGAGCTCTCGCAGGATGTGGCGCCGCAAGACGCCGTTTGTTCTCAGGAACTCATGGATCCATGCGCGCTGCGCCGGTGTGCCGCCTCGCTTCTGCTGCGCCATGCGCGCACGCAGCAGCGGCATCGTCTCGCTCGGGTAGATGAACGCGTCGTACTCGATCAGCTTGCGCTCCTGCCAGAGGAGCCGGTCGAGCTCCGCCGTGTCGAACCGTCCGAGGCGGCTGAAGAGCACGAGGTGCTGCGGCGGCGCGACCGTCGAGATCGGGTCCATCTGCAGGAAGCCGAGGTGTCGGACCGTCTCGAGCACCGACGTCGCCGAGCCGTCGAGCAGCTGCGCGCGGACGGCGACGCGGCGCGCGCGGGCGAGATCCGATTCGGCTGATTTCAAGGCGCCGATGCTAAAGGTCGCGTCCCGAAGAGCGTCTTGCGCCAGGCGCCGTGCAACCCGATGCTGGAGTGGTGGGTCAACAGCCGCTCGTGACGCGTTCAGAGCTCGAAGCGGCGTTCTTCGCGCTGTACGATTTGCTCGAAGAGGTCAGGAAAATCCGGTTCTTGCTCGACGAGGACGATGGCGAAGAAGCGCAAGAAGATTTGGAAGAGTAAGGAAGAGCGCGACGCGTGGGACGCGCACGTCGACGAGACGTTGCGTCGTTTGCGCGAAGCCGCCGAAAGCATCCGCGCCCGCGGCGAGAAGCGCGAGCCTTCGTAAGCGCTACGCCGGCACGAGCACCGAGACCACGCGCTCTTCCGCCTCGTCCCGGTAGTCCTCGCCGAGCGACTCGCTGAGCTTTTGCTCGAGCTCTCCGGTCGCCGCGAGCTCCTGCACGATGTCCGCGCCTCCGACGAGCTCGCCGCCGATGAAGACCTGCGGAATCGTCGGCCAGCCCGAAAGCGACGACAGCTCCTGGCGGATCTCGGGGTCGGGGAGGACGTCGACGGCCGTCACCGGAGCCCCCGCGCCGCGCAGCGCCTGCAGCGCCCGCTCGGAATTGCCGCACATGACGAATTGCGGCGTCCCCTTCATGAACAGTGTCACGCGCTCGGTGTCGATGACGCTCTTGATCCGTTCCCGCAATTCCTCGCTCACGTTGTCCCCTTCGTCTTGATTCGCATTTCGTGAATCCTGCCTGATGCGAAGGGGGCTGCGAGCGCGTCGTTGACGAGCCGGTGCTGCTCGACGAGCGAGAGGCCGTCGAAGCGCGCGCTCGTCACCTCGATCAGGAAGTGGTCGCCGCCGCCGGTCCGATCGGTGACGCGCACGTCGGCCGCCTCGGGAAAGGCTTCGCGCAGCAGCGTCTCGAGCTCGGCGGTATCGGCCACGCCGGTCATGGTAGTTGCGGCCAGGGCCGGGGTCTGACCCCGGACATGGCCCGTCAGGACCTGTTGTGAGCGAGGTACTCGAGCAGGTCGGAGCGCGTCAGGACGCCGACCGGACGGCCGTCGCTCGCTACGACGACGGCGTTCGTCCTGCCCGTCAGCGTCGAGAAGACCTGGTCGAGGCTCTGGTCGATGTCGACCGCGGCGAGCGGCGGCTGCATCGCTGCGACGACGTCCTCGTGCAGGGCATCCGGATTCTTGAAGACGCGGTCGAGCAGGTCGCGATCCTGCAGCGAGCCGATGAAGTCGGCGAGGGAGTCGGTGCTCCCGTCGCGGACGACCGGGAGCTGCGAGATCGAGTAGCGCTGCATCACGTCGATCGCCTCGCCGACCTTCTGATGCGAGGAGATCGTCACGAGATCGGGAACCTCGTGGTCCTCCGCGCGCTTCGCGGCCAGCAGTTGCTCGACGGTCGGCAGCGTCGTCCGCCGCTCGACGAAGCCGTGCTCGAGCATCCAGTTGTCGTCGTAGAACTTCGAGAGGTACGAGCGCCCGCTGTCGGGAAGCATCGACAGGATCGTCTTGCCCGGGCCGAGGCGCCGGGCAAGCTCGAGCGCAGCCCACACCGTCGTGCCGCCCGAGCCTCCGACGAGCAGTCCCTCCTCGCGCGCGAGTTGCCGCGCGACGACGAACGAGTCCCGGTCCGAGACGCGGATCCACTCGTCGACCGCCTTCGGGTCCATCGTCTCCGGCCAGCTGTCCTTGCCGATGCCCTCGACGAGGTACGGGTGCACGTCCGAGTCGTCTCGCGCGGTGTAGACGGAGCCCTCCGGATCCGCAGCGACGATCAGCACGTTCGGCGCGTGCTCCTTGAAGTAGCGGCCGACGCCCGAGATCGTGCCGCCGGTGCCGACGGAGATGACGAGCGCGTCGAGCTCGCCGCCGGTCTGCTCGAGGATCTCCGGCGCCGTCGTCTCGTAGTGCGCCTGGGGATTCGCGAGGTTCGAGTACTGATCCGGCTTGAAGCCGCCCGGGATCTCCTCGGCGAGTCGCGACGACACCGAGTAGTACGACTCGGGCGAGTCGGGCTCGACGGCCGTCGGCGTGATCACGACCTCTGCGCCGTAGGCGCGAAGCATCGAGATCTTTTCCTGGCTCATCTTGTCCGGCATGACGAAGATGCAGCGGTAGCCCTTCGTCGCCGCCGCGATCGCGAGGCCGACGCCCGTGTTACCGGACGTGGGCTCGACGATCGTCCCGCCCGGCTTCAGCTTGCCCTCGCGCTCGGCGGCCTCGATCATCGCGAGCCCGATCCGGTCCTTCACCGACCCACCCGGGTTGACGTACTCGAGCTTCGCGAGGTGCGTGCACCCCGTCTCGCGGCCGACCGCCTGCAGTCGCACGATCGGGTCCGCCCGACGAGTTCCAGCACGGTCGGGTATTCGCGTGGCATGCGGGAATCGTACGGGGCGGCCGGGCGTTTGCGAGCGGCATGAACATCACAACGATCGGCAAAGGCAACATCGGCGGCGGGCTCGCCCGGCGCTGGGAGCGGGCGGGTCACGAGGTGACGACGCTCGGGCAGGAGGGAGGCGACGCCTCGGGCGCGGACGTCGTGCTCCTCGCGGTTCCGGGCGGCGCGATCTCCGACGCGCTCGGGAAGGTGAGCGGGCTCGACGGCAAGGTCGTGATCGACGCGACGAACATCTTTACCGACCGCAACGAGCAGTACGAGTCGCTGGCGCACGAGGTGAAGGCGCTCACGAACGGCCCCGTGGCGAAGGCGTTCAACGCCAACTTCGCGGCGCTGTACGACGAGGTCGACGACCAGCGCGTCCGACCCGGCTGTCTCTTCGCCGCCGACGCCGAGGCGCGGGCGGTCACCGAGCAGCTGATTCGCGACGCAGGCTACGACCCCGTGTCCGCCGGCGGCCTGGAGAACGCGCGTGCACTCGAGGACTTCGTGCCGAACCTCTTCGCGAAGCTCGAGTCCGGCCGAACGTTCTACCGCTTCGCACCGCCCGGAGAGCTCTAGGCTCTCGCGCGTGGACGAATGGCGCGAGCTCGAACCCGCCTGGCGGGCGGCGTTCGAGCTCGCCTGGGAGGCGTTCGCTGCCGGCACGATTCCCGTCGGCGCGGTCGTCACGGATGCTGACGGCGCGCTCCTCGCGCGAGGGCGCAACCGCATTGCCGAGTCGTCGGCCCCAAAGGGCCAGATCTTTGGCTCACGCGTCGCGCACGCGGAGATCAACGCCCTCGTGCAGCTCGACACGGACCGGCGCTACTTCGACTGCACGCTCTGGACGACCCTCGAGCCGTGCGCGCAATGCATCGGCGCGGCGTGGCTCTCGACGATCGGCCGTGTCGCCTTTGCCGCGAGCGACATCTACGGCGGCGCGGCGCGGCTGATCGAGCGTCAGATCGAGGCTGCCGACAGCGCTCGCGACTTCCACATGCAGGTCGAAGGTCCGCTCGAGGGGCCTCTCGCCGTCTTCGCGGAGCTGCTCCACGTCGCGTTCTTCCTCGCACGGCACCCGACGCACCACGTGGCCGACACGTATCGCGAGCGGCGCCCGGAGCTCGTCGCCGTCGCCGAGCGCGTGCGGGTACGCGACCGCGCGCACGCGCCACTCGACGGGGTGCTTCGCCTCGTCTGGGACGAGCTGGCCGCTTACCAATCCGGCTGATGGTCCGCGGCAGCGTTCGTCGTCAGGCGCGCCTGCCCGGTGCCGTTCGCGTTGCTCGCGTAAATCTCCTGATTTCCGTCCCGGAAGCTCGTGAACGCGATCTTCAGGCTGTCGCGTGACCACACAGGCTCGATGTCGCCGGCCTTCGTCGTCGTCAGACGGGCCACGCCGGTGCCGTCGGGATTCATCGCGAAGAGGTCGAAGACCGTTCCGCTGTTGTCGCCGCGCTTGCTGGCCCACGCGATCTTCTTGCCGTCCGGAGACCATGCAGGATCGGCGTCGGGCTGCTTCGTCGCCGTGAGCTGTTTCGGGCTTGCGCCGTTGGAGCTCATAACCCAGACGTTGAGCACGCCATTGCGATCGCTGATGAACACGATCCTTGTCCCGTCGGGCGACCAGGCGGGTTCGTTGTCCTGGTTCTTGTTGCTCGTGAGGCGCGTCTGGCCGCTGCCGTCAGCTTTCATGACGTAGATCTCCGGGCTGCTGTCGCGCTTCGACTGGAACGCGATCTTGGCGCCATCGGGCGACCACGCCGGCTGAGTGTCGTCGCCTGCCGCGGTCGTGAGCCGCGTCACGTTCTGCCCGTTGGCGTCCATGACGTAGATGTCAAGCCCACTGCCCATCGAGTTGTTGCGGGCGCTCGCGAACGCGATCTTCGAACCGTCGGGGGACCACGTCGGCTGCTCGTCGACGCCCGCGGTCGAGGTGAGCTGCGTCACCCCGGTTCCGTCCGCGTTCATGGCGTAGATGTCGCCGCTGGTCGTGCGGGCGCTCGAGAAGAGAATCTTGCGGTAGCCGACCGTGTAGTGGACGACCTTTGCGTCGGTGTGATGATTGGCAGCGTCGTCGATCGCGTTGACCGTGAACGTGTGCGGGCCGACCGTGCTCGTGTCGATGTTCGCACCGTTCGCCACGGTGCCGTGGCACGGGCTCACGACGCCGGAGCCCGCGTCGCGGCAGAAGTAGTCCGCCTGCACGGTCGAATTGAGGGTGTAGACGCCGCCCTCGGCGGGTGTGTTGACCACGATCTCCGGCGCGGTCGTGTCGACGGGGACGATCAGATGCGCTTCGCCGCCGTTCGACGCGCGGACGTCGACGGTGTGGACGCCGTCACCGGTGATCGTCCCGGGGTTGTCCCCGTAATCCCCGCCGTCGACGCTGACCTGGTAGGTGACGCCGCGCGGCACGGAGACGTTGAGGCCGGCGGACGGCGTGTACCAGCCGTTGCTCGACGCTCCCGTCAGGCTCGCCTGGACGTCGCCGGTCGGCGCCTGCGCGATCGCGCCGGCGAAGTAGAAGCCCTTGTTCGTGCTGACGGCAACGTTGCCCGCGGCGTCGACCGCCTGGACGAAGTACTCGAACTCGCTGCCGCTGATCGGCGACCCGCCGGTCCAGCGCGCGCTCGGCGGTGAGCTCGGCGGGGACGGGGCCTGCGTGAGGTTGACGAACGTCCAGTCGGTGTCGGTTCCGCTGCGCAGCCCGACGATGACCTCCTTGACCGTGCCCGAGCCGGTGGGCGTCTGGTCGGTGACGTCGACCGAGAACGCAGCATTGCCGCTGACCTTCGTTGCAGTGATCAGCCGGTACGCCGGCGAGATGTAATCGGTGCTCGTCGACCGGAAGACGCGACCGGCGACGTGATCGAAGAGTCGCTGGACCCCGAGTTGCGGATTCGTGCTCGTCGTGCACGGATGCGTGAAGAACTGGCCGGTGGCGAGGATCAGCCGCTGGGTGGGTCCGGTCGGCGTCTGGAATGTGCGCACCGTCTGCAGCTTCGACGGGAAGGCGGCGTCGCCGAAGCCGAGCTCGCTCTCGTTCCCCGTGAGGTCGACGACCGGGCGCGCGAAGACCGGGTTGATGCAGTCCTGGTCGTGCGATCTCAGCTCGGTAATCAGCGCACCGTGACCCGTTGTTGCCGTGAGCGCCACGTAGGCCTTCGGCTGGATCGGCCGCAGGTGCTCGACCAGCACGCCGTCCGGGCCGTCCCAGTACTTGCCGTCGCCCGTGACGTTCTCATGGTTGGCGATCGGACTGGCGGTCGTTCCAAGGCTGAACGTCTCGGCGTTGAGGCCGGTCGCCGGATCCGGAACGACCGCGAGCGGCGCGGCGTCGGCCGTCGTCGCGGCCGTCTTCGCCGTCGGCGCCGCGGCGAACGCTTGCAGCGATGTATCGGCCTGTTGCGTCGACGACGGCGGGATCACATTGCCCGGCCCACTCACCGACCACATAGGCAGGCCGTACAGCGTGAACTCCGCCATCGACTTCTCGTCGTAGACGCCGAAGACGCCGAGCGAGCCGAAGTACGCCTGCTTCGCGGCCACGAGTGCGTTCCCGACGGTCGAGCCCCCCGCGATGCGCTGCGCGAACAGCCGGTTGATCTCCTCCGAGTACGCCACGACGAGGCTGTCGCCGTAGCCGTAGCCCGTGTTCCCGAGATAGGCGCCGACGCCCTTCTGCGCGTAGGCCTGCGGCCAGTCGAGCGTGCTGGCGCCGCCGGCGGTGACGACCGAATCGGCGACGGAGAGGCCCGCGTGGCAGCCCATGCTGAAGATGAGCCGGTTCGTGAGCGCGGTCGCCGAGCCGGTGACGGCGCTGGTCGTGAGCAGGGCCGAACGCAGGCCGGCATCGTTGCTCGGGGGTCCGAACTGGTAGTGCGACGCGTGTCCGTTGAGCGACGTGATCGACGGCGCCGTGCCTCCCGTCGGCAGGAACTTGCTCGTCGTCGAGCCGATCAGGTCCGACAGCGCCCACGAGTCGCCGGTCTGACCTGGGTTGTCCAGGAGCGCCTTCGCACCGCTCGTACCGACGCGCCCGCTCAACAGCAGGTTGATGGCCGACGCACCGTCGAACAGGAAGTCGTAGCCGGTCGTGAGCGAGGTCGCCGGATCGAGATGGCCGCTCACCGATGTGCTCACGAAGCGGTTGAGCGTGGCGACGATGTCCTCCGGCGTCTCGACCAGGCGCCCGACGGCGAGATTCGGCACGTAGAGCTGTCGCGTGAGGTACGGCACCGGAGAGGTCGACGCGTACGGATCGTCGGAGAGCATCTGACCGGCGTTGAGCGACGAGAAGAGGTCCGTGTTCGCAGCGAAGGTGCTCGCGTAGCCGATCTCGTTGGCCGAGGTGATCGTGAAGTCGTCCAGCCGCGCGAACGGGATGATCTGGTCGCCGCCGACGATGACGAGGTACTTGAGCCCGACGCCGTTCGGTTGCGACCGGATCTGGCTGTCGACGACGCCGTTGATCGCCTGGACGACGGCGTTCGCCAGCGCGGGGCTCCCCGGGTTTGCGTTCCACGCCGTGTATGCGTTCTGCACGGTCGTGAAGCGATCGACGGAGAGGATGACGTTCGGGAAGCCGAGGTTCCTGAATGCGGTGCTGTCGTTGGTGAGCGCGTTGATGACGTTCGTCGCGCGCGCCGAGCTGTAAGTGCCCTCGAGCTGCTGGCGATTGACGAGAAAGACTGTGTTGAGCCCGGTCGGGAGCGTGGGCAATGCGGGGCCCACCGTGCCGGTGATCGCGCGCGGGTCGACGGTGGTCGGCGGTGGCGGCGTGCGCGTTGCGACGCGCAGCATGTACGGCGCGGAGCTGGTCGCGCCGTTGTAGCCCGTGACCTGGAGCGTGTAGAAGCCGGAGCCGCCGGGGGAGACGACGACGATGTCCTCCGGATCCGTGCCGCGGCTCGCGGAGACGCCGACCAGCGGCAGCGACGTCTGGAGGTTGAGGTCATCCAGCGTCTGCGACGGCAGAGTGTCGGTCGTGTGCGTGAGGTCTGCGCCCGTGTCGGTCAGCGGCGGGACGTCGAGCGGCGGCGTGCTCGCGATGCTCGGGCGCAGCGGCGTTCCGGGCGGCCCATAGGCCACCAGGTCGTAGTCCGCCGGCAGGTGGCTGAGGTGGATCGTGACGACGGTGCCTGCGGCCGGCACCGGGAAGCGGTAGTAGTCGACGTCGTCCGAGCTCGTGAGATAGGAGAGCGAGAACCGGTCCGTGCCGAGCGATTGTGCTGCCGCAACCGTGTCGTTCGGCTCGAAGGTGTCGCCGACGTCGATCTGCGCCGGTGTCGCTTTCACGGCCGTGCCGTCGGCGGGCGTCGCTTCGAGCGAGGCCGCCTGGGGCCCGAGCGTCAGCCCCGGGCGCGCAGTGAAGCAGACGAGGTAGCTGTTGCCCACGACCGTCGGCACCGTCCACTCGAGCTTGCGCTGTCCGCTCGGGGCGACGCTCTCGGTCGGATCGCCGATCGGCGCGGCTCCGCTGCATGCGCCCGGCGGTCCGAGCTTCGACGAGCCGGGCACGTACAGGAAACCCGAGGGAAGCGTCGCGTCCAACGTCACCGACGTCGCCCCGCTCGCCCCGCCGGGGCCGGGCACGACGTCGAACGTCGCCTGGTACGGCACGGTCGCGCCGTCCGTGGCGAAGGCCGCCAGGCCGCTGCCGAAGATGTCGAGCCGCTCCCACGCCAGTCCCTGCTGAGCGGTCGGCGAGCGGAGAATCAGCAGGAAGTAGTCGCCGAGCGTGAACGTATTGTCCGCGAGGCTGTCGACCAGGTCGCGGATCGAGAGCCCGTAGTCGTGGAGGAGGTTGAGGTCGCCGAGCTTGATGCCGTCCAACGCGTTTGGCGGGTCGCCATAGCCGCGCCGCAGGTCGCCGAAGGTGACGCCGGTGCGGACCGCGCCGGCCGCGTACGCCTCCCCGAGGGTCACCGTCTGACAGTCGACCATCGAGCAGTCGACGATGTCGTTCGGCGTCGCGAGCTCGTTCACCGGCAGCTCGTTGATCGGCGTCTCGTTGATCGGCGCGACGGCGGCCATGATCTCGTTGACCGGGAGCTCGTTCACCGGGGTCTCGTTCACCGGCGTTTCGTTCACGGGCAGCTCGTTTATCGGCGTCTCGTTGACGGGCGTCTCATTGATCGGCAGCTCGTTCACCGGTGTCTCGTTCACGGGCAGCTCGTTCACCGGCACCTCGTTGACCGGCGTCTCGTTCACCGGGACTTCGTTCACAGGGATCTCGTTGATGGGCGTCTCGTTCACCGGCGTCTCGTTCACGGGCGCTCCCTGCAGCGCCGCCGCCATCACGGTCTGATCGCTGAGGGCGCCGCTCGGGCAGTAGGCGGTGCCGAAGAGATCGCACCATGCGCCCAGGTCGCGTAGCCACGAGAGCTGCACGTTTGCGAGCACGATCGCGCTCGCGGGGAGGCTGCCGAGAATGCTGTGGCTGAGGTCCAGGTCGGCGAGCGTGATCTTGTCGATCGGGTTCTGGGGGCGCGTTTCCGGGTTCTGGTCGACGGGCAGCGCGTAGTAGTCGCGCAACGTCACGTTCTGCAGCGGCAGCGTGGCGAGCGGCGTGCCGGTCAATGCCGCCGGCCAGCCGCCTGTGCGGAGCAGGGGGATCGACGCGAGCGTGATGCTCCCGAGCGCGGGCACGCTCGAAGCGAGCGTCGAGAAGCCGAGCTCGTTGACCGGCGTCTCGTTGATCGGCAGCTCGTTCACAGGAAGCTCGTTGACGGGCGTCTCGTTGACAGGCGTCTCGTTCACGGGCGCGGTCTGAGTAGTCGCCTGCGGCCGGAGAAGAACGCTGGGTGGGACGTCAGCGAGCTTTACCGACGCGGCTCCGGCCGGTGTGCTGCCCGGACCTGTGAGTTGGACGTTTGCCGCCTCAGCCACGTTCGTGAAGCTGACGACGAGCTTCGGCCGAACTGTCGGGTCGGCGGCCTCGCGCGTGAAGTAGCGGGCCCAGTACGCCTTGTTCGCCCCCGCGGGGCAGGAGGGACAATTGGGCGTCCAGAGCTCGAGCGACAACTTGCCGTCGCCGTTTCGTTCGGTCGTCACGCGGTCGATGAACCCCGCCTCCGTATCCGCCACCGTCCTTGGAAAGCCGTCCGTTGTGCTCGGGAACACCTTCGCCTGATTCCCTGCAGGATCCGGATCGACAGTGCACCCGTTGCGCCACACGTCTGCGGCACCCATCGAGAGGGACGACTGGCGAATGTCCGGCCCGCCGGAGAACGCCGGGTCACCGACCGTCGTCAGACCGTCGGCGGGCCTCGTGTCCCACGTGACTCCGGTCTCGCTCCAGGCGTCGGTCGGGACGAAGATCGCCCAGTGCGCGGGATCACCGTCCTGCGCGTAGCCGGCGCGCGTCGTCGTGTCGAGCTCGACGTGGGTGATCGTGGCGCCGGCCGGGATCGACGAGAGATCGAACCGCATCAGGGTGTAGGCGGGTGCGCTGAGCGGGACACAGCTCTGCGAAAAGCCGCCGTACGTGTCGGCGAAGTCCTGCGTGCCGTAGTTGGTCGTCGGCGCGCCGTCCGAGACGAAGGTGTCCGCCTCGGGCGCGATCGAGAGCGACGCGGTCACAGTCGCGCACGCCGAGAACTCCGAAGTGTCGTCCGTTGCCTCGCTCGTCGCCGTCGCGGTGATCGCCTGGCCGACGGCGGCGGCGCCGGTTGTGAAGGAAAGCGAGCCTTGCCCGATCTCGTCGGTCGTGACTTCCTGGAACCCGAGATACGTCTGGCCCTGCGGCTGGCCGGTGCACGTCGGGGTCAGGAAGTACTCGACGAAGAAGCCGGTGTTCGGGGCGCTCGCGAGCGTGCCGGCGATGTTCGTGTTGGCGCCGGCCTTCACGGCGGAGGTCAGGTTCGGGCTCTCCTGGTCGTTGTTGCCTTCGTTGAGCAGGATGCCCTTGCCGTCGTTGTCATGGATCGAGTTGGCGGAGATGCGGTTGCCGTTGCCGGCGCCAACCTCGATGCCGTCGCCGGTGTTGTTGGCGATGACGTTGTCCGGCCCCACGAGGTCGTCGATCGAACTGTCGAAGCGGATGCCGTCGCCGTTGGGGAGCGAGGCCGTGCCGTTGCGGTTCGTGCCGACGTGGTTGCCGGCGATCCTGATCGAGGTGCTGTTGACGGCGACGAGGATGCCCGCGTCGGAGCTCCCGCCGATCACGTTCCCGGCGCCCGGTGACGTAGTCCCGACCTGCGCGTCGGTCATGCCGTCCAACTCGACGCCGACGCCGTTCGCGATGACGGCGGTCTCGGCGGCATTCGTGCCGATGCTGTTGCCGACGACCCGGTTGCCGCTGCCTGCGTTGTCGAGTTGTACGCCTCGGTCGCTACCGCTGATGACGTTGCCAGCGCCTGCCACCACGCCGCCGATCGCGTTGTCGTGCGCGCCGCCGACGACCTGAATGCCCGTTCCGTTGCCGAGCTTCGCTGTGCCCGCAGCGTTCGTGCCGATGTAGTTGCCCTCGACGTGGGAGTCAGCCGTGAGCGAGTCGAGAATGACGCCGGCGCTGGTGCTGCCGCCGGAGATGACGTTGCGTGCGGCCGCGATCGTGCCGCCGATCGTGACGGAGTCGCTGTTGTCGACGACGACTTGCGATGCGCCGTTGGGCGCGAGCGCTGTTCCGGCGGCGGTGACGCCGATGAGGTTCCCCTCGAGGCGCCAGCCGTCGGAGCCGTCGATGAGGACGCCGGTGCCGAGATTGCCCGAGATGACGTTCCCTGCTCCGGGCGAGGTGCCGCCGATGCGCCCGCCGTCCGAGACGCCGTCGAGGAAGATCCCGGCTCCGCCGTTCGGCAGCGGTGTGACTCCGTCGGCTGCGAGCCCGATCGTGTTGCCCTGGAACTTCGCCGCCGTCATCTCGTAGCCGCTGTTGAAGTACAGGCCGTTTCCGCCGTTTCCGGAGATGAGATTGCCCTCGCCGGCCGCCGTGCCACCGATCGTCTGGAAGTTGACGTCCTCGAAGCCGATGCCGTCCCCGCTGTTGGGGACAGCGGCGGTCCCGTCGGCGTTCGTGCCGATACGGTTGCCGACCGCGACGTTCCCCGGTTGGCTGCTGAAGCTGATCCCGACTCCGTCGTTGCCGGAAATCACGTTGCGCGTCTGGTCCGTCGTGCCGCCGATCCGATTGCTTCCGGAGCGGACCTCGATGCCTCCCTCGTTCAGGGTCAGCGGGCCGCTGCCGTTCGGCGCAGCGGTGCCATCGGGCGCGAGGCCGATGTAGTTCCCTTCGACGATCGCTGCGGGGGCACCGAGGTAGATGCCCTTGCCCGTGAACCCGGTGATCGAGAGGCCCCGGATGACGCTGCCGTCGAGGCCTTCGTCGTCGAGGCCGACCGCACCGAATCCTGCGTCCGCGCCGTCGATTTGCACCGTCGGCTTGCCCGGCGTCGTGCCCGGCTGTGTCGTGCCGTCGATGATGACGGCCTCGCTGAGCGTCGGCAGCGGGCTCGCGACGCTGATCTTCAGGACGGGGCCGGGAAGGTTGAAGTCGATCGTGTCCGTCCCGGGGGTCTGGTTCGCCGCCACGATCGCTTCGCGCAGCGTTCCGGGCCCGGCATCGGCGGGATCGGTGACCGTGAAAGTCATGGCGGAGGTCGAGGGGACCGGCGTGCAGTTGGAGAACTCCGAGGTGTTACCGCTCTCGTCGGTCGCGGTAGCCGTGATGACCGAATCGGGCGCGACATACGTGAAGAGGGATGTCCCCGTGGCGAACGTCGCGTCGCCGGAGGCGCTCGCGGGCTCGGTCGTGATCGTTCCGAGCCAGGTCGTCCCTTCGCCGTTGCCGCCGACCGAGTCGCACGCCGGGCTGGCGAAGAAGTCGAGGCGGTACGTCGTGCCCGCGTCGGTGACCGGGCCGTCGACGTTACCGGTGACGTCGTCGACCCCTCCGTTGGGGCTGCGTGAGAGCGAGACAATCGCCGGGTAGTTCATGAGACCGTTCGCGCCGTTGTCGTCGTCGCCCGGGTCGTTCGTCGTGACGCCGTCGTCGCTGAGATCGATGCCGGCGAACTTGTTGTCGTGGATGGAGTTGCTGAGGAAGCTGTTCCGCGACGTGCCCGTCCCGGCAGCGATGCCCTTCACGTTGTACGCGATCGTGTTCGAGGCGTTGTCGCTGGAGCCGCCGATCGTGTTGTTGCCGATACCGCCGTCCATGGAAATAGCCACGCCGGCGCCGGAGTTGCCGAGTGCGGTCGTCCCGTCCGCTGCGGTACCGATGAAGTTGCCCCAGATGGTGTTGCCCTGGGTCGAATCGGGTTGATCGGCCGCGATGATGACCCCGCTGCCGTTCGCGGAGATCACGTTGCGGTCGATCTCATTGATGTTCGCCGGAGTAGCGCCGCCGCGAATCTGCACCCCGACCGGGTTCCCGAGAGCCGTGTCGCCGTCGGCGTTCGTCCCGATGTAGTTCAGCAGGACTTCGTTGTGGCTCGAAGCGATCGCGACGCCGCTGCCGCTGTTCCCCGAGATGACGTTGCCGTCGCCGATCCTGTTCGCGTCGGACTGCACCTCGATGCCGACGGAGTTCGGCCGCGCGACCTGCCCGCTCGCGTCCGTCCCGATGTAGTTGTTCTGGATCGTGTTGCCGCCGTTGAACTTGACGAAGATGCCTTGCTGGCTGTTGCCGGAAATGACGTTTCGATCCGCGAGCGTGCTTCCGCCGACGGTGTTGCCGGCCGAAAAGACAGAGATGCCGATGCCGTTCGGCTGCGGCGTCGATCCGTTCGAGTCCAGACCGATGTAGTTGCGCTTGATGAAGCTGCCGCCGGTGTCCGCCTCGAGCATGATCCCGCTGCCGCCGAAGCGCGTTATGGCGAGCCCTTCGATCGTCGCCGGAGCCCCCGAGTTGACGTAGAGGCCCGGATCAGTCGCGCCCAGGTTCCAGCCGGCCAGCGTGATGAGGGGTGCGCCGGCGTATCCGGTCTGCGTCGTCCCGTCGATCGTGACGTCGTCGTTGATGTGCGGCAGAGGCGCGCTCGGCGAGATCGTGTACGAGCCGCCGATCCCGATCTGGAACGTGATGTCGTCGTGTCCGGCGGTGTTGTTCGCAGCATTGATCGCGTCCCGGAGCGTGCAGCCCAGCACTGCGTCGCAGATCCCGTGGTCGATGTCGTCCGACCTGTTGACGGTGTAGACGGTCGAGAGCGCGTTCGGCACCGCGAACAGCGCGCACGCGAGCACCGCGACGCCGATCGTCCCTCGCCGTAACCATCTGGGCCTGCCGCAGGCCCGATCCCACCCCATGCGTACAAGGTGTCACAAAAGACGAAAAATTCAAAAAGAAATTTCTGATTTTCAGTCCATAATGGTTCCGGATGGCGGCAATCACCGACCCGAAGGCGGGTTCCGGGGCGGATGGGCTGCTCGCGCCCTACCTGCCACGCCTCGTCCACGAGTGGAGCACCCACCCCGAGGGCCCGCGCTACCGCGTACTCGAAGGCTCGCTGGTCTCGATCGACATCTCCGGGTTCACAGCCCTGGCGGAGCGCCTCTCCGCCAAGGGCAAGGCCGGCGCCGAGGAGCTGGTGCAGCGGATCTCGGTTGTCTTCGACCGCCTGATCGAGGTGGCCGAGCGGCACGGCGGTGACGTCCTCAAGTTCCGCGGCGACGCCCTGCTCCTCTTCTTCCGCGGCGAGCGCCATGCCCGGCGGGCCGCCGGCGCGGCCTCCGACATGCAGTGGACGATTGAGTCGATCGAGAGCGACGACGTGCAGCTGCGCATGTCCGCCGGCGTCCACTCCGGCGAGTGCCACTTCTTCCTTACGGAGCGCCCGCACCGCGAGCTGATCGTCGGCGGCCCGGGCGCCACCCGCGTCTTCGAGCTCGAGGACCTCGCGAGGGCCGGCGAGATCGTGCTCAGCGAGGAGACCGCAGCCGAGGTCGAGCCCGCCTGGCTCGCCGAGGCGCGCGACGGCGCGCGCGTGATGCGGCGCCTCGAGCCGGGAGCGAGCATGATTCCTCCGCCGCCTGACGTTCCGGGCGCGCGGCTGGACGAGTACGTCCCTGCGCCGCTCCGTGCTCACCTCGCGGTCTCCAGCGGCGAAGCCGAGCACAGACAGGTAACGGTCGCCTTCGTGAAGCTCTCGGGAACGGACGAGCTGATCGCCGCCGAAGGCCCCGAGGCGTTGCTCGACCGTCTCGACACGCTCGCTGCGAGGGTCGGACGTGCATGTGACACCTACGGACTAACCTGGCTCGAGTCGGATATCGACGTCGGCGCGGTCAAGCTCTACCTCACGGGCGGAGCACCGTCGAGCTCCGGGCAGGACGAAGAGGGAATGCTGCGGGCGCTGCTCGAGATCGTCGCGGCGGACGTCGGTCTTCCGGTTCGCGCAGGCGTGAACCGCGGCCACGTCTTCACCGGCGACATTGGCGGAGCGACCCGCCGGACGTATGCGGTGATGGGCGACGCCGTCAACCTCGCCGCACGACTCACGTCGCGTGCGCAGCCCGGCGACGTCCTGGCCACGCCGGAGGTCCTCGACCGCGCGAAGACCGTCTATGCGACCGAAAAGGAGCCGCTGCTCGTCAAGGGGAAGGAGCGCGCCGTCACTGCACACCACGTCGGTGCCGCCGTCGGAACGCGCGACGAGGCGGAGGTTGACGCCACTCCGATCGTCGGACGCGAGTCGGAGCTCGAGCTCCTGCGCGACGCCGTCAACGCGGCTCGCATGCGCGAGCTCCGCGTCGTCGTCCTCGCCGGCGAGCCGGGCATCGGCAAGTCCAGGCTCGTCCGCGAGTTGCGCACGCTCGCGCTCGGCTTCACTCAACTGACCGCTGCCGGCGAACAGTACGCGTCGTCGACGCCCTTCTTCGCGTGGCGCAACGTGCTCCGACAGCTCGCGGGCATCACCCCGGACGGCTCGCGCGAGCAGGCCGGAGCCCAGCTCGCGCCGTTCGTCACCGGCGTGATGCCCGACCTCGCGCCGTGGCTTCCGCTCCTGGCGATCCCGTTCGACGCGGAAGTGCTTCCGACGCCGGAGTCCGACGCGCTCGACCCGGCAGCGAGTCGCGAACGGCTCTTCGAGACCGTCGAGCTGTTCCTCGAGCGCGTGCTGATGATGCCGACCTTGCTCGTCGTCGAGGACGCGCACTGGCTCGACGATTCGTCACGGTCGCTGCTCCTTCACCTGACGCAGAAGGAGGCGATGCGCCCGTGGCTTATCTGCGTGACGACGCGTCCCGCTGCCGACCCGGCCGTTCATCTCGAAGGACCGGGTGTGCGCCTGGACCTCGAGCCGCTCCAGGGCGACCGCGCGGTCGAGCTGGCGCTGGCCATCGCAGATGAGCTCGCGCTCTCGAGCGAGATGCTCGCGGCATTGACGGAGCGCTCGGGCGGAAACCCGCTCTTCGTCCGCGAGCTCGTCAACGCAGCGCGCGCCGGTGGCCGGCTCGAGACCCTTCCGGAGTCGGTCGAGAGCCTGCTCACTACCCGTATCGACACGCTCGATCCCGAGAACCGAATGCTCCTGCGCTACGCGGCCGTGGTCGGTCCGACGTTCGAGCTCGAGTTCATTGCCGAGATCCTCGAGGACGAGATTCCCGACGCCGCCGATCCGGCGAGGTGGGAATGGCTGCGCGAGTTCGTCGGGTACGCGGGCGACATGGCGTACGCATTCCGACACGACCTCGTCCGGGCGACCGCGTACGAGGGCCTGTCGTTCGAGCGGCGGCGTGACATCCACGGTCGCGTTGCGCACGCGCTCGAGGAGCGCGGCGATGAGGACGCCGGCCTCCTCTCGCTGCACTTCTTCGAAGCAAGAGAGCACGAGAAGGCGTGGACGTACGCCGTCGCTGCGGGCGACCGCGCTCAGGCGACGTTCGCGAACGTCGTCGCGGCAGATTTGTACGAGCGCGCGATCGCAGCTGCCGAGCAGCTGCCGCAGCTCGATGCCGGGGAGATCGCGCAGGTTCAAGAAGCGCTCGGTGACGTGTGCGAGCTTTTCGGCGCGTACGACCGCTCGTTCGCGTCGTTCGAGGCTGCGCGGAAGATCGGCGGACGCGACGGAGCGCTGTTCGACGCGCGGCTCCTCGGTAAGGAGATCTTGTTGCACGAGAAGAAGGGACGCTACGCGGAGGCATTCGAAACATCGGCGCGGGCGCTCACACGGCTCGAGGAGGCGGACGAGGGCGCCGAGCGCGACGCGACGCGGGCGAAGATCGAGCTGAGCACCGGCGCGATTCACTACCGGCAGACCAACAACGAGGAAGCGATTCGCTGGCTAGAGGCCGCCGCTGAGCACGCCGATAAGGCGGGCGATCGCAGCACGCTCGCGCACGCGTACTACCTCCTAGACGCGGCGCACAGCGACTTCGGCTCTCCGGACGGCCTCAGGTATCTCGAGCTGGCGCGGCCGATCTTCGAGGAGCTCGGCGACCTGCGCGGGCTCGGCGTCGTCCTGTCGAACCTCGGCATTCACGCGTATTACGAGGGTCGCTGGCCCGAGTCGCTCGCGTACTACCGCGAGAGCGGCGTCGTGAAGCAGCGCGCGGGAGACGTGATCGGCGCCGTCATCCAGGTGAACAACGAAGCGGAGATCCTCTCCGACCAGGGGCTTATCTACGAGGCGATCCCGCTCTTCGAGGAGATGCTCCGCGTCTCACGCGCTTCCGGCTGGGCATTCGGGGCGGGTGCGGCGATGTCCAATCTGGGACGCGCCAACGGACGTGCGGGACGCTTCGAGGACGCGCACGCGCTCTTCGACGACGCGCTCGCCGTGTTCGCGGAGCTGTCGGCCGAGCGGTTCAAGGTCGAGGCGAAGGCGCGCCGGGCAGAGTGTCTCGTTTACGAAGGTCGTCATCAGGAGGCACTCGCGGCGGCCACCGAGTGCAGGGCCGCGGCGACGAAATCGCCCGTAGGCGGTGTCGAGGCGCTAATTGAGCGATCGATCGGCTACGCGCATCACCAGGCCCGGCGGCCGGACGAGGCGAGGCCGCATTTCGAGGAGAGCCTGCGCATCGCGCGTGAGCTGAAGGTGCAGTACGAGGTCGCGCTCACACTGCGCGCCATGGCGGCGACGGGGTATCTGCGGGCCGAAGAGCTCGCGCTGGAAAGCGACGAGATCCTTGAGTTGCTCGGCGTGGTCTCGCTGCCTGCGGTGCCGCTGCCGTAGCTACACGACCACGGGCGCTTCTTCGAGGCCCTCCTGCGGCACGTGAGCGCCGCGGAAGAAGACGAACGCCAGAACCGCGCCGACGGCGGCGAACGCGACGAGCGCGGCGAACGCCCAGTGGTAACCCGTCGTGAAGGCCTGCGGCGTGAAGTGTCCGGACTTCGCCTTCGAGATGAAGATCGTCGACGTGATCGCGACGCCGAATGCGCCGCCGATCTGTTGGCTTGTGTTCAGCAATCCCGACGCGAGCCCCGCCTGCTCGGGCGCGACGCCGATGAACGCGGCGATCGTGACCGGGATGAAACCGAACGCGAGCCCGAGCGCAAAGATGAGATACAGCGGCAGGAGATCGGGCCAGTAGCTTCCGTCGACGGGCAGCCGCGTGTAGCCGAGCATCGTCAGCGCGAGAATCGCCATCCCGGCCGTCGTGACCCACCGGGGCCCCACCTTGGTCACGAGTGCCTGTGCGACGCCGGCCCAGATCACGGTCGTGCCCGCCGTGGCCAGGAACGTGACTCCGGTCTTCAGCGCCGACCAGCCGAGAACTTGCTGGACGTAGAGCGTGAGGATGAAGAAGTTCGCGTAGATCGAGGCGCCGAGCAGGAACCCGACGACGTTCGCGCCCGTCAGCGTGCGGATGCGAAAGATGCCGAACGGGACGAGTGGAGCCTCCGTCCGCATTTCCCAGACGACGAAGAAGGCGAGGATGGCGATCGACGCAATGAGTAGCCCGATCGTCCGACCCGTTCCCCACCCGACGTCGGGCGCCTTCGAGATCGCGTAAATGAACAGCGCGTTCCCCCCGGTGACGCTCAGGGCGCCGACCGCGTCGAAGCGCCGATGCCCGAGGTCGGCTCGGCTCTCGGGCACGATCGGCCGCGTGAGCGCGAGCACGAGTGCGCCGACCGGAACGTTGACGAAGAAGATCCACTCCCAGCCGAGATACTTCGTCAGCACGCCACCCAGCAGCACGCCGACGGCGGCGCCCGATCCGCCGAGCGCGCCCCAGATTCCGAGAGCCTTGTTGCGGTCTGCGCCTTCCTCGAAGGTCGTGGTGACGATCGACAGGGCCGCGGGCGAGATGATCGCGGCGCCGAGCCCCTGGACTGCGCGCGAGGCGATCAGAATGCCGGCGCTGTTCGCGAGCCCGCAGGCCAGCGAGGCGAGCGTGAACAGCACGAGGCCGACGAGGAAGATCCGCCGCCGGCCGAGCACGTCGGACAGGCGTCCGCCGAGCAGCAGGAAGCCGCCGAACGTGATCGCGTAGGCGGTGATCACCCACTGCACCGTCGACTCCGCGATGTTCAGGTCCTTCTGAATCGACGGGATCGCGACGTTGACGATCGCGACGTCGAGGATCGTCATGAAGAACGCGGCCCCGACGACCGCGAGAATCAGCCACTTCCTCTCGTTGTGCTCAGCCATCGCTGCTCCCCTCAGTGCCGAAAGTGACGGCGGCCCGTGAAGACCATAGCGCCTCCCGCACGTGTCACCGCCTCGACGACCTCCGCGTCGCGCTTCGAGCCGCCGGGCTGGATGAGCGCGGTCACGCCGCGGGCGAGCGCCTGCTCGGGGCCGTCCGCGAACGGGAAGAACGCGTCCGACGCGAGCACCGAGCCCGCGACGCTGTGGTCGAACTTCTGCGCCTTGTCGAGCGCGATCCGCACGGCGTCGACGCGGCTCTGCTGGCCCGCGCCGATGCCGATCGTCTGCAGGTCCTTCGCGATCACGATCGCGTTCGACGAGACGTGCTTGCACACGCGCCACGCGAACAGCAGGTTGCCCCACTGCTCCTCGGTGACGGAGCCGGCGACGACCTGCATGGTCTCGCGCGTCTCGATGTCCCAGTCGCGGTCCTGCACGAGCAGTCCGCCGGGGATGCGCTTGTAGTCGAGCTCGTCGGGCGGGAAGGCGCGGCGCTCTCGGTCGGCGAGGATGCGCGTCTGCGGCTTCGCGCTCCACGCGTCGAGCGCGCCGTCTTCGTAGTCCGGAGCGAAGAGCACGTCGAGGAACTGCTGCGCGATGGTGGCTGCGAGCGCGACCGTCACGGGCCGGTTGAGCGCGCACACCATCCCGAACGCGGAGAGCGGGTCGGATGCGAGCGCACGCTCGTACGCCTCCTCGATCGTCGCGGCGACGGCGACGCCGCATGCGTTCGCGTGCTTGACGATGACGCAGGCCGGCAGCGTGAACTCGCGGAGCAGCATGAGCGCGCCCGAGAGGTCGTGCAAATTGTTGAAGGAGAGCTCGCGGCCGTGCAGCTGGTCGACGTGCGAGAGCAGCGGGCGGCGCGCGCCGACCTCGCGGTAGTACGCCGCGCGCTGGTGCGGGTTCTCGCCGTAGGCGAGGTCCTGCACCTTCTCGAACGCGAGCGACAGCGTGTCGGGCAGGCCCTCGCCTTCGGCGAACCAGCGGGCGATCGCGGCCTCGTACGCCGCGCTCTTCGCGAACGCGACCGCGGCGAGCGCCCGGCGCGTGGCCTGCGAGACGGCGCGGTTCTCGCGCAGGTCGGCGAGCACGCGCGCGTACTGCTCGGGGCCGGAGACGGGCGCGACGTGCGCGAAGTTCTTTGCCGCAGCGCGCAGCATCGACGGCCCGCCGATGTCGATCATCTCGACGGCGTCGGCCATGCGCGCCCCGCGCTTCGCGGTGATCGAGCTGAACGGATAGAAGTTGACGCAGACGACGTCGAACGGCTCGATCTCCTGCTCGTCGAGCGCGGCGAGGTCGTCGCTCGAGTCGCGCCTCGCGAGGATGCCGCCGTGGATGCGCGGATGGAGCGTCTTGACGCGGCCGCCGAGCATCTCGGGCGCGTGCGTCACCTCCTCGACCGAGGTCACCGGAAGACCGTGCTCCTGCAGGTACGCCGCCGTGCCCCCGCTCGCGACGAGCTCGAACCCGAGCTCGTCGAGGCTGCGCGCGAACTCGTCGAGGCCCGTCTTGTCGTGGACGGAGATCAGCGCTCGCATGCGATCAGCTCCCGGACGACGGTCGGCAGAAGCCGGTGCTCGACCTCGTGAATCCGCTCGACGAGGTTCGCGCGCGGCTCGACCGCGACGATTTGTTGACGGATGACGTGGCCGCTGTCGATGCCTTCGTCCACGAAGTGGACGGTAACGCCGGTCTCTTCGACGCCGGCAGCGAGTGCATCGTCTATCGCATGCGCCCCCGGAAAATCTGGCAACAGCGACGGATGCACGTTCACGATCCGGGGGAAGCGATCGAGGAACGGCGCCGACAGCAGGTGCATGTACCCGGCGAGGACGACGAGCTCGACCTCGTGCTCCTCGAGCCACGTCGCCATGACGAGGTCGCGCTCCTCGCGGGTCACGTGGCAGTCGAGCGAGAACGTCGCCGTCGGGATGCCGGCCGTACGCGCGCGGTCGAGTGCACGGGCGTCTCGGCGGTTCGACGCGACTGCGACGATCGGCAGTCCTGCGTCGATCAGCGCCTGCAGGTTCGTCCCTTCGCCCGAGACGAGGACGCCGATCACGTGCTTTCGATCCTGCCGATGACGAGCTCGCCGTCGGCGGGCTCCGCGACGATCGCGCAGTAGCCGATGCCGAGGTTGAAGACGCGGCGCAACTCGTCCTCGTCGACGTGGCGCGCGAGCCACCGGAACACGGACGGCCGCTCCCAGGCCTCCCAGTCGATCTCGGCGCGCAGCCCGTCGGGTACGACCCGGGCGACGTTGCCCGCGATGCCGCCGCCGGTCACGTGCGCGAACGCGTGCGCGCGCGGGCGCAGGCGCCGCACGTCGTCGAGGTAGAGCCGCGTCGGCGCGAGCAGGTCGTCGCCGTCGTAGTCGTCCTCCTCGAGGATTCGCCGGACGAGCGTGAAGCCGTTCGCGTGCACTCCGGCGGACGGCAGGCCGACGATGACGTCGCCCGCCTCGACCTTCGAGCCGTCCAGCAGAGCGTCGCGATCGACGACGCCGACGCACGTGCCGGCGAAGTCGAGCTCGTCCTCGCGGTAGACGCCCGGCAACTCGGCCGTCTCGCCGCCGACGAGCGCGCAGCCGGCCGCGCGGCAGACCTCGGCCGCGCCTTCGACGAGCTCCGCGACCTGCTCGAGGTCGATCCGGTTCGCGGCGACGTAGTCGAGGAGCATGAGCGGCTCGGCGCCGCACGTGAGCACGTCGTTGATGCAGTGCGCCGCGAGGTCGGCGCCGCACTTGCGGAGGGCGCCGCGCTCGCGCGCGAGGATCAGCTTCGTCCCGACCGAATCGGTCGACGCCGCGAGGAGCCGACGGTCGTCGAGAGGATGAATGCCGGCGAACGCGCCGAATCCGCTCGCGCCCGTCGACTCGACTGCCGCGCGCAGGCGGCCGACGAGCGCGTCTGCCGTGGCGAGCGACACGCCGGCTGCCTCGTAGGTGCTCAAACGAAAAGCTCCGCGTGCAGCTCGGGACGGCCGACGGGCCCGCCGTCCACGAAGCGCACGACCGTCTCGCCGACCTCGAGCGTCGAGCCGCGGTGCGGCAGGTCGAGCAGGTCGGCGAGCGCCTCGGTCTTGCGGAAGGGATCGTCGGCCTTCATCTGCAGCTCCCCGATCGAGAGAACGTCGGCCTCCGAGAGCAGCTCCTCGAGCCAGTCGCGCGGCGGGTGGAGCTCGACGCGATAGCCGGCTCCCGTCGTGACGAAGGTGCGCCGGCCGCCGTGCTCCTGTACGCGCAGCTTCAGCTGGTCGGCACGGGCGAGCGTCGCGGCGAAGTCGTCCTCCTCGAGCGCGATGCCGATGTGGTCGACGCGCGGCAGGTCCCACTGCCCGGGCTGCACGACGACGTTGACCGCGCCGCGCTCGAGCTCGGCAAGCCGGAGCTTGAAGCCGAGCCGGTCGAGCTCGTCCCAGGAGACCCCGGGCTCGTAGCTCGTGTGCTCCTCGCCGACGCGGCCGTAGCGAGCCACGAGCTCGAAGCCGAGCTTCGCGAGGTAGCGCGCTTCGACCTCGCGAACGCGACTCGTCACGAGGTGGTAATGGAACACCCTCACCTGGCGCGCCGATTCTATTGCGGGAGGCCGACACTAGACTCGGACGCGTGACGCACTGGACGCTCGAGCCGCTTCAGGTCGTGCCCGTGCTGTTGCTCGCGGCGCTCTACGCGCGGCGCGTGCAGACGCTGCGGCGGCGCGGCACGGCGCCTCCCGGCTGGCGGCTGTGCCTCTTCGCGCTCGGGATCGTGCTGCTGCTCGTCGCCCTCGTGTCGCCGATCGACTACTACGTCGAGAGCTCCTTCGGCTTCCACATGACGCAGCACATCCTGCTGGGCGACCTCGCGCCGCTCGCGATCCTCGGCGGGCTGACCGGGCCGATTCTGCGTCCGCTGCTGCGCTTCGTCCACCCGCTGCGGCGCATCTTCCATCCGTTCGCCGCGCTCGGCCTCTGGGCGCTGAATCTCTACGTGTGGCACTTGCCGTTCCTCTACGAGGCGGCGCTCCGCCACGACGCCGTGCACGCGCTCGAGCACATCTGCTTCTTCAGCGGCGGGATCCTGATGTGGACTCCGGTGCTCGAGACGCTGCCGATGCCGGAGTGGTTCGGCACGGGCGCGAAGCTCGGCTACGTCGCCGTCGTCCGCGTCACCTCGACGGTGCTCGGGAACATCTTCATCTGGCCGAACTCCGTCTTCTACTCGTTCTACGAGAACACGGTGAGGCCGTTCGGGATGTCCGCGCTCGACGACCAGCGGCTCGCGGGCAGCGTGATGATGGTCGAGGGCTCGCTCGTCACGATCATCGCGCTCGCGTGGCTGTTCCTGCGGCTCGCCGCGGAGGGCGAGCAGCGCCAGCGCCTGCTCGAGCGCGGCCTCGATCCGCGGGCCGTTCGCCGGGCGGTGCGCTACGGCCGCGCGCAGGAGTTGGAACAGGCGCATTGAAGGCAGTCCGCCGGTGCCGTCAACCGGCGTTCATCACGTCGACCTCGTCGTCTCGTCGATCGAGCGCAGCCTGCCGTTCTACCGCGACCTGCTCGCGCCGCTCGGGTATCACGGGATCAGCGAGGTCGAGGGCGAGCGCGGCGAGACGATCTACTACCTCTGGGGCCCGGCCGCGTCGATCGGCCTGCGCGAGTCGCAGTCGCCGAGCGGTGCGCCGTACGACCGCTACGCCGTCGGTCTGCATCACCTCGCCGTCGAGGCGGCCTCGCGCGCCGCGGTGGACGAGCGCGCGGAGTGGCTCCGCGAGAACGGCGCCGAGCTCGAGAGCGGCCCGCAGGAATACGTCTACTCGCTGGGGTATTACGCGGTGTTCTTCTACGACCCGGACGGCCTCAAGCTCGAGATCGTCCATGTTCCCCGCCACGCAGCCTGAAAGGAGCACCATGGACACGCCCGACACACCTCGCAGGACGACGAATCTGCCGACCGACGTCGCCCGGTTGCCGATTCCGGGCAACGCGGAGCTCCTCATCTACATCCTGGCGCTCTTCATCGCGATGCTCGTCTGCTGGATCTCCGACAGCCTCGGCTCTCCGAGCTGGCTCGAGTTCTTCCGCTGGACGACGGTCGCGTACATCGTCTCGCGCGGTCTCGCGAAGGCCTCGCGTGTTCTCGAACAGTAAGTCCGCTACCGAAATAGGCGCGGCTTCGCCGCGCCGACTCGTCCGCCGCGCAGCATTTCGAGCGAAGCGAG
Source organism: uncultured Actinomycetes bacterium (assembly GCA_963766345.1). GTDB lineage: Bacteria > Actinomycetota > Thermoleophilia > Gaiellales > Gaiellaceae > DASVFB01. The sequence continues at coordinate 203,106 of CAVXZL010000009.1, read as the reverse complement.
CGGAGCGAGCTAGGCGACGGGTTCGAACTTCAACTTCGCCGCGCCTGCCGGGACCTCTGTCGGATAGTCGCCCGTCAGGCACGCGCGGCAGAGTTGCGACGCCGGTCGCTGCGTGGACTCCGTCAACGCTTCCAGCGAGAGGTAGGCGAGCGACGTCGCGCCGATGTACTCGCGGATCTCGTCGACGGTCTTCGTCGACGCGATCATCTCCTCGGGGTCGGCGAGGTCGATGCCGTAGAAGCAAGGGCCGATCACGGGCGGTGCGGACACGCGCACGTGCACTTCGGCCGCGCCCGAGTCGAAGAGCATCCGGACGATCTGCCGGGTCGTGTTCCCGCGCACGATCGAGTCGTCGACCGCGACGACACGCTTCCCGGCGACCTCGGCCACGGGGTGGTACTTGAGCCGTGCGCCCTGCCGCCTCATCTCCTGGTCGGGCTGGATGAACGTCCGCGCGACGTAGCGGTTCTTGATCAGCCCCTCGCTGAAGGGGATGCCGCTCGCGCGCGAGAACCCGACTGCGGCCGGCGTGCCCGACTCCGGGATCGGCAGCACGAGGTCGGCGTCCGCCGGCGCCTCGGCCGCGAGCCGCTCGCCCATCCGCACACGCGCCGCGTGCACTTCGATTCCCTCGAGCCGCGTGTCCGGGCGCGCGAGGTAGAAGAACTCGAAGATGCAGAGCGCGCCGTGCTCGGCCGGCTCGACGGCCTGTACCGAGCGGAGCCCGTCCGCGTCGACGACGACGAGCTCGCCCGGCGCGACCTCGCGCTCGAAGACCGCACCGACCAGGTCGAGCGCGCACGTCTCCGAGGCGACGACCCACTCGCCGTCCAGGCGTCCGAGCACGAGCGGCCGGAAGCCGTGCGGGTCGCGGAACGCCAGGAGCGCGCCCTCGGAGAGCGCGGCGACCGAGTACGCGCCCTCGAGTCGCGCCATCGCGCCGGCGACGGCGTCCTCGATGCGACCCGAAGCCCTGGCGACGAGCGCCGCGATCAGCTCGCTGTCGGACGTGGAGGAGAGCGTCACGCCGTCGTCTGCGAGCTGCTCACGGAGCGCCGGCGCGTTCGTGAGGTTCCCGTTGTGGCCGAGGGCGATCGTCCGCGCGCGGCCGTGGTGCAGCAGCGGCTGCGCGTTCGCCCACTGCGCCGAGCCCGTCGTCGAGTAGCGCGTGTGACCGATGGCCGCTTCGCCCTGGAGGCCGCTGAGGTTCTGCTCGTCGAACACACGCGACACGAGGCCCATGTCGCGCAGCACCGTGAGCCGGCCCGCATCCGAGACCGCGATCCCCGCGGACTCCTGCCCGCGGTGCTGCAGCGCAAAGAGGCCGAAGTACGCGACCCGCGCGACGTCGCGCTGCGGCGAGCGGATGCCGAACACGCCGCACATGGCTATGCCACCTCGCCGATCACGCGTAGCCCGCGCGAGCCGAGCGCGTCGACGTCCTCGGGTGCGCACGCGAGAATCGCCGCGCCGCCGAGCGGCTCCTCCGGCAGGTCGACCTCGGCGCGCCGGCCGCTCCACTCCGCCGCTTCGTCGAGCGCGGCCTCCAGCCCGGCGCCGCCGACGTCGTGCGCGAGCGAAACGAGCGGCGCGACCTTCCACAGGAACGCGACGAGCGCCGCCTCCGCCGCCACGTCGAGCGCCCCGCCGGGAACGCTTGCGAGCACGACCGCGTCGCCGGCGCGCCAGCGCCCCGGGACGCGCCGCACGTCGGGCACGAGCCCGACACAGCCGACGACGGGCGTCGGCGGGATCGCGCGGCCGTCGGTCTCGTTGTAGAGCGACACGTTGCCGGAAACGACCGGCGCTCCGATCGCGGTCGCCGCGGCGGCGATGCCGTCGATCGCCTCCGACGAGCTCCCAGGCGATCTCGGGCTTCTCCGGGTTTCCGAAGTTGAGGCAGTCCGTGAAGCCGATCGGCCGGCCGCCGGCGCAGGCGACGTTCCGCGCGGCGCCGAACACGGCGGTTGCCCCGGCGGCGAACGGGCCGCCCGAGGCGTCACCGCCTTGAAGTGACACCGCCAGCCCGCGCATGGACGGCGCAAGCCGGAGCGCGGCCGCGTCGAGGCCGGGCCTGCGCACGGTTCGAGAACCGACGAGGTGGTCGTACTGCTCGTAGATCCAGCGCTTCGACTCGTAGCGACGCGGGCGGCGCGGCAGCTCCGGAACCTCGCGCGGCCGACGCGCGACGTCGTAGCGCGGGCAGTCGTCCGTCAGGAACCGGGCTGCGATCTCGCCGACCGTCTCGCCGTCGTGGAACGCCCGCAGGACGCCGTCGTCGGTCACTTCGCCGATCACGGTGCACGGGAGCTCCCAGCGCGCGCACACCTCGCGCACCGCTTCGAGCATCTGCGGCCGCACCGCCGCAACCATCCGCTCCTGCGACTCGGAGATCATGATCTCCCACGCCTCCATGCCGTCCTCGCGCTGCGGGACGCGGTCGAGGTGGACGTCGATGCCCGCTCCGTCCGAGGCCATCTCCGCGAGCGCCGAGGCGAGGCCGGCTGCGCCGCAGTCCTGCAACGACTCGACGAGGCCGCGCTCCACGAGCTCGACGCTCGTCTCGATCAGCTTCTTTCCGGTGAACGGATCGCCGACCTGGACGGACGGCCGCTTGTCGGGGTCGTCCTCGCCGAGCTCCTGCGACGCGAGCACCGACGCGCCGCCGATGCCGTCGCGCCCGGTCGTGGCGCCGTAGAGCACGACGAGCTGTCCGGCGCCGCGCGCCTTCGCCCGTGTGACCCGCGAGCTCGGAAGAAGCCCGACGCACATCGCGTTGACCAGAGGGTTGCCCGCGTACGCCTCGTCGAACACCGCCTCGCCTCCGACCGTCGGCACGCCGACCGAGTTGCCGTACGCGCCGATCCCCGCGACCGCGCGCTCGAACGCATGATCCGGCGACCCGAACCGCAGCCCGTCGAGGAGCGCGATCGGCCGCGCGCCCATCGCGACGATGTCGCGCAGGATTCCGCCGACGCCGGTGGCGGCGCCCTGGAACGGCTCGACCGCCGACGGGTGGTTGTGCGACTCGACCTTGAACGCCACAGCCTCGCCCTCGCCCAGGTCGATGACGCCCGCATTCTCACCCGGCCCTTGCAGCACGCACTCCCCGGTCGCGGGCAGCCGCTTCAGCAGCGGCGCGGAGTGCTTGTACCCGCAGTGCTCCGACCAGAGCAGCGAGAAGACCGCGAGCTCGAAGTGGTTCGCCTCCCGGCCGAGGAGACCCCCGATCCGCTCGAACTCGCCGTCCGTCAGTCCGAGCGCGCGGTGCAGGGGCTGTTCCGCAACCTGCGTCAGACGGCGAGTGTATCGACGGCCTCCGACGTCCTGACCGCGCGCGCTCCTGCCGGGCGGAGCCCGGCTCCGCGCGCGCTCGGCCGCTGGCGGCACGGTGCTCTACGGGCCCGTGTTACCCACACTGTTCCCTCCGGCCCCGCGCCGCCAGCGACCGTCAGGACGCCGGAGGCTTATAGCCTGGCCAAGTGACCCGTTCGTACTGGTTCCTGATCAGTCTGCTCGCGGCGGTCTGGGGCGCGTCGTACCTCTTCATCAAGGTCGCGGTCCGGGACTTCTCGCCGCCGGCGATGATGGAGATAAGGCTCGCGCTCGCCGCCCTGCTGCTCGGCGGCTTCCTCGTCGCGAGCAAGGGCTGGCGCGACGCGCTCGCCGACGTTCGCGCTGCGGGCTGGCACGGCCTCGCGATCGGCGTCGTCAACGGCGCGATCCCCTTCACGCTCATCGCCTGGGGCGAGAAGTACATCGACTCGGGCGTCGCGGCGATCGCGAACTCGACGGTGCCGATCTTCAACGTCATGCTCGCGCCGCTGATGCTGCCGAGCGAGCGGACGACGGGCGTCCGCCTCGTGGGCTTCGTGCTCGGCCTCGTCGGTGTCGGCGTCCTCAGCGGCGCCCAGCCGACGGTCACGACGATGTTCGTGCTCGGGACGCTGGCCGTGGTGCTCGCCTCGGTGTCGTACGCGTTCTCCGGGCTCTATGCGCAAAAGCGGCTCACGACGGCGACGGGACCCGCCCTCGCGACCGCGTCGATGACCGGCGGTGCGCTCGCGCTGCTGCCGCTCGCTGTGATCTTCGCGCCCGAGCACGCGCCGCACTGGAAATCGGTCGCGTCGCTCGCGGCGCTCACGCTGTTCGGCACGGCGCTCGCGCAGCTGATCCTCTACCGGCTGCTCCGCTCGGACGGCGCGGCGCGGACGAGCCTCGTGACGTACCTGATGCCGCCGATCGCGCTTGTCTACGGCGCGCTGCTCCTCGACGAGACGATCAGCGCCGCGACTCTCGGCGGGCTCGCCCTGATCCTCGCGGGCGTTGCGCTCGGCTCGGGAGCGGTGCGGTTCGCGCGACGCGCTGCGGCCATTCAGGAACCGTGAATGTCACCCTCCGGCGCGCGACGCCGGCCGACCTCGACTTCCTGCTCGATGTCTTCTCGCACGACGACGTGCGCCCGTTCCTCGCGGCCGGCAAGCGCCTCGACCGCGAGACGCTGGCCGAACAGATCGCGCTACAGGACGACGATCCGGATGCGCACGGCCGCTTCGTCGTCGAGGTCGACGGCGAACGTGCCGGCACGCTCGCGTTTGACCGGCGCAATGTGCGCAGCCGGATCGCGAGCCTCGGCGGCCTCGCGATCCACCCGAGCTTCCGCGGCCGCCGCCTCGCCGACGAGGCCGCCCGGCTCTTCCAGCATCACGTGATCTTCGACCTCGGCTACCACCGCCTCGAGATGACCGTCTACGGCTTCAACGAGCGGGCGCAACGGCACGCCGAACGGGCCGGCTGGATCAAGGAGGGCGTGAAGCGCAAGGCGTACCGGCTCGGCGACGAGTGGGTCGACGGCGTCATGTACGGCGTCGTGCGAGAGGATCTCGAGGCGATGAGCCTCCTCGAGGATCACGTCGGGCGCTTCAATGCCGGCGTCCGCACCGGGGACTTCGGGCCGATGCTGGAGAACTTCGCCGACGACGCGACGATGGCGTTCGAGGGCGCTCCGGTCGGGCCGTTCCACGGCAAGGGCGCGATCGCGCAGGCATACCGCGACCAGCCGCCCGACGACGAGCTCGACGTGCTCGACGCGCGGCACGAGGGCGAGACGATCGTCGCCGGCTACGCGTGGCGCCGCGAGCCCGAGAAGCGCGCGGGCGAGCTGCGGCTCACCGTCGCCGGCGGCCGCATCACGCGCCTGGTCGTTTCGTTCGGGACCTGATCCCCGTAGGGATCAGGTCCCGGAAAGCGTCTCTCCTACGAGGTCGTCTCGCAGAAGAAGAACATGTTCGACCCGTTGCCGCCGCTGCAGGTGTCGGAGTTCGGCTTCGGATCGAGCGCAGGGTTCTGCGCGTCGTCGAAGATGTCGCTGTTCAGGACGTCGTCGCCGTGCCGCCGCTCAGCATGTCGCTGCCGAAGTTGCCGGCGAGGAAGTCGTTGCCGTTCTCGCCGCTCACGTTGTCGTTGCCCGGGCCGCCGAAGAGCTCGTCGTTCCCGTTACCGCCCGTGATCGTGTCGTTGCCGAGCATGCCGGTGGCGAAGTCGTTGCCGTTGCCGCCGTAGATCGTGTCGGCTCCGGTCGTCCCGACGATGACGTCCGGCCCGTTGGTGCCGAAGGTCGGCCCCGTGCCCGTGGCGACGATCGTCGCAGGCTCGCCTTGACACGTGAGCTCGTCGGCCGAGACCGCAGTGACTCCGACGGCGAGCGCGCACAGAAACGTTGCGCCGAGAGACGCAAGAAGTGCCCTCAAGTGACCCTCTCCTTTCGAGTTTTGCCGCTTTGCGGCGGAGAGCTACCAGTCGCGCCGCGGCGTACCAAGCGCCTCCCGCACGGCGTTTTGTATGCGGCAGGAGACGCTTCCCGAGCCGTAGGATCCGACGCATGACCCGCTACCTCCACACGATGTACCGGATCACGGATCCGGAGAAGAGCCGCGCGTTCTACGAGGCCCTCGGGCTCGAGTTTCGCCGCGACATGGACATCGTCCGCGGCGGCGAGAAGGAGGCGACGAACTACTTCTTCGGCGTCCCGGGCCAGGACGAGGAGCTCGAGCTGACGTTCAACCACGACGGGCGCACGTACGACGTCGGCACGGGCTACGGGCACATCGCTCTCGCCGTCGACGACATGGACGAGGCGCTCTCCCAGCTCGAGCAGCAGGGCATCCAGCCTGAGCGCGAGCCCTACCGCGTGCGCGAGGGCGGCTCGCGGATCTGCTTCGTCCAGGATCCGGACGGCTATCGCGTCGAGCTGATCGACCGCAGCGGCAAGTAGAGCCCTTCGCGGGCGCGTGACCGGCCGCGTGCTCACGCAGCGGGAGCTGAACCGCGCGTTGCTCGCGCGGCAGCTGCTGCTCGAGCGGTCGCGCGTCTCAATTCCGCGCGCGCTCGAGCGCATCGGCGGCATCCAGAACCAGTACGCGCCGAACGCGTACATCCGTCTCTGGTCGTGCCTCGAAGGCTTCGAGCGCGACGCGCTCGACCGCGCGCTCGAGCGGCGCTCGGTCGTTCAGGCGACGCTCATGCGCGGGACGATCCATGTCGTCTCGGCGCTCGACTACTGGCCGTTCGCGGTCGGGATTCGCAGGGCGCGGAGGCTGTGGTGGCTGGGCGTCCGCCGGCCGCATTCGGAGCGCGTCGACCTCGCTGCGGCGAACGCGGCGCTGCGCGAGCTCGTCCGCGGGACGACGCGGAGCCGCGCCGAGATCGTCGAGTGCCTGCGCGAGTTCGACCCGCACGGCGCGCCGGCCGGCACGGCGTGGAGCGGCGTCGACGTCGAGCTCGTCCGCGCGCCGCCCTCAGGGACCTGGGCGAAGCGTCGTGCGCACACGTTCGCGCTTGCGGAGGACTGGCTCGGCCCGGCGGCCGTCGACGAGCACGAGGGACTCGAGCACCTGGCCCGTCGCTACCTCGCCGCGTTCGGGCCTGCGACGCGCGACGACCTCACGAGCTGGGCCGGCGTGCCCGTGAAGTTCTTCGACCCGGTGCTCGAACGGATGAGCCTACGCCGCTTCCGCGCCGACGACGGCAGCGAGCTGCTCGACGTGCCCGGCGCACCGCTCCCCGATCCCGACACGCCCGCACCGGTTCGCTTCCTGCCGACGTGGGACGCGACGCTGCTCGTCCACGCGCGGCGCACCGGCATCCTCCCCGAGCGTCACCGGCCGCGCATCTTCCACACGAAGGCCCCGCAATCGTTCGGGACGTTCCTCGTCGACGGCGCCGTCGCGGGCACGTGGCGCTTCGACGGCCGCCGCATCCGCACCGAGCCGTTCGAGCGGCTGTCGCGCGAGACCCGCGTCGAGCTGCGCGAGGAGGCCGAGCGCCTCGCCGCGTTCCACGCCTAGCTTCTGACGACGCCCATCGCGATCGACGCGACGTAACCGCCGGCGCCGTCGCTCTTCACCGCTCAGCATCGAGTTCTTGCCGCCGTTCGCGAACACGAAGTCGTTCGAGTTCCGCGTCGTCCGGCCGGGCCGCGCGGTGTACGGCGCGCGGCGGTAGACCTTGTCCGTCAGCGTGTCGGGGAAGTAGAGCTGGCCGGTGTGCACGACGTTGCCGCCGATGTGCACCTTTACGTGGATGTGCACCGTGCGGCCCTGATACCAGCCGGGATAGATCGTCTTCAGCACTGCGAGACCGCTCGCGTTCGTCCGCTGCATGCCGCGGAGGAAGGTTCGGCTCGACGCCCCCGCGCCGAAGCCCGAGTAGATGCCGCCCGCGTCGCAGTGCCAGATGTCGACGGCGGCGTTGCGGATCGGCTTGCACGTCGACGCGTCGACGACCGTCGCGTGGAGCGCGAGCGGGACTCCGCGCCTGCCGTCGGTGACGTTGCGGCGGATCCTCTCGTTCGGGATGTAGTACGGCCCTTCGGTCTGCTCGGGCGCGAGAACGCAGCGAACAGTGCCGGCCGCGACCGCCGCGGGCCCTTCGCCGGGGGCGAGCGCGTCGACGCCCATGGCGGCAGCAACGAGCCCACCCAGGCGAAGCAGCGTGCTGCGGCGCGTCAGGCGTTCGTCCATGCGGCCACTGTAGGCACGGTTCCTGAGAAAGTGCGTAAAAGCTCGCTCGTCGGGCACAAGGCACCTCATGCGCTTTCGCAAGAACGCCGGGCTCGACACCTCTCAGATCGAGGACCGCCGTGGATCCGGCTCGAGCATGGGGATGCCCGGAGGGCCGATCGCGGTCGGCGGTGGCGGGATCGGGCTTCTCGTCGTCGTCGCCTTCGTCCTGATCCAGGCGTTGAGCGGCGGCGGAGCGGCGGGCTCGGCGCAGACGCCGTCGGACCTCGCCCAGAACTGTCGCACCGGCGCCGACGCGAACTCGCGCGAGGACTGTCGGATCGTCGGTGTCGTCAACAGCGTGCAGCAGTACTGGACGAAGGCGCTGCCGCAGTACGAGATCGCGAAGACGGTCTTCTTCTCGGGCGGAACGAGCACCGGCTGCGGACAGGCGAGCACCGACGTCGGGCCGTTCTACTGTCCCTCCGACAAGCACGTGTACATCGACCTCGGCTTCTTCGACGAGCTCCGCTCACGGTTCGGCGCGCGCGGTGGACCGTTCGCCGAGGCGTATGTGCTCGCGCACGAGTACGGTCACCACGTGCAGGATCTCGCGGGAACGCTCGGGCGCGCGCAGTCCGACCGGCAGGGGCCGCAGAGCGGCTCCGTTCGCACGGAGCTCCAGGCCGACTGTCTCGCGGGCGTCTGGGCGAATCACGCACAGCAGACCGGCTTCATCACCGGCGTCACGCAGGCGGACATCGCGGACGCGCTCGACGCCGCGGCCGCGGTGGGCGACGACCGTATCCAGAGCGAGACGCAGGGCCACACGAATCCGGAGACGTGGACGCACGGATCGTCCAAACAGCGCGACCACTGGTTCACGACCGGGTTCAAGGCGGGCAAGCTCGGCGCGTGCAACACGTTCAAGGGCTCCATCTGAAGCGGGTCGTCGTCGACGCGGAGAACGTGCGCCGCTCGGCGTGGCCGAACCTCTCCCGGGACGACCTCGTCTCACGTGCCCGCGTGTGGGCGGACCGGAAGGGTGCGGAGCTGCTCATCGTCTTCGACGGCGACGCGCCTGAGGACGCTCCCGATCTCGTCGGGTCGGGGCGCCGCAGCGCCGACGACCTGATCGCGGAGCTCGAAGGTCCGTTCTGGCTCGCGTCGTCAGACCGTGAGCTGCGCGAGCGCGTCGGCCGGCGTGCGGAGCGATTTGTCGGCGGCGGCTCGTTCCTGGCCGAGCTGCGCGAGGCGAGATGCTGAACGCCATCATGGAGCTCGGCCTCGAGATCGAGGGCGTCGAGCTCGAGCGTCGCGAGCTCGCGGTCTCGCCGGAGTTCCGGCGCGTGACGACGACCGTGCACCTCCAGGGCGGCGGCGACGAGGGCCTCGGCGAGGACGTGACGTACCAGGCGGACCTCCACGACACGTTCCCCGAGCCTGCGATCGCAGGGCAATGGACGATCGCGTCTTTCTCCGAGTCGCTCGCGGGGTTCTCGTTCTTCGCCACCGAGCTTCCCGACAACGCCGCGAACGACTACCGGCGCTGGGCGTGGGAGAGCGCGGCGCTCGACCTCGCACTTCGCCAGGCCGGGCGGTCGCTCGCGGACGTGACGGGACGAGAGCGGCAGCCGGTCCGGTACGTCGTGTCCACGCGCGTCGAGAAGGTGCCGCGCGTGCTCGAGCTCTATCCGCGGATGCACTTCAAGCTCGATCCCGGCCCGGACTGGGACGCCGCGACGATCGACAGGCTTTCGGAGCTCGGTGTCGTCGACACCGCCGACTTCAAGGGCGTCTACCGCGGCGACTTCGGCCAGCCGCCGAACCCGGCGCTCTATACGCGCATCACCGAGGCGTTCCCGACCGCGTGGCTCGAGGACCCGGGGCTCGACGCCGAGACGGACGAGGTGCTGCGTCCGCACCGGCAGCGCGTCACGTGGGATGCGCCGATCCACTCGGTCGACGACGTCCTCGCCCTGCCGTTTCCGCCTCGCTGTCTGAACGTGAAGCCGTCCCGGTTCGGGACGGTGCGCCGGCTGTTCGAGTTCTACGAATGGTGCGACGCGAACGATGTCGCGATGTACGGCGGCGGCCAGTTCGAGCTCGGCATCGGCCGGGTGCAGATCCAGGAGCTGGCGTCGCTGTTGCATGCGGACATGCCGAACGACGTCGCGCCGGCTCCGTTCAACGAGTCGGACGTTCCGCAGGGCGTTCCGGAGCCGCCGCTTCCGCCGCCGCAGGCTTTCGGCACGAAGTCGTGACAGACGCGTGCGTCGGCGCTCGCTAACGTCGCGAGCGTGGTTACGACGGCATTCGGGAAAGCGGAGATCGCGGAGCAGGTGACGCTCAAGCAGCGCGTGAACGGCAAGCAGTTCTCGACGCTCGTGCAGCTGCTCGAAAACGACAGGGGCGAGTGGCTCATCCGCTTCGCGTACGCGACCGACGGCGTCGCGCGTCGAGGCCCGGTGACGCTGCGCGGCTCGGACGTCGAGCGGTTGCGTGTCGCGCTCGAGAAGACGCCACGGCTGCAGGCGCTGCTCGCCATGGGGGAGTGAGCTACGAGCCCGAGATCGATATGCCATGCGAGCTCCGAGGCGGCGTCTGGGCCAACCACGTCGATGTATTCGGCGACACGGAGGAAGCGACGCTCGACTTCGCCCGACTCGATCCGCGCGACATCCGGGGCGGCGTAGTCGTCGCAAGGATCACGGTGTCGATCTCGTGCATGCTCACGTTGAGGTCGAAGCCGGAGCGATTCGGGCGAAGAAGCATCCGCCGCACGACTGGAGCTACAAGTCGAAGATCCACAAGTTCACGCGCGAGGAAGAGGCGATCCTCAAGCGGTGGCGCGAAGAGGCCAGGCAGAGGGCGTACGAGAAGCTACGCGAGCGCGACTCGCGCTGACTTACGTTCGCGCGCCGCGTCGAGCAGCGACGCGAGGATCAGCGCGCCGTCTCCGGAGCCGAGCAACGGATCGACCGCATGCTCGGGATGCGGCATCAGCCCCATGACGTTGCGCGCTTCGTTCGTCACCGCCGCGACGTCTGCGACGGCGCCGTTCGGGTTCTCCTCGTAGCGAAGCAGGATCTGGCCGCGCTCCTCGAGTTCCGCCACGAGCTCGGGCGGCGCGAACCAGGCGCCGTCGTGGTGCTTCACCGGGATCACGAGTCGCTGCCGCTCCCGGCACCTCGACGTGAACGGCGTGTCGGCGCGCTCGACGCGAAGCGCGACGTCGCGGCAGATGAACGAGAGCGACGCGTTCGGGCGTAACACCCCCGGCAGCAGACCGGCCTCGCAGAGGATCTGGAAGCCGTTGCAGATCCCGAGCACGAGACCGCCGTCGGCTGCGAACCCTCGAACCGCTTCCATGATCGGCGCGAAGCGCGCGATCGCACCGCAGCGGAGATAGTCGCCGTAGGAGAAGCCGCCGGGCAGGACGACCGCTGCCGTCGCCGCGGGGAGCTCCGCGTCCGCGTGCCACACGAGCGAGGCCTCGGCGCCGAGCGCCTTCAGCGCCCAGACAGCGTCCCGGTCGTCGTTCGACCCGGGAAACTGGATCACCGCCACGCTCGGCTTCAACCGTGTACCTCGACCTCGTACGACTCGATCAGCGGGTTCGCGAGCAGCTGCGTGCACATCGCCTCGACGCGCTCGCGCGCCTCGTCGGCCGACGAGGCGTCCACCTCGACGTCGACGACCCGCCCGACGCGTGCCTCTCCGACCGCGAACCCGAGCTTGCGCAGCGATTGCTCGACTGCCTGCCCCTGCGGATCGAGGATGCCCTCCTTCGGCCGAACGAGCACCGTCGCCCTCAACGGAGCACCACGTCCGGGTCGGCGAGGTAGTCGTCGAACGAGATTCCCGTCAGACGCTCGAACGCATCGACGTACTTCGCGCGCGTCTCCGTCACGACCGCGTCCGGCAACTCGGGCCCCGGGTACGTCTTGTCCCAGCCGACCGACTCGCAGTAGTCGCGCACGTACTGCTTGTCGAAAGACGGCTGCGGCCCGCCCGGCTCGTACGTGTCGGCGGGCCAGAAGCGTGAGGAGTCGGGGGTGAATGCCTCGTCCGCGAGTACGAGCTGTCCGTCGTCGTCGACGCCGACCTCGAACTTCGTGTCGGCCAGGATGATGCCGCGCGACTCTGCATGCGCCGCCGCGAACGCGTACAGCTCGAGCGCGATCCGCTCGACCTCGTCGAAGCGTTCGCGCCCGACGAGCTCGGCCGCCTGCTCACGGGTGATGTTCTCGTCGTGCCCGGTCTGAGCCTTCGTCGACGGCGTGAAGATCGGCTCGGGCAGCCGCTCCGACTCGCGCAGCCCCTCAGGCAGCCGATGCCCGCACACCTCGCCGCTTCGCAGGTAGTCCTTCCAGCCCGAGCCGGTGATGTAGCCGCGCACGACGCACTCGACGGGCAGCATCTCCAGCCGCCGGCACTCGGTCGAGCGACTGTCCTCACGCAACGCGAGCAAGTGGTTCGGGACGATGTGCTTCGTCCGCGCGAACCAGAAGGCGGACAGACCGGTCAGCACGCGGCCCTTGTCCGGAATCTCGGTCGGGAGGACGACGTCGAAGGTCGAGATGCGGTCACTGGCGACGAGCAGGAGGCGCTCGTCGTCGAGCGCGTAGATCTCGCGAACCTTGCCGCTTGCGACATGCACGGTCTCAGGCATGCACTGGCTCCTTTACGAGGTCGTGGAGGCGATCGAAGATGACGTCGACGTTGCGCGTGTACGCGCTCTCGTCGAACACCGCGTCGAGGTCGACGCGGATGGCGGGGTCGTTGCGAACGAGCTCGCGAAAGTCGAGATCCTCGTCCCAGGCGCGCATCGCGCTGCGCTGCACGAGTCGGTATGCCTCGTCGCGCTCGAGCCCGGATTCGACGAGCGCGAGCAGCAGCCGCTGCGAGAAGTAGAGCCCGTGGCTCGCGTCGAGGTTCCGCCGCATGCGCTCGGGGTGCACGACGAGGCCCTCGACGAGCCACGCGAACTTGTCGAGCATGTAGTCGAGCGCAAGGAACGCATCGGGAATGACGACGCGCTCGGCGGACGAGTGGCTGATGTCGCGCTCGTGCCACAACGCGACGTTCTCGAGCCCGACCAATGAGGCGCCGCGCACGACGCGCGCAAGGCCGCAGATCCGCTCGGCGACCACCGGGTTGCGTTTGTGCGGCATCGCCGACGATCCCTTCTGCCCCCTCGCGAACGGCTCCTCGACCTCGCGTACCTCGGTGCGCGCGAGGTGCCGGATCTCGAGCGCGAACTTGTCGAGCGACGACGCGCTGACTGCGAGCGCCGAAAGAAGCTCCGCGTGGCGGTCGCGCTGGACGATCTGTGTCGCCGCGGGAGCCGGCTCCAGGCCGAGGCGCTCGCAGGCGATCCGCTCGACCTCCGGGTCGATGGCCGCGTACTGGCCGACGGCGCCGGACAGCTTGCCGACGCGCATGCCTTCGAGTGCGCGCGCGACTCGCGTCCGCGCCCGGTCGAGCTCGAAGGCCCAGACGGCGAGCTTCAGCCCGAACGTCGTCGGCTCGGCGTGCACGCCGTGCGTGCGGCCGATGCAGAGCGTGAGCTTGTGCTCCTCGGCGCGCGCCGCGACTGTTCGGAGCGCGCGCTCGATTCCGTCGAGCAGAAGGGATCCCGCCTCTTGCATCTGCAGCGCGAGCGCTGTATCGATCACATCCGACGACGTGAGGCCGTAGTGGAACCACCGCCCGCTCTCGCCGAGGCCCTCCGCCACGGCGTCGACGAACGCGGCCGTGTCGTGGTGGAGCTTCGCCTCGAGCTCCGCCACGCGCTCGGGCGACGGAACGGTTGCGCGGGCTCGGATCTCGCGTGCCTCGTCGTCCGGAACGGCGCCGACCTCCGCCCAGCCGTCGAGGGCCGCGAGCTCGACCTCCAGCCACCGAGCCAGCTTCTCCTCGTCCGACCAGATGCGCGCCATGGCCGGTCGCGAGTAGCGGGCGATCACCCGGTCATCGTAACGTCGCCGTCAGCCGACGCTCAGGATCCGCGCCGCGAGCACCGCCGCGTTCCGAGCGTTGTCGACGCCGACCGCGGCCACCGGCACGCCCGGCGGCATCTGCGCGATCGCGAGCAGCGCGTCGAGGCCGTCGAGCACCGAAAGCGACGAGCGCAGCGGCACTCCGATCACGGGCAGATCCGTGTGTGCCGCGGCCGCGCCGGGAAGCGCGGCGGACAGACCGGCGCCGCAGATCAGCACCTTCAGGCCGCGTTCGCGCGCGGTGCGGCAGTACTCGGCGACCTCGTCGGGCTGCCGGTGCGCCGATCGAACGTCGAACTCGTACGCGATGCCGCGCTTGTCGAGCTCGTCGAGCGCGCCCTGCATCCGCTCGCGGTCCGACTCGGAGCCGACGAGGATCCCGACAACGGGTTCAGGCAACCGCTGCCGCCTCGCGTGCGACGTCGGTTCGATAGCGCGCTCCTTCGAACGACACGAGCGACGCGGCCTCGTACGCACGCTCGCGCGCAGCTGAGAGCGTCGCCCCCGTAGCCGTCACGCCGAGGATCCTGCCGCCGTTCGTCACGAGCGCGTTCTCGTGCATCGCGGTGCCCGCATGGAAGACGAGCGCGCCCGTCGCCTCGGCCTCGTCGATGCCCGTGATGGGCGAGCCCGCGTCACCGGCGGCGGGATACGACCCGGCCGCGATGACGACGGTGACCGCCGCGTCGTCCGACGCATGCACGTCGACGCGTCGCGCGTCGCCGGCGGCGCAGGCCGCGAGCGCTTCGAGCAGCGTGTCGTCGACGAGAGGCATGAGCGACTGCGTCTCCGGATCGCCGAAGCGGCAGTTGAACTCGAGCACCTGCGGCCCGCTCTCGGTGAGCATCAGCCCCGCGAAGAGAACGCCGATGAACGGCGAGCCGCGGCGCGCGAGCTCCTCGAGGACCGGCCGGTGCACCGTCTCGAGGAGCTCCTGCACGTCCACGTCGGGCGCGGGCGCGTAGGAGCCCATGCCGCCGGTGTTCGGCCCCTCGTCCTCGTCGAACGCGCGCTTGAAGTCCTGTGCGGGCGGGAGCGGGATGACGTGCGCGCCGTCGCACAGCGCGAAGATCGAGACCTCACGGCCCTCGAGTAGCTCCTCGATGACGAGCGGCTGGCCGAGGGCCTCCGCGGCCGGCAGCGCCTCGGCGAGCTCCTCCTGCGTGCGGCAGACGAAGACGCCCTTGCCGGCTGCGAGCCCGTCGGCCTTGATCACGCACGGCGCCTGCGCGGCCGACAGCGTCTCGGCCGTCGGAACTCCGGCCGCGCGCATCACGTCCTTCGCGAACGTCTTCGAGCCCTCGATCGCGGCCGCCGCGGCGCTCGGCCCGAAGGTGGGCACGCCGTTCCTGCGCAGGGCATCTGCGACACCCGCGACGAGCGGCGCCTCCGGCCCGATCACGGCGAGGTCGACGCCGAAGTCGAGCGCCAGCGCGAGCAGCCCCTCGGCATCCTCCGCCCGAACCGGGTGACAGCGCGCGTGGCGTGCGATGCCCGGATTGCCGGGCACACAGTGCAGCTCGGTCGGGTTCGGGCTCCGCGCAAGCTTCCACGCGAGCGCGTGCTCGCGCCCGCCCGACCCGACGAGGAGCACCTTCACGCCGCGAGTCTAAGCGGGTTTGAAGACGGAGCGCCGGGCGCAGGAAGAGGAGGCATGCAGGAGCCCGGGCTCGAACTTCACGAATGGCGGACGCGCTGGGAGCAGCTGCTCGAGGTGGCGGAGGAGTCGCCCGCGGACGCCGTGACCGAGATGGGCCGCCTGCTCGAGGAGATGCTGCAGGAGAGCGCCGCGCTCGAGGCCGACGACGAGGCGGCGAGGCTCTTCACCGCGGCTCAAGACGCGGCTCGGGGCTACGAGGCGGGCGACGCGAGTGCCGGCGACCTGGCGCACGCGATCAACTGCTATCGCGAGCTGTACGAACTGCTGACGGCGGAAGAGCTCGATCCGCAGCAGCACGCCGGTTAAGACCGCGCGAGCACGCGCTCGCGCTCGGCGCCGGTCCCGACGAGCCGGACCGCCACGTCGAGCTCGCGCTCGATGAACTCCACGTACGCCTGCGCCGCTCCCGGCAGCTGGTCCCCGAGCGGCTCGCGCCAGCCCTCGAGCGTCTCGAACACGGGACGGCAATGGTGGAAGTCCGACTGGTGCGCGGGAAAGTTCGGCGTCTCGGTCCCGTCCGGCAGCACGTAGCGCACGCACACCGGGATCTCGTCGAATGCCGACAGGACGTCGAGCTTCGTCAGGGCGAGCGACGTGAAGCCGTTCAGCCGCATCGCGTACCGCAGCGCGACGAGATCGAGCCAGCCGCAGCGCCGCTCGCGGCCGGTCACCGTGCCGAACTCTCCGCCGAGCCCGCGCAGCCGTTCCTGCTCCGCCGGAGCGATCTCGCTCGGGAAGGGCCCGGCGCCGACGCGCGTGACGTATGCCTTGGCGACGCCGATGATCTCGTCGAGCCGGTTCGGCCCGATGCCGATGCCCGTCGCCGCACCCGAGGCAACGGGATTGGACGAAGTGACGAATGGATACGTGCCGTGGTCCAGATCGAGCAGGGTCGCCTGTGCGCCCTCGAACAGAACCGACTTGCCGTCGCGGAGCGCTTCGTCGACGAGCAGCGACGTGTCGGTGACGTGCGGGCGCAAACGCCTGGCGTACGACTCGTACCGCGCGGCGACGTCCTCGAGGTCGAAGGTCTCCGCCTCGTACACGCGCTCGAGCCAGAGGTTCTTCTCGGCGAGCGCCACCTCGATCTTCTGCCGCAGGATCTTGGGGTCGAGCAGATCCTGGACGCGGATGCCGATGCGCGACGCCTTGTCCGCGTAGGCGGGGCCGATTCCGCGCCGCGTCGTACCGATCTGCAGCTTCCCCAGCCGCCGTTCCGACGCCTGGTCGATCGCGACGTGCCACGGCATGATCAGGTGTGCGTTGCCGCTGAGGCAGCACGTGCCGCGGTCGCCGTACGCGTCGAGCTCGGCGATGAGCACCTCCGGATCGACGACGCAGCCGGCGCCGAGAACGGCGACCTTGCCCGAGAGGATGCCCGTCGGGAGCTGGCGGATCTTGTGCGTCTCGCCGGCGAAGATGATCGTGTGCCCGGCGTTCGGGCCGCCCTGGTAGCGGCACACGAGGTCGGCATCCTGCGCGAGCAGGTCGACGATCTTGCCCTTGCCTTCGTCTCCCCACTGCGCGCCGACGATGACGGTCGCGGGCACGACGTCGAAGTGTAGGCGGCTTTGCGGCTGACCTTGAGCGGTCTACGATGAAGCACCTCCTCAATCGGCAGGCGACGCCGTCACCCCCGAGCCGCTTCGAGGAGCAAAGCCGCATTTGACCAGCCAGCCTGGCGACACGCTGTTTCGCGCGCTCCTCGAGTCGGGTCCCGACGCGATCCTCGTCGTGGACGGAGCCGGGAAGATCTCGCTCGCGAATCGTCGCACCGCCGAGCTGTTCGGTTACGAGGAAGCCGAGCTCGTGGGGGAGAGCATCGGAATGCTCGTGCCCGAGCGGCTGCGATCCGTCCACGCGGAGCACCGTTCGCGGTACGCGCTCGATCCACGGTCGCGCGAGATGGGTGTCGGCCTCGAGCTCAACGGCATCCGCAGGGACGGCACCGAGTTCCCGGTCGAGATCAGCCTCAGCCCGCTGCGCGCCGGGAGGGACGACTTCGTGATCGCGTACATCCGCGACGTGTCTGCGCGCCGGGCGGCCGAGGAGGAGCGTCTCGAGCTCGTTCGCGAGCAGGCGGCGCGCGCCGAGGCGGAGGCGGCGACTCGGCGGCTTGAGCAGATCCTCGGCGAGATCGACGCGATCGTGTGGGAGGCCGATCTCGAGCGCCGTCGCTTCCACTTCGTCAGCAAGCGCGCCGAGGAGAAGCTCGGCTACCCGCTCGAGCGCTGGCTCGACGAGGACGACTTCTGGCGCACGGTCGTCCACCCGGACGACCGCGAGCTCGCCGATGCGTTCTTCCGCGAAGCGACGGCCCGCGGGATCGATCACGAGTACGAGTACCGCATCTGCGCCGCGGACGGTCACGTTGCGTGGATCCGCGACCGCGTACGCCTGATCGAGATGCCGAACGGAGCGCGCGAGCTCGCGGGCGTCATCGTCGACGTGACGGCCCGGCGCGAGCTCGAGGAGCGGCTGCTGCAGTCGCAGAAGATGGAAGCTGTCGGCCAGCTCGCAGGCGGTGTGGCGCACGACTTCAACAATCTCCTCGTCGTGATCCGCGGCTACACCGATCTGCTGCTCCTGCAGGCGTCGGAACAGCGCGCGCTCTCGCAGCTGCGCCAGATCAGCCAGGCGGCGGACCGCGCCTCGGCGCTGACGGCTCAGCTGCTCGCCTTCGCCCGTCGCGCGCCGGTCGTGAACGAGCGCGTCGACGTCAACGCGCTGTTGCACGGCGTGGAGCCGATGCTGCGGCGCCTGATCGACGAGGACATCGTGCTCGCGATCCATGCGGACACGCCGGTCGAGCCGGTGCGCGCCGACCCGAGGCAGCTCGAGCAGGTGCTCGTCAACCTCGTCATCAACGCACGCGACGCCATGCCGCTCGGAGGCGAGATCCGCATCACGACGACCACGAGGGAGGTCGATGGTTCGGCGGCGGACGATCTCGACATCGAGCCCGGTCGCTACGTCGTGACCGCCGTCTCGGACAGCGGCAGCGGTATGACCGAGGAGACGCAGGAGCACATCTTCGAGCCGTTCTTTACGACGAAGGAGGCGGGCAAGGGAACCGGTCTCGGGCTCGCGACGGTCTACGGCATCGTCGAGCAGTCCGGCGGCAAGATCGTCGTCGACACACAGCTCGGCATCGGCAGCACCTTTTTCGTGTACCTGCCCGAGGCGCGCGCCGCCGACCTCGAGCAGGCGTACGAGGACGACGACGAAACCGCCGGCATCCTTGTCGTCGAGGACGACGAGGGCGTGCGCGAGCTCGTCCGCACGGTGCTCGAGGAGGACGGCTACACGGTGTACGACGCAGCGAACGGGCGTCAGGCCCTCGAGCTGCTCGACTACACCGCGCGACGAATCGACCTGATCGTCACCGATGTCGTCATGCCCGACATCAACGGCCCCGAGTTCGTCTCACGCCTCGATGCGCTTCGCTCGTCGAAGGTGCTGTTCATGTCGGGCTACGCGGACAGCCAGCTCGTGAACCGCGGTCTCGCCGACCAGGCGGCCGCCATCCTCCAGAAGCCGTTCTCGCCCGACCAGCTGCGCGACAGGGTCGCGCAGATGCTCGCGTCGGACGACGACGCTAGTGACGCCTGAGCACGGCGACGACCTCGAGCGCGTCGACCTCGAAGTGGTCGATCAGGTAGCCGTTGACGAGGTCGCCCGGGCGCAGGAAGCGCCCGCGCGGGTCGAAGCGCGCCGTCATCCCGTGCGGGTACTGAAGCAGCAGCGGCTCGCGCCAGACCTGCGGCGGCTCGGCCGGCGCGACCCAGTGAATGCTCATGCGGGCACCATCACGCGAACGCGCCGAACGCGGATGCGATGTCCGCGCCGGCAGGTGCGAAAGCCGACGTCGACGCTGCGGCGGAGCGTCCCGTCCACGTGCGGATCGCCCTTCGGCGCGTAGAGCGTCGATTGCGCCACGACGCACTCGTCGCACACCGCGTGGAAATGCGTCTCCTCGTCTCGCACGTAGATCGTCTGCATCACGCGGCCAGGTCGGAGAACTTCGCGTAGCGCTTGAGGAACGACAGCTTCACGGTGTCGGTGGGGCCGTTTCGGTGCTTCGCGATATGCACCTCGGCGAGCCCTTGCTGGTCGGTCTCGTCCGGGTTGTAGTACTCGTCCCGGTAGACGAACATCACGAGGTCGGCGTCCTGCTCGATCGACCCGGACTCGCGCAGGTCGGAGAGGATCGGGCGCTTGTCGTGTCGCTGCTCCACCGCACGCGACAGCTGCGAGAGCGCGATGATCGGCACGTCGAGGTCGCGTGCGAGCACCTTGAGCTGGCGCGAGATCTGCGACACCTCCTGGACGCGGTTCTCGACGCTCTGCCCCGACGTCATCAGCTGCAGGTAGTCGACGATGATCAGGCCGAGGTTCGGGTGATTCGACTTGAGGCGCCGCGACTTCGAGCGGATGTCCATCATCGTCACCGAGCCCGTGTCGTCCACGTAGATCGGCGCCTTCATCAGCTTGTCGCACGCCGCGGTGAGTCGCGACCAGTCGTCCTGCGCGAGCTTGCCGGTGCGGAGCCGCTGCGACTCGACCTTGCCCTCGCTGCACATCAGCCGCTGCGTCACCTCGGACTTCGACATCTCGAGCGTGAACAGCGCCACGGGCACGCTGGTGCGCATTGCGATGTTCGCGGCCGTGCACAGCGCGAGCGCCGACTTTCCCATCGACGGGCGCGCGGCGACGATGATCAAGTTGCCGGGCTGGAAACCCGACGTGAGCTTGTCGAGATCGCGGAAGCCGGACGCGACGCCGGTCACGTCGACGCCGGCCTCGTAGAGCGCGGTGATGCGCTCGAAGCTCTCCTTCAGCAGCTCCTCGATGTGGCTGAAGTCGCCCTGGACGCGTCCCTGCGAGAGATCGAAGAGCACCTGCTCTGCCTGGTCGAGGAGGTCGGTCGTCTCGCCCGGCCGCTCCCAGCCGAGCCGCGCGATCTCCTGGCCGACGCGAATCAGCCCGCGGAGCGTGCCCATCTCGTGGACGATGCGCGCGTAGTGCGCCGCATTCGCGGTCGCCGGGACGAGCGCCGCCAGCTCGTGGATCCGCTGCCGCCCGCCGATGTGCTCGAGCTCGCCTCGCTCGCCGAGCAGGTCGACGAGCGTGATCGCGTCGACGGGCTCTCCCTTGGCGTAGAGGGCGAGTGCGGCCCGGTAGATCTTCGCGTGGCTCTCGCGGTAGAAGTCGCCGGCGTCGAGCACCTCGCTGACCGCCCCGATCGCGCCGGGGGAGAGCATCATCGCCCCGAGGACCGACTCCTCGGCCTCGAGGTTCTGCGGCGGGACCGGGGCGGCCTGCTGCGAAGGAGAGAGGGCCGGTACAGCCACTACCCCGGAGTAGAAACCCCTTGCCTCCCGGGCGCAACGGGTGTGCAAAAGTGGACGGGTCCTACTAGGACGATTGGGCGCTGAGCAGCCATAAGGGAACGTATGTTCGCAGACGCGGCGGACGCCGCTGTGGATGCGTTTTCCGCTCCGAGCGGGAACTTCTGCAGGCTTTCCACACGGCTGTGGACGCGCTGTAGAGATGTGGAGAACGCGACGGCTTAGAAGACGCGCCGCGCGAGATCGTAGATCCCGATCACCTCGCGGCCCTTCGACTCCTCGCGGAGGAACTCGTCGAGCTGCGCGCCGACGAGAAAGACGACGGACGAGACGTAGAAGTACGAGACGACCACCATGAGCAGCAAGAGGTTTCCGGTCGCCGACTGGTAATCGGCCACGTCCTTCAGGTACCAGGCGTAGATCGCCGACTCGATGAGCCACGCGACGACGATGAGCGCCGCGCCGACGCTCGCCCAGATCTTTCCCCGGTGCTCGACCGGCGCAAAGCGCGCGATGACGCCGACGGCGATGCCGAGGAAGACGGCGCCCACCGGCCAGCGGAGCACCCCGATCAGCCAGTGCAAGACGCCGCCGCTCTCCCCGAGAAGTCGCCCGGACACGAGGATGACGAAGAACGCGCATCCGATCAGCACCATGACCGCGATCGCGAGCGCGACGGACAGCACGAAGCGATGCAGCGTCGACCGCTCGTCGTCGCATTCGATGATTGCGTTGAGGGCGTCCATGACCGCGCGCGTCGCCCCTGAGACCTGCCAGATCGCATACGCGGCGGCGAACGCGATCAACCCCGCCGAGTTGCTCGTGAAGATCTTCTCCACGGCCGCGTTGAGCGCTTCGTAGGTCGGATGCGTGAGCTTCGGCTCGATCGCCGGCGCGATGTGCTGCTTCCAGACGTCTTGATGGCCGGTGGCGCCCAGCAGCGCGATCCAGAGAAACGCGAGCGAGATGGAGCCGATGAACGCGCGCATCGCCATCGCGGTCGCGTACACGAGCAGGCGATGCTCGTGGAACGCGTCGGTCCAGGTCCGGAGGAAGTCCCTCACCGTCGGGACGTACCCGATGCGGTGACGCGTTACTCGGTTTCTTCGGTTGTTTCGGCTTCGAGCTCGGGCTGCGCGGCTTCGGCTTCCGGCAGCGCGGGCCCGGCTTCCGGCTCGAGCGGCGCGGCTTCGGCATCGGGCTCTTCCGCCGTCTCGGGCTCGACCGTCTCGACGGGGAGAGCGTCCGCCGCGGGCGCCTCTTCGAACGTCGGCTCGGGCGCCTCGGTCTCCTCGGCCGCCGGCGGCGTCTCCGGCTCGCCGCGCTCCTGCGCCTCCATCGCCGCAAGCTCCTCGTCGCTCGGCAGCTCGCCTCCCTCGGGCACGACGTGCGTGTTCACCGTCGCGTGCACGTCCTGGAAGAGCTCGATCGGCACCTCGAAGCGGCCGATCCGCTTGATCGTGTCGATCCCGATCTTCCGGCGGTCGACGCGGATCTTCTTCGTCCGCCAGAGCTCGTCCGCGATGTTGGTCGGCGTCACCGAGCCGAAGAGCGAGCCCGTCGGGCCGGCCTTCACCTCGAAGCGCAGGACCGTCTTGCCGAGGACGTCCGCGATCTGCTGCGCCTGATCCGACGTGCGCGCCTCGTGCCGCGCGCGCTGCTCGTCGCGTTTGCGCAGCTCCGCGACCTTCGCCGGCGTCGCGGCCTCGGCGAGGCGCCGCGGCAGCAGGAAGTTGCGCGCGTAGCCGCGCGCGACGTTCACCACCTCGCCGCGCAGGCCGAGCGTGTCGATGTCGTCGAGGAGGATGACTTCCATGATCAGCCGGTGACGTAGGGCAGAAGTGCCATCTCGCGTGCGCGCTTGACCGCGACCGCGACCTGGCGCTGGTGCCGGCGGCACGCGCCTGTGATGCGGCGGTTGCGGATCTTGCCCTTCTCGGAGATGTATCGGCGCAGCTGGTTGATGTTCTTGTAGTCGATCTCGTCGACCTTGTCCTTGCAGAAGAAGCAGGACTTGCGCTTGATCGGCCCGGCCTGCGCGCGCTTGCGCCCGCCGCGCTGGTCCCTGTCGCTGCCAGCTCGTTTGTCTGTCCTCTGAGCCATTCGATCCTTCCTAGAACGGGATGTCGTCGTCGGCGGCCTGGCCACCGAAGTCGGCGTTCGCCTGCGCCGTGGCGGAAGCCGGAACGTATTGAGGCGCGTCGCCGCCGAGCTCGCCGCGACCGCCGAGGAACTGGACGGTGTCGGCGATCACCTCGACGGCCTGGCGCTTCGAGCCGTCCTGCGCTTCCCACTCGCGCCACTCGAGCCGGCCGTCGACTCCGACGGGGCGGCCCTTCGCGAGGTACTGCGCGCAGTTCTCGCCCTGCGCGCCCCAGACGGTGATGTCGAAGTAGTTCGGCTTCTCCGTCCACTCTCCGGTTGCGGAGTCCTTACGGCGCGTGTTCACGGCGAGCCTCAGGCTGCAGACGGCCATGCCGCTCGGCGTATGCCGGAGCTCCGGGTCGCGCGTGAGGTTGCCGACGAGGACGACGCGGTTGATGTTGGCCATGCTCCTTACTCCTCCTCTTCCTCTTGCGAACGCGTGTTCGCAGCAGCGTACTCCGGCTCACGGTCGGAGCTCTCCCGCGCGACGGGCGGCGGCTCGGGGCCGGGCCGGCCGGGCCCTTGTGTCCCTTCGATCCGGCGCGTCGCCATGTGGCGCAGCACGCCGTCCGAGATCTTGAGGATGCGCGTCAACTCGTCCACCGTCTCCGGCTCGGCGTCGAACTGCAGCAGGTGATAGATGCCGTCCGTCTTCTTGTCGATCTCGTAGGCCAGCCGGCGCCGGCCCCACGGGTCGTGTCCCACCCACGTGCCGCCGCCGTTCTCGATCAGCTGGCGCGTGCGGACGACGATCTCCTCCTGCCGCTCGTCGGACAGGTCTGGATCGAGCATGAGCAAGATCTCGTAAGCGTTTCGCAACCGATTCCTCCTTCGGTCTGAGTCGGCCCCGCCTGGGTTGCGCTGCGGAGCAGGAGTCGCGGGGCAGGGTAGCATCGCCGGATGGACAGGCGGTTCGCATGGCTCGGCGCCGCGGCCGGCGCGCTCTTCATGTGGCGCTGGCGGCGACGGAAGCCGCAGGTGGAAGAGGATCCGGCGGAGTCGCTGCGCGCGAAGCTCGAGGAGTCGCGTGCCGTCGCCGACGAGCGCGATCGCTTCGAGGAGCGGGAGACGCCGGTCGACAAGGCTGCGGATCCCGACGCGCGCAGGCGCTCCGTCCACGAAGGAGCGCGCGCTCGGATCGACGAGCTGCGCGGCGAGTAACAGGCGTCAACGAGAAAGGGGCTGACATGGGACTGCTGGACAAGGCGATGGCGGCCGCCGAGCAGGCGGCGATGAAGGCGAAGGAGACCGCGGACGAGCTGCAGACGAAGCGCGCGCTCGGCCAGGCGTACGGCGACCTCGGGCACAAGACATTCGAGCTGATCGAGAGCGGCGAGGTGTCGGCGCCCGAGCTCGAGCCCCTCGCGGAGCGCGTCCGGGCGCTGAAGGTGCAGCTCGAAGCGCCGGAGACCTCCGAGCCCCCGGGCGCGACGGACGCCGCGGAGCCCCCCGCAACGCCCACGGTCTAGTCGCGTTGCAGCCCGCGGGCTGCATTCCTCGATCGAGTGATTCTGCGGGCGTCTCCCCCTTCGGGGGGAGGCTCCACCTAACCGCCGGATCTACCGTCCATCCAGTCAGCGGCGCATGCGGCGCGCCGCTCCGAAAACGACGGGGGATCTTCATGCGGCGAACGACCCGGCTCGTCCTGAGCTACGCATCTTGGGTGGAGCGTGTCCTCAAGGGAACTGCGACAAATGATTGCGGAGGTGAACGCTGATGCTCTGGCCGGTGAACTGGTCGGGCGCGTGGCTCCGGAAGCCTCGCGGCTGACGTGCTTCTAAGCTGCGGCGACATGGAAGTCGTCGCGTACCAGGGGGAGGTCGGCGCGTACTCGGAAGAGGGCGCGGCGGCCGTCTTCCCTGACGCGGAGCGGCGCGCCTACAAGTCGATCCGAAAGGTGTTCGAGGCGGTCGAGGTCGGGCGCGTCGCTGCCGGCCTCGTCCCGCTCGACAACTCGCAGGCGGGCAGCATCAACGAGACGTACGACCTCTTCCTGCGACACGGCCTGCACCTCGTCGGCGAGACGGTCGTCCGCGTCGATCACTGCCTGCTCGCACTGCCCGGCTCCCAGATCGACGAGCTGCGCGAGGTGATCTCGCATCCGCAGGCGATCGCGCAGTGCGAGGAGTTCCTCAGCGCTCTCGAGGTGACCGTCCGCGCGGAGTACAACACGGCGGGCGCGGCAAAGCAGATCGCGGATGAGCGCCTCGAGGGTGTGGCGGCGATCGCGTCCGCACGCGCGGGAGAGCTCTACGGGCTCGAGGTGCTCGCCGAGCGGATTCAGACCTATCCAGACAACTACACGCGCTTCGGCGTCCTCTCTCGCAGCCCCGAGCCGATCGGCGAGCCGGACAAGACGTCGCTCGTCTTCGGCGTCGGCCACGTCGCCGGCTCGCTCTTCCGCTGCCTCGGCGCTTTCGCCGACCGTCACGTGAGCCTGACGAAGCTCGAGTCGCGGCCGCGTCCCGGACGGCCGTGGGAGTACGTCTTCTACGTCGACGTGGATGCCGCGGCTTCCGGCGCGGAGATGGTCGACGCGCTCGCGGCGCTGAGCGAGCACGCGACGTTCACGCGCGTGCTCGGAACGTACGCCGGGGCCGTGCGAAGGCTCGGCCCCGGCGCGTCGTCTTCGCGTTAACTCAGCGAGACATCGTCGAGCAGGAAGTACGTCGGGTCGGTGGCGTAACCGTCGTCGTGGTCGTTGAACCAGAGGACGACGGTCTGGCCCGCGTACGCCGTGGTGCTGAACGTGACCTGTGTCCATGCCGTCGTCGCCGGACAGACGTTGAGCGGTGTCGCAAGCGTCGTCCCCGACGTGTTGCGTATCTGCATCTGGATCTGGTCGTACGTGATCGTGTCGGTGCAATGCGGCTGGTACCAGAAGGACAGCGTCGCGCTGCCGCTCGGCACCGTCACGGTCTGCGTGAGCGTGCTGTTCCCGTTCACGGCGCCGGTCGAGCCGACCTGCGCCGAGTACGTCCCCGTGTGCGCGGTCGTGCTGATCCGCGGGAGGAACGCGCCGCTCGCACTCCACGACGTGAAACTGCCCGTCTCGAAGCCGCCGTTCTGGACGACGTTCGCCGTCGGCACGTAACTCGCGACAGAGACGTCGTCGAGCAGGAAGTACGTCGGGTCGCCCGCGTAGCCGTCGTCGTGGTCGTTGAACCAGAGGGAAGACGGTCTGACCCGCGTACGCGCTCGTGTCGAACGTGACCTGCGTCCACGCGGTTGCCGTCGGGCACACGTTCAGCGCCGTTGCGAGCGTCGTGCCTGACGTGCTGCGGATCTGCGCCTGGATCTGGTCGTACGTGACCGTGTCGGTGCAGTGCGGCTGGTACCAGAACGTCAGCCGTGAGTTGCCGCTCGGGATCGCGACGGACTGCGTCAGCGTGCTGTTCCCGTTGACGGGGCTCGCCGAGCCGATCTGCGCCGAGTAGCCGCCGGTGTGCGCCGTCGTGCTGATCCGCGGCAGGAAGGCGCCGCTGGCGCTCCAGCCGCTCAGCGTCCCGGTCTCGAAGCCGCCGTTCACGACTCCCTGCGGCGCGGTCGTGACGGTGAGGCCGACGGTCGTCGTGTGTGTCGCCGTCGTGCCCGTGCCCGTGACGGTGATCGTGTAGCCGCCCGTCGCCGTCCCCGAGCCGACGCTCACGGTCAACGTCGACGCGCCGCCTGCGGTCACCGACGCGGGATTGAAGCTCGCCGTCGCGCCGGCGGGCAGGCCGCTTGCGCTCATGCTGACCGTCTGCGCGTTGCCGCTGAGCACTGCGGTGCCGATCGTGGCCGTGCCGCCCGATCCCTGTGCGATCGTGACGCTCGCCGGGCTCGCGGAGATCGAGAAGTCGGAGGGCGGCGCGGGGTTCACGGTCAGGCTGACCGTGGTCGAGTGCGTCGCCGTCGAACCGGTTCCCGTGACGGTGATCGTGTACGTCGCGGGAGTCGTGGCCGCGGCGACGGAGACGGTCATCGTCGACGACGCGCCTGCTGCGACGGACGCCGGACTGAACGAGATCGTCACACCGGCCGGCTGTCCGCTCGCACTCAGGCTCACCGTCTGCGCTGCACCGCCGAGCACGGCTGTGCCGATCGTCGACGTGCCGCTTTGACCCTGGACGACGCTCAGGCTGCTCGGGCTCGCCGTGATCGAGAAGTCCGACGCGACGACGTTCAGCGCAACGGTCGTCGTGTGGCTCCCGCTCGCTGCGGTCCCTGTCACGGTGAGCGTGTAGCTGCCGGGCGTCGTCGATGCGCCGACGTCGACCGTCATGGTCGACGAGCCGCCCGAAGCGACGGATGCGGGATTGAAGCTGACGGTCGTCCCGGCAGGGACTCCGCTCGCGCCGAGGCTGACAGACTGCGAGCCGCCGGTCGTGACCGCCGTGTTGATCGTCGCCGTCGCGCTTCCGGCCTGTCCGATCGTCAGGCTCGCCGGGCTCGCCGAGATCGAGAAGTCGGACGGCCCGGTGCTGCAACTCGGGAACTTGAACGAGCCGATGCGCGTGTGCCAGTTGAAGCTGCCGTTCGCGGCGACGTATTCGTCCGTGTACCAGAAGGTGCAGTCGTCGGCCGGGTCGACGCTCATGCTCGTGTAGTCGCCCCAGCGCTGGAGGCCGCCGGTCTGCGACCCGCCGCCCGTGATGATCGTCCCCTCGCCCTGGGTCATCGTGCCGAGCGCGTCACCGGCGAGCCGCCCCGTGTAGCGGATGCCAGGATGCGTCGTGCCGCTCGAGACGCTGTAGCCGAGCCCGATGTTGCCGACGTGGTCCATCGCGATCGAGCCCATCCAGCGGTACGCCGAGTCGGGCGCGTAGGTCCCCTGCTGGAGGATCGTCGGGTTTCCATTCGGGTTTCGCAGCTCGTACCAGCGGACGCCGACGGAGCTGCCCGCGGTGACGCTGTGGTCGACGACGAGCGACTCGTGGTCGCCGAAGTTCCGATAGGCGAGGCGGTACATCAGCCGGTCCGCGAGCGAGTCGAGCTTGTTCGTCGTCCCGGATTGCGGGATGCACGCCCCGCCGCCGCTGCACGCGGGCGAGAACGCGGCCGTCGTCAGGTTCGTCGGTCCCGTCATCGAGGTGTTCGCCGGCGTCGCCCAGTCGACGTGGAACTTCCACACCTGCAACGTGTTCGTGCCGAAGCTGAGCAGGTAGTTCGGCCGACCCGCGGGCGGCGCCGTCGGCCCGTCGAGGTCGGACGGGAGCAGGCTGCCGAACGTGCTGCTGAGCGTCACGCACTGCTGCGTCGCAGCCTGCGCGGCGATCATCTTCGCGCGGTCGTACGCGCACACCTGCGGCCCGAGGAACGACGTGCCGCTCGCGTTGAACATGTTGAACGTCGTGTAGTACGCGTCCGGCCACACGCCGAGCTTCGGGTAGTCGGGGAAGTTCGAGTACGAGTACGAGTAACGGGCGTACGAGCCCGTCGGGTCGCCGGTGCGAGACACCGCGACGCACTGCAGGAACGGCGTCGAGCTGACCGAGAACTGGCTGATGATCCAGCGGTCAGCGAGCCGGTCGTACGCGACCGTCGCGTCGCCGTCGTCGTTCGACTGGCAGCCGCCGCCGAAGCCGCTCCACAGCGTGTTCGTCGCGACCGGCCCGTAGATCGGCGTCCCGGACTTGTTGAAGACCGCCAGGCTCTCGTTGACGACCTCGACGAAGTGGTTCGGTCCGACCGCGCCGTTCGGATCCGGCGGCGCCGAGTCGACGCTGAACGTTCCGGACGGGCCGCTGAACCCCTGGCCGAGCCCTTCGACCCCGAGGCCGAGCGCGGGCGCCGCTGCGACGCCGGGGCTTGACTGGACGACCGGGTCCGGGCCGCCGGGCTCGGGTGCGGGCGGGCCGTGCTTCGGCTCCTTTTCCTTCTTCAGCTTCCCGGAGACCGGCGCGGGCGCGATGTCGCGGAGCGGCGGCGAGACGTCGTGGTGTAGCGCCGGGCTCTCTGTCTGCTTGCGCACCGCGTTGGAGCTCGCGGCGGCCTTGCCGTTCGCGTCGACCGCCGACGCGGCGACGGGCAACAGCACTGCGAGCGCGACGATGAACGCGACGGCCGCGAGCGGCCGTCCAGAACGTTTCCGGGTGAACCGGCTCCGGTCTCTCATGAGTCCCCCCTAGTGTCGACTGCGGCTCGCCGAGAATAGGGGTCTGAGGTGAAACTTTCTAGTGACGAATCCGAGCTGATCGTCCGCGACGCGGCCGCGTGGCGCGCGTGGCTCGCGGAACATAACGCCGAGCCCGAGGGCGTGTGGCTCGTGCTCGCGAAGAAGGGAACCGTCGAGCCGACGAGTCTCGGCTACGACGACGCGCTCGAGGGGGCGCTGTGCCACGGCTGGATCGACGGCCAGGTGAAGCGGCGGGACGACACGACGTACAGGCAGCGTTTCACGCCGCGCCGCAAGCGCAGCCCGTGGTCGAAGCGGAACGTCGGCATCGCAGAGCGACTCGTCTCAGAAGGGCGCATGCACCCGGCCGGGCACGCCGAGGTCGAGCGCGCGAAGTCGGACGGCCGCTGGGACGCCGCGTACGCAGGACCCGCGACGATCGAGGTGCCGGAGGATCTCGCCGCCGCGCTCGCCGCGGAGCCGAAGGCGCAGGAGCTGTTCGAGCAGCTCACGAGCCAGAACCGCTACGCGGTGCTCTATCGCGTGACGACGGCCAGGCGAGCCGAGACGCGGCGCCGCCGCATCGAGGAGTTCGTCGCGATGCTTGCTCGCGGCGAGACCCCGCATCCGCAGAAGCGCCGCGCGGACGCGTGACCGTTCTCAGCGAACAGTGAAGTTCTGGAACATCGACGACTCGTGCGGGTCGCAGTAGACCTTGTACTCGCCGCGCGTGAGCCTCATCCGGACTGTCTTCGTCCCGACGAAGTCGACGTCGGTGATGTCGCTGCCCTTCCCGCCGTGCTCACGCTCGAGCTCGAAGTTGTGGAACTTCGAGTAGTCGCGGACGACGATCGTGTACGTGCCGGCTGCGACCGTTCGCACGACCTTGCCGCGCGTGCTCTTCAACGTGATCGTGAACGCGCCGTTCTTGCCGACGACGCCGATCAGCTTCGGCGTCGACGCCGCACCGGCGCCCTGGGCGACGCCGAAAGCCACGACGGACGAGACGACGGCGACGACCGTAAGTGCTGCACTGGCTCGCATTGGAGACCTCCTCGGACGGTTCGCGGACTGACGACGACACCGTGCGCGAGGTGCGGTCCTGGCCGCAATCGGACGATGGTCCTAAGACCGCCGCCCGGGGTGTCGCTAGTTGCGCGCCTCTTCCTCGGTGGTGCGCTCGGCCGTCGGGAACGCCTCGAGGCGCTCGTCCGGGATCGGCTGACCGCTCTCGACCGAGAGGCCGTACGTTCCCGCCGCGAGCCGCGCCTCGGCGCGCTCGACGGCTGCCAACTGCTCGCGCAGGTCTTCCGACAGCCCTTCGTCGAGCTCGTCCTGGTAGAGATCGGACCCGACGTCGCCCGGCTCCTCGTCGTCGGCGAGCCGGCCCGTGTCCTCGTGCCGGTGCCGTGCGAGCGCTCGCTGGATGCGCTCGCGCTCGGCGGTCAGAAGCTCGCGTGCCCGGTCGGTATCCATCGCAGGCGATCGTAGCTTTCGTCCTCGAGGCGTGAGACACTTGGGCCATGGGCTTCCTCGACCGCATCCGCGCCTGGTGGAGCAAGGACGAAGTCGAGCGCGCGGAGGAGGAGACGCGGATGACGCCTATCGAGCGCGACGAGGCCGAGGAGGACTACCAGGGGCGCAAGGACGACGCGTTCCTGCACGAGCGCTTCGGCACGGAGGGCGTCGACTTCGAACGCGACTCCGAGCCGCCGCGGCCGTAGCGCGCAGAAGCGGATCGCGTTAGAGCGACCACGGGCTGTGTCGAAAGCCGGTCGCGGGCGCACGCACGATCTTCACGGTCACCGAGTCACGATCGAGCTCGAGCAATTCCGCGAGAGCCCGGATCACGAATCGGGAGTTCGCCGGCTTCAGAAGCGTGTCCGGGTCTCTGAAGATCCCTCGAAACTTCTCGAGATCGCTCTGCGTCGTCATGAGAGAGCGCAGGAGCCCCTCGAGATATTCGCGCGACGACCTGCGGATGTTCGAGTCGGTCAGCGTGCTGAGTCGGAGGAAGTCGGTGATGCCCGTCTTCAATGCCCGCCAGCTCGTCCAGGCAGCGTGACTTCTTGCTCCGCCCTCCGAGAAGTACGTCGTCACCTCGGCGTCGAGGGTCGACTCGGCGACGAGCCAATCGCCGTAGACGCGGCGATAGACCGTCAGCGGCGCCTCGTGGGCGTGCCCTCCTGCAGCCTGAAGATCACCACGCCCGAGCGCCACGCCTCTGTTCAGGGCGGTCGCCGTCGCAGCGGCGATTCCCTCCACGATCGTCCGCTTCAACTCGAGCTCCTTCGGTCGATCCTGCGCGACCTGCGTGATGCTCGGAATCAGCAGGCTGGCAAAAACCGCTCCGATGACGGTGACGGCGGCGCCGACGAGCAGCGGGTGACGAAGGAAGGCAACGGGCGATGCGCCTTCGTCCTCAGGCGCCACGCGAGACCACCGAACGCGCAGCGACGCCTCGATGCGAGCCGCAGTAGAAGAGAAGCGTCTGCGGCGACACTCGTGTCTCCTACTCGATTGCGGGGCAAGAATCGCACCCGCCATGTCTGCGGTCAAGCGCTCTAGTCGCTACGGAGCGGCGCCGCAAGCAGTAGGCGGCCGCAACCGCCGATTCGGCTGCCGTGAGGCAAACCGTATGCAGGTCGCTGAGCTGCGACGAAGCGGCGCCGACGAACCGACGTATAGCGTCCGCTGCATGAGCGAGGACGCGAGCCCCGAGACGAAGGTCGACCACGAGCCGCCGCGCGGCGCCACTTCTACGGCGACGTGGAACGACGTCTCGTACACCGCCACCGCGAAGTGGCTCGTCCTCCGGAAGAAGGAGAAGCCGTCGGCCGAGCTCTTCTCCGTCTCGTACGTCGCCGACGGCAGCGACCTCGACCGACCGGTGACATTCGTGTTCAACGGCGGCCCGGGAGCGTCGTCCGCTTACCTGCACGTCGGCGCCGTCGGGCCTCAGCGCGTCGACTTTCCACCCGACGGGACCCTGCCGCCGATGCCGCCGCGCCTCGTCCAGAACGACGAGTCCTGGCTCGCGTTCACGGATCTCGTCTTCGTCGACCCCGTCGGAACCGGCTTCAGCAGGATCATCGAGAAGGACTCCAAGAAGAAGGACGACGAGAAGAAGGATGCGGGCGCGGGGCCGCCCGGCGTCGGCGACGAGCCGGACCCCGGCGAGTACTTCGGCTACAAGCGCGATCTCGAGTCGCTGTCGGAGTTCATCAGCCGCTGGCTCTCGAGCAACCGCCGCTGGGGGTCGCCCGTGCTCATCGCGGGCGAGAGCTACGGCGGCTACCGCGTGGGCCGCCTCGTGCGGATCCTTCAGGAGACCGCGGGGATCGGGCTGAACGGCGCGATCCTCATCTCGCCGGCGCTCGAGTTCGGGAGCCTTGCGTCCGGCGACTACGACGTACTGGAGTGGATCGACCGGCTGCCGACGATGGCAGGCGCGGCCGCCCATCACCGCCGCTCGCGCGCGTTCGGCGCCGACATGTCACTCGACGATGTGCGGAGCGAGGCGGAGGCGTTCGCGACCGGTGAGTACGCGGAGTTCCTCACGCGTGGGGCGTCGATGCCCGCCGTCGAGCGCGAGCGCGTTCTCTCGCGGCTGGCGGATCTGGTCGGGCTTCCGGTCGAGCTGGTCACTCGGGCCGAGGGGCGCATACCGATCAACGTCTTCGCGCGTGAGCTCCTCCGTGACGAGCGGAAGGTGCTCGGGCTCTACGACGCGACGATCACCGCGACCGACCCCTTCCCGGACCGCGAGCCGTTCGGCGGTCCAGATCCAACCCTGGCGGGCATCGCTCCCGCGTACACGATGGCGATCAATCGACAACTGCGCTCCGAGATCGGCGTCGAGACGGAGCGCGAGTACACGCTGCTCAGCTACGAGGTCAACCAGGAGTGGAAGGACGACGACAAGCGCCACTTCTTCGTCCCTCCGGTGGGCGCGACCGACGACTTTCGCTACGGCATGGCGCTCAACCCGCATGTGAAGGCGTTCATCGCGCACGGGCAGTTCGACCTGGTCACGCCGTACTACGCGAGCGACCGCCTGCGAAACCTCATGCGGCTGGAGCCGGCGATCGCCGATCGCGTCACCGTGCGCCACTTCGCTGGCGGGCACATGTTCTACGCGTGGGAGGCGAGCAGGCGGGCGTTCACGGCCGCGGTCTCCGAGTTCGTCGCCGCCGCAACGCGTCCGGCCGCCTGAGTTCGCTCCGCGGCGCGAAAGAGATCTCGTATCGCCGGGCTTGACATATTCCTATATCGGAATATGATTTCGCACGTGGCCCGCTCATCCACGACCGCGGACGTGTTCAACGCAGTTGCCGAAACGCGGCGTCGCGAGATCCTGGACACGCTGATCGCAGGCGAGAAGGCGGTCGGGACGATCGTCGACGACCTCTCGATGTCCCAGCCCCAGGTCTCGAAGCACCTACGCGTGCTCAGCGAGGTCGGACTCGTCAGCAGCCGGGCGGAGGGACGCCGTCGCCTGTACCGCCTGGAACCCGAGCACCTTCGGCCGTTTCACGACTGGTTGGCCAAATACGAGCAGGCGCGGAACGACCGGCTCGATCGGATGGACGACTACCTCAAAGAGCTTCAACGACAAGGAGGTCGCAGTGACACCTAATCGGCATGGGTCGGCAGTGATCGAGTTCCCGAGCGAGCTCGAGATCGTCACCACTCAAGAGTTCGACGCTCCGCTCGAACTCGTCTTCGACGTGCTGACGAAGCCGGAGCATGTGCGCAACTGGTTCGCTCCATTCACGGATCGGGTGACGGAGTGCTCGATCGACCTGCGCGTTGGCGGGAACTACCACATCGTCTTCGTGACCGAAGACGGAACCGAGTGCTCGTTTCGGGGAACCTACTTGGAGGTCGAGGCGCCGACCCGGACGGTCGCGACGTGGCTGTTCGAAGGGTGGCCGGATGCGGACGCCGTCGAGTCCGTCGATCTGCACGAAACCGACGGAGTGACGAAGCTGACGATGAAGCTGGCGTTCCGCGACCGGGCCGGCCGTGACCACATGATCAACTCCGACGGCCAGGAAGACAGTTTCAACAAGCTGGAGGATTACTTGAGGTCACTGCTCGAGCCGAAGGAAACGGTCTCCGGGTAGCGGAACGGAGCGGCGCCGGAGTCGAACCGACCGAGCCGTGGGCTGCACGGCCGCACTGGTTTTGAAGACCAGCTGGGCCACCGGGCCCGTGCCGCTCCGCGCATTACAGTAGTGCCATGACCGAAACGCACGAGTTCGTCGCCCTCGGGCACGCCGGCTCGGAGGCGTACGCGGGACTCGAGTCGTTCCTGAACCCGGGCGTCTCGCGCGTCGAGATGACGAGCGACGAGCTGACGGCGACGTGCCCGATCACCGCGCAGCCGGACTTCTACACGGCGACGATCGAGTACGAGCCGAAGGCGCTCTGCCTCGAGTCGAAGTCGCTGAAGATCTACCTCAGCCGGTTCCGCACGGAGGGCGCGTTCTGCGAGGCGCTCGCGGTGCAGATCCGCGACGACGTCGCCGAGGCGCTCGAGCTGCCGCACGACAAGGTGCACGTGACGCTCAGACAGAAGGCGCGCGGCGGGATTACGATCGTCGCCTCCGCATGAGCTACGCGTTCGGATCGATCGACGAGCTCGGCGACGGCTTCGGCTTCCGCAAGGTGCGTCGCGCGCTCGGCATCACGGCGTTCGGCGTCAACGCCGTCGTGTATCCGCCGCAATACGAGGGCTTCCACCACTACCACGACACGCAGGACGAGCTGTACTTCGTCCACAGCGGCACGGCTCGCGTCGAGGTGGGGGACGAGGTGCGCAAGCTCGGGCCGGGCGGCATGGTGCACGTCGAGTCGACGACGCCGCGCAGGATCTCCAACGCGGGCGACGAGCCGCTCGTGATGCTCGTCGTCGGCGGCAAGGACGGCTACGTCGATCGCGACGGGCACATGGTCGACGAGGCGGACGTCACGCGCCGCGCCGCCTTCGGCAAGTCCTAGCCAGGAAGTCGAGCACGAGCTCGTTGAACGTCTCCGGGTCTTGGAGCATGAGGTTGTGCCCGCGTCCCTCGAGCTCGACGTAGCGCGCGTTCGGCAGCCTGCGCGCGAGCTCGCGGCCGTTCTCGACCGGCACGATCAGGTCCTCGTCACCGTGGATCACGAGCGCCGGAGCCTCGATGCGCTCGACCTCGATCGCCGCCTCGTAGAAGCCGAGCGACGCCTCCGTGTGCGCGGTGATGGTCCGCCGCGGCGTCGCGTTCTCGAGGATCGCGGCGAGGATCTCCTCGAAGCGCTCCGGGTTCGCGTCGGTCCAGCCGGACGAGAACGTGTACGGCAGCGACGCGCGGCGTGCCTTTTCGGCGGGGAGGCGTAGCGCTGCCTCGAACGCCTCGCGCACGTGGTCCGGGCGCGGCACGCGGCTCGGGCCGCCGCCGCCGGTGCCCGCGAGGACGAGCGAGCGCACAAGCTCCGGCCGCGTGAGCGCGAGCGTCAGCGCGACGTAGCCGCCCATCGAGAAGCCGGCGACGTGCGCGGCGCGGCCGTCGAGGATCTCCGCCGCGTCCTGCGCGAGGTCGGCGATGCCGTACGGCTCGTCGGGCACGTACGAGCGGCCGGTTCCGCGCGTGTCGAACACGATCGTGCGGAACCGCTCTGCGAAGACCGGCGCGCTGTAGCGCCAGGCCCACGAGCCCTGGCCGAGTCCCTGGTGAAGGAGCAGCGTGTCGCCGTCGCCGTACTCCTCGACGTGAAGCCTCATTCGGGAACCCAGTTGCGCGTCAGCAGCAACCAGAACGCGAGGCCGGCGTAGTCGCCGTAGCGTCGGAACTTGCGCTCGATCGTCTTGTCGGCGGTCTTTCGTCCGGCGAGCTTCGCGTACGTCGGTCGCGTCCACGAATCGAGGACGAGGCGCGAGTAGCGGCCGAGCGACGTCAGCATCACGTGCGCGGCGGCGTACGGCCC
The DNA here is from genome assembly GCA_963766345.1 of uncultured Actinomycetes bacterium. Taxonomy (GTDB): domain Bacteria; phylum Actinomycetota; class Thermoleophilia; order Gaiellales; family Gaiellaceae; genus DASVFB01. The sequence goes on along the minus strand of CAVXZL010000009.1, from coordinate 166,882 downwards.
GACTCCGGGCAGCGACAGCAATCGTGCTTCGACTTCTTCGACCGGCAGCTCCGGGTCGTTCAGCTCCTCGAGGTCGAGCGCGCCCGACGCGACGTCGTCGGCGAGCTTGCGCAGGTATGCGCCGCGGTAGCCCGCGCGCGCGACGTGCCGGTAGAAGCCCTCGCCGGCCTCCGCCATCGCAGCCGGAGTGGGGAAGGTGCGCTTGCCCGACCGCGCCGGGACTCCGAGGTGATCGACGAGCGCGGTGACCATTCGCACCGTGCCGCTCCAGGCGCAGTTCGTGGTGCAGATCGTCTTGACGACGTCCTCGTAGACCGTCGGGCTCCGCAGCATGCGGCCGGCTCCCGCGCAGGCCCATGCGAGCGCCGGATCCTCGCGTGCGACTGCGTAGAACGTGGAGAGGTCCTCGTCGAGCCGGAGCATGTGCCGGAGCTGCGCGAGGATCGGCTTCGTCGCACCTTCGACGCTCGCATAACCGGGACGGCCCTGCGAGAAGCGGACGGTTCGCGCGCCGCGGCCGCTCGGCAGCGTCACCTCGAGCGTCCACGTCTCCTCGTCGATCGACGACGGCGGCAGGGACGCGACGCCGTGCGACGCGAGCGTGCGTTTCAGGTCGACGGGCTCGCCGCCGGCGCCGACGAGCGGCAACTCGGAGATCATGGGCGGCGTGCGCGTGCTCGGCATCGATGTAGGAGGAACGTTCACAGATGCGGTGTTCTTCCGTGACGGCGAGCTTCGCACCGCGAAGGTGCCGACGGCTGCGCATCAGGAGGAGTCGGTGGTAGCCGCGGCGCACGCCGTTGGGGCCGAGCGCGTCGAGCGCTTCACGCACGGGACGACGATCGCGACGAATGCGCTGCTCGAGCGCAAGGGCGCGCCCACCGCCTTCGTGACGAATGCCGGCTTCGAGCATCTGCTGCACCTTCGGCGGCAGAACCGCGCCGACCTGTACCGGCTGTGCGCGGCGCATCCGGAGCCGCTCGTCCCGCTCGAGCGCTGCGTCGGCGTGCGCGGCCGGATAGGGCCGCTCGGAGAGCTCGAGCCGCTCGACCTTGCCTCGCTGCCGGACATGGACGCCGAAGCCGTCGCGATCTGCCTGCTCCACGCCTACCGCGATCCGGCGCACGAGCGCGCGGTCGCGGCGGAGGTGCGGCGCCGCCTGCCGGACGCGCACGTCGTTGCGTCGCACGAGATCGCGCCGGAGTTCCGCGAGTACGAGCGCGCGTCGACGACGGCGATCGACGCGTACCTCGGACCTGCGGTCGCGCGCTGCCTCCACGCGCTCGCCTCGCGATGTGCCGAGGCCGGGTTGCCTGCGCCGCTCGTGATGCGCTCGTCGGGAGGCGTCGCGGACCTCGAAGTCGCCGCCGCTCACCCGGCGGTCGCGCTCGTCTCCGGTCCGGCTGCCGGCGTCGTCGGCGCGGCGAAGGTCGCGCGCGAGGCGGGCTACGAGAACGCGATCGCCTTCGACATGGGCGGGACTTCGACCGACGTCTGCCTCATCGCCGGGGGCGTTTCCGCGCGTGCTTCCGAACGCGACGTCGGCGGCTTTCCCGTTCGTCTGCCGACGGTCTGACCTGCACACCGTCGGGGCCGGCGGAGGCTCGATCGTGTGGCGCGACGCAGGCGGGGCGCTGCGCGTCGGGCCGGAGAGCGCGGGCGCCGATCCCGGGCCGGCTTGCTACGGCCGCGGCGGCAACACGGCCGACCGTCAATGACGCGAACCTCCTGCTCGGCCGCCTGCCGGAGGAGCTCGCCGCAGGCGTGAAGCTCGACCGCGCAGCCGCCGAAGCCGCGTTCGACGGGATCGATCCGGAGGAGGCGATCGCCGTCGTGGACGCCGAGATGCTGCGCGCGCTGCGCGTCGTCTCGGTGGAGCGTGGGCGAGATCCGCGCGACTTCGCGCTCGTCGCGTTCGGCGGCGCAGGCCCGCTCCACGCGTGCGCGCTCGCGGAGGAGCTCGAGATGCGGACGGGCGAGACTCGTCATCCCGCCGACGCTGCTCGACTACGCTACGCTCTACGCGCTCCTCGCGCGCATGCGCAACCCGGAGGAGCGTCGCGGCGATCTGCGTGCCCAGCTCGCCGCGCAGCAACCTCGCCTACGCGCGCGCATCGACTACGTTCTGCAACCGCTACGCCGCGAGCGCGTCGCGGCGCGATGAGCGAGCTCTACGACTACTCCGAGCGCCTCTTCCGCGCTTGCATCGCGAAGAATACCCGACCGCGTCTACGAGGCTATACTTCCTCTATAATCTACGGATATCTGATCCACGCTACGCTTACACCTATCGCCTGCGACTACGTCGAGCTCTACTTCCCCTGTACCTTATCCGCTACGCGAGCGGCAATCTCAACTTCCCGCTCGCGCGTCACTCGCTCCGCGTGCTACTTCGTCGTCCGCTTACCTCGCCGCGAGCGACGTTCCCGCTTCCCGTGGAGCGTTCACGCCCGTCGCGGTGCGTGCGCCTGAGAGATTGCTTCGTCTGATCCGCCGAAGGTCACGATCGACCTCCGGGCCGGCGACGTCCTCACGATCGAGGCGCCCGGCGGCGGCGGCCACGGTGGCTAGGCTCTACGCGTGGGCGGCATTGACGGCGGCATTGAAGGCAGAGTCGAGCAGATCAACATCGGACCGTTCGACGAGGTGCCGGCGCCGGTCGAGCGAGTCGAGGCACACGCGGGCAAAGGGCTCGCCGGCAACCGCTACTACTTCGAACGCGGCGCGAAGCCGGGCCGGGCGCTGACGCTGATCGCGGCCGAGGCGCTCGAAGGTCTTCAGTCCGAGCACGGGATCGAGCTCAACGCCGCCGAGTCGCGGCGCAACGTGCTCACACGCGGGATCGACCTCAACGCGCTCGTCGGCAGGCGCTTCCGCGTCGGCGAAGTCGAATGCGAAGGCGTCGAGCTCTGCGAGCCGTGCAAGGACCTCGAGCGCGCGACGCAGCCGGGCGTGATCAAGGGACTGCTGCACCGCGGCGGGCTGAACGCGGACATCCTCACCGACGGCGTCATCTCCGTCGGCGACGAGGTCGTCGAGAGCACCTGAGTGGACGAGCCGGTCCGCGTCGCCTGCGCGCAGGTCGAGCCCGTCGTCTTCGACCGCGCCCGGACGCTCGACAAGCTCGCGGTCACAGCAGCGGACGCCGCAGCGCAGGGAGCGCAGCTCGTCCTCTTCCCCGAGACGTTCGTCCCGGCCTACCCGTCTTCACGCTGGGTCCGCGCGCTCGCCGCCGGCGGCGGCAAGGAGACCTGGGCGCGCCTCGCACGCTCGTCCGTCACGGTGCCGAGCGCCGACACCGCCGCGATGGGAGCGGTCGCGAAGCAGCACGGGCTCGTCCTCGCCGTCGGCGTGAACGAGCTCGACGGCGCGACGCTCTACAACGCGCTGCTTGTCTTCGGGCCCGACGGCGAGCTTGTCCTACGACACCGCAAGCTGATGCCGACGAATCACGAGCGGCTCGTCTGGGGACTCGGCGACGGCAGCGGCCTCGAGACGATCGAGACGACTCTCGGCCGCGTAGGCGGCCTCATCTGCTGGGAGAACTTCATGCCGCTCGCGCGCGCGGCGCTCTACGAGTCCGGGATCGACATCTACCTTGCGCCGACCGCCGACGACACCGAAAGCTGGCACGACTCGATCCGGCATATCGCGCGCGAGTCCCGTTCGTTCCTCCTCTCTTGCTGCGTCTACCAGCGCGCGTCGAGCTATCCGGACGACGTCGAGATGGCGGACGGCCCCGACCTGCTCGGCCGCGGCGGCTCGGCGATCGTCGCGCCGAACGGCGAGTACCTCGCCGGCCCGCTCTGGGACGAAGAGGGGCTGCTCGTCGCCGACCTCGACCCCGATCTCCTGTTTGCCGAGCGTCAGCGCTTCGACGCCGCGGGCCACTACTCGCGGCCCGACGTGCTGCGCCTCCAAGTCACGCCGCTGAAGTAACGCGGCACAGGCCGCCTCGAGCTAGTTCGCTTCGACGTACGCGGTGATGGGAGGCACGACGCCGTGCTCTTGCATCTTTGCCGCGACCTCCGGAGACGGTGAGGCCAACATCGCCTGCATGGCGTCGACGTCTGCCACGTCGGCGGTGATGGCGATGTTGTTGCTTCCGTCCTTCGCGACGAAGTCGACCACGTTGCTCCCGGAGCCCGACTCGATTGCTGCAGCCCGCTCGGCCTTGCCCTCCAGCCAGCGCTCGATGTCGGCGACGGCATGGGTGATGACGATTCTCGGCATGTCAATTCCTTCCTACTGCGTAGCGGTTTGGGACGCTTCGAACGAGAGGTTCAGTAGATGTGCAGCTTGTCAAGGAGCGCAAGCGGCTCGTCGAGGGATTCGAACAGATCCTTGTTGTGCTTGATCATCTTGCTGCGCATGTAGACGCGAAGCCACTGCTTGTAGATGTGCAGTTCGTAGTGGTCGAGTATGTCTCGGAGCGGTAGGTCACGCTGCGCGATCAGCCCCGCCAGGTACATCGCACACTCGAATCCAAGCGAAATCGACTGAAAGTACGGAGACCCGATCGCCGAATCGCCGGCAAGGAACACGGGCGAGCAGGCGAACGGATGGTCGGCGCGACCGGCTCTAAGCCACTGCCGGTTTGTCGCGTTGCGAGCCCGGTAGAGATCAAGGGGGATCCGGACGATCTCGAGGTCGCCGAGTATCTCACCGTGTGTCTCTTCCTTGATTTTCTCGATGAAACGGTCCATGGACTGGGCGACTCCGGGAAAATTGCTGCGAAGCCACTCTCCGTCGAATCGGGACGGCATCGCCTCGTACTCATCGGCGCTGATGTTGACGATGCCCGTCACGTGGCTGACGCTGCCGTCGTAGTGCGTTCGGTTCACCATCGGAATGAACTTGTACTGCGCGTTCTCGATGTTCTTGTAGTACTTGCAAGACTCGTTGCAGTCGTACGCCTGGCCGTACAGGAACGTAGCCACGAGCGCGTATTCCAGCCGGATCGTGAGCGTGTTCACGCCTGCAACCAGGTCGCCGGAGCTGGGAACGAGGTGATCTCGAAGCAGAGACCTGCTGCCGGTGGCGTCGATCAGAACGTCGCCCGGCTCGAGCATTGCGATCGCGTCCTCCGCCGTCACGACTGCCGCGGTGCGCTCCACGCCGTTTGATCCGCGCGCATCGATCAGGTCGCTGATCGAGCGCTCGATCGAGTTGAGAGGGCAGAACCCCAGCGTCCAGTCGTTCAAGAGCGCCATCAGATCCGAAGGAATGGACTGTCGGAACGCGAGGCCCTCGTCGAGCTCCGGAGGATCGAAGATCGCCTCGACGCTATCTCCGTCGATGGAATCGACCTGGTAGCTCTCGACCGAATCGGCCACCAGAAACGACGCGAGCTGAACCATTCGGGTGCGCGTGTACTCGTGGCGCTTCTCGTAGAGCCGCACGGAGAAACCCTCCATCGACTGGAGCAGTGCCGTCAGCAGAAGACCCACCGGTCCCGCGCCAACCACGTGCACGCGGCGGCCGGCGGCCGGGGTGTCTAGAGCCGTGGAATCAGATGTCGCGGACACGCACGCCTCGCTTCGGCCGCGGTTGAACGGGCTCCCGGAGAAGCGCGCAACAAAGGCGACGCCTGAGTCTACTCCGCAGCGCTGCGCAGCTCGACTTGCCAGAGACCGGCGCGCATGCTTCGCGCTCAGACGACCCAGGCGCCGTCTTCCTGGACGACCTTGCCGTCCAGCTCGATGCGTCAGCACAGCAAGCACCCACGGGAGCTCCATCTCGTTGAGGCGCGACATCGCATCGCTGTACGCGTTCCACGCGAGGATCGGTCACCGCCTGATTATCGTCCGGCTCGGTGCCGCTCTTCCGCCGCAAGAGCAAGGAGCCGCCCCCGTCCGTCGACCACGCGGTGATCCTTCACCTGCCGCTGACGGGTGACGAGTTCGGCACGGCGGACGAGCGCGAGGACGTGTTCGCGCTCGAGGACCGCATCATCGAAGCGGTCAAACCGATCGGCGGCGACCACGACGGGCACGAGTTCGGCGCCGGCGAGGCCGTCTTCTACACCTACGGCCGTGACGCGAACGAGTTGTTCGACGCGATCTGCGGTTGCTTCGGCGCCTTCCCGATTCGACCCGGCGCGTACGCGATCAAACGGTTCGGCCCCGCAGCCGATCCCGGCTCGGCCGATGAACGGCTAGAGCTCGCGTAGCTCCTGGACGAGGGCCTAGTCCAGCAGCCGGTCGAGCCCGCGCGTGAGACCGACGCGGCCGGGCACGGCGCGGATCGCGAGCAACGTGCCGGCGACGTACGGCGCTGCGCTTTCGCCCGCATCGTGGCGGATCGACAGGCGCTCGCCTTCCGAGGCGAAGACGGCCTCGGTCGAGACGCTGAAGCTCGGCAGGCGGAGCGAGTGAACCTGCGTGCCGGCAACGGCCGCGCCGCGCGCCTCGCGCGCGCCGAGCACGTCCTCGATCGGGACGCCGAGCGCCGACGCTCGCACTTCTCCGAGCCGCTCGGCGAGCTCGCGCGCGGTGCCGCTCGGAGCGTCCGGCTTCGTTGCGCTCGCGTAGTCGATCAACTCCCACGACTCGACATGACGCGCCGCCTCGACGGCGAAGCGAAGGAGCAGCGCAGCCGTGATCGAGAAGTTCCCCGCAGCGATCACGCCGACGCCCTTCGCCCGCGCGGCCGCGTCTACCTCGCTGTAGTCGTCCGCCGACATGCCGCTCGTCCCCACGACGACGGCGACGCCACGCTCGATCGCCGCGAGCGTGTTCGCCTTGACCACGGTGGCGTGCGTGTAGTCGACGAGGACGTCCGCCGCCACTGCGTCGAGCGCCTCCGCGATGGAGGAGAAGCTCTCGTCGTCGCTGCGCGAGACGCCGGCGACGAGCGCGAGGTCATCGGCCGCGTCGACGGCTGCGGCTACGGCGCTCCCCGTCCAGCCGGTGACGCCGGCGACGCACACGCGGATCACGCGGCGAGCTTAACTACGCATTCGCGACAACGAGAGAAAGGTGTCACGTGAGCGTTTCGCTGAAGGGCGTCGGCGCGATCACGATCTTCGTCGAGGATCCGAGCCGGTCGAAGGCGTTCTACGAGAAGGTCTTCGATGCGCCGGCGGTCTACGAGGACGACAACTCGGTCGCCTTCAAGTTCGAGAACACGATCGTCAACCTGCTCGCGCGTCCGGCGGCGCACGAGCTCGTTGCGCCGGCCACGGTTGCAAGCGGCGATGCAGGCGCGTCGTTCCAGCTCACCGTCTGGGTCGACGACGCGGACGCCGTGTGCGCCGAGCTCGTGAAGCGCGGCGTCGACCTGCTGAACGGGCCGCTGAACCGGGAGTGGGGGATGCGGACTGCGGCGTTCGCGGATCCCGACGGCCACGTGTGGGAGGTTGCACAGGAGCTCGGCGGATGACCGACGAGCGCAGCCAGCGCGAGCGCATGCTCGCCGGCGACCTCTACATCGCCGACGATGCCGAGCTGGCGCGCGAGAGCCGGCGGGCCGCGGAGCTCTACACCGCGTTCAACGCGTCGTCGCCGCACGACGCCGATGCGAGGCGACGCATCCTCGCCGAGCTGCTCGGCTCGTTCGGCGACGGCAGCGAGATCCGGCCGCCGTTCTACTGCGACTACGGCTACCAGACGCACATCGGCGCGGGGACGTTCCTCAACTTCAGCGTCGTCGCGCTCGACGTCGCGCGCATCACGATTGGCGACGACGTCCAGATCGGGCCGCTCGTCCAGCTGCTCACGCCGACGCATCCGGTCGACGCGGAGCTGCGTCGCGCGAAGTGGGAGGCCGCGGAGCCGATCGCGATCGGCGACAACGTGTGGCTCGGGGGCGGCGTCATCGTCTGTCCGGGAGTCACGATCGGCGAGGACACCGTCGTCGGCGCGGGCGCGGTCGTGACGCGAGACCTTCCCGCCGGAGTCGTCGCGGCCGGCGTGCCGGCGCGCGTCATCCGCGAGCTTCAGCCGACCTCGCGCGCGACGCCGAAGCCGGAGTAGACGTCCTTGCGCTTGATCTTTCCGTCCTCGATCGGGAAGACGTCGATGCCGTCCCATTCGAGTTGCTTGCCGTCGCGCGTCGCAGTCGCGGTCCACTCGTTCACGACGAGCCCCTCTCGCGCGTAGAGACGTCGGCCGCGGAAGCCGATGTCGGGGTTGTTGCGGAAGATCTGCGCGATGTGCTCGCGCACCGCATCGGCGCCCTCGGCACGCTCGCCGGCCGAGTAGTTGTGGAACACGATGTCGTCGGCGTGCATCGATGCGATCGCGTCAAGGTCGTGCGCGTTCCACGCGTCGTTGTACCGCTCGATGAGCTCGCGTTCCGTCATCGTCTCGCGGCCCTTCTTAACACACGCTCGTCGCCGACCCGCCGCGTGAGGCCGTCGGCGTCGTAACGTTCGAGCAACAACTGCGCGACGCGTCGCGAGACGCCGAGCGCGTCGCGGAAGCCGGAGAGCGTGATGGGCGCGAGTGTCTGGATCGTCTCGGTGCCGCGCTCGTAGAGATCCGGCGAGACAGCGAAGCCGTCGCCGACGCGGTACAGACGCCCGGCAGTCTCGAGGAACGTCGTCAGCTCGCGGTCGTCGGCCTTCGCGAAGCCGTTCTCGGCGACCTCCGCTTCGAGCCGGCGCGCGTCCTCCTCGCGGCCGCCGAGCGAGGGAGCGCTGCCGGGCAGGTAGACCTTGCCGCCGCGGCGCTCGAGCTCGAGCAGCGGTGCGACCGCGTTGGCCCACGGCCGGTTCAGCAGCAGCTGCCCGACAGACAGCCCCGGGTCGAGCGGCTCGCGCTCGGCCCGCTCCCGTAGCCGCTCGCGCACGCGCGCCTTGAGCTGGCGCAGCCATTCCTCCGAGAAGTACCAGTCGCCGGCGGCGCGGACGCCGGCGAGGCCGAGCGCGAGCTCGCCCGGCGGGAGCAAGGCTCGCGCCTGAAGCTTCGGTCCCGTCACGGGTGCGTGCACGATCGCGCGCACGATCTCCGCGGCGTCGCCGCGCTCGAGCACGTCGAGCCGCGAGACGTCCATGTTCCGCGGCGGCGCCGGGTCGAGCACGACGCCGCCGCCCACCGTCGTGTGCGCCCGCAGCACGACGCGGTCGCCGCGGGCGGCGACGACCGGCGAGGCGAGGCGCAGCTGCGCATACCCGTCGGCCCGAACGACGCGCGCGACTGTGTGCGACGTGCCGTGATGCACGGTGACGCGCGCGCCGTCGGCGATCGGCTCGATCTCGGTCAAAGCGATGTCGACGCGATAGCTGAGCGGGAACGACCCCGGCTCGACGAGCGCGTCGCCGCGTCGCAGCTCGTGACGCTCGACGCCCGGCATTCCGACGGCGACGCGCTGGCCCGCATCGGCGTTCTCGACCGGCGAGTCGTGGATCTGGAGGCTACGAACGCGAACCACGCGACCGCCGGGCTCCACGCGCAGCTCGTCACCTTCCGCGAGGCGGCCCGACCAGAGCGTCCCCGTCGCAACGGTGCCGATGCCGCGCAACGTGAAGACGCGGTCGACGAAGAGACGAGTCGGCCACGCCGGTCGCTCCCAGTCGACCGCTGCGTCGGCGAGCGCGCCGCGTAGCTCGTCGAGACCCGTGCCGGTCTTCGCGCTCACGGCGACGACGTTCGCCTCGGGCACGAGACCCTGCGCCTCTTCGACGGCCAGCTCGAGCGTCTCGTGATCCACGGCGTCGGCCTTCGTCACTGCGACGACGCCGCGCGTCACGCCGAGGAGGCGGAGGATCGCGAGATGCTCGTGCGTCTGCGGCCGCGCACCCTCGGCGGCGTCGACCACGAGCAGGAAGAGGTCGATGCCCGTCGCGCCCGCGACCATGTTGCGGACGAAGCGCTCGTGTCCGGGCACGTCGATCAGCGAGAGGCGCCGCCCGTCCGGAAGCTCGAGCGGCGCGTAGCCAAGGTCGATCGAGATGCCGCGCTGCTGCTCTTCCGGAAGCCGGTCCGTGTCCTTGCCGGTGAGCGCGCGCACGAGCCACGTCTTGCCGTGGTCGATGTGGCCGGCGGTTCCGACGGTCAGGGGCATCGCTCAGCGCACGTGCTGCATCACGTTGACGACCGCGCCGGTCGGGTCGCGTACGAAGAAGCGGCGCACGCCCCACGGCTCGTCGGTCAACGGATGCACGATCTCGCAGCCGCGCTCGACGGCTCTCGCGTGGACTACGTCGACGTCCTCGATCTCGATTGTGACGTCGGGGGAGACGGGCGCGGTCGCGTCCTCGCTCATGACGGTTAGCTGCGCGGTCTCGTTCGAGACCGACCCGAACGTGACGATCCAGCCGAGATCCATGCCGAGCTCCAGCCCGATCACGTCCTCGTAGAACGGACGGCTCGCGACCGGATCCCCGTGAAGATCAGGGACGATGCGCCGGATCTTCATCGCGTCGCTGCCACCGCGACGGCGGCCGCGACGTCCTCGACCTCGTCGTCGGCGAGGGTGCGGCAGTCGAGCAGCAGCTTCCCGTCGCGAACGATCCCCACGACCGGGGGCTCGGCCGACCGAAGCGGCGTTGCCAGCCCCTCCTCGAGCGCGCACGCGAAGCTCGGCAGCTCCGCGAGCGGCAGCGCGCCGCCGCCGACGCGCGCGACCGTCTCCTCCACGGCGCCGCCGGTGAGCGACGCGAGGCGCTCGGCGCGTGCCTGCACGCCGTCGTCTCGCAGCATCCGCAGCACGGGGATGCGCTCCGGCGCGTCGAGGTAGAGCGCAAGCGTCCCTTCGAGCGCGGCGAGCGTCAGCTTGTCCGCGCGCAACGCGCGTTGCAGCGGGTGGCGGCGCAGCTTTTCCACGAGATCCGCGCGGCCCACGACGATGCCCGCCTGCGGCCCGCCGAGCAGCTTGTCGCCGGAGAAGGTCACGAGATCCGCGCCGGCCGCAAGGGACTCCTTCGCCGACGGCTCGTCCGCCAGTTCGACGAGCACGCCGGAGCCGAGGTCGTCGACGAGCGGCAGATCGTGGCGACGCGCGATCGACGCGAGTTGCGCGAGCGGCGGCAGCTCGGTGAAGCCGACCACGCGGAAGTTGGACTGGTGCACACGCAATACCACCGCCGTGTCGGCGCCGATCGCGCGCTCGTAGTCCGCCGCGCGCGTGCGGTTCGTCGTGCCGACCTCGCGCAGCCGCGCGCCCGAGCGCGCGAGCACGTCCGGGATGCGGAAGCCGTCGCCGATCTCGATCAGCTCGCCCCGCGAGACGAGCACCTCCCGTCCTTCCGCCAGCGCGGCAAGGGCGAGCAGCACTGCGGCCGCGTTGTTGTTCACGACGAGCGCAGCCTCCGCGCCCGTGAGCCGGCGGAGGATGTCCGCGATGTGATCCTGCCGCGAGCCGCGCGCACCCGAGCTGAGGTCGTACTCGAGGTTCGAGTAGCCGCGCGCGACCTCCGCGACGCGGGCGATCGCCTCGGCGGCGAGCGGCGCGCGCCCGAGGTTCGTGTGCACGATGACGCCGGTCGCGTTGATGACGCGCCGCAAGCGCGGGCTGCGTGCGCGGTCGATCTCCTCACGCAGGCGCACCGTCAGGTCGCCGGGCTCGGCCCCGGCGCGGATCTCCTCACGCGCCTGCTCCAGCACGCGCCGCGCGGCGTCGACGCCGAGCGGGTCCTCGAGCCCGCGTGCGAGCTCGTCCACCGAAGGCAGGTCGCGCAGGCGCACGCGGAAAGCGTAGGGGACGCGCGGCTACTTGAAGTAGATCGTCTCCGGGTTGACCGCCGTGCCGACCGGCGGAGCGACGACGAACCCTGTCCCGACGTCCTCGTACGCGGTGATCGTGTACGGGTTGGCGTCGCCGGTCAGGAGCCCCTTCGGCGTCTTGATGTTGCACTGGAAGAACTGGTTGACCGGATCCCAGCTGCAGGGGACCGTGACGCTGATCGCGGGCGGGCCGGAGAGCGTGACCTGGACCTTCCCCGCGGCTGCAAGTGCCGCGGCGTCGGTGGCGCTGATCGGCACTCCGTTCGCGTCGGTCAGCCGGAACTTGACCGCGATGTTCGACCCGGACTTCTGCAGGGTGGACTTGGGCAGCGGTGCGAGGAAGCCGCCGAAGCCGTACACGACGGTGTAGCTGACGCTCACGTTCGCAGCCTGCGGGTTCCCGGCGACGTCGACGGCGCCGGAACACGTCGCCGTGAACAGGCCGACACCTCCCGGCGGCGTCGTGATCGAGACCGTGGCCGGCGTCGCGACGCCCGAGAGGTTGTCGGTGCTCGCGCAGTCCGGCGCCGGGCCTGCCCCGAGCACGTACGTCCCGCCGGGAGTGACGCCGGTGACCGTGACGGTCGGCGCGGTCTTGTCGACCCTGACCTTGTACGTCGCGTTGCCGGTGTTTCCCGCCTTGTCCGAGCAGCTCGCGTTCAGCGTGATCGGATCGCCCTCACCGGCGGAGACGCTGCTGGTGGTGCAGTTCGCAGGATCGATCCCGGAGCCGCCCGCCTCGTCGGTCCAGTTCCACGTCACCGTAACGTCGCTCTTGTTCCAGCCCGCGGCGTTCGCTGCCGGTGCTTGCGTCGGCGACGCGGTCGGCGGCGTGCTGTCCACCTCGGTGATCGCGAAGCGAAGCTCGTACTGGTCGCCGGGGTTCGAGACGTTCAGCGTCCCGACGCCGTAATCGGGAGAACCGAGATCGACCTTGAGCGTGTTGTAGGGGTCGTTGTCGCCGTTCTCGGGCGGCACGTAGCAAGCGGCCGTGCCTCCGAAGCCCGCCAGGTTGTGGAACGCGGGACCGAACAGGACGTCGAGGCAATCCTGGTCGTACCCGTCGACCCGGATGGTGAGCGGCGCCCCGACGACGACCCAGGCGTCGAAGGTCGGACCGTTGAAGTTGAGAATTCCGTTGCCGCACCCCGCGTCGTCGTCGTAGTCCTCCAAGGTGTTGGTCTGGTCGGAGCAAGGGAAGCTCAGGTCCTCGAACGTCGGAATGTCGAAGTCCCCGAGCCGCTGCCATTCCGTGGCCGACTGCGGCACGTTCATGAAGAAGAAGCTGAGCTCGCCGTCGGCGCCGGCGATCTCCATGTCGTCGTGCAAGACCATCCGCGTGAGCTTGATGCGCAAGTGGCGCACCGTCACGTTCGGGAACGCCCAGCCGGCGACGATCTGCCTGCTGTAGGTGTCGAGATCCGCGACTCCCGTGCCCGCGAGCGGGACGTGCACGTGAAGCTTGGGATGAGCCGGGTCGCTCAGGTCCGGGGTCAGCACCGGCGCGACGCCGATGTTGTTGAACGGGCCGTCGGATACCGTCCACTTGAGCTCGGCGGCGGGGTTCGGTTGCGTCGGGAGACGGATGTCGAAGTCGTAGTCCCGGTCGATCGGCGTCGTGAAGTAGGTGCCCTGGTCGAAGACCTCGTGCGTGTGAAGCACGCTCGTCGCCCAGCCGCCGTCACCGTGGATGTAGAGATCGGTCGCGACCACTGGAACCCGGTCAGTCCCGGTACCGGGAAGCGTGTCCACCTGGCTGCGCATGGACGCCATCGCGATCGCCGGGTGGATCTCCGACTTGTACCGGTCGACGCCGGCGACCTCGATCGGGTGACCGCAGTCGTAGATGTGATTCCCCATCACCCAGACGCGGTCGCCGGGATCCGGCCACGCCCACTTCGGGAAGATCGGGCCGCCGTTCGCGCCCGCATGACCGTCGCCCTCGAAATCGCTGTTCGGGTCCAGCCCGGTCTCCCATTCGATCTCCAGTTGGCTCGGAGGCGGGATGTCGCTCGCGTTGGCGACGCTGGAATGGCCGTCGGCGAGATCGTTGATGAGGGACAGCAGTCCGCGGTCCGGCTCGTCCACGGTGACATGAGTGTTCTGGTCGTGGCTGTTATGGCCGGGCCCGAGGTCGCTGTACCTGACGAAGCTGCTGAGCGTGGTGGGATCCTCGCCCGTCGGGTTCAGCTCGATCGTCGGATTCACGGTGCCGGTCAGTTGCTGGATCTGGTGCGCGGGATCGACCCAGGTCCAGCCGCCGTCGGGGATGTTCGCGATCCCGATGTCGATGTCCGGACAGTTGCTCGGGACGCCGTCGAGCGCCGCCGGTTGAAGCGCGAAGCGCAGCGGCGTGACCGTCTGTGCGTTGTTCGCGGACGCCGGGGCCGTCGCGTGCGCCGCCCGCATCAACGGCGCGCTCGCGAAGAGACCAGCTAGGAAAAGTCCTGCGACAACGACTCGCGTGCGGCTGACCACGGCTCGCCCCCCTCGGTGAAACAGGTCGTCGCGACCTTCTCACCGCGGCCCGGCTGAGTCAATAGATCCGAAGATCTACTCGGCGATCTCCTTCGCGGGCTCGGCCGGCGCGTGCGCACAACGTCGCTCGTAGCAGGCGAGCACCGTCTCGACCGCCTCCTCGGGGTCGTCGGTGACGCTGAGCAGGTCGAGATCCCCCGGTGAGACGAGCCGCTGCGCGAGCACCTCGTCTCCGACCCAGTCGAGCATGTCGTGCCAGTGCGCCTTGTCGAACAGCACGATCGGGAAGTGCAGCACCTTGCCCGTCTGGATGAGCGTCAGCGCCTCGTACATCTCGTCGAGCGTCCCGAAGCCGCCGGGGAAGATGACGAAGCCCTCGCTCGGCTTCACGAAGCAGACCTTGCGCGCATAGAAGTGGTTGAACGTGAACGAGATGTCGAGGTACTCGTTCGCGTCCTGCTCGTGCGGCAGCTCGATGTTGAACCCGATGGAGAGGCCGCCGCCTTCCTTCGCGCCGCGGTTGCCGGCCTCCATGACGCCGCCGCCTCCGCCCGTGACGACCGCCCAGTTCCGCTCGGCGAAGAGACGACCGGTCTCGCGCGCCGCGGCGTACGCGGGGTGATCCTCGGCGATACGCGCCGAGCCGAACAGCGCGACGGCCGGCCGGTCGATCTTTGCGACGTGCTCGAAGCCGGCACGGAACTCGTCGGCGATCCGCGCCACTTCGCGCTCGATGTCGTCGGTGCGCGCCTCGAGGAGCTCGCGATCGTCCACGTTCAGAAGCTACGCGGCACGTGCGTCTCGTGCATCGCGAACACGAGGAACGCCGCGAGAGCCACGTAGACGAGCAAGACCGTTGCGCGCTGCCACGGCAGCACGCGGTAGTAGCGCTGGAACTCGGGATGGTGTCGCGTCTGCCAGCGGCGCCAGAGCTCGAGGCCGCCGAGGATCACGATGAAGAAGAGGATCGGGTTCGGGCGGAAGACCGCCAGCGCCACGAGGCCCGCGAGGCCGAGCGCCCACAGCGCGGGGTGGACCGCGGCGGCGGCGCGACCGCCGTCGAGCGGCACGACCGGCAGCAGGTTGAAGAGGTTGATCAGGAAGCCGACGAACGCCATCGCCTTGAGGAAGTTCGAGTCGTACGCGACGCCGAGCCCCCAGACGGCCGCCGCGCCGAGCGTGCCGAGGATCGGGCCGGCGAGCGCGACCTGCGCCTCCTTCCAGGCGTTCTCGGGCATCTGCTTCATCCCGACGACAGCGCCCATGAACGGGATGAAGAGCGGCGCCGACGCGGGGACTCCCTGACGGCGCAGCTCGAGCACGTGTCCCATCTCGTGCACGAAGATCAGCAGCACGAGGCCGACGCCGAACCACCAGCCGCCGAGCAGCGCGTACGCGCCGACGGACACGATCATCGAACCGGCGACGGTGAAGATCTTGAGCTTGAAGATGATCGCGCCGAACTTGACGAGCAGGCCTGCGGCCGCCGCGATCGGCGCCCAGATCTTCCGCAGCATCGCGCGCAGGCCCGACTCCGGCTGGATCGGCTCGTACTCGCGTGTCGGCTCGATGTAGTGGTGCTCGTCGCCGTTCGAGCCGTTCGTCGGCGGCGCGGGCAGCTCGGTCCAGCGGCGCTCGGGTTCGCTCATCGGAATCAGAGTACCCCCGCGCGGTACCTATGACCCGCGGCCGATCCACTCCTCGCCGCCTTCGTACACCTCTTTCTTCCATAGCGGCACGCGCTCCTTCAGCGTGTCGATCGCGTCCTTGCAGGCGGCAAGCGCGTCCTGGCGGTGCGGCGCCGAGACGGCGATCACGACGCTTCGCTCGCCGATCGAGACGCGTCCGATGCGGTGGTGGATCGCGACGTCGCAGAGCTCGTAGCGCGTCTTGAGCTCGTCGGCGATCTCGGCCATCACCTGTTCGGCCATGCCCTCGTAGGCCTCGTACTCGAGGTGCGTGACCGTGCGGCCACGCGAGTGGATGCGCGTCGTGCCGACGAAGGTCGCGACGGCTCCGGCCTCGTCCGAGGCGACCTCGTCGATGGCGGCCTCGACCGAGAGGGGCTCGTCCCGTAGGACGTACGCGCCGCCGCTGACCGGCGGAATGAGCGCGACCTCGTCCCCGTCGGAAAGCTCGTGATCGCGCTCGACGTACGTCTTGTTGACGGCATACACGAGTCCCGCCGGCTCGTCGCCGAGGTCGAGCGCCTGCCACACATCGTCGACGCGCTCGACGCCGTCGACGTCGCGTTGCGACCAGCCCGCGCGCTCGCGCAGGCCGGCGAACAGCCTCACGTGGACTCTCATACGACCACAGCCTAAGCTCGGCGCGGTGGAAGGGCTGACGATTGGAGCCGCAACGACCGACGCCGAACTCGAGGCGCTGATCGACGTGCGCCGCCGCGCGGCGCCGGACGAGGTGCCGACGCTCGAGGCCCTCCGCTTCGACCTCGACCGGAAGCCCGGGCTCGCGAATCTCGTCGCGCGCCTCGGCGACGAGCCCGTCGGCTGCGCCTTCGTCGAGGCGTGGATCGCCGTCGCGAACGGGCACATCGACGTCGTGCCCGACCGCCGCCGGCTCGGAATCGGAAGCGCGTTGCTCGAAGAGGTGCGCGACCGCGCCCGAGCCTTCGGCAAGGACACGCTGCAGGGCGAGGTGCGCGAGAGCGATCCGCAGTCGCGCGAGTTCCTCGAGCACCGCGGCTTCGTCCAGGTCGGCGCAGAGAAAGCCGTCGCGCTCGACCTGGCGACGATTGACGAGCCGCCCGGGGTCGATCCGCCCGGCGGAGTGCGCATCGTCACGCGCGTGGAAGAACCCGACCGGCTCGACGAGATGTACGCCGTCGGCGTCGAGGCGGACGAGGACATCCCGGGCTCGGAGGGCGTGCAGACGTTCGACCAGTGGAAGGCGCACGAGATCGACCGGCCGTCGCGCCGGCCCGAGCTCTGCTTCATCGCGCTCGCCGGCGACGAGGTCGTCGGCTATGCCGCGCTGCAGGTCTTCGGCGACGAGGCGCACCACGGCCTGACGGCGACACGGCGCGACTGGCGTCGCCGCGGCATCGCGTCCGCGCTCAAGCGGGCGGAGATCGCCGCGGCGAAGCGCGCCGGCTTCACGCGCCTCCTCACCGAGAGCGAGGAGCGAAACGAGCCGATGCGCCGTCTGAACGAGAAGCTCGGCTACGTGCCTGCGCCGGAGTGGAGCATGGTCGTCATGCAGGGGCCCGTCACGCCGCACACGTAGACGCGCGGCGTACCCTGGGCTGATGCCTCGCGGACGCTTCGTCGACTACGCGGAACCGCCCGAGCGCCCGGCTGACCCGGCGGTGCGCCGCGCGAACCTGCGCCGGATCGTGCGGTTGTTCGTCCCGTACAAGCTCCGGCTCTCGGCCGTCCTCGCGCTGATCGTCTTCGCGGCCGCGCTCGGCGTCGTGCCAGCGTTCCTGCTGCGCGACCTCCTGAACGCGATCGCCGCCTCGGACTCGTCGCGGATCTCGTACCTCGCCGCGGGGATGATCGCGATTGCAGTCGTGATCGGGATCCTCGGCGTCGTCCAGACGCTGCTCTCGAACCAGGTCGGCCAGCGCGTGATGCACGACCTGCGCGCAGCGGTGTTCCGCCACCTGCAGCGCCTGTCGCTCGCGTTCTTCACGCGCACGCGCACCGGCGAGGTGCAGTCGCGCATCTCGAACGACATCGGCGGCGTGCAGAACGTCGTCACGAACACGGCGACCTCGATCGCGTCGAGTGTCACGACTGTCGCCGCGACGATGGTCGGCATGCTCGCGCTGAGCTGGCAGCTCGCGCTGTTCGCGTTCGCGCTGATTCCCGTGTTCGTCCTCCTGACGAGGCGCGTCGGCAACGAGCGGCGCAAGATCGCGAAGACGACGCAGGAGACGCTCGCGGACATCTCGAGCCTCGTGCAGGAGTCGCTCTCGGTCTCGGGGATCCTGCTCGGCAAGACGATGGGGCGCACCGCGGAGCTCGCCGATCGTTTCGAAGCCGACTCCCTGCGCCTCGCCGACCTCGAGGTGCGGCAGCGCATGGCCGGCCGCTGGGTGATGGCGTCGATCCAGACGACCTTCTCCGTTCTGCCGGCCGCGGTCTACTGGTTCGGCGGGCTTGCGCTCGCGAGCGGCTCGCAGGCCGTCGACGTCGCGACGCTCGTCGCGTTCACGACCCTGCAGACGCGGCTGTTCTTCCCGGTCGGCTCGCTGCTCGGCGTCGGGCTCGACGTGCAGACGTCGCTCGCGCTCTTCGACCGGATCTTCGAGTACCTCGACCAGCGCGTCGACATCGAGGAGAAGCCGGACGCGATCGAGCATGCGGAGGCCGGGGACGTCGTCTTCGACCACGTGTGGTTCCGCTATGCCGACGCGTGGACGCTCGAGGACGTGACGTTCGCGGTTCCCGCAGGTACCACGACCGCGCTCGTCGGCGAGACCGGCTCCGGCAAGACGACGCTCGGCTATCTCGCCGCGCGGCTCTACGACGTCGGCGGCGGCAGCATCACGATCGGCGGCGTCGACCTGCGCGACCTCTCGTTGGCGGCGCTCGCCTCCCTCGTCGGCGTCGTCTCGCAGGAGACCTATCTCTTCCACGCGTCCGTGCGCGACAACCTGCGCTTTGCGAAGCCGGACGCGACCGACGCCGAGATCGAGGCCGCGGCCGCCGCGGCGCGCATCGACCACGTGATCGCGGCGCTGCCCGAGGGCTACGACACGGTGGTCGGCGAGCGCGGCTACCGCTTCTCCGGCGGCGAAAAGCAGCGCATCGCGATCGCGCGAACGGTTCTGCGCAGCCCGCCGATCCTCGTCCTCGACGAGGCGACGAGCGCGCTCGACACCGAGACGGAGCGTCTCGTCCAGGACGCCCTCGATCGTTTGTCCGAGGGTCGCACGACGATCGCGATCGCACATCGCCTCTCGACCGTGCGCGACGCAGACCAGATCGTCGTCCTCGACCACGGACGAGTCGTCGAGATCGGCACGCACGACGAGCTCGTCCTCGCGGGCGGCCGCTACTCGTCGCTCGTCGCGCGTGACGCCGAGCTCGAGCCGCTCGCGCGCGCTTGACGCCGCTCGAGACGAAGCGGCTGGTACTGCGCCCGATGGTCGCCGGCGACCTGCACGGGCTCCTGGGGATCTTCGGCGATCCCGCCGTCATGGCCGCATTCGACGAGACGCCCTTCGACCGCGAGCAGGTAAGCCGCTGGCTGGAGCGTAACCTCGAGCACCAGCGCGAGCACGGCTTCGGTCTGCTCGCGGTATGCCTGAAAGTCGACGGACGTCTGATCGGCGACTGCGGGCTCGAGCTGATGGAGGTCGACGGCGAGCAGGTCGCCGAGCTCGGCTACGACCTTCGCAGCGACTGCTGGAACCAGGGGTACGCCACCGAGGCGGCGTGCGCCGTCCGCGACTACGCGTTCACCACCTTGCGCCTGCCGCGACTCGTCAGCCTGATCCGGCCCGGCAACGCGGCGTCCGCGCGAGTCGCCGAGAAGACGGGCCTGACGAAGACCGGGCAGATCGAACGGCACGGCCGCACGTACCTGCGCTACGAGATCGCGAACACGGGGCTCGTGTAGGCTCGGCCGCCGGTGCAGGCGCGCCTCGAGCTTACGCGGAAGCAGATCCTGGCGTTCCGCCGGCGGGTCGGCGGACTCGACGAACGGATGCCCAAACGCGCCGAGTCGCTGCGGCGCGCGGCCTGGGCGGGCCTGCAGGACAGCATGCCGAGAGCGGCGCTGCTCTCGCTGCACGCGCGCGTCGCAGGTGTCGAGCCGACGACGTGGAAGCACCCGTCGCTTGCCCAGCTCTGGGGGCCTCGCTACAACGCCTACGTCGTCGCGAAGCGCGACTTCGCGCTGTTCTCGGTGGGGAGGCTGCCCGACGACGCCAAGGGTCGCCATCGGGCCGAGCAGATGGCCGAGCGCTTGCACGCCGGGCTCGGCGGCGAGCGGATGACGGATCGCGAGGTCGGGCGCAAGATCGGCGTCGGCAACGCGATGCGGTACGGCGCGCCGACGGGCACGGTCGCCATCCGCTGGGAGGGCGCGCGTGCCCCGGTCGTCTGGACGGTCGACGCACCCAAGATCGACCCGGCCGACGCCTGTCGCGAGCTTGCCCGCCGCTACGTCCACATCTTCGGACCGACGAGAGACGCAGACTTCGCCCGCTGGGCCGGGATCTCCCGGCGCTCGGCGGCGAACGCGTTCGCCTCGCTCGAGGGAACGCTGCTGCCTGTCCGGTCGCCGCTAGGCGACGAGTGGCTGCTCGCAGAAGACGAGCCGGCGATGCTCGACGCCGCGACGACCGGCGGACCTGCGCGGTTCCTGCCGAGCGGCGACGCGTACTTCCTGCTCGACGGAGCCCAGCGGGAGCTGCTCGTCCCGCGGCCCGAGCAGCGGGCGCAGCTGTGGACGTCGCGCGTGTGGCCGGGAGCGCTCCTCGTCGACGGCGAGATCAAGGGGACCTGGAGACGGGCGCAGCACACCGTGCGCATCGACGCCTGGACACGGATCCCGAGCGGGACGCGCGCCGCGATCGAGGCGGAAGCGAGCAGCCTGCCGCTCCCGGGGCTCACGCGCGACATCGAGGTGGTCTGGCAGCAATGAGCGCCGAGGCTCGTCGCGCGTAGCATCCAGTTCGTGGCAACGACCGATCGCCGCGAGACCGACTCCGGCATCGAGGTGAAGCCGGTCTACACCGACGCCGACGCGCCGGACGAGGTCGAGCTTCCAGGCGAGTTTCCGTTCACGCGCGGCCCGTACCGCGACATGTACCGCGGCCGGCCGTGGACGATCCGCCAGTACGCCGGCTTCGCATCGGCGGAGGAGACGAACGCGCGGTTCCGCTACCTGCTCGAGCGCGGGCAGACGGGGCTGTCCGTCGCGTTCGACCTGCCCACGCAGCTCGGCTACGACTCGGACGACCCGCGCGCGGTCGGCGAGGTCGGCCGCACCGGCGTCGCGATCGACTCGATTGCCGACATGGAGCTGCTGTTCGACGGCATCCCGCTCGATCGCGTCTCGACGTCGATGACGATCAACGCGCCGGCCGCATTGCTCCTGCTGCTGTACGAGCTCGTCGCCGAGGAGCAGGGCGTGAGCGGCGACGCGCTGCGCGGCACGTCGCAGAACGACATCCTCAAGGAGTACATCGCGCGCGGGAACTACATCTTCCCGCCGCAGCCGTCGATGCGGTTGACGACGGATCTCTTCGCGTACTGCGCCGAGCGCATTCCGAACTGGAACACGATCTCGATCTCCGGCTACCACATCCGAGAGGCCGGCTCGACGGCGGTGCAGGAGCTCGCGTTCACGCTCGCGAACGGGATCGCGTATTGCGACGCCGCCGTGCGCGCGGGGCTCTCTCCGGACCGCTTTGGCGAACGCCTCTCCTTCTTCTTCAACGCGCACAACGACTTCTTCCAGGAGGTGGCGAAGTTCCGGGCGGCGCGGCGGCTCTGGGCGCGGATCATGAGCGAGCGCTTC
This sequence comes from uncultured Actinomycetes bacterium, assembly GCA_963766345.1. Lineage (GTDB taxonomy): Bacteria > Actinomycetota > Thermoleophilia > Gaiellales > Gaiellaceae > DASVFB01. Next base: position 145,238 of record CAVXZL010000009.1, on the reverse strand, counting down.
GGCGCGACGAACCCGAAGGCGCTTGCGCTGCGCTTCCACGCGCAGACGGGCGGCTCGACGCTCACCGCGCAGCAGCCGCAGAACAACGTCGTCCGCGTCGCGATCCAGGCGCTCTCGGCCGTGTGCGGCGGGGCGCAGTCGCTGCACACGAACTCCTTCGACGAAGCTCTTGCCCTGCCCTCCGAGAGTGCGGCGCGGCTCGCGCTGCGGACGCAGCAGATCCTCGCGGCCGAGGCCGGCGCGACCGACACCGCGGATCCGCTCGGCGGCTCGTACTACATCGAGGCGCTCACCGACGAGCTGGAGCGGCGCGCGCTCGAGCTGATCGAGCACATCGACGAGCTCGGCGGCGCCGTTGCCGCGGTCGAGCAGGGCTTCGTGCAGGACGAGATCGAGCAGGCGTCGTTCCGCTACCAGCAGCAGGTGGAGTCGGGCGAGCGCTTGATCGTCGGCGTGAACCACTTCCACGAGGACGAAGAGGAGCCGATCGAGCTTCACCGGCTCGATCCCGACGCCGAGCGGAGGCAGCTCCAGCGAACGGCGTCGCTGCGCTCGAAGCGAAACGCCGGCGACGCGCGGGCGGCGATCGCGCGCGTGCGCGAGACGGCCGGCGGCGACGCGAACATGCTGCCGCCCCTGCGCGACGCGCTGCGTGCGCGCTGCACGATCGGCGAGATCTGCAACGCGCTCCGCGACGAGTGGGGCATGTACGACCAGCAGCGCGCGCCATGAGCCGTAGGCTCGACGGAGGCGACAAAGAGCGGAGGCCCCGGCTTTGCCGGCGCCGGAGCGGGGAATGAGCGAAGCGCTCGACTACCACCGCGCGACGAATGTCGCGGCGGGCGGCACCGACGAGGACGAGGTGCGCACGATCGAGACGAAGCCGCCGGTCTTCAAGGACTACGGCGACGCCGAGCGCGTCCCGCTCGCGATGTGCAAAGCGGGAGGACTGTTGTATGACGGCGCGGGCGTCGTCCGCTCGCAGCACAGGCGCGACTACGGCGGCGGCACGATCCACTGGCGCGCGTACTCGAGTGCGGGCGCGCTCTTCCCCGTCGAGGCGTACGTCGCGGCGGCCGGTGCGCTCTACTCGTTCGACCCGCTCACGCCCGGGCTCGTGCGGGTCGGCGGCGACGTTCGCGAGCGGCTTGGCATCGCTGCCTACGAGACCGTCGTGCTCACCGGCATCCACGCGCGTACGGGCTGGAAGTACATGGAACGCGGTTACCGCCACGTGTGGTGGGACGCGGGCACGATGCTCGCAAATCTCCTCGCGCTCGCAGCCGCCGAAGGCCTCGAGCCGCGTCTCTACACGGCGTTCGACGACGCCGACGTCAACGACGTGCTCGGGATCGACGGCGAGCACGAGTACGCACTCGCGCTCCTCGGGCTCGGAGCGAACGCGTGACGTTCCCGCTCGCTCGGCGCGCGCACACGAGCTCGGTGCTCCGGGGCGCCGAGGCGGTCGCCGAGTGGCGGACGCTGCAACCCGTCGAAGAGCCGAGGCTCGATCGCGAGCAGCTCGCGAACGCGATGCGCCGACGCCGTTCGGTGCGAACGTACGCAAGTACGCCGCTGCCGCGCGACGAGCTTGCCGAGCTGCTGCGCTGGTCGGACGCGCCGATTCCCGCAGACGCGCCGCCGGTCGTCCGGCAAGTAGTCACTGTCGCGGCGGTCGAAGGGCTCGAGCCCGGGATCTACGACGCCGAGCTGAACCTGCTCGCGCCGCGCGACGAGCGCGAGCTCCGCGAGGCGGCCGGCTTCGCCGCCATGGAGCAGGAGCATCCGCGCGACGCCGCCGTCAACGTCTTCCAGGTCGGCGACCTCGACGCGATCGTCGAGCGCCTCGGCGACCGCGGCTACCGCTGGGCCCAGCTCGAGGCAGGCATCCGCGCCGGCCGCCTCCAGATCGGCGCGTTCATGCGCGGCTGGGGGGCCGCTGCTTCGACGTTCTACGACGACGAGGTGTCGCGCCTGCTGGTCACGAACGAGTCGCCGTTGCTGATGGTCGCCATCGGGCCGCGTTGATCCGCGTCGCTCGCATCAACGTCTCGTTCGTCAAGGGCTTTCGCCTGTCGCATCCCGACGTGGTGACGCTCGGCCCGGACGGCGTCGAGGAGAACCGCCGCTTCCTCCTCGTCGACGGGGAAGGCCAGCGGCTGCGCGGCTCGATCACGCCGTGGCCGGTTCGCCTGCGCGCCGACTACGACGCGCGCGCCGAGACGCTGCGCATCCACTTGCCCGACGGGAGCACCGTCGAAGGAGACGCGGTGGCGCGCGGCGCGCCGTTCCACTCGACGGCGGGGACGATCGACGTCCAGGGCCGCGTCGTCGAGGGACCGTGGAACGCGCGGCTCTCGGAGCTCGCCGGCGAGCCGGTGCGGCTCGCCCGCGCCGACCGCATCGGCGCCGGGATGAACGCGCCCCTCACGCTCGTCTCGCACGGCTCGCTCGCACGTCTCGCGCGTGAGGCCGGCCGCGAGACGATCGACGCGCGCCGCTTCCGCATGCTGTTCGAGCTCGAGGGCTGCGACGAGCACGAGGAGGACACGTGGGACGGCAGGCGCTTCACGGCCGGCGAAGCCGTGCTGCGCGTCGGCGGCCCCGTGGACCGCTGCGCCGTCACGACCCGCGACCCCGAGACGGGCGAGCGTGACCTCGACACGCTGCGGCTGCTGAAGGACTACCGCGGGCAGCGCGAGACCGACGGCGCGGTGCTGTTCGGCGTCTACGCGTACGTCGAGCGGCCCGGCGTCGTGCGCGTCGGCGACGGACTCGCGCCGCTTTAGGTTGCGCATTCTCCTCGTCTCGCAGATGTACCCCGGGCGGGATGACCCCGACCTCGGCGTCTTCGTGGCGCAGATGGAGCGCGCGCTCCGCGAGCGTGGACACGACGTCGACCTCGCGGTGCTCGACCGCCGCGGCGGCGGCAAGCGCCGCTACGCCGCGCTCGCGCGACGCGTCCGCGCCGCGCGCAAGCCGGACGTCGTCTACGCGCACTTTCTCGTCCCGTCCGGCCTGCTCGCGACGCAGCTCGACGCGCCGCTCGTCGTCACCGCCCACGGCCGTGACGTACGGAACATCGGCTCGATCCCGGGGATCGCCCAGCTGACGCACCGTGTCGTCGATCGCGCGTCCGCAGTGATCGCCGTGTCGGACTACCTGCGCCGCGAGCTCGAGGCGAAGGTGCCGGCCGCACGCGGGAAGACGGTCGTCGTCGACTCCGGCGTCGACCTCGAGCGCTTCTCGCCGAGCATCGCGACACAGCGCCGGCTGGAGTCGCCGGCGTTCCTCTGCGTCGGGTCCCTCACCGAGCGAAAGAACGTCGTGCGCCTTGCGGACGCCTTCGCCCGCCTCGGCGAGGGCGGCCTGACCTTCGTCGGCGACGGGCCGCTCCGCGCGCGGCTCGAGGAACGCGAGCACGTCCGCGTGGTCGGCCGCGTGCCGCACGACGAGATCCCCTCGTGGATGGTCGCTGCGGACGTCGTCTGCCAGCCGAGCCTGATCGAGCCGCTCGGCCAGTCGCTGCTCGAGGCGATGGCGTGCGGCCGGTCGGTCGTGGCGACACGGATCGGCGGCCCGCCCGAGTTCGTGCCGCCGGAGGCGGGCATCCTCGTCGACCCGACCGACCTCGACGAGCTCGAACGCGGCCTTCGTCTCGCCGCGGCGCTACCGCGCCCCAACGAGGCGGCCGTCGCCGCAGCGGCCGAGCACGACGTCAGACGGCAGGCGGCTCGGGTGGAGGAGATCCTCCGGCAAGCCGCTCGAGATCCGCGAGCCTGACCTCGACGAGCGGCCGCACCTCCGCCTCGAGCCCCGCCTCGCGCGCCGCCTCGAGTGCCTGGAGAAACGACTGGCGCGCCTTCTCCGGGTCGACGCCCTGCTTCAAACGGTTGTCTCCCGTCACAAGGAGTTTACGGATCTTTTCGCGAGAATCTTCGCTCAAATCTGTTTTTTTTTCCTCTCGAATCATGCGACAATAGACGCATGGCCAAGATCAGGGTCCTGATCGCCGACGACCATTCTCTCTTTGCCCAAGCCCTGCAGGCAATTCTGGGCACTGACGACCGCTTCGAGATCGCCGCTCTCGCGAAGAACGGAAAGCAGGCCGTGGAGCTCGCCGAGTCGCTGGAGCCGGACGTCGTGCTCATGGATATCTCGATGCCCGTTCTCGACGGTTTCGCCGCGACGAAACAGCTGCGGAAGAAGCGGCCCGGAATGCCGGTCCTCATGCTGACGGGCTCCAACTCCCGCGGCGACGTCGACAAGGCGCGCACGTCCGGCGCCGCCGGCTACGTGACGAAAGACCGGATCGCAGGCGAGCTGATCGACGCCATCGTGGAGGCCGTCGGCAAGTAACGTCGGCTACCCTTGGGCCGCGATGCTCCAGGCTTTCGCCGTCTTTCACGTGCTCGTCTCGATGGCCCTCATCGGGCTGATCCTCATGCACTCGGGCCGCGACACGGGCATCGGGGGCATGGGCTTCACGCCGCAGTCGCAAGGTGGCACGCACATCGTCGAACGGAACCTGACGCGCGTCACCATGATCGTCGCCGTCATCTTCGCGATCGACACCGTCGTGCTCTTCCGCTGGTTGCAGTAGCGCTCGCGCTCGCCGGCTGCTCGAGTCACACACAGTCTGCTCCTCCGCTTCCGGTCGCCGGCCCGCCGCACACGCTGCGCGTTGCGCTCGCCGACGTGCCGTGGCCGTTGCCGAAACGGGCGCTGACGCGGGACGAGCGACAGCTCGCGGACACCGTTCGCGCGTTCGACGTCGTGCGCGCACGGCCCGGCGAGATCGTCGTCCGCCGAGGTCCGCTGCGCGTCGTCTTTCGCGAGGTCGAGCCGCATCGCGCCGCCGTGCTCTTTCGCCGCGGCAAGCTCGACGAGGCGCCCGTGCCGCTCGGCGACATCCGCGCGGCGCTCGACGACGAGAAGGTCGGGGACGCCGTGCGCGTCACGCACCTCGACGCGGTCGACGGCCTGCGGGCGTCGCGCCTGCCGCGGTCGGTTCGCGACACGCTCGCCGCGACGGCCGCGCGCAGGGACTACGCGCAGCTCGTCCCGGAGGACATCGACGCGGCGATGCCGTCGCCGCCGGCGCGCGTCTTTCGCGCGGCCCGCGACGGCGTCCTCGGCTTGCCGAAGACCCCGGTGCGGATCGGCGTCGAGGGCGACCCGGCGCTCGCATACGGCGCGTCGCTTCTCGCCGCGTCGTGGCGCGACCTCGACCTCGACGTGCACGTCGTCGGTCGCGGAGCGAACGCGACCTTCGTGCGAGGATCCGCGGACGTGACGATCCCCATCGCGCGGGCGGTGGACGCACGATTCGTCTCTCCGCGGGTCCGCGGCTGGCGCGAGAACGCGCGCGGAATCGTCGACTACGCGCGCGTCAGGCTTCGAGCTGCCACTCGTTCCGGAGGATGATCGACGCTCGGCGCCGTCGGTCGTCACGCCGAAGACGTCGACGTCCGGCCCGCCGACGATGACGTCCGTGTGAACCGTCGACTCGTTCACGCCTTCGCCGTCGACGCAGTACGGAAAGCCGTTGCCGTACGCGAGGTGGCACGTGGCGTTCTCGTCGAACAGGGCGTTCATGAACACGTGGCCGAGCTGCCCGACGCGAGACGTGCCGTCGACGAGCGCGACCTCGCCGAGGCGCCGCGCTCCGTCGTCGGTCGCGATCTCGCCCTGCACGACGTCGGCGCCGCGCTCTGCCCGGACGTCGACGATCGCGCCGCTCTCGAACCGGAGCTCGAGGCCGCGGACCGTCGTTCCGCTCAGCTCGAACGGCCGGGTCGCCCGCATGACGCCGTCGGCACGCATGGGATCCGGCGTCGTGTAGACCTCCTCGGTCGGAAGGTTCACGACGTGCCGCCGGCCGGACACGGTTTCGGCCGCGCCCGTCCGCCAGCGCGAGCCGGCGAGCAGTCCGATCGTCAGGTCGGTTCCGGGGCCGGGCGAGGCGGATCGAGTACGACGCCGTCGCGCGCTTCGTCGACGTCCGATAGGAGATCGCCGACGTCGGCGAAGGGCAGTACGTCCTCGTGGACGTCGAAGCGGCGCATGCTCTCGCGCCGACGCGCACGGCAAGCTCGGCGTAGCGGTGGAGACGCTCTTTCATCGCGAGTGGATACGCGATCGGCGCACCGCGGGTTCCCTCGACGAGAAAGTCAGATGCCCGGCGTCGAGCCGCTGCCCGTGATGTTGAAATGCGCGGTCGCGATCGCCGGGACCAGCGCTCCGTGCGGGTAACGCTCGTCGTAGAAGTCGCTCTGGTTGACGAGCGTCACGTGCCGGCTGAGCGCGGGAACGTCGGCCAGCATGTTGGGCACGGCGACGGTGAAGCGAAGGTTGACGAGCGGCTCCGCGATCTTGCCGTCGCGGATGCGAAAGGTCCCGTCGCGCGTCATTCCTGTCAGGACGCCGCCCCGCGGATCGACGATGCCGAGGTAGTGGACGCGCGTGATGTAGATGCCGTCGCCGACCGTCGACACGAGCTCGTCGACGGAGTCCGCGGCACCGCCGGACATCGAGAGCGCGAACGCGAGCGGCCCGTACGCCTGCCACGTCACCGGCGGAGCGTGCCCCGTCGTGTGCGCGTCGCCGCCCGCGCGTTTCGCCGTTCGACGATCCCAGACGACGCCGCGCGCGACGCCGTTCTCGACGAGCGGCACGCGCTGCTTTGCGACACCCTCGAAGTCGAACGCCTTCGGCAAGCCGTTCGCGTCGAGCCCGTCGTCCGCGATCGAGACCTTCTCGTCGAAGATGCGCTCGCCGATGCGTCCGGCGAGGTAGCTGCGCTCCTCGAGGAGGCCGACCGCGCCGAACGAGTCCCACGCAAAGTACTGGAGCATCTCGCCGAGCGCGTACGGCTCGAGCACCGCGCGGTAGTCGCCCGGCTCGAGCTCGCTCGCGCCTTTCGTCCGCGCGGCCTTCTCTGCAGCCTCGGCGGCGCACGCCTCGGGATCGACTCGCGAGACCGCCGACGATGTCTGCGTCGCGTACCCCGACAGTCCGTCCGCGGCCGCGAGCACGAGCACGGTGGCGTCGGTGAGGCGCTGGCTCGTCTCGACGCCGGTCGTGGACGCGACCGCGAGCTCGGTCGTGCCGCTCGTGAAGAACCCGTATGCGGGTATGTCGCCCGTCGCGGTAATCGCGGCGGCCGCGAGTCTCGCCTGCTCGGCCGGGCCGAGCTCGGCCGTCTCCTCGTCGTATCCGTCGACGTCCGGCGCCGTGGCGGGCTGCGGAAGACCGGGGAAGTCGGGATCCGCGCGCACGTGCGCGGCGGCGTCGGCTGCTCGCGCGGAGACCTCGCGGAGGCCGTCGTCGCTCGTCCGGTTCGTGACCGCGACGCCCACGCGACCATCGCGAACCGCGCGCACGGTGACGACGGTGTCGTCCACGAGCGTCGGCTGGTGCTGCGTCGAGCCCGCGAAGCGCGCCAGGCCCGAGCGCTCCGAGTGGATCGAGACCTCCGCCTCGTCCGCGGCGGCGGCGGCGGCATGTGCGAGCGCGCGGCCTGCGAGCTCGACCGCGTCGCTCACGCGCGAACGCCGGTCTGCACGCCGCGGAAGCGGGCCGGCGCCGTCCCGTGCGAGACGTGCGCCGTCTGCCCGGGCTGGCCCTTGCCGCAGTTCGTCAACCCGTGCAGGCGCCACGCGTCCCTGTTGCCGACCGCGTCCATCGAGCCCCAGAACTGCGGTGTGATGCCGGTGTACGTCGCGTCGCGCAGCATGCGGCCGAGTCTTCCGTCGGCGATCTCCCAGGCGACCTGCGTGCCGAACTGGAAGTTGAGCCGCTTGTCGTCGATCGACCAGCTCTTGTTCGTCTCGAGGTAGATGCCGCGCTCGACGCCGGCGATCAGCTCGTCGAGCGTCGCGTCGCCCGGCTCGAGGTGGAGGTTCGTCATGCGCACGAGCGGCATGCGGCTCCAGCCGTCCGCGCGCATCGAGCCCGGGAAGCCGACCTCGCGCGAGCCCATCCAGCCGACGAGCAAGCCCTCTCGGACGATCGGCTGCGGCTCGGCCGGCACACCCTCGTCGTCGAAGCCGAACGTGCCGAGGCCGAGTGGCGTCGTGGGGTCGGACGTCACGTTCATGTGTTCCGAGCCGTAGCGGAGCGAGCCGCGATCTCCCGTTTGCAGGAAGCTCGTCCCGGCATATGCCGCTTCAAAGCCGAGAACTCTGTCGAGCTCGGTGGGGTGGCCGACGGACTCGTGCAGCTGGAGTGCGACCTGCTCCGCATCGATGACGACGTCCATCACGCCGGCGGGGCACTCAGGCGCCTGGAGAAGCGCCGCCGCCTGCTCGCCGACGCGGGCCGCCTCGGCCGCGAGCCGGAGCCCGAGCACGAACTCCCAGCCCGCCTGCGCGCTCAGCCCGCCGAACGCGCTCGGATAGCTGCGCTGCTGCGTGAGGTCGTCCCCGACAGCCGTCGCGTCGAGTCCCGCACCGGACTCGACCAGCTCCTGCTCGACGTCGGCGCCTTCGGAGGAGACGAGCACCTTGTGCTCGAGCTGCGCGCGCACGAACGCCTCCGCGACCTTGACCTCGGGCCGCGCAAGCCCCTTCTCCGCATCGAGGCAGAAGTCGATCTTCTCGTCGAGCGAGATGGAGAAAGGGTCCACCTCGACGCTTGTCCTGAACGTGCCGGTCTGCGGGTCGAGCGGCTCGAGGCGGCGCTTGCCACCGCCGGCCGCGCGCGCGAAGGCGCAGGCTCGCCGGGCTGCATCGCGGCCGCTCTCGTCGCTGAGCGTGCCGGCGCCGGCGAAGCCCCAGGCGCCGTCGACGAGCACGCGCACGCCGATCCCCTCGGTCTCGACGTCGCTGACCGCCTCGACGTTGCCGTTCTTCGTCGCGACGGACTGCGAGCGCTTGAGGACGCCGCGCGCGTCGGCGTACGAAGCGCCGGCGCCGATCGCGGCGTCGACCGCATTCCCGCAGATGTCCCGCACGGGGCAGGACGCTACACTGCTCACGCTCTCGAGCGCTGGTGGCGGAATTGGTAGACGCGCTAGGTTGAGGGCCTAGTGGCCTTAAAAGGCCGTGGAGGTTCAAGTCCTCTCCAGCGCACTCTCGGCCCGGCGTTTGCCGGGCCTTCGTCGTCGAAAGTGCTCTGCACCTTCGACGAGTAGACCGGACAGGCGCCTTCGGCGCGTGTCCTTTTTGGCGCTATTGAATGGTGGCCGCGGCGAGTGCGAGGAGGACGAACAGCAGGAGGTCGCCGTGAGACGACCCAGGCCGCCCTCCGCTTGACGTCGTCCGGAGGACTTGCCATCCTTCTAGCGAACAGATGTTCGTACAAGCGACCTCGGAGGGTTCCGTGCTCACAGGTAGACAGCAAGAGATCTGGGATTACCTCGTCTCGTACGTCGCTGAACACGGCTATCCGCCGACCGTGCGCGAGATCGGGGAGCGCGTCGGCCTCGCATCGCCGTCGACGGTGCACGCGCACCTGGCGAACCTCGAGCGGGCGGGTTATCTCCGGCGCGACCCGACGAAGCCACGCGCACTCGAGCTCACGGGGCTGCGTCGCCAGGACGCCGGTGCGGGCGTGCCGCGCGAGACGGCGATGCAGGCGCTGCCGCTCGTCGGCGAGATCGCCGCGGGCGGGCCGCTGCTCGCCGAGGACAACGTCGAGGAGTACGTCGAACTGCCGGAGCGCCTCGTCGGCGGCGCGGCGGACTTCCTGCTCCGTGTAAAAGGCGACTCGATGATCGACGCCGGGATCCTCGAGGGCGATCTCGTCGTGGTCCGGCGGCAGACGACGGCGACGAACGGCGAGATCGTGGTCGCACTCGCCGGCGAGGACGAGACGGCCGACGAGGCGACGGTGAAGCGCTACTTCCGCGAGAGCGGCCGCATCCGGCTCCAGCCGGAGAACACGGCGATGGAGCCGATCTACGCCCGCCACGTCCAGATCCTCGGCAAGGTGGTGGGGGTGTTCCGCGCGCTGTGACGGTGGCGCCCTTGAACCGCACGCTCGACCAGGAGGTGTTCGCGCTGCTCAGGGGCGCGAGCCTCGAGTGCCTCGTCTGCGGCGAGTTCGTGCTGCACCGACGCAGCGAGATCTGCTGTCCGGAATGCGGGATGAGCGTGGCGCGCGCCGAGAGTCGAGCCGAATCGGGGTTACAATTCGGCTCGCAGGCCGGGTGACCGCGGCGCGCTCTGCTGGCTTAACTGCAGACGCTTCGAGGAAAGTCCGGACACCGCAGGGCAGGACGCTGGGGAAACCCCAGGCGGCGAAAGCCGACGGAAAGTGGCACAGAAAGGAGACCGCCTCCGGCGAACGACTCTCCGGAGACGCCGGCGGTAAGGGTGAAAGGGTGCGGTAAGAGCGCACCAGCGTCGTGGTGACACGGCGGCTCGCCAAACCCCGTCCGGTGCAAGGTGAAGCAGGTTCCGACGACGCGGCCCGCCGAGGAACCGGGTACACCGCTCGAGCCGTCGCGCAAGCGCCGGCCAAGAGGGATGGTCGCCCACGACAGAATCCGGCTTACAGGCCTGCTACGGAAGCCCCCGCACCGCGGGGGCTTCTATTTGGAAGGTACGGCACGCCCTCGATGAGCGCGCTCATCCGCGCCGGCCGCTCGGGGTCGCGGCGGACGTACGAGTGGATCTCGGCACCCTTGGGATAGCCGCTCGCGATAAACGACGCGACTGCGGCCTCCACGTCATAGTCGGTGCGGCGGAAGTCGACGTCCGGCCCGAGCAGCGTCCAGTACGCGGCGAACTCCACCTCGTACGGCGCGCCGACGCTGCCGCAGTTCACGACGCGGATGCCGTCGACCGTGCGGTCGAACTGCACGTGCGTGTGGCCGCAGACGACGACGTCCTCGTCGACGCCCGCGAGCAGCTCGCGCAACCGTTCGTCAGGCGTCAGCCGCGTGATCGGCAACTCGTCGCTGCCGGGCGCTCCGTGACAGAAGCGCACTCGACCGAGACCGCCGATCTCCAGCGTGACGTCGAGCGGCAGGCCGGACAGGAACGCGAGGCGCTCTTCGCCGAGCCGCTCCGCGACCCAGTAGCGAGCCCGCACCCAGGTCTCGCCGGTGTTCGCACCGACGAGATCGAGCACGCGATCCGCATTGCCACGGACGAAGAGCGCGTTCCGCTCGCGAAGGGCATCGAGCGTCTCCACCGGCATCGGCCCCGAGGCGACGTCGCCGCCGACGACGATCGCGTCGACGCCGAGCTCGTCCACCTCCTCGAGCACGGCCTCGAGCGCGTGAAGGTTGCCGTGTACGTCGCTGAGCACGGCGACACGCGCGCAGACATCGCGCATACGCTCGTGACTCATGCGCAGGATCATCGCAACCGCGAACACGACGATCGACGGCTACCTCGAAGGCCCGAACGGCGAAGGCGATCTCGCGTGGCTGATGCCGTTCGTCGAAGACATCACCCCGGACAACGCGCGTCTCCTCCGCGAGATCGACGCGATCCTGCTCGGCCGCATCTCGTACCAGGGGTTCAGCCGGTACTGGCCGGAACAGGAGGACGAGTTCGCGGCGCTGATGAACACACCGCCGAAGTACGTCTTCGCGAGCCCGGGCTCGCTCAGCGAGGTGACGTGGGGGCGCTACGACAACGCCACCCTGGTCGACGGCAACGTGGAGGAGACCGTGCGCGAGCTGAAGTCGCAGGACGGACGCGACCTGGTGATCCTCACGAGCGGCGGCCTCGTCTCGAGCCTCCTCGGCGCCGGACTCGTGGACGAGCTGCAGCTCGTCGTCGTGCCCGTCGTGCTCGGCGCGGGGAGGCGCTACCTGCGTGACGTCGGCAAGGAGCTCGCTGCCGAGCTCGTCGACGTCAAGCCCTATCCGAAGGGATCCGTGCGCCTGACGTACCGGACCGCTTGACAAGAAGCGGCGATATCGCCATAACTACGGCGAAATCGCCTTTCTTCCCACGGAGGTCTTCATGCGTCTGGTCGCGCTTCTCGCTCTCGTCTTCGCCACGGCTGCCGCCGCTGCGCCCGCGCCTCGCGTGCACGCAGTCTCGCTCCCGTCGACCGCAGTCGTCGGAAACGCGTTGCATGTCACGGTCTCGATCCGGCCTCCGGCGCGCGCGACGCTCGTCGCGACCGGGCCGACAAGCTTGCGCGCGCCGCTCGCGTCGACGAAGAAGTCGGGCGTCTACGCCGCGACGCTGCGCCTGCCGCGCGCAGGAAGCTGGACGGTCTCCGCCGTGGTTGGTCGTCGCACCGTTCGCCTCGGGAACGTGCGCGCCGACGTCCGGCGCGACCCGCTCCTGCTCGACCCGTTCACGATCGCGGCCGAGCCGCAGGGCACGCTGCTCGTCGGCCAGCTCGGCAAGGGAGATCTCGTGCGCCTCGCTCCGAGAGGCCGTGCGTCGTCGCTCGCGCCCGCGACGAGAATCGCGGACGTCACGGTCGCGCCGGACGGCACCGTCTACGCAATCGGCACCGACGCGTTGCTTCGTCTCCAGGGCAATGCGCTCGTGCAGGTCGCCGGCGGCCTCGAGGGCGCGACAAGCGCCGCCGCCGACGCGAGCGGCAACGTCTACGTCTCGGAATATGCAGGTTGGATCCGCAAGATCGCGCCGAACGGGACGATCACGACGATCGCGGGCACGGGTCAGGAAGCCTTCTCGGGAGACGGCGGTCCGGCCGTCCTGGCGGGCCTCGACCATCCACACGGAGTCGCCGTCGGCCCGGACGGCTCGATCTACGTCGCCGACACCGAGAACCGCTGCATCAGGAGGATCGACGCGGCGACGGGAAGGATCTCGACGCTCGGCGATGCCGTCGGCGTCGTCGTCGCGCTTGCGGTCGCGCCGGACGGCACGGTCTACGCGGCAGACGTCGTGCGCGACGGCGCCGGCGGCGGCGTCACCGCGACGACGCAGAGCGGAACGGTCACGCGCCTGTACAGCGGTGACGCGAACGGCGTGACGGTCGCGCGCGACGGTTCGCTCTTCGTCAACGCCTGGGCGGCGAAGCGCATCTTCCTGCTCGATCCGAAGACGCGCCGCACGGAGACGGTCGCCCGCGGCTGACGCTCCTATGATCAGGCGCGTGGCGCCGAACGAGCCGATCGTCCGCGGCGCGATCCTGGCCGAGCTCCTGGTCGCCGGCCGCTACGGGAGGGAGTTCGCCGACGCGGAGCTGCGCCGCGCGGGCGTCGACCCGGACGCATACGGCTTCCTCTCGTTCGTCGGAACGCTCCAGCCGGTCACGCGCACGCGCCTCGGCCGGGCCAGCGGTCTGCGGCGGACGACGCTGCGCGATGCGATCGGCCGGTTGATCGAGCGCGGTCACGTGGAGGAGCAGCCGCACCCTCGCGACGGCCGCGCGTCGCTCCTCGTGCTCACGCCGGCCGGGCAGGAGATCTTCGATCGCGGCCTCCCCGCATTCCAGAAGGCGCTCCGCGCTCTGGACGGGGCACTCGGCGGTGAGCTGCAGGAGCACGAGGACGCGGTTCGCCGGGTCCGCGTCGCGCTGCAAGAGCTCAGCGCGCGCGACTGAGGCGTTTGCCCGCGCCGCGGCCGGGTAGCCGCGGCGTATGCCCGAGCTCGGCTTCGCGCTCTCGTCCGAGGACCATCCGCCGAACGAGCTCGTCCGGCAAGCTGCACTCGCAGAGCGCGCCGGCTTCACGTTCGCGCTCATCTCCGACCACTTCCATCCGTGGGTCGACGCGCAGGGTCACAGCCCGTTCGTGTGGGCGACGCTCGGCGGGATCGCGCACGCGACGGAGAAGATCCGCGTCGGCACCGGCGTCACGTGCCCGATGATCCGCATCCACCCGGCGATCGTCGCGCAGGCAACCGCGACCGTCGCGGCGATGATGCCGGGCCGTTTCTTTCTCGGCGTCGGAAGCGGCGAGAACCTCAACGAGCACATCACGGGCGCGCGCTGGCCGCTGCCCGACGAGCGGCTCGAGATGCTGGAGGAGGCCGTCGAGGTGATCCGCCTTCTCTGGCAGGGCGGCGAGCAGACGCATCGCGGCAAGCACCACACCGTCGACCACGCGCGCCTCTACACGCTTCCCGACGAGCCGCCCGAGGTCTACGTCGCGGCGACCGCGCCGAAGGCGGCCGAGCTGGCGGGTCGGATCGGTGACGGGTTCATCTCGACCGCCCCCGAGCAGGCGTACGTGGAGAAGTTCGTCGAAGCCGGCGGCGACGGGAAGCCGAAGCTCGGGATGATGCACTGCGCGTACGACACCGACGAGAAGGCGGCGCTCGAGCGCGCGACGAAGCTGTGGCCGAACCTCGCGCTGAAAGGGCCGCTTGGCCAGGAGCTCGCGACGCCGTCGGACTTCGGCGCCGCGGCCGAGATGGTCGACGAGGAGGACGTTGCCGAGTCGACCCCGTGCGGGCCGGACCCCGACCGCTACCTCGACCTGATCCGCAAGTACGACGAGGCCGGGTTCACGCACGTGTACATCCACCAGATCGGCGAGAACCAGGACGAGTTCGCGGAGTTCGCGAAGCGCGAGCTGATGCCGAAGCTCTAGCGCGCGGGGCCGACCACGACCGTGACGCGGAAGCTGCGCGTCTCGAGCGCGCACGTCGAGCAGTTCGGCTTTCCGAGCGAGCGGATCGTGGCCCACCCGCGCTTGCGTGCGTCGATCGTCCACTCCTGGAAGCCGGGATCGATCAGGTACGCGACAGGCGTCAACTCGACAGCCTTCGTGCTCACGCTCGGCTCGCTCCAGCGCCAGCGGTTCGATAGCCGAAGCTTCATCGTGGCGCCCTTGGCGAGCCGGAACGTCTTGCCCGTGCTCCTCTGCGTCATCGGCGGAGGTGGCGTTGCCGACGACGCGGCCACGGCGACGATGCACGCGACCGACAGCGCGGCGACAAACGGTGAGATGCGTGCCATGCCCGCGTTGTACCCGATCGGGCAGATTAAACGCCCATAGCTGGAGGGCCGGCTTGCACCGGCCCTCCAGCTCGTTCTGTTCCTATTGCGGTGTTTTCAGTGGTCGCGCGGTGCGTCGACCACGATTGCACCGGGAGGACCGAACACTTCCAGCTCGGTCGCGTGCACTTCGTGGGCACGCAAGGTCGCTGAGCAGTCGGAGTTGTTGTTCGGGTCGTTGTCCTGGTCGCCGTTGTAGGACGGCTGTCCCGTGCACTGGTTCGCGTTGACGACGAACTTCACGTGCGTCGCCGGCCCTGCGCCCTTCGCGTTGAAGAAGCGCAGCGTCTCGTCGGGAGTCACCGGACGCGGGTTGACCGACGGGAATGCATTGTCCGGTGAGTGGACGATGAGCTTCCAGCCTGCGTCGATCGAGCCGTCGCAGGTCGGGTTCGCCGCCGCGTTGCCGGCCAGGCACGAGTAGAGGTCGAACGAGCGCAGCGCCGTGAACCGGTTGTTGCCGGGCACGAGCAGCGACGAAACGGCGACGCTGTCGATGACCGTCGGCTTGTCGGTCTGAGCGCCGAGCGTGACGACGACCCAGCGACCCTTCACCGGGACGGTGCAAGTGCTCGTCGGGAGGCAGCCCTGTCCGTCGTTCGTCGCCTCGTTGTCGTCGATGAGGTTTCCGAGGTTCGTGTTCGTCAGGAGCGGATCGCCTGCGGGCGCGTCTCCGACGATCGTCGCTCCCTGAGCGGCCGAGGCGAGGTTCGGCGCGAAGTGGATCGTGATGTCACGGCTCTGGCCGGGCTCGACGTCCTTCACGCTGAAGCGGGCGAACCCGTACCCCGGCGCGACTGCGACGAAGTTGTACGACTCCCACCGCTTTCCGTCCTTCCCCTTCGGGAGGATCGATGCGGGCCCCGGCGCCGTCGGCGCGAACTGCGCCGTGTTGTCGAGGTTGCCTGTCGCGTTGGTGCCCGTGGCGAGCGTCGCCGGATCGGTGTCAGCGATTTGCGTGGCCCGTGCCTGGTAATCGCCGACGTAGATCTTCGCGTTGACCGGGACGGCATCTTTGCCGTTGCCGGTGTCTGCGAAGAAGTTGAGCGTCCCGTTGTCCGCCATCGGCGAGGAGAAGTCGGGCACCGGGTTGTCGTCTCCGAGGCTCGCCGTGTTCTGGAACTGGCCGAAGCCACGCATCGCGAAGCCCTGCCAGAGCAGGTCGGCGTTCGGCCCCTGCGTGTCGCCGGGGCTTCCGAAGCGAGCGAGATCCGCCGCGAGCATCGCGTTGCGCGCGTCGATCATCGTCGGGTTCCGCGGCATCATGACCATCGCGTCGTAGTAGTCCTGGATCCACCGCCGGTCGCCGGGGCAGTCGCCCGGGGCGATCTGGCCGCGGGCACAGGCGACGTCCGTGGCCTCTCCGGGTGACGGGTAGCGCCCGAGGAACAGGTCACGGAGGTCCATCTGGACCGCGACCCAGATCTCGCCGTCCGCGTGCACCTCGGTGCCGACGTTGTCGAACCCGTAGTCGCCGTAGTTCAGCGGATCGGTGTCCGGATTCTGGCCCGGCTGCGGGAACTGGCCGCCCATCGGCCGGCCTGCGAGGAAGTCGCGGATGCCGTTGTAGCCGTTGCCGGTGGCGTACGCGCCCTCCGTGTAGCGATCCGCTCCCGCCGGAACGGGCAGGTGCAACTCGTTGAAGGCAGCCAACGCGTCGAAGTCGCCGAACGCCTCGCCCATGGCGCCTGCTGCCTGGGCCGGGTTCGCACCCTGCCGCGCGCCGACGCCCTTGCCGATCATGCGGTTCTCGATCAGGTGGCCGTACTCATGGCCGAAGACCGAGAAGTCGTACGCGCCGTCGACACAGGGCGCGTAGAACGAAGCGGCCAGGGGCTGCCAGACGAACTGGTTCGTCGTCGGGTGCGTCCCGTCGGCGCCGGTGTTCATGTTCGCGTTGTCGCGGCTGCCGGATGCAGCACCGGACTGGGCGTTTCCGATCAATCCGTCGTTGCCGAGCGGCTGGCGCACCGCGGGCGGACCCGGCACCGGCGTCGGGGGAACCGTCGTGACGCCGTTGTTGTACTGCTGGGCGTTCCAGTGGCCCTCGTCGAAGCCGAGGTAGTACGACCAGTCGTGCATCACGTTGTGGCCGACGAAGAGGGAGACCGTCGAGGCCTCGATGTCGTTGCCCAGCGGGTTCGTCGCGGCATTGACGTTGTTCGGGTTGCAGCCCGACGTGTACCAGGCGTCCGTGAAGGCCGGCTGGTAGTCACGGGTCGCGCTCGACGCCCGGACGAGAGCCGGGTTGCCGTAGACGCCGTGGTTCCCCGTCCAGACCCGGGCGTCGTCGACGTTGTTGCCCTCGGTCTGCGTCGTGTTGAGGTTCGTCCCGGCCACGTCGAGCTGGACGTCCCAGGGGAACTTCGAGGCGACGCCGGTCGGATAGGTGGTGGTCGCCGCGTTGTCACTCGCGATGACCGTCTCGCGCGCGACAGAGTCGCCCGGGAGCTGAGCGCATCCGGCCCCGGCCGTCCAGCAGTAGAGCGCGCGGTTGTCCGTGGTCGGGTAGTTCCACGGAAAGGCGTTCAGGTCGTTGTACGGCATCGAGTGCCGCGGGGACAACCACGTCGGGTTGTCGGTGGCGTAGTCGACCTGGTTCTGGCGGTAGAGGAGATCGCCGGTCTGTGCGTCCACGACCACCTGGTAGCTCTCCAGGTTGCCGGCGGCGCCCGTCGTGACGGTCGCGTCGTAGGCGGCTCGGGCACCATGGTGCGGCGTTGCAAAAACAGCCTTCTTGACGTGCTGCGTCTGCGCGAGGCCCTGAACGGCGAGCGTCGTCGTTCCGGCCTGCGTGCTCTGTGCAGCGATGTCGACGACGGAGACGTCGACCCCGGCCTTGTTCGCGGCCTCGGTCCACGCAGCGGCGGGATCCAGCTCGTCCGAGCCGGTCGCGTCGGTGCTGCCTCCGGTGAGGGTCGACGACGCGTAGACGACGTTCCACCCGTCGGCCTTCGAACCGACCAGCGAAACGGTTGCGAAGCCGTCCGTCGACGCGACGCCGTCCGCGACCTGGCGGAGGACGATCGCGTAGTCGTTCGTCGTTCCGACGAACGGTTGTGTCGTTGCTACGGCAAGGTTGTCAGTGGAATCGAGCCTGAAGAGCGCCTTGTTCGCGTCGAGCCACTGGCGCGCGGCCGACACGGCGTCGGGCGCCTGAAGTCCCTTGGCGATGTAATGGCCGCCCTTGCTGACGGAGGACGCAACGCCGAACCGGTTCCAGGTCACGTCCGCGCCGAGAGTGCTCGCCGCGGCCAGCTGATCCGCGGACGGCGCCACCGATGCGCGCGAGTCGTAGTCCGGAAGCGGTATAGGCGTTTGCCCTTCGATGTTGACGAAAGCGCGACCGGCGGACGGAAGCGCCAGCGCGAGCCCCGACACCGTGGCGACGAGCGCGACGCACATCGAGAGCCCGCGGATTCGCAAGCGTGGTGCACTGCCCATGTAGAACCCTCCCTTGACGGCTTGCCCCTTGGCGGGTCGCGAGCCTAAACCCTTCGGCGCGGTGAAGTAAAGGGCGGGAGGTTTGAACATCCGCGTGCCGGGTACGCCTGCCCTGGTTTTATGAGCTCCCTCGCCCCCCGGAGCGATGTCGGAACCCACCAGTCCTTTGTCGACTGGGACGAGTTGTCGGGCCTCGATAGGGTCGTCGCGATCCGCCAGGCGGGGCCGAGCATGCTTCTCGTCGAGACGCGCGATAGCCGCGAGGTGCGCATCACCGCGTGGTTCGATCGTCACACCGGCCGCTACGTCGCGGAGTTCGAGAAGCGGACCGCGATCACGAGCGGTGGCCAGCAGCTGCGGGTATGGGCGCAGACGCCGGCATATGCGAAGTGCGTCGCCGACGATCTCGTCGGGTGCCTCGAGGCCGCGATCCTCGAGGTCGACCGCCCCGTCTACTGAACCGCAATCCACGCGCGCCCGAGCGCGGTAGTTCTAAGCTCCGGCCGATGCGGGCGAAGATCAAGGAGAAGCGCGAGGTTGCGAAGGGGACGCTGATGGTCACCTTCGACCTGCTCGGCGAGGAGGTCGACTTCACCGCCGGGCAGTACTTCTGGGTCACGCTGCTCGACCCGCCCTACGACGACGAGAAAGGGCCGCGCCGGCACATCTCGGTGGTGACGTCGCCGAACGACCGCGGTGTTCTCGGCCTCTGTACGCGGCTGCGGGACTCGGCGTTCAAGCGTTCGCTCGCGGAACTGCCTGTTGGCACCGAGGTGGACGTCGAGCAGCCGAAGGGCAACTTCCTCCTGCCGAGCGAGGCCGACGGGCCGTTCGTATTCATCGCGGGCGGTATCGGGATCACGGTCTTCCGCTGCATGCTCCTCTACATCACCGAGGAGGGCCTGCAGCACCGAGTCACGCTCGTCTACTCCAACCGCGACCGCGAGTCGACCGCGTTCCTCGACGAGCTGCAAGAGCTCGAGCGGCGCAACGAGAACATCCGCCTTGTCCTCACGATGACCGAAGACGAGGGCTGGGACCGGAGAGAAGCGCCAGATCGATGCGGACGTGCTCCGCGAACACCTCGACGGCGACCTCGAGTCGTTCCGCTATCTCGTCGCCGGCGCGCCGCCGATGGCGACGGCGGTCGTCGAGAAGTTGAAGGGAGCCGGGATTCCCGAGGAGCAGATCGCGGCGGACAGCTTCAGCGGCTACTGAGCCTCTACGGCAGGCCTGACGAAAGGGGAGAACCAATGAGCAAGCTCTCGCCGACGCTGACGCTGTTGAGCGTCGCGTTGATCGCTGTCGCATTCGCAGTGGGAATTGCGGGCGCCACGGCCACGACGGACGACACCCTGGTCACGAGCGGCAGCCAATCCTCGCCGTTCTCGCAAAACAAGCAGAACGAGCCCGCGGTCGCGGTCAACCCGTATCTGCCGAGCATCGCCGCAGCCGGCGTCAATGAAGAGCTCGACATGGAAGCTTGCAACAACCGCAGCGACACGACGTGTCCCTTCACGACGGGCGTCGGCGTGTCCGGCATCTACTTCTCTGACACGGGCGGCGACTCGTGGGCGCAGCCGACGTACACCGGCTGGAGTGCGCGACACTGCCTGGGCCTCGTCGGAACGCAGCCGGCGAACCCGCTCGACAACTGCGATCCGCATGTCGGTCCGATCGGCACGCTGCCGCGCTACTACGAGAACGGCCTCCTTTCGGACGGCGACCCGGCGTTGGGCTTCGGGCCGCTGCCCGACGCGCAGGGCCACTTCGCGTGGACGAACGGCTGGCGCCTCTACTACGCGAACCTGAGCGCGAACTTCAGCGCCGAACGCTCGGAGCAGTCGTTCAAGGGATTCGAGGCGATCGGTGTCTCGCGTCTCGACAGCCAGAACTATGCCGCGGCGAAGGCCGGCGTCAACAACGCGTGGAAGGCGCCGGTGATCGTGTCGAAACAGAACGCGGCGCTCTTCTCCGACCACGAGATGCTCGCCGTCGACGACGCGGCGAACAGTCCCTTCTTCGGCAATGTCTACGTCTGCGACACCGCGTTCCGCAGCCAGGAGATCGCCGGTTTCCCGCAGCCGATCGAAGTCAACAGCTCGTCTGACGGCGGCAACACGTGGCGCACGCGGCAGCTGTCCGAAGCGGCGGCGAACAACAAGGTCGGCGGCCGTCAGGACTGCGCCGTCGACACCGACAGCGCGGGCAACGTCTACGTGTTCTGGGACGGCTTCGATTCGAAGTCGGGTTCGGACGCGATCTTCATGGCCCGATCGTCCGACGGCGCCAAGACGTTCCAGCTTCCTGCGAAGGTCGTGACGCCGATCGTCACAACGGGCCTGCCGGATCCCGAGCAGGGCGGCCTCTCCTTCGACGGCGCCGCGGGTGCGCGTGGCGGCTCGTTCCCGACGATTTCGATCGCGAACGGCGCGCCGTTCGGCACGACCGCGAGCGACGAGATCCTGCTCGCGTGGCCGCAAGGTCCGACGCCGTCCGACCTGCACCCGGGACCGAACGAACGCGTGCATGTCCTCTGGTCGAAGGACGGCGGTACGTTGTGGACGTCCGGCGGGATCGCCTCGCCGGCGACCGATCGTCCGGACTTCCCGGCAATCGCGATCTCCCCGAGCGGCCACGACGCGTACCTCACTTACATGAACTTCCTGCAGCCGTGGCAGTCGACGACCGCGGTGCCGCGGCTGTTCGGCGGCGTCGTGCGGCACGCCGACGTCGATCCGGGCAGCGGTGCCGTCGGGACGTGGAGCGACCTGCACCGGGCGGCGCGCACGGGAGACGCCCGCGCGTCGAGCGCGAACGCGCTGACGGACGAGTTCCTCGGCGATTACAACTACGCCTTCGCGACGGACGCGGGCGTCGTCGCCGTCTGGAACGACGCCCGAGATGCGGCCGACTGTGGCCCGATCGACGTCTACCGGCAGAAGCTCATCGATGGCACCGCGACGTCGGACGCGAACGACCCGGCTCGGCCGGCGCCGAACAACGACTGCCCGCCGACGTTCGGCAACACCGACATCCGCGGCGGCGCGTACGCCGACCCGACACCGTAGAGTGAGTTGCCGACGGGAGGGCGGACGCCGCAGCCGCCCTCCCGTCAAGTTCGTAACGTGACCTCGAGCGCGGTGCCGGAGCCGGGCGACGTGCGGAGCGCGAGCGCCGCGCCGATCGAACCGATACGGGCGCGAATGTTGCGCAGTCCCTGGCCGTCTCCGTGCGCGTCGCGGTCGAAGCCCTCGCCGTCGTCGACGATCGTCACGACGCGTCTTCCGTCGCGCCGGCCGATGCTCACCTCCGCGCGCCTCGCGTGCGCGTGGCGGCGGATGTTCGCAAGGCCCTCCTGCACGATGCGGAAGAGCTCGATCTGCTCGTCCGGCTCGAGTCGCATCCGATTGTCGATGTGCAGGTCGACGTCGAGCGCCCCGTCCGCCGTCAACAGCTCGACGTATCGCTGCAGCGCGGCGTCGAACGGCGCGCTGCCTCCTGCGGACGAGAGCGCGAGGATCGCGAAGCGCGCTTCCTGTTGTGCCGCCGTCGCGGCGCGCTTGATCTGCGGGACGAGCTCGTCGGCGTCGCCGCCCTGCTCGAGCATCGTCGCGTGCGTCGAGACGGCGAAGAGGTACTGCGCGAGCCCGTCGTGGATCTCGCGCGCGAGACGAGAGCGCTCGTCTGCAACGGCGCGACCGAACTCGGCGGCCTGGATCGCGCGCCAGACGCCGACACAGAAGACGCCGTAGCCGAGCACGCGCAGGAAGTCGCCCGGCGAGACCTCGACGTTGCCGACGAGCGGCGTGAACACGAGGTGCAGCGACGAGAAGAGCATGAGCGACGCGCCGAACGCGAGCCAGCGGTCGAGGTCGTCGAGCCGCTCGCGGAAGCGCAGGCCGAAGCCGATCACCGCAGCGAGGTTCAGAAACGCGTTCAGCGAGTAGGCGAACGTCAGGAGCGCGGGCGGCGTCGTGACCGCGTTTCGGCGCGAGCGCCGGGAGCGCCTCCTCGATCGAGGCCATCGCCAGCCAGATCAACAACAGCGCGACGACGAGAAACGCGAGCCAGTTCCCGAGCGTCCTCCGCGACGACTTCACCCGCCCGTGCGCGAACGGCGCCGCGGCGATCAGCACCCACGCGATCAGCCGCGTGACGACGCCGGCCCACGCTTCGGCGCGCGTCAGGTCCTGTTCGGCGATCGCCGGCGCGACGCTGAACGCAACGGTGCCGACGGATGCGACGAAGAAGCCGAGGCAGAGGAGGAGGTCGAAGCGGCGGCGCTCGGTCGCGAAGCGGACGCCGGCGAGCAGCGCGAGCAGTCCGCCGGCGAGGGCGCCGGCCGTCTGCAGGACGAGCTTCAGGTGCGGCAGCGCGTATGCCGAGTGCGGCTGCGAGTACGCGAGGAAGACGGCGAGCGCACCGCCGAGCACGGCGAGGAGCAACGCCTCGCCGAGCAGCCAGCTGTGGTACGCGTCGCGCGTGCGCGCCATCACGTTCCTTGTCGGCACGAATGCGCGAACCTATGAGGCGATGCCGTCCCGGGTCCTCATCGTCGACGACCATCCCTTGACGCGCGACGCGCTCTCCGCGCTGCTGCGCCAGGGAGGGTTCGACGTCGCCGGGGACGCCGCCGACGCCGAGACCGCGATCGAGCGTGCGGCCGAGCTGCGGCCGGATCTCGTTCTGCTCGACCTGTCGCTGCCGGGAATGAGCGGCGTCGAGGCGCTGCCGCAGCTTCGCGAAGCGGCGCCCGATGCCGAGGTCGTCGTGCTCACCGCTTCAGGCACTGAGGAGTCGTTGCTCGGCGCGATCCGGGCGGGCGCGGCCGGTTACCTGCTGAAGAGCGAGCCGCCGGAGCGGATCCTCGAGTTCCTGCACGGCGTGGCGCGCGGCGAGGCGGCGCTCTCCGGCTCCATCGCTCGGCGGCTGCTCGAGACCGTGCGCGAGACCGGCGGCCGCGAGACCGGCATCCCTGACTCGATCGCGGCCGAGCTGACCGCGCGCGAGGTCGAGATCCTGCTCCTCCTCGACGACCGCCTGGAGACGGACGAGATCGCGAAGCGGCTCTTCATCTCCGAGCACACCGTGCGCTCGCACGTGAAGAGCATCCTGCGCAAGCTCGGCGTCTCGTCGCGCCGCGACGCCGTGCAGAAGCTCCGGGCGGCGCGCGGCTGATCTCCCCCAGCGTGGGGTAGGAGGTGCACCCCGCGCAAGCGATGACGCTCGCGCTTCCGTGGCGCATCATGCGAGCAGTTCTTCTTTACCGGAGGCGATGGCACAGGGACGAGGGCGCGAGACGGCCGGCTCACACGAGCCGGCCGTCTCTTTACGCGAACCCTTCGAGCGCTGCGGCGACGAGTCCGGGCAGCGTCTCGAGGTTGTAGCCGCCTTCGAGCACGGCGGCCGTACGGGGCGCGAGCGACCGGCATCGCGTCGCGAGCTCGCGGAAACCGGCTTCGGTCACGTTCATCCCCGCGAGCGGGTCCGCCTCGTGGGCGTCGAACCCGGCGGACACGATGACGAGCTCGGGCTCGAAGCGCTCGACCGCCGGTGCGACGGAGTGGTCGAACGCGCGCAGGTACTGCTCGTCTCCGGAGCCCGCCGACATCGGCACGTTCAGCGTCGTCTCGCGCTGCTCCTGCGGGCCGCCGGTGCCGGGGTAGAACGGCCACTGGTGGAGCGAGACGAAGAGCACGGTGTCGTCGTCCCAGAAGATGTCCTGCGTCCCGTTTCCGTGGTGGACGTCGAAGTCGACGATCGCAACGCGGCCGGTGCCTTCCGCTTGCGCGGCGCGCGCCGCGACGGCGACGTTGTTGAACAGGCAGAAGCCCATCGCGTAGCCCTGCGGTGCGTGGTGGCCGGGCGGGCGGACGAGCGCGAACGCCTGATCGCGCGCCGCCTCGACCGCGGTACCCGCGGCGAGCAATGCAGCCTCGTACGTCGTCTCGGACGCGGGCGTGTCGGCATCGAGCCACGTCGGCCCGGCGATGTCGCGGATCTGCGCGACGTGCGCGGCCGTGTGGCATCGGACGATCTCGTCCTCGGTCGCCGCGCGACCCTCTCGCCACGGGAACGCCTCGAGCAGAGCCGCGAGACGCTCCGGCCGCTCGGGGTGGTGACCGGTCGGATGCAGCTCCGCGAGCCGCGCGTGGCTCAGGACGTCGACTGCGCTCTCCCCTCGAGCCGGTCCGCGAGCCCGTTCAGCCCCCACGAGCGCACGAGCTTCGCGCCGCCCTCCCAGTCGGGCTCGGCATCCGGAAGCTCGGGCAGCGGCGCGGCGGCGTCCATCGAGGCGATGCGCTTGAAAAGTCGAAGCTCGTCCGCCTGCGCGGAGAACCGTCCCTCGTCGAGCATCGCCTCGAGCGACGGATACTGCGCGAGCAGCGAAGCCGCGGTCTTCGGGCCGACGCCCTTCGCGCCCGGCAGCTTGTCCGAGGGATCGCCGCGCAGCGCGATGAAGTCCGGCACCTGCTGCGGCTCGACGCCGTAGCGCTCGCGGACCTCGTCGGGGCCGATGCGGGCGATCTCGCTCACGCCGCGAATGGGCTGGAGCACGGTCGTCCGCTCGCTGACGAGCTGGAACGTGTCGCGGTCCCCGCTCGCGACCAGCGTCGTTCCGCCGCGGGCTTCCTCCGAGGCGACGGACGCGGCGAGGAAATCGTCCGCTTCGTAGCCCGGGGCCTTGCCGATCGCGAAGTCCAGCGCGGTGCAGAGCTCGGGGAGCATGCCGAGCTGCTCGAGCAGGGACTTGTCGAAGACGCGACCCGACTGGTAGCCGGCGAATGCCTCGTGTCTGTACGTCGGCACCTCGAGCGTGTCCCAGCCGACGACGACCGCCCGCGGCCGGGTCTGCTCCCAGAGGCCGATCATCATGTTCGTAAAGCCGACGACCGCGTTGCGGTTGACCGACTTCGGCATCGAGTGGTACGCGCGATGTGCGAACGAGTCGCCGTCGACTGTGAGCAGCGGCTTCATAGCGTTTCGTAGAGCTCCTCGATCTCGTTCATGAGACGTTCGGTCGCAGCTTGCACATCCTCGCCCGGCTCGAACGCCTCGCCGTAGACGACCTGCAGCTTTGCGAGCCGCGAGAGCCGGTCGGTTCCCTTGATCGCGGCAGGCACGAGCGGCGCGCCGGCGAGTTGCGCGATGCGCGCGGCGCCCGTGTGGGCGCGCGCCTGCCGCGTCTTGCGCATTCCTTTCTTCCTGCGCGTGCCCTCGGGGAACATGACGACGATCTCGCCGTTGCGCACGAGCTCGACGCCGGTTTCGATCGCCTCGGTGTCGCCGGCGCCGCGCCGGACCTTGAACGCGCCTGCGGCGTTCGCAACCGCGGAGAGCGGCCACCAGTAGAGCTCCGACTTGGCCATGAAGCGGACCCAGCGCTGAGGCAGGAGCGGCATCCCGAGCGGCCACGGATCGAAGTTCGAGAGGTGGTTCGCGGCGAGGACGAAGCCGCCCTGCGGCAGCCGCTCGAGCCCGCGCGCTTCCAGCCGGAACAGGCCGTGCACGACGGGATAGGACACCGTCCCGATGAATCGGTACATGTGCGAGGGCCGCGACGCCATGAGGCGCATCTTCGCGCCTCCCGCTACCCTCGTGCCGGTGTCCAAGCGTCTGGTAATCGTCGAATCCCCTGCAAAAGCGCGCACGATCAAGGGTTTTCTCGGGCCTGACTTCGACGTGCAGTCGAGCATCGGGCACATCCGCGACCTCCCCGAACGGGCGGCCGACGTGCCCGCCAAATACAAGAAGGAGAAGTGGGCGCGGCTCGGCGTGAACGTCGACAAGGACTTTGAGCCTCTCTATGTTCTCGACGCCGACAAGAAGAAGACGGTCGCGGATCTGAAGAAGCGGCTGAGCGGAGCCGACGAGCTGCTGCTCGCGACCGACGAGGACCGCGAGGGCGAGGCGATCGCCTGGCACCTCCACCAGGTGCTGAACCCGAAAGTGCCGGTGCGGCGCATGGTCTTCCACGAGATCACGCGCGACGCGATCCAGCGAGCGCTCGGGGAGACGCGCGACATCGACAGCAGGCTCGTCGACGCGCAGGAGACGCGGCGCATCCTCGACCGGCTCTACGGCTACGAGGTGTCGCCGGTCCTCTGGAAGAAGATCATGCCGCGGCTCTCCGCAGGTCGTGTGCAGTCCGTCGCGACGCGCCTCGTCGTCGAGCGCGAGCGCGCACGGCGTGCGTTCGTCGCGGCCGAGTACTGGGACATCGAGGGGACATTCGTACCCGGCCCGTTCGCGGCGCGGCTCGTCACGCTCGACGGCAAGCGCGTGGCGCAGGGTCGCGACTTCGACTCGAAAGGAACCGTCTCCGACGACGCGGTGAGGCTCGACGAAGCGACGGCACGCCGCCTCGCCGACACGCTCGACGGCGCGTCGTTCTCGGTCCGGAGCGTCGAGCAGAAGCCGTACACGCGCCGGCCGGCAGCGCCGTTCATGACCTCGACGCTGCAGCAGGAGGCGAGCCGCAAGCTTCGCTTCACGTCGCAGACGACGATGCGCGTCGCACAGCGCCTCTACGAGAACGGCTACATCACCTACATGCGAACCGACTCGACGACCCTGGCCGAGTCGGCGCTGAAAGCGGCCCGCGACCAGGCGCGCCAGCTCTACGGCGCGGACTACGTCCCCGAGACGGCGCGGCACTACGACCGGAAGGTCAAGAACGCGCAGGAGGCGCACGAGGCGATCCGTCCCGCGGGCGACCGCTTTCGCACGCCGCAGGAGGTGCAGGGTGAGCTGTCCCGCGACGAGCACGCGCTCTACGACCTGATCTGGAAGCGGACGATCGCCTCGCAGATGAAGGACGCGACCGGCTCCACCGTCTCTGTGCGGCTGGGCGCGCGCGCGTCGACCGGCGAGGACGCAACCGGCGTAGGCTCGACGGAGCCGGCAACAGTGGAGTTCGGCGCGTCCGGAACGACGATCACGTTCCGCGGCTTCCTCGCGGCATACGAGGAGGGCCGCGACGAGGCCGCCGCGCCCGACGACCAGGAACGGCTCCTGCCGCCGATGAAAGAAGGCGATGCGCTCGACGCGCAAAAGCTCGAGCCGCAAGGGCACTCGACCACGCCGCCGGCGCGCTACACGGAGGCCACACTTGTACGTGCTCTCGAGGAGCGCGGCATCGGCAGGCCGTCGACGTACGCCTCGATCATCGGCACGATCCTCGACCGCGGTTACGTCTTCAAGCGCGGCACGGCGCTCGTGCCGTCGTTCCTCGCGTTCTCGGTGGTCGCGCTGTTGGAACAGCACTTCGGCAAGCTCGTCGACTACGACTTCACCGCGCGCATGGAGGACGACCTCGACCGCATCGCCGACGGCGACGAGCAGCGCGTCGAGTGGTTGAAGCGCTTCTACTTCGGCAGCGACGGCGACGACGGCCTCCACAACCTCGTCACCGACCAGCTCGCGGAGATCGACGCACGCGACATCAACTCGATCGCGATCGGCAACGGCATCACGCTGCGCATCGGGCGCTACGGGCCGTATCTCGAGCGCGAGGACAAGCGCGTCTCGGTACCTGACGACATGCCGCCGGACGAGCTGACCGTGGAGGCTGCCGAGGCGCTGCTCGCGAAGCCGAGCGGCGACCTCGAGCTCGGCGTCAACCCGGAGACGGGACGCAGCGTCGTCGCGCGCGACGGGCGCTACGGCCCGTACGTCTCCGAGCTCCCGCCGGAGGGCTCGGAAGAGAAGCCGCGGACGTCGTCGCTCTTCAAGTCGATGTCGCTGGAGACGGTGACGCTCGAAGACGCGCTGCGCCTTCTTTCTCTGCCGCGCGTCCTCGGAGAGTCGGACGGCGACGAGGTGACCGCGCAGAACGGCAAGTACGGCCCGTACGTCCAGAAGGCGAAGGAATCGCGGTCGCTCGAGTCGGAGGAGCAGCTCCTCTCGATCACGCTCGAGGATGCGCTCCAGCTCCTCTCGAAGCCCAAGGAGCGCCGGCGCCGCGGGGCAGGGGCCGGTCCGCTG
Source organism: uncultured Actinomycetes bacterium (assembly GCA_963766345.1). GTDB lineage: Bacteria > Actinomycetota > Thermoleophilia > Gaiellales > Gaiellaceae > DASVFB01. Next base: position 116,915 of record CAVXZL010000009.1, on the reverse strand, counting down.
CGCGAGATCGGGCCCGATCCCACGACCCAGAAGAAGATCGTGGTCCGCAACGGCCGTTTCGGCCCGTATGTGACCGACGGGGAGACGAACGCGAGCCTTCGCCGCGGTGACGACCCCGAACAGGTGACCCTCGATCGGGCGATCGAACTGCTCGCGGAACGCCGTGCAAAAGGGCCTGCGGAGCGGCGGAAGAGCACTTAACGCGGCCCCAAGCGCCCTTAATAATCCACAAACCTTTTTCTGAGAGGGTCGTCTTGACGATAGGGAGTCCAGGTGGGGGCGCAAATCCGTCTGGTCTCTTTCCTCGAAACGGAAATACCGGGCAAGGATCCGACGTTCAACCCCGTGGGGTCCCGTCCCGGCGAGAGCCAGGAGACGAGGCGTACTGTGCGAAGGTGTCTCCTTCGCAGCGAAGCGAAAGAATGCGAAAGGACGGAGCCGAGGACTTGACGCAGAATCAGCTTCACGAACTGCTCGAGACGGACAGCGCGCGCACCCTGGTCGAGGGCGCAGAGGAGCGCGGCTTCATCGAGCTGGCCGACTTCGAGGCCTTCACGCTCGAGCACGACCTCAACGACGACGAGATCGAGCAGCTCACGCGCGAGCTCGAGACGATCGGGCTCGACGTCGGACCGCCGGTGGCGGGAGCAGACAAGGGGAAGGCGGCCGAGCCGAAGGTCAGCCTCGAGATTCCCGGAGTGGGCGGCGCCGCCGACAGCCTGCAGCTCTTCCTGGCCGACGTCGGCCGGCACAAGCTGCTGACCGCGCACGAGGAGGTCGTCCTTGCGAAGGCGATCGAGCGCGGCGACGAGCGCGCGAAGCGCCGCATGATCGAGTCGAACCTCCGGCTGGTCGTGTCGATCGCCAAGGGCTACCGCGGCCTCGGCGTCCCGTTCCTCGACCTGATCCAGGAAGGCACGCTCGGACTGAACCGCGCCGTCGAGAAGTTCGACTGGCGCCGCGGGTACAAGTTCTCGACCTACGCCACGTGGTGGATTCGCCAGTCGGTGCAGCGCGCCGTCGCGAACCACGCGCGGACAATTCGCGTCCCCGTTCATGTCGTCGAGCGTCAGCAGAAGCTTTCGCGCGCAGCGCGCCGGCTCGAGGTCGAGCTCGGTCGCGAGGCGACGAAGGAAGAGCTGGCCGAGGCGACGGGCCTTCCGATCCAGCACGTCGACGAGGCACTCGGTGCCGCGCAGGCTTCGGTGTCGCTCAACCAGACCGTCGGCTCGGACGACGAGGGCGAGCTCGGCGATCTCTTCGCCGACCGCGAGGCCGCGGACCCGTTCGAGGAGGCCGAGGAGTCGCTCCGGCGGCAGGGCGTCCGGAAGGCGCTCGATGCGCTTCCCGAGCGCGAGCGGAGGATCCTCGAGCTGCGCTTCGGCTTCGAGGGCGAGCCGTGGACGCTCGAGGCGATCGGTCACGAGCTCGACTTGACCCGCGAGAGGGTGAGGCAGCTGGAGGGCCAGGCGCTCGCGCGTCTTGCGGCCCTCCGCGACATGATCTCCATCGCGGCCTGATCGACGCGAAAGCAGTTCGTCCATGAGCGGTGAGGTGCGCGTCTGCAACGTCGACGTGGCGCCCGTGCGGGCCGAGCCGGACGACGCGTCCGAGCTTGTGACGCAGGTGCTGCGCGGCGAGCCGGTCACGGTCGAAAGGACACGCGGCGACTGGGCGCACATCCGGACCGCGTACGACTATCCCGGTTGGATCAGAAGCGCCTCGTTGGGGCCTGTCCCGAGTCCTGGACTCGAGACATGGCCACCCGAGGACCGTCCCGACCGTGACCCGATCGAAGAGGCGCGCACCTACCTCGGCACGCCGTATCTCTGGGGAGGCATGACCGAAAGGGGCATCGACTGCTCCGGTCTCGTGCACATGTCGTACCGCCGTCTCGGCCGCCTCGTCCCGCGCGACGCCGACCAGCAGGAAGAGGCAGGCGCGCCGGTGCGCGAGGAAGACTTGCGTCGCGGAGACCTCGTCACGTACGGCGAGGAGAACCGCACGACGCACATCGCGTTCTGGCTCGGCGACGGCCGGATCCTGCACTCGACCGAGCGAGACGACGCGAACGGCGTCGTCGAAGAAGTCGAGCCGGATGAGCTGAGAAGCAAGCGAAGACGACTCATTCGGCTTTCGACATCTGCGCACTAACTGCGGCCCGGCATCGAACGTCCTTGTAACAATCAAGGCCGATTCAGACCGACGGAGGCCGCCCAGCCGCGGTCGCATAGCAGGAGGTGGAGTTACGTGACACTGAGGAATCGGTGGGCTCGGGGTACGAGCGTCGCAGTGCTCGTCGCCGCTATCTCGCTCCTCGCTGCCGCCTGCGGCGGCGGCGGTAGCAAGAACAGCGAAGGCACGACGACGACGACCTCGAGCGGAGGCTCGACGCAGCAGAAGACGTTCGCGAACTTCCGCGTCGTCTACGACACGGGAACGGACTACCTCGATCCGGCGTACTCGTACACGGTCGAGGGTTGGGAGATCATGTGGAACGTCTACCTCGGGCTGCTCGGGTACAAGCACGTGAACGGCCCCGACGGCGCGACCATCGTCCCGGCGCTTGCAAAGGATCTGCCGCAGATCTCGTCGGACGGCAAGACGTACACGTTCACGCTTCGTCCCGGCCTCAAGTACTCGGACGGGACGGCGGTGAAGGCGAGCGATTTCAAGTACGCGATCAAGCGCGACTTCCTCGCAGACTCGCCGGGTGTCGGCTTCTTCACGAACATCGTCGGCGCCGACGAGTTCTCGAAGACGAAGAAGGGCGACATCTCGGGGATCACGGCCGACGACGCGACGGGGAAGATCACGATCAAGCTCATGAAGCCGCAGGGCGACTTCGAGAACATCCTCGCGACGACGTTCGCTGCGCCGGTCCCCTCGGGCACCTCGTCGAAGGACCAGTCGACGCACCCGATCCCGTCGACGGGCCCGTACCAGATCCAGAGCTACAGCCCGAACCGGCAGGCCGTGATGATCCGGAACCCGAACTTCGAGCCGACGGCCAACGTCCCCGCGACGAATCCCGACAAGATCACGATCAAGGTCGTCGAGGACGACTCCGCGGCGCTGCAGCAGGTGATCAACGGGGACGCCGACTACGACTTCCACCCGATCCCGGTCGACCGGCTCGCCGAGGTGCAGCAGAAGTACGGCGACCAGCTGAAGATCTACACGCCGGCGAACACGTACTACTACTTCATGAACAACCGGACGCCGCCGTTCGACAAGCTCGCCGTACGGAAGGCCGTCAACTACGCGATCGACCGCAACGCGCTCGTTCGGCTCTACGGCGGCCTGGCGACTCCGACCGAGAACATCCTCCCGCCGACGTACCCGCAGTACAAGAAGCACTCGATGTACCCGCTCAACGTCGCGAAGGCGAAGGCCCTGATCAAGGCCGCGGGCGCGGAGGGCGCGGACGTTACGGTCTGGGGATCGAACCGCGACACGTCGAAGAAGCCGGTCGAGTACCTGCAGGACGTCCTGAAGAAGATCGGCCTGAACCCGAAGCTGAAGATCATCGACGCCTCGATCTACTGGACGACGATCGGAAGCCAGTCGAACAAGGCACAGATCGGGTTCGCCGACTGGTTCCAGGACTATCCGCACCCGCTCGACTGGTTCGACGTCATGCTGAACGGGAACCGGATCACGGACACGCACAACAACAACTACTCGAACTTCGACAGCAAGGCCGTCAACGCGAAGATCGACCAGCTCAAGACGAAGCCGAGCCTGAACAGCGACATCAACTCACAATGGGCTGCACTCGACAACCAGGTCATGCAGCAGGCCGCGTGGGCGCCATACGTGAACCGGCAGTTCACCGACTTCTTCGGTAAGAACGTCGACACGTCCTGCTACGTGAACCACGTCCTCTACCAGTTCGACTTCAGCCGTATCTGCATGAAGTAGTTTCGTGAACGTAAAGTGAGGAATGAGCCGAGGGCGCTCCTAGCGGGCGCCTTCGGCCCTTCGGATGGCGACAAAACCGCAGCAGACCGTTCAAGAGACGAGCGCCGCCTTCTCGCTCGATACGGCTGCGGTGCTCGCGGACGAAGAGCACGGGATCTCGATCGCGGGGCGGAGCCCCTGGTATCTGGCGTGGCGCCGGCTGCGACGGAACTACGTCGCGCTCACGTCGTTGGCGATCTTCGTCCTGATCGTCGTGGCGTGTGCGCTCGCGCCCGTGTATGCACATCACGTCGCGAAGACCGGCCCGAACGAGAACCACATCACGGAGAACATCAACGTCGCTGGGAAGGAAAAACCGGTCATCTCCCAGGGCGGGACGTTCTTCGACAAGAAGACGAACCAGCTCCGCGTCAAGGCGGTCACGATCCTCAGCCCGACGTGGTGGCAGGCCGACGGCAAGTTCGCCCTCGGCGCGGACGGCAACGGCAGGGACGTCGCCGTCCGTCTCCTCTACGGCGGCATCAACTCGCTCAAGGTCGGCATCGGCTCGGCGCTGATCTGCACCCTGTTCTCCATCATCCTCGCGCTGCTCGCCGGGTACTACCGAGGCACGACGGACTGGATCATCACACGCTTCTTCGACCTGATCTGGGCTTTCCCGGTGATCCTGCTCGCGATCGCGCTCGGCTCTGCGTTGTCGATCAACGGCATCAACTGGGGCCCGATACAGGTCTCGAGCGGAAGTCTCTGGATCCCGACGCTGGTCATCTCGTACGTGTTGATCCCGTACGTCGGGCGTCCACTGCGCGGCCAGATCCTCTCCCTGCGTGAGAAGGAGTTCGTGGAAGCGTCGATCGCGCAGGGCGCGAGCCCGCTGCGCGTGATGTTCGCCGAGATCCTTCCCAACATCACGTCGAGCGTCCTCGTCTTCTTCACGCTGATTATCGCCAACAACATCCTCACCGAGGCCGCGCTGTCGTTCCTCGGCGCCGGCGTCCAGCCTCCGAATCCCTCGTGGGGGACGCTGATCGCCGAAGGCCAGCAGCGGATCACGACGGCGCCGTGGCTGACGCTCGTCCCCGGGATCGCGATCGTGCTCACGGTGCTGTCGCTGAACATCTTCGGCGACGGCCTGCGCGATGCGCTCGACCCGCGCGCGAAGGTGCGCATCGAGCACTAACGACCATGGCCGCGTTCGTCGTCAGACGCTTCATCGGGATGATCCTCGTGCTCGTGGTCGTGAGCTTCTTCGTCTTCTTGATCTTCATCGTCGTGCCCGGCGGCGACCCGGCGATCAGGATCGCCGGCCGCACGGCGACGGACCAGAACATCGAGAACATCCGGAAGGACTGGGGCTTCGACCAGCCCTTCTACGTCCAGTACTACGACATGATGAAGAAGGCGTTCACGAACGACCTCTACGAGCAGACGCACCAGGGCGTGAGCGTCGTGAATCAGATCAAGGAAGGCGTGCCGGCGACGTTCTCGCTCGCGATCGGAGCCGCCTTCATCTGGCTGACATTCGGGATCCTCGTCGGCGTGATCTCGGCGGTGACGGCGGGCCGGGCGTCGGACCGCTTAATCACGCTGTTCGCGCTGATCGGCATCTCGATGCCGGTCTTCTGGCTCGGGATCCTCGCGCGGTACTTCCTCGCCGAGAAGAACACGTGGTTCCCCGACGGCGGCTACGTCCCGCTCACCGAGAACCCGGCGCAGTGGTTCTACCACCTGCTCCTACCGTGGTTCGTGCTCGCGGTGCTGTTCATCGGGTTCTACGGCCGCGTGCTCCGCGGCAACATCCTCGACACGATCAATGAGGATTACGTCCGCACCGCGCGCGCCAAGGGAGTCGCGCCGCGCCGTGTCATGGTCAAGCACGTGCTTCGCAACTCGCTGATCCCGATCGTGACGCTGTTCGGGCTCGACTTCGCCGCCGTGCTCGGCGGCGGCGCGATCCTCACGGAGACGGTGTTCGACCTCCACGGCGTCGGCCAGTACGCGGCGCAGTCGATCGCGAACTTCGACCTGCCGCCGATCATCGGCGTCACCCTCTTCGGCGCGTTCTTCATCGTCTTCTTCAGCGCCGTCGTCGACTTCGCGTACGCGATCCTCGACCCGCGTATCCGGCCGACGTAGTGGCAGAGACGCTTCTCGACGTCGACGACCTGCACGTCCACTTCGCGACCGAGGACGGGGTCGTGCGCGCGGTCGACGGCGTCTCGTTCAAGCTCGAGCGAGGCAAGGTGCTCGGGATCGTCGGCGAGTCGGGCTCCGGCAAGAGCGTGACGGCGATGACGATCCTCGGCCTCACACGCGGCGTGAACGCGAAGTTCGAAGGCGCGGTCCGGTACAAGGACCAGGACCTCTTGAAGATGAGCGAGTCGGAGCTCCGGCGGTTCCGCGGCAACGAGATCGCGATGATCTTCCAGGATCCGATGACGTCGATGAACCCGGTGTACCGCGTCGGCGACCAGATCATCGAGGGGATCGTCACGCACGAGGACGTCTCGAAGCAGGCGGCTCGCAACCGCGCAGTCGAGCTCCTGCGGCAGGTCGGCATCCCGCATCCCGAGGAGCGCGTCGACGACTATCCGCATCAGTTCTCGGGCGGCATGCGTCAGCGCGCGATGATCGCGATGGCGCTCGCGAACAACCCGGAGATCCTCATCGCCGACGAGCCGACCACCGCGCTCGACGTCACGATCCAGGCGCAGATCATCGAGCTGATCGACCGGCTCAAGGACGACTTCAACTCGTCCGTGATCCTCATCACGCACGACCTTGGCGTCGTTGCGGACATCGCCGACGACATCGCCGTGATGTACGCGGGCCGCATGGTCGAGTACGGGACGAAGCGGCAGCTGTTCTACGACCCACAGCATCCCTACACCTGGGGCCTGCTCGGCTCGATTCCGCGGCTCGACCGCGAGAAGCCCGACCGGCTCACGTCCATTGCCGGCGCGCCGCCGTCGTTGATCAACATGCCGCAGGGCTGCAAGTTCCGCCCGCGCTGCCCGCACGCGTTCGAGAAGTGCACCGAGCATCCGCCGCTCGAGAACCGCGTCGGCGACACCCCGCCGCACCTCGACCGCTGCTGGCTGACGGTCGACGAGAAGCGCGACCTGCGCGAGCGCGTGATCCACGGACAGGCCGCGGCATGAGCGCGAACGGAACGCCGCTCCTCGAGACGGTTCACGTCAAGAAGTACTTCCCGATCCGGAAGGGCCTGCTCGCGCGCGAGGTCGCTCGCGTGCACGCGGTCGACGACGTCTCGCTACAGGTCGCCGAGGGCGAGACGCTCGGCCTCGTCGGCGAGTCCGGCTGCGGCAAGTCGACGCTCGGCCGCACGATCGTGCGCCTGCTCGAGCCGACCGAAGGGGATGTGCGGTTCGAGGGGCAGTCGATCGCGAAGCTCGGCCCGCGCGCGCTGCGACCGCTGCGGCGCGAGATGCAGATCATCTTTCAGGATCCCTATGCGAGCCTGAACCCGCGCAAGCGCGTCGGGTCGATCATCGGCGACCCGATGAAGATCCACAAGACGGCGACGCAGAAGGACAGGCGGAAACGCGTCCAGGAGCTGCTCGAGACGGTCGGCCTCTCGCCGGAGCACTACAACCGGTTCCCGCACGAGTTCTCCGGCGGGCAGCGCCAGCGGATCGGCGTCGCGCGCGCGTTGGCCTTGCGGCCGAAGCTGATCGTGGCCGACGAGCCGGTCTCGGCTCTCGACGTGTCTATTCAGGCACAGATGATCAACCTGCTCGAGGAGCTTCAGAACGACTTCAAGCTGACGTACGTCTTCATCGCGCACGACCTCGGCGTCGTGCGGCACGTCAGCGACCGCATCGCGGTGATGTACCTCGGCAAGCTCGTGGAGCTCTCGCCGGCCGAGGAGCTCTACTCGCGGCCGATCATGCCGTACACCGAGGCGCTTCTCTCCGCGGTCCCGATCCCGGATCCCGACCTGTCGGAGCAGCGACAGCGGATCGTGCTCGAGGGCGATGTACCGAGCCCGATCTCGCCGCCGTCCGGCTGTCGCTTCCATCCCCGGTGCCGGTACGCGACGGAGATCTGCAGCCAGATCGAGCCTCCGCTCGCCGACTACGGCAACGGGCATCTGGCGGCGTGTCACCACCCGCTGAACGTCGACGAGGAGACGCTGAGGCGCGTCCAGGCGGCTCCTGAGACGCCCGCAGACGCCGACGAATCGGCCCTGCCAGAGGACTCGGCGGGCGAGTCGCATCCGGTTCCGGACGAAGCCCGTCCCTAGATCGGGGTAGGCCTCTCAAGGGCCGGTCGCGCGCCGCCGATACACGGCACGTGGACGCAGCAAAACGCGAACAGATTCTGACCCGCTACATGGATCACACTCGGCGCTTCGACCGGGTGGCAGCCACGCGTCGTCAGAACGGCAACGGAAACGGCGGCGCGACCGCTGAGGTGATCCCCTTCACCGGCCCGGTTCAGCAGCTCGAGCAGGAGCCGACGATGCGCGAGATCGAGGTGCTCCAACTCGTCTCGGACGGACTCGTGAACCGCGAGATCGGCGAGCGCCTCTTCCTGAGCGAGGAGACGGTGAAGTCGCACGTGCGGCACCTGCTCGCGAAGCTGCAGGCCCGCTCGAGAGCTCACGCGGTCGCCGTCGGCTTCCGGCGTGGCCTGATCGTCTAAGTCACAGCCCGCGCGCCACTGGATCTAGGTGGCGGCGGGCATACGAGTCACTTGGTCGTTTCCGAGCCGGGCTCGCGCTTCTCCACAAGTTGTGGATATCCCTCAACCGGGGGAAGCGGCTCGCGCGGCGAAAAACCAGACTGGGACTTCCTACCAGTCGCGAAGGCCGCCCGACACGGCGGCCCGAGCGACGAAGCGAAGGATCGACTTGCCCATGATGTGCTCCTTGTACGGGGACTAACGGCGACTTTCAGGCTATACCCCGGATGGGGGATATGTCAAGTTTGGGTAGATGAAATTGCAAAAACCTACACTTTCCGGTCTACGCGAAGAACTAACGGCAGGGGGAGCCGTCTACGCAGCCTGCCTCGCCTTCGCGTCGATCGTCATCGCCGCTGGCCTCGTCATCGCCGGTTACGGACCTGGGCGACCCCTGGGCTGTCGTCGTTCTTTGTGTGATCGCCGCTGTTTCCGAGCGCGGCCTCGTACGTCTTACGAGCACTACCTCACAATCAATCTCGATATTGCCGACGCTTTTCGCGGCGGTTGTCTTCGGGCCTCTTGCCGCAATGCTCGTCGGCGCTGCGTCACTTCTCAGCGAGATCATGCGGCCGCCCCATCTGAAGTGGGTGACCTACACCAGCAGTCGGGCAATCGGCGGCGCGGCGTCCGGCCTTACAGCTTCTTTCTGCCTCTCTTTCTCGCATAACGAGATCGTCGGCATCGCAATCGCAACGTTCGCCGGCGCGCTCGTCGCCGAACTCTTAGACGTCACCTTCGCAGCGATTGCAGCGCAACTTCGCGGAAACAGACGGCTCCTCGAGCTAATGCGTACCGAGGCACCGATCATCGCGTCATCGGTTCCGCTTTACGGGCCGCTCGTCACAGTCTTGGCAATCGCCTATAGCGAGCTTTCGCCTCTGTCTTTGCTGCTCTTCTTCGTGCCGGCGCTGGCGGCGCAAAAACTCTTCGCCCTCTACCAGGACCAGCGGAGACTTGCAGACGATCTCCTCAGCGTGAACGAGCGGTTGGAGCGAGCCAACCTCTCGTTCGCATCAGCGCTCGTCGCCACGCTCGATGCCCGGGATCGCTACACGGCTGGCCACTCGGCGGCAGTAGCGATTTACTCGCGCGACATCGCCGAACGCATGGGTCTTCAGTGCGTCACAACAACAACTCGTCCATCTTTGCGGCCTCGTTCACGACATCGGAAAAATCGGATTGCCCGCGGGCCTTCTTGAGAAGCCGGGTGCACTCACCCTGGAAGAGCGTCGGCTGATGGAGACTCATCCCGAAATCGGCGAACGCATCCTTGCGAAGGTCGAGGATTACGCCGAGATCGCCGCAATCGTTCGCCATCATCACGAGCGCTTCGACGGCAACGGGTATCCCGATGGCCTCACAGGTGCCGACATTCCATTGTTGGCGCGCGTCATTGCCGTAGCTGATGCGTATAACGCGATGACGTCAGATCGGCCATACCGCGAGGCGATGCCAAGCCGGGTGGCGCGCCTGCGATTGGCGCAGGCGGTCGAGTCGCAGTTCGATACTTCGGTGGTCGCGGCCTTCGAAGCGATTCTCGCCGGCGCGCCCGAGGCTTATCGCTTGGGGAAGAGCGCCGACTTCGTATTCGAGATGCGCGAGCATGGGGAAACGGAGGAGGAGCCGCTTCCCTCTCTCGCTCTAGCCCAGTAGTCCAGCCTCCTTCGCTTTCATCGCCGCCTCGGTTCGAGACCTCGCATCAAGCTTCTCGTAGATGTTCTGAAGATGTGTCTTGACAGTCTTCGGACTGATGTAGAGTCGCGCGCCGATCTGCGCGTTGTTGAGCCCCTCCGACGCGAGCTTGAGCACTTCGACTTCTCGCGGCGAGAGTCCACTTTGCCGACCTTAGTTGGGCTCAGCCCAAGTGCGCGGGCGAGCACCGTGTCGCCACTGTGCAGTGCGGCTACGCGTACGGCAGATCGCATGTCCGAGTGTTCCAGCGACACCTCGAGCAAATACGGGCTCCCGCGCAAAGCACAAAGGAGGCTGTCGTAACTCCCGGTTTGGGCGACCGCCGCAGCGAGGTCTCCGAGCCGGCCCGAGAGTATTGCTGCGTCATCGTTACAGGCCAGAATCGCCGCTGCGGCCGAGACCAAGACCGTTGGCGCGATATCTGTTGGTATCGCCGTGGCCGCGGTTCGATTGTCGCCTCTGCCCGGATGCGCGATCGCCAATGCAGGCTTCGGCGAGCGCGAGTACTGCGAGGGCCTCACACACGAGGTCTGGCCGGCCATCGTCGAAGTCCATTGCTCGCAAGTCCGCGACTGCCTTTAGGGCTGTCGCTGCGGGCTAGCGCGATACACGCTCGAACCGTGTCCCGCTTGATCCGGAGCGCGGAGTCATTCGTCTTCGGCCTGTTCAACGCTCGCCGCCGCCGCGGCCGCGAGCGAGCCGAGGCCCAGCTGTGCGACCGCAAGGTTGATAAGTCCTGCCGAGACCGCAAACGTCGGCCGAAAACGCTTCGCCTCTTCCAACTGGCGGCGGGCCGCTTCTTCGGCCTCGCTATCTGGCGGCGAGAGCAAACGCATGCGAAAGGTTGTTGAGGAAGCCTGTGCGGATGAACGGATCGTTCACTTGGTCCAGAAGCGGCTCAACCGCGAGAGCACTGCCAAGAGCTTCTAACAGGTGGCCCTTTCGTTCGCTACGACGAGCTTTGCTTGGCCGAGCCTCAGCAGATGGTCGGGACTAGTGTCGGCGTGCTGTTCGAGGTCCGTCAACGCACCTTCATAACTCTGGTCCTCCTGGTCCACGATGAAGCGACGAACCTTCCCCAAAGGGCGCGTCGTCGTATGTCTCGCGGGAGTCACCGCCAGCCAGTGCGTCACCGAAGTGTTCCCACGCGCGCTCGACTTCGTCGAGTAGCTGAGCGGAAGACCCGGCACACAAATGCGCTTGTGCGACCAGCGTTTCAGCGAGTCCAACGCTCGGCGCCGCTCGTACTGCCAATGTCTCACTTAGTGCCCAATCCCCGCGGCGCAAGAAGAGCTCCGCCCTGGCTAACGCCACCTCGGCTGTCTGAAAATCTCGCTGATCGGCCAACTCGACCCATTGCTCGAGAGCGCTCGTCCGTCCCTCCGCGAGAACCCGTCGAAGACCGTGTTCAATGAGCAGCGGCAGGCGGTCCTGGAGCCCGAACGCGCGGATTGCCTCAAATGCATCGTCCCACTGGCTCGCCGTCGATCAGACTCAGCGTGAGCTTGTCGATCTGGGCGCGGCTCACGCCGACGTCCCACAGCTTCCGCTCAAGGAACGTCCGACACAAGGGATGGATCTCGATCTCGTTCGGCTCTCGCGCGGTCATGAGGCCAACGCGCACGGAATCGCGTAGCACGCGCTCCGCGTCGTGGCCCAGGATCGCTTTCACGAGCGGCGGCGTCAGCGTCGCCGGAACCGAGAGGAGCACGAGATGCTTCTGCACGTCTAGTGCCAATTCGTCGAAAAGCTCCTGCGCCACGTAATCGAAGAGCGCGGGCTGCTCGTCGGACGTCGGCTTAACTTCGCCCGGCAGCAGCGCCGCAAGACCGATGACGGCAGGCCAGCCGTCTGCAAGCGCAACGAGCCCCGCTGACGGATGTCCTGCGTGAGCCAACACCTGTGACGCCTCTTCCAGAGTCATCGACAAAGCCGCGGCGCGAATCTCGAACGCGTCGCCGTAGAGGACGTCGCGTGGCGTAACCCAGCGCGGACGCTCGCGCCCAGTGAGGAGCACGCGAGCCCCCGATCCCGCCACGAACCGCTCGATCACCCGCACCGGCGCCGAGTGTGGCGCCACGAGCTCGTACTCGTCGATCACGAGCCACGTGTCTTCCGGCCAGCCGTCCAGCTCCTCGACGAGCAGGTCCGCGACGACCTCCGGCTCTTCCTCCGGCGTGTTGAGCGCGGACAGGAGCTCGCGGGTGCTGCGCTCGATCGTCGTCGAGAGCGGCGCGAGTGCCTGCGACAGGCACCGCGCGACGATCGCGACATCCGAGGCGCCGCGGCGCGCGCGGTACCAGAGTCCTGTCCGCCCGCGCTGGGAAGTCCACTCGCGCGCAAGGGTCGTCTTTCCATAACCGGCCGGGGCGACGAGGAGGATGATTCGCGCGTCGGCGCCGTCGAGGAGCGACGTCAGTCGCGGCCGCTCGATGATGTGACGTTGAGACGATCCGTCCAGCCGGACGCTCGAATGGTCTGTGCCCTGGTCCATACGTCCTGCCGTCGGGTGCGAGCGTACCGCGCGTGGAAACTCTGCACCTGCGCGCCGAAGCACGCAGGTGCAGTTGCCGTTAGTCCCCGAGCACGAAAGACATCGGCTCGAGGTTCGGTGCGAGCGGGTCTTCGCCGGTAAGCGCGCGATAGGCCGCCGGGATTTGGCGTCGCCGCGCCACACCGAGCTTCCGCCGCAGGACGTCCGCATGAGCCTTCGCCGTCCGGGTCGAGATGCCGAGCCTGAGCCCGACCTCCTCGTTCGAACACCCGGCCGCGATCAGCTCCACCACCTGACGTTGACGCTCGGTGATCCGCGGGGACGTTGTCTGGACTTTCTCGGACATGGCGGCGAGACTAGGCGCCGATCGCGACGGCCGCCATCGGCCGAACGGAGTATTTGGCGTCGCTACGCCGCCGGTCAGATGCTGACCGTCTGATCGAACGTCGACGTGAGCCGCGCGAGCGTCTTGGTCGGCGTTTGCCCGTCGCGCACGACGACGGTGATCTGTTTCAACTGCCTGCCGCTTGCCTGTGTCTTGTACAGGATGTACGAGTCGATCCGGTAGTTGTACGCATCGGGCGAGGCCGATCCGGACACTGTCCGCTTCGGCACGCAGGTGTTGGCCGCTCCGCAGGCGAGCACGGGCACGGTGCCGTCGGCACAGGCGCCGGCCGAGCAGGTCGTGACGGTGTTCGGGCACGACAATCCGAGGACGCCGTCGCACGTGTACGTGTTGTCGAGGCCGCTCATCGGGCTCGTGTCGAAGCCGATTTGCGCGTAGAGCAGGAACTCTTCCGAGCCACACGCCGAAATGCACCGCTGCTCGTCGTGTTGTGTTCCTCGATACCGACGCGACTTACGTGTGGCCCGGATGGGAGGCCGGACACTACTACGCGCTTGCGCCGCCTTCCTTCCGGATCCCGAAGCCGAAAGAGATCAAGAAGGGCGATTACAAGAAGCGGGCGACGGAGCAGACGATGCGGAAGAAGTCTGAGCTGGGGCGAGTCGACGCGGACGGTAAGGCCAATGCCGTAGGGGCGCTCGACCAGGCTCTCGACTCCAGGGTCGGACCGGCAGCTTCCTCGAATTGAACTGCCGGAGGCGCGCGCATCGACGGACGGGTGCGCTTAGAGGCGAGCGGCGCGAAACGATAGCGCGACGACGTACATGCCGACCGTCACGGCCGCGACCGAGGCTCCTGCCGCAATGCTCGCGTAATAAGAGAGGTACAACCCCCCGACCGACGCACCGACGGCCAGCGCTACGGCCAGCGCCATCAGACGCGACATCCGGTTCACGAACAGTCGCGCGGTAGCCGCAGGACCGACGAGTAGCGCGAGGACGAGCAGGTTCCCGAGCGCGCGCACTCCGATCACGATCGCGAGCGAGATAACGGCGAGCAGCACGAGGTCGACGAAGAGCGGCCGCGCGCCGAAAGCACGCGCGGTTGTGCGGTCGAAGCCGACGAGCAGCAGTGGCCGGTGCAGGGCAACCAGCGTCACGCCGGCGGCGACCGCGAGGACCGTCGACGCGAAGACGTCCTCGCGTGTGACGCCGAGCAGGTCGCCGAAGAGCAGCGCATCGAGCCCGGGCGGCGTCGCCGGCGTGAGTGCGAGGAGGACGCCGAGCCCGAACATGCTCGTGATCACCGCCGCGACCGCCGTGTCGGCCCCGAGCGTCGGTACACGGCGAACGACCGCGACGCCGGCGGCGGCTCCCGCCACTCCGGCCGCTCCGCCGAGCAGCAAGGGCAGCCCGAGCAGCGCGGCACCGACGAGGCCGGGAAAGAGCGCATGCGCGAGCGACTCGGCGCTGTACGCAAGCTCGTAGTGCACGATCCAGCACCCGACGACCCCGCCGACGATCCCGAGCAGCACGAGCTCTGCGAGCGCGAGCTGCATGAAGGTCTCGCTCCACGGGTGCACGAGCGCGTGCATCAGTGGTCGTGGTGGTGCGGCGGCAGGATGGCGGCGGCCTTTCCCGGCAAGGTCACGATGGCGCCGCCGTAGGTCTGCTCGAGGACGTCGAGCGTCAGCACGTCCCCGGGAAGGCCGAACGCGATGCCGCGCCGGTTCAGGCAGAGCACGCGGTCCCAGCCCGCTGCCTGTTCGAGGTCGTGCGTCGCGATCAGCAGCCCGCGTCCCTCGGCCGCCAGCTCGTCGAGCAGCGAAGTGAGCAGCTCGGCGCTCGGGACGTCCACGCCGCTGAACGGCTCGTCGAGGAGCAGCACCTCCGCGTCCTGCACGAGCGCGCGCGCGGCGAGGACGCGCTGGCGCTGACCGCCGGAGAGCTCGCCGAACATCGTGCTCGCCTGCTCCTGAAGGCCGACGCGCTCGAGCGCCGCCTGCGCGCGCTCGCGGTCGCGCTTGCCGACGGGCAGCCACCAGCGGCTCGACGTGAGCGTTCCCATCAACGCGACGTCGAGCGCGGTCACCGGGTAATCGAGGCGCGCGCGCTCGGTCTGCGGGACGTAGCCGAAGCGCTGCTTGCCGGAGATCGTCCCGCCGGACGGCGCGAGCTCGCCGAGGAGCACGCGAAAGAGGGTCGACTTGCCGCCGCCGTTCGGGCCGAGCACGCCCACGCGCTCGCCCGCGGCGATCTCGAACGTCACGTCGCGAAGCACCGGCGGGCCGCCGTAGCCGGCGCTCAACTCGTCGACGCGCAGCAGCGTCACGTTCCGCACCCCCGCCTGCCACCGGTGAAGCCGCGCATCATGGCGTCGGCGTTCGCGCGCTCCATCTGCAGGTACGTCTGGCCGGGCCCGAGCGTGTCGCCGTGCAGCGTGTATCGCGCCGACGCGCCCGTGGCGTGCGCGATCGTGTGCGCGAGACGTGCGTTGACAGAGCTCTCCGGGAAGACAGCGCGCACGTGCTCGCGTCGGACGAGGCGGATCAGCTTCGCCGTCTCGCCGGCCGACGGCTGAGCCTGCGTCGTGAGCGACGGGATGACGGCGCCGACGATGTGGATCCCGTAGCGCCGCGCGAAGTAGCGGAACGCGTCGTGGTCGGTGACGAGCTTCCGCTGCGAGCTCGGCACCGTCGCGAAGCAGGCTGCGAGCTCGGAGTCGAGCGCGCGAAGCCTGCGCAGATACGCGTCGGCGTTCCGACGCAGCGCCCGCGCCCCTTGCGGGTCGGCCTGGACGAGGGCATCCCGGATCGCGGTAACGGCAGTCGCGGCGTTGCGCGGGTCGTGCCACCAGTGCGGGTCGCCGGGGATCCGGTCGACGACGCTCGAGCCGAGATCGACGACGCGCGCGTCGCCGCCGGCCGACGAAACGACCTTGCCCATCCAGCCGTCGAGGCCGAGCCCGTTCTCTAAGACGACGTGCGCGCCGCTCGTCGCCCGCACGTCGTCCGGTCGCGGCTCGTAGTCGTGCGGATCGGTGTTCGGGCGCAGGATCTGGTGCACGGACAGCTCCTCGCCGGCGACGACGCGGGCCCAGTCGCCGATCTCGGTCGTCGTCGCGACGACGGCAGGCCGGTTGCCGCCGGAGCCGCACCCAGCGAGCAGCAGCGCCGCGACCGCGAGCGCCGGGACGCTGCGGGGGAGGGCCGAGACCGCGAAGACCGCGCCGCCGATCACCGCGATCGCCGCGCCGGGCGGCACGTTCGCCTCGAACGCGAGCCAGAGGCCCAGCGTTCCTTCGACGGCGGCGAGGACAACCGATGCCACTTGCCAAGAGATCAACGTCCGCGTCCAGAGGCGCGCGGTCGCGGCCGGGAGGACGAAGAGCGCCGACACGAGCAGCGCGCCGAGCGCATCGAGCGATGCGACGACCGCAACGGCGACGAGGATCAGCAACGCCGCCTCGGGGACGGCCGAGCGCACGCCGAGCGCGCGGGCCGTCGCCGGGTCGAAGCCGGTGGCGACCCAGCGGCGCCCGAGGACGACCGTTGCAAAGAGCCCCGCGGCCGTCGCGGCGGCGGCGAGGAACAGGTCGGTCCGGTCGATGAGCAGCAGGCTCCCGAAGAGCAGCGTCTCGACGTTGGCGCCGGAGTGGAAGACGTCGCTCGCGAGGATCACGCCGAGCGCGAGCGCGCCGACGAGCACGAGCGCGGTGAAGCTCGAGTACTCGTCGCGCCGCCGCCGCGACAGCCCCGCAACGGCGAAGGCGAAGATGCCCGCCGCTCCGAGAGCGCCGAGGAAGGGCGCGAAGCTCAGGCCGTCTGCGACGACGAGACCGGGGAACGCCGCCGCCGCGATCGCGTGCCCGTAGAACGCGAGCCCGCGCAGCACGATCCACGTCCCGATCAGCCCCGCGGCACCGGAGAGGAGCAGCACCTCCCAGAGCCCGCGCTGGAAGAACGCATAGCCGAAGGCGTCGAACACCTCTGCACGATAACGAGAATCGTTATCATCCGGCGTGTGAACTGGGAGGAGCGGACGACCGACGCGCTGCGCAGCGCCGGCTATCGCACCGGTGCGGCGCGGCAGGCCGTCGTCTCCGTGCTCGCGCGCGGCGACTGCTGCCGAACGGTTCCCGAGATCGCCGCGGAGCTGGCAGCCGACGGCCGCGAGGTCGGCATCGCGACGGTCTACCGCGTGCTCGACGTCCTCGCCGAGCAGAAGCTCGTGCAGAAGCTCGACCTCGGCGACGGTCGTGCGCACTACGAGCGCGTCGACGTCGCCGACGATCACCATCACCACCTCGTGTGCAACGAGTGCGGACGTGTCGAGCCTTTCGCCGACGACGGGCTCGAAGCCGCGCTGCGACGTGTCGAGGAGGACACGGGGTTCGCCGTCGCGAGCCACGACGTCCTGCTGCGCGGCGCCTGCGACGACTGTCGCGAATCAGCCTGAGCGCACGAGCTGCTCCTGCCAAGCCGACTCGGGCCACTTCGGCCGGTGCGCCTGCACCGTCGCGACGGCCTCGTCGGCAGAGCGGCCGAGCATGCGCAGCGCGCACGCGACGACCGTTCCCGTGCGGCCGGTGCCGCCGACGCAGTGGACGACGACGCCGGTGCCGCGCTCGACCGCGCCTGCGGCGATACGAGCCGCCTCCCACACGTGCTCCGCCTCCGCTTCGGGATCGTCCGGCACTACGCCGCCGTAGAGATCGGTGAGCGGGACGTCACGGACGTCCAGCGGCGCCGGGTCGTAGTCGCCGGGATGCAGACGAACGACGAGGCGGAAGCCGCGGTCGTGAAGCGCCTGCCAGTCGACGTCCGGCTCCGGATACGGCATGCCCGCCAGCGGCGCAGGCATCTCGGTGAAGACGAACAGCTCGCTCACCGCGGCGGGAACAGGAAGAAACTGTGCGGCGGCACGTAGCCGCCCAGCTCGAGCACGATCTGCCGACGGTCATTCAGCCGGATTGTGCGCACGTCACCGCGCCAGCGCTTGCCGGCGACGTACGCCTTCACGTCGCCTCGAAAGGTCAGCATGCGCCGGCTCGAAAGCGGCATGCGCCAGACGGCGAAGAAGTCGCCGACCGTCAGCCCGCCGCGGCCGATCTCGATCACGCCGGTCGGCGTCAGCGTGCGGAGCGGGTAACGGCAGCCGCGACGGACGCCGATGAGCGCCGGGATGACGATCGCCCGCTTCCGTGCGAAGAGCTCGAGATGTGCACGGGCCGCAGCCGCCCGAGGGCCGGGCGCGCAGGCCAGCGCCGGCGCCGGCTCGCGCCCGACGCGCGGAGGCATGAACTGCGGGCCGTGACCGATCGGCGTCGGCACGGGCGCGGCAAGGATCGTGAGGACGAGAGCTTTCGGTCGGTGGGCGACGATCAGCCCTCTGCCGCTCCACCCGTTACGGGGCTTTCGACCTTGCTCTGGATGCAGCGGTGATCTTCTCCTGTTCATCGGATGACTCCTCCGTGGTAACAAACCACCATGACGATCTCACCTGCGCTCCAGGCGCTCTACGACGGAGAGCGAGATCGGGCGGAGACGCTCGTCGCTCCCGACGACGAGCTGCCCGCCTACGAAGCCGCGGCGTTCGGGCGAATCGAGCGGCTCCGCCGGCTGCTCGACGACGAACCGGCCGCGGCGAGCTCGTGGTCGCCCGACGGGTTCACTCCTCTTCACCTCGCGATCTTCGGCGGCAGCGAGGAAGCCGTCCGCCTCCTGCTCGAGCGCGGGGCCGACCCGAACGCGCTGGCCACGAGCGACATCGCGCGTGTCAGGCCGCTCGGAACGGCGGCGTTCGTCGGCCGTCCCGACCTGGAGAAGATCCTGCTCGAGGCCGGGGCAGACCCGGCTCTGGCTCGCGAAGAGCGCTGAGGGACCTGCGCGCCGAGCATTGGCTACACTTTCGCGCGCGCCCGGCGGCGTAGCTCAGTTGGTTAGAGCAGCGGAATCATAATCCGCGTGTCGGTGGTTCGAGTCCACCCGCCGCTACCTTTCCGCGCCCCGCAGCAGTCCAACAAACAGCGTAGAAGAAGAAGCCATGGCCAAGACAGGAGTCAGAGTAGGCATCACGCTCGCGTGCACCGAGTGCAAGCGACGCAACTACAACACCGAGAAGTCGAAGCGGAACTCGCCCGACCGCGTGGAGTTCAAGAAGTACTGCCGCTGGTGCGGTGAGCACACGCTCCACCGGGAGACTCGTTAGTGGCGAGAGAGACGCGGGCACAGCGCCGCGCCGCGCGTGCGGAGCAGTCAGGCGCACCGCCTCGGCGTCCCTCGAAGCCGACCGCTGACGGCGAGGGCGACGGGCGCAGGGGCCGGCCGCCGGCGCCTCCCTCGCAGCCGCGTCGGGGCCGCTTCGCGTTCTTCGGCGAGTCGTGGGCCGAGCTCCAGAAGGTCGAGTGGCCCGGACAGTCGCAGGTGATTCAAGCTACGGTGGTCGTGCTGATCGCCTGCATCGTGGTCGGCGTCTACCTCTATGCGAACGACATCCTCTGGAAGCACGTCGTCCAGAGGATTCTGAACCAGTAACGGGAGAGAGATTGTTCCGCTGGTACGTCATCAACACCTACTCGGGCCACGAGAACAAGGTCAAGGCGAATCTCGAGCACCGGATCATCTCGATGAACCAGGCGCCGCGTTTCCGCCGGGTCGTCGTGCCGACCGAGCAGGTGATCGAGACGAAGGACGGCCAGAAGGTGCAGACCGACAAGCGCGTGCTGCCCGGCTACGTCCTCGTGAACATGGATCTGAACGATGACGCGTGGGGCGTGGTGAAGAACACCCCGGGCGTGACCGGATTCGTCGGCGCCGGGAACAAGCCCGTGCCGCTGTCGCAGCCCGAGGTCGACCGCATCCTGCACACGGGTGCCGCCGACGGCGCGCGGCCGCGCACGCAGATCGAGTTCCAGCTCGGCGAGTCGGTCAAGGTGACGTCGGGCCCGCTAAGCGACTTCGACGGCGAGATCGTCGACGTCAACGGCGACGCGCAGAAGCTGAAGGTGCTCGTGGACATCTTCGAGCGCCAGGTTCCGGTCGAGCTCTCGTTCGACCAGGTAAAGAAAATCGACTGAGCCAAGAAGATCGACTGAGCCGGAAAGATCGACTAGCAAAGGAACGACGTGGCCAAGAAAGTTCTGACCCTCATCAAGCTGCAGATCCCCGGCGGCCAGGCGAACCCGGCCCCGCCGGTCGGCCCTGCGCTGGGCCAGCACGGCGTCAACATCATGGAGTTCTGCAAGGCGTTCAACGCGCAGACCGCGCAGGAGAACGGCCGCATCACGCCGGTCGAGATCACGGTCTACGAGGACCGCTCCTTCTCCTTCATCACGAAGACGCCGCCGGCGGCCGTACTGATCAAGGAGGCGCTGCGGCTCGAGAAGGGCTCGGCCGAGCCGAACCGCAACAAGGTGGGGAGGCTGACGCAGGCGCAGGTGCGGCAGATCGCCGAGACGAAGCTGCCCGACCTGAACGCGCGCGACGTCGAGCAGGCGATGCTCGTCATCGCCGGCACGGCGCGCTCGATGGGCGTCGAGGTGGACGCGTGAGCAGGCACGGCAAGACCTATCTCGACGCGCGCGGCTCCATCGACCGCGAGCGGGTCTACTCGCCCGCCGAAGCCGTCCGCCTCGTCAAGTCGATGCCGGGGCCGAAGTTCGACGAGACGGTCGAGGTGCACTTCAGCCTCGGCCTCAACGTCCGGCATGCGGAGCAGCAGTTGCGTGGGACGATCTCGCTCCCGCACGGGACCGGTCGCGACCAGCGGGTCGCCGTCTTCGCCGAAGGCGAGAAGGCGCGTGAGGCCGAGGAGGCCGGAGCCGACGTCATCGGCGCCGCCGATCTTGCGAAGCGCGTCGAGGAGGGCTTCACGGACTTCGACGTGGCGATCGCGACGCCGGACCTGATGGGCCAGGTCGGCCGGCTCGGCCGCATCCTCGGGCCCCGCGGCCTGATGCCGAACCCGCGTACGGGCACCGTCACGATGGACGTCGGCCGCGCCGTCCGCGAGGCGAAGGCGGGCAAGCAGGAGTACCGCACCGACCGCGGCGCGAACGTCCACGTGTCGCTCGGCAAGAAGAGCTTCGACGAGCGCTCGCTGCTCGAGAACTACGCGGCGCTCATCGACGAGATCGTCCGCGCGAAGCCGGCTGCCGCGAAGGGCCGCTACATCCGCCAGGTCACGCTCGCGACGACGATGGGCCCCGGGATCAAGATCGACCCGGCCCGCACGCGCGGCATCGTCGAGGAGGAAGGCGCCGAGGCCGTCGAGGCCGATTCGGCTACAGTGCCCGCCTAACACGAGACCAGTCCGCCGAAGACAGCCGGCAGCGCGCGAGCGCAGAAGTCCGGCCGAGGTGGCGTCGAAGGACCTGCACGACCTCCGGCCCGCCTTCGCGCGGGCTTCTCATTTCCGGAGGAACTGCATGGACAAATCCCAGAAGGAACAGATCGTCGCCGAGCTGACCGAGCGCCTTCAGGCGAGCGAGACGCTGATCGTCGCCGACTACCGCGGCTTGACGATGCCGCAGGTCGACGCGCTGCGGACCGAGCTGCTGACGCACGGCGCGAAGTTCCAGGTCGTGAAGAACACGCTCACGCGGCGCGCAGCCGAGGCGGCCGGGGCAGATCACCTGCTCGCGCTGCTCGAAGGCCCGACCGCGATCGCGTTCCTCGATTCCGAGGGTGATGCGGTCGCCGTGGCGAAGGCGCTTCGCGCCGCAGCGCGCACGACGCAGGTGATCGAGATCCGCGGCGGCGTCATCCAGGGCCGCACGATGTCCGCCGAGGAGGTCGGCACCCTCGCGACGCTCCCGTCGCTCGAGGTCCTTCGCGGCCAGGTGCTCGGGGCCGTGACCGCGCCCTTGATGACGATCCTCGGCCTGTTCAACGCGCCGCTCCAGAACCTCGTCGGGCTGATCGACGCGAGGATCGAGCAGCTCGAGGCGCAGGGAGACACGTCGGGCGCCGACGCGCCCGCCGCGGAGGCCGAGGCTCCCGCCGAAGCGGCCGCCGCTGAAGACACGGCCGGGGCCGAAACGGAGGCCGAGGCGCCAGCGGCAGAAGCCGAGGCCGAGCCTCCGGCAGCAGAAGCAGACACCGAAACGACAAGCGAAGAAGAAGGAGAGGACCAGTAATGGCCAACGCAGTTGACACGGTCTTCGACTCGCTCGGGTCCATGACGGTCCTCGAGCTCGTCGAGCTGAAGAAGAAGATCGAGGACGAGTGGGGCATCACCGCCGCCGCTCCGATGGCGGTCGCCGCTCCGGGCGCGCCTGCGGGCGACGGCGCTGCGCCGGCCGAGGAGAAGACGTCCTTCGACGTCGTCCTCCAGGGCGCAGGAGACAAGAAGATCCAGGTGATCAAGGTCGTCCGCGCGATCACCGGCCTCGGCCTCAAGGAGGCGAAGGATCTCGTCGACGGTGCGCCCAACCCGGTGAAGGAGGGCGTGGCGCAGGACGAGGCCGACTCGATCAAGTCACAGCTCGAGGAGGCCGGCGCGTCCGTCGAGGTCAAGTAGCCCGGACTTCCCGACGTCCCAGAACGGCCGCCTCCGGGCGGCCGTTCTCGTTCGAGGGATCTCGCAGGCGTCGGCCGCTGCCGACAGGAGCCCGTATGAAAACGATCTCCCTCGTGGCCTGTCTCTTCGTGGCCGGCGTGCTCGCCTCGTTCGCGCTCGCGGCGCCCCCGCCAGGAAAAGGCAAGCCCCAGCAGACGACCGGAACGACGACGACCCACGGCAAGGGTCACGCCGGCAAGGTGACGCTCTGCCACAAGACCGGCTCGAAGACGCGGCCCTTCGTGAAGGTGAAGGTCAGCCAGAACGCCGTGAAGGCGCACCTGAAGCGCGGCGACGTCGAGCCGAACGCGGACGGCACCTGCCCGAAGCCCGAGGCGCCGGCCACCACCGACTCGGACTAACCTCGATCCCAACAGGGCGCTCGAGGGCCGCGGCGACGCGGCCCTCGCTCGTCCGAAAGCCGTCACAGGCCGCGGACTACCGCTTTTTGGCGTTCCGCGCTACCATTAGGCCTCGTGCGCGGCCTCCGTGGGGGCTTGCCTTGCGGTACTACCCCTGCATTGGGTACCCTTGCAGGTTCGCGCTGACGTACCGCCCGTTTTCGCCTGTCCGAGATTTCTGATTCTTCGCTGTAGTAAGGGAGGCTGTATCTCTTGACCGCCAAGGTTGCCGCGCCGCGCGCGCGCACATCCTTCTCCCGTATCAAGGAAGTCCTCGAGCTTCCGAACCTGATCGACATCCAGAGGGCGTCGTTCGACTGGTTCCTCAACGAGGGCCTCCGGGAGACGATCGACGACATCTCGCCCATCGAGGACTACACCGGCACGCTCGCCGTCGAGTTCGGGGACTACCGCTTCGGCGAGCCCCAGTTCTCGATCAAGGAGTGCCGCGAGAAGGACCTCACCTACCAGGCCCCGCTCAACATGACCGTCCGCTTCGTGAACAAGGAGACGGGCGAGATCCGCGAGCAGAACGTGTTCATGGGCGACTTCCCCATGATGACCGAGTTCGGGACGTTCATCATCAACGGCACCGAGCGCGTGATCGTCACGCAGCTCGTCCGCAGCCCGGGCGCCTACCTCATGGAGCCCAAGGATCCGACGAAGCAGGTCTTCACGGCGAACCTCATGCCGTCGCGCGGGTCGTGGCTCGAGCTCGAGATTGACAAGAAGGGCATCGCGTACGCCCGCATCGACCGGAAGCGCAAGCTGCCGATCACGACGCTCCTCCGCGCGCTTCCTGCCGAGGACCCGTCGACGGGCTTCCAGCTCGACGTGACGACGAACGAGAAGCTGCTCGCGCTCTTCGACAACTCGCCGTTCATCGTCAACACGCTCGAGAAGGATCCGACCGCGACCGAGGAGCAGGCGCTCGTCGAGGTCTTCAAGAAGCAGCGCCCCGGCGAGCCCCCGACGGTCGACAACGCGCGGAACCTCCTGCGTGCGCTGTTCTTCGATCCCAAGCGCTATGACCTGACGAAGGTCGGCCGCTACAAGCTCAACCAGCGCCTCGACGTCCAGGTGCCCGAGGAGACGCGCGTCCTCACGACCGAGGACATCGTCGCGCTCGTCAAGAAGCTCGTGGAGCTGCCGGCGCGGCTCGGCGTGCCCGAGGACACGAAGGACTACGCGGCCGAGGCGGCGAGCCTCTCCCGCGATCCGATCCGCAACGACCTCGACGAATACGAGCACTTCGGCAACCGCCGTCTCCGCACGGTCGGCGAGCTGATCCAGGAGGCGTTCCGTGTCGGCCTCTACCGCATGGAGCGCGTCGTGCGCGAGCGGATGACGACCGAGGACGTAGACACGATCACGCCGCAGACGATCATCAACATCCGCCCGGTCGTCGCGGCGCTGAAGGAGTTCTTCGGCTCCTCGCAGCTGTCGCAGTTCATGGACCAGACGAACTCGCTCGCGGGCCTGACTCACCGCAGGCGCCTGAGCGCCCTCGGCGCGGGCGGTCTCACACGCGAGCGCGCGCCGATCGAGGTGCGCGACGTCCACCCGACGCACTACGGGCGCATGTGCCCGATCGAGACGCCCGAGGGCCCGAACATCGGCCTGATCGGCTACCTCGCGTCGATGGCGACGGTCTCGGAGTTCGGCTTCATCCAGACGCCGTACCGGCGTGTCGTCAACGGCAAGGTGACGGACGAGATCGTGTACCTCGACGCAGTCGAGGAGGCGCAGTACACGATCGCGCAGGCGTCCGAGGTGCTCGACGACAAGGGCAGGTTCGTTCACGACACCGTGCTCTGCCGCTCGGCGCTCGGCGAGGCCGTCACGTACGGCTCGAGCGACGTCGACTTCATGGACGTCACGCCCGCGCAGGTGGTGTCGGTCTCGACGGCGCTCATTCCGTTCCTCGAGCACAACGACGCGAACCGCGCGCTCATGGGCGCGAACATGCAGCGGCAGGCGGTGCCGCTGATGATCACGCAGGCGCCGCTCGTCGGCACCGGCCTCGAGCACCGTGCCGCCGTCGACACGGGCGACGTCGTGCTCGCCGACAACGCCGGCACGATCGTCGACGTCGACGCGGATCGCATCGTCGTCGAGTCGAAGGACGGGCGCGACGACTACACGATGACGAAGTTCATGCGCTCCAACCAGGGAACGCTCATCCACCAGAAGCCGATCGTGCACCTCGGCGACAAGGTGAAGGCCGGCCAGGTGCTCGCGGACGGGAGCTCGACCGACTACGGCGAGCTCGCGCTCGGCGCCAACCTGCTCGTGGCGTTCATGTCGTTCGAGGGCTACAACTTCGAGGACGCGATCGTCCTCTCGGAGCGTCTCGTGAAGGAGGACGTCCTCTCGTCCATCCACATCCACGAGTACGAGATCGACGCGCGGTCGACGAAGCTCGGCGACGAGGAGATCACGCGCGACATCCCGAACCGCTCGGAGGAGTCGCTCGCCGACCTCGACGAGCGCGGCATCGTGCGCATCGGCGCCGAGGTCGGCTCCGGCGACCTGCTCGTCGGCAAGGTCACGCCGAAGGGCGAGACCGAGCTCACGGCCGAGGAGAAGCTGATCCGCGCGATCTTCAAGGAGAAGGCGCGCGAGGTGCGCGACACCTCTCTGAAGGTGCCGCACGGCGAAGGCGGCAAGGTGATCGACGTCAAGACGTTCTCGCGCGACGCCGGCGACGACCTGTCACCCGGCGTGAACGAGCTCGTCCGCGTCTACGTGGCGAAGAAGCGCAAGATCTCGGAGGGCGACAAGCTCGCCGGCCGCCACGGCAACAAGGGCGTCATCTCGAAGATCGTCCCCGAAGAGGACATGCCGTTCCTCGAGGACGGCACGCCCGTCGACGTCGTGCTCAACCCGCTCGGCGTGCCGAGCCGCATGAACATCGGCCAGATCCTCGAGACGCATCTCGGGTGGGCCGCGGCGCGGGGCGTCTTCAGCGAGAACGGCGACGGCAGTCCTTCGCCGGTCGCGACGCCGGTCTTCGACGGCGCGACCGTGGAGGAGGTCGACCAGGCACTCCTCGACTGGCAGACGCAGAACCCCGACTCGCCGATCAAGTTCGTCGTCGACGAGAAGGGCGCTCCCGGTCGCAAGAACAGCGGGAAGCTGCGTCTCTTCAGCGGCAAGACGGGCGAGCCGTTCGACCAGGCCGTGACGGTCGGCTACATGTACATCCTCAAGCTGCTCCACCTCGTCGACGACAAGATCCACGCGCGCTCCACGGGCCCGTACTCGCTCGTCACCCAGCAGCCGCTCGGCGGCAAGGCGCAGTTCGGCGGCCAGCGCTTCGGCGAGATGGAGGTGTGGGCGCTCGAGGCCTACGGCGCCGCGTACACGCTCCAGGAGATGCTCACGATCAAGTCCGACGACACGGTCGGCCGCGTGAAGGCGTACGAGGCGATCGTGAAGGGCGAGAACATCGCCGAGCCGTCGATCCCGGAGTCCTTCAAGGTGCTGCTGAAGGAGATGCAGTCCCTCGCGCTCGACGTGCACGTGCTCTCCGAAGAGGGCGCGCATGTCGAGGTGCGCGAGGAGGACGACGAGCTGCTCCGCGCCGCGGAGGAGCTCGGCATCGACCTCTCGCCCGGCTCGCTCCGCGCGGCCGCGCGGCAGCCGACCGCCGAGGAGGCGGAGGAGGGCCAGGAGCGGGTCGACGAGGACGGCGAGCTCGCGCTCCCGAAGGACGAGGCGCTCGACGACCTCGCCGACGTGGAGCTGGAGTCGGGCGAGTCGCCCGCGGAGGAAGTTCAGGCAGAGGTCGGGCCGATGGGCGACGCCAAGGACCTGGCCGATCTGGAGATCGAGGACTAGCGGAACTAGAAGAAGGGACTGAGGAGCAACTTTGATCGACATCAACGAGTTCGACGCGATTCGGATCGGGCTTGCCTCGAGCAAGCAGATTCGTGACTGGTCCTCCGGCGAGGTCACGAAGCCCGAGACGATCAACTACCGGACCCTCAAGCCCGAGCGCGACGGCCTGTTCTGCGAGCGCATCTTCGGTCCGACGAAGGACTGGGAGTGCTATTGCGGCAAGTACAAGCGCGTCCGCTACAAGGGCATCATCTGCGAGCGCTGCGGCGTCGAGGTGACGCGGCAGAAGGTGCGCCGCGAGCGCATGGGCCACATCGACCTCGCGGCTCCCGTGTCGCACATCTGGTTCTTCAAGGGCGTGCCGAGCCGCATCGGCTACCTCCTCGACATCGCTCCGCGCGAGCTCGAGAAGGTGCTCTACTTCGCCGCCTCGATCGTCACGTCGGTCGACGCGGAGAAGCGCGGCGCCGACCTCGCCGACCTCGAGGACAAGGTGCGCGCCGAGTCGGAGCGCATCTACGTCGACCGGGACGAGGCCCTGCAGGCGCTCGAGGTGCGCCTCCAGCGCCGGCGCGACTACTTCACGAAGGGCGCCGAGAAGGGCTTCGACGAGGACGACGACTTCTGGGCCCGCGGCCTGAACAACTGGGCCGAGGAGCAGGTGCTGCCGACCCTCGAGGATGCTCGCACGCTCGTCGCGGGCACCTTCAAGGACCTCGCGAAGAAGCTGACGACGGAGGACTCGAAGAAGATCCGCGAGCTCGTCCGTGACGCCGCCATCCGGCCGGACCGGAAGCTGAGCCCGCGCGAGGTGGAGAACGTCGCAGCGGGAGCGGAGCAGATCCTCCAGTCGATCCGCCCGCTCGAGAAGCAGCTCGACAAGGCGACCGGCTCGAAGAAGGGCGCGATCACGAAGCACATCCATCGCGTCGTCGACGCGCTCATCGTCGGCGACGAGCTGAACGACGAGGACGCGCAGCTCGCGAAGAACGTCGACATGAAGAACCTCGAGAAGGCGCGCTCGCTCGGCAACGGCCTCCTGCAGGAAGTCGTCGACACGTGGGAAGACGGGCAGGACATCCGCGAGCTCACGAACGACCTCTGCCTGCGGACCGACGGCAAGATCAGCAAGGAAGACCTCGACGCGATCGTGCAGTGGGCGCTGAAGGTGCGCGAGATGGTGCTCGACATCGAGGCCCGCCGGCAGGACGCCCGCGACGCCGCCGTCGACTCCGTCAACCGCCTCGAGCAGACGTGGCTGCTGTTCCGCGAGCTCGAGCCGAAGATGATCGTCAACGACGAGCAGATCTTCCGCGAGCTCAAGGACCGCTTCGGGTCGCCGTACGGCTTCGGGATGTACTTCAACGGCGGCATGGGCGCCGAGTCGATCCGTGAGCTGCTGCGCGACCTCGACCTGAACGCCGAGGCGAACTTCCTCCGCGAGACGATCAAGACCGCGAAGGGCCAGAAGCAGCAGCGCGCGATCAAGCGGCTGAAGGTCGTCAACGCGTTCATCAAGTCGGAGAACAAGCCCGAGTGGATGGTCCTCGAGGCCGTGCCCGTCATCCCGCCCGAGCTCCGCCCGATGGTGCAGCTCGACGGCGGCCGCTTCGCGACGAGCGACCTCAACGACCTCTACCGCCGCGTGATCAACCGGAACAACCGGCTCAAGCGCCTGCTCGACCTCGGCGCGCCGGAGATCATCGTCAACAACGAGAAGCGCATGCTCCAGGAGGCCGTCGACGCGCTGTTCGACAACGGCCGCCGCGGTCGCGCGGTGACGGGCCCGGGCAACCGGCCGCTGAAGTCGCTGAGCGACATGCTCAAGGGCAAGCAGGGCCGCTTCCGCCAGAACCTGCTCGGCAAGCGCGTCGACTACTCCGGCCGCTCGGTGATCGTCGCCGGTCCGCAGCTCAAGCTGTACCAGTGCGGCCTGCCGAAGCTCATGGCGCTCGAGCTCTTCAAGCCGTTCATCATGAGCCGGCTCGTCGAGCGGAAGTCCGTCCAGAACATCAAGGCGGCGAAGAAGTACGTCGACTCGATGACGCCGGAGGTCTGGGACGTCCTCGAAGAGGTGATCGCGGAGCACCCGGTGCTGCTGAACCGCGCGCCGACGCTCCACCGCCTCGGCATCCAGGCCTTCGAGCCGAAGCTCGTCGAGGGCAAGGCCATCCAGGTGCATCCGCTCGTGTGTCACGCGTTCAACGCGGACTTCGACGGCGACCAGATGGCCGTCCACCTCCCGCTCTCGGCGGAGGCGCAGGCCGAGGCACGGATCCTCATGCTCTCGTCGAACAACATCCTCTCGCCGGCCAGCGGGCGCGCGCTCGCGACGCCGACGCAGGACATGGTGCTCGGCGGCTACTTCCTCACCTACGCGCCGAAGGACCTGACGAAGGCCGATCCGGAGAAGATGAAGCCGCGTCCGAAGCGCTTCCGGCGCGAGGACGAGGTCGACTTCGCGGTCGCCGCGAAGCAGACGGGTCTGCAGGACTCGATCGAGTTCGAGTGGGACGGGGAGCTGATCGTGACGACGCCGGGCCGGGTCATCTTCAACTCGGAGATCGACCGCGCGCTCGGCGAGTCGGTCGAGCTCGACGGCCAGGTCGGGCACGACTACCTGAACCGGACGCTCGACAAGAAAGCGATGGGTGACTTCATCGCGGAGCTCGTCGACGAGTACGGCGCTCCCGCGATCGCACCGGTGCTCGACGCGATCAAGACCCTCGGCTTCAGGTACGCGACCCAGGCCGGCATCTCGGTGTCGAAGAACGACGTCGTGATCCCGCCGGACAAGGAGGCGATCCTCGAGGACTTCGAGGGGCGCGTCGCAACCGTCGAGGGCCAGCACATGCGCGGCCTGATCACCGACGAGGAGCGGCACGAGATCATCGTCAACCTCTGGACGGAGGCGACCGACACCGTCGCAACCGCGATGGAGAAGGCGATCGACGAGCTGAACCCGATCTTCATGATGGCCAACTCGGGGGCCCGCGGATCGTTCACGCAGATCCGGCAGCTCGCCGGCATGCGCGGTCTGATGGCGAATCCGAAGGGCGAGATCATCGAGCGCCCGATCAAGGCCAACTTCATGGAAGGCCTCTCGGTGCTCGAGTACTTCATCTCCACCCACGGCGCCCGCAAGGGCCTCGCCGACACGGCGCTCCGCACGGCCGACTCGGGCTACCTGACGCGGCGTCTCGTCGACGTCTCGCAGGACGTGATCATCCGCGAGGACGACTGCAAGACGAAGGAGTTCATCGAGCTCCCGCTGCACGTCGCCGGCGAGGGCATCAACAAGAGCCTGCTCGGCCGGATCGTGGCGCAGGACGTCCACAACATCAAGAAGGACGGCAGCCCGGGCGCGAAGGTGCTGCTCGAGAAGGGCACCGAGATCGGCAATGACGAGATCCGCAGCCTCGACGAGCTGTTCTCCGACCAGCCCGACGTGAGCATCCCGGTGCGGTCGATTCTGAAGTGCCGCAGCGAGGTCGGAATCTGCCGCACGTGCTACGGCACGTTCCTCGGCACGGGCCAGCTCTGCGAGATCGGCGACGCGGTCGGGATCATGGCCGCGCAGTCGATCGGCGAGCCGGGCACGCAGCTGACGATGCGGACGTTCCACACCGGAGGCGTGAGCATCGCCGGCGGCGACATCACGCACGGTCTGCCTCGCGTCGTCGAGATCTTCGAGGCGCGGAACCCGAAGGGGGCCGCGCAGCTCGCGGAGATCTCCGGCACCGTCTCGGTCGGTGAAACCGATCGCGGAGGCATCCAGATCAACCTGCTCGGCGAATCGTCCAAGAAGACCGACGAGCCCGAGGAGCGGGAGTACCTCTTCCCGCGCCGCACGCGGCTGCTCGTGAAGAAGGGCGCACGCGTCGAGATGGGCGACCCGCTGACGGAGGGCTCGATCGCGCCGACGGAGCTGCTCGAGCTGCACTCACACGCCGGCAAGGGCTCGACGCCGACCGAGCTGTACCTCGTCGGTGAGGTGCAGAAGGTCTACAAGTCGCAGGGCGTCGACATCCACGACAAGCACATCGAGCTGATCGTCCGGCAGATGCTGAAGAAGGTCCGCGTCGAGAACTCCGGCACGACCGAGCTTCTGCCCGGCCAGCTCGTCGACAAGGTCGTCCTCGAGCGCGAGAACACTCGCGTCAAGAAGGCGAAGGGCGAGCAGGCGACCTTCGAGCCGCTGATCCTCGGGATCACGAAGGCATCGCTCGCAACCGAGTCCTTCCTCTCCGCCGCCTCCTTCCAGGAGACGACGAAGGTGCTGACGGACGCGTCCATCGAGGGCAAGACCGACCGGCTGCTCGGCCTGAAGGAGAACGTGATCATCGGCAAGCTGATCCCGGCAGCCACGGGGCTCAAGCGCTACCGCGGCATCGAGATCAAGCCGGCCGAGAAGGTGCCGGCCGGCGCGTACGCCCGGCCGGAGACCGAGGCGGAGTTGCTCGCGGCGCTCGAGGAGATCGGCTCCGACGGCGGCAACGGGCTCGACCTCGGCGCGCTCGGCATCGACTTCGGCGGCGAGCCCGGCGCCGAGTCGACGTCGAGCCACGAGTCCGGCGAGGCCGAGGAGATCCCGGAGGTCGACTCGCCCGAGTAGTCCCTCGCCCGCTTCGCTTTCCGCTCGGGGCTGCGCCTTCGGCGCTCACGATCGGTTGGCATTCGAGGGAGCTCTGCTCCGACCACACGGCTCAGGGCGGTGCGGCAAAGCCGCACCGCCCTCGAACGGTAAGAAGGACGAGGGCCGCGGCGACGCGGCCCTCGTCGTTTGCAGCAGTTTCGTGCTACACAGTCAGCTTCGTGCGGAAGCTGCTGGTTGTGTTCGCCGTGTGTCTGGGGGTCGCGTCGCTCGTGCCGGGACGCGCTGCCGCCGACGACGCGTGCACCCCGGCGGAGGGAATGACGTCGTGGATCGACGCGGCGCCGCCGGACCTCGCACCGGTCTTCGGACGCCCGGGCCTCGTCGTCGCCGTCGGCTCCGGCGACTTCCCCGCCCAGCTGCGCCAGCAGGGCGCGGAGACGATCCACTGGGACAACTACCTGCGTTCCCGTGTCGGGCTGCCGACGACCCCTATGGACCCCGACACGGTCGTCGACCGGGCGAACAAGCTCTTCGACTACGCCGTTCAGCAGTCCGGCTGCGCGACGCCGTGGATCGCCGAGAACGAGCTCTCGGGCGCGGGGCTCGAGACGCCGTGGTCGACGACGAACGCGCAGTACCGCGACAACGTGCTCACCTATCTGAAGGCGCTCGCGGCCCGCGGTGCGCGGCCGTTCCTTCTCGTGAACAGCGCGCCCTATACCGGCGGCGAGGCCGCCTCGTGGTGGCAGCAGGTCGCGGCGGTCGCGGACATCGTGCGCGAGGACTACTTCAGCGACAAGCGGATCCACGCGCTCGGCCCGGTCGTCGGCAATCGCACGATCCGGGAGAGCATCCGCGCCTCGGTCGGCCGCTTTCTCGCGATCGGAATCCCGCCGAGCCGCCTCGGCGTGATGCTCGGCTTCCAGTCGAACACCTCGAACGGCGGCCGCGCGGGGCTCGACCCGGCGCAGGCGTGGTTCGAGGTCGTGAAGTGGCAGGCGCTCGCGGCGAAACAGGTCGCACAGGAGCTGCACTTCTCGACGATCTGGTCGTGGGGCTGGACGTCGTACACGGGCAACAAGGATCCGGACTTCGGCAAGGCGGCCTGCGTCTGGCTCTGGGTGCGATCGTCCTCGCTGTGCAACGGGCCGGGCGGCGCAGGCCCGGGCTGGAACTCGTCGCTGACGGACGGCCAGCTGGTCTTCCCCGCCGGCACGCAATGCATCGTCGGCAAGGACAGGATCTCGCAGTCGTCGATCTCGCAGCTCGAGGCGCTGACCGGCGACCGGCAGCTCGCCTTCACCGCCGTCTTCGCGCGCACGATCGAGTCGCGGCTCGCGCACGTGACGCAAGCGCAGGTGCTCGCGGCGGAGCGCGGGCTGATCGTCAACCGCTTCGGCGGATCGCGCTCGGCCTACACGGCGGCGCTCGCAGAGGCCCACGTCTCGCTCGCCGTTGCGCGGTCGATCCTCGGCGACGAGCTGCGGCGGGAGCTGCTCGAGCGGCACAAGCACGTCGACGCGCCGACGTCCGCGCAGGTGCAGAACTTCTACGAGTCGTACCCGGACATGCTCGTGCGCCAGGTGAAGTCGAAGCCGGGGCCGTCGTGGCTCGGCGGCAAGACGAAGGGCTACGCGCTCGAGGTCGTCGCGCCGGAGAGCATCTTCCGGCTCGGGCCGCGGAGCGCGCTCTCGCTCCGGACGGTGGAAGGCACGTTCGCGGTGCGTGCGCTGGGGAAGGCCCAGCCGCTCGGGACGATGCCGCTGTCTGTCGTCGCGCCGGCGATCCGCATCGCGCTCGAGTCCTTCGCGCGCGGGGACGCGTTCGAGGAATGGACGACGAAGGTGCAGACGGCCGAGCTCGCGAATGCGATCTGCCGCGGCGACGACCTTCCGGCGCCGGGCCCCGCGCAGCTCTCGACGTTCGTCCCGTTCCTGTCGGTCGGCGCGGCCGCGCTCGACTAACTATCGACGCTGAACAGCTGCGCCTTGCCGCGCTGCTTCGCGCGGTAGAGGGCCTCGTCGGCACGCTCGAAGAACGCCGAGGAGTCCTCGCCGTCGGCGAGTTGCGCGACGCCGCCGGACAGAGTCAGCCCTTCGATCGTCCCGATCGGCGCCGCAGAGACGGCTCCCTCGATCCGCTCGTAGAGCTGCCCGGCCTGATGAGCTCCCGCCTCCGGGAGGACGATCGCGAACTCGTCGCCGCCGACGCGGCACGCGACGTCGGACGCCCGCAGAGCCGCGCGCAGTCGGGACGCCGCCTCGGCCAGCACGCCGTCGCCCATGAGGTGACCGACGCGCTCGTTGATCGCCTTGAAGTCGTCGACGTCGAGCACGAGCAGCGCGAGGCTGCGCCCGTAGCGATGCGCGCGCGTGCACTCGCGCTGGAGCGTCTCGTGGAAGAACCGCCGGTTCCGCAGGCCGGTCAGCGCATCCGTGTCGGCAAGCCGGCGCGCCTCCCTGTACCGAAAGGCATTGTCGAGCGCGGGGACGCCGCGGCGGACGATCTCGTCGACGTCCGAGTCGAGCGCTCGAGCGAGGTCGAAGCCGGTTCCCGAGATGACCGTGAGCGAGCCGAGGGGGCCGAGTTCCCCCGCGAGCGGCACCGTGAGCTTCGAGCCGCGCGCGGCGTGCTGCTCGGCCTCCTGCTGCGACATTCCCGCCGACTTGACGAGGCCGCCCTTCTCGTCGCCCTCGAGCGAGAGGACGGCGGCATCGACGCCCTCGAGCGCGAGCGCCTCGTCGAGCACGCGGGCCATGACGTCGTCGAGATCGAGCGATCCTGCGAGCTCCGGCCGGTCGCGCCGCGGCCGACCGGGCGCGCCCTCGAGCTCGCGTTGGCGCCGCAACAGGAGCAGAACGGTCAGGGCGAGGACTACGGCCGAAATCCCTGCAGCCACCGCAATCCATACCGCCATCGTTGCTATCATGCCGCGGCCGGGAGACAGGGCGAACGGTCCTGTCGCCCATTCCTGTGTCCGAAGGAGAGTAGTGCCGACCGTAAATCAGCTTGTGCGCAAGGGCCGCTCGGCCCCGAAGGCAAAGACGAAGACGCCAGCGCTCCGGGGAGCCCCGCAGAAGCGCGGTGTCTGCACGCGTGTGTTCACGGTCACTCCGAAGAAGCCGAACTCGGCGCTTCGGAAGGTGGCGCGCGTCCGGCTGACGAACGGCATGGAGGTCACGACGTACATCCCGGGCGAAGGGCACAACCTGCAGGAGCACTCGGTCGTGCTCGTCCGTGGCGGCCGTGTGAAGGACCTGCCGGGCGTCCGCTACAAGATCATCCGCGCCGCGCTCGACACCGCCGGCGTTTCCGACCGGAAGCAGGCGCGCTCGCGCTACGGGGCCAAGAGGAGCGGGTAGTGCCGAGGCGCGCAGAGATCGCACCGCGGACCGTCTCGCCGGACCCGGTCTACAACTCCCAGCTCGTGCAGCAGCTCGTGAACCGCGTGATGAACGACGGCAAGAAGTCCGTCGCAGAGTCGATCGTCTACACGGCGCTCGACCGCATCGGCGAGAAGACCGGCCGTCCTCCCGTCGAGGTGCTGGAGCAGGCCGTGAAAACGGTGACTCCGGTGCTCGAGGTCAAGGGTCGTCGCGTCGGCGGCGCGAACTACCAGGTGCCCGTCGAGGTGCCGCAGCGCCGCGCGCGCACGCTCGCGATCCGCTGGCTCGTGACCTACGCGCGCGACCGGCGCGAGAAGGGCATGCCCGAGAAGCTCGCGAACGAGATCCTCGACGCGCTCAACGAGCAGGGCGGCGCGTACAAGCGCAAGGACGACATCTACCGGATGGCGCAGGCCAACAAGGCCTTCGCTCACTACCGCTGGTAATGGCGACGCAGACTGCAACCCAGGTCGGCCTCGAGCGCGTCCGCAACATCGGGATCATGGCCCACATCGACGCGGGCAAGACGACGACGACCGAGCGGATCCTCTACTACACCGGCCGCACCCACAAGATGGGCGAGGTCCACGAGGGCGCCGCGACGATGGACTGGATGGCGCAGGAGCAGGAGCGCGGCATCACGATCACGTCCGCCGCCACGACGGCGTTCTGGCGTGACCACCGCATCAACATTATCGATACGCCCGGGCACGTGGACTTCACGGTCGAGGTCGAGCGGAGCCTCCGCGTCCTCGACGGAGCGGTCGCGGTCTTCGACGCCGTCGCAGGCGTCCAGCCCCAGTCCGAGACGGTCTGGCGGCAGGCCGACAAGTACAGCGTCCCGCGCATCGCGTTCATCAACAAGATGGACCGGACCGGCGCGGACTTCTTCAAGTCCGTTCAGTCGATGGTCGACCGGCTCGGCGCGAAGCCCGTGCCGATCCAGATCCCGATCGGGCAGGAGGACGCGCACCGCGGCGTCGTGGACGTCGTCGAGATGCGCGCGATCACCTACGCCGACGACCTCGGCACGAAGACGGAGGTCGGCGAGATCCCGCAGGAGTTGCTCGAGCAGGCGAACGAGTACCACCACCAGGTCATCGACGCGGTCGCCGACCACGACGACGAGCTCATGGAGGCGTACCTCGACGACGAGTCGTCGGTGACGCCGGACATGCTGAAGCGCGCGCTCCGCGCGGCGACGCTCGACGGCACGGTGACGCCGGTGCTGCTCGGCTCCGCGTTCAAGAACAAGGGCGTGCAGCCGCTCCTCGACGCGATCGTCGAGTACCTGCCGAGCCCGCTCGACGTGCCGTCGATCCACGGGATCGACCCGCGCACGCAGAACGAGCTCTCGCGCAAGGCCGCGGTCGACGAGCCCTTCTCGGCGCTGGCCTTCAAGGTCATGTCCGACCCGTACGTCGGCAAGCTGACGTACTTCCGCGTCTACTCGGGGCAGCTCAAGACCGGCGACCGCGTCCTCAACACGACGACGGGCAAGACCGAGCGGATCAGCCGCATCCTCCAGATGCACGCGAACCACCGCGAGGAGCGGCAGGAGATCGGCGCGGGCGAGATCGCCGCGGGCGTCGGCCTGAAGGCGACGACGACGGGCGACACGCTCTCCACCGAGACGGCGCCGATCGTGCTCGAGTCGATGACCTTCCCCGATCCCGTCATCTCGGTCGCCGTCGAGCCGAAGACGAAGGCCGACCAGGACAAGCTCGGCCAGGGCCTGCAGCGCCTGTCGGAGGAGGACCCGACGTTCCGCGTTCGCACCGACGACGAGACCGGCCAGACGCTGATCGCCGGCATGGGCGAGCTCCACCTCGAGATCATCGTCGACCGCCTCAAGCGCGAGTTCAACGTCGACGCGAACGTCGGCCGGCCGCAGGTCGCGTACCGCGAGACCGTGCGCAAGCGCGTCGAGAAGGTCGAGGCGAAGTTCGTGCGCCAGACCGGCGGTCGCGGCCAGTACGGCCACGCCGTCATCGACCTCGAGCCGGGCGAGCAGGGCTCGGGCTACGAGTTCGTCGACAAGATCGTCGGCGGCAAGATCCCGAAGGAGTACATCGGCCCGATCGACCTCGGCATCCAGGAGGCGATGGAGTCGGGCATCCTCGGCGGCTATCCGGTCGTCGACGTGCGGATCGAGCTGAAGGACGGCTCGTACCACGAAGTCGACTCGAGCGAGATGGCGTTCAAGGTGGCGGGCTCGATGGCCTTCAAGGAGGCGATGAAGCGCGCCAAGCCGGTGCTGCTCGAGCCGATGATGGCGGTCGAGGTCGTGACGCCCGAGGACTACCTCGGCGACGTCATGGGCAACCTCAACTCGCGCCGCGGGCGAGTCGAGCACCTCGAGCCCGTCGGCAACGCCCAGCAGGTGAAGGCGATGGTCCCGCTGGCCGAGATGTTCGGCTACGCGACCGACGTCCGCTCGATGACGCAGGGCCGGGCGACGTTCACGATGCAGTTCGACCATTACGAGGAAGTGCCGCAGTCGATCGCCTCAGAGCTGGTCGACGCGCAGCAGAGCTAAGGAGAGGAGAGCATGGCCAAGCAGAAGTTCGAGCGCACGAAGCCGCACCTCAACGTCGGCACGATCGGTCACATCGACCACGGGAAGACGACCCTGACGGCGGCGATCACAAAGGTGCTCGCGGAGGCAGGCGGCAACACGGCCGTGAAGTCCTTCGACGAGATCGACAACGCTCCCGAGGAGAAGGCGCGCGGCATCACGATCAACACGTCGCACGTCGAGTACGAGACGGCCAACCGCCACTACGCGCACGTCGACTGCCCCGGGCACGCCGACTACATCAAGAACATGATCACGGGCGCCGCCCAGATGGACGGCGCGATCCTCGTGGTCTCGGCGGCCGACGGCCCGATGCCGCAGACGCGCGAGCACATCCTGCTCGCCCGCCAGGTCGAGGTGCCGTACATCGTCGTGTTCCTCAACAAGGCCGACATGGTCGACGATCCCGAGCTGCTCGAGCTCGTCGAGATGGAGGTCCGCGAGCTGCTCTCGAAGTACGAGTTCCCCGGCGACGACATTCCGATCGTCACGGGCTCGGCGCTCAAGGCGCTCGAGGGCGATCCCGAGTGGACGCCGAAGATCCTCGAGCTCATGGAGGCCGTCGACTCGTACATCCCGGAGCCGACGCGCGACGTCGACAAGCCCTTCCTCATGCCGATCGAGGACGTGTTCACGATCACGGGCCGCGGCACGGTCGTCACCGGCCGCGTCGAGCAGGGCTCGATCAAGATCGGCGAGGAGATCGAGATCGTCGGCATCCACCCGCAGACGGCGAAGACCGTCGTCACCGGCGTCGAGATGTTCAACAAGACGCTCGACTACGCACAGGCGGGCGACAACGCCGGCGCGCTCCTCCGCGGCACGAAGCGCGAGGAGGTCGAGCGCGGCCAGGTGCTCGCGAAGCCGGGCTCGATCACGCCGCACACGCACTTCAACGCCGAGGTCTACGTCCTGTCGAAGGACGAGGGCGGGCGGCACACGCCGTTCTTCAACGGCTACCGGCCGCAGTTCTACTTCCGCACGACGGACGTGACCGGCTCGATCAAGCTCCCGGAGGGCCAGGAGATGGTCATGCCGGGCGACAACACGAACATGGAGATCGAGCTGATCCAGCCGATCGCAATGGATCAGGGTCTCCGCTTCGCGATCCGCGAGGGCAGCCGCACCGTCGGCGCCGGCGTGGTGACCGAGGTCATCAACTAGGAAGCGACAGGGACGAAGGGACGCGCCGGTGGCTCAACAGAAAATCCGCATCAGACTGAAGTCGTACGACCATCAGTCGCTCGACAAGTCCGCGAAGGACATCGTCGAGACGGTTGAGCGCACCGGCGCGACCATCACGGGCCCTGTGCCGCTGCCTACGGAGAAGAACGTCTACTGCGTGATCCGCAGCCCGTTCAAGGACAAGGACTCGCGGGAGCACTTCGAGGTGCGCACGCACAAGCGGCTCATCGACATCCATTCGCCGACGCCGAAGACCGTCGACTCGCTGATGCGGCTCGACCTTCCGGCCGGCGTCGACATCGAGATCAAGCTCTAGCGATGAAGGGAATCGTCGGACGCAAGGTAGGGATGACGCAGGTCTTCGATCCGGAGACCGGCGTCGTGACGCCCGTCACCGTCATCCAGGCGGGCCCGTGCCCGGTCGTCGAGGTCAAGACGCAAGACGTCCACGGCTACGAGGCCGTGCAGCTCGCGTACGAGCCGGTCGCCGAATTCCGTCTGACGAAGCCGGAGCTCGGACATCTGAAGAAGAACGGCGTCGAGCCCCACCGGCATCTCGTCGAGTTCCGCGGTGCGAGCGAGGCCGTCGTCGGCGAGACCGTGACCGTCGAGGCGTTCGAGCCGGGCGACTCCATCAAGGTCAGCGGCAAGAGCATCGGCAAGGGCTTCCAGGGAACGATCAAGCGCCACAACTTCCACCGAGGGCCGGTTTCCCACGGCTCGCACAACATCCGCAAGCCGGGCTCGATCGGCGCGTCGGCGACGCCGTCGCGGGTCTTCAAGGGCGTGAAGATGGCGGGCCGTATGGGCGGCAAGCGCCGCACGCAGGTCGGCCTCGTCGTGCACGCGATCGACGCGGAGCGGAACCTGCTGCTCGTCAAAGGTTCGGTTCCCGGCCCCAAGAGCGGGCTCCTCGAGATCAGGGAGGAGAAGGCGCATGCCGGGCGTTAGCGCTCCCCTGCTCGACGCCTCGGGCAACAAGTCGAAGGACTTCGAGCTCGAAGAGGCCGTCTTCGGTGCGGAGGTCAAGCCGCATCTCGTGCACGAGGCCGTGCGCGCGGAGCTGAACGCCGACCGCGCCGGAACCCGCGGCGCGAAGTCGCGTGGGCTCGTCTCGGGAGGCCGCTCCAAGCCGTGGCGGCAGAAGGGAACCGGCCGCGCGCGCGCCGGCACGATCCGTGCGCCGCAGTTCACCGGCGGAGGTGTCGCGTTCCCGCCGACGATGCGCTCGTTCGAGGTGAAGGTGAACAAGAAGGCACGGCACGCGGCGCTGCGTTCGGCGCTGTCCGACCACGCCGCTCACGGCACCATTGCCGTCGTCGGCAAGGACTCGTTCGGTGAGCCGTCGACGAAGGCCGCCGTTTCGCTGCTTGCCGCGTGGGAGCAGAAGCTGCCGCTGCTCTTGATCGCGCATCCCGACGACGTGGCGCTGATCAAGTCGTTCCGCAACCTCTCGAAGACGCTGGTCACCGTTCCGGGCGAGGTCGAGGTCGCACAGGTCGTCTGGGCGGGCTCGGTGCTCGTGAGCGAGGGCGCAATCGAGGATCTGCAGAGGAGGGCCTCATGAGCCTCCATCCGAACGAGGTGCTGCTCGCTCCGGTCGTCTCGGAGAAGAGCTACAACCTGATCGACCAGCGGAAGTACGCGTTCAGGATCCATCCCGACGCGCACCGCACGCAGGTGCGGCAGGCGGTCGAGCAGCTGTTCGACGTGCACGTCGAGCGCGTGAACATCCTCAAGGTGCAGGCAAAGCCGAAGCGGCGCGGACTGATCAAGGGCACGCGCCCCGGCTGGAAGAAGGCCATCGTGCAGGTGCGCGAGGGCGAGACGATTCCGATCTTCGAAGGAGCACAGGCCTAATGCCGGTTCGCAAGTTCAAGCCGACGTCTCCGGGCCGCCGCTTCATGTCGGTCTCGACGTTCGACGACATCACGAAGTCGAAGCCCGAGAAGGCGCTCACCGAGAAGCTGACGAAGAAGGGCGGCCGCAACAACTACGGGCGCCTGACGATGCGTCACCAGGGCGGCGGCCACAAGCGCCGCTACCGCGTCATCGACTTCAAGCGAAAGAAGGACGGCGTCCCCGCGAAGGTCGCCGCGATCGAGTACGACCCGAACCGCTCGGCGCGCATCGCGCTGCTCCATTACGCCGACGGAGCCAAGAGCTACATCCTCGCTCCGGCGCGGCTGCGTGTCGGCGCCATGGTCGAGTCCGGCCCGGCCGCCGACATCAAGCCCGGCAACGCGCTCCCGCTCGAGAACATCCCGACCGGCACGCTCGTCCACAACGTCGAGCTGCAGCCGGGGCAGGGTGGCAAGATGGCCCGCAGCGCCGGCTCGGGGATTCAGCTCGTCGCGAAGGACGGCGGGTATGCGGTGCTCCGTCTCCCGTCCGG
The DNA here is from genome assembly GCA_963766345.1 of uncultured Actinomycetes bacterium. Taxonomy (GTDB): domain Bacteria; phylum Actinomycetota; class Thermoleophilia; order Gaiellales; family Gaiellaceae; genus DASVFB01. Next base: position 75,804 of record CAVXZL010000009.1, on the reverse strand, counting down.
GGAGCTACGCAGGGTGTTGCTAACCTGCCGGGCCACCGTCGGGCAGGTCGGAAACCTCGACCACGAGAACGAGACGGGCGGCAAGGCGGGCCGCAGCCGCTGGAAGGGCAAGCGCCCGACAGTGCGCGGCTCGGCGATGAACCCCGTCGACCACCCGCACGGCGGCGGCGAGGGCAAGTCGAAGGGCGGCCGTCATCCCGTCACGCCGTGGGGAGTTCCGACGCTCGGCAAGCGAACGCGTTCGAAGCACAAGCAGTCAGACAAGTTGATCGTCCGCGCCCGCAGGCGCGGCAAGGAGAAGCGTTAGATGAGTCGCAGCTCAAAGAAGGGCCCGTTCGTCGAGGAGCGGCTGATGAGCCGCATCGAGGCGATGAACGCCACCAACGAGAAGCGGATGATCCGCACGTGGTCACGCACGTCGACGGTGTTCCCGGAGATGGTCGGGCACACGATCGCGGTGCACGACGGGCGCAAGCACGTCCCCGTGTTCATCACCGAGCAGATGGTCGGGCACAAGCTCGGCGAGTTCGCGCCGACGCGCACGTTCCGCGCGCACTCGGGCGATCGCAAGTCTGAGGTGAAGCGCTAGTGGCCGTTGCTCAGGCCGAGCGGCAGGAAGTGCGCGCCGAGGCGAAGTGGGTGCGCGTGTCCGCACGCAAGGCGCGGCTCGTCGCGGAGCACATCCGCGGCCGCCCCGTGCCCGAGGCGCGGACGGTGCTCGCGTTCACGCAGCGCGCGGCCGCGCGCGAGATCGAGAAGGTGCTCCGCTCGGCGGTGGCCAACGCCGAGACGAACCCGAACCTGAACTGGAACGGCGACGACCTCGTCGTGTCCACGGTGTACGTCGACGAAGGCCCGACGATCAAGCGCTGGCAGATGCGCGCGCGCGGTCGTCTCGGCCGGATCCACAAGCGCACGTGCCACATCACGATCAAGGTCGCGCAGCGCCCCGATGCACCCGCGCGGGCGACGAGGCGCACGGAGAAGGAGGCGGACGCGTAATGGGACAAAAGGTTCATCCCGGCGGTCTGCGCGTCGGCGTCATCCACGACTGGAAGTCGAACTGGTGGACGGGCAAGAAGGAGTTCCCCGCCTACCTGATCGAGGACATTCGCATCCGCGAGCACATCTACAAGAAGCTCTCGCACGCGGGGCTGTCGGACATCCTGATCCGCAAGGACAAGCAGCGCGTGACCGTGGACATCTATACGGCGCGCCCGGGGATCGTCATCGGCAAGTCCGGTGTCGAGGTCGATGCGCTTCGCAAGGAGCTGCACGCCATCACCGGCAAGAACGTCCACATCAACATCAACGAGATCAAGCGACCCGAGCTCGACGCAAAGCTCGTCGCGCAGTCGATCGCCGAGCAGCTGCAGAACCGCGTCTCGTTCCGGCGCGCGATGAAGCGCTCGCTGGCGTCGGCGATCCGCTCCGGCGCGCAGGGGATCAAGATCACCTGCGGCGGCCGGCTCGGCGGCGCCGAGATGAGCCGCTCGGAGACCTACTCGGAGGGGCGCGTCCCGCTGCACACCATCCGCGCGGACATCGACTACGGCTTCGTCGAGGCGAAGACGACGTTCGGCCGGATCGGCGTCAAGGTCTGGATCAACAAGGGCGAGATCATGCCGGAGGGCTACGCGGCCGCCTCCGAGGGAACGCGCCTCGGCGAGCAGGACACCGCGCGCCGTCGCGGCGGCGCGCTCGAGGGGCTCGGCGCGTCGCGCGAGTCCGCGCGCTCGCGCAGCCAGGACCGCGAGGGCCTCGGGCCGGTGAAGCGGCGCCGCGGGCCCGGTGGTCCCGGCGGCGGCAAGCGCTCCGGCGCACGTCCCGGGGGGCCGCGCAGCAGGCGTCCGCGTCCTGCCTCCGCGGAAGACCGTACGGCCGGACAGGACAACGTGGAGCGGCCTCGCACGGACGAGAGCGCAACGTCGGCCACCGGCCGCGAGCAGCCGCCGGTCGAGCCGAAGGTCGAGAACATCCCCGCTCCCGTCGCCGAGGCGCCGGACACGACGCCGCAGCAGGACGCGCCGTCGAGCGACGCCGACCAGGGCAAGAAGCCGCGCGGCGGCCGTCAGACGAAGACCGGAGACACCGAGTAATGCTGCTCCCCAAGAAGACGAAGTTCCGCAAGCAGCAGCGCGGCCGCAGGCGCGGCATGACGAAGGGCCAGGACACCGTGCAGTTCGGCGACTACGGCCTGAAGGCGACCGGCGCCGCCTGGGTGACGAACCGCGAGATCGAGGCCGCGCGGATCGCGATGACGCGCAAGATCAAGCGCGGCGGCAAGGTCTGGATCAACGTCTTTCCGGACAAGCCGGTCACGAAGAAGCCGGCCGAGACGCGCATGGGCAAGGGCAAGGGCTCGCCCGAAGCCTGGGTCGCCGTCGTGAAGCCGGGCCGCGTGATGTTCGAGCTCGCGGGCGTGCCGGAGCCGCTCGCGAAAGAGGCGCTTCGCCTCGCGGGCAACAAGCTGTCCGTGAAGACGAAGATCGTAAAACGGGAGGCCGATCTCTTTGAAAGCTAGAGACCTGCGGGACATGAGCGACGACCAGCTGGACGACGCGTTGCGCGACCGGCGGCAGGAGCTCTTCAACCTGCGCTTCCAGTCCGTCACGGGCGCGCTTGAGAACACGACGCGGCTGAAGCTCACGAAGCGCGAGATCGCGCGCATCCTCACGGTCCGCAACCAGCGCGCAGAGGCAGAATCCTTGAGGACGGCAAAGTCATGAGCGAGAGCGAAACGCAGAACAACGAGAACACCGAGAGCACCGAACCGACGGCAACCGAACCGACGGCAACAGAGGCGACGGAGACCGTGGAGACGGACGTCGAGCTCGCGGAGCAGCCGTCGGGCTCGCAGCCCACCGAAGTCCCGGCCGCCGAGGAGACCTCGCCAGAGGCAGCCGTCGGCGAAGTCGAGGCGCCCGCGGAAGAGGCGCCCGCCGAAGAGGCACCTGCGGCGCCTGCGGCCGAGGCTCCTTTCGAGGACGCTCCCGCTCCGCCTGCAGAAGAGGCGCCGGCCGCGCCTGCCGCCGAAGCGCCCGCGGAGGACGCTCCGGCTCCCGCCGCGCCCCCCGGCGAGCCGCGCAAGAAGAACCTGAAGCGCATCCCGCGGAGCGAGCGCCGCAAGCGCAGCAAGCCGACGCGTGAGAAGCCGGCGACGCGCAAGCCGATCGTCCGCCTCGAAAAGCCGGAGCACGAGCCCGGCCGCCGCCAGGAGCGCCGCGGCGTCGTCGTCTCCGACGCGATGGACAAGACGATCGTCGTCAAGGTCGAGTCCGTCCGCGCGCACCAGCGCTACAAGAAGGTGATCCGCCGCTCGGTCAAGTTCCACGCGCACGACGAGCAGAACCAGGCGCACGTCGGCGACCGCGTCCGCATCGTCGAGACGCGTCCGCTCTCGAAGACGAAGCGCTGGCGGCTCGCCGAGGTCCTCGAGGTCGCGAAGTGATCCAGCAGGAGTCGAGGCTCAAGGTGGCGGACAACACGGGAGCGCGCGAGATCCTGTGCATCCGCGTCATGGGCGGATCGCACCGCCGCTACGCACGCGTGGGCGACATCATCACCGCGACGGTGAAGACCGCGACGCCGCAGGGCGCCGTGAAGAAGGGCGAGGTCGTGAAGGCCGTCGTCGTTCGGACGAAGAAGCCGTTCGGCCGCGACGACGGGACTCAGATCGCCTTCGACGAGAACGCCGCTGTGATCATCGACGCGCAGCGCAACCCCCGCGGCACGCGCATCTTCGGCCCGGTCGCGCGCGAGTTGCGCGAGAAGAACTTCATGAAGATCGTCTCGCTTGCTCCGGAGGTCTTGTAAGTGACACATGCAATGAAGATCCGCAAGGGCGACACCGTGCACATCCTCGCCGGCAAGGATCGCGGCAAGGAGGGACGCGTCCTGGACGCGCGCCCGCGCGACGGCAAGGTGCTCGTCGAGAACCTCAACCTTGTCACCAAGCACACGCGCCCGCGCCCGCTCGCCAACGCGAGCCGCATGGGCGGCCAGCAGATGTCCGAGGGTGGGCGGATCTCGAGGCCGGCGCCGCTGCCGGTGTCGCGCGTCATGCTCGTCTGCCCGACGTGCAAGCGGCCGACGCGCATCGGGATCGAACGCCGCGAGGTCCCAAACGAAGGCATTCGGAAGATCCGCGTGTGCAAGCGCGCCGACTGCGGACAGGACATCGATCGCTGATGGCTGACAACGGCTCGAACGGCACCGGTAACGGCAACGGCTACACGCCGCGCCTCAAGGAGCTCTACGAGAGCGAGCTGCGCGCGCGCCTGAAGGACGACCTCGGCCTCAGCTCCGTGATGCAGGTGCCGCGCGTCCAGAAGATCACGCTCAACATGGGCGTCGGCGAGGCGAAGACGGACACGAAGCAGCTCGACAATGCCATTGACGAGCTATCAACGATTGCGGGCCAGCGCGCCCAGATGCGCCGTGCCCGCAAGTCGGTCGCGAGCTTCAAGATCCGCGAGGGCATGCCCATCGGCGCGCGCGTGACGTTGCGCGGCGCGCGGATGTGGGAGTTCCTCGACCGGCTGATCTCGATCGCGCTGCCGCGCATCCGCGACTTCCGCGGGCTCAGCCAGTCGTCCTTCGACGGGCGGGGCAACTACTCGCTCGGCGTCCGCGAGCAGATCATCTTTCCCGAGATCGACTACGACTCGATCTCCACGATCCGCGGGTTCGACATCGCAATCACGACGAGCGCCGAGAACGACGAGCAGGCGCACGCCCTCCTCTCCGCGCTCGGCATGCCGTTCGCGGGCGAGGACGGACGAAGGGAGCAGTAGGAGTTGGCGAAGAAGTCCCTGAGAATCAAGCAGTCGCGCACGTCGCGCTACAAGGTGCGCAACTACAGTCGGTGCAACCGGTGCGGCCGCCCTCGTGCGGTCTTCCGGAAGTTCGGGCTGTGCCGTATCTGCCTGCGCGAGCTCGCGCACCAGGGCGGCATCCCCGGCATGACCAAGAGCAGCTGGTAAGGAGCGAAACATGCTGACCGATCCCGTCGCAGACATGCTCACGCGCATCCGCAACGCCAACAAGGCGCTGATGGACCGCGTCGTCATGCCGTCGTCCAAGCTGAAGGTCGAGATCGCGCGCCTTCTCAAGGAGGAGGGCTACGTCAAGGACTTCCACGTCGAGCGCGGCGAGTCGTTCGATCACCTCGTGATCGATCTCAAGTACGGCCGCAGCCGTGAGCGCGTGATCACCGACCTCAAGCGCGTCTCGAAGCCCGGACGCCGTGTCTACGCGCGCAAGGACCGCCTCCCGCGCGTGCTCGGCGGCATGGGTACCGCGATCCTGTCAACGTCGAACGGGCTCGTCACCGACCGCACCGCCGCAGAGCGCGGGGTCGGCGGCGAAGTGATCGCCTTCGTCTGGTAGCGCATGGCGGCCTCCATCCTCGTATCTCGCACTCACTGCGCGGCTGCAAAGCGGCGCACGGCCGCGTCCTCGGTCGCGCCCGTAGCCTCCGGCTACGAACCTCCCTGCGTCCTTGCCCTGCTTGCTTTTCGCCGGCAGAGCACACATCGGCAGACAACCCATCCCCGTGCCCGCCGGCGTGAGCATCGCGATCGATCCCGGTCGCGTGATGGTCAACGGACCACTCGGCGAGCTCTCGCAGCAGGTTCCGCTGCGGATGACGGTCGAGCGCCGCGACGAGGAGCTCGTCGTCACGCGGCCGACCGACCGCGGTCCCGATCGCGCGCTGCACGGCCTGACGCGCTCGCTGATCGCGAACATGGTCGAAGGCGTCACGAAGGGCTTCGAGAAGAAGCTCGAGATCCAGGGCGTCGGCTACCGCGCGGCGCTGCGCGGCACGTCGCTCGAGCTGAATGTCGGCTACTCGCACCCGGTCGTGATCGACGCGCCGCAGGGCATCACCTTCGAGGTTCCCGTTCCGACGCAGATCTCGGTGAAGGGCGTCGACAAGCAGCAGGTCGGCGAGATCGCGGCGAAGATTCGCAAGACGCGCCCGCCCGAGCCGTACAAGGGCAAGGGCATCCGCTACGAGGGCGAGTACGTTCGCCGCAAGGTCGGGAAGCGCGCGTAATGGCGACGTTGACGAAGCCGCAGGCGCGTGCGCGCCGCCACCGCCGCATCCGCGGCAAGGTCTCCGGCTCGGCCGAGCGGCCGCGCCTCGTCGTGTTCCGTTCGAACAAGGGCATCTCGGCGCAGCTCATCGACGACGATTCCGGCAAGACGCTCGCCGGCGCGTCGTGGGTCGGCCTCAAGTCGTTCAGCGGCAACAAGACCGAGCAGGCGACGGAGGTGGGCAAGACGCTCGCCGCCGCCGCGAAGGACGCCGGCGTCGAGACGTGCGTGTTCGACAGGGGCGGCTACCTTTATCACGGACGAGTCAAGGCCCTCGCGGAGGGCGCACGCGAGGGAGGGCTGAAGTTCTAGATGACGTCTGTCGAACGTGAAGTCTTCGCGCGCGAGGAAGCGCGCGAGCTCAAGGAGCGGGTGATCGAGATCAACCGCGTCGCCAAGGTCGTGAAGGGCGGGCGGCGCTTCTCCTTCACCGCGCTCGTGGTGATCGGGGACGAGGTCGACCGCGTCGGCGTCGGCTACGGCAAGGCGCGAGAGGTTCCGCTCGCGATCACGAAGGCCGTCGACGACGCGAAGAAGAACTTGTTCGCGGTGCCGAAGCACGGCTCGACGATCACGCACGAGTCCCTCGGCAGGTTCGGCGCGGCGCGCGTGCTGCTGCGGCCGGCGAGCGAGGGAACCGGCGTCATCGCGGGCGGCGGCGTCCGCGCGGTGCTCGAGCTCGCCGGGATTCGCGACATCCTCGCGAAGAGCCTCGGCACGACGAACCCGATCAACATGGCGAAGGCGACCGTCAACGCGCTGCAGCGGCTTCGCCGGCCCGAGGAGGTTGCTCAGACTCGGGGCCTTCCCATCTCGCGCGTGCTCCCGTACCGGGCCAAGCCGGAGCCGGAGCCCGAGACCGAGCCGCAGGTTGCCGAAGCGGAGCCCTTGACCGCCGAAGCCGAGGCCGAGACGGTGGACACGCCGAGTCCGTTCGGCGTACCCCTCGAGGCCGAGCGCATCACCGAGGACGACGCAGTCCTCGAGCCCGCGGGGCCCGTCGCGGAGACGGCCGACGAGACACCTGCGGAGGCGGAGCCCGCGCCTGCGCAGGAGGAGCCCTCGGATGCCGAAGCTTAGGGTCACGCAGGTTCGCTCCCAGATCGGCCAGTCGCAGCGCCACCGCGGCACGCTCCGCGCACTCGGTCTTGGCCGGATCGGCCGCAGCCACGAGCACGAGGAGAGCCCGGAGCTCGCGGGTATGCTGCGAAAGGTCCGCCACCTCGTGCGCGTGGAGGACGCGACCTAGCGATGGCGTCCGAGCAGCTCAACCTCTCGAATCTCCAGCCGGCGCAGGCGCGGAAGGACCGCAAGCGTGTCGGCCGCGGGCTCGGGTCGGGCAAGGGCCGCTACTCCGGCCGCGGCATCAAGGGCCAGAAGTCCCGCTCCGGCTCGCACAAGATGCGCGCCGGCTTCGAGGGCGGCCAGATGCCGATCTACATGCGCCTCGGCAAGCAGCGCGGCTCCACGTCGCAGGACGCGATGCCGGTCGGCCCCTTCCGCACGTACACGCAGCCCGTCAACGTCTCCGCGCTCGAGCGCTTCGACGCCGGCACGGAGGTGACGCCCGAGCTCCTCAAGGAGGTCGGCCTCATCCGGAGCACGAGGAAGGACGTCAAGATTCTCGGCCACGGCGAGCTGAAGACGAGCCTCACGGTCGTCGCACACGGCGTGTCCGCGAGCGCGCGCGAGAAGATCGAGGCCGCGGGCGGAACCGTCACGCTGCTCCGTGAGCCGAAGGCGCCGAAGAAGGAATCGCCGCGCACCCGCTCGCGCCGCGCGAGGGCGGAGAAGAGCGAGGGCTAGATGTTCTCCTGGCTCACGAATGCCTGGCGCGTCCCCGAGCTGCGCCGGCGCGTGATCTTCACCGCGGTCATCCTCGCGCTGTACCGCCTCGGGTCGTGGATTCCGGCGCCGGGCATCGACTCGCAGTCGATCTCCGCGTTCTTCAACAGCGGAGGCCGCGGGCTCGGCGTCTTCGGCCTGCTGAACACGTTCTCGGGCTCGGCGCTCTCGCGCTTCTCGATCTTCGCGCTCGGGATCATGCCGTACGTCACGGCCTCGATCATCCTGCAGCTCCTCACGGTCGTCGTTCCGACGCTCGAGCAGCTCCAGAAAGAGGGCGAGGCGGGCATGGCGAAGATCAACCAGTACACGCGCTACCTCACCGTCGCGCTCGCGGCGGCGCAGTCGCTCGGCTACGCGTTCCTGTTCAAGAAGGAGGGCGTGCTGCAGGCGAACTCGGGGCGCCTCGTGCTGATCATCGTCACGCTGACCGCCGGCACGACGCTGCTCATGTGGATGGGCGAGCTGATCACGAAGCGCGGCATCGGCAACGGCATCTCGCTGCTGATCTTCGCGTCGATCCTCGCCACGATCCCGTCGGGAGTCACCGCGTGGATCAACGGCGGCGCGACGGAGAAGCTCTTCCTCCCGGTGATCGCGCTCGGCGTGATCGTCGCCGTCGTGTTCATCCAGGAGGGCCAGCGTCGGATCCCGGTGCAGTACGCGAAACGGATGGTGGGGCGCAGGATGACCGCGGGCGGCTCGACGTACCTGCCGCTGCGCGTGAACATGGCCGGCGTCATCCCGATCATCTTCGCCGCGGCCGTGATGGCGTTCCCGCCGACGATCGCGAGCTTCTTCCCGTCGACGCAGAACTTCATCAACCAGCACTTCCAGTACGGGTCGATCCAGTACCTCTCGATCGAGTTCCTGCTGATCGTGGTCTTCACGTACTTCTACACGGCGGTCCAGTTCAACCCGGTCGACCAGGCGGACAACCTGCGCAAGTACGGCGGGTACATCCCCGGCATCCGACCGGGCCCGCCGACTGCGCAGTACCTCGACCGCGTGCTCTCGCGGCTGACGCTGCCGGGGTCGTTCTACCTCGGGCTCATCGCCGTGCTGCCCGGCCTCTTCATCTACTACTTCAACTTCTCGCAGGCCACGTCGCGTGCTCTCGGCGGCACCTCGGTGATCATCGTCGTCGGTGTCGCGCTCGACACGATGCGCCAGATGGAGTCGCAGATGATGATGCGCTCGTACGAGGGCTTCCTCAAGTAGCGGCCGCGTGCTGAACATCCTGCTTCTCGGTTCCCAGGGCGCAGGGAAGGGGACCCAGGCACTGCGCATCTCAAAGGCTTACGGGATCCCGCACATCGCGACCGGGGACATCCTCCGCGCGGCGATGGCGGACGGCAACGAACTCGGCATGAAGGTGAAGCCGATCTACGACAGCGGGAACCTCGTCCCCGACGACCTGATGATCGAGATCATCCGCGCCCGGCTCGCGGAGGAGGACACGGACAACGGGTTCGTTCTCGACGGCTTCCCGCGGACGCTCGCGCAGGCGGAGGCGCTCGACCGCATGCTGCGCGAGATCGGCAAGGAGCTCTCCGTCGTCTTCGTGCTGCAGTTGCCGGAGCCCGTCGCCGTGGCTCGGTTGACGAAGCGCGCGGAGAGCGAGGGGCGCGTCGACGACACGCCCGAGGCGATCGCGAAGCGGCTTGAGCTCTACCGCCGCGAGACCGAGCCTCTCATCGAGTGGTTCCGCGCACGCTCCAACGTCGTCCCCGTGCATGCGGAACGCAGCGTCAACGAGGTCTTCGGCGAGATCCAGGAAGCGCTCGAACAGGCGGCGGTCGTTTGATCATCCGCAAGAGCGCGGACGAGATCGAGCAGATGGAGCGCGCGGCGCAGGTCGTCGCGGAGACGCTCCAGCTGGTAGCCGACCACGTCGTCCCCGGCGTCACGACCGAGGAGCTCGACGACCTCGCGGAGGAGTTCATCCGCTCGCGCGGCGGCGTGCCGACGTTCAAGGGCTACCGCGGCTACCCCGCGTCCATCTGCACGTCACCGAACTCGATGGTCGTGCACGGCATCCCCGGGCCGTACACGCTGCGTGACGGAGATGTCCTCTCGGTGGACGTGGGCGTCACGCTCGGCGGCTTCGTCGGCGACTCCGCGTACACGTTCCCCGTCGGCGAGATCTCCGACGAGGCGCAACGGCTCCTCGACACGGGCCAGGCGGCGCTCGCCGCCGGAATCGAGCAGGCCCGGCCGGGCAACCATCTCTCCGACATCGGGCACGCGATCCAGGCGACGACCGAGGCTGCCGGCTTCTCCGTCGTCCGCAGCCTCGTCGGCCACGGCGTCGGCCGCCAGATGCACGAGGACCCGCAGATCCCGAACTTCGGCGACCCCGGCCACGGCCCGATTCTCCAGCCCGGCATGACGCTCGCGATCGAGCCGATGATCAACGCGGGCAAGCCGGACGTCTATCTCCACGACGACGAATGGTCGATCTCGACGGAGGACGAATCGCTGTCCGCGCACTTCGAGCACACGGTCGCAGTGACCGAAAACGGCCCGAAAATCCTCACCGGGAACCTCAAGGCCAGTTTGCTACCATGACGCGTCCGCGCGGGGGCGGTTATTCCGTGCGCACTTTTTGTGTAAGAGAGAGGTATCGCTGAGATGAAAGTCAGACCCTCCGTCAAGCCGATGTGTGAGCGGTGCCGCGTCATCAAGCGGCACGGCAAGACGATGGTCATCTGCACGAATCCACGGCACAAGCAGCGTCAGGGCTAGGAGACGAATTTGGCACGTATCGCCGGAGTGAACCTTCCGAATCAGAAGCGGCTCGAGATCGGCCTGACGTACATCTACGGCATCGGCCTCTCGACCGCGCAGAAGACGCTCGCCGAGCTCGGCCTCTCGGCGGACACCAAGGTCAAGGACCTGACCGACGAGGAAGTGACGAAGCTCCGCGACTACATCGACGCGAACCTCGAGGTGGAGGGCGACCTTCGCCGCGAGCGCACGCAGGCCGTCAAGCGCCTCGGCGAGATCGGCTCCTACCGCGGGATCCGCCACCGCCGCGGGCTGCCGGTGAACGGTCAGCGCACGAAGACGAACGCGCGGACGCGCAAGGGCCCGAAGAAGACCGTCGGCCGCGGGAAGAAGGCGAAGTAAGTGGCCCCTCCCCGTCGTCAGGCGACCAGAGGTCGCACGCGCCGCCGCGTCCGCAAGAACATCGCGATCGGCCAGGCGCACATCAAGACGTCCTTCAACAACACGATCGTGTCGCTGACCGACAAGGACGGCAACGTGATCGCGTGGGAGTCGGCCGGCTCCGCGGGCTTCAAGGGCTCGCGCAAGTCGACGCCCTTCGCCGCGCAGGTCACCGCCGACTCGTGCGCGCGGAAGGGCATGGAGCACGGCCTGCAGAAGGTCGAGGTCTTCGTCAAGGGCCCGGGCTCGGGCCGCGAGACGGCGATTCGCTCGCTCCAGGCTGCGGGGCTCGAGATCCTCGGCGTCCGTGACGTCTCGCCGCAGGCGCACAACGGCGTCCGTCCGAAGAAGCGGAGGCGCGTGTAATGGCTCGCGACCGCAGCCCGAAGTGCAAGCAGTGCCGCCGCGAAGGCATGAAGCTCTTCCTCAAGGGCGAGCGCTGCCTCACGGAGAAGTGCGCGATCGAGCGCCGCAGCTATCCGCCGGGCGAGCACGGCCGCGGCCGGATCAAGCAGAGCGAGTACCTGCAGCAGCTGCGCGAGAAGCAGAAGGCGCGCCGCTACTACGGCCTGCTCGAGAAGCAGTTCCGCACGTACTACGAGAAGGCGACGCGCGGCACCGGCGTCACCGGCGAGAACCTGCTGCGGATCCTCGAGACGCGCCTCGACAACGTCGTCTACCGGCTCGGCTTCGCCGCCTCGCGCGCGCAGGCGCGGCAGCTCGTGCGCCACGGACATTTCCACGTCAACGCGAGGCGGGTCAACATTCCGAGCTACCAGGTGCGGCCGAACGACATCGTCACGATCGCGCCCGGCTCGTCGGCCGAGACGGTCGTCCGCGACGCGACGGACCTCACCGCCTCGGTGGCGCCGTGGCTCCAGGCCGACCACGACAACCTGACCGGAAAGATTCTCAAGTGGCCCGAGCGGGACGAGATCGACACGCCCGTTCAGGAGTCATTGATCGTCGAGCTCTACAGCAAGTAAGGAAGCAAGGGAGAAAGGATCGCTTTGGCAACCAGGACCAGCCTGATGGAGTTCCAGATTCCGAAGATCGTCCACGAGGAGGTGGACGAGGACCGCGGAGTCTTCGTGATCGAGCCGCTCGATCGCGGTTTCGGTTACACGTTCGGGAATTCGCTGCGCCGCGTGCTGCTCTCGTCGCTCGAGGGCGCCGCCGTGACCTCGGTGAAGATCGAGGGCGTGTCGCACGAGTTCACGACGATCCCGGGCGTCCGCGAGGACGTCACGGACATCATCCTCAACCTCAAGAGCATGATCTGCGTGCTGCACGGCGAGTCGCCGGAGATCGAAGTGCGGATGTCGGCGCGCGGCGCCGGCGAGGTCACGGCCGGCGACATCGAGGCGCCCGCCGACCTCGAGATCCTCAACCCGGAGCTCGTGCTCGCGCACCTCTCCGATCGCGGGCGGCTCGAGATGACGCTGACGATCGGCCGCGGCCGCGGCTACGCGCCGACGGACCTCTCGCGAGGGTCGGAGACGACGATCGGCGTCATCCCGATCGACGCCATCTTCTCGCCGGTTCGCCGCGTCTCGTACGACGTCGAAGCGGCGCGCGTCGGGCAGCGGACGGACTACGACAAGCTGCGCCTCGACGTGACGACCGACGGCACGATCGATCCGAAGGAGGCGATCGCGCAGGCCTCGGAGATCCTCATCCGGCAGCTCGCGATCTTCACCGACATCGACGTCTGGCAGCGCGGCGACGTGCAGCAGACGCCCGCCGACGGCGGCGGCCCGACCGAGTCCCTCGCGCACGGGATGGAGAACTTCCCGATCGAGGAGCTCGAGCTCGGCGTCCGCTCGTACAACTGCCTCAAGCGCGTCGGCATCGAGACGATCGGCGACCTCGTGACGAAGAGCGAGAACGAGCTCGCCGCGATCCCGAACTTCGGCAAGAAGTCGATCGAGGAAGTCAAGGAGACGCTCCAGGCGCACGGCCTCAACCTGCGCGGGGAGGAATAAGCACGCAATGCGTCATCAGCGCGCCGGCAAGAAGCTCGGGCGGGACTCCGCTCATCGGAGAGCCCTCTACGCGAACCTCGCCGGCGCGCTGATCGAGCACGGCCGGATCAAGACGACCGAGGCGAAGGCCAAGGCCGTGAAGCCGCTCGCCGAGCAGATGATCACGCTCGGACGTCGCGGCGATCTGTCGGCCCGCCGCCAGGCGATCGCGACGCTTCGCTCGAACGACGTCGTGCACCAGCTGTTCGCCGACGTCGCGCCCCGGTTCGCCGACCGGCCCGGCGGCTACACGCGAATCGTCAAGCTCGGCCCGCGTCAGGGTGACGCTGCGAACATGGTGTACCTCGAGCTCGTGGACTTCGAGCCGCTCGGCTCGGCCGCGGGCCGCACGCAAAGAGGTTAGATATGCGGCTGATCGGGGCGGCGCTGATCGCGCTCGCCCTCTCGGGCTCTGCGCAATGGCGCTCGCATGCTCCGCTGCCAGTCCCGCGGACCGAGGTGGCCGCGGCGGCGCTCGGTGCCGAGATCGCGATCGTCGGCGGGTACGTCGCGAGCGGCGGCAGCTCCAACGAAGTCGACCTCTATTCGCCGAGTTCGGACTCCTGGCGCCGCGGCCCGGACTTGCCGGCCGGCGTCAACCATGCGGCGGCTGCGGTGTCGCGCGGAAAGCTCTATGTCCTCGGCGGCTACGGCGCAGAGCGCAGCGCGTTCGTGCTCAACGGCGGTGCATGGCAGACACTGACGATGCCCGGCGCGCGTGCCGCCGCGGGCGCGGCCGCTCTCCGCGGTGCCGTCTACGTCGTCGGCGGCGTGGGCGACAACGGCAACGCCCGCACGATGCTCGTCTACGACACGCGCACCGGGCGCTGGCGGCCTCTGCCGGGGCCGTCGCCGCGGCAACACCTCGCCGTCGCGGCGGCGCGCGGCCGGATCTACGCGATCGCAGGCCGCGTGACCGGGCTGGAGACGAACTTCAAGCTCGTCGAGTCGTGGGCGCCGGGTGAGCGGCGCTGGCGCCGCGAGACACCGGTTCCGGTCGCGCGCGGGGGCACGGGCGCGGTCACGGTCGGGAGCACGATCGTCTCCGTGGGCGGCGAAGCGCCCGGCGGCACCGTCCGCAGCGTGTACGCGTACGACGTCGTGCGGAAGCGCTGGCGTCGGCTGCCGGATCTCGCAACACCGCGCCACGGCCTCGGCGTTGCCGCACTCAACGGCACGGTGTACGTGATCGGCGGCGGCCCGCAGCCGGGCCTCTTCGTCAGCGACGCGAACGAGTCGTTGAAGATCCGCTAGAGCGAGTCGCGCGCGGGCGGCGCCTCGATCGACGCCCTCGGCAGGCGCTCGAGGAAGCGGGGGAGGTACCAGTTCCACTCGCCGAGCAGCTCCATCGACGACGGCAGCAGCACTGCGCGAACGATCGTCGCGTCGAGCAGTACCGCCACCGCGAGCCCGACGCCCGCCTGCTTCACGTCGAGCGACGAGAGCGAGCCGAACAGCGAGAAGACGCCGACCATCACGAGCGCCGCGCTCGTGACGACGCCGGCCGTGACCGTGATGCCGTAGCGAACGGCGTCGCGCGTCGCCATCCCGCCGTCGACGGCTTCGCGGACGCGGCTGAGGATGAACACGTGGTAGTCCATCGAGAGCCCGAACAGGACGACGAAGAGGAAGATCGGCAGCCACGAGATGATCGCGCCGTCGGACTCGAAGCCGAGCAGCGACTCCGCCCAGCTGTGCTGGAACACGAGCACGAGCACGCCGTACGACGCGCCGACGGAGAGCAGGTTCAGGACGATCGCCTTCAGCGGCACGACGATCGACCGGAACGCGACGAGCAGCAACAGGAACGCGAGCGCGAGCACGAACACGATCACGTACGGCACCCCGTGCTTCATCTGCCGCGTGAAGTCCACGTCCTCGGCCGTGGCGCCGGTCACCGCCGTCTCGACGCCGGGCACGCGGCCGAGCGTTGCGGGCACGAGGTTGTTCCGCAGGATCTCGATCGCGCGGCGGCTCGCGGCGTTGTCGCCGCCGCCGGTCAGCGGCAGCTCGAGCGATGCGCCGAGCCCGTCGGGGCCGCCGTTGACCGTGAACGGCGGGTGCGCGATGCCGCGCGTGACGGCGAGCTTTTCCAGCCGTTCGAGCTGGCGCTGGGCAGCGTCCCGCTGTTCGAGCGGTCCGGCCGCCACGACGAACGCCGGCTCGGACGTCGCGGGGAACGCCGTGCGGACCCGCGCGAAGGTCGCGAGCTCCGGCTCGTTCTTTGCCGACAGCGCGTTGTCGCTCGGCTTCGAGACGCGCATGCCGAGCGCGGGCAGTGCGAGGACGACGAGCAACCCCGCGGAGAGCGCGCACGACAGCGCCGGACGCCGAAGGACGCGGTCGATCACGGCCGGCCAGAAGCGCGAGTGCGTCTGGTCGCTGCGCAGGTGCGGCAGGAACCGAATCTGCCCCCGGTCGATCTTCGACCCGAGCAGCTCGAGCACCCCCGGCAGGACCGTCACCGAGCCGACGACGGCGCACAAGAC
Source organism: uncultured Actinomycetes bacterium (assembly GCA_963766345.1). Taxonomy (GTDB): domain Bacteria; phylum Actinomycetota; class Thermoleophilia; order Gaiellales; family Gaiellaceae; genus DASVFB01. The sequence continues at coordinate 60,173 of CAVXZL010000009.1, read as the reverse complement.
CACGGCGATCGTGCCGCTCGCAAGCCCGTTGAAAGTCTTCGAGCCGATGATGTACATGCCGGCCATGGCGATCGCGACCGTCGTCCCGGAAACGATCACCGTCCGGCCAGACGTGCGCGCGGTCAGCTCGAGCGCCTCGTGCGACGGCAGGCCGCGCCGCCGCTCCTGCCGCGACCGGATGACGTAGAACAGCGCGTAGTCGACGCCGACTGCCAGGCCGATCAGCAGCACGACCGTCTTCGTCGCGTCGTCGAGCGCGAACGCCTGGCTGATCGGGCCGAGGAGGCCGAACGCCGCGATGACGGCGGTGAGTCCGAGCAGCACGGGAACGAGCGCGGCGACGACGGCGCCGAAGGCGAACAGGAGGACGAGCAGCGTCACGGGCACCGAGAGCAACTCGGCGCGCCGCAGGTCGCGGCTCACGACGCGGTCGCGCGCGTCGCTCGCGGAGATGTCGCCCGTCTCCTCGATCCGAACCTGTGGGTGCGCCGCGCCCGCGGCCAGGACGGACGCGTGCAAGGCGTCGAGGGAGATCGGATGCGTCCATTGCCCGATGACGACGGCCGTCCGCGCGTCGCGCGCGAGCTGAACCCGGATTTTGCCGAGCGAACGGCCCATACGCGTCTTCACGTCGGAGATGGCGGCGCGGAACGCCGGCGCGCTCGTCGTCAACGTGTCGCTGTGCAGGTAGCCGTATTCCCGGGCAGCCGGCCAGGCCCGGTGCTCCGCCATGAGGTCGTACCCGCGTGCGGACTCGCCGGCGGCGCCGTTGTCGAGCGAGTCGATCCCGCCGGCGACGCCGATCGCTGCCGCGACGACGACGAACCCGAGCCAGAGTGCGATCGCGCGCCACGGCCGTCGCGCGCTCCAACGGCCGATGCTCGCGACCGAGCGCAAGCATCGAGTGTACGACGGTCCTGCTAGCCCGTGGGAGAGCCGAGCAGGCTGCCGAGGCCGGCGCTGACCGCGGCGATGATCACGCCCGCGAAGGTGACGATGCCGAGTGCGCGGACGAAGGTGTCCGCGAAGAACCGCCAGCGCAGGTACGCGAGCGCGAGCAACTCGAAGGCGACGACGGCAATCGCAAAGAAGAGCGCAGCGCTGTAGTGGGGGATGAGGAAGGGCAACGTGTGCAGGATCCCGCCCACGAACGTGCCGCCGCCGGTGATCACGCCGCGTGAGAGCGGGCTGCCGCGCCCCGTGAACTCACCCGTGTCGGAGAGGCCCTCCGAGAAGCCCATGCTCACGGCCGCTCCGAGCGCGGTCGCGAGGCCGGCGATGAAGGCGTAGCGCGTGTCGTGGGTCGCGAGCGCGATCGAAAAGATCGGCGCGAGCGTCGACAGCGATCCGTCGACGAGCCCGACCATGGCAGGCTGCACGCGTTGGAGGAGGAATGCGCGTTCGACCGGCATCTGTAGAGTGTACCAAACAACCTGCAAACTAGTAGAGCATAAGGCAAACCTGACAAACGAAACGCAGGAAGGCCTGACAGTGCGACTGAAGCTAACGCTCGCGTACGACGGCACCGGCTTCCGCGGGTGGGCGGTGCAGCCCGGTTTGCGCACCGTCGAGGGCGTCCTGCGCGAGGCGCTGGCGGCGACCTTCGCGGAGGCGACCGGCCTCGCCGTGGCCGGTCGCACCGACACCGGCGTCCACGCGCTCGCAAACGTCGCGAGCGTCGCTGTCGGCGGCGGCCCTCCGCCGGAGCATGCGGCCGAGGCGCTGAACACGGCGTTGCCGGAAGACGTCGCGGTCGTCGGGGCCGAGGAGGCGTCGCCGGGGTTTCACGCGCGTTTCTCCGCGCGCTCGCGCAGCTACCGCTACCGGATCTGGCGAAGCCGGACGCGGTCGCCCTTCGAGGCACGGCGAAGCTGGTGGTACCCGAAGCCGCTCGACCTGCAGCTGCTCGAGGCGCAGGCGGCGTCGCTCCTCGGGAAGCACGACTTTCGCGCATTCACGCCGACCGAGACGCAGCACAAGGTGCTCGTTCGCACCGTCGAGGCGGCCCGCTGGATCGAGGATGCCGGCGCGTTCGTGTTCGAGATCACGGCCGACTCGTTCTTGCGGCACATGGTGCGCACGCTTGTCGGCACGATGGTCGACGGCATCGACGTGGCGCCGCTGCTCGAAGGGCGGCCGCGGAGCGAAGCGGGGCGCACCGCCCCCGCCGCCGGCCTGTATCTCGTCGGCGTTCGCTTCGACGACGAGAGTCGACGTCGCGACTAGGATCGACGCGGATGCGGTTTCCGGTCGTCCTCTTCGATCTCGACGGCACGCTCGTCGACTCCGCCGCGGCGATCCTCGGCTCCTTCCACCACGCGACGGAAACGGTCCTGAGCAGGCGTTTTCCTGACGAGCAGATCCTCGCGCAGGTCGGCGGCACGAACCTCGCGTACCAGATGGAGCTGCTCGACGCCGAGCGCGTGGACGAGCTCGTCCGCGTGTACCGCGAGCACAACGACCCGCAGTACTCGGAGCTCGCGTGCTTCGACGGCGTCGTCGCCGTGCTCGAGCGGCTGCGGGAGGAGGGCCGCCGGCTCGGCGTCGTCACGGCGAAGCGAAGGCCGACGGTCGAGCGGGTCTTCGCAGGCGCCGGCATCGGCGACTTCTTCGACGTCGTCGTCGGCTCCGAGGACACCGAGCGCCACAAGCCGCATCCCGAGCCGGTGTTGAAGGCGCTCGAGCTGCTCGACGCGCAGCCGCGCGACGGCGCCTACGTCGGCGACTCTCCCTTCGACGTGGCGGCCGCGCGCGCCGCCGGCGTGTTCGCGGTCGCGGTCGGCTGGGGCGGCATCCATCGCGTGGTGGACGCGGACGCCGTCGTCGAGACGCCGGAGGAGCTGCTTGGCGTCCTCTAAGACGAAGTCGCGCGCCGAGGAGCTGCGCGAGCTGCTCAAGCGCTACGGGTACGCGTACCACGTCCTCGACGACCCGGAGGTGCCGGACGCGGAGTACGACCGCCTCTTCGACGAGCTCGTCGAGCTCGAGCGCGAACTGCCCGAGGACGAGGTCCCGCCGGACTCACCCAGCCGGCGCGTCGGCGCGCCGCCGTCCGACAAGTTCCGCAAGGTCGAGCACGTCGTCCCGATGGGCTCGCTCGACAAGGTCACGACGGACGAGGCGCTCTTGAAGTTCGACGCCGACGTCAAGAATCGCCTCGACCGCGACGAGCCGGTGGCATACGTTCTCGAGCCGAAGATCGACGGCCTCGCGATCAACCTCACGTACGAGAACGGGATCTACGTTCGCGGCGCGACACGTGGCGACGGCACGCGCGGGGAGGACGTCACGCCGAACCTGCGGACGGTCGACGCGATTCCGCTCTCGATGACGGGCGACGATGCGCCCGCGCTGCTCGAGGTGCGCGGCGAGATCTACATGCCGCTGTCGGGCTTTCGCACGCTGAACGAGCGGCTCGTCGCCGAGGGCAAGAAGCCGACGCCGAACCCGCGCAACGCCGCTGCGGGATCGGTGCGCCAGAAGAATCCGGCGGTCACGCGGGGGATGCCGCTCTCGATCTGGGTGTACGGCACCGGCGGTCGCGAAGGTGTCGACTTCGAGTCGCACTCGCAGGAGCTGCAGTGGCTTCGCGAGCACGGCTTTCGCACGAACCCCTTCGCGGAGCGCTTCGAGTCGATCGAGGACGTTGCCGCTGCGTGCCGCGACTGGGAGCGGCGGCGTGCGGAGCTCGACTACGAGATCGACGGCATCGTGATCAAGGTCGACTCGATCGCGCAGCAGCGCGAGCTCGGTTCGCTGCACCAGCGACCTCGGTTCGCGCGGGCGTTCAAGTGGGCGCCGATGACGGCGACGACGCGCCTGAACAAGATCATGATTCGGGTCGGCCGTACCGGCGCGCTCAACCCGTGGGCGGTGCTCGAGCCCGTCGAGGTCGGCGGTGTCACGGTCTCGCGCGCGACGCTGCACAACGAGGACGACATCAACCGCAAGGACATCCGTGAGGGCGACGACGTGATCGTGCAGCGCGCGGGCGACGTGATCCCGCAGATCGTCGGGCCGGCCGGCAAGCACCGTCCGGGGACGAAGCCGTTCAAAATGCCTGCTCAGTGCCCACTTTGCGGCGCGGACGTCGTCAAGCCGGAAGGCGAGGCGATGCACCGCTGCCCGAACCCGGCGTGCGAGTCTCGCGGGTTGGAGACGCTGATCAACTGGGTGCAGGGACCGGCCGACATCGAGGGCGTCGGCGAGGAGACAATCCGCCGCCTGTGGGCCGAAGGTCTCGTACGCTCGCTTCCTGATCTCTACAAGCTCGACAAGGAGCAGTTGCTCGAGCTCGATGGCTTCGGCGACGTCTCTGCCACCAATGCAATCGACGCGATCAAGCGGTCGGCCGAGGAGGTCCCGTTCTGGCGCGTTCTGCTCGGTCTGAACATCCCCGACGTCGGCTGGGTCACCGCGCGCAATCTCGGTTCTCACTTCGGCTCTGCCGAGGCGCTCAAAGCCGCTGGTCAGGAGGACGTCCAGCAGGTGGAGGGGATCGGCCCGGAACGTGCCGAGGCGATAGTCGAATGGTTCGCCGACGAGCAGAACCGTGATCTCGTCGACGAGCTGGGCAAGCTGGGACTGCGCCTCGAGGCCCGGCCGGAGGAGCGGCCGAAGGAAGGCCCGCTCACCGGCAAGACGTACGTCATCACCGGGACACTCGAATCGATGTCGCGCGAGCAGGCGGGCGCGGCGCTCGAGGAGCTCGGCGCCAAGATCACGAACGCCGTCTCGGCGAAAACGACCGGGCTCATAGCCGGCGAGGAGCCGGGCAACTCGAAGCTGACGAAGGCGCAGAAGGTCGGCACGCCGATCGTCGACGAGGCCGAGCTGTTGAAGCTACTGGGTCGCTAGGACCTTCGCGAAGCGGTCTTGCGCCTGGCGGGCGTACCAGTAAGAGAGCGGGTGACCGTTCTGGATGATCGCGAAAGCGATGCGTGAGTCGACGTACCCGGAGAGCGACGACGCGATCGACGTCGTACCCGTCTTCGCGACGACCTTGCCGAGGAGCTTCGGCGTCCGTAGCCGGTCGCGCAGCGTGCCGCTGACGCCCGAGACCGGCAGCGCGTGCAGGAGCTCGCTCTTCGAGCGCGGAGTCCGAGGCGGCCGCCTGCAGGATGCCGACGAGCGTTCCGACGGTGAGGCGGTCGTACTCCGAGAGGCCGGAGCCGTCGAAGATCCTTACGCCGGCCGTCGAGATGCCGCCCGCCTTGAGCGCGGAGACAACGGCTCTCGCTCCGGCGGCGGACGTGCCCTGCCCCTCCGTCGCGACGCCGAGCAGCTTGAGCAGCTCCTCGGCGGTGAAGTTGTCGCTGTGCAGGTCCATGAACCGGACGATGTCGCGGAGGGGCGGCGAGAGTGTCTTCGCGACGGGAAACGCCGCGAGCGGCGTCGGCAGCACGGTGACGCCGCCGTCCACGGCGACGCCCGCGCGGCGGAGCGAATCGCGGAAGATCAGCGCGGCAGCCTTCGCCGGTCGGCGCGCCGTGTACTTGCCGAACCAGGCGCGGTCGACCACGAGCGCCGAGAGCGGCGGCGACTCGTAGATGTAGAAGGAGCGTTTCCAGCCGCGGCACGTGCGCTTCGCGTCGAAGAGCGACTCGTCCCCGATGACCCGACCGGTGACATGCCTGATCCCCGTGGCGCGAACGCGGCGCGCGAGCCGCGCCAGGTCGCTGCTCGAGAGCGTCGGGTCCCCGCCGCCGACGAGGAAGAGGTCGCCGGTCAGCGTCGCTCCCGTCTGGACGCCGAGCGCCGAGACTTTCGTCGAGATCTGCATCGTCGGGCTGAACGACTTGAAGAGCGCGTACGTGAGGGCGAGCTTCTCGTTCGACGCCGGCGCGAGCGGGAGCGTGTCATTGGTCGCGAAGAGCTGCTCTCCCGTCCCGAGGTCGACCGCGACGGCGGCCGAGCTCGCCGCGGAGACGTGCGGCACGCGCAACGCCTTTGCGAGCCGGTCCTGGAGCGTCGAGTCCGCGCGAACCGACGCGGCCGCCGGCGCGACGGAGACCACGATGGCGAGAGCCGCAAAAAGAGCCCCGGTCCGGCGCATCATCAGATTTTCGAGAGGCGTTCGTAAGCAGTCAAGCGATGGGTCTCACGTGAATGAAAATTGGGCCGCGCGGCCCATTTCGCCTGTTCACCGCTTCCTCGATAATTCCTACGCGGCATCGCGTTCCGCAAACGAGGTGCACGTGCTCATGCTGATCGACGACATTCTCGAACTTCTCGCCACGCCCAAGGCGGCTCCTTCGAAGCCGTTCCTCGATCGCGTGGACGCGACACTCACCGACGGCTACGCGCAGGCGCTCCAGCTCGAGGCCGAGCGCGGCCGGACCGAGCGCCGGATTGCCGAGGTTGTCGCCCGCCTCGGTGGTGACCAGGCGAGCCACCGGCATGAGCCCGAGCTCGTCGAGTTGTCGGAGAAGCTGATGTCCGAGAATGCGGAGATCGCCTCATTGCGGACACTGCTCACGTCGTTGCGCGGCCGCCGCTCCGAGCTCCGTAGCGCCGCGGCGTAACGCGCCCTAGACGATCCCGCTGCGGACCGCGTAGACGGCGGCCTGGATGCGGTTCTCGATCTGGAGCTTCATCAGGATGTTCGAGATGTGGTTCTTGACCGTCTTCGGGCTGATGTGCAGCTCGCCGGCGATCATCGCGTTGTCCTTGCCGTTGGCGATCAGCTTGAGCACCTCGATCTCGCGGTCGGACAGCTCCGTGCGGATCGTCTCGGCCATCTCCGGCTGCGAGCTCGTCGCGCGCACCCGCTGCAGCACCTTCCCGGCGATGTGAGACGAGATCAGCGACTCGCCGATAGCGGCGGCGCGGATCCCGTCCATCAGCTCGTCGATCGACGCGTCCTTCATCAGGTAGCCGCACGCGCCCGCGAGGATCGCGTCGAGCACGTCGGCGTCGTGGTCGGAGATCGTCAGCACGAGGACGCGCGTCAGCGGTGCGATCGACGTGATCTGGCGTGTCGCCTCGACGCCGGTCATGCCGGGCATGTTCAGATCCATCACGACGACGTCCGGAGCGAGCTCGCGCACCTGCGTCACCGCGAGGGCGCCGTCACCGGCCTCGCCGATGATCTCCACGCCCTGCTCCTCGAGGAGGTTCCGCAGCCCTGTTCGGAACAGGTCGTGGTCGTCGACGAGCAGCACGCGCAGAGGGCTCTCGTCGATGCGCTCGGTTGTCTCGAGCGGCTCGCTTGTTTGCGGCCCGTTCATCGCTCTCCCCTAGTCAGAAACGGGAAGTCTAGTTGCTAGTGCACGGTGACCACGACGACGCGCCGCCCCCACGCGAGCGCCTGCTGCTCCGTCGGGAACCACAGGTCGATCGTCGAGCCGGCGATCGCCGATCCCGTGTCCGCCGCGACTCCGTCTCCGTAGCCCGGAATCGTCAGCCGCGTCCCGAGCGGGATCACCGACGGATCGACGGCGATCGTTCCCCAGCCGGCCGGAAGCCCGGTCGCGGTCGCTCCCTCCGTCGAGTAGGCCGTGGCGGTCACCGTCACCGTTCTCGCGCCCGTGGACACGGGGGCGACGGGCGCAGTTGCGGCGGCTGCCGGGGCGGGCGAGGTTGCCGCGGCCGAGGCGCTCGCCAGAGCGTCGATCCGCGCGATCTGCCCCTCCGCGAGGTTGCGTCGAGCGCTGAGATCCGAGAGCAGCGCGCTCCGCGCACCGTGCGCTTGCACGAGCGCGGCTTCGGCGCGCGCAGCCGCTTCCTCGTTCGCTCGAACGTGCGCGTCCTGCTGCTCGAGCGTCCGCCTGAGCGCCGTGAGCGAGATCTTCGCGTCGCGCGATGTCTGCGCGATTTGATGGTGCGTCTGAGCAGAACGATTGAGGTCGTCGAGCGTCGTGATCGCGTCGTCGAGCGATTGCGCGCCGAGAACGATTGCAAGCGGATCGCTCGTTTGCTGCTCGTAGAGGTTGCGAACAAGAACGGCGATTCGCCGGTTCGCAACGCGCGCGTTCTGTCGCGTTACGTCCAGCCGAAGTTGAAGCGACGCGCGCTCGCGCGCGATGCGTTCGTGCTGTGCGCGCAACGCCGCGAGCTGCGCATGCGCACGCCCGAGTTGTGCGTCGAGCGAGTAGAGATCGAGCGTCGCGGTGTGGATGCGCTGCGTGAGCGTGTCGCTCGCAGCGCGCAACGCAGCGACCGAACGAATGTCCGATTTCACAGGGTTAGCACCGCTTGCCGCTCCGACCACGCCGCAGATCGCACAGCCGATTGAAACGAGGAGCAAGGGCGCCGCGAATCTCGCCGGCCTCCACACGAGCCGTCAAACGTAACAGACCTGCGCCGGGGCTGCGTCAGACTTTGTGACAGTTGGGACAGCTGGAGGTTTGACTACTTTTTGGCTTCGAAAGACCTTGCGAACGTCCGGGAAGCCTGTTAGCGTGCCGACCTTGTGACGCTTCCGGGGGGAGGAAGCGCGAAGTCTTTGCCCCCTAGCGGGGAGCCCGTTATCAGGCCGAAAATCCGTCACATACCCGCACTTCTCTGTGCAGTAGCAGTGGCTTTCGGCGTCACCTCTGCAGCGACCGCGGAGCCCGGACCCGTCGCATCCAAGCAAGCAGAGGCGCAGAGCATCATCTCCCAGATCGGCAGCATCGAAACGCAGCTCTCGACTGCTGTCGAGCGCTGGAACCTCGCGAACGTGAAGCTCGCGCGCATCGGCGACAACTTGCAGCGCTCACGCTTCGAGCTCGGCGTCGCACGCGTCAACTTGAAGCACGCGCAGGTTGCGCTCGCGCGTCAGGCGTTGAGCGTGTACACGTCGAGCGACTCGAACGGAACGATCGAGGTGCTGCTCGGCTCGTCGAGTCTCGACGATCTGCTCAATCGCATCGACACCGTCAACCGCGTCAACGATCAGCGCAGCTCCGTCGTCGGCGACGTCACCACGTTCCGTACGAATGTCGCGCGTGAAACGGCGCGCCTCCACCACGCGCAGGACGAGCAGAAGCAGATCGTCGCGCAGCGACTCGCCGAGAAGCATTCGATCCAGTCGAAGCTCGCGGAGCGCAACCGGCTGCTGCAATCCGTCCGCGCAGAGATCGAGCACCTGCGCGCAGTCGAGGCCGCTCACCAGGCTGCGCTCGCCCGGCAGTTGCGGGAGCAGCAGGCGCGTCAGGCGCTGCAGCCGCAGGTCGCGGCGATCGGAACAGCGGCGGGCAACGCGACGGCAATTCCGGCGGCCGCTCCTGCGCCGGCGGCCGCACCTGCGCCCGCGGCACCGGCCGCTTCCGTGGCTGCGCCGCCGTCGACCCACGGCGGCGTCGTCGGGGTCGCAATGCAGTACCTCGGCACGCCCTACGTCTGGGGCGGCGCATCGCCGGGTGGCTTCGACTGCTCGGGTCTCGTGATGTACGCCTACCAGCAGGTCGGCATCTCCCTTCCGCACTCGAGTTACTCGCAGTACGCCGCCGGCGTGCCGGTGTCGCGCGACCAGCTACAGCCGGGCGACCTCGTCTTCTTCGACGGCCTCGGCCACGTGGGGATCTACGTCGGCGGCGGGAGCTTCATTCACGCACCGCACACCGGCGATGTCGTCAAGATCTCCTCGATGACCGGCTGGTACGCGTCGAGCTTCGTCGGCGCGCGCCGCATCCTTTAGCGATAGATCGAGTCGACGTCCGAGGCGAAGTGGTCGAGGGCCACGCGCCGCTTCAGCTTCAGCGTCGGCGTTACCTCGCCCTCGTCGATCGAGAAGTCGCGGGGCAGGATCGCGAAGCGCTTGATCTGCTCGTACCGCGAGCGGTCGCGGTTCACGGCGTCGACGATCTCCTGCACGCGTGCGTGCTTCTGCTCGTCGTCGAGTGACGCGGTCACGTCGGCGTCGAGCGTGACGAGCGCGGCGATGAACGGCCGGCGATCACCGATCACGAGCGCGTGCGAGATCTCCGGGTGCGCCTTGAGGTCGTTCTCGAGGTTCGCCGGCGCGACGTTCTTGCCGCCGGCGGTGACGAGGATGTCCTTCTTGCGATCCGTGATCGCGACGAAGCCGTCGTCGTCGATCTCGGCGATATCGCCGGTGCCGAGCCAGCCGTCGTCGTCGAGGATCTCGCGCGTCGCCGCTTCGTCCTTGAGATAGCCGGCGAAGACCGTGGGGCTGCGGATGAAGAGCTCGCCGTCTTCGCCGAGGCGAAGCTCGGTTCCCGGCAGTGCCGGCCCGACCGTGCCGAGGCGGTAGCGCGTCGGGCGATTGACCGTCGCCGCCGACGTGCACTCCGTGAGGCCGTAGCCCTCGAGGATCGTGATGCCGAGCGCGTCGAAGAACTCGGCGATCTCCTTCGCGAGCGGCGCGCCGCCGGAGATGGCGATCCGCAGCCTGCCGCCCGAGCCGTTCGTGCACCTTGGCGTAGACGAGTCGATCGGCGATGCGGCGCTGCATCTCCAGTCCCGCAGGCACGGGCATCCCTCGCTGACGCAGTGCGCTCACCTTCGAGCCGACACTCAGCGCCCACTCGACGATCCGCCGCTTGGCGCCGGTCTCCTCGTCGAACTTCGCGCGCACGGCCGTGTGCACCTTCTCGTACACGCGCGGCACGCTCGGCAGCACCGTCGGCTGCACCTCGAGCAACGCCTCGGCGGTGCGGAGCGGATCCGGAAGGAACGCGATCGTGTAGCCGACGTACGGCCCCGCGAGATGCATCAGCCGCCCGAAGTTGTGCGCGAGCGGCAGGTAGAGCAGCAGGACGTCGTCGGCGGTCGTGAAGTCCTCGATCTGGTCGACGACGGCGACCATCTCGTAGTAGTTGCGGTGGCGGATCATGCACGCCTTCGGCGGGCCCGTCGTACCCGACGTGTAGATGTACGTGAAGAGGTCGTCCTCGCTCACGTTTGCCACCGCCTCGCGTAGCGCTTGGTGATGCTCGCGCGCGTACGCGCGCCCGCGCCCGCGCAGCTCGTCGAGCTCGGCGAACGTCCAGACGTGCGCGAGGCCGAGCGGCTCGATCTTCGCGAGCTGCTCCTCGTCCTCGCAGAGCGCCGCGACGGCCTCGGAGTGCGAGGCGACGAACTGCGCATCCCTGGCCGAGCTGTTCGCGTAGACGGGAGCGCCGATCGCGCCGACGAGCGCGAGCGCGAAGTCGAACAGCGACCACTCGAGCGTCGTCTGCCCGACGATCGCGACCGCGTCGCCCTTGCGCACGCCCGACGCGAGGAGGCCGTTCGCGAGCTCCTCGACCGTCTGTGCGGCGTCAGCCCACGACACCGGTTGCCACGCGCCGTCGCGCTCGACGAGAAATGCGGGCGTCGCTCGGTTCGCCGCAACGGCGTCGAGCCACAGGCGGCCGATCGTTCGCGCCTGCGCGACGAGACCCTCCGTGCCGAGGCTCACGACCTGCGCCACGCGCAGAAGCGTAGTGGAGGAGCACAACGCGGCAAGGCGAAATGAGGCGGTCCCTCTACAATCGAGGTACGCATGCGGACGATCTGGAACGGCTCCCTCAGCTTCGGTCTGGTCAACATTCCCGTGGGTCTTGCACTCGCGACGTCGCCGAAGGCACGCGCGTCCGACGTGTCGTTCCGGCAGCTCCACCGGGAATGCCTGACACCGATCCGGCAAAAGCGCTGGTGCCCGACGCACGATCGCGAAGTCGGCCCCGACGAGATCGTCAAGGGATGGGAGGTCGCGAAGGGCGAGTTCGTCGTCGTCGAGGACGCCGACCTCGAGGCGATCCAGCTCGCCGACGACTCGCGCGCGATCGACATCACGCGTTTCGTGCCGCTCGACCAGGTCGATCCCGTGTACTTCGACCGCACGTACTACCTCTCGCCGGCGAACACCGTTGCCCAAAGGCGACCGTACGTGCTGCTGCTCGAGGCGCTCAAGGATTCCGGCATGGCCGCCGTCGGTCGCTTCGTGCTCCGCGGGCAGGAGACGTTCTGCCTGATCCGGCCGCGGGGAGAGGCGCTTGCGCTCGAGACGCTCTTCCTTGCGGAGGACGTTCGCTCGCAGGCGGAGATCGAGGAGGCCGTCAGCGAGACGCAGGTGCGCGACGCCGAGCTCGACCTCGCGCGGCAGGTCATCGACAGCCTCGTCGCCGACTTCGAGCCGAAGGAGCTCGAGAGCGTCTACCGCAGCAACCTGCGTTCGCTCCTCGAGGCGAAGCTCGACGGCCAGGAGATCACGAAGCCCGAGCCGGTCGAGGAGGATGCGCCGGTGATCGACCTCATGGAGGCGCTGCGCGCGTCCGTCGCGCAGGCGTCGAAGAAGCCGGCACCGGCGAAGAAGCCGGAGCGGGCGCGCAAGACCGCCGCGGCCGCAACGTCGCGCAAGCGCTGAACGTCCTCGAGCGGTACCTGCTGCTCGGGCTGAGGCTCGGGCGGCACGTCGACGGTTTCGTCGACGCCTACTACGGCCCGCCCGAGCTCGCCGCGCGCGTCGATTCCGATGCGCTCGTCCCGGCGGGGGAGCTCGCCGTCGAGGCCGCGGCGCTGGCAGAAGGGCTCGACCTCGGCGACGAGAGGCGCACCGCCTGGCTGCGCGCGCAGCTCCTCGGCTGCGAGACGAGTGCGCGTCGTCTCGACGGCGAGCCGATCACCTGGGCCGAGGAGGTCGAGCGCTGCTACGGCGTTCGGCCGGATCCCGTTCCCGACGAGCACTTCGCGGCGGCGCACGAGCGCGTCGATGGCGCGCTGCCGGGTGACGGCACGCTCGCGGAGCGCTATCAGGCATGGGTCGAGAGCCAGACCGTGCCGCCCGAGAAGCTGCTCGCAGCCACGCAGGCGTTCTCGCGCGAGCTCCGTGCGCGAACGGAGGCCCTCGTTGGGCTTCCCGACGACGAATCGCTGCATTTCGAGGAGGTCGCGAACGAGCCGTGGTCGGCGTTCAACTACTACCTCGGCGGCCGGCGGAGCCGCGTCGTGCTCAATACGGATCGGCCGGTCGATGCGTTCTTCCTGCCGCTGCTCGTCGCGCACGAGGCGTACCCGGGCCACCACACCGAGCACGCGTGGAAGGAGGCGCTGCTCGTCGACGGGAACGGCTACCTCGAGGAGACGATCTTCCTCGTCGGCACGCCGCAGGCGGTCGTGAGCGAGGGCATCGCCATGGTCGCGCTCGACATGGTCTTCGGCGAAGAGACGGACGCCGTGGCCGCGCGCGTCTTCTCCGGAGTTGGTGTTACCTACGACGAAGAGACGTCACGCGCCGTGCGCGAGCTCCGCGACGCGCTGAGCGGCATGCCGGTCAACGCGGCACGGCTCTTGCACATCGAGGGCCGCCCACGCGACGAGGTGATCGACTACCTGCAGCGCTGGGGGCTGAACACACGGGAGCGTGCAGCGAGCTCGGTCGAGTTCCTCCTGCATCCGACGTGGCGCGCATACACGAGTTGCTACGCGTCGGGGCTCGAGCTGTGCCGCCGCTACGTCGACGGCGACGTCCAGCGCTTCCGGCGGCTGCTCACCGAGCAGTTCACGCCGGGGGATCTCGAGAACGAGGGGCGTGCGCGCTGAGCGCGCGCGCACGCCACCGTGTGATATCTCAGTGCTTCGGCGGGAGTGCGCCGATCGCGGCCAGCTGCGCCTGGAACAGCGTCTTGTCGATCTTGCCCTGGTAAATCGGCACGCCCTCTTCGACACATACGCGGATCACTTCCTGGCGCTCGATCCCAAGCTCCTTCGACAACTCATCCGGCGTCAGATGGTTCGCCATGCTCTCTCCTTTCGCAGGGCACAAAAAAGCCCGTCGGCACACGGCCGAGCGGGCTAGTCGCTCATTCCATTGTCGAGGCGGGAATTCAAAGTCCCGCTGACCTCCTGAAACTCATAACAGTCGTAATCATAGTCGCCGCGCCCGATGCCAGACAACCCTTTCCTCCCCGGCTTCACGGCTCGTTTCTGCGAGGTCAAAGGCGCGAGGCTGCGGGTGTTCGAGGCGGGGGAGGGCCCGACGGTGGCGCTGCTGCACGGGCTCGGAGGCGCGGCCTCGAACTGGCTCGCCGTAGCGCCGGCCCTCGCCGAGCGCGCCCGCGTCGTCGTGCCCGAGCTTCCCGGTCACGGCGGCTCTTCCGCGCTTCCCGCTCCGGTTCCGACGCTCGACGGCTACGCCGACCGCGTCGCGGGCGTGCTCGACGCGCCGGTCGTCGTGGCCGGCCACTCCCTCGGGGGCCTCGTCGCTCTGAGGCTCGCGCTGCGGCATCCCCAGCTCGTGCGCGGCCTCGTGCTCGCCGGCTCCGCCGGCATCTCGATACGCACGCGGCGCAGCCAGCGCGCGCTCGCCGTCGCATCCCTGATCCAGCCGGGTAAGCGCATCTCGCCGCTTCGCCGCCTCGTGAGCCAGAGCCCGTCCCTACGTGAGATCGCGTTCGGCTTCCTGAGCGTCGCCGACCCTCGCTCGTTCGACCCGCGCGTCGCCGAGGCGTTCCTCGCCGGCGCCGCGTTGCATACCGGCGTCCGCGAGGCGGCCGACGCACTCGTGCGCACCGATCCGCGCCGCGGGCTCGAGCGCCTGAGCATCGCTGCGCTGGTGCTGCACGGGGCGCGCGACCGGCTGGTGCCGCTTCGCGACGCGTTCGAGTACGCAAGCATCCTCGATGCTCCGCTGCGCGTGATCGCGGACTGCGGTCACCTGTTGATCGGCGAGCGGCCACGAGCGGTCGTCGATGCGATCGCGAGCGTCCTAGACAGGGTTGTCGACGTCCAGGAACTCCCAGTCGAGGGAGAACTCATCGGCTAGCCGCGCGGCGAGCGCTTTCACGCCGAACGTCTCCGTCGCGTAGTGGCCGCCGGCGAGGAAGTGGATGCCGAGCTCCCTCGCAGTGTGGAGCGCCGGTTCCTCGGGCTCGCCGGTGACGAGTGCGTCATAGCCCTCGTGGGCGGCCTCGATCAGGCGTGTGCCTCCGCCACCGGTGACGACGGCGACACGTTCGATGCGCTCCGGTCCCTCGGCGAAGACGAGCGGCGTTCGTCCCGTCGCCTGCTCGAGGCGTCGCGCGAGCTCGTCGACCGTCGCGGGCTCAGCGAGGCGTGCGGCCGCCCCGATGCCCGCGAACTCGCCGGTGTACGTCGCGCCCAGCAGCTGGGCGAGCAGCGCGTTGTTGCCCACCTCCGGGTGAGCGTCGAGCGCGAGGTGGTACGCGGCCAACGTCAGGTTCGAGGCGAACAGCGCCTCGAGCCGGCCCTTCAACCGCCTGTCGACGAGCAGCGGCTCGTTGCGCCAGAAGAGACCGTGGTGGACGAGCACGAGCTGCGCCCCCGCCTCGCCCGCCCGCCGGAACAACTCGCGCGAGCTCGACACCCCGCAGGCGATCTTCGACACCTCGTCGGCGCCGACGACCTGCAGGCCGGGACGGCCGTACTCCGGAAAGGACGCGACGTCGAGCAGATCGTCGGCGAACGCGATGATGTCGTCTCGACGGGCCAGCGCCCGCGCATCCTACGACGCGACCGCTTCGAAGGGCGCCTCCTCGCGGGTCCGCGAGTCGAGGAACTCGATCCTGCTCGCGACGATCTCGATCGCGCTGCGGCGCTTCCCCTCGGCGTCCTCCCACGAGCGGCTGCGCAACCGCCCGTCGACGCCGATGCGCGCGCCCTTCGAGAGGTACGCGCTGCAGATCTCGGCCTGGCGGTCCCACGCCGAGACGCTCACGAAGTCGGCGCCTCCGTCGCGGCTCGCGCGGTCGACCGCGAGCAGGAACGTCGCGACCTTCTTCTCGGGCCCCACGTCCTTGAGCTCGACGTCGGTCGCCAGGTTGCCGATCAGGTTCACGCTGTTCAACGCCACCTCCTCGTTTGCGATGCGGACAACGGTAGCCGCCGCGCTGATGCGAAAACGTGACGAGAGCGTTGCTAGTCTGTGCCCGTTCCCGGGGTGTGGCGCAGCCTGGTAGCGCGCTCCGTTCGGGTCGGAGAGGTCCCCAGTTCGAATCTGGGCACCCCGATGTCTCCAAGGGGGGAAACCTTGGGTTTCCCCCTTCAGGATCCCCCCTTCCACCTTGGCGGCGCGTTTGGGTACATCAGCGGCCTTGCTGCGCGAGAGCGTTGTCTTGCGCAGCCTCCCTGGCAAGTGGTGCATCGGCGTCTCTCTGCTCGGGCGGTTCTTCTTGGAGCTTCGGTTCTTCCGTTCGGCGGGTCATCAGCGTCGCTGCAGACACGGCGCCTGCGATCGCGAGCACGCCGACTCCCCACCACAGACCGCTGATCGATCCCTCCCAGCCGATGACTCCATCGGCGGAGAAGCGGCCGGGGCCGGTCGCTGCGACTGCGACGGCGGACGCGAGCAGCACGAGCGGGAACTCCATGCCGCCCGACGAGTTCCAGAAGCCGTTCTTCCAGTGGACGGCGCCGATCGCGTTCAACATCACGATGGCGATGCCGAGGGCGGCCAGCGGGGTCAGCAGGCCGACGGCGAACAGCAGGCCGCCCGTCTCCGCGAGCGCGGCCAGGATCGCCATCACCGCCGCGGCCGGAAAGCCGAGGCTGCGGAACATCTGCTTCGTGCCCGTCAGTCCCGGGCCGTCGAACCAGCCGAGCAGCTTCTGCACCCCGTGCCCCGCCATCGTCATTCCCACCGCGATGCGGAGCAGCAGGATTCCGTAGGCCATTCGAATCACCTCCTTGCGCAGGCAACTTCCCGCGCTCGGACGGCGCAAACGCGCTACTCCACGGCGCGAAGCCACGGGCGCGTCATCGTCACGGCGATCATCGTCGCGGAGACGAGCGCGCCGCCGGCGATGATCGTGCCCGCCGACGCAAGGCCGGCGATCGCCGCCGCGAACGCGAGCCCGACCGGCATCAGCCCGAACGAGCCGAAGAAGTCGAGGCTCACCACGCGCGAGAGCAGGTGCACCGGCACCAGCTCCTGCAGCATCGTCTCCCACATCGCGACGCCGAACCCGACGCAGAAGCCGCGCACGAGCGCGAAGAACGCCGCGAGCTCGAACCACGGCGAGAGCGCGAGGGCCGCGATCGCGAGGCTGTTCGCCAGCCAGAACGCGTAGTTGACGACCCCGCGCCGCCGTCGCGGCTGCGACTGACCGAAGGCGAGCCCGCCGGTCACGGTGCCGACGCCGAAGGCGGTCGTCAGCAGGCCGTAGGCGCCGACACCCCGGCCGAAGTGGTCGCGGACGAGCTCGGGCATCAGCACCTGCTGCGGCGCTAGCTGGAGCATGAGGATCACCGCGAAGAGCGCGATCGTCACCCAGAGCCACGGGATCCCGGCGACGTAGCGGACACCGGCGGCGATCTCGCGCACGGTCCCCTCCTTCGCCTCGGGCTCGACCGCGCGTGGACGGACGAACCAGAGCAACGCGGCGGACGCCACGAACGACACGGCGTCGAGCGCGAACACGACCGCCGATCCCGTGGCCGAGTAGAGCGAGGCCGCCAGCGCCGGCCCCACGACCAGCGAGCCCCAGCGCGCGACACCGATCAGGCTGTTCGCGGACGGAAGCGCGGCCTGCTCGACGACGAGCGGGACGATGCCGCCAACGGCAGGGAAGAAGAAGCCGTCGCCGAGCCCGTTCAGGAACGTGAGCACGAGGAGCAGCTCGAAGGTGAGGTTCCCGGTCGCGTCGAAGACGGCGAGCACGCCGACGACGGCGAAGCGGGCGAGGTCGGACGCGATCATCATGGTGCGCCGCGGGATGCGATCGGCGAGCGCGCCGCCGATCAGGAGCGTGGTCAGCAGCCCGATCCCCTGAGCGAGGAAGACGATGCCGAGCCGCGACGACCCGACGAGCGTGAACGCGCGCCAGCCGAGCGCGGTGAAGAACGCCGCATCGCCGATCAGCGACACGACCTGCCCGGACCAGAGCACGCGAAAGTCGCGGTGGCGGAACGCGTCGAACACGCGCACGCGTTGCAGCGGAGTCGTTTCGGTCTCCACCGGCCAAAGCTATCGTCACGCCTCGTGCTGGACCTCGAAGCAGCAGCCGGGCGCTGGTCGCTCACAGTCGGCGAGCCGTACACGCCCGGCGTCGACGGCCACACGACGCGCGCCGTACTTCCCGACGGCACGCCCGCGGTGCTGAAGCTTCTGCGGCCGCACCGCGAGAACGAGCACGAGGCGGACGCGCTCGAGCTCTGGGACGGCGACGGCGCCGTGCGCCTGCTCGCCCGCGACGAGAGCGGCTACGCGCTCCTGCTCGAGCGCTGCGAGCCCGGCTCACCGCTCTCGACGCTGGAGCCCGACGCGGCGCTCGATGTCGTCATCGGGCTGCTCCCGCGCCTCTGGAAGCCTGCGGGCGAGCCGTTCCACTCACTGACCGACGAGGCAGCGTGGTGGGCGGAGTACCTCCCCGAGCAGGACTGGAGCGGCGAGCCCGACCTGCTCGCCGCGGCGCTCGAGGCGATCGAGACGCTGTCGTCGACGCAGGGCGAGCAGGTGCTGCTGAACCAGGACCTGCACTTCGGCAACGTGCTCGCGGCCGAGCGCGAGCCGTGGCTCGTCATCGATCCGAAGCCGCTCGCCGGCGAGCGCGAGTTCGCGGCGGCGCCGATCGTGCGCGCGCATGAGCTCGGGCATTCGAAACGCGATGTCCTGCATCGTTTCGATCGCGTCACGTCGGAGCTCGCGCTCGACCGAGAGCGCGCGCGCGGCTGGACGATCGCGCAGACGGTGGCGTGGACGGAGGACAGCACGCGCAACAGAACCCACGTCGAAACGGCGCGCTGGCTGCTGGAGGCTGCGTGAGCGCGCTCGAGGGCGTCGTCTTCGACGTCGACTTCACGCTTGCGAAGCCCGGCCCCGACCTCGGGCCCAAGGGTTATCGCAAGCTCGGCGCGCGGTTCGGGCTCGACCTCGTTCCCGACCGGTACGAGCAGGCGCGCCGCGATGCGATCGCCACGCTGAAGCGGCACCCGGAGCTCGACCACGACGAGGAGGTCTGGGTGCTCTTCACGGAGCGGATCATCCAGGGCATGGGCGGCACCGGCGACACGTATGCGTGCGCCGTCGAGATGACACGCGCCTGGGAGCGCGCCGACCACTTCGAGCTCTTCGAGGACGCGCTGCCGGTGCTGGACGATCTGCGCGGGCGTCGGCTGAAGCTCGGCCTGCTGTCGAACACCGGCCGCGACCTCGACGTCTTCGTCGCGCACCACGGCATCGAGGTCGACGCGATCCTCACCTCGCGCGTCCACGGGAAGACGAAGCCGCACGAGACGATCTTTCGCGCGATGCTCGAGAAGCTCGACATCGCGCCGGGCGCCGCCGCGATGGTCGGCGACGATCCCGAGGACGACGTCGCGGGCGCGCGCGCGGTCGGCATGCAGGCGTGGCTCGTCGACCGGGACGACCGCTTCCCGCAGCACCCCCAGCGCCTCACCGATCTCCGCGCGCTCCCCGCGGCGCTGGGTCTGGTGACAGAATCCGGGTAGCGATATGGCTTGGGTTATCTGGGCGATTCTCGCCGTCCTGCTGGCACTCGGAGAGCTGGTGACTCCCGGGCTCTTCTTTCTCGGCCCGGTTGCGCTCGCGACGCTGCCGGCGCTCTTCGTGTCGTTCTTCGCCCCCGCGTGGGTGCAGGTACTCGTCTTCATCGCGGGCACGATCGCGTCGCTGGCGGTCCTGCGCCCGATTGCGCGCTCGCACCTGCACATGCCCGCGCTGACGCGTACCGGGACGGCCGCTCTCATCGGCGCACGCGCAACGGTGCTCGAGCGCGTCGACGCCGACGGCGGGCGCGTGCGCATCGGCGGCGAGGAATGGTCTGCACGCGCGTACATGAACGACCAGGTGCTCGAGCCGGGGGCACGCGTCGAGGTCGCGAAGATCGAAGGTGCGACCGCACTCGTCTACGAATAGGAGAACAACGTGATCGCTCTCATCGTCTCCCTCGTCGTCGCGCTCTTCGTGCTCGTCGCGCTGGCGCGCACGATTCGCATCGTGCCGCAGGCCCGCGCCGGCGTCGTCGAGCGCCTCGGCCGCTACTCGCGCACGCTCAACCCGGGGCTGACGATCGTCGTGCCGTTCGTCGACCGCGTCCGCGACATGATCGACCTGCGCGAGCAGGTTGTCTCGTTCGCGCCGCAGCCCGTGATCACCGAGGACAACCTCGTCGTGAGCATCGACACGGTCATCTACTTCCAGGTGACGGATCCGAAGGCGGCGACGTACGAGATCGCCAACTACATCCAGGGGATCGAGCAGCTCACGGTGACGACGCTCCGGAACGTGATCGGCGGAATGGCACTCGAGGAGACGCTCACCTCGCGCGACCAGATCAACGGGCAGCTTCGCGGCGTGCTCGACGAGGCGACGGGCAAGTGGGGCATCCGCGTGAACCGCGTCGAGCTGAAGGCCGTCGACCCGCCGATGTCGATCAAGGACTCGATGGAGAAGCAGATGCGGGCCGACCGCGACAAGCGCGCCGCCATCCTCACCGCGGAGGGCGTGAAGCAGTCACAGGTGCTCACCGCCGAGGGCGAGAAGCAGAGCGCGATCCTGCGCGCCGAGGGAAAGCGGCAGGCGATGATGCTCGAGGCCGAGGGCCAGGCGAAGGCGATCGACACCGTCTTCAAGGCGATTCACGAGGGGAACCCGGACCCGCAGCTCCTCGCGTACCAGTACCTGCAGATGCTGCCGCAGATCGCGCAGGGCGAGTCGAACAAGATGTGGATCATCCCGAGCGAGCTGACGCAAGCGCTCGGAAACATCGGCGGCAGGCTCGGCCAGCTCGCGGCCGGCGACGACCGGAAGAACGACCAGAGAGCGGACGAAGACACGACGTAGGGCCTGATCGGCATACCCGTTCGGGTGACGCGGCCGTTGAGGCTAGGTGATACAACGAGTTATCGCCTGGACTCGCTTTAGTCCCGGGCGCCTCTTTCCGCTGGGTAGAAGCATGAGCCTGCTTCGGCTCTTCGGTACGCGGCGCGCCAAGATCGCCTTCAACGTCGTCTCCGGCGTGATCGCCGTCTGCGTCGGGATCCTGACCGCGCGGCACTTCGTCGCGAGCGGCTGGCCGATTCACCACGCGGACGTGCTCGGCGTCTTCGCGGCGGGCGGACTGTTCCTCGCAGCGTTCGGTTTCAAGGCCTGGGGCTGGCAGCGGCTCTTCCGCCACGACCAGCGCCCCGGCACGCTCGCGCTCGCCGCGGCAGGCGGTGCCGCCACGGTCACCGGGCTCGCGCTTCCGGGCCGCGCGGACGAGGTCGTGCGGATCTCCGTCGTGCGCAGGTTCCCCGGGCGGCGCGTCGGCATCGGCTCGATCTGCCTCTCGCTCTTCCTGCTCGGCCTCATCGACAACGCAGCTCTTACGCCGATCGCCGCGATCAGCGCCGGGATCGCCGCGCCGACCGGCTGGGTTCAGGCCGGGCTGATCGTCGTCGCGGTCGCGGGCGTGCTCGCCGGCGCCTTGGTCGTGTTCATGCCGAAGCTCGTTCGGCATCGTTGGATCGCGCGCTTCAAGTTCGTCTGCTGGGTCTCGGAGCACACGACGACGCCACGCGAGGCTGCGAACGCCTGGTCGCTCGTCGTGGTGTCGTGGGTCCTCCGCGTGCTGGCCGTCTTCGTTCTGCTCGATGCGCTGTCGATCCGCACCTCGATGCCGCTCGCGTTGGGCTTTCTCTGCGCCTCGGCCTCGGCCGCCGCGTTGCCGATCGCGCCTGCGGGCGGCGTGGCTCAGGCCGGCGCGGGAGCCGCGATTCTCGTCTCGTCCGGGATCCACGCATCCGAGGCGGCTGCTTTCGCGATCGCCGCGCAAGGGATGATCGTGCTTGCGGGGGCGGGCGTGATCGTCCTCACGACGATGCTGCACATGGCGCGCTCGCGCCTGCCGGCTCGCTTCAGCTCGCGCCTGCCGGCTCGCTTCAGCGCCGCTTAGTTCGACGACCCTAGTGCGACTTCACCAGGTAGGCGACGCGGCCCTGCTCGCCTGATGCCCAGCAATGCTCGCCGCCGGCGCAGTCGACGGTGTCGAAGCTGCCGTCGTCGAACTTCGTCCAGGTCATGCCGTCGTCCGTGCTGACGTCGCTGCCGCTCGGGCCGACGGCGATCGCGGTGTGACCGTTCGCGTACGTGGCACCCGACCGGTACTCGTTCGGCCCGCTGGCGAGCGTCCACGTCTTCCCGCCGTCGGACGTCACCGCGCGGCCGTTCGGGGAAGCCGTGGGGAGGAGGAAGTCGCCGCCCACGGCGATGCCGTGCTTCTTGTCGCGGAACGCGAGCGCGAAGATGCCCGCTGTCGGGCCGCTGTTCATCGGCGTCGCGCTGACCTGCCACGTGTTGCCGCCGTCCTTCGAGCGGAAGACGCGCGCCTGCGCGCCGCCGCCCGATCCGATCCACGCGTGGTGGCCGTGCTGCGAGGTGATGCACTGCCCGCTCGCCGCGAACGCGAACTCGCCGGGTAGCGCCGGCGGCATGCCGGCCTGCGACACGACCTGCCAGGTCATCCCGCCGTCCTTCGTCGCGATGAGCCGGAACTTGCCGTTCGGCGGATCGGAGAGCGCGAGGCCGCGATGCCTGTCGAAGAACGTCATGCAGTCGTAGAAGGCGCCCGGCTCGGTGTTCGTGAACGTCTGCGTCCAGTGCGCGCCGGCGTCGGACGTCACGTAGACGCGCGAGTCGGTGAGCTCGCCGATCGAGAGGATGACCGCGTGATCCTTGTCGAACGCCTCGATGTCGCGGAACTGCAGCGTGCTCGTGCCGGGCGGGCCGACCGACTGCCACGTCTTTCCGCCGTCGGTCGTGCGGAGCACGGTGCCGAGGCTGCCGCTCGTCCAGACGACCTTGTCGTTGACGACCGAGAGGCCGCGAAGTCGCGCCGCGGATCCCGTCGGGGTCAACGTCCAGTCGTAGCTCTTGCCCTTCTTCGCGAAGGCGGCGGACGTCGCGACGAGAGCCGCGACCCCGACCAGCAGGAGCGTCCGCTTCACCACGGCGCGGAACGCTAACGCAGTTCGACTCGCCATGCGTCGGTGTGCTCGCCGAGGCGCGGCGGCGCGGCGTGCTCGTCGAGCCCGAATTCGCCTGCGGCCTCCTCGAGCGTCGCGACCGGGCCCGCGCAGACGTCCTCGCCGTCGAAGACCTCGATCCACTCGGCGAGCGGGCGCGACGCGATCAGCTGCTCGAGCTCCGGCAGCCGAGGCTCCCACCGGCGCGGGATCAGCTCGGGAAGCCCGACGATCTCGCACAGCCGCTGCCAGAACTTCGGCTCGAGCGCGGAAACGGTCAGGTGCCGCCCGTCGGCGGTGTCGTAGATGCGGTAGCAGGCGACGCCGCCCGTGAGCAGCTTCGGGATCGGATCGCCGCCGACGCGGTGCGCGACGAGGTCGTGGGAGCGGTGCGTCATCGAGACGGTGATGCGTGCGCCTCCTCCGGCGACGAGCGCCGCGAGGATCTGCGTCACCGCTCCGAGCGCGCCTGCGGCGAGGTCCGCAATCTGCAGCGGCGGCAGTGCGGGCGTCGTGTCGGCGAGCGCGCCGGCCCAGCCGAGGTAGTTGAGGTCGTGACCGGCACGCTGCTCGTGACGCCCTCCGAGCCCGAAGCCCGTGATCGAGCAGTAGACGGCGTCGGCGCGCGTGTCCTCCGGCCCGACGCCGAGTCGCTCGACGACGCCCGGGCGAAAGCCCTCGAGGACGACGTCCGCGCGCGCGAGCAAGCCGCGTGCAAGCGCCAGTCCGTCCCCGCGCTTGAGGTCGCAGACCACGGACTCCTTGCCGGCGTTGAGCGCGTCGTGCCACGCCCGCGCGGTGTCGCGCAGCGGGTCGCCCTCCGGCGGCTCGATCCGAACGACACGCGCGCCGAGCCGCAGCAGCTCGCGGCTCGCATACGCACCCGGCAGGTAGCGCGTGAGGTCGACGACGAGCAGACCCGTGAGTGGTGGGCTCCGTGGCGCCACGACCGCTCGAACCTATACAAGTGACGCGATGTCGACGCTCCCCGCGAGCATCGTCCCGCTGCCCCAGCGTCGCCGCGCCCTCCCGTGGGCGCTCGGTCTCGGCGCGTTCGGGCTCGCGCTCTCGCTGACGACGACGTCGGCGTACCTACCCCCGGTGCTCGAGAAGTTCACGGACTCGCGGACGCTCATCGCCGTGATCCTCGGCTCCGAAGGGTTGTTCGCGCTGACGCTCCCGCTCGTCATCGGGCCGTGGAGCGACACGTTCCAGACGCCGATGGGCCGGCGCCGCCCGTTCATGCTCGTCGGGCTCGGGCCGATGGGCTTCTGCCTCGCGCTCGTGGCGTTCATGCCGAGCCTGTGGCTGATGACGCTCATCCTGCTCGGGTTCTTCTTCGCGTACTACCTCTACGAGCCGCCGTACCGCGGCCTGTACCCGGATCTCCTGCCGCAGTCGCAGTACGGCCGCGCGCAGGGCGTGCAGCACCTCCTGCGCGGGGTCGCGATAGGCGTCGGCCTGATCGGCGGCGGGCTCCTCTTCGACGTGTGGCACCCGGCGCCGTTCCTGATCACCGCGTTCGGAACGGTCGCCGCGTGCGGCGCCGCGATCGTCTTCGTCCGCGAGCCGCCGGCCGCGACGAACCGCGTCTTCGAGGGCGTGCGTGCCTACGTCGCGCACAGCCTGCGCATCCTGCGGACCGAGCGGGAGGTGCGGCGCTTCCTCGTCTGCAACTCCGCGTGGGAGGGGACGTTCGCGGGCGCGCGGTTCTTCGTCGTCCTCTACATCACGCAGGGGTTGGGCGAGTCCGTCGGCATCAGCACGGCGGTGCTCGCGACGGTCGCAGGCGGCTACGTCGTCGCGGCGGCGTGGGCGGGTTGGATCGGCGACCGCCTCGGGCT
Source organism: uncultured Actinomycetes bacterium (assembly GCA_963766345.1). Lineage (GTDB taxonomy): Bacteria > Actinomycetota > Thermoleophilia > Gaiellales > Gaiellaceae > DASVFB01. The sequence continues at coordinate 35,478 of CAVXZL010000009.1, read as the reverse complement.
CGCGCGTGTCATCTACTACTGCTCGTTCCTCTACGGCGGCGGGATGCTCGTGGCGGGCCTCGCGCAGCAGTGGCACGACTGGTACCTGGCGCTCATCTTCCCCGTCGCGGTCGCCGGCGGCGCGGTCATGACGCTCGCGTGGGGGCTGCTGTTCAAGCTGACGCCGCCGGCGAACCGCGGCACGATCTCGGGCCTCGCAACGACGACGAAGGGCTTCGGCCTGATCATCGGCCCGATCGCGGCCGGCGCGGCGATGGACATCTTCGGCCGCTACTTCGAATCGACTGACGGCTACCAGTTGTTGTGGCCGCTGCTCTCGGTGCCGATCATCGCCGTGATTCCGCTCGTGCGGAAGCTCTACTGCGTCGAGCGGAGTGCTAGTGACAGGGCGAGCCTCCAGAGCGGTTGAGCCCGAAGCCCCAGAGCTTTCCGCCGTACACGTAGTAGGTCGTCGTCACTGCGCCGCGCGTGAGGACGCGCGCCTCGTACGAGCCGCACGGAATGGTCACGAGTGCGCCGTAACGACCGGTGATCGCCGGCGCGGGTGCGCCGAGGGTCAGCCCGCCCGCGCGCCAGCCCTCCGGCTTCCACAGCGTCCAGACGGCGTCGACGCGGCCCTTGCGGAAACGAACGGCGGCGCCCTCGGCGTGGAACTTCTCGTAGTTGAAGTACCACGTCGTCCGCGTGCAGTTCCGGCAGCGGGCGTAGTTCGTGCCCCAAGCTCTCTCGACCTGCGTTTGCGTCATGCCGAGTCGGATGCCGCCGAGGCTGCGTCCCGGAACGAGGACGCCGTGCTGCGGCAAGGCGAGGGCGAGCGCGACGGCGAGCAGAGCCACGCGTCGAAGATAGAGAATCCGAGCGTGGACGTCTTCAACCTCTTCGCCGAGCACGAGTGGGACAACGAGCAGGAGCGCGACCGCTACCGGCATCGCGTCGCGGCGATCGGGCCTCGTTTGGGAGGAGCGTTGCTGGGCGGGAGCCTCTACGAGTTGCCGCCGGGCGAGTCGACGTGGCCGTATCACTACGAGCACGGCTCGGAGGAGTGGCTCCTCGTGGTGGCGGGGCGTCCGTCGCTGCGGACGCCCGAAGGCGAGCGTCAGCTGGAGCCGGGCGACGTCGCCGTCTTCCCCGAGGGGCCGGCCGGCGCTCACAAGGTGACGAACGCGACCGACGAGGTCGTCCGCGTCGTGATCTTCGCGTCGAAGTCGCCGTTCGCCGTGGTTGCGTATCCCGACAGCGGCAAGGTCGGTCTCTGGACTCGGCAGGACGGCTACGTCGGGCTCGTGCGCGACGAGCCCAAGCTCGACTACTGGGACGGCGAGTGACGCTCGGGTAGCGCCGCGAGCCAGCGATCGACGTCGCGCTGGGCTCGCAGGCGGACGACCTCGACGTGAGGGTGCGCGGCAAAGCGTGCGGGCCATTCGCGGCCGTGGCGGAAATGCGCCTTCAGCGTCCAGACGAACAGCGAGTCGCGCGAGAAGAACGCGTTGCGGAGCGTCTCGCGATTCTTCGCCTCCCAGAGCTCCTCGCGCGTTCGGATGCGCCGCCACGTCCTCCTCCAGATGCGGCGTAGACAGACGTGCAGCGGCAGGTCGAGCCAGACGAGCAGCTCCGCGCGCTCGAGCACGAGCCCGCCGAGCGAGCCGCTGTAGTTGCCGTCGGCGACCCAGCCGTCGAGTGCGTCGAGCGTCGCGGACACTCGCCGCTGGAACTCGTCCCGAGGCGGCGCGCTCCAGTTCGGCCCGTGGAAGAGCGCGTCGAGCTCGACGTGCGGGACGTCGAGGCGCGCTGCAATCGCGCGGCTCGTCGTCGTCTTGCCCGACCCGGAGATGCCGGCGACGTTGATGCGGCGGCCCACGGGGTCGAACCTAGCGTGCGGCGGGAGTAACGTCTCTGTCCGACGTGGGACTGACGAACGTGCGAGGGCAGCGGCTCTACCTTCTCGTCGCGGCGGTCGGCATCTCGATGTTCGGCGACGTCCTGGCGGTGGTTCCGATCGCGCTGCATCTGCAGGAGCGACCGGCTCGGCGCTCGTCGCCGCGGTGATGTTCGTCGCGCTGTGGTCGCCGATGTTCTTCCTTGCCGCGCCGGCGGGGCTGCTCGTCGATCGGCGCGAGCCGCGGCGCGTGTTGTTGGTCACGCGCTCGCGCAGGCGGTCGTTGCGTGCGCGCTCGCGTTCACGTCGGGTACGGCGGCGATCCTCGTTCTGACTGCGCTTCTCGGCGCGGGGCTGTCGCCCACGCTCGCGGGTCTCGGCGGTCTCGTGCTGTACGCGCGTCGAGGTTGAGACGCGAGGTACCCACAGCGGCCGCGACCGAATTGGCGTAGACGCTTCAGGCGATGTGCCGGCCGGGACGTCGTCCGGTCGAGTGGCTGATCAGGACGATCTTCCGCTCGCCGTGCGGTCCGAACACGGTGTCGATCGCGCGGCGGACGAGCTCGGCGATGGAGAGGCTCGATCGGTCGGCCTCGTTGCTGAGGAACGCGTATTGGTCTGCGGAGATCGTGATGTTGAGGCGATGACTCATCTGATGCCTATGTACACAAATGCGCACAGGCGTCTCGATCCGTCGTGTGACGACACTGCGCCGAATCGGTAACGCGAGTCTGAGCGTCTACCGGAACGCGTTCTCGCCGGTCAGCGCCTGACCGACGACGAGTGTGTGCACCTCGTGCGTGCCCTCGTAGGTGAGGACGGACTCGAGGTTGTTCATGTGCCGGATGACCGGATACTCGAGCGTGATGCCGTTGCCGCCGAGGATCGTCCGCGCTGTCCGGCACGCCTCGATCGCGCCGCGGACGTTGCCCATCTTCCCGAGGCTGACGTGCTCGGGGCGAAGGGTGCCCTCGTCCTTCATCCGGCCGAGGTGCAGTGCCACCAGCGTGCCGCGGTTGATCTCGAGCGCGATCTCGGCGAGCTTCTGCTGTGTCAGCTGGTAGCCGGAGATGGGCTTGCCGAAGACGATGCGTTCCCGTGCGTAGTCGAGAGCCGATTCGAAGCACGCGCGCGCGGCGCCCACGGCGCCCCACACGATGCCGTAGCGCGCTTCGTTCAGACAGGACAGCGGCCCGCGCAGGCTGTCCACTTCGGGGAAACGGTTCTCCTCTGGGACGCGCACGTCGCGCAGCACGAGCTCGGACGTGACGGACGCACGCAGCGAGAGCTTGTGCTTCATCTCCGGAGCCGTGAACCCGTCCATGCCACGCTCGACGAGGAAGCCGTTGATCTCGCCCGAGTCCGTTCGCGCCCAGACGACGGCGACGTCGGCGATGGAGCCGTTCGTGATCCACATCTTGGTCCCGTTCAGGACCCAGTCCGAGCCGTCTCGCCGCGCGTGGGTGCGCATCGACCCGGGATCCGAACCGGCGTCCGGCTCCGTCAGCCCGAAACAGCCGATCGCCTCGCCGGTGTGCATCGGCTGCAGCCAGCGCTGCTTCTGCTCCTCGGACCCCCAGCGCCAGATCGCGAACATCGCGAGCGACCCCTGCACCGAGACGAGCGAGCGCACGCCCGAGTCGCCGGCCTCGAGCTCCATGCAGGTCAAGCCGTAGGAAACGGCGCTGGCGCCCGGCAGCCCGTAGCCGTGCAGGTGCATGCCGAACAGGCCGAGCGGCGCGATCTCCTGCACGAGCTCGCGCGGCAGGATTCCCTGCTCGAACCACTCGCCTACGTTCGGCACGACGCGCTCCTGCACGAACTGCCGAACGGTGTCGCGGACCGCGCGCTCCTCGTCGTCGAGCAGTGCGTCGACGGCCAGGAAGTCGCGCGGATCGAGGGCGGTGTCGGTCGTGGCTGCCACATCGTGAGACTAGCCGCCGACTGCGACAATCGCCGCCTGCATGGTCGGCTTCGTCGCAGCAGCCGCCTGTTCGTAACGCACGACGGCGGCCGCACGTGGCGAGCGCGCTAGCGCTGGTCGGAGACCCAGGCGCCGACGAGGCCGCGGTGCCGCTCGATCATCGCTTCGTGCTCATGCGCGGGGAACAGCGACGTCACGGTCGCGACGAGCAGCCCGTCGAACTCCGGCGACGCGAAGTACTCGGGCGCGAGCTCGTCGACGTGTTCGAGGTGCTTCGCGCAGAACTCCTCGTACTCCGCGACCTGCAGGAACGTGTCCGCCAGCTTGCGATATTCGGCCAGCTTTTCCTCGTACGACAGATCGTCGCGGTCGCCGACCGCGAAGTAGTCGCGCGTGTTCTGCGAGATGCGCATGCGCCGGTCGGTCGCGACGCAGAAGGCGCACCACTTGACGAGCGTCTTCATCGCCCAGGGGAAGTAGTAGTGCAGCGACGTCAAGGCCACGTCCGGCGACGCGTTCGCGTAGTCGATCGGATGCACGTCGCCGCCCTTCACCAGCGTCTCGCACGAGTTGAACTCCCAGCGGAAGAACGCGTTGACGAGCCGCGAGATCGTGACGACCTCGTTGCCGACCCGCGGCGTCAGGAACTCGTGCTTCACCGTGTAGCGCTCGTGCATCGGCGCGTCCGGGCTGAAGTGCAGCGAGATCGTCTCGGCGCCGATCGAGAGCGAGCGCACGAAGACGTCGAAGTCGACGGCGGCCTGCAGGTGCATCAGGCGCTCGCCCGACTCGTCGTAGCGCGCCTGCAGCTCGTCTGCGTTCGAGATGCGCGTGACGCCGACCCACTGGCCGCCGTCGAACGGCTTCATGTAGAGCGGATAGCCGATCTGGTCGCCGATCTCGCGCAGGTCGAACGGCGCGTTGTACTTCGACGCGACGTCGGCGAACTTCTCGGCCATGTAGTCGAAGCGCGCGATCGGCGTCGGCGACTTGTGGGGCACCATCCACGTCGCCGGCACCTTCAGACCGAGACGCATCATGGCGACGTACGCGGAGTGCTTCTCCATCGCCTGGAACGTGAAGGGGTTGTTCAGCAGGTAGACGTCGTCCATCAAGCTGATCTTCTTCAGCCACTCGCGCGGGAGGTCGTACCACCACGCGAGCCGGTCGATGACGAGCGAGTAGCGTGGCTTCGCGAGCAGGTCGAACGGCTCGTTGAAGACGCGTTCCGTCGTGAGCGTGCGTCCGGCAACCGGCCCGAGCCGCGACACGAGAGCCTCGAACGCGCCCGGCCAGTCCTCCTCCGTGCCGAGCAGCAGGCCGATCAAGCGAGTGTTGTCAGACAAAGCGGGGCAGATGATGCGCGATTTGCGCGCGCCACGACGGCCAGTCGTGCGGCACGTCGTGTCCCCAGAGGTCGAGCTCGTGCGGAACGTCCTTCTCGCCGAGCAACCCTGCGAACCGCTTCGTCGACTCGAGCGCGCCGGTCGTGTCCTCCCACTGCCCCTGTCCGCAGACGAGCAGGAGCGACGCGCGCGAGCGCAGCCAGTCGAGGTGGTCGCCTTGCAGGTGCTGGACGTAGTCCATCGGGTTGTTGAAATAGACCGCGTCGCCGCGCTCGCCCCAGCCGACGACCGAGACGTCGTACACGCCGCTCATGCAGATCGCGAGCGGGAAGAGATCGGCATGCTTGAGCGTGAAGTTCGCCGCGTGGTAGGCGCCGAAGCTCGTGCCCGTGGCGATGATCTCGCTGCCGGCGTCGTCATGGATGAACGGCGCGACGGTTTCCGTGATCCAGCGCTCGTACTCGCCGTGCCGCCGCGCACGCTCCTCGCGCGGAACGTCGTCCGCGCGCCACGTCCACGCGTCCGCGCCGTCGGCGCAGTAGACCTTGACGCGCCCGTCGTCGATCAACGGCGTGAGCGCGCCGATCATGCCGCTGTCCTCCCAGTCCCAGCGCTTGCCGAGCTCGGAAGGGAACACGAGCAGCGGGCGGCCCCAATGCCCGTACGCGAGGACTCGCGCTTCGCCGAGCTCGACGTCGCGCCTGTTCACGTCCAGGCGCGGAGCAGCAGCTCCGCGAGGTGCGGGTGCAGCGCGTCGCGCCAAGCGATCCAGTTGTGTGCGTCGCGATTCCAGTACGTGCGCACCTCCCAGCCACGGCGAAGCAGTGCGGCCGCGAGCGCGCGGTTGTTTTCGAGGTTCTCCTCGACGAGCCCGCAGGTGATCGTCGTCGGGATGCGCGGGGCGAAGCCCTTGCGCCCATGCGCCTCGCCGACGAAGCGCGTGATGCGCGCGAAGCGGCCGAACCGTTCTTCGTGCAGGTCGTAGCGGCGGCGGAAGAAGCTGCCGGACTGCAGGAACAGGCCGCCGACGAAGCCGGGCGTCCGGAAGTGCGCGTGCAGCGCCGCGAGCGCGCCGAGGCTCGCGCCCATGAGCACCGGCGGCCGGTCTGTCGGCGCGTGCGCCGTGATCGTCCGGTAGACGTCGGAGGCGAGCGCGTTCGCATAGCGCGCTGACGCCGAGTACGCCTCGTTGCGATCCCCGGGCGGCGGCAGGAGCGCCGCGCGCATCTCCGGCACCTCGCCGAAGTCGACGAGGTGGTCGAGAAGCCGCACGAGCGCCGAGTAGTCCGCGTACTCGGGCCCGTCGTGGACGAGCAGCAGCGGCAGCGGCCGCTCGGGGTCCGTATCCGCGGCCGACCAGAGGAGCGCCGGCAGCGTCTGGCTCAGACGGAGCGTCTCGAGCGGCAGCTCGCGCAGCGTTCCCGGCGCGGCTTCGTCGTCGCCGACCCACTCCGGGTGCTCGTAGCCCGGGAACTCGATCACGCTCTTTCTTCCGAAGGGGCTCGGAGCGCGCAGCGGGTTGGTGAGGTCGGCGGCGACGCTCACGCGGCCGGTGCGGTAGGTGAGCTCGAGGAGGTACTCCAGCCGGTCGGCGCCGGCCGGACGCGGGAACCGGAGCCGCCAGACGCTGTCGTCCGGCTCGAACTCCACCTTGCGCGGCCGCCGCAGCTCGTGGAGGAGCGCGACGCCCCGAAGCGCGGGGTCGGCGACCTCGAACTCGACCGCCTCCTCGGTCACCAGCGGGCCGGACAGGCGCTCCACGTTCACCGGGCGGAGCATAGACAGGGCTTCCGCGCAGCCTGGTTTCGCCGTACACTGTTGACTGACTGGTCAGTCAAAACAGTTCAAAATGGCGACAGCGGCGATCGAACAACAAACCGGCGGCATCTCCTTCGCGCTCAGCGACGAGCAGAAGGCGCTGCGCGAGCTCGCGCGCGAGTTCGCCGAGAAGGAGATCCGTCCGAAGGCGGCGGAGTACGACGAGCACGCCACGCACCCGGCCGACGTGATCGCAAAGGCGCACGAGGTCGGCCTGATGAACGTCCACCTCCCGGAGGAGTACGGCGGCCCGGGACTGCCCGGCTTCGCAGGGATGCTCGTCGGCGAGGAGCTCTCGTGGGGCTGCGCGGGCATCGCCGTCTCGATCGTCGCCAACACGCTCGGCTCGGCGCCGGTCGTCATCGCCGGCGACGACGACCAGAAGCGGACGTGGCTGCCGCCGCTCGTCGACGAGCCGCTCCTGTGCTCGTTCGGCCTCAGCGAGCCGGACGCCGGCTCCGACGTCGCGCGCATCAAGACGAAGGCCGAGCGCCGCGGTGACGAGTACGTCCTCAACGGCTCGAAGACGTTCATCACGAACGCCGGCCGGGCTGCGTGGACAGTCGTCTTCGCGAAGACCGATCCGACGAAGGGGCATCGCGGCCTCTCGGCGTTCATCGTCCCGATGGACGCGCCGGGCGTCACCGTCGAGAAGCACCTCGACAAGATGGGTCAGCGTGCGACCGACACCTCTGCGTTCTCGCTGCAGGACGTTGTGGTGCCTGCCGAGAACCGGCTCGGAGAAGAAGGCGACGGCTTCAAGATCGCGATGCGCACGCTCGACGCGACGCGCCCCGGCACCGCGGCCGGCGCCGTCGGCGTCGCGCAGGCGGCGTATGAGATCGCCGTCGAGTACGCGAAGGAGCGCGTGACGTTCGACGTGCCGATCGCCATGCACCAGGGCGTCAACTTCATGATCGCCGACATGGCGACGGAGATCGAGGCGGCGCGGCTGCTCACGTGGCAGGCGGCATGGATGCTCGACCAGGGCAAGCGCGCGACGCTGCACTCGTCGTTCGCGAAGCGCTTCGCGGCGGACACGGCGATGAAGGTGACGACCGATGCCGTCCAGGTGCTCGGCGGCTACGGCTACATCAAGGAGTACCCGGTCGAGAAGCTGATGCGCGACGCGAAGCTCTTCCAGATCTACGAAGGGACGTCGCAGATCCAGCGGCTCGTGATCGCCAAAGAGATCTTCCTGCCGCGCGGCTGAATCGTCCCTCGCCCGCTTCGCTTTCCGCTCGGGGCTCGCGCCTTCGGCGCTCGCGATTGGTCGGTCTTCAGGGGGAGCTCTGCTTCGCTCACCCCGGGTGAGCGGTGCGGCAGCCGCACCGCTTGCGATCTGCGATGGTCCGCGCGTGCCGCTCGAGATCGATCTGTCCGGCCGCGTCGCGCTCGTCACCGGCGGCTCGCGCGGGCTCGGCCGAGCCGACGCGCTGACGCTCGCGCACGCGGGCGCCGACGTCGCGATCGCCGACATCCAGCTCGAGTCCGACTCCGGCGAGGACGCGGAGCGCTACGGCGTGCTCGCGCAGGCGGCACGCGCGCAGGGCATGGTCTACACGGAAGCGACCGTCGACGAGATCCGCGGACTCGGGCGTCGCGCGCTCGCCCTCAAGTGCGACGTCACCGATCGCGCGCAGGTCGATGCAACGGTCGCGCGCGTCGTCGACGAGCTCGGAAGCGTCGACATCCTCGTGAACAACGCCGGCACGCTCGACCACGTCGCGCAGTTCCACGATCAGCGACCCGAGCTCTGGGAGCGTGACCTGCGCGTCAACCTCACGGGCGGCTTCAACTGTGCGCAGGCCGTCTGGCCGCACATGAAGGAACGCGGGTGGGGTCGCATCGTGAACATGGCTTCCGTCGCGGGCACGCTCGGCGGCTTCGGGCAAGCGTCGTACTCGACGACGAAGGCGGGCCTCCTCGGGCTCACGCGAACGCTCGCGCTCGAGGGCGGCAGACACGGCATCACCTGCAACGCGATCGTCCCGGGCATCATCGGCACCGAGGCCTTCGACATGGGCAACGCCGAGATGAACGAGCGCATGGTCAAGCGCACCGCGATGCGCCGCCCCGGCGAGCCACAGGAGATCGCGGACGCCGTCGCGTTCCTCTGCTCCGACCTCGCGTCGTACATCACCGGCGTCGGTCTCGTCGTCGCCGGCGGCATCGACCTTTTCGTGTTCTAGAACCACTCTGGATAAGCGCTGACGAGTCTCAACGCGGATCGTCGGCCGCCCTGCTCGCGGATACACTCACTGCTTGGCCGGCCCGGGTCCATCGAGGCATGCTCGGAGGCGCAAGTCGCAACGACGCCTCCTGCTTCAGCGTGCCGCGGTCGCGATCGCCGCGATCGCAGTGCTCGTCGGCGTGCTCGGCCTCGCGCTCGCGGGCTCGCCTGCTCGGGTTCCGTCCGGCGTCGAGGTCGCAGGCGTCGCCGTCGGTGGGCTAACGCCGGTCGAGGCGCGGAAGAAGCTCGAAGCCCGCTCGCGCGCGATCGCCGGCCGGCCGGTCGTGTTCCGCGCCGCCGGTCGCAAGTGGAAGCTGACCGCGAAGGAACTCGAGGTTCGCGTCAGCTGGCGGCGGGCGATCTCGAGCGCGCTCCATCAGGCCGACGGGCCGGCCCCGGTACGCGGCTTCCGCCGGCTCGGCGTGCGTCTCTTCGGCGCGGACATCACGCCCGCCGCTCAGGCGTACGACCCGGCGCTCCAGTACGAGCTCGACCGGATCGGGCGCCGCGTCAACCGGCCGCACCGCGACGCCTCGCTGAAGCTCGAGCGGCGCACGCCGGTGCTCGTCGCCGCGCGCACCGGGCTCGAGCTCGACCGTGCCGCCGCAGCGCGGACGATCGTCCAGGCGCTCGCGTCGCTCGAGCGGCCCCTCATCGTCTCGCTACCGGTGAAGCTCGACCGACCGGACGTCGCGACGGCGGATCTGCGGCCGGTCTCGGCCCAGATTCGGCGCGCGGTCTCGGCACCGGTGGTTCTCGTCGTCGGCCGGACGAGGTTCGAGCTGCGCCCGTACCGGATCGCGCACGTGCTCGACCTGCCGCGCGCAGGTGCCGCGCAGCTCTCCATCACGAACTTCGCACGCGACTCGTTCCTCTACCGGCTTCGACGCTCGGCCGAGCTCGCGCCGCGAAACGCGGACTTCGCGCCGACGACGGGCGGTGTCCGTCTCGTCCCCAGCCGTCCCGGACGCACTGTCGACGTCCCCGCGAGCGGCCGGGCGTTGCTGCGCGCGGCGCTCTCGCCGACCCATCGCGTCGCGCGACTCGTCACCCGCAGCACGAAGCCGAAGCTGTCGACCAAGAAGGCGCGCACGCTCGGCATCAAGGAGGTCGTCGGCTCGTACACGACGATCTACGGCGGCATCGCGAACCGGATCCACAACGTCCAGCTCGTCGCGCACATGATCGACCACCACTACATCGCGCCGGGCGAGGAGTTCTCGTTCAACAAGACGACGGGCTCGCGCGACGCATCAAAGGGCTTTCTCGAGGCGCCGGTGATCATCAACGGCGAGCTGCAGACCGGTCTCGGCGGCGGCGTCTGCCAGGTGTCTACGACGGTCTTCAACGCCGCGTACGAAGCGGGACTGAAGATCACGGCGCGCACGAACCACGCGCTCTACATCTCGCACTACCCGCTCGGCCGAGATGCGACGGTCAACTATCCCGACACCGACCTCCGGTTCGTCAACGACACGAAGCACTGGCTCCTCCTGCGCACGTTCGTCGGCTCGTCGTCGCTGACCGTGAACCTCTACGGGACGAGCCCGCACCGCAAGATCGTCACCGAGACCGCTCCTCTCACGGTGGCCGGGCCCGTGCCCGTCCGCGAGACGACGGATTCGAACCTCGTCGTCGGCACGCAGATCGTCGACGAGGCCGGCTCGCCGGCGCTGCAGACGGCCGTCGAGCGCAAGGTCTACGACCGCAAGGGACGGCTGCTGTACGACGACCACTGGTCGTCGCACTACCGCGGCGAGTACCGGCTCGTCCGCGTCGGGACGAAGAAGCCGGCGCCTCCGCCGGTGAAGACCACGACCACGACGGAGAGCACGACGACGACCGCGACGACCGGCGCCGCGACGACCACGGCGAAGACGACGACCGCGGCGACCAAGACGACGCCGGCGACTACGACTCAGCCCTAGCGATCGCGTCGACGATCCACTGGGGCAGTCGCGTCGGCCGCAACGTGTGCGCGTCGACGCATGCGTGAGTCGTCCAGCCCTCCGCGATGCGCGCGTCGTCTCCGACACGCACCAGCTCGTACTCGTAACGGAATCGCGCCCCGCGAACGTCGACGCAACGGGTCCAGATCCGGAGCACGTCGTCGAACACCGCAGGAGTGAGATAACGGACGTGCGTCTCGACGACCGTTGCCTCGTACCCCGCGTCCTGGAACGCGCGGTAGCCGGCGGTGAACTCGTCGAGGTACGCGACGCGCGCGACCTCGAACCACACGAGGTACGTCGCGTTGTGCGCGATCCGCTGGGCATCCGTCTCGGCGAAGCGGACGCGAACGTCCGTCGAGAAGCGGAAGCCCTCCACGGCCTGGACTCTACGATGGCCGCGTGATCAAGGCGCTTCTTTTCGACTTCGACGGCACGCTCGTCGACACCGAGTCGATCGACCTGCGCACGTGGACGGAGGTCTTCGAGGCGCACGGCGTCGCGGTGCCGCTGGACCGCTTCGCGCTGCGGATCGGCACGCTCACGGGGCCGAACGAGTTCGACGAGCTGGATGCGCTGCTCGAGGCGCCGTGCGACCGTGAGGCCGTGACCGCGACGCGGCGCCGCCGCGAGCTCGAGCTGCTCGAGCTCGAGCCGCTGCGTCCGGGTGTCCGGGAGCTCCTCGAGGACGCGCGCGACCTGGGCTTGAAAATGGCCATCGTGTCGAGCAGCTCGCGCTCGTGGATCGACTCGAACCTCGAGCGGCTCGGCCTTGTCGACGGATGGGCCACGGTCGTCTGCGCGGACGGCGACACGACACGCTGCAAGCCGAGCCCGGCGCTCTACCTCGAGGCGCTCGAGCTCCTCGGTGTTGCCGCAGCAGAGGCGATCGCGATCGAGGACTCGCCGAACGGGATCACGTCGGCGCGCGCCGCCGGCATCTTCTGCGTCGGCTTCCCGAACGACGTCACGAGCACGCTCGACCTCTCGTATGCGGATCTCGTCGTCGGGTCGCTCGAGGACGTCTCGCTCGCCGAGGTGCTCGAGCGCGTTGGCTGAGGCCGCGGACCTCGCCGAGCTTCTGCGCGCTGCGGAGAGCAGTGTCGTGCTCACCGGCGCCGGCGTCTCGACCGAGAGCGGCATCCCGGACTTCCGTTCGCCGACGGGGATGTGGGCGCAATACGACCCGATGGAGTACGCGACGATCGAGGCGTTCGAGAACGATCCGGAGAAGGTCTGGACCTTCTACTCGCTGCGCTACCGCGCGCTCACCGAGGCCGAGCCGAACGACGCGCACCGCGCGCTCGCGGAGCTCGAACGGCGTGGGCTCGTGTCGGCCGTGATCACGCAGAACATCGACCTCCTGCACGAGCGCGCCGGGAGCCGCGACGTGATCGAGGTGCACGGGTCGATCCGCGAATGCGTCTGCCTCTCGTGCGGCACGCGCTACGGGATGGACGCGGTGCTGCGCATGCTCGAGGCCGACGAGGTTCCGCGCTGCACGTGCGGAAGCGTGCTGAAGCCCGGCGTCGTCATGTTCGGCGAGCTGCTCGACGCCGAGGCGATCGAGCGTGCCTTTCAGCTCGCACGCGAGGCGAGCCTCATGCTGGTCGTCGGCTCGACGCTCGAGGTGCAGCCTGTCGCGGGCCTGACGTGGGAGACGGTCACCGCGGGCGGCGACGTCGCGATCGTCAACCTCGGCCCGACGGCGTTCGACCACAGGGCGAAGCTGAAGATCGACGGGAAGGCCGGAGCGGTGCTCCGGGAGGTCGTCGAGCTGCTCGGCCCTTAAGCGGCCGCGCGCTTGACGGGCCGCTCGTCCAGCACCCGCTCGCACGCCGAGCAGACCTTCCGCTCGACCTCGTACGGGATGCCCGCGCGCTGCCGCAGCGCGTGGATGACGACAGCCTTGTGCCGATGACGCTGCTGGTCCCTCATCTCTCTCTGACAGTAGTGACGTCAGCGGCCGGAACAAGTTAAAAGGTCGTGAAAATGCGGTGGCGGGGGCGTCCTCCGGCACCGGCGGTAAAGTGAGGCCATGGCGAAGGAAGGCGACAAGGATCTCCTCTCGCGGCTGGCGGACGCGGGCGAGGACGCGCTCCGCCGTCTCGGTGAGGCGCCCGGCATGGACCGTGCGATGGCGTACGCACGCACGACGCGGAAGCAACTCGACGAGCTGACGAAGCGCGTCCAGGGCATCAGCGACCTCGAGGAGCGGATCGCGAAGCTCGAGAAGCAGGTCGCGGCGCTCTCGAAGGACACGGCGAGCAGCAAGCGGTCGCCGGCGCGTAAGGCGCCGCCGACTCCCGGCCCGTGAAGAGGTCGCCGGAATTGGACGAGGTCCGGCGGCTCCTCTTCGCGAGCCTGAGCGAGGACGAGGGCTGGGCGAAGATCGAGCGCGCATTCGAACTTGCCGCAGACCCGCGCAAGCAGGAGGCGATCGAGGCGTACGCGCAGCGCGAGCCGGGCTCGTACTCGGCTTAGTTCCTAGCGCGGCACGCGGACCTTCAGCGCCCGCGGCACGAGCTCGAAGCGCACCGGCGTCGTCCCCGGCTGTTCGCCGTCGAGCTCGACCGGTAGCGCTGCCGGTGCTTCGACGGTCACTGCGACACCGCGCAGCACCTCCGCCTTCGGATGCGGCAGGTGCGTTCCGCGATACGTCTTCGGCAGCGTGAGCATGAGGTCACGCTTCGTGAGGTTGCCGATCAGCAGCACGTCGAACACGCCGTCGTCCGGCTGAGCGTCCGGGCAGATCTTCATCCCGCCGGCGAGATATGCGCCGTTCGCGACGATCACGTCGTGCATGGGGCCCGTGCGCACGTTGTCGTCGACGGTGACGCTGACCTCGCCGACACGCCAGCGCGCGAAAACGTTCAGCGTCGCGAGCAGGTACGAGACCTTGCCGCCGAGCGCCTTCGTCGTCTCGTTCGCCCGCTGTGCGATCGCGCCGCTCATGCCGACGCTCGCGACGTTCGCGAACCAGCGCGTCTCGTCGGCGCCCGCCCACGAGCGGTACCTGACGCGGCCGAGGTCGATCTCGCGCGTCGCGCCGTTCAGCGCCACGTCGACAGCGTCCTCCGTGCGGCGCGGGATCCCCTGCGAGCGCGCGAAGTCCCAGCCCGTGCCGCGCGCGATCACCGCGATCTCGACGTCGCGCTGAGCGATGCCATTCGCGACCTCGTTGACCGAGCCGTCGCCGCCGACGACGACGAGTTGTTTCGCTCCGCCGTCCACCGCTTCCCGGGCGAGGTCCGTCAGATGGCCTGCGCGCTCGGAGAACAGTGCGTCGCCCGTGAGCCCGCGCGCTGCGGCGGCGTTGGCGAGCTGCGGCCAGCGGCGCCCGGTCGCGCCGTTGTCGGACGCCGGGTTGACGAGGAAGACCGTCTCTATTTCGGATCCGCCGTGGCGGTCGCGAGCGCGACTCGCGTCATGCGGTCGACCGCCGCGCGGAGATCGTCGTCGGAGATCCGCTGGAACTCTCCCTCCACGACGACGTCGCTGACGGTGAGGAGCGCGCCGGCGTCCACGTTGCGCAGCGCGCCGATCGTGAACAGCACGGCGGCCTCCATCTCGACGGCCAGCACGCCGCGCTTCGACCAGCGCTCGTACTGCCCGCTGTCGGGGTTGTAGAAGACGTCGCTCGAGACGATCGGCCCGACGCGCATCTCCTGGCCGATCTCCTTCGCCGCGTGGACGGCGCCGTGCACGAGCTCCCAGCTCGCGGTCGGGCAATGCGGTTCGTGGTCGACGTACGTCTCGACGGTGCGATCCGCGGGCACCGCCGTGAGCGCGACGATCATGTCGCCGAGCGTCAGATCGGGCTGCAACCCGCCGCACGTGCCGACGCGGATGAAGCGCTTGACGCCGAGCTGCACGAGCTCCTCCATCACGATCGCGGCCGACGGACAGCCCATGCCGGTCGCCTGCACGGAGATCGGCTTGCCGTTCCACGTGCCCGTGTAGCCGAGCATCCCGCGCTCGCGGTTGCGCTGAACGGGATCGTCGAAGTACGTCTCGGCGATGTACTGCGCCCGCAGCGGGTCGCCCGGCAGCAGGCAGGCGTCGGCGTAGTCGCCGGCCTCGGCACGCACGTGGATCGGCACGGCGAGACCCTATTGCATCAGGATCTGCGACGTGGTCGTCGTCCCGGACCTCGACGAGATCCTCGACTTCTGCGCTCGCGACCCGGTGGAGCGCGTCCTGCTCGAAGACGTCGCGCGCCGCGGGCTCGGACGGTTCGTCGCGCTGCGCGGCGACGGCGCCCTGACCGCCGTGTGCCACGTGGGCGCGAACGTGATTCCGGCCGGTGAAGGCTGCGACGCGTTCGCCGAGCGTGCGGTCAACGGCAGCTCGCGGATGATGGTCGGCCGCGACGACGCGGTCGGCGCTTTATGGGAGGCGATGCGTGAGTGCCTACCGCGGCCGCGCGCGGACCGTCCCGGGCAGCCTGTGTACGTGATCGACGAGCCGCCGATCTCGGGCGAGACCGGGTTGCGTCCGGCGACTCAGGACGATCTCCGGGTGCTGCTCCCCGCCTGTGCGGCGGCGCACGCAGAGGAGATCGGCGTCGATCCGGTGCGCGAGGATGCGGACGCGTTTCGCTGGCGCACGCGCAGCCAGATCGACGAGCGACGGTCGTGGATCTGGCGCGAGCGCGACACGATCCTCTTCAAGGCCGAGGCGTCGGCCGTGACGCCGTCGGCCGTGCAGATCCAGCAGGTGTGGGTCGATCCCGCGGTTCGCGGGCACGGGTACGCGAAGCGCGGCATGCGCGACCTCTGCAACCTCCTGCTTCGCCGCGTGCCGCGTGTCTGCCTGTTCGTCCGGCCGGAGAACGCCGCCGCGATCCGCGTGTACGAGGCGATCGGGATGCGGCCTGTCCTCACGTACCGCAGCATCATCTTCTGATGGCCGTCGATCGCATCGCGCTCGGCTGCGGCAACTTCGGAGGCGTCGGCTCCGCGCTGTCGCTCGTGGGCCAAGGTGAGAACGAGGAGCAGGCGTTCGAGTTGATGGACGCGGCGTGGGCGCGCGGCATGCGCAGGTTCGACACGGCGTCGTCGTACGGCGGCGGTCGCAGCGAGCAGACGATCGGCGCCTGGGTTCGCGCCCGGAAGCCCGAGGGCCTCAGGCTCACGAGCAAGGTCTTCCATCCGACGCACGAGGGTGACGACGGCGGCCTCGCTCCGGAGCGCGTCCGGCGGGTCGTCCATCAGAGCGTTGAGCGCCTGGGCGTCGATCGCATCGACGTCTATCTGATCCACGAGTCGGATCCCGCGACGCCTCTGCGCACGACGCTGAGGGCGCTCGAGGAGCTTTCGCGCGACGGCTCGATCGGCGCGTTCGGGCTCTCGAACGCGGACGCAGCGACCGTCGCCGAGGCGATTCGGGTCGCACCGATCGCGGTCGTACAGAACGAGTATTCGCTGCTGGCCCGCGATGCGGAGGACGACGTGCTTCCCCTCTGCGCCGAGCACGGCATCGAGTTCCAGGCGTTCAGCCCGCTCGCGGGCGGCTGGCTCACCGGCAAGTACGCGCGAGACGCGGCGTATCCGGCGGGGTCTCGGATGACGCTGCGACCGGATCCGTACGCCGAGCTCGTGCGCCCGGAGGTCTTCGACGCGATCGAGGAGCTCGGGCGCCGCGGCGATCCGGCGACGCTCGCGCTCGCGTGGGTGCTCGCGAACCCCGATGTCGGCGCGGCCGTCATCGGGCCGCGACGACCGGCGCATCTCGAGACCGCGTGGACCGCGCTCGACGTCCCGGTCGACAGGGACGACCTGACAGAGTTGTTCACGTGGAGCCGCTGAACGCGTTCGACTTCGAAGCGCTCGCGCGCGAGCGGCTCGACGAGATGGCGTGGGAGTACTTCCGCGGCGGCGCCGGCGACGAGACGACGCTCCGCGAGAACCGCGCGGCCTTCGACCGGCTGAAGCTCCAGCCCCGGGTGCTCGTGGACGTCACGACCGTCGACACGTCGACGACGGTCCTCGGGACGCCGGTCGCGGCGCCGGTGCTGATCGCGCCGGTCGCGCTGCAAAAGCTTGCGCATCCCGACGGCGAAGCTGCGACCGCGCGTGCCGCTGCGGCCGCGGGGACGATCATGATCCTCTCGACCTCGGCGACGATGCGACCTGCGGCAGTGGCGGCGGCCGCACCCGGTTCGCCGCAGTGGTTCCAGATCTACGTGCTCCGCGACCGTGGCGTCACGCACGCCTTGATCGACGAGGCGTGCGCGAACGGCTACTCGGCGCTCGTCCTCACCGTCGACGTCCCAGCTCTGGGACGACGCGAAGGTGCCGTTCGAAGCGGGTTCCACGTGCCCGACGAGCTCGAGGTCGCCGGTGACATTTTCGGCGGGATCGATCCAAGCGTCAGCTGGCGCGATCTCGAATGGATCGCGGGCCATGGGCTGCCCGTGGTGCTGAAGGGGATCCTCACGCCCGAGGACGCTCTCACCGCCGTCGAGCACGGCGCCGCGGGCGTCGTCGTCTCGAACCACGGCGGACGCCAGCTCGACGGCGTGCCCGCAGCCATCGATGCGCTGCCTCGGGTCGCCGAGGCGCTCGACGGACGTTGTGAGCTGCTGCTCGACAGTGGCGTGCGGCGAGGAGCGGACGTCTTGCGCGCGCTCGCCCTCGGCGCGCGCGGCGTGCTCGTCGGGCGTGCCGTGATCTACGCGCTCGCCGCGGGCGGCGAAGAAGGCGTCGCGACGATGCTGCGACTCCTCCGCGAAGAGGTCGAGCTGGGACTGCGCCTGCTCGGCTGCACGTCCGTCGAGCAGGTCGGGCGAGAGCACGTGCGATGGAGTCCGTGATCCTGGCGCGCCACGGCGAGAGCGTCTTCAGCGCGCGGCAGCTCGTGAACGGAGACGTCGCCGTGCCAGGACCGCTGACGGAGCGCGGCGAGAAAGAGGCGCGCGAGCTCGGGCGTGCGATCGCTGCCGACCCCGTCGACCTCTGCATCACGAGCGAGTTCGAGCGCACGCGGCAGACGGCAGACGTCGCGCTCGAGGGGCGCGACGTTCCGCGCGTCGTCGTTCCGGAGCTCAACGACCCGCGGTACGGACGCTTCGAAGGCGGCGGGCTCGAGGAGTACCGGTCGTGGGCGTCGTCGGCGACGTCGCGTGACGAAGTGCCGGGCGGCGGCGAGAGCCGCTGGAACATCCTCGACCGGTACGTTCGCGGCTTTCGGCAGGTGCTCGACCGCGCGGAGAACGCCGTCCTCGTCGTGATCCACTCGCTTCCGATCGCGTACGTGCTCGCGGCGCACGACGGCGACCTTCCCGCGCGGCGCGTGCCTCTTGTTGCGCATGCCCACCCACATCGTTTCGCGCGCGCAGAGCTGGACGCCGCAGTGAGGCTTCTCGAGGACTGGTGCGCGGCTCCAACCTGGTGAAGGTCGCGGTCGGGCTCTGGCTCGTCCGCTGGGCCGCTCAGGAGCTCGTGTCGTACTCGGGCCGTCACTGGCAGCGTGCGGGCCCGCCGCCGCGGGACTCCGTGCGCCGGCCCGGTTGGATGCCCGGCCCGTCCGAGCGGGCGCTCCGGCGCTCGGAGTGATGGCCGAGCGGACCGTCCGCGAGCGCGTCGAGGCGTTCATCCGCGACGAGGAGCTCATCGCTCCGGGCTCGTCCGTCACGGTCCTCGTCTCGGGCGGCCCCGACTCGACGTGCCTCTGGCATGTGCTCGGTGAGCTCGGCTACGCCGTCTCCGCACTGCATGTGAACCACCATCTCCGCGGCTCGGAGTCGGACGAGGACGCGGGCTTCTGCCACGAGCGGTTCGGCGCCGAGATCGTCGACGGCCGCGGCGGCGCGACCGAGGACGAGCTCAGGCGGATCCGCTACGGCTTCGCGACGGATCGGCTGCGCGCCACCGGCCATACGCTCTCGGACCAGGTCGAGACGGTCCTCTACCGGCTCGTGACGAGCGGCACGGCGAAGGGCATCAAGGCGAAGCGCGAGGACGGCGTGATCCGCCCGCTCCTCTGCGTCTGGCGAACCGACACGCGCCGCTACTGCGAGGAGCACGGCCTCCCGTTCCGAGAGGACTCGTCGAACCGCGAAAGCGTCCGCGGCCTGATCCGCGACGAGGTCTTGCCGTTGCTGCGCCGGATCCATCCGGCCGCCGACGAGAACCTCCTGCGCGCGCTCGACCGGCGCGAGACGTTGCCGCCGGCGCTCGCGGAGCTGCTCGCGGACCCCGCGGCTTCGAAGCGAGTCGACCTCGGCGGCGGCATCCAGGCGGTGAGGGAGTACGACCGTCTCTGGCTCGAGCGCTCGCCGGTCGCGCTCGATCGCGAAGTGCGCTGGGGGCCGTGGCGAATTACGTCGTCGCTCCCAGGGCTTAAGGTACGAACGTGGCGTCCGGGCGACAGGCTCGCCGGCCGCTCGAAGAAGATTCAGGACTTGTTCGTCGATGCGAAGATCCCGCGCTCGGAGCGCGAGCAGTGGCCTCTCGTCGTCCGGGGCGACGAGATCGTCGCCGTGCCGGGGATCGTCGACGCGCCCGGCGTCGAGGCGACGCGCGAATGACGATGGCCGAGCTGACGCGCGGCGTCTCGAAGATCCTCATCGAGGAGGACGCCGTGGCAGCCAGGGTGGCGGAGCTCGGCGCCGACGTCTCGGCCGACTACGGCGGCAGGGATCTCCTCCTCGTGGGCGTCCTCAAGGGCGCGGTCTTCTTCATGGCCGACCTGATGCGCAAGCTGACGATTCCGTGCGAGGTCGACTTCATGGCGATCTCGAGCTACGGCGCTTCGACCGACTCGTCCGGCGTCGTCAGGATCCTCAAGGACCTCGACATCAACATCGAAGGCCGAGACGTGCTCGTCGTCGAGGACATCATCGATTCCGGGCTGACGCTCTCGTACCTGATGCGGATGCTCGAATCCCGCAATCCGGCGTCCCTCGAGGTCTGCGCGCTGCTGACGAAGCCCGCCCGCCGTGAGATCGACGTCCCGGTCCGCTACACGGGCTTCGAGATCCCGAACGAGTTCGTGATCGGGTACGGCCTCGACTTCGGCGAGCGGTACAGGAATCTCCCCTACGTGGCCGTACTGGACCCGGACGCAGTCCCGTAACCGGGCCAAAAACGCCGTCGTTCGGCTGTTGAGCCGCTGGTACCCTGCCGATAGAGAATCTGTGAACCGTTTCCTCCGCAGCGCGCTCTTCCCCGTGGTCGTCATCACGCTGATCGTCTGGCTGGGGACCCAGACGCTCATGAACAACCACTCGAAGACGAAGCGGGAGACGCTTTCGAACGTCTACCAGCGCGTCGAGACCGCGCCGAGCACCATCAAGCAGGTCGTCTTCAACCCGAACAAGCACCAGGCTCAGGTGATGCTCTTCAGCGGGACGAAGTACAACGTCTACTACGCCAGCGACCAGTCGCAGGCCGACCTGCAGAAGCAGCTCGAGAAGAACAACGTCGCGTTCGACTCCAAGGGCATCGGGACGTCCGCGTGGTGGTCGATTCTCACGAGCCTGCTGCCGTTCGTCCTCCTGTTCGGCTTCTGGATCTTCCTCATGAACCAGGTGCAGGGCGGCGGCTCGAAGGTGATGAGCTTCGGCAAGTCGCGCGCGAAGCGAATGACGCCGGACTCGCCGAAGATCGGCTTCAAGGACGTCGCCGGCGTGGACGAGGCGGTCGAGGAGCTGCAGGAGATCAAGGAGTTCCTCGAGAACCCGAAGAAGTTCCAGGCGCTCGGCGCGCGCATCCCCAAGGGTGTGCTGCTGTACGGGCCGCCCGGAACCGGCAAGACGCTGCTCGCGCAGCGCGGTCGCCGGCGAGGCGGGCGTGCCGTTCTTCTCGATCTCGGGCTCCGACTTCGTCGAGATGTTCGTCGGCGTCGGCGCGTCGCGCGTCCGCGACCTGTTCGAGCAGGCGAAGCAGGCTTCGCCGTGCATCGTGTTCATGGACGAGATCGACGCCGTCGGCCGCCATCGCGGCGCCGGGCTCGGCGGCGGCCACGACGAGCGCGAGCAGACGCTGAATCAGCTGCTCGTCGAGATGGACGGCTTCGAGATGAAGGACAACATCATCCTCATCGCCGCCACCAACCGCCCCGACATCCTCGACCCGGCGCTGCTCCGTCCCGGCCGCTTCGACCGGCAGATCGTCGTCGACCGGCCCGACCGCAGCGGCCGCCGCAAGATCCTCGAGGTGCACTCGAAGGGCAAGCCGCTCGCGTCCGAGATCGACCTCGACACGCTCGCCGCCGGGACGCCGGGCTTCACCGGCGCCGACCTCGCGAACCTCGTCAACGAGGCCGCGCTCCTCGCGGCGCGGCGCGGCAAGAAGACGATCCAGCAGGACGAGCTCGAGGAAGGGATCATGCGCGTCCTCGCAGGGCCGGAGAAGAAGGCGCGTCTCCTGTCGGAGGCCGAGCGCAAGATCACCGCCTACCACGAGATGGGCCACGCGCTCGTCGGCCATTACCTCGAGCACACGAACCCCGTGCACAAGATCACGATCGTGTCGCGCGGACAGGCGCTCGGCCTCACGATCTCGCTGCCGACCGAGGACAAGTACCTCATGTCGCGCAGCTCGCTGATGGACGACCTCGCGATGACGCTCGGCGGCCGCGCGGCCGAGGAGCTCGTCTTCCACGAGATCACGACCGGCGCCGCGAACGACCTCGAGAAGGTCACGCACACCGCCAAGGCGATGATCATGCGCTACGGGATGAGCGAGAAGCTCGGCCCGCGCGTGCTCGGCCGGAACCAGGACATGCCGTTCCTCGGGCGCGAGATGGGCCACGAGCCCGACTATTCGGACGAGGTGGCCCGCGAGATCGACGAGGAGATCCGCCGCGTGATCGAGGAGGCTCACGACCGCGCGACGCGCGTGCTCCAGGAGCACATGGAAGAGCTGCACCGGATCTCGGTGATCCTCATCGAGCGCGAGACGATCGACAAGGATCAGTTCGAGCGGCTCGCCGCCGGCGAGGCAGAGGAGACCGTCTTCCCGGACGAGGTGCCCGAGCCCGAGCCCGCGCAGCCGGAGGAGCGGAAGCGCCTCCCGCAGCCGAAGCCGCGGCCGTTCCCGCAGCCCGGCCGCGCGCTGCAACCGCCGCCTCCTCCGGAACCAACCGGCTAGCGCCGGTTGAGTTCCTTCGGCGCGAAATGCTTCGCATTTCGCGCCGGGTAGACCGGGCAGCCGCGCTTCGCGCGCGTGCCCGAAGCTCTGTTGCGAGCGCGCGGCTGCGGTCGGTGTTCGTGAGCAGCCGGCCGAGCCCGGCTGCCGGCGGACCGTGAATCTTCGTGCAAGCATCTGCGTGTGATTGCGATCGAAGAGCGGTTCGCGCGCCCGTCCGTGATGGGCATCGTCAACGTGACGCCGGACTCGTTCTCGGACGGAGGCGTGAATTTCGATCCCGACGTCGCCGCTGCCGCCGCGCGCCGGATGATCGACGACGGTGCTGCGATCGTCGACGTCGGCGGTGAGTCCACGCGTCCCGGCTCCGACGGGGTCTCGCTCGACGAAGAGCTCCGCCGCGTTGTTCCAGTGCTCGAGCGCCTCGGCGGCGGGGTGCCCCTGTCGATCGACACCGCGAAGGCGGAGGTGGCGCGTCGCGCTCTCGCGCTCGGCGCCGAGCTCGTCAACGACGTGACCGCCCTTCGCGGAGACGCCGAGCTCGCCGGCGTCGTGGCCAACGCAGGCTGCTACCTGAGCCTGATGCACATGCGAGGCGAGCCGCGCACGATGCAGCTCGACCCGAAGTACGACGACGTCGCGTCCGAGGTCACGGCCTTCCTCGAGGAACGCCTGCGCTTCGCAGTCGACGCCGGTATCGACGAGCGGATGATCTGCCTCGATCCCGGGATCGGCTTCGGGAAGACCGTCGAGCACAACCTCGAGCTCGTGGCGCGACTGGACGTCCTCCTCGCGCTCGGCCGTCCGGTGCTGATCGGCCTTTCGCGCAAGAGCTCGCTCGGGCGGCTGCTAGGCGATCCCGGCGCTCGTACCGGTCCGCTCTCGGCGTCACTCGCGGCGGCCGTCGTCGCCTACGAGCACGGCGCGACGATCCTCCGCGTGCACGACGTCAAGGAGCACGTCGAGGCGCTCACGGTCGCCACGGCATTCGCGTGATCGTCGAGATCCATGGGCTGGAGGTGTTCGGCCATCACGGCGCAGCGGAGGAGGAGCGGCAGCGTGGCCAGTCGTTCCTCTTCGACGTGACGCTCGAAGTTCGCGAGCCACATGAGGACGAGCTCGAGGCAACGCTCGACTACCGGGCAGTGCGCGACGCCGTGCGTGACGTGTCGGACGCGAAGAACTACAAGCTGATCGAGTCGCTCGCGGCCGCCGTCGCCGACGACGTCGCATCACGGTTCGACGTCGAATCGGTGACGGTGCGCGTGCGGAAGCCCGGGATCGCGTGGGCCGAGTGGACGGCCGCTACCGCTTCGCGGGAACGGCGATCCTGACGTTCAGCTGGTAGCGCGCGCTCCCGACGCTTCGACCGAGCCGGACGTCCGCGTAGTAGTACGCGCCCGCCCGCGACGTGTTCACGCTCTTGACGTGCCCGGCGCGGGAGGCGAGAAGATCGCGTGCCTGTGCGACTCCCTCCTCGGTCACGCTCGGCGTGCCCGGCCGCCAGAGACGGAGCCGCACCGCCGAGTTGCTCGCCCGCACGACCAGCTCGCGACGCGCCGGCACCCACACGCGGTACACGTCGTCCGGATCCTCGATGCCGTCGACGGAGCCGCGCACGAACGCACTCGTGCGCGCCCTCGTCGTGAGCGGCGCCAGGCCTGACGGGAAGAGGCCGCCCGGCTTCACCAGCCGGACGTCGTCGTTCGGCTCGGTCGAGTCGCGGCTCGGCGCCGGAGCCACGAGCGCGCCCGGGATGTCGAGCATGCCGAAGCCGGTCTCGGGGTCGAACCCGCGCGGCGAGATGTCCGTCGCCGAAGAGCGGAGCAGCTGGGAGACCTGGCCGCTGTCGAGGTCGCTCCGCACCGTCCAGACGAGCGCGGCCGCGCCCGACACGATCGGCGCCGAGTAGCTCGTTCCGTCGAGGAACTGGTAGCCGTCGACGGTGTAGAGGTACGGCACGGCCACGCTGATCCCGACGCCGGGCGCCGTGAGGTCGACGCTGTCCGAAGCGCTCGAGAACGTCGCCGCGAGACCGGTGTGATCGGTCGCGCCGACCGTCAGGACGTGAGGCAGGTCGGCCGGGTAGGTCGGCGCGCTGTTCGCGCCGAAGTTGCCGGACGCCGCCACGACCAGCGCACCGTTGCGCACGGCCGAGAGCACCGTGTCCTCGAGCAGCGGATCACGCCGTGTCGACCCGACGCTGAGGTTGATGACCGCACGCTTGAGTCGCGCTGCGGCGGCGACTCCCTGAATCAAGTCCGTGTTCGTGATGGCGCCGGACAGATCCGCGTCGTACGAGTAGATCGATGCCTGCGGATAGACGCCGACCATCCCGACGCCGTTCGAGGGAGCGCCGACGATCGAGGCGACGGCGGTGCCGTGGTAGTCGCCCAGCGTGTCGACCGTGCTCTGCGCGTTGAGCGACCGGGTGTCCGGCCTCGCTACGAACTCGGGATGGGTGAAGTCGACGCCGGTGTCGATGACCGCAACGGGCACGCCCGGCCCGGGCGGGGTGACGGTCGTCGCGCCGACGGACGCGAGCCACCACTCGCCGTCGGCCAGCGGATCCATCCCGCGCGACTGGATGCGCATGCTTCGCTCCGGCTCGGCAACGCGAACGAGACCCGCCTGCCGTAGCCTCCGCGCGTCGCCCTTGCGGACGCGCCAGATCCCGAGCGAGTGCGACAGCTCCTTCGCGCCGGTCAGCCGCAGGAACGGTGTCGCCGCGGGGCGGGCCGCGACGAGCGAGAAGCGCGCGGCTTCGGCCGGCGCCGCGACGAGCAGAGCCGACGCGACAAGCGCGATGATTCCCGCGATGCGGGCGTATGTCGGGCTGGGGGCCAATCTCGGCGACCGGGAGCGAACACTACGTGCCGCGGTCGAAGCGCTTGCCGCGAATCCCCGGATCGAGGTACTCGCCGTGTCCTCGCTGCGAGAGACGGATCCCGTCGGGCCCGTGAGGGAACAGCCGCGCTTCCTGAACGGCGCCGTCGCGCTCGAGACGTCCCTGCCGGCGGGGGAGCTGCTGGACGTGCTGCTCCAAACGGAGGCGGCATTCGGGCGGACCCGCGAAGGGCCGCCCGGCGGCCCGAGGACGCTCGACCTCGATCTGCTCCTCTTCGGCGACGAGGCGATCGACGAGCCCGGGCTCCAGGTGCCGCACCCGCGGCTCCACGAGCGGCCCTTCGTGCTGGAGCCGCTCGCGGAGCTCGGCTGGACCCCATCCGACCGGGGCTACACTGCTCGAGATGAGCCACCTCGATGAGCTCGACGAGTACGAGGCGGAGCTCGAGCTCCAGCTACGCAAGGAGTACTCGGCCGTCTTCGGCCTGTTCCGCTACTGCGTGCTCACCCAGGACGCGACGTATCTCTGCAACAAGCTCGATCTCCAGTACGTCCCGCAGCCGGCGTACCCGTTCTTCCAGCTCAAGATGGAGGACGTCTGGGTCTGGGACAAGAACCGGCCGACGCGGATCATCCCGCGGGCCGAGGTCTACACGTCGAGCGACGTGACGATCGAAGAGCTCCGCGGCGAGGGCGACGAGCCCGCGCTGACGGCGGACGATCTCGCCGAGCGCATCGGCGAGTCGCTGTCGCCGGACGACGAGACGTAGAACTCGTTTCATGACGCGCTTCGTCGCCGGGGCGTGATGGGCGGTGCGAGGCAAGGACGCAGGGAAGCTCGACATGCAGGTAGATCGGGCCGACTGAGGACGCCGCATCGCGCCGTCCAGCGCGTCCCGGCGGCACAAGGCTCATCGTGAAACGAGTTCTTGGCCTCAGACCGCGATCAGTCGTTCGCGCGCGGCGTAGTAGGCCGCGAAGCGTCCGTACGGCGTGTGGAGCCAGTCGTAGAACTGCTGCTCGAACGCCGAGATCTGCAACCGGTGGAGCAGCATCTGATACTCGACGTAGCGCTGGCGCTCGCACTCGTGCATCGTGTCCTCGTCCACCGGCACCGGCGCGCCGCAGTCCGGGCAGGGCGTGTACCTCGATTGCGGGTACCACGAAAGCACGACAGTTGAACGCTTGCGTGCGCCGTATGGATACGTTCTCCGCCGAAGTGCTCCTCGCGATCGACGTCGGCAACACGCAGACCGTCCTCGGGCTCTACGACGGCGAGCGTCTGAGCGACCACTGGCGTGTGGCGACGGAGTCGCACCGCAGCGGCGACGAGCTCGGCGCCCTCGTCGAGGCGCTCCTGCCCGACCTCGGCGCCGTCGACGGAGTCTGCCTTTCGTCAACGGTTCCGGCGCTCGTCCGCTCGTACGAGGAGTTCGTGCGCCGCTCCACGTCGGCGACGCTGCTCGTGCTCGGTCCAGGCGTTCGTACCGGCGTACCCGTCCGCTCGGACGATCCGCGCGAGGTCGGGCCTGATCGGATCGCGAACGCGGTCGCCGTCAAGAGCCGCTACGGCGTGCCGGCGATCGTCGTCGACTTCGGAACGTCCACGAACTTCGACGTCGTGTCCGCGGAGGGGGAGTGGCTCGGCGGCGTGCTGGCTCCCGGGATCGAGATCTCCATGGATGCGCTCTTCGCGCGCGCGGCGCGCCTCTTCCGGGTCGAGTTCACCGAGCCGCCGAGCGTGATCGGCAAGACGACGGTGGCATCGCTGCAGTCCGGGCTCGTGTACGGCTTCACCGGCCAGGTCGACGAGATCGTCACGCGCATCCGGCGTGAGCTCGACGGCGAGCCGCACGTCGTCGCGACCGGTGGCCTCGCCGACCTGATCGCACCGCACTCGAAGACGATCCAGAAGGTCGATCCGTGGCTCACGCTCGAGGGCCTGCGCCTCGTCTGGGAGCAGAACGACTCCGGTTAGTTGAGCGACGGGTCTTCGGGCATGGTCGCGACGAGCGTGAAGGCGCCGCCCTTTCGCCGCAGCACGTTCGCCCAGACGTCGCCGTCGCCGAAGACGTCCTCTTCGACCGCGGGCTCCACGACCCACGAGCCCTCTTCGAGCTCCGCCTCGAGCTGGCCGCCTCCCCAGCCCGCGTAGCCGGCGAACACGCGCAGGCGGCGCGTCGCCTCCGCCACTCGCTCGGACTCGGCTTCGGCGCCCATGAGACCGATGTCCCCGAAGACCATCGCGCCCGCTTCGTCGTGGTCGTCCCACTCGGCGAGGACGACGACCGAATCGACCTGGACGGGGCCGCCGACCGACACGGTGGCGCCGGGCTCGACGACCTCCGCGAGCTCGGGCACCGCCTCGGCGACCTCCGCGTCCGTCGGCCGGTTGAGCACGAGGCCGACGGCGCCGTCCTCGTCGTGCGCGACGACGAGCACCACCGTGCGCCGGAAGTTCGGATCGATCAGCGCGGGCGAGGCGATCAGCAGCTGGCCCCGCAGCGACTCCGTCATCCGCCGCCGTAGATCGAGATCGGCATGTCGTCGAGGAGCACCTCGTCCACCTGCGGCTGCTCCTGCTCGATGCGCGCGAGCACGAATCGCGCTCCGGGGACCGTCTCGAAGAGACGCGTCTCGACCTCCTCGACGGACTCGAGCTGGACGAGCTCCTGCTTGAACGGCCGCGGGAAGCGGCCGCGGCCCAGGTACCAGCCGTAGAACTTCTTCAGGAAGCCGGTCGCCCTGCGCTCGCCGAGCTCGCGCACCGTCTCACGCATGAAGAGGACGAGCTCCGCGACGACCTCGTCGCGCGTGGGCTCGTTGCCGTCGTCGCCGAGCATCTCGCGGAGCACCCACGGGTTTCCCTGGGCGGCCCGGCCGACCATGACAGCCGCCGCTCCGGTCGTCGCGAGAACGGCCTGGGCCCGTGCGCGGGACGTGACGTCGCCCGACGCGATCACCGGGACGGTGACGAGCTCCACGAGCTCGGCCGTGAGCGAGTGATCGGCCTCGCCGGTGTACATCTGTCGTGCCGAGCGCGGATGCAGCGTCAACGTCTGTGCGCCGGCGTCGACGAGCCGCGGCCCCACCTCGAGGCAGCGCCGCGAGCCGTTCTCGAGCCCGCGCCGCATCTTCACCGAGACGGGGATGTCGACAGCGCCGGCGACCGCGGCGACGATTCGCGTCGCGCGGTCCGGGTCGTCGAGGAGCGTCGCGCCGGCGCCGGTCTTCGTGACCTTCCTCACGGGGCAGCCGAAGTTGATGTCGACGATGTCGGCCCCCGCGGCCGCGACCATGCGCGCCGCCTCGGCCATCACCGGCGGATCGGAGCCGAAGATCTGGATCGCGAGCGGGTGCTCGTCCGCGCCGACGCGCAGGTAGCCGAGCGTCCGCTCGTTCCGGTGCTCGATCCCTGCGCAGGACACCATTTCCGAGCAGACGAGGCCGGCGCCGAAACGGCGGCCCTGGCGGCGGAAGGCCTGGACGCTGACGCCGGCCATCGGGGCCAGGACGAGCCGCGAGGGGATCTCGACGGGCCCGATTCGCCAGCTCTGCCGGAGGTCGAGCATCTCCCGGAACAGGGTACTCGACCCCTATTGACGCCCAGGTGCCTCGGAGCTACCATTCCCGCCCGCTAGCGGCGCTGTCCGGCCGTGATTTTCCCTTTCTGGAGGCGCTTACTTGAAGGAAATCATCCTGACGAAAGAGGGCTACAACGCCCTCAAGAAGGAGATCGAGAACCTCTCGACCACCGGGCGCCGCCAGGTGGCGGAGCGCATCAAGATCGCCCGCGAGTTCGGCGACATCGCCGAGAACGCCGAGTACGACGCGGCGAAGAACGAGCAGGCGATGCTCGAGGCGCGGATCGCGAAGCTCGAGGAGCGGCTTGCTGCCTCGCGGGTGATCGAGAAGCGGGACATCTTGAAGGACGTCGTGTCCGTCGGCTCGACTGTCCGCCTGCGCGATGTCGACGCAAAGCAGACGGTCGAATACCGGATCGTCGGCTCGGCCGAGGCGAACCCTGCGGAGCTCAAGCTGTCGAACGAGTCACCCGTCGGCAAGGCGATCATGGGTCACAAGAAGGGCGAGACCGTCGAGGTCACGACTCCGCGCGGGTCGCTGAAGTACAAGATCCTCGAGATCAAAGCCGCCTAGCGCTCCGTACAATCGAGGCGTGTTCGAGCGCTTCACCGAGCGCGCTCGCCAGAGTGTCGTCTTCGCGCAGGACGAAGCGCGTTCGCTGCGGCACAACTACATCGGCACAGAGCATCTCCTGCTCGGCCTGCTGCGCGAAGAACAGGGCCTGGCCCGCCGAGCCCTCGCGTCGCTCGGCGTTCACTACGCCGACGCTCGCGAAGAGGTCGTCGACGTGATCGGAGTCGGCGATACCGCGGCGGCCGGTCGGATCCCCTTCACGCCGCGTGCGAAGAAGGCTCTCGAGTTGGCGAACGAAGAGGCGAGGACGCTCCGGCACGACTACATCGCGACGGAGCACATCCTCCTCGGCCTCGCGCGCGAGGGGGGCGGTGTCGCCGCGCGCGTCCTTGCCGCGGTCACCGACAGGGACGACGCGTGCGATGAGATCGTCAGAAGGCTGGGAGGAATTCCCCGCCGCGCTCCGCGGCGACGCAGGCGCCCCTGGCTCGTCCGGCGCTGACTTACACTCGCGCGATGCCGCTGCCGAAGCGTTTCCCGAACCGGGACGAGATCGCCGAGGTTCGCGCCGAGGCGGACGCGCTCGAGCCCGAGGCCGAGGGATCGGCGGTGCGCCGTCTTGCCGGGCGCGTCATGGCGCGGCGCGACATGGGCAGGCTGATGTTCCTCGACCTCGTCGACCGCAGTGGACGCATCCAGCTGCTCGTTCGTCCGGACGAGGTCGGCGACGTGAGCCTGGATCTCGGCGACATCGTCGGCGTGGAGGGCGTGCCGACGAAGTCGCGCCGCGGCGAGCCGTCGCTCGCGGTGCGCTCACTCGAGCTGCTGGCGAAGATCCGCGCGCCGCTGCCGGACACCTTTCACGGGATCACCGACGTCGAACAGCGTTACCGGCGGCGGTACCTCGACCTGCTGATGAACGAGGACTCGAGGCGACTCGCGGCCACCCGGACGCGGATCGTCGCCGAGGTGCGTGCCTATCTCGACGGCGAGGGCTTTCTCGAGGTCGAGACGCCGATCCTCCAGCCGCGTTACGGCGGCGGCTTCGCGGAGCCCTTCGTCACGCACTCGAACGAGCTCGATGCCGACCTCTACCTCCGCATCGCCGACGAGCTCTACCTCAAGCGGCTGATCGTCGGCGGCCTGGAGAAGGTATACGAGCTGTCGAAGGACTTCCGCAACGAGAGCATCTCGTACAAGCACGCGCCCGAGTTCACGCAGGTCGAATGGTACGAGGCGTACGCCGACTACCGCGACACGATGGAGCGCACGGAGGCGCTGGCCGAGCGCGCGGCGCTCGGTTCCGTCGGCGCGACGAAGGTGACGTTCCGCGGGCACGACATCGAGCTCGCGCCGCCCTGGCAGCGCGTCCGGTTCGTCGACGCGCTGGAGGACAAGGGCGTCTGGTCACGCGACGCCGACGAGTTGCGCGCGCGGTTGCACGAGGCGGGAGTCGACACGGGACGTGACAACACCTGGGTTCAGCTCGCCGACCACGCGTACTCGCACTTCGTCGAGCCCGAGTTGATCCAGCCGACGATCGTCTACGACTGGCCGCTCGAGATGTCGCCGTTCGCGCGCACGACCGATGACGACGACACACTCGTCGAGCGCTTCGAGTGCGTCGTTGCAGGAATGGAATTCGCGAACGCGTTCAGCGAGCTCAACGACAGCGAGGAGCAGGCGCAGCGTTTCGCGTTGCAGGAGGCGGAGCGGGCCGCGGGAGACATCGAGGCCGAGCCGGGCGACCCTGACTTCGTCGAGGCGCTGTCCTACGGGATGCCGCCGACGGGAGGCTGCGGTGTCGGCATCGACAGGCTCGCGATGGTGATCACGGGCAGTGACACCATTCGTGACGTGATCCTGTTCCCCGCGCTGCGCTCGCGCGACTAGCGGCGGTAGCCGAAATCCGCGGTGACGATCGTCACCGGCGCGTCGGCGTACTCGCCCGGAGCGGCGTCGAAGTGAATCGCGGAGATCCCGATCTCGCGCCACGAGCGGCTGAGCAGGTTTGCGCGGTGCGGCGGCGAGTTCATCCACATCTCGACGCCCGACTCGGCGTCGACGTCGGGCGAGCGGTAGAGCAGGTTCTCGCCGACCGACCAGGTGTGCCAGCCCCGCGACGGATACCAGCGCGCGACGCGCTTCCAGAACGGGGTCGAGTCGAAGGACTCGTGCTCGAAGTAGCCGTCGGCGCCCATCTCGCGCGAATGCGAAGCGGCCGCGGAGGACAGCTTCACGGAGACGGTCAGCGGCTTCAGGCCGTAGCTGCGGCGGACCGTGTTGATCTGCTGCGCGAGTTGTGCCTCGAGCGCGGTCTGCCGCGTCCCGCGCGCCGTCTGCTGAGCCGCGACGGCCGAGGGTGCGAGCAAGCATGCGCTGAGAACGGCGGCGATGGCGATCCGCATGGCTTCACCTTCGGCCTCCCGAAGGGCATTCCTCAAGGCCCAAATGGGGGATCCTTCAGGCCCGAGGGCCCTAGCGGGAGGTCGGTCGCGACCGGCGCCGCTGCGCGGGGCGCCGGTCGCGAAAGGCGTCGTGCTTCAGCCGGCGGCGTTCGCCGCTTTCGGCGTGGGATGCGCCGTTGGGGCGAAGTCCGCGGTGTTGTTCTCGGTGTCATGGCCGTCCGGCAGACGGATTGCGCTCGAGCCCGGAGCGGCTGTCGTCGGCGGTGCCGCGGTCGGTTGTCCCTCGCCGAGGCCGTTCGCCGCCGTCCCGTACGCGACTGCGTCGGTGAGCGTCCCGGTCGCGGTCTTCACGCCGAGGCTGCCGCCGGTTGCGGCGATCGCCGTCCCGAACGACTGATCCTCCGTGACGGTGCCCGCGTATCCGCTGCCGCCGAGGAGGTAGAACGCGCCCGGTGCAAGTGACGCGCCGGCCGGCAGCGTGGCCAGCGTCGTGTCGGACGAGCCCGTGGCCGAGCGGTACACGACCTTGTAGCCGCTGACGTCGACCGCCGTGGTTCCCGCGTTGTAGATCTCGACGAACTCGTTCGTCGCGGCACTCGTGACGCCCGTCGAGAACTCGTTCACCTTGATCGGCCCCGACTCACCGCCGCCTCCGCCGCCGCCGGTGCTACATGTGAGCACTGCGTGGCCCGAAGCGTCGTACGAGAGCGCGACGGTTCCGGCCTGGGCCCCGGCGTGACAGGCGACACCGTTGAGGTCCTCGAGCGAGTCGATGCCCGTGCCGGCCGGTCCCCGCGGGCCCGCCGGTCCAACCGCGCCGGTCGCGCCCTGTGCACCGGCCGGGCCCGCCGGCCCGACAGGCCCTGCCGGGCCAACAGGCCCCGCCGGCCCGACAGGACCTGCGCTTCCCG
Organism: uncultured Actinomycetes bacterium; assembly: GCA_963766345.1. Classification (GTDB taxonomy): domain Bacteria; phylum Actinomycetota; class Thermoleophilia; order Gaiellales; family Gaiellaceae; genus DASVFB01. Next base: position 2,912 of record CAVXZL010000009.1, on the reverse strand, counting down.
GGGCTCCCGTCAGTCCGATCGCTCCCGTGGGTCCCGCCGGCCCAACGGGTCCGATCGGGCCTGCCGGCCCGACTCCGCCGGTCGCGCCCTGGGCTCCGGCCGGTCCCTGGGCGCCTGCCTGCCCTTGTGCGCCTGGCGGTCCCTGCGGCCCTTCGACGTTCCATCGCATGGCGCGCTCGCCGCGCTTGCAGTTCGCCGCGCCGGCGACGGTACGCAGCCGGCCGTCCTGCTTTCGCGCGCATGCGTGGATCGTGTCCGCCTTCTGCTTGTGCACGCCGGCACCGGCAGCGAGCGTGATTCCGCCGGCGAGCAGGCACGCGGCGGGGACGAGCAGGCCAATCGAGTTGAGTCGCATCGCTCCTCCTGTCGTGGGGTCGCGATACGTCTACGCGCGGTCGTGCACCGCCACCAGTGTCCTTTTGCGAAGCGGCACGCATTCGTTGCGCGCGCGTCACACGACGCTGTCAGCTACGGCCGTGTCGGTACCAGTCGAGCGTCTGCGCGAGGCCGTCCTCGACGTCGATCGTCGCGCGCCAGCCGAGCTCCTGCTCGATCCGCCGCGAGTCGAGCGCGCTGGCCATCAGCTCGCCGGCCTTCAGCTCGACGTGCTTCGGCTCGACGGATGTCCCGGCAGCGCGCTGGAGGATCTCGAACACGCGCGCCGTCGAGGTCTCGCGTCCCGTGCCGACGTTGTACGTCCCCGCGCGCCCCGCATCCGCAGCTGCGACGAACGCGCGCGCGACGTCGTGCACGTGCACGTAGTCGCGCGTCGGTTTCCCCTCGCCTCGCAGTTCCGGCGCCTCGCCGTCCAGCAGCCGGCCGCTGAAGATCGCGACGACTCCCGCCTCGCCGTGCGGGCTTTGCCGCGGCCCGTAGACGTTCCCGAGCCGAAGCACGACGTTCGGCGTCCCGTAGAGACGCGCCCACGTCGACACGTACGCCTCGCCGGCGAGCTTCGACGCGCCGTACGGCGAGAGCGGCTCCGTCGCTGAGCTCTCGGGAGCCGGACGCGGCGCCCCGTCCCCGTAGAGCGCGCCGCCGGTCGACGCGAAGATCACCGGCGCGCCCTGCGTGCGCGCCGCCTCGCAGACGTTGAGCGTTCCGAGCACGTTCGACGTGCAGTCGAGAGCCGGGTCTTCCACGGACACCGTCACGCTCGCCTGCGCCGCCAGGTGGCACACCAGATCCGCGCCGCCGGCGAGTGCCTCTTCGAGCGCGTCGCGCTCGGCGATGTCCAGCTCTTCGAAGCCCGCGCGTTCCGGCACGTTCGCCCGTGTGCCGGTCGAGAGGTCGTCGACGACGAGCACGTCGTCGCCGCGCTCCACGAACACCTCGGCAACGTGCGAGCCGACGAAGCCGGCTCCTCCGGTCACGACTACGCGCGCCATCGAAGCGAGTATGCCGCCCGCCGAGCCGCTGACGTGCAACTGATCGGAGTCCTCGTGTCGGTGATCCTTCACGGGTGCGATCACCGCGTGCCCAGTGATGTACGACGTCCATCTGCGCGCGAACACGTCAGCACGCCAGTACGGGCGCATCCCGCAGTCGCGGGTCGCGCAGTACGGAGCTACTTCAACTCGACGGCCGGCGCGCGCCGTATGTGCTCGATGACATCCGCGAGAACGCGGTCGAGGTCGAGCGACGGGCGCCAGCCGATCGCGTCTCTGATCTTGTCGATGGCAGGCTCGCGGTGCAGTACGTCCTCGATTCCGAGGCCGTAGACCTCGTCGTGAGGGACGAAAGCGAGCTGCGAATGCGAGTCGGTCAACTCGAGCACGCGCTTCGCGAGGTCGAGGATGCGCACACGCTCCGACGAGCCGACGTTGAAGATATCGCCGGAGATCTCGCGCGCCTCCATGAGTCCGATGACGGCGCGCACGGTGTCCGACACGTGACAGAAGGAGCGCGTCTGCGTGCCGTCGCCGTGGACCTCGAGCGGCGCACCGGCGAGGGCGCGCTCGACGAAGCGAGGGATGACCATTCCGTACTGCCCCGACTGCTTCGGGCCGACCGTGTTGAACAGACGGACGATGACGCAGTCGAGGCCCCGCTCCTGGTGGAAGCCGAGCGCGAGGAACTCGTCGATCGCCTTCGAGTCCGCGTACAGCCAGCGGCGCTCGCTGACCGGTCCGTAGATGCGCCGGTCGTTCTCCGACAACGCGCGTTCTTCGCGGTGGTCGCCGTAGACCTCGGAGCTCGACGCGACGAGCACCCGCTTGTCGAACTTGTTGCAGTACTCGAGGACTGTCTCCGTTCCGCGCACGTTCGTGACCATCGTGTGCACCGGCTGCTCCACGATCAGCCGAACGCCGACTGCGGCCGCCAGGTGGTACACGACGTCGCACTTGTAGACGAGCTCGCTGACGACCGAAGGTGACAGCATCGAGTCGACGACGAGGTGGAAGCCGGACCGGTCGCGCAGCTGCTCGACGTTGCGATGAGCTCCTGTCGAGAGGTCGTCGAGGACGTAGACCTCCTGTCCCCGTTCGAGCAGCTCGTCCGCCAGATGCGAGCCGATGAAGCCCGCACCCCCCGTGATCAGCGCCTTCTGCGACACCGCCGAAGCCTAACGGTGGTATCCACGGCGGACTTTCAACCGTTCCACAGGGGATGGCCGGGACTTCCGAGGGTCCCGGCTACTTCTTCTTTTGAACCCGTTTCGGGGGATGCGGATGCGTGGTAGCCCTGGGCTAGACTTATGCCTTCCTCCGACCGATACTCGATTTGGCACCCAGTGAGAAAGGGGCGTTGAGGGACTTTGTTCGAGCGCTTTACTGAACGGGCACGGCAGGTCGTGGTTCTCGCGCAGGACGAGGCACGCGCGCTGAAGCACAACTACATCGGCACCGAGCACATCCTGCTCGGCCTGCTTCGCGAGGAAGAGGGCCTCGCGGCGCGGGTGCTCGAGTCCC
>CAVXZL010000008.1:0-720392 GCA_963766345.1 uncultured Actinomycetes bacterium | reverse complement strand
CCGACCGTCTACGTGCGCCCGGAGCCGATCGTGCGCGCGTGCACCGCACGGGCGGCGAGCGCGAGACCGAGGCGGAAGCGCCGGCGGCTCGATGACTGACGCGCGCGTCACCCCCCTGTACGTCTTCGCGGTCACCCTGCTCGTCTTCTTCGTCGTCTGGGCGGTCGTCGCAGCCCATCCCTGGGTTGCAGGCTCGTCCGGTAACCGTCAGATCGCAGCGCTCGCGGCGCGCGAGCAGCGATCCACTTCGAGAGCCTCCTCGTCCGCAAGCTCGGTGCGCAGCGTGCCGCCGGGCAGCCCGTCGCAGCTCCCGCTGCCGCGCGGGCGCCGCGCATCGTCACGCTGCCGCGCTCGTGATCACGAGGACGTCTTGATCCAATGGCATGCATTCCGCGCGATGGGGACCGACGTCGAGCTGCTCGTTCGCCCGTCGAACGGCGCGGCGCGCGAAGCCTTCGAGGCCGTCGAGGCCGAGTTCGAGCGCCTCGAGCAGATCATGTCGCGCTCCGTCCCGACTCTGAGCTCTTGCGGCTGAACCGCGCGGGCGCGCTCGAGGTCTCCCCGACCTCGCTCGCGTGGTCGAGTTGGCGCTGGCCGCGTGGGAGCGGACGGGCGGACGGTTCGATCCCTGCGTCCACGATGCGCTCGTCGCCGCGGGCTACGACCGCACGTTCGCGAAGGTCGCTCCCGAGGCCGGCGGCACGTTTCAGGCTGCGGCCGACTGCGGCGGAGAGGTACGCGTCGACGGCCGCCGCGTCGAGCTCGAGGACGGCGCGAAGCTCGATCTCGGTGGGATCGGCGAGGGTTACGCCGCCGAGCGCGCGGCCGACATCCTCGCCGCCGCAGGACCGTGCCTCGTCGACGCCGGCGGCGACATCGCAGTTTGCGGCGGGCACGCGTGGCCGTCGGCGTCGTAGCCGCTGATGGCACCGTCACGCTCAGCTCAGCGCGGCGCGCTGGCCACCTCGGGTAGCGACCGTCGCCGCTGGATGCGCAGCGGCGAGGAGAGGAATCACCTGATCGATCCCGCACGGGTCGCAGCGCAGAGAGCGACGTTCTCCGCGTCACGGCGTTCGCCGACGACGCCGTGGACGCGGAGGTGGTCGCGAAGCACCTCTTCCTCGGCGGCGGACGAGGCGGCGAAAAGCGGCACGACTGCGATCGTCGTCACCCGAACCGGCGAGACGATGTTCACGGGCGGCTTTTCAGACGCATGACCCGACCTCTGGCTGCTCGCGCGTGCGAGCGGGATGGCCGCCTACGTGCTCGTGACGCTGTCCGTGCTGCCGGCCTCGTCCTGAAGTCGCGCCGTTCGCACGGCTTCGCCCGGCCACGGTGACGCAGGTCCACCGCGCGCTCGCGCTGAACGCGATCGCGGCGATCGCCGCGCACGGCATCGCGCTGGTGCTCGACCGACGGTGAAGGTGTCGCGATCGCGCTCGCGATCCCGGGACCGATCTCGTACCGCCCGCTCGCGACGAGCCTCGGCGTCCTCGCTGCCGAGTTGACGATCCTCGTCTACGCGTCGTTCTCAGTGCGCAGGCGGATCGGCTTTCGCACCTGGCGTGCGCTGCACTGGGTGACGTACGGAGTCTTCGCGCTCGCGACCGCCCACGGCCTCGCGGCCGGAACGGACTCGAGCCGGCCGTGGGCGGCAGCGCTCTACATCGGCGCCGTCGGAGCAGTCGCGTTCGCGACCGCCTGGCGCGCCCTCGCACCGAAAGGAGAAAGCAAATGGCGCTCTACAGGATCGAGATCGACCGCTCGCTCTGCAGCGGCTACGGCATCTGCGCTGACCTCGCACCAGACGTGATCGAGCTCGACGACCGTTCAGAAGCGATGGCCCGCGCGGCGGAGACCGACGACGAGTCCGTCCTGGCCGCCGCCGCCGAATGCCCGATGGGCGCGATCCGCGTCTTCATCGCCGAGAACGACCGACGGGCGGCGTAGCGGTTAGGCGAGACTCTTGTCCGTGGCTAGACCCGTGGTCGGAATCACGACGTATCTGACGCCGGCGCGTTTCGGCGCGTGGGACGAGGAGGCTGCGCTCGTCCCGGCCCATTACGTCCGCGCGGTCGAGAGCGCGGGTGGGCGGCCGTTGCTCGTCCCGCCGTTCGACGCGGCGGTCGAGGAGACGCTCGACGCGCTCGACGCCGTCGTCTTCTCCGGCGGCTCGGATCTCGACCCCGAGCTCTACGGGCAGGATCCGCATCCCGAGACGAGGGGCGTCGTCCCGAGCGCGACCGCGCCGAGCTGGCGCTGTTGCGGGCCGCGCTCGCGCGCGACATGCCGGTGCTCGCGATCTGCCGCGGGTCGCAGGTCTTCAACGTCGCGGCGGGTGGGGATCTCGTGCAGCACCTTCCCGACGACGTCGGTCACGACGGCCACAAGCACACGCCGGGGGTCTTCGCGGATCACAACGTCGTGCTGGAGCAGGGCACTCGCCTCGGCGAGCTGCTCGGCGAGAAGGCGCCGGTGAAGTCGCACCACCATCAAGGCTTCGGGCGGCTCGGCCCCGGCCTGCGAGTCGCGGCTCACGCGGACGACGGCGCCGTCGAGGCGGTCGAGGATCCGTCGCGGCGGTTCGCGCTCGGCGTGCTCTGGCATCCCGAGGCCGGCGAGGACCTCAAGGCTCTTCGAGGCGCTCGTTGCGGAAGCGGCCCGCTACCGCTCTGAACGTTCCTAGGCGGCGCCGACTACGGCGGTGCAGAACGCGCAGCGCGTCGCCGCTTCGGGGATCTCGCTCAGACACTCCGGGCACGGCCGCGTCGGCACCTCGACCGGCAGCTCCGTTCGCCGTCGCGCCATCAGCGCGTTGACCGGCTTCACGACGAGGAAGAAGATGACCGCCGCGATCACGACGAACGTGATGAGCGCGTTGATGAAGTCCCCGTAGAGGAAGTGGCTGCCGTTGATCGTGAACGACAACGCCGAGAAGTCGGGGTTGCCGCCGATCGCCGCGATGAGCGGCGTGATCAGGTCCGCCACGAGCGCGGTGATCACCGCTGCGAACGCGAGCCCGATCACGATTCCGACGGCGGTGTCGACCAGATTGCCGCGAAGCAGGAACTCCTTGAAGTCCTTCACGCCGTGCTTGTTCGCGCGCGTCGTGTTGAATCCTTGGCCTCGTGAGACGGCTCGACGGGAAGGTCGCGGTGATCACCGGCGCCGGCGGCGGGATGGGACGCGAGGCCGCACAGGTGTTCGCGCGGGAAGGCGCCCGCGTGTGCGTCGTCGACGTCGACCTCGCCGCTGCCGAGGAGACGGTCGCCGCGTGCGAAGGCGAGACGTTCGCGCATCACGCCGATGTCGCCGACGAGACTGCGGTTCGCGCGATGTACGCAGCTGCGAACGAGCGCTTCGGCGGCATCGACGTCCTCTACAACAACGCCGGCATCTCTCCCGCAGACGACGCCGGCATCCTCGAGACGTCCGCCGACGCGTGGCAGCGCGTGCAGGACGTCAACACCAAGGGCGTCTTCCTCTGCTGCAAGCACGGCATCCCGTACTTGCTCGACCGCGGTGGCGGCTCGGTGATCAACGTCGCGTCGTTCGCGGCGCTGATCGGCGCAGCGACGTCGCAGATCTCGTACACCGCGTCGAAGGGCGCGGTGCTCTCGATGAGCCGCGAGCTCGCCGTGCAGTTCGCGCGACAGGGGATCCGCGTCAACGCGCTCTGTCCCGGCACCGTCGACACACCGCTGCTGCGGCGGATCTGGGGCGACGACCCGGCGGCGGCGCAACGCCGGCTCGTTCACATACCCGCTGGGCGCCTCGCGCAGCCGCGCGAGATCGTGAACGCGGCGCTCTTCCTCGCAAGCGACGAGTCGTCTTATGTGAACGGAGCCACGTTCGTCGTCGACGGCGGCGTGACGGCCGCCTACGTGACGCCGGAATAGACCGGACTACACTCCGCCGCGTGACGGAGACGCTCGAGATCGAGCCGGAATTCGAGTGGGACACATCGCTCTACCGTCAGGCGCTCGCGCAGTTCGACCAGGCGCTGCCGTACGCGGACGCGAGCCCGGCCGTCGTCGAGCGCATGCGCTTCCCCGAGCGCTCGGTCATCGTCTCGATTCCGGTGAGGCTCGACTCCGGCGAGTACCGGGTCTTCGCCGGCTACCGCGTGCAGCACTCGACCGTGCTCGGTCCGACGAAGGGCGGGATGCGCTACGACGCCGACGTGACGCTCGGCGAGTGCGCGGCGCTCGCGATGTGGATGACGTGGAAGTGCGCGCTGCTCCGCCTGCCCTACGGCGGAGCGAAAGGCGGAGTGCGCTGCAGGCCGCGCAGCCTTTCCGACGCCGAGCTGCAGCGCATAACGCGGCGCTTCACCACGGAGCTCGTCGACATCATCGGACCGCAGTCCGACATCCCCGCGCCCGACATGGCGACGAACGAGCAGACGATGGCGTGGATGATGGACACGTACTCGATGCAGATGGGCTTCGCGGTTCCGGAGATCGTCACCGGCAAGCCCATCTCGATCGGCGGCTCGGTGTTCCGGCACGAGGCGACCGGCGTCGGCGTCGTGATGGTCATCGAGCGCGCATGCGAACGCCTCGGCCGGCGTCTCGCCGAGCAGCGCTGCGTCGTGCAGGGCTTCGGCAACGTCGGCAGCGTCGCCGCGCTCGATCTCGCAGCGAGGGGCGCGTCGGTGATCGCGGTCTCGGATCTGTCCGGCGGCGTCGTCGCTGACGACGGACTCGATCTACCGGCGCTGCACGCATGGGCGGACGAGCACGGCTCGCTCGCCGACTACCCCGCACGTCACGTGTCGAACGCGGAGCTGCTCGAGCTGCCGTGCGACATCCTCGTGCTCGCTGCGCGCGAGGATCAGCTCACGGAGGACAACGCCGGGCGCATCGAGGCGCGGCTCGTCGCCGAAGGCGCAAACGGCCCGACGTCGATCGAGGCCGACGCGATCCTCGCCGAACGCGGCATCCCGGTGCTGCCCGACGTGCTCACCAATGCCGGCGGCGTGACGGTGTCGTACTTCGAGTGGGTGCAGGACCTCGGCCGCCTGTTCTGGGATCGCGACGAGATCCGCTCCCGCCTCGCCGACAAGATGGGGGACGCGTTCGACCGCGTGTGGCGCCTCTCCGAGGAGCGCGGCATCAGCCTGCGCGGTGCGGCGCTCGTCGCCGGCATCAACGAGGTCGCCGCCGCGCTCGAAGCGAGGGGCATCTTCCCGTGACGCGCGTTCGCGACGCGATGGTCTCGGAGCCGCTGGCGCTCGACGGGTCGTCGTCCGCACAGCAGGCGGGAGCGAGGCTCGCGGATCCGGGCGTTCGCGCCGTTCTCGTCTGTGCCGACGGCGTGCTGCTCGGCGTCGTCACGCGCAAGACGCTCGTCCGCGAGATCGTTGCTGCGGGACGAGATCCGTCGGCGACACTGCTCGGCTCGATCGCGGAGCCGCCGATCTACACGCTCGACGCCGACGAGGATCTCGACGTCGCCTTCCACGAGCTCGAGGAGCGCGACCTCGAGCGCGTGCCGGTCACTGAGAACGGCAGGCTCGTCGGGATCCTCTCCCGTGCAGTCGTACAGCGCCGTCTGGCCGAAGACGAGCCGCCCGCCGACGAAGCCGCCTAGCAGCAGGTGTACGCGCCGGGCGGAGCGTCGCCCTCGACGGTCTCGGGCAGCTCGGCGGCGGCGAGTGCGATCCCGTGCAGGATGTCGCGCTCGCTTGCCCGCAGCGACTCCAGGCCGTAGCGCCGAAGCACCTCGCGCGCGATCGTCGCGCCGGCCACGATCACGGGCGCGCGGCCGGGATCGAGCGCCGGCAGGCGCTTCCGCTCGTCGAGCGGCAGTGACGCGAGCCGCGCGAGCTGCTCCTCGACGGCGGCGAGCGTCAGCACATGCCCGTGCACGCGTTCGCGGTCGTACTCCTCGAGCTCGAGGTCGAGAGCCGCGAGCGACGTCACCGTGCCCGCGACACCGACGGCCGACGACGGCGCGAAGTCGGGAAGCAGCGGACGCACGTATCCGGCGATCGCATCGACGTCCTCGCCGAAGAGCTCCGTCAGCCGCACGGAGCCGATGTCGAGGCTGACGGCGCGCTCGCGCGTGATCAGCTCGGTCGAGCCGCCGCCGACGTCGAGCACGAGCGTGCCGTTTGCCACGTCCCCGACGCCCTGGAGCGTCAGAGCCGCCTCCTCCTCGCCGCTGAGCAGCCGTGTCGTGAAGCCGTAGCTCCACTCGATCTCGCCGAGGAACGCCTCGCCGTTCTCGGCGTCGCGCACCGCACTCGTCGCGACGGCGAGCACGCGCTCGGCGCCGAGCGACTCCGCCTCGCGGCGGTAGTCCGTGAGCACGTTCCTCACGCGCGCGATCGGCAACGGCAGCAGGCGGCGGCGCGCGTGCACGTCCTCGCCGAGACGCGTGATGGTCTGCCGAATCGACACCTCGTCGACACGTCCGTCGTCGACGTCTGCGACGAGGAGCCTGGTCGTGTTCGTCCCGAGATCGACCGCTGCGACGCGCGTCACTTCCGCGGATACACCGCGGTCAGCCATGCGAACGAGTCGAGCGAGTCCTGCAGCGCCGTGCGCAGGACGGCGAGACGCGCGGTGGACCGCCGCAGCCGTTCGACGCTCGCTTGAAGCCTGGGCGCCGCGGACTCCGCGGACTCCATCTTCGCCGACAGCCGGTCGACGGACTGCTCGAGATCGCGCATCGATCCGTCCATCGTCGCGCTCACACTCTTCATGTCACGGAAGAAGCGGCGCGCGTGCAGGAACACGTAGAGCGCGCCCGCCGTTGTCGCCAGAAGGAGGAATATCAACGCAATCAGGACGAGGAGCGAGATTGGGCGATGCTAGCAACGCCTTCTAGAATCGAGCCCATGGCGCGTGCGTGGCGCTGGCTGCGCCGCCGCGACGGTCTCGTCCCGATCCTGATCGTCGTCGGTGGGTTCGAGGCCTACGAGGGCCTGCGGCACGTGATGACGCCGAACTGGCCGCAGGCGTTCGCGAACGCGGCGCGCGTGGAGAGCCTGGAGCGCTGGGGCCACCTCGCGTGGGAGCAGTCGGTGCAGAGGCTGTTCCTCGGCATGCCGCACGTCGTGCAGGCAATGAACGTCTTCTACTTCGTCGGCACTTCGTCCTCACGGGCGTGTCCTTCACGTGGCTGTACTTCCGCTCGCGCGACGGCTTCCGCAGCGTGCGGAACGCGTTCCTGATCGCGACAGCGATCTCGCTCGTCATCCACTGGCTGTTCCCGACCGCTCCGCCCCGGCTCGCCCACGTCGGACTGACCGACACCTTGCGCGCGTTCTCCGGGATCGACATCGGCTCGCCGCATTCGTCGCCGTTCTCGAACCCGGTGGCGGCGGTGCCGAGCCTGCACGCCGGCTTCGCGATCGGCGTCGCCTACGGGCTCGTGAAGTTCGCGCGCAGGACGTGGGTGCGCGGTCTCGGCGTCGTCTACCCGCTCGTCGTCGTGCTGACGATTGTCGTCACCGGCAATCACTTCATCCTGGACGCCCTCGCCGGAATGCTCGTGATGACGGTCGGAATCGCGGCGTCGGCGAGACTGCCGGGCCGACGACACGGAGCTATACTGGAGCCCGCGACGCGGGGTGGAGCAGTCAGGTAGCTCGCCGGGCTCATAACCCGGAGGTCGCAGGTTCAAATCCTGCCCCCGCTATATCGTCCAAGAGGGGGACCCTTGGGTTCCCCTTCTTTCGATCTCCCCCTCCACCTTGGTTCGGACGTGGCCGGCTCGCCTCGTTCGTCGAGCCGGGCTCACGCGGCGTGTGAGTTCGAGAGTCGACGTTCGGCGAGCGGGCCGCCGACATGGCGGCCCGCTCGTTCTTCACAGCGTTACTTCTTCGGCTTCGGCAGGTCGAGGCGCCAGGCGCCGCGGCCGTGCGTGGCGGCGTAGAGGAAGCGCTCGCCGTTCGGCCGCGGCAGGAGCGTCAGCCCGTACACCGCTGCGCCGGACTGGTGGTGTCCCGCCAGGTCCCACGTCGTCGACCCCTGCGGGAGCCGATCGACGCCGAAGTCGGTCGCGGCGTAGATGTCGCCGGTCACGCCGTCGTACGCCACGTCCGTCACCGGCTGGTCGCCGAGGTTCGACGTCAGGTCTATCCACGTCGCCGTGCCCGTTCCGGGGTTGAAGCGCACGTCGAACACGTGGCCGGGCTGGCCGGGCGTGTAGGCGGCGTAGCCCGTGAAGGACACGATCGCGTGGAACTTGTCGGCCGGATCGACGGAGATGCCGCTGACGAAGCGCGTCGGCTGCGCCGGCGTGTCGATGCGGGTGTACGTCACTGCCGACGCCGGCTCTGCGTCCGCGTTCTGCGTGATGAACACGCGGCCGCGGCGGGTGCCGACCCACATCGTGCCGGTGTCGAGCGCCGACCGGGTCATCCGGACGACGTACCCTGCGTTGCCGCCGCCCTTGTCCGAGTCCGGGCCCGCCGCGAGGTCGCCCGCGGTACCGCCGAGTGCGACGAGGTCGCCGCAGCCCGAGTTCGGGATGCCCGCCAGGTCGCCGAAGAGCGGATCGCAGTGCGCCCGCATGAAGTCACGGTTCGCACCGCCGGCCGTCTTCGTGCGCCAGACGTGCCGCATCCCGGAGAACGCGGTCTGGCTGACGACGGGGTCGACCGTGAGCGGCGGGTAGAAGGAAGCGCCCTCGCCCGACGCACGCATCGAGTCCGAGATCCACATCCAGTGGCCCGGCGTGGGGTCGATGCCGTCCCAGTTCACCTGCAGGGAGACGCCGGAGTACTGGTGGTAATGCGCCTTCCCGTCGATGTCGATGCCCGTCGGGCCGCCGTCGCCGAGGACGTCCATGCGCCACTCGTGACCGTCGAACGTCGGCGAGCCGTTGTCCTGTGTGCCGCCGATGATGTCGTTCGGGTCGTTCGGGTCGACCGCCAGCGCCTGGAACTCGAGGACGTTCAGCCCCGAGTTCATCGCGATGATCTGATCCGGGATCGACGACAGCCAGGTGCGGCAATCCTGGAGGCTCACGCCCGTGAGGCTCCGGGTGTCGCAGTCGGACGAGAAGTCCACGTAGTTACCGCTCGTGCGCGAGATGCCGCCGTCGGAGGCGACGAACGTGATCCCGCCCGGGGCGAACGCGAACGCGTGGATGTCCGGATGGATGTCGAGGAAGAAGTGCCGTGCGTCGCCCGTGGCGTCCGTGAACTGGACGCCGCCGTCGACCGAGCGCATGACCGCGCGGCCGTTCGAGCGGTAGTGCGCCGTGCGCGACGGCAGCTCCTGGTACTGCGTGACGCCGCCGAGCCAGACCTCGTCCGGCTGTCCGGGCGGCGACGCGACCGGCATGTCGTACGAGCACTGGTTCCGGCAGAAGTCGTACGAGCTGTAGCCGGGCGTGCCGTCCGTCTTGTTCGACAGCAGCGTCCAGCTCGCGTTTCCCGTCGCCGCGGCGGCGTCGTCCGTCCGCCAGAGCTTCGAGGCGTCGACCGTCGGCGGCGTGCCGCCGACCTCGTCGGAGCCTTCGCCGAGGTAGACGCGCGTCTTGCCGTTCGGCAGCCCTGCCACGGCGAGCTCGAAGCGAATGCCCGCGAGGCCCGACGGCCCCGGCGGGTTCGGGTTCGGCTCGGTGAAGATCTGCGTGACCGTCGTGCCGGCCGGCGTGATGTGCGCGCGGAACGCGCCGTAGTTGAACATCGTGAAGTAGAACGTCGACGCGTCGTTCGGGTCGAACTGGATCCGCGAGATCGCGCCGCGGAACAGGTCAAGACCCGTCGGCGTGCCCGGCACGGTCGTGTCCTGATCACGCGAGTAGATGAGCGTGAACGTGTCGCCGCCGTCCTTCGACTCGTAGAGGCCGAGGCGCGGCGCGCCCGGCGGCGTGAACCGTCCGCCGTTCGAGCTGGAGATGCCGTGCCGCGCGACCATCGTCCCGATGTAGATGTGGTTCGGGTCCGTCGGGTCGATCGCGATGTCGCCGACGCCGCGGTCCTTCGCGGCCGCGACGCTACCGGGAAGCAGCTTCCAGTGGTTGCCGCCGTCGGTCGACTTGTAGACGCCGAGGCCGGCCTCGTTGTCGGACGAGCCGTTCTCCTCGCCCGTTCCGACGTAAATCGTGTTCCCCGTCGCGTCCGTCGGGTCGATCGTGATCGAGCCGATCGCACGCGTGTCGAGGCCGTCGTTCTTCTCGTGCCACGCAGGGCGCTGCGCGAGCGCGTTGTTCGTCATCCAGACGCCGCCGCCGGCCGAGCCGATGTAAAGCTTGCATGCGTCGACGTCGCAGTGCCTGGAATCGACCGCGAGCGCGGCGATCCGTCCCGTCCACTGCGTCGGGACCATGAGGTTCTGCGTGCCGAACTGTCCGACCTCGAGCGTGTCCGGGCCGAGCTCCTTCCACTTCGCGTCGAGCTTGGAGCCCTTGTCCTCCACCTTCTTGCCGACGTTGATCGCGCCGAGCGTCTGCGCGAAGCCGATCGTCTCGTTTGGATACGCGCGATTCTCGTAGTCCTCCTGAGCCGCGCTCAGCCCGGCCTCGCCGGACTCGCTCGAGCCCTGGCCGAGGTACGAGAACTCTTCGTCGGACCCGAGCCGCGTCGGGCTTGCTGCCTGCGCTCCGCCACTCGTGTTCGCGACCATGGCCGTCAGTACGGCCGGGACTAGCAGCGCCACACAGGCGAGCGCCGCCACCACCCATTTCCGACTCATTCTGCCCCCTTAGCATCCGTCTCAACACCGCAGAGGATCCGCGATAGGTGAGCGTCTATCAGGGTGGGCGGACATTTGCAAGGGCGCTTTGCAAATATTGTTTGGAAATACCGAATCGGTGCTCACGCGGTTGTCCCGCGGGCACGTGGTTCAGGCGCGGCAGGCGCTCACCGGCCCGGTGCAGAGATCGCGGCGAGCACCGTCGTCAGCATCGTCTCCTCGACGGTCGCCTCGGTGAGGCGGCCGTTCTGCAGCTCCGCGCTCGCGGCGTGGACGATCGCGCGCATCACGGCGAGGTGCCACGTGACGGGAACGTCGCTCCGGAAGACGCCCGCGTCCTGCCCTCGTTCGATCAGCGGCGCGAAGTGCGTCAACACCGGCAGGTGGCGACGATGCAGTTCCTCGGCGGAGAGCCGCGACGTATTGATCGCGAGCAGGGCATGGAACAGGCTGAGCCTCCGCCAGGTCGCCCGGAGCACTCGCTCGAGCGCCTCGACGGGCTCGCCGCGTGTCGGCTCTGCCGCGGCCGTCGCGTCGGCGACCCGGCCGACGGCGTGCTCCATGACGGTGTCGAGCAGAGCCTCGCGGGTCGGGAAGTGGGCGTAGATCGTGGCCCTCACGACACCCGCGCGGCGGGCGATCTCGGCCATGCTGGCATCGGGATCGCCCGCCAACGCGTCGAGCGCGGCTTCGAGAATCGCCTGGACGCTGCGGTCTGCATCCGCGCGGCGGCGCCTCTGCGTCTTTGCGGGTGTCGTCTGCTCCGCCATCAGTGAACCGGCATCGCGGCGGGGTTGAGGCGCAGCTTCGGGAGGAAGTGCCCGGCCCGCGGGAGGACGAAGAAGGCGGTGATGCTCGCGAGGCTAGCCAGGAGCCCGGCCGCCACGAACGCGTGTGAGATCGCCGCGGCGGCCTGAGCGCCGCCGAGCGCGCCCGATCCCGCTGCGATGGTCGAGAAGACCGCGATCCCGATCGTTCCACCGATCTCGTGGCCGGTGGAGCTCAGGCCGGAGATCATCCCCGACTCCTCCTCACGAGCGCCGGTCAGGACCGCGATCGAGACCGAGACCACGGCGATGCCGAGGCCGAAGCCGGCTACGAGCATCCCCGGAAGGATGTTGCGGAGGTAGGTGCCGTTCTCGCCGACGTGGGCGAGGAGCGCCATCCCGACGGCGGCGATCGCGAACGCAGCGGCGAGCGGAGCGCGCACGCCGTGGTGGCTGACGACGTGCCCGGCTGCGTGGGCGCCGATGCCTGCCGCGAGCGCGAGCGGGATGAATGCGAGGCCGGTCAGAAGCGGGCCCGTGCCGAGGACGTTCTGGAGATAGACCGAGCAGAGAAAGAAGAGACCGAAGATCGAGCCCGCGGCGGCGAGCATCAGGAAGAGGCCGCCGCCGACCGCGCGGTCCGCGAGCCGGTCGATCCTGAGCAAGGGCTTTTCGGTCTTCGTCTCCAGGATCGCGAAGCCGGCGAGCCCGGCGGTGCCGGCGAGCGCGAACCCGAGCGTCTGCACGGACGTCCAGCCTGCGCTCGCACCCTGGGTGATCGCGTAGACGATCGCGCCGAGGCTCGTCGTTGCGAGAGCGGCTCCGCGCAGATCGAGCCCGCGCCAGCGCGGTTTCTCGGTGTCGGCCGGAATGACGTGGAGCGCGGTGACGGCGAGCGCGACGGCGACGGGCAGGTTGACGAAGAAGATCATCCTCCAGTCCGCGACCTCCGTCAGGAGCCCGCCGACGACGACGCCGATCGCCGCACCAGCGCCGCCGACCGCGCCCCACGCGGCGAGCGCCTTCGCCTTCGCGTGACCGTGGAAGCAGGACGTGATGATCGAGAGTGCAGCGGGCGAGAGCAGAGCGGCGCCGAGGCCCTGTCCTGCGCGGGCCGCGAAGAGCGCGGCGGCGGTACCGGCTGCGGCGGAGGCAAGGGAGGAGACGGTGAAGACGCCGAGACCCGTCAGGAACAGGCGACGACGGCCGAGCAGGTCGGCGGCCCGGCCGCCGAAGAGCAGGAGGCTTCCGAAGACGAGCGAGTAGCTCGTGATCGTCCAGCTGATCTGGGAACCCGTGAGCTGCAGGTCCCTCGCGAGGTTCGGCAGCGCGATGTTCACGGCGGTGATGTCGAGGATCACCATCAGTTGGGCGACGAGGAGCACGAGCAGGAGCGCGAGGCTCTTGCTGTTCGGCGCGCCTTCGCTCGAGCTGTCAGGCCGGTGGCTGTGGCTCTTCCTGTGCTGCATGGTGCGCCTCCCGTTAAGTTGGACGTCGGTGTCTGAGGTAATAAATCAGACAACGGTGTCCAATGTCAAGTCGAAATACTTCGGCGTGCCATGTGGCCCGTCCGCCCGCACGACCAGCAGCACCCGATCCGCGGGTCGTTTCTCGACCCTCGTCCCGAGCGTGTGCACGGTGCGACGTTCCACAACGGCGTCGACGTCGCCGTCCGCGACGACCGTCCGGAGCCGGGTGCGCCGCACGCGCGAACTCATCGCGTCTACGCAATCGAGGGCGGGCGCGTCGAAGCGGCGAGCCGGCCGGGCGTGCGCGGGCTCGTCGACGTTGGTCCGTTTCGCTACGAGCACGTCGACGCACTCGTGCGGCCGGGCGAGCGCGTCGAGGCGGGCCAGCCGATCGGGTGGACGTGCGAGGGAACGTGGCACGTGCACCTCGGCGAGCGCGCCGTCGGGCCGGACGGGCGCCGGCGCTGGATCAACCCCTTACGGCGAGACGGGAAGCTCCACCCGTACGTCGACCGCGCCGACCCACGGATCCACGAGATCCGCTTCTACACGCCCGCGAGCCCGCACTGGGGCCTTCGCCGGAGAGGCAACGTCGTACGCCTGCCGCCGGCGGGACGCCGGCTCGACAAGGACCGGCTCGCCGGCACCGTCGACGTGCGCGTGCACGCAGACGACCCGCAGTCATTCATCGGCTGGTTCGCCGACCTGCCGTGGCTGGCCGCTCCGCATCATCCGTTCCGCCTCGCGTTCGAGCTCCTGCACCTGGGAAGCGGCGAGGTCGTCGACGGGAGAGAGATCTTCCGCTCGGATCAGTACCCGTCGGTTCCCGTCGGCCAGCACTTCGCACCGGGGACCGCCCAGAACCTCCCCGCGAACGGCTGTCTCCGCCTTCACCGCACCGTGCGCTGCGACGGCATGTACTGGTTCCGCCTCTTTCCCGAGCCCTACTGGGACACGACGCGCTTCGCGAACGGCCGCTACCGGTTGCGTGTCCGCGCGTGGGACATCGCCGGCAACGGCGTCAAGCTGGATGTCGACCTGACGATCGCGAACTGACCGTCAGAGCTGCGAGACGAGCCCGAGCGCGGTGAGCGCCGCGCCGAGCTGCTTGCCCGGGAAGAACTCGTGCGAGTGCGCCCACTGCCCGCGGATCGGCGTCACGTTCGCGTGCGGCGCGTGCGACTCGATTGCCGCGTAGAGCTTTCCGGTCTGGTCGCGTTCCTGGTTGCCGACGACGACGTCCTCGGTGCTCCAGTACAGCCGCAGCGGAAACGGCAGTGACGCGAGCTTGCCGGTGAAGCTGAGTGCGCTGCGCGCGTTCCACTCCGCCTGTCCCTTCGGCAGCTGCGCGAGCAGCGAGCCGATCGTTCTCTGACCGCGTGCCTTGCGGTTGAAGTAGCGCGCGTCGAGATTCCATCCGCGCACGCTTGCAGGTCGAGTGCCGACCTCTTCGAGCATGTTCGCGGCGACGCCGGGCCGGTGATGCGTGAGGTAGCCGCACTGAACCGCGAGTGCGCATGGGGCGTCGAAGGCTGCCGCTCCCGCGAGCTTGCCGTGGCCGCCCGCGAGCGCCCTCGGGTACCGCGCGGCGAGCAGCAGTGTCTCCTGGCCACCCATGCTGCTGCCGAGGACGTAGACGCGGTCGCGCCGCAGCTCGAGCCACGGCAGTGTCGCCTCGACGATCTGCGGCATGCGCGCGAGGTCGTGCACGTGACCCACGTTTCCGTACGTGAAGAGGCTGGGGTTCGGCGGCAGGTCGACGTGAGTCGTCTGCGCGCTGTGCGCACGCGCGAGCCCGTCCGGACAGACGAGCGCGAACGGGCCTGCGGCCGGGAGGTTCTGCCAGTAGCCGCGGGCGTTGTTCAGCGCGAAGTTGTTGCGGCCGTGCGGCGAGATGACGAGCGGCAACGGATGCGGATGGTGCTTCGGCCCCCACGCACGCGGCAGGACGACGATTGCCTGCCGCGCGGTGACGTGATCCCACGCGAGGTAGCTCACCGTCCACGGCTTCGTCTGCTTCCACGGCCACGCGGCGCGACTGGCACGCGCGGAGCCCGTTGTCGGGAGCTCGGCAGGCATGACCCGTCTCGCGAGAATGCCTCTCGCTGCGCGACGGCGCAACTCCGCGGTCGGCAAGCTGAGGCTCGTGGCTGCGCTCGTGATCGAGGACCAGCTGCTGCTCGGCGGCGCCATCCTCGTGCTCGCGTTGCTCGCCGCGGTCGGGTCGCGGCGGCTGCAGCTACCGCTGCTGATCACCTTCCTCGGGCTCGGGATGCTGCTGGGCTCGGAAGGGCTCGGCGGGATCTACTTCGACAACGCCCAGCTCGCGCGTTCGATCGGCATCCTCGCGCTGATCGCGATCCTGTTCGAGGGCGGGCTCTCGACCGACTGGGTCGACATCCGTCCCGTCGCGCTTCCGGCGCTCGTGCTCAGCACCCTCGGCGTCGTCGTCACCGCGGCCGTGACCGCCCTGCCGGCGTACTACCTCCTCGACCTGAAGCCGAGCGAGGCGCTGCTGCTCGGCGCCGTCGTCGGCTCGACCGACGCCGCGGCGGTCTTCGCGACGCTGCGGTTCACGACGCTGCGGCGGCGGCTCGCGGCGCTGCTGAACGCCGAGTCGGGCGCGAACGACCCGATGGCGGTCGCACTGACGCTCGGCCTCATCGCGTGGATCGAGAAGCCCGGCTACGGCGTCGGCGACCTGCTCGTCCTGCTCGTCAGGCAGCTCGGTCTCGGCCTGCTGATCGGCGTCGCGCTCGGCCTCGTCGCGCGCTGGCTGCTGCCGCGGCTGCCGACCGACCTCGCGCCGTTCGCACCCGTCGCGTCGCTCGCCACCGCCGCGGTCACGTACGGCGTCGCAGATGCCGCACATGCGAGCGGGTTCCTGGCCGTGTACATCGTGGCGCTGTTCCTCGGCAACACGCCGATGCCGCTGGGCCGGTCGATCACGGCCTTTCACGAGGGGCTCGCCTTCCTCGCTCAGGTCGTGCTCTTCATCGTGCTCGGGCTGCTCGTGTTCCCGAGCCAGCTCGGGCCCGTCGCATTCGAGGCGATCGTGCTCGCCGTCGTGCTCGTGTTCGTCGCGAGGCCGCTTGCGGTCCTCGTCTCGACGCTCGGCTTCGACTTCAACGCGCGTGAGCGCGTCTTCCTCTCGTGGGCGGGGCTGCGCGGCGCGGTGCCGATCGTGCTCGCGACCTTCGCCCTCTCCGCGGGCATCGGCGCGAGCAACACGATCTTCAACGCCGTCTTCTTCGTCGTGATCGTGTCCGCGCTCGTGCAGGGACTGACGCTCGAGCGGCTGGCCGAGCGCCTCCACCTCTCCGGCGAGGGCAAACCTTTCCCGGAGATGCCGGTCGAGGTGGGCGCCGTGCAGGCGCTCGGCGGCGAGATCCTCGAGTACCGCGTCGCCCGGAGCGACGCCGCCGTCGGCAGCCGCGTTCTCGCGCTCGGCCTGCCGCCCGACTCGATCGTGATGCTGATCGTCCGCGACGACGTCGGCATCCCACCGCGTGGAAGCACCGTCGTCGAAGCCGGCGACCTCCTCTACATCCTGTCGACGCGCAAGGTGCAGGCGCAGGTCGAGTCGCTGCTCGAGGTGTGGCAGCGCGGACCGATGCCGACGCCGGTGCACGAGGTCGCGGCGCCCGAGTAGCCGCGGTACGGTGGCGGCGTGGCCGAGGAGCACACGCTCGAGGTCGACGGGCGCGAGCTCGCGATCACCAGCCCGGACAAGGTCTTCTTCTCGGAGCGTGGCGAGACGAAGCTCGAGCTCGTGCAGTACTACCTCGCGGTCGCCGGGCCGCTCATGAACGCGGTGCGCGGGCGGCCGACGCTCATGCAACGGTTTCCCCGCGGCGCGGAGGGCAGCTCCTTCTTTCAGAAGCGCGTGCCCGAGTCGGCGCCCGAATGGCTCGAGACGACGATCGTCAGCACGCCGAACGGTACGACCTCGCGCGCGCTCGTCCTCGCCGACATGGCGCACGTCCTCTGGGCGGTGAACCTCGCCTGCCTCGGCTTTCACGTCTGGCCGTACCGGGCCGACCGTCCCGACGTCGCCGACGAGCTCCGCCTCGACCTCGACCCGCAGCCGGGCGTCGACTTCGAAGGCATCCGGGCCGCGGCCGCCGAGCTCCGCGCATTGCTCGACGAGCTCGGGATCGTCGGCCACCCGAAGACGACGGGGAATCGCGGCCTGCACGTCTACGTCAGGCTCGAGCCGCGCTGGGACTCGTACCAGGTGCGTTCCGCGGCGGTTGCGGCCGCGCGCGAGCTCGAACGGCGCCGGCCCGAGCTGATCACCGCCGCGTGGTGGAAGGAGGAGCGCGGGCAGCGCGTCTTCGTCGACTACAACCAGAACGCGCCGCACAAGACGGTGTTCGGCGCGTGGTCGGTACGTGCTAGGCCGGGCGCGCAGGTATCGGCGCCGCTGACCTGGGACGAGGTGGGGACGCTGCACCCGGACGAGCTGACGATCGCGAGCGTGCCCGGGCGGGTCACTGCCGTCGGCGACCCTTGGAGCGGGATCGACGACGAGCCGCAGTCGCTCGAGCCGCTGCTCGAGCTGCACGAGCGGGACCGTGCCGCCGGTCTCATGGACGCTCCGTGGCCGCCCGTCTACCCGAAGCAGCCGGACGAGCCGCCGCGGGTGGCGCCGAGCCGGGCTCGCAAAGACGCCGGTTAGCCCGGCCGGCTGCCGAGCAGGTCCTCGAGCTCGAACGGCGCGTCGATCGCCGGTGCGTCGGCGTCGCCGTAGCGGCGCCAGTCCTCGAACGGCCGGTCCCACGCGAGCTCGAGGTCGTTCCCGTCGGGGTCGCTGAGGTACACGGCGAGGTGCGTGCCGTGATCGGTCAGCTGCCGCAGTGGAACGCCGGCGTCGACGAGCCGGCCGACGGCCTCTGCGAGGTGCTCGCGCGAGGAGAAGTTGAGGGCGACGTGATGGAGCCCCGCGACGCCGTCCGGCTGCGGCTCGCCGCCCGCCGACTTCCACGTGTTGAAGCCGAGGTGATGGTGATAGCCGCCCGCCGAGACGAAGAGGATGTCGCCGGTCGTGCCCCAGCCCGGCACGTCGCGCGCTTCGTGGATGACGTCGAAGCCGAGGATCCCGACGTAGAAGTCGCGGACGCGGTCGATGTCGGCCGTGCGCAGGTGCACGTGACCGATCCGCACGTTCGGATCGATCGGACGCTCGGCGGCGACCGCGGGCTCGATCGGTCCCTGCGGGCCGCTCACGGCTCGACCATCACCTTGATCGACTCGCGGTCGTTCATCGCGCGGTAGCCGTCCGGCACGCCGTCGAGGCCGACGACACGGTCGAAGACGCGACCGGGCTCGATCCGTCCTTCGAGAACGTCCGGCAGCAACTCCTCGATGTACGCGCGCGCAGGTGCCGGCCCGCCCGAGATGGTGACGTTGCGGAAGAACGTCGTGACGCCTTCCGGGATCGTCTCGTCCTCCGGGAGGCCCACGCGTCCGACGGCTCCGCCCGCGCGAGCGATCTCGAGCGCCGTGACAGTCGCGTCGCCGAGCCCGACGCATTCGAGGACCGAGTGCGCGCCGAGGCCGCCGGTCAGCTCGCGCACGCGTTCGATCGCCTCCTCGCCGCGCTCGCTGACGATGTCGGTCGCGCCGAACTCACGCGCGAGCGCGATCCGGTCGGCATGACGGCCGAGGAGGATGATGCGTTCGGCGCCGAGGCGTCGCGACGCGATCACGCCGCAGAGCCCGACCGCACCGTCTCCGACGACGGCCACGGTCTTGCCGGGACCGACGTGCGCGCTCCGCGCCGCGTGATGCCCGGTCGACATGACGTCGCTCAGCGTGAGGAGCGACGGCAGCAGCGCGTCGTCCTCCTCGACGGGCAACGGCACGAGCGTGCCGTCCGCCTGCGGCACGCGCACCGCCTCTCCCTGGCCGCCGTCGACGCCGTCGGCGCCGTACCTGCCGCCGTGCAGGCACGACGTGTGCAGGCCCTCGCGGCAGAAGACGCAGGTGCCGTCCGACCAGAGGAACGGCGCGACCACGAGTTGCCCGGTCTTCACCTTGCCGACGTCGTCGCCGACGGCCTCGACGACGCCGATGAACTCGTGTCCCATCGCGCGGCCGGTCTCGCTCGGCTCCATCGACTTGTACGGCCACAGGTCGCTGCCGCAGATCGCGGCGCGGGTCACCGTGACGAGAGCGTCCGTCGCCTCCCGAAGCTGCGCGTCGGGCACGTTCTCGATGCGAACGTCGCCGGCGCCGTGCATCACTGTCGCGCGCACCTCTCTAGTCAAGCAGTGCGGCGAGTGTCAGTGTCTCACCATGGAGATCACGAGAAGCACCGTCGACACGTCGACCGGGCCGAGCGAGTGGTTCACCGGCGCGGTCTACGTCGACCCCGTGGCGACACCGTCGGGGGCGTCGCGGCTGAGCGCCGCGAGCGTCCACTTCGCGCCCGGCGCGCGCACGGCGTGGCACAAGCACCCGAACGGGCAGACGATCTGGGTGCTCGAGGGCGTCGGCCTCTGCCAGCGGCGCGGCGGCCCGATCGAGGTCATCCGTCCCGGCGACCGCGTCTTCTTCGAGCCGGGCGAGGAGCACTGGCACGGCGCCGCGGCGACGCGCCTCATGACGCACCTCGCGCTGCAGCAGGCAGACGACGAGGGCAACGTCGCGTCCTGGGGCGACCACGTCACCGACGAGGAGTACGGAGCGGCGCCCCCCATCGCATAAGGAGACCCGCACCGGAGCACTGTTGCGGCCCTCAACGGCCGGAAGAAGTCGGCGCTCCCCGCGGGTCGGCTCGAAGTCTTCCGCGCGACGCGCCGGGCGTCAACGGCATTCTCAAAATCGACAAACGCGGCTACGCTGCGCCGGCTACGCGAGCGCATGTGCCGGGCCCACCTGACGGGCGGCCGTCGGCATCGCCCCCTTCGGGGGAGTTACGATCATCCGAGTCGTCGTCCGAGGAGGGTTCGATGAGGAAGTTCATGATCGGGTCGATCGCAGCGGTCGCCGTGGGCGTGTTCGGAGCGTCTGCTCAGGCCGGAGAAGCGCCGACGGTCGCGAAGGGTCCGCAACAGGCTGCGCTGTTGAAGACGGTCAAGGTCACCTCGAGGGACCTCAGCTTCACGCTGAGCTCGAAGAGTGCAAAACGCGGTGTCGTGATCTTCAAGGTCACGAACGCCGGCGCGCTCAAGCACGACTTCCAGATCAACGGCCGCAGGACGAAGCTGCTGTCACACGGTCAGTCCGACACGCTGCGCGTGACGTTCCTGCGCAAGGGCGGCTACCCCTACAAGTGCACGGTCGCGGGACACGCCGCGGCCGGCATGAAGGGCATCTTCACGATCTCCTGAGCCGGAGGGCGAATCTCTAGATTGTCGTCGTGTCTCGCATTCTCGTCGGGTACGACGGCTCGGACGGCGGCCGGCGCGCGCTCGAGCGCGCCGCCGCCGAGGCACATGAATCGCACATGTCGGTCACGGTCCTGAGCGTCGTGAGCATGCCGCTCGACCTGGACGCACCGCGCAACTTCGGGACGCTCGACGACATCTCCGCCCGCGAGGACGGGCCGCTCGGTCCGCCGCCCGACGTGATCGCGCATCTGAACGAGGCACGCGAGATCCTCGCGGCCGCAGGCCTCGACCCCGACCTCGCCTGGGCGGCCGGCGAGCCCGGCCGGGAGATCGTCGAGACGGCGAAGCGAGTCCATGCGAGCGCGATCGTCGTCGGCGAGCATCACCACGGGTTCCTCACGAGCCTCTTCGGCGGCCGCGTCGACGAAGAGGTGCAGCGCGAGGCCGGGTGCCGGGTGATCGTGGCCTAGATGGGCGCAGGTGAAGACACGAACGTCGCGCGCGACGGAGGCTGCGCGTGCGGCACGGTGCGGTACCGGCTCGCGTCGGAGCCGATGTTCGTCCACTGCTGCCACTGCCTGAACTGCCAGCGGCAGACCGGCAGCGCGTTCGTGGTCAACCTGTTGATCGAGGGCGACCGCATCGAGCTGCTCGGCGGAGAGCCGCAGGCGGTCGACGTACCGCGTGACGACGGCAGCAAGCAGCGGATCTACCGTTGTCCCGAATGCCAGGTCGCCGTCTACAGCGAGTACGGCGGGCCGGCCGTCCGCTTCGTTCGCGGCGGCACGCTCGACGATCCGAGGGGCGTCACGCCGGACGTCCACATCTACACGCGGTCGAAGGTCGGCTGGGTCACGCTGCCGGAAGGCGCGTCCGCGTTCGAGAACTACTACGACTCGAAGCAGCTGTGGCCGCCCGAGAGCCTCGAGCGGCTCCGCGTCGTCTTCGCCTGAAGCCGAAGCCGTGGCCGTGACGATGGAAGAGGTGTGCGAGCTCGCGGCGACGCTGCCGCGCGCGTACGAGGCCTTCGTGCGCGGCCGCGTGAAGTTCCGCGTCGGCCGGATCGTTTTCCTCGCGTTCTCGAAGGACAGCACCGTGATGGGCTTCGGCTTCCCGAAGGAGTGGCGCGCGGCCCTCGTCGAATCCGAGCCGGAGAAGTTCTCGCTCCCGAGCGAGTCCGACATGCGCTACCACTGGGTGCACGCGCGCCTCGACGCGCTCGAGGCCGACGAGATGCGCGACCTGATCGAGAACGCGTGGGCGCTGTGTGCGCCCAAGGGCGTCGTCGCCGAGTACGTCAGCGCCCATGGCTACGCGACTGACCGCTAGCGTCGCGCGCGTCCGCGGGTGGGTCGACGGGCGCGATCCCGCGTCGCGCACGGGCACGGCGATCGCGGCGTGGCGCCGATTCGATGCCGTGGACGGCCCGCTGCAGTCGCTGCTCCTGTCGACGTATGTCCTCATCGCGGTCGTGCCGGCACTCCTCGTGATGGTCGAGTACCTCGAACGGGATCCGTCGGCCCTCGCGAACCATCTTGCTCACCACTACGGGTTCGCGGACGGCACGGAGGGCCTGCTGCGCGGCGTGCTCGCGGCAGATCGAACCCACGAGCTCGGTTCTGCGGTGCTCGCGATCCTCGGCGCGCTCTTCTTCGGCGTTGGCTTCGGCAAGGTGCTCCAGCTCGTGCACGCGCGCGCGTGGGAGCTGCCGCTGCGGCCGAGCCCGAAGGACCAGGGACGCTACGCGCTGGTCATCGTCGTCCTCTACGGCCTGATCTTCCTGCTGCTCGTCCAGGCGAAGGAGCTGAGCGGCGGTCCGTCGTGGGAGGGGCTCGCGGTCGCGCCCGGCTGGGCGGCGCTGCTCGTCCTGTACTTCGGCTGGGCCGGCCGCCTGCTGACGCACCGGCTGCTGACGTGGCAGGACCTGCTGCCGGGCTCCGCCGTCACAGGCGTCGGGCTTGTCGTCCTGATGATCCTCTCGAGCTGGCTGATGGAGCCGTGGGTCGACTTCTATGCGCGCGACTACGGCGGCTTCGGCGTCGTGATGGCGATCTTCTTCTGGATCGGCTTCAGCTCGTTCGTGATCGTGGCCTCGGCGAGCCTCGGGCCGGTGCTCGCTCGGCGGCGGGAGCTGCGCCGGGCGGCGACGCTTGAATCGGCGGGCGACCTTTCCTAGAGTCCGGGGAGCGGCGTCACCGACTGGGGAGGGGTTTTTTGAATACGTACACCGTCGTTCTCTACCTGCACCTGCTGTCGCTCTTCATCGGCATCGGCGCGGGCTCGATCGCCCTCCTCTGCACGTACCAGCTCGGCGCCGCGCAGACGCTCGCCGACGCGATCCCGTGGGGCAAGGTCATGGGAACGCTCGCCAATGTGTTCCCCGTCGCCGTTCTCGGCCTGTTCGCCACCGGTGCGTACATGACCTCCGACCTGTGGTCGTGGAGCACCGGCTGGATCTGGGTCTCGATCGTCGGACTCGCCGTCGTGGCGCTCCAGGGGCCGCTCGTCGGCAAGCCGGCGGGGAAGAAGCTCCAGCAGGCGCTGATGGAGAACGGGCCGGGACCGCTCGGCGAGCACGCCTGCCGGCTGGCGCGGCACCCGAGGTTGTGGGGCGTGCCGTTCTCGAACATCGCGCTCGTCCTCGGGATCGTCTGGAACATGACGCAGAAGCCTTCCACCGCGAGCTCGATCGTGACGCTGGTCGTCGCGTACGCCGTCGGTCTGGGCGTCGCGCTCTGGCTTTCGCGATCGCGCGCCGGCATGCCTGCTACCGCGACGGAGCCGACGGCGTAGCGCGCACGCGGTTGTAGATCAGCGCGGCCGCGGCGAACGCGGGCACCGCGAGGACGACGCCTGCGACACGCACGCCGAACGCTCCCGCGATCGCGCCGTCCGCGAGGCTCGCGACCGGCCGCAGGCCGAGGAAGGCGACCGACCACAGCGCCATGATCCGGCCGCGCTGCGACTCGTCCACCTCGAGCTGGAGCTGCGCCGTCGCGCGTGTGTTCGACGTCAGGTAGCCGAAGCCCGCGGCGACGAGGAACGGGAAGCCGACCGCGAGCGTCGGCGAGAGCGAGAACGCGGTGATGCCGGCCCCGAGCAGCGCGAGCGTCGCGACGGTCCGGCGCGGCGATCCTTCGCGTCCCGCCGTCGCGATCGCGGCGCCGACCGCGCCGGCGCCGAACGCTCCGATGATCAGCCCGGCCCACGTGTCCGGGTGGCCGAAGGCGTGCGCGAACGCGGGCGCCTCCGTGTTCACCGGGTCCGACGCGAAGCCGGCCGCGAGGACGACGAGCAGCAGCCACGCGAGCCTCGGGTTCCGGCGCACGAGCTCGAGGCTCTCGAGCAGGCTCGCATGCCGCCGGCGCTGCTGCGGGCGCGGGTGAACGAGCAGCAGCGTCCCGATGAAGAGGATGTACGAGCTCGAGTTGATGAGGAACGCGGCCGGGATGCCGAACGCAGCCACTGTCGCCGCTGCGGCCGCCGGCCCCAGCGCCCGCGCGATGTTGAAGGTCATCGAGTTGAGCGCGATCGCCGACGCGAGGTCCCGGTGCGGCACGAGCGTGCTGACGAGCGCCTGTTGCGCGGGTGCCGAGTAGGCGCTGACGACGCCGAGGCCGAGCGCGAACGCGATGACGACCCACGCGTTCGCTAGGCCGCCGAATGCGAGCGCGCCGAGCGTCGCGCTCAGCACGACCGCGATCGACTGCGTCACGAGCAGCAGTTGCTTGCGGTCGAAGCGATCGGCCGCGGCGCCGGCCCACGGCGCGAGGACGAGCACCGGGATGAACTGCGAGAACGCGAGGACGCCGAGCAGAAACGGCGAGTGGGTGAGGCGGAAGACGAGCAGCGCCGACGCGAGGTTCTGGAACCACGTGCCGCTCGCGGAGAGCGCGTTGCCGAGGAAGTACGGGCCGAAGTTGCGCTGCGTCGCGACACGGAGCGCCTCGCGCGGGCCCTTGAGCTGCGGCGCCTCCTCGTCGACCTGCTGCGGCTCGGCGCTCATAGGGCGGTGAACTCTAGGATGCGGCGTCGTGACCGCCGCGCAGGAAAACGGGGGCGTGCCGGGCGCGCGGCCGACGCTCGCGTTCGTGCACACCGTCCTGTCGTTGCCGCCGGTCTTCGCCGGGCTCGCCGAGGAGTTGCTGCCCGAGACCGAGCTCTTTCACATCGTCGACGAGAGCCTGCTCAACGTCACGCGCAAGACGGGGGCGCTGACGTCCGTCACCCGACGGCGCGTGCTCGGCTACCTCGAGTCGGCCGGGGAAGCGGGAGCCGACCTCGTGCTCGTCACCTGCTCGTCGATCGGCCCGGCCGTCGACGCGGCGCGCGACTTCGTCCCCGTGCCCGTGCTGCGCGTGGACGAGCCGATGGCGGACGAGGCTGTCCGGCTGGGAGCTCGCGTCGGAGTGATCGCGACGCTCGCGACGACGCTCGAGCCGACGGCCGCGCTCGTCGAGCGGCGCGCACGCGTCGCGGGGAAAGACGTCGACGTCGTCGCGCACGTTTCCGCCGGCGCCTTCGAGGCGTTGCAGGCCGGCGACCGCGACCGCCACGACGAGCTCGTGCGCGACGGACTGCGCCGACTTGTCGCCGACGTCGACGTGATCGTGCTCGCGCAGGCGTCGATGGCGCGTGTCGTCGACTCGCTGCCCGAGGACGAGCGGACCGTCCCGATCCTCTCGAGTCCGCGCCTCGGCGTTACGCGCGCTGCCGAGCTGCTCGCGACACTGCCTCGAGCAGGAAGTCAGGCCCGCCGAAGTTCCCCGACTTGAGGACGAGGGTCAGCGGCAAGCCTCCGAGAGACGTCATCCACGGAACGCCCGTCGCGATCTCGGGGCCGACCGCGAGCGCGCGCACGCCGAGAGCGGACAGCACCGCGCCTGACGTTTCGCCGCCCGCGGCGACCACCGTGCGCGCGCCCGCCTCGACGAGCCGGCGCGCGACCTCGCCGAGCGCGCCCTCGATCAGCTCGCCCGCACGCTGGACGCCGACGCGCTCCTGGACGCGCGCGACCTCGTCCGGCTCCGCAGTCGAGTAGACGAGCACCGCACCGTCCCTCAGCTCCGCGGCGGCCCGCGATGCGAGCCCGTCGAGATCGCCGTCGAGCGGATCCAGTTTCAGGGCCGGGTACGCGTCGCGGAAGCGCCGCACCTGCTCCAGCGTGGCCGCCGAGCTGCTGCCCGCGATGACGGCGACCGGCCCCTCCACTCGCAGCGGCTCGAGCGAGACGTTGTGACCGGGCAGCAAGCCGTCGCGGCGGAAGTTGTCCGGCAGGCCGAGCGCGACACCGGCGCCGCCCGTGACGAGCGGCAGCCTGGCGGCGGCACGGCCGATCGTGCGCAGGTCGCTCCCGTCGAGCGCGTCGACGACGGCGTAGGAGTTGCCGGCCGCGCGCAGCTCCGCGAGCCTGCGCTCGACGGCATCGGCACCGCTGCGCACGACCTCGAACGGAACGAGGCCGACGCGCCTCGACGTCTGCCTGCCGAGGAAGCGCACGAGGTTCGAGTCGGTCATCGGCGTGAGCGGATGCCGCGCCATCGACGACTCGGATAGCAGCGTGTCCCCGACGAAGAGGTGACCCCGATACACGGTGCGGCTGTTCGCGGGGTAGGCGGGGCAGACGATCGTGAAGTCCGCGCCAAGCGCGTCGAGCAGCGCGTCGGCGACGGGCCCGATGTTCCCCTCGGGCGTCGAGTCGAACGTCGAGCAGTACTTGAAGAAGAACTGCCGCGCGCCGAGCTCGCGCAGCCACTCGAGCGCCTCGCGTGAGTCGTGCACCGCTTCTCCAACGGGTGCCGTCCGCGACTTGAGCCCGACGACGACCGCATCGACTTCCGGCAACTCGAGACCGCGTGCGACGCCGATCGTCTGCACGGTGCGCATTCCCTCGCGCACGAGCGTGCTGCACAGGTCGGTCGCGCCGGTCATGTCGTCGGCGATCGCACCGAGAAGCGGCGAACCTCGAGCCATCCGGATCCGTACTTTGCCCGGATGGCGCGCCCACCGCGACGCGAGACGATTGAGGCCCGAAAGGCAGGTGCCGGTATGTCCATCACCGTCCTGGAGCGGGAGCGAGCCGAGAGAGAGCGGCAGACGCAGCAGCCGCTGATCGCGCTCGAGGGCGTGGAGAAGACGTACCGGATGGGACGGCTCGACTACCCGGCCCTGCGCGGAATCAACCTGGAGATCGACGCGGGCGAGCTCGTGGCGATCGTCGGTCCGTCGGGCAGCGGGAAGACCACGATCCTCAACCTGGTCACGGGCATCGACCGGCCGAGCGCCGGCACCGTCGTCGTCGACGGCCGTCGGATCGACACGCTGAGCGAGGAGCAGCTGGCGATCTGGCGCGGCGAGCATGTCGGCGTCGTGTTCCAGTTCTTCCAGCTCCTGCCGACTCTCTCTGCGCTGGAGAACGCGGTGCTGCCGCTCGACTTCGCGCGCCGTGGGTCGAAGCGCGAGCGTTTCGCTCGCGCGCGCCACAACCTCGAGCTCGTGGGACTCGCGGACAAGGCGGATCATCTGCCGGCAGAGCTCTCGGGCGGCGAGCAGCAGCGCGTCGCGATTGCGCGTGCGCTTGCCTCCGACCCGAACCTCGTCGTCGGCGACGAGCCGACGGGGAACCTCGACACGGGTACGGCCGCCGAGATGTTCGAGCTGCTCGAGCGCCTGAACGCCGAGGGCAAGACGGTGCTCTACGTCACGCACGACCTCGACCTCGCTGCGCGTGCGCACCGCATCGTGACGATCCGCGACGGCGTCGTCGTCGCGTGTTGAGGAGAATCGCGTGCTCTCCGCGCTCACGCGCAAGTCGATCGCCGATCTGAGCCGGCGCAAGGCGCGCGCGTTCTTCGCGGTCGCGACGCTCGCGCTCGCGGTGGCGAGCATCGGCATCTTCGCGATGCCCACGCTCTTGAACCGCTCGATGCAGGCGGAGGTCAAGGCCGGGAAGCTGGCCGATCTCACGGTCCCCGTCACGCCTCTCGCGCTGAACCACGCCCGGTTGGCTGCGCTCGCAGCGGTGCCGAACGTGCGCTCGGTCGAGCCGCGCATGTACTTCGGCGGTCGCGTTTACGTAGGCGCGCGGCGTGCGCAGGCCTACGTCATGGGCGTGCGCGACTTTCGCGCGCAGCAGGCCGACATCGTGCACCTCGCCTCCGGGTCGATCCCGCGCGACGGCGAGCTGCTGACGGAGGTCCAGAACGCGAACCGCGGCCTGCTCGACGTCAAGGCCGGGGACACCGTCTCGATCATCGACGCGACCGGCTCGACGCGAACGCTCCACGTCTCGGGCGAGGGACGCAACCTCAACGGCGGGCAGGACGTCGTCGGCGACGGCGTCATCGTCTTCTACGCGACGCGCGGGACGATCGCCGAGCTGAGCGGCGGCTCCGCGGAGTGGACGTCACTCGCGTTCCGGCTCGACAACGCGCGTCCGGCGGCGATCGCCGCGACGACGAAGTCGGTGCGCCACGCCCTTCGAAGCATGTCCGGCTTCGGCGGCATCACGTGGCTGCCGGAGGTGCGCGCCGCGGGCGACTGGCCGGGCAAGTCCGACTTCAACGCCTTCTCCAACTTCTTCTACGTGATCACCGTGCTGGCCATCCTCTCGGCGTTCGTGCTGATCGCGAACACGATGACGACCCTCGTCGCCGAGCAGACGCAGCAGATCGGGACGATGAAGGCGATCGGCGGGCGACGCCGGCAGATCGCCGCCTCCTACGTCAAGACGGCAATGCTGCTCGGCGCTCTCGGGACGCTTTTGGGCATCGGCCTCGGCATCGCGCTCTCGAACGTGGCGATCGGCATCCTCGGCTCGACGTTCTTCGCCGTCGATCCCGGCTTCGGCATCGACTGGCGCGTCCTCCTCGTCAGCGTGCTCGTCGGCGTGCTCGGACCGGCGCTCGCGACGCTGCCGGCGATCCGCCGCGCGACCCGCGTGCCGCTGCGCGAGGCGCTCGAGGCAACCGGCTCTGCAGTCGGTGCGCAGGACGCGGGCGATGCGGCGCTACGGCGAGTGCAGTTCCTGCCGCGGACGATGCAGATCGGTCTTCGCAATGTCGGGCGGAGGCGGCGGCGCAGCATCGCGACCGTGGCCATGATCGCGCTCGCCGTCGGCAACCTGCTCGCGATCCTCGGGCTGAGTGCAGCGATCACGCACGTGACGCACGAGGGGTGGCGGGAGCTTGGTTACGACATCAAGCTGGCGACGCCGAGCGACCACCCGCTCGATTCCTACGCACAGCAGGTCGTGCGCGAGACGCCCGGCGTCGCGTCCGTCGAGCCGATGTTCGACGCCGCGGTCAGGCTGAAGGGCGAAGACGGATTCATCTGGGCCGTTCGCCAGGCGACCGCGTACCACTACAACATCGTCGACGGCCGCTGGTACACGTCGGCCGAGGAGCGGTCGCACGCGCGCGTGGCCGTCATCGGCCGAAACTTCGCGCGAGCCACCGGCACGCACGTCGGCGACCGTGTCACCGTGGAGAGCGGCAGCGGGCCGCTGACGTTGCGCGTGATCGGCGCCGTCTCGAACCAGATGGAGAACGGCACCGTCCTCTTCGTGCCGCACGCGACGATGACCGCGATTCTGCGCGGCACGCCCGCTGCTGCGGACGACTATTGGATCCGCACGACGTCGCGTGACCATGCCCTCATCGACCGGACGACGACCGACCTCGAGGACACGTTGAACTCGTTCGGTTACGACGTCGGGACCGAGATCACGTATGTCGGCGAAGCCGACAACGTCGCGGCGAACCGCACGATCACGACGTCGATCGCCGTGCTTGGCTTCATCATCATCGCGATCAGCCTCGTCGGCCTCGCGAACGCGATCACGATGAGCGTGATCGAGCGGACACGCGAGGTCGGCATCCTGCGCACGATCGGCGCGCGTGCCCGCGACGTGCGCCGCATCTTCGCGGCCGAGAGCGTCGTGCTCGCGACGCTCGGATGGCTCGTCGGGATCCCGGTCGGCTACGTGCTCGATCGCTTCCTCGTGTGGCTGCTCAAGGACGTCGTCAACGTCGAGGTCCCGGTCATGTTCCCGCTGCGGAACGTCGTGCTTGCCCTCGTCGGCACCGTGCTGCTCGCGCTCCTGATCACGCTGCTGCCGATCCGCCGCGCGGTTCGCTACCGCCCCGGCCAGGCGCTTCGTTACGCCTAGGATCCTGCGGTGACGTACGTCGCCGCCGAGACGCGCTACGACCGCATGCAGTACCGGCGCTCGGGTCGGAGCGGGCTCAAGCTGCCGCTCATCTCGCTCGGCCTCTGGCAGAACTTCGGCGGCCACCGGCCGCTCGAGACGTCGCGCGAGATCGTCCGCCGCGCGTTCGACCTCGGTGTGACGCACTTCGACCTCGCGAACAACTACGGACCGCCGTACGGATCGGCGGAGGAGACGTTCGGCCGTCTGCTCGCGAGCGACCTCGAGCCGTACCGCGACGAGTTGATCGTCTCGACGAAGGCGGGCTGGGACATGTGGCCGGGCCCGTACGGCGAGTTTGGCTCGCGCAAGTACCTGCTCGCGAGCCTCGACCAGAGCCTGCGCCGGCTGGGGCTCGACTACGTCGACATCTTCTACTCGCACCGGCCGGATCACGAGACGCCGCTCGAGGAGACGATCGGGGCACTCGAAACGGCCGTGCGCCAGGGGAAGGCGCTCTACGCGGGCATCTCGTCCTACGACGCCGAGTTCACCGACACGTCCGGGCAGATCGCGCGCGACCTGCATCTGCCGCTCGTCATCCACCAGCCCGCGTACAACATCTTCGACCGCTGGATCGAAGGCGGCGTCCTCGACGCGTGCGAACGGAACGGCCTCGGCGTGATCGCGTTCTCCCCCCTCGCGCAGGGGCTGCTCACCGATCGCTACCTCAAGGGCATTCCGGACGACTCGCGCGCGAGCCGCAACGACTCGCTCCGGCGCGACAGGCTCGACAGCGAGACGCTCGGCAGGCTCCGCGCGCTCAACGATCTCGCCGGTCGCCGCGGCCAGTCGCTGGCGCAACTGGCGCTCGCGTGGGTCCTGCGCGACGAGCGCGTGACGTCTGCGCTGATCGGAGCGTCGAGCGTCGAGCAGCTCGAGACGAACCTCGCCACGCTCGATCGGCTCGACCTGAGCGCGGAAGAGCTCGCCGGGATCGACGAGATCACGCCGCTCGATTAGCCTCCGCCGTTGTAGCTACAATCTCTGTAGTTACTACGCAAAGGAGTTGAACTTCATCTTGAAGACGTACCTGCTCGTACCCCTGGAAGACACCGTCGTCTTCCCGCACATGACGGTGACGCTCCCTGTCGACGTCGGCGACGAGGAGCGGGTGCTGCTCGTGCCCCGGCACGAGAACGATTACGCGGCGGTCGGGACGGTGGCCGGGGTGCTCGAGAGCGTCCGGCTGCCCGGCGGCGGCCATGCCGTCGTCCTCAACGGACTGCACCGCGGCGTCCTCGGCGCCGCACAATCCGATCCGGTCGGGCAGCTGCGCGTCGACGTGGACGAGAAGCCCGACGACCATCCGCGCACCGGCCGCGTGCAGGAGCTCGAGACCGAGTACCGCGCGGTCGTGGAGGAGATCCTCGAGCTCCGCAACGCGGACGAGCGCATCGGCGCGTTCCTGCGCGCGATCGCCGAGCCCGGCGCGCTCGCGGACAGTGCCGGTTACTCACCAGACCTGTCCTTCGCGAACAAGGTCGAGCTCCTGGAGACGCTCGACGTACAGGAGCGGCTCGAGCTCGCCGTGCGCCTCCAGCGCGAGCGGCTCGCCGAGTTGCAGGTGCGCCGGCGCATCCGCGACGACGTCGAGTCGGGCGCTCAGAAGCAGCAGCGCGAGTACTTCCTGCGCAAGCAGATGGACTCGATCCGCAAGGAGCTCGGCGAGGACGAGGCCTCGGTCGTCGACGAGTACCGCGCGAAGATCGCCGACGCCGGCATGCCCGACGAGGTGCGCGAGCAGGCAGAGCGCGAGCTCGGCCGGCTCGAGCGCATGGGCGACTCGGCCGGCGAGGCCTCGATGATCCGCACGTACCTCGATTGGCTGCTCTCGGTGCCGTGGTCGAAGCTGTCGGAGGAGCGGCTCGATCCGAAGCTCGCGCGCGAGATCCTCGACGCGGACCACGCGGGTCTCGACGACGTGAAGGAGCGCATCGTCGAGTACCTCGCCGTGCGCAAGCTGCGGCAGGAGCGCGGCATCGCGGAGGACAAGCGCTCGGGCGCGATCCTGACGCTCATCGGTCCTCCCGGAACGGGAAAGACGTCGATCGGCGAGTCGATCGCGCGCGCGCTGAACCGTGAGTTCGTGCGCATGTCGCTCGGCGGCGTGCGCGACGAGGCCGAGATCCGCGGCCACCGGCGCACGTACATCGGTGCATTGCCGGGTCGTCTCGTCCGCGCCCTGCGCGACGCGGGAACGATGAACCCCGTGATCATGCTCGACGAGGTCGACAAGGTCGGGGCCGACTGGCGGGGCGATCCATCTGCCGCGTTGCTCGAGGTGCTCGACCCGGCGCAGAACCACTCGTTCCGCGACCACTACCTCGACGTGGAGCTCGATCTCTCGCAGGTCGTCTTCATCGCCACGGCGAACGTCGCCGAGACCATCCCGGGGCCGCTGCTCGACCGCATGGAAGTGATCCGCTTCGACGGTTACACCGTCGACGAGAAGGTCGCGATCGCACGCGGCTACCTCTGGCCGCGGCAGCGCGAGCGGAACGGCCTGCGCGAGGACGAGGTCGAGATCTCGGACGAGCTGCTGCAGACGATCGTCTCCGACTACACGCGCGAAGCGGGCGTGCGGCAGCTCGAGCGCGAGCTCGGGAAGCTCTTGCGCAAGGTCGCGACGCAGATCGCATCGCGAGATGGGGAGGCGCCAATCGTGCTCGACGTCGACGCAGTGCGCGACGCGCTCGGGCGGCAGAAGTTCTGGCAGGAGGCCGCCGAGCGGACGGCCGTGCCCGGAGTCGCGACGGGTCTCGCAGTGACCGGAACCGGAGGCGACGTCCTGTTCGTCGAGGCGACGCGGATGGACGGCGACGACCGGCTCTTGCTCACGGGCCAGCTCGGCGACGTGATGAAGGAATCCGCGCAGATCGCGCTCTCGTGGGTGCGCGCGCATGCGGACGAGCTCGAGCTTCCTTCCGACGAGACGCGGCGCGGCGCATTCCACGTCCACGTTCCTGCCGGTGCGATCCCGAAGGACGGCCCGAGCGCCGGCGTCACGATGACCACCGCGCTCGCGTCGCTCCTGAGCGGCCGCCCTGTGAAGCACACCGTCGGCATGACCGGCGAGGTGACGCTGCAGGGCCGCGTGCTGCCGATCGGCGGGCTGAAGCAGAAGGTGCTCGCCGCGCACGCCGCCGGCCTGACGGAGGTCATCATCCCGGAACGGAACCGCCCCGACCTCGAAGACGTGCCGCAGGACGTGCGCGACGCCATGACGTTCCATCCCGTGATGACGGTCAACGAGGTGCTCGACCTTGCGCTGGAGCCCGCGGCCGATCGTGCGCTGCAGGCGGTGTAATCCCGTGCCCGAGGAGGTCCGCCGCGCGGCGGACCTCCTCGAAAGGCGCTGGACGCTCTCGATCCTCTACGCGTCGGTCGAGGGCGCCGT
Source organism: uncultured Actinomycetes bacterium (assembly GCA_963766345.1). GTDB lineage: Bacteria > Actinomycetota > Thermoleophilia > Gaiellales > Gaiellaceae > DASVFB01. The sequence continues at coordinate 687,553 of CAVXZL010000008.1, read as the reverse complement.
GCGGTTCAACGAGTTCCGCGAGTCGCTCGGGCGCGTCCCGCCGGCGACGCTGACGACACGGCTGAACGAGCTCGTCGGCGCGGGGCTGCTCGAGCGGCGCGTGCTCGACACGCGGCCGCCCGCGGTCGAGTACCGCATGACGCCCGAGGGGAAGCGGTTCGAGCCGCTCCTGCGCGAGCTCGTGCGTTACGCGCAGCCCTAAGAGGCTCGCACACGATGAGCGATTGTGCCGCTCGTCGGCGCGCTGCCGCGTCCTCGGTCGGCCCGATAGTTCGACTGTCGAGCCTCCCTGCGTCCTTGCATCGCACCCGCCGATCACGCCCGGATCGACGAACGTCATTGTGTGAGAGCCTCTAAGCCGTCCGGCGGTGGCGGTTCACTCCCGGGAGGTGGCCGCCGAACCGTCGCTCAGCGATGTCGCCGCAACGCCGTCGCTCGTCGTCAAGCTCGTCGTCGCGGGCGTGCTCTCGCTCGCGGTCGTCGCGATCGTCCCGCGCACGGTCTCGTCGAGCGGCTCGATCCCGCCCGTGGGGATGCTCCTCACGACCGCGACGATCGTGGCGATGGTCTCCGGCGCGCTCATCTTCTGGGGTCTGCGGAGCGACGTCGGCCTGCCCCTGACGACGGCGGTCTACGCCGTCGCGTTCAACGTCCTCGTGATCGTCGTCAAGCTCGTGCTCGGCCCACGCGGCTACTACGAGGCCGACCAAACGAAGGAGCTGGACTCGACGTTCGCGATCAGCGACACGTTCATGGCGGTCTGTGCGGCTCTGTTCGTCTTCGCGCTCTACGCCGCCGCGTACTTCGTCCTCTATCGCTACTTCCGCAGGAAGGTGGCGCACCTCACGCCCGAAGACCGTTTCGCCTTGCGCCTGAGCGGCCGGAAGTTCGTCGTCACGGTGATCGTGATCACGATCCTGATCGTCGCGAGCGGCGGCGCACTGCTGCTTATCGCCCTGCCGCTCATCGCGGGCCTCAGCTACGTGGACTTCGTCTTCTCGTCGAGCCTGTCGCTCCTGATCGCGGTCATCCTCGCCTGCGCGACGGCGTTCGCCGCGATGACCTTCAACTCCACGGCCGATCGCGCGCGACTCGTCGGCGACGCGAGCGTGTTCGTCAGCTTCTTCTGGGTCGGCCTGTACTTCCTCGCGCTGTACCACGTGCTCTGGGTCGTCTACGTGCTCGTGCTGACCGCGATCTGGCCGCTGAAGGTCGTCACGCCGAAGTGAGGAAGCTGCCGCTGCTCTACGTCGTGATGCTGCGCTACCGCGTCGCCGCCATGATCGTGCTGTTCCTCTTGCTCGGTGCGGCCCGCGAGGGGCCGCTCGGGCTCGGGCTTCCCTATCTCTTCGCCGTGCTCGCGCTCGCGTCGAGCTACGTCGCGGCGACGGCGCTGAACGATCTCGCGGACGAGCAGATCGACAAGGTCAACCATCCGCGCGACGCGGGACGGCCGCTCGTCGAGGGGACGGCGAGCCGGCGCGACCTCCTCGTCCTGCACGTCGCCGCATCGATCGCGGCGCTCGCCGCCGCGGCTGCCCTCGGCTGGCGCGCGCTCGGTCTGATCGGCGTCGCTCTCCTGCTCAGCCAGGTCTACTCGGCGAGGCCGGTGCGTCTCTCGTACCGCGTCGCCGGCGCGCCGCTCGCGCTCGGGATCGCCTACGTCGTGGTCCCGTACGCGCTCGGCATCGTCGCCGCGGGCGGCACGTTGCAGCACGCGTGGTCGCGCCTCGCCGCCGCGCTCTTCCTCCTCTTCTGCGCGCGCATCGTGTTGAAGGACTTCCGCGACCGTAAGGGAGACGCGCGCTTCGGCAAGCCAACGATCCTGCTGCGCTTCGGCGAGCAGGCGACCTGCGCGGCGAGCCTCTGCGCGCTCGTCGCGGGCGACGTCGTGCTCGCGCTCGCGTTGCCGCCGGCGCTCGCGCTCGTCGTGCAGCCGCTCGTGCTGGCGATCGCCTGGATGCTTCGCGCACTGCGCCGCGCGGACGACGGACACGCGGAGCAGGTGGCGATCGGCATCGGCGCGCGTACGGGCAACGGGCTGCTGCTCTGTGTGCTCGCGGGGCTCATCGTCCGTGGCAACGGTGCCTCCGAGCTCGAGGCCGCCGTGCTCGCGGCCGGAGTCGCCGCGGTGTTCTGCCTCAGCTTCCTCTCGCTCGCGTCGCGCCCGGATGCGGTGACGATCGGCTACAAGGGCTGACTTTCCGCCTCTCCGCGCCTAGGATGCGAACGACCTGAGAACAGGTCGCGGGCGGTAACGAAGACGAAGGCGTCAAACTGGGCTGCGTTCCGGCCACGCAGCCGAAAGGAGTGCGGAATCGGCGGGGTTCCAGACGAACCTGCGGCGGCACGCGACGGCATCGGAGAAGTGCCGTCGCCGGTGAGAGATTGCGTCCTGCGGTAACGGCGGAGTTGCGTGCTCCTGCGGCGGAGCATGGCTCGCGCCTGCGCACCGCGATCCTGCTCATCCTCGCGGTCGCCGTGCCGCTGCTCGTCGTCGCGTGGATCGCGGGGATCGGCTTCGGCCGGACCGAGACGGACAAGGCCGACGTCCGGCTCGAGACGGAAGGGCGGGCTGCCGCGGCCGTCTTCGTTCGCTCGGTGACCGAGGCGGACCGGCGCGCCGGATCGCTCGCGGCGTCGCCCGACCTCCAGCAGGCGCTCGCGACGCGGGATCGCACCGCGGTCGAAAAACTCGTGCGTCCCGGCGAGGTCGTATACGCCGGCAACACGCTCTTCGTCGGAAAGCCCATCGCGGGGGCCGTCCATCGCAGCGTCACCGTCTCGATCGACGGCACCCCGCTCGGCGCAGTCACTGTCGACGTGCCGCTGAACGACAAGCTCCTCGCCGAGTTGCGGGCGGCGGCGCAGGTGGACGCGAGCGACCGTCTCGCGCTCGTTCGAGAGGGGAGCACGATCGCCGGCGCGCCGCCGGGTATGAGCACGGCGCCCGTCGACAAGACCGCCGACGTCACGATCGCGGGCAGCGACTACCGCACTTTCGGAGTGAACCTCGTCGGCCCGCCGACGAACGTCTCGCTCGTCGCGTCGACCCCGCGCGCGGGCATCGACGGCGGCGTTCAGAACCGGACGCTCTGGATGTTGCTCGCGCTCGTGCTCACGCTCGTGACGGTCGGCGCGCTCGGCTATGCGGTGGCGCCGATGCTCGCTCGCCAGCGACCACTCACCGTGCTCGGCGGCGCGCGCGACGATCACGCCGTGACGCTCGTGGGAGACGCGCTCGCCTCCACGCACAACCCGGACAAGCTTCTCCCGGTGATCCTGCACGCGACGATGGAAGCGACCGGCGCCGCCCGCGGCCGGGTGCTGCAGGATGGCCAGGTGACCTTCGAGGAGGGAGGCGGGGCCAGCGGTCGCGCACTGAGGCTCGTGCTCGGCGAGGACGAGAGCGTGGGGGAGATCGCGCTCGAGATCTGGCCGGCGAGCGGTAGCTTCGATGCGCGCACGCGGACGCTGGCGAGGTCGCTCGCGGGGCAGGCCGCGATCGCTCTCGAGAACGCCCGGCTGCACGCCATCGTTCAGCGGCAGGCGACGACGGACGAGCTGACGGAGCTCGCGAACCGGCGGCGTTTCGCGGAGACGCTCGACACCGAGCTTCGCCGGGCCGAGCGCTTCGGCGAGCCGCTCGGGCTCGTCTTCGCCGACCTCGACGATTTCAAGCGTGTCAACGACCGGCACGGCCACCAGGTCGGGGATCAGGTGCTGCGCGCCTTCGCCGACTGCCTGCGGAAACGAGTGCGCGTGATCGACGTCGCGGCGCGGCTCGGCGGCGAGGAGTTCGCGGTGCTGCTCGTCGAGACGGACCTTGCGGGTGCGGCGGCGCTCGCGGAGAGCCTCCGCGAGGCGGTCTCCACGCTCGAGGTTCCCGTTCCCGGCGCCGACCCTGTCGGGCTCACCGCGAGCTTCGGCGTGGCGGCCTACCCGGAGGCGCGGACGCCCGACGATCTCCTCGCCGCAGCCGATGCAGGGCTCTACAGGGCGAAGCGCGAGGGGAAGAACCGCGTCAGGAGCGATTCCTCGATCACCTGAGAACCTCAAAAGGGGTATGGACGTTGTCCCCTAGAACGGCAATGATGGTGCAAATGCCAAGGACAGTTTCCTGGTTTGTCTGGGGATCCGTGGTAGTGGCCGGCTCGGTGCTGTCGTTCGAGATCTGGAAACGGGCTCTCGAACCGAGCCACGACGCCGCCGCGCCGGCTCCCCAGGTCGTGCAGCCCTCCGCCCAGCGGAAGGTCACTGCGACCATTTCCCCGACGCCGTCCGGCCGCACGGGCTCGCAGCACGGATCCTCGGCCCACGGCAGCGGGCTCCTCGGCGGCTCGCCGCTGATCCCGCTCGCGCCCGGCACCGCGGGCAGCGCACTTCTCGTCTCCGGCCTGGGCGCCGGTAGCGACACGGGCACGGGCACGTCGGCAACGGCCGGTCAGTCCTCGCAGGGATCGAAGTCGGCGGCCGGCGGCGGCACGGCCAACGGGTCGTCCTCGCACGACTCCGCCGCACGAGGCACGGGGTCAGGTGGCTCCAAGCCCACTCCGACGACGACGAACACGAACCCTGTGACGCCGCCGCCGACGCCGGCCGCTCCGACGCCGACGTCGTCGGGCGCAGCCTCCTCGCCGACTCCGGTCGCGACCCCGGCCGTCGCCACGGCGCCGACGAAGAAACAAGCGAAGGAGGCCGCAAAGCAGGCGAAGAAGCAGGCGAAAGCCGCGGCCGCGCAGGCGAAGAAGCAGGCCGAGGCTGCTGCGAAGCAGGCGAAGAAGGAGGCGGAGCAGGCGAAGCAGGCGGCGAAGGCGAAGCAAGAGGCCGCGAAGCGCACGCTCGCCGCCGTGAACCAAAAGCAGCACGAGGCCGAGGAGCAGGCGAAGCGCGACGCCGCGGCTGTGAAGAAGGCGCAGCACGAGGCCGAAGAGCAAGCGAAGCGCGACGTCGAAGCGGCGAAGAAGGCGCAACGCGAGGCCGAGAAGCGCGCGAAGCACGAGGCGAACGCGGCGAAGAAGGCGCAGCACGAGGCCGAGGAGCAGGCGAAGCGCGACGCGGAAGCCGCGCAGAAGGCGCAGGAGCAGGCCCAGCGCGACGCGAGCAAGGCCGCGAAGCAGGCGCAGCACGACGCCGAGAAGGCGGCGAAGGAAGCCGCGAAGGCGCAGCACGCCGAGCCTCCGAAGCCGCCGGACAATCCTCCGCCGGCTGAGCAGCCGCAGAAGCCGGACAAGCCCGAGAAGCCGGACAAGCACTGACCCGTCGCGTGGCGATGCCGAGGCGCGCCGCCGTCGCCGCGCTCTGCATGCTCGTGTCCGCCACCGCTGCTGCCGCGTCCACGTCCGGCGACGGGAAGCACCAGGTCCATCTGACCGCTGCGGACAACGCGGCTGCGCGCCACGTCGCCCTCCGCCAGGCGGACTTCGGCGGCGCCGCGGGCTGGAGCGGCGGCACGAGGAAGCCCGACCTCTCGTCCACCGGGCCGAGGTGCGCCAACTTTCATCCGAAGTACTCCGACCTCGTGCTCACCGGAGTCGCGGAGACAGAGTTCCAGAACGCGGGCGTCTACATCGACGACGAGGTGCAGTTGCTCAAGACCGCGCCGATGGTGAAGCTCGACTGGCAGCGGTCGGTGCTCGCGCCCGGCCTGCTCGCGTGCCTGCGCACGTACCTCGCGAAGGCGGCGCCGGCGAACGCGAAGGTGCGCGGCATCCAGAAGCTCGCGTTCCCGCGCATCGCGCAGTACACCGCAGCGTTCCGGCTCGTGCTCGAGGTGACGGCCGCCGGCACGACGGCGAGCATGCTCGTCGACCTCCTGCTCGTCGGGCGTGGACGTACCGAGATCACGCTGACGACGGTGGCGCCGTACGACGCGCGCGCGCCGATCAAGTCGGCCGAAGTGCGCCTTGCGCGCCTTCTCGCGTCACGCATCCGAAGCTAGCGCCAGGCGGCGCGCAGATGGTCCGCGTGCGGCATGCCGCTCGCCTCGATCGCGGCGAGCACGGCGTCGCGGTGGAGTGGCACGCGGCGGAACGCGATCTCCAAGCGGTCGCCGTCGACGTCGATCCGCGCGTACTCGGCGATCGCGTCGATACGGAGGTCGTCGTCGTCCGGCTGCGCGTGGTCGTACGCGAGCCCGACGCTGCCGGGGTTCACGAACGTGCTGTCGCCGTAGCGGCGTAGCCACTGCAGGTGGACGTGACCACCTGCGAGCACGGCCGCCGCCGGAGGGCCGAGCAGCCGCCTGAACTCGTCCTCCTCGAGGTGCGGCAGGACGACGTCGTCGAACGACGTCGGCGTGCCATGGAACGCGAGCAGCGTGCGCTCTTCGCCGAGCGGCACGTCGAGCTTCGGCTGGAAGGTCTCGATGAAAGCGGCGCCGTCGTCGTCGATCTGTGCAAGCGTCCATTCGCGCACGGCGAGCTGGCGCTTGGTCTTCTCTTCTTCGCCCGCGTCGGGGTCGAGCAGGAACGCGTCGGCGTTGCCGAGCACGACGGGGCACGCGAGCTCGCGCAAGCGGCGCACGACGTCGGCGGGCTGCGAGCCGCCCTGGATCATGTCGCCGAGAGCGACGACCTGGTCGACCGGCTCGCGCTCGAGGTCGGCGAGCACCGCGTCGAGCGCGACGGCGTTCCCGTGGACGTCGGAGATGAGGGCGGTGCGGATGTCGCGAGCGTACGCGGTGCCGGGCGCCGCTCGCTACGCTCCATGCGATGGTCGAGCTGCCGCTGACGGGAGGCTGCATGTGCGGCGGTGTCCGCTTCGAGATCTCCGAGCCCCTCGTCTCGTCGGGCTATTGCCACTGCACGCGCTGTCAGCGCAGGACGGGCACAGCGGCGGCCGTGTCGGCGCGCGTCGCGCCCGGATCGCTGACGGTGCTCACGGGCGAGGAGCTCATCCGCTACTGGGATCCGCCGGCCGGGTACTCGAAGGCGTTCTGCTCGGCGTGCGGTTCCGCACTCTGGAGCCGGAGCCAGGAAGACCCGGAGATCGTGGGGGTTCGGCTCGGCGCATTCGACGGCGACCCGGGCATCCGTCCGAGCGTGCACACCTACGTCGCCTACGCCGCCGTGTGGGAGCCGTTGCGGGACGACGGCTTGCCCCGCTATCCGGAGGGAAGACCCGCCGGAAAGTAGCGTTGTCCGTCCGGGATGCCGGGCTAATCTACGACTGTTCTGCGGCGTAGACAAGGGCGACAAGGGCGATGCGGGAGCGAACGGCGTCGACGGAGCTCAGGGCCCGAAGTGCGACAAGGGGATCCCGGCTCGGTCGGCCTCACGCAGGTGACGAAGAGCGCGAACGGCTCCGGCTCGTTCACCGCCCAGGCCGTCTGCGCGTCCGGCTACACGGCAACCGGCGGGGCTTCGAGGTCGGCGGCTCCGACAGCACCAAGGTTGCGGTGCCATCTCCAAGCCGACCGTCATCGCGAGCGGCGTCGACGCCGGCAAGTCCGCATGGCTCGTCACCGCGAACTACATCGGGAGCGGCCAGGGGAACGGCTACACATTGACCGCGTACGTGCTCTGCGGTCCCACGAGCTAAGCCAAAGCCTCAGCAGGAGAGCAAAAGGGCCGGTCTCAGACCGGCCCTTTCTCTCTCCCCAGAGCTTCGACTGACGATCAGGCGGCGATCGCCTCGGCGTCGACGACCGGCTCGGAGATCGCGTGCGCGACGGCGTTCGTGTCGCTCGTGAGCGCGAGCCAGATGAGTGCGATCCCGCCCAGGCCCGGGCCGACGAGGATCGCCGGGAGAATCAGCCAGGGGCCGAGCCCCGCGAGCGCGAGCGCCGTGAAGAGCGAAGCGGCGACGAGCGAGCCGCCGAGCCATGCAATCCAGCGGCGCATTTCCTTGGCCGCAACGGCGGCCTCGACAGTCGAGACAGTCAAGAAAATCCTCCAGTGATCGAAATGAACCCAGCCCAGCCGCGGACGGAGCACAGACCGCAGACCTGACCCCGAACCCCTTCCGCGGGCACAGAATATCCGGCTTCTTCCCGGATCGCTACGTCCGGTGCCACGGCCGTGCGGCGCGTGCTCGAGGACGAGGCGCGCCGGCTCGCGACGGCGGCGCAGCGCTAGTAGCCGAGGAGCTCGGCGACCGCGTCGACCGTCACGCGCACCTCGGGTGACTGCGGGTCGATCGGCTCGAAATGGCCCGCGCCGTCGAGCGGTCGCAGCGTCGCCTCGTCACCGGCTGCGCGCGCGTAGCGCTCCGACTGCTCGAACGGAACGACGTCGTCGGCGGTGCCGTGAACCACGATCGTGCGGACGGCGAGCGGCGCCTGCGCGAGCGGCGAGGCCTCGGGCGCCGGCGTGTTCCCCGCGAAGAACGCGGCAACCGCGTCGTTCTCCCACGTCGGCGGATCGCACACGGCTGCGAGCGCGACGACCGGGACGCCTGTGCGCTTCGCGGCGAGCAGGGCGAGATGGCCGCCGGCCGAATGCCCGACGAGCACGAGTTGCCGCGCCAGAGTCCGCGCGCGTTCGACCGCGAGCAGGACGTCCTCGAGCGAGCCGGGCCAGCCGCCGCCCGGGTCGCCGACGCGCCGGTACTCGACGTTGAGCGTCGGCACGCCGTTCTCGCCGAGCAGGATGCAGAGATGCGCGAGGTGCGTGAGGTTATACGTCGCCTTCCACGAGCCGCCGTGCAGCACGAGCGCGAGGGCGTCGCCGTCGGCGTTGCGCACGTCCGCGAACTGCAGCGGCTCGGGGCCGTAGACGATGCGCTCGTCGGCGGCACGCGGCGGCGGGTCGCTGAGGATGTCGTGAGGGTCTCTGGCCATCGCGCAACGGTACGCTTTCGACGTGCCGACGCGGCTCATTCCTGCGGCGATGTGCGCCCTCGGCGCGCACGCGCTGCTGTACGGAAGCTTTCGCCCGGCGGACGGGCTGCACGGTTACCTCGGCTGGTACGAGCCTGCGCTCGCGGTCGCGGCGATCGCCGTCGTCGCCCTGCTCAAGCCCGCGTCGCTGCGTTCGCGGCTGCCGGTCGAAGAGACCGCGCGCGGCCTCGCCACCTGGGCGCTGTTCATCGTGCTCGCGCAGGAGTCGCTCGAGCGTTCGCTCCAGGTCGGGCACCCGGCCGTCGCCGCGATGACGCCTTCGGGCTGGCTCGTCGTCCTCTTCGGCGTCGCCGCGACGGCGCTCGTCCTCGCGCTCGCGCTGCGCGCCGGACAGCTCGCGTACTTGCTCTTCACCGGCAGCCGCGTGCGCCGCGTGCGCGTGCTTGCGCGCTGGATCGCCGCCCCGGTCGCCCTGCCTGCTGCCCGTCCCCTCGCCGGGAACGTGGCGTTGCGTGCGCCGCCCGCGCTCGCGCGCTAGTTCGTCCCCGTCGAGCAACGGAGGTACCCGTGCGCTTCGCTGCGCTTTCGATCGTCGTCGTCGCCTGCCTCGTGGTCGCGGCTCCCGCGGCGGCGCACTCGCGTGCGCCGACGGTCGCGCTCGACTATCGCGTCAGGATCGAACCGGTGACGCTGCCGGGTGTCCACGTGGACGTCGTCGACGGCGACCGCGCGCTGCGCGTCCGCGTCGACGCGCCGCATCGACTCCTCGTGCGAGGGCTGCTCGGCGAGCCGTTGCTCCGCTTCGGCGCGAGCGGCGTGTGGGTCAACCGCGCGTCGCCGACCGCTGCGGCCGACCGGCTCGCGAGGCGCGGCTCCGGCTGGGTGCGCGTGACGCGCACGAACGCCTTCCTGTGGCACGACCACCGCCTCGCGCCGCCGCCTGCTCTGCAGGCCGGCGCAAGCGCCCGCTGGTCGCTGCCGATCGTGCTGGACGGACGTGCGACGGCGCTGCGCGGGACGTTCACGCGAGTCGGAGCGCCGCCGCTCTGGCCGTGGATCGTCGCGATGCTCGTCGCGTTCGGCGTCGTCGCGGCACTCGCACACGCGCTTCCGGCGAAGCGTTCCGAGACCGCAGCGGCCATCGCCGCGATCGCTGCGGCCGGCGCACTCACCGCCAGCACCGCGTTTGCGACAGGAGACACGATCGCGCGGCGCACGCAGTGGGTCGAGGCGGGATCGGCGGGGGTGCTCGCGCTGTTCGCGGCCATCGCGCTCCTTCGTCACGACCGGTCGCTGCGCACGTGGGCGGCAATGGTCGTCGGAGTCGTGGCCGTGTCGCTCGGCCTCGGCTCGCTGAGCGTGTTCCTCCATGGTGTCGTCGTGTCCTCGCTGCCCGCGTCGTTCACGCGGCTCGCCACGGCGGTCGCGCTCGTCGGCGGCGCGTCGGCGGTCGTCGTCGCGGTCCTCGCTCCGTCGACCGGACGGGCGCGATGAGGAAGAGCCTGCTGCTGCTCGTGGCGTCCGCGGCCCTCGCCGGCTGCGACGGATCGTCGTCCGCGCCGCGGGTCCCGACGGTGCAGGCGGCGCACACGTTCAAGCTCGCGAACTTCGCGCCGTCGGCGGCGGTCAAGGCAGGCAAGCCGACGACGGTGTCGTTCGCGATCGAGCAGCCGGACGGAACGCCGCTCACGAGCTACAAGAGCGGCGGCGGCCCGCACACCGGTGTCCATCTGATCCTGGTCAGCGACGACCTGACGACCATGATCCATCGCCACCCGCCGGTGGGCGCCGACGGCACGCTGCGCCAGCGCGTCGTCCTGCCGCGCGCCGGCAAGTACCGCGTCGTCGTGGACGCCTACCCCCGGGGACAACCGAACTTCCAGCTGTTCCGAAGCATCGACGTGGCCGGACGCGCGACACCGCAGCCTTTGCCGCCGGCCACGCACAGCGCCGACGCCGACGGGTTCCGCGTCACGCTGCACGGCAACCCGAAGCTGCGCGCGATCGAGCCCGGGTTCCTGAACATCACCGTGAACGACGCGCACGGGAAGCCGGCACGTTTCTCGCCGTGGTACGGAGCGCTCGCCCACGCGATCTTCTTCCGCGCGGGAACGCTCGACTACTTCCACACGCACGTGTGCGCGCCCGGCGCGAGCGGCTGCACGAGCTCGCTCGGCGGTGCGAGCGTGGCCGGCCGCTCGTCGACACCGGGGAAGCTGCGCGTCGGCGTGCTCGTTCCCGTCGCCGGAACCTGGCGGCTCTTCCTGCAGACGCGAGCCGACGGCCGCGTCATCACCGTTCCTTTCACTCTGGAGGTCAGATGAAGCTCCCACTGGCAACCGTGCTCGTCGCGGCGGCCGCGCTCGTCTCGGCGGCCGTCGCGTCGGCGCACGCGCACGTCAGTCCACCGATCGTCGTCAAGGGCGAGAGCCAGGTCTTCACGCTTGCCGTGCCGACCGAGAAGGAGGACGCGCAGACGACGAAGGTCGAGCTCACGCCGCCCGAGGGCTTCTCGATCGACTCGTTCATCGACTCGCCCGGCTGGAAGCGCACGGTCCAGCAGACGGGCTCCGGCGAGGACGCCGTGATCACGAAGGTGACCTGGGACGGCGGCAAGGTCCCGACCGGCGAGGCCACCGGCTTCTCGTTCCTCGGCCGTGCCGACTCGGCGAAGACGTACACGTTCGGCGTGAGGCAGACGTACTCCGATGGGTCGGTCGTCGACTGGACCGGCCCCGAGAGCTCGGATGCACCGGCGCCCACGCTCGAGGCGAAGGACTCGCTCGGCGGCGGCGGCTCGTCCGTCGTGACGTGGATCGCGCTCGCGGTCGCGGTGCTTGCCGCTGTTCTCGCCGCGGTCGCGCTTGCTGCGGGCTCCGGAAGGCGCACGCTCGCGTGAGCAGAACCGGCACCGTCGCGCTCGCGGCGGTCGTTACCGCGCTCGTCCTGCCGGGCGCTGCGTGGGCGCACGCGGCGCTCCTCCGGACGATCCCGTCCGCGAGCCAGACGGTCAACACGCCGCCGAAGGAGCTGCGCCTCACGTACAGCGAGGCGGTGGAGCCGCGGTTCGCGATCGTCTCCGTGACGGACGCGGAAGCGCACCAGCAGACGGCGGGACCGCCGCGCCGATCGGCCACGGACGCGGACACGCTCGTCGTGCCGCTGAAGAAGCTCGACGAGGGCTGGTACCTCGTGTGGTGGCGCGTCATCTCGGCCGACGGCCATCCCGTGCGCGGCGCGTTCACGTTCGCGGTCGGGCCGAACCCCGGGCCGGCGCCGCAGTTCGTGATCCCGTCGATCTCCGAGACCGCGGCCACGCCGCGCCTGATCGTCGCGCGCTGGATTGCGTTCCTGTCGGTGATGGCGGCGATCGGGTTGTTCGTGCTGAGGATGGCAGTCGCTCGTCCGCTCGTTCGGCGTGTGTCGGGCACGCGGCTGCGCGCGGTGTCGATCGCGTTCGTCGTCGCTGCTGCGATCGCGCTCGTCGCGACGCCGGTCTACGCGTTCCTCGCGACGGCGCAGTTCGCGCTGCGCTCGGTGTGGAACCTCGGCGCGCTCGTGCCGCTGCTGCGTGCGTCGTCGTTCGGTCGCGGCTACGTCGACCTCGAGCTCACGTTCGTGCTCTTCGCGCTCGCGGCGCTCGTCGCGCTCTGGGTCGACCGGCCGGAGCGCCCGCACCGCTCGATCGCGGAGCTGCTCGCCCTCGGCGGAGCGCTGCTCGCCGCGGGTGCGGTGCTGCTCGTGCCGGGGATCTCCGGACACGCCGCGCAGACGTCGCCGCGCGCGTGGTCGATCCTCTTCGACTGGTCGCACCTGTCGGCCGGCTCGGTCTGGGTCGGCGGGCTGATCGGGATGCTCGTGCTCTGGTCGAGCCTGCCCGCGGCGCAGCGCATCGCGGGGCTCGTGGTCTCGGTACCGCGCTTCTCCAACGTCGCTTTCGTCTCGGTGAACGTGCTCATCGCGTCGGGTGTCGCCGCGGCGATCGTGCACCTGCCGACGTTGTCGTCGCTGTGGGAGACCTCATATGGAAAGGCGATCCTCTGGAAGGTGGGGCTGCTCCTCGTGGCGATGCTCATCGCCGCGGTGAACCTTGTCTGGACGCGCCCGCGGTTGCAGGCGTCGGCCGGCGACCGGCCCGACGTCGGCCCGGCGACGGCGACGCTCCTGCGCCGGCTCGTCGGCACGGAGGTCGTGCTCGTCTCGGCGATCGTGTTCGCGGCCGCCGTGCTCTCGAGCCTGCCGCCGCCGGCGAAGGCGCTCGGCAACCTCGGCGGCACTCCGATCCGCGTCGGGCCGGGACCGGTGTCGAAGACCTTCGAGCGGAACGGCTACGACGTGCAGGCGACGATCACGCCGAACCGCGCGGCGCAGCCGAACACGTTCACGCTGTCGCTCACGAAGGACGGCAAGCCGGTCACGGGCGCCAACGTCACGACGACCTTCGCGATGCTCGACATGGAGATGGGACAGCAGGCCTACGCGTTCAAGGAGGTGCGGCCGGGCGTCTTCAGGCACTCGGCGCCGGCGCTCGTGATGGTCGGCCACTGGGGGATCACGAGCCATGTCGAGCCCCCGGGTGGCAAGCCGTTCGACGTCGTCCTCGTCGACCGCGCGAACGGTTGACCTTGCGCACGCTCGCAGCCGTCGCCGTGGCCGCGGCCTCCTTCGTCGCGGTGCCGCTCGCCCGCGCGGACGGCGATCCGGCAAGCGACTACCTGATCACGCGCCAGACCTTCCTGCCGTTCAACGCGAAGATCCCGAAGTCGCAGGTGGAGTCGCTGAACGGGATCGTGAAGGACGCCAACGAGAAGGGCTACAGGATCAGGGTCGCGATCATCTCGAAGCCGTTCGACCTCGGCGCGGTGCCTTCGCTGTGGCACAAGCCGAAGACCTATGCGCGCTTCCTCGGCCAGGAGCTCGCGTTCGTCTACAAGAACCGGCTCCTGATCGTGATGCCGAACGGCTACGGCGTCGCGCGCGGCGGGAAGCTGCTGCCGGCTGAGCAGCGCGTCGTCGACGCGCTGCCGGCGCCGGGCACGGGCGGGCCTGCGCTCGCCGCCGCGGCGACGCGCGCGGTGCGGCGGCTCGCAGCAGACGCAGGCGTGACCGCGGAGGTCCCGTCGGCGTCCGACAGCACGGGCAACGACCGGCTCGTGATCGCGGGCGCCGCGATCGGCGTCGTGCTGCTCGTCCTTGCCGGCTTTGGCGTCAGGCGGCTCCTGGCGCGTCGGTAATGCGCCGCAGACGCGTGCGCGTTTGCGCCGATGCGATCTCGCGGCTCGCGCCCTAGCGTCGGTTTCGAGAACCCGACGAAGGAGGAGCCATGGCTGTACGCGTTGCGATCAACGGCCTCGGGAGGACGGGCCGCGCAGCCTTCCGAGCGGCGCACGAGCGCGGGCTCGACATCGAGTTCGTCGCCCTGAACGACCTGATGGGCGTCGAGACGCTCGCGCACCTGTTGCGGCACGACACGGTCTACGGGCAGTTCCCGGGGACGATCGAGGTCGCCGGCGACGCGATCGTCGTCGACGGCGTCCAGATCCCGGTCTTCGCGGAGGCCGACCCGGCCAAGCTGCCGTGGGCCGAGCTCGGCGTCGACGTCGTCATCGAGTCGACGGGCTTCTTCCGCAAGCGCGCGGACGCGATGAAGCACGTCGAGGCAGGCGCCCGCAAGGTGATCATCTCCGCCCCGGCGAAGGAGCCGGACGTCACCGTCGCGCTCGGCGTCAACTTCGAGAGCGCGTACGACGGGGAGAAGCACGTCATCATCTCGAACGCGTCGTGCACGACGAACTGCCTCGCACCGGTCGCGCAGGTGCTGCACGAGACGATCGGCATCCGCCACGGGCTGATGACAACCGTGCACGCGTACACGAGCGACCAGCGGCTCGCCGACGCGCCGCACAAGGACCTGCGCCGCGCACGCGCCGCCGCCGCGAACCTCGTGCCGACGTCGACCGGCGCAGCGAAGGCGATCGGCCTCGTGATCCCGGAGCTCGAGGGCAAGCTGCAGGGCTTCGCCGTGCGCGTGCCGGTGCCCACGGGCTCGCTCGTCGACCTCACGATCGAAGCCGGCCGGCCGACCACGGTCGAAGAGGTGAACGCGCTCTTCGCAGAGCGCGCCGACGTCGGAGGCTTCGAGGGGATCCTCCGCTACAGCGAGGAGCCGCTCGTCTCGAGCGACATCGTCAGGTCGACGTACTCGTCGATCTTCGACGCGCCTTTGACGACGGTCGTCGACGGCACGCAGGTGAAGGTCGTCGCGTGGTACGACAATGAGTGGGGCTACTCGAACCGTCTCGTCGAGCTCGCTCAGCGCGTGCTCGTGCCCGCGGCGGTGAGCGTGTAGACGATCCCGCTCTGCTCCACGCGCCAGGCCCCGGCCGCCTCCGCGAAGAACGTCTTCGCATGAGGCCGGCCGGGGTCGGCGAGCAGGACGGTCGAGCCGAGCCGCGGCAGCAGCGCGAGCAGCTCGTCGACGTTGCGGCGCTCGTAGAGCACGTCGGCGGCGAGGACGAGATCCCACAACGCTCGCTCGGCGAGCGCGTCCGCGTTTGCCCACGCGACGATCGCCGTCTCGAGCCGCACGTCGTTGCGACGCGCGTTCTCCTCGAGCAGGGCGATCGCCGTCGGCGACCAGTCCGTCGCGAGCACTTCGGCGCCGGCGAGTGCCGCGGCGAGCGACGGGACGCCGAGGCCACAGCCGAGCTCGAGCACGCGCAGCCCGCGCACGTTGCGACCGGCGATCTCCTCCGCGAGGGCCACGCCGCTCTTCCAGAGCTCGGCCCAGTAGGGGAGGAACTCCTCGTGGTCGAACGCATCCTCGTCGAGCAGCGCCTCGGCCTGGCGCGGGCGCAGCAGCGCCAGCTCCCACGGCCCGAGCTCGAGGCGCTCGTCCACGAGGTCGAGGTCGGTCAGTAGTTCCCGCGGAGGGCTCATCAGCGCGGAGTCTGATGCCCGCGTGCGCGCAATATCGGAACGTCAGCGCATGACCGACACGCTCACCATCACAGACAACCGATCGGGCCGGAGCATCGACGTCCCGATCGACGAGAGCGCGATTCGCGCCACCGCGCTCAAGGAGCTCGGGCTCGCGAGCTACGACCCCGCGTTCCTCAACACGGCGTCCGTCACGAGCCGCATCACGTACATCGACGGCGACGCCGGCATCCTCCGCTACCGCGGCTATCCCATCGAGCAGCTCGCGGAGGAGAGCACGTACCTCGAGACGGCGTATCTGCTGATCCACGGCGAGCTGCCGACCGAGGACGAGCTGTACGCGTGGACGAGCGACATCACGCACCACACGTTCCTCCACGAGAACCTCAAGCAGCTCATGGAGGGGTTCCGCTACGACGCGCATCCGATGGGGATGCTGATCAGCGCCGTCGCGGCGCTCTCGACGTTCTATCCCGAGGCGCAGAACGTCGACGACGAGGCGACGCGCATGGCGCAGGTGATCCGGCTGATCGCGAAGGTGCCGACGATCGCCGCGTTCTCGTTCAGGCACAGCCGCGGGCTGCCGTACGTGTACCCGGACAACGAGCTCGGGTTCACGGAGAACTTCCTCTCGATGATGTTCCGCATGGCGGAGCCGCGCTACAGCGCGGAGCCGGCGCTGATCAAGGCGCTCGACGTGCTCTTCATCCTGCACGCCGACCACGAGCAGAACTGCTCGGCGAACGTCATGCGCTCGATCGGCTCTTCGAAGGCCGATCCGTACTCGGCGCTCGCCGGCGCCGCGGCCGCCCTGTACGGGCCGCTGCACGGCGGCGCGAACGAGGCGGTGCTCCGGATGCTCGCCGAGATCGGCGACGTGAAGCGCATCCCGGAGTTCATCACGCGCGTGAAGGCGGGTGAAGGACGCCTGATGGGCTTCGGCCACCGCGTCTACAAGAACTACGACCCGCGGGCGAAGATCATCAAGCAGACCGCCGACGCGGTGTTCGAGGTGACCGGGCGCAACCGCCTGCTCGACATCGCGCTCGAGCTCGAGAAGATCGCGCTCGAGGACGAGTACTTCGTCACGCGCAAGCTCTACCCGAACGTCGACTTCTACTCGGGGATCATCTACCAGGCACTCGGTCTTCCGACCGCGATGTTCCCGGTGATGTTCGCGATCCCGCGCACGGCCGGCTGGCTTGCGCAGTGGCTCGAGGGAGTCGTCGACTCGGAGCAGAAGATCGCCCGCCCGCGCCAGCTGTACGTCGGCGCGGACGAGCGTGACTACGTTGCCCTCGGCTCCCGGCGCACGCCGGCGGCGCAGGCGCTCATCACGGCGTAGTCGTTCCACCGGGCACCCCGCGCGCGCCGTCACGCGCGGGGTGCCCGCCGCACCTCCGGCGTAGACTCGATCGATGCTCTGCGAGCGCTGCGGAACGGAGAATCCGGACACGGCGAAGTTCTGCCTCGAGTGCGGTGCGCCGCTCGCAGCGCCCGCCGCAACGGGCGAGGTACGGAAGACGGTGACGGTCGTCTTCTGCGACATCACGGGCTCGACCGCGTTCGGCGAGTCGACCGACCCGGAGTCCCTGCGCGCGGTGCTCGCACGCTACTTCGAACGAATGAAGACGATTGTCGAACGACACGGCGGGACCGTGGAGAAATTCATCGGGGATGCCGTCATGGCGGTGTTCGGTGTGCCGGTGCTGCACGAGGACGACGCGTTGCGCGCACTGCGAGCCGCTGCGGAGATGCGCGACGCGTTGCCGTCGCTCGGCGTGCAGGCGCGCATCGGTGTCAACACCGGCGAGGTCGTCGCGGGCACCGGCGAGCGGTTGGTGACCGGCGACGCCGTGAACGTCGCGGCGCGGCTCGAGCAGGCTGCGCCGCCCCACGAGGTGTACGTCGGAGCTCGAACGGTTCAGCTCGCGCGCGGCTCTGTCGAGGTCGAGCCGGTCGAGCCGCTCGAGCTGAAGGGGAAGTCGCAGAAGGTGGAAGCCTTTCGCCTCGTCTCGGTGACCGGCCCGGAGGCCGCGCGGCCGATGCAGGACGCTCCCTTCGTCGGTCGCGAGCGCGAGCATCGCCACCTCCGCGAAGCCTTCGATCTCGCCGTGTCCGACCGAGCGTGCCAGCTGTTCACGTTGCTCGGTGTCGCGGGCGTCGGGAAGTCCCGACTGGTCGCGGAGTTTCTCCGTGGGCTCGACGCGACCGTCGTCCGCGGCAGATGTCTTCCCTACGGCGAGGGCATCACCTACTGGCCCGTGGTCGAGGCGGTGAAGCAGCTCCGGCCGGAAGAACGCGAGCTCGACGAACGCGTCGCACGGCCGCTGAGCGTCCTGCTCGGCGACGACGGCGTCTCGTCGAAAGAGGAGATCGCGTTCGCGGTTCGGCGCCTGTTCGAGGAAGCGGCGCGTGAGCGGGAGCTCGTCGTCGTCTGGGACGATCTCCACTGGGCCGAGGAAGCGTTCCTCGACCTGGTCGAGCATCTCGCCGACTGGTCGCGTGACGCGCCGATCCTGATCCTGGGCATGGCGCGACCCGAGTTGCTCGACCGCCGTCCCGGGTGGGCCGGCGGCAAGCTCCATGCGTCGACCGTCTTGCTCGAGCCGCTCGGGCGGGAGGCTGCCGAACGGCTCCTGGTGGAGCTGGGCGGAACCGTGGAGGAGGAGTTGCGTGAACGGATCCTCGCGGCCGCCGGGGGCAACCCTCTCTTCGTCGAGGAGATGGTCGCGATGCTCGAGGAGTCGGCGGACTCCGAGGTGACGGTGCCGCCGAGCATCCAGGCGCTGCTCTCTGCGCGCCTCGATCAGCTTCCCGCACGCGAGCGCGCTGCGCTCGAGCGCGGCGCGGTCGAGGGGCAGGTCTTCCACGGCTCGGCCGTGCAGGCGCTGGCTCCGGAGGATCCGCAGATCCCGGCCCGTCTGCTCGGTCTCGTGCGCAAGGAGCTCGTGCGACCGGAACAGGCGCGGCTTCGAGGCGACGACGCATTTCGGTTCCGGCACATCCTCATCCGCGACGCTGCGTACGACGCGCTTCCCAAGAAGACGAGGGCCGATCTCCACGAGCGGTTCGCCGGCTGGCTCGACGAGGTCGGCGGCGATCTCGTCGAGCTCGACGAGATCGTCGGCCACCATCTCGAGCAGGCGCATCGTTACCTCGAGGAGCTGGGCATCGCGGAAGGGCGTGCGCTGGAGCTCGGCGCCCGCGCGAGCGAGCGGCTGACAGCCGCCGCGCGAGGGGCGAGGGCCCGCGACGACGCGCGAGCCGTCGCGAGCCTGCTTGCGCGGGCCTCCAGGCTGCTCGAGCCTCACGACCTGCGCCGTGGCAAGCTCCTCGTCGACCTGGCCTACGCGCGCTACGAGAGCGACGACCTCCACGGCGCGCGCGACGCTGCCGACGAAGCGCTGGAGGTCGCGCGCCGCCACGGCGACGAGCACCTTGCGGCGCTTGCGCGCATCGAGTGGCTGCGGGTCACGACGCAGATCGATCCGGACGCGAGCGGTGAAGGCGTGATCGCGGAGACCGAGCGCCTGGAGGCCGTACTCGCCCACGACGACCGTGGGCTCGCGAAACTCCTGGCGCTCCGCGCGTTGATCTACTTCTTCGTCGGCCAGAACGCTCTCTCGCTGGAAACCTCCGAGCGAGCAGCTTCGGCTGCGCGCAGGGCGGGCGACATTCGAGGCGAGGTTCTTGCGCTTCGAAGTGGGATCGCGGGGCGCGTGTACGGATCGACGCCGATCCCCGAGGCGATCGCTTTCCTGGACTTCGTATCCGATCGCGCCACGGATCCGGCCACGATGCAGTTGGCCTGGCAGAAACGCGCGCTGCTCGAAGGAATGCGAGGCGATTTCGCGGCCGCGCGTGCGCTCCACGCGCAATGCAGAGACAGTGCCTACGAGTACGGAATGCGCATGCGACAGGGCGTGCTGACGCAGGACGGTG
The DNA here is from genome assembly GCA_963766345.1 of uncultured Actinomycetes bacterium. Classification (GTDB taxonomy): domain Bacteria; phylum Actinomycetota; class Thermoleophilia; order Gaiellales; family Gaiellaceae; genus DASVFB01. The sequence continues at coordinate 667,887 of CAVXZL010000008.1, read as the reverse complement.
CCGAGGTCGAGCTCTGGGCGGGCGATCCCGTGGCAGCCGAGCGGGAGCTTCGCGAGGGATATGCGATCCTGGCCGAGCTCGCCGAGACCGGCTTTCGCTCGACGATCGCGGCCTTGCTGGCAGAGGCTCTCTTCGTGCAGGGCAGGCTCGACGAGGCAGCCGACGCCGCCGACGATGCGCTCGCGCTCTCGCAGGAGGACGATTTCGTGACGCTCGGTCTCGCGCGTGCCGTTCAGGCGCGGATCGCGGCGGCACGCGGAGAATTCGATGCGGCGAAGGCGCTCGCACGCGAGGCCATTGCGTTGGAGGAGCGGACCGACTACCTCAATCACTACGCCGACGCGCTCGTCTCGCTCGCACACGTGTGCGAGGCCGCGGGTGACAGCTCCGACGCAGCGGAAGCGGCACAGAAGGCGCTCGGGCTCTACGAGCAGAAAGGTGCGGTCGTCGGAGCGGCACGAGCTCGTACCGTGCTCGAACGGCTGGGCGCCGGCGCCTCTGCCGGGTAACGCGCGCGTGTAACGAAACGCCGAGCGGGTGGACTCATCCGGGCGGGGTCGCGAAGAGAGAGGGAAAGGAGCTTCACCTTGGACGCTGTGTACCTGCAGACGAACGACGCGGAGAAGAACGAGGTCGTCGCCTTTCGACGCGGTGCCGACGGCACCCTGAGCGCGCTCGGTACCTACGCCACCGGCGGTCGTGGCACCGGCAAGCCGCACCTCGCCTCGCAGAGCTCGATCGTGGTCAGCGGCGACCGCCTGCTCGTCGTCAACGCCGGCAGCAACGACGTGTCGCTGTTCGCGATCGCATCGGACGGGCTTGCGCTGCTCGACCGTGTCGCCTCTGTCGGTTCGATGCCGACGAGCGTTGCGGTTCGCGATTCGCAGGTGTTCGTCCTCAACGCAGGCGGCGACGCGAACGTGACCGGCTTCGCGCTGGAGGGCGACGGCCTGGAACCGAACGGCGACACGCGCGCGTTGCCCGGGGCGGATCCCGCGCAGATCGGGTTCAAGCCCGACGGCTCGGCGCTGATCGTCACCGACCGTGCGACCGATGCGCTCCTCGAGCTGCCCGTCGCGGGCGGAGAACTTGTCCGGCATGCGTCCTCCGGCGCCACGCCCTACGGCTTCGACTTCACGCGCGGCGGGACGCTCGTCGTCACCGAGGCGTTCGGAGGCGCGCTCGGTCAGGCGGCCGCGTCGTCGTACGGCGCAGGGCTCGCGCCCGTCAGCAAGAGCATCGCGAACACGCGCAGCGAGGTCTGCTGGGCCGCCGTCTCGAAGGACGGCCGCTACGTCTTCGTGACCAACTTCGGCGACGGGACGATCTCGAGCTACGCGATCTCCGGCGACGGCTCGCTCGAGCTCGTCGACGCCGTCGCAGGCTCGACCACCCTCGGCGAGAAGGGCGTGCGCGACGAGGCGCTGTCCGCCGACGGCCGCTTCCTCTACGCGCTCGACGCGGATGCGCGCAAGATCTTCGCGTTCGCGGTGCGGGACGGCGGCAGGCTCGATCCCGTCGGCGACGTCGACGGACTGCCGGCGACGGCTGCAGGGCTCGCCGCGGTCTGAGACGATCGTCGCGATGAGCCCGATCTCCCGTGGCTTCCGGGGCCGGTCGCGTAGCGACGCGCCGCGCGACCGCGTCCCGCCGGGGCAGTACGTCACCGACGACTTTCCCGTGCTCTCGGCAGGCCCGACGCCGCACACGCCGCTCGAGGAGTGGACGTTCACGGTGAACGGCGAGATCGACGGGCCGCGCCGCTGGACGTGGGACGAGCTACGAGCGCTGCCGAGCGAGCACGTGACGAAGGACATCCACTGCGTGACGAAGTGGTCGAAGCTCGACTCGGAGTGGGAGGGCGTCTCGGTCGACACGCTCCTCGAGGGCGTCGAGACCGAGGCCGAGCACGTCGTCGCGTTCTGCGACGGCGGCTACACGACGAACCTCCCGCTCGAGGACGTCACGGGCGGCAAGGCGTGGGTCGCGTTCGGGTACGGCGGCGAGCCCCTCGATCCCGGAGCACGGCGGCCCGGCGCGACTGCTCGTCCCGCACCTCTACTTCTGGAAGAGCGCGAAGTGGGTGCGCGGGCTCACGCTGCGGGTCGACGACGAGCCGGGCTTCTGGGAGCGCTACGGCTACCACAACTACGGCGATCCTTGGCGGGAGCAGCGGTACTGGGGCGACTAGGCGTGGGGGAACCCGTGGTTCCCCCACGAGCCCCCTCCTTCCCGGGTGCCGGCATGTCCGACCGCCCTTGCGCTCCGGCGAGAGCGCGGTCTCGCCTGCGCGCGCGAGACGTTGCTGCTCCATCACCGTTTCGGGCGTCAAACTGCGATCAGCGAGATACTCGTCATGATGAGCTTCCGCGGCCGCGACGAGAGAGCGCCGATCCAGTGGCGGCTCGCCGAGGTCGCCGACGTCGGCGAGCAGACACCGCGCACGCGGACGCTCGTCCTCGACGTCGAGGGATGGAGCGGCCACCGCGCGGGGCAGCACGTCGACATCCGTCTCACGGCCGAGGACGGCTACCAGGCTGAGCGCTCGTACTCGATCGCGTCCGGCCCCGGCGACGAGGGCCTCGAGCTGACGGTCGAGCGCATCGACGACGGCGAGGTGTCGCCGTACCTCGTAGACGATGTGCGCCGGGGCGACACGTTCGAGGTGCGCGGCCCGATCGGCGGCTACTTCGCGTGGGAACCCGGCGACGGCGGGCCCTTGCTGCTCGTCGGCGGCGGGTCTGGTGTCGTGCCGCTGCGCTCGATGCTCCGCGCGCGCCCGCGCGAAGTGACCGCGCGTCTCCTCTATTCGGCGCGCACGCTCGACGACGTGATCTACCGCGAGGAGCTCTCGGCGCTCGGCGACGACGTCGTGCTCACGCTGACGCGCGAGCACCGGGAAGGCGTGCGCAGCGGACGCGTCGACGCTGACCTGCTGCGCGAGGCGGGCTTCGCACCGGAGGACGACCCGCGCATCTTCGTGTGCGGGCCGACCTCGTTCGTCGAGGCGGTCGCGTCGGCGCTCGTCGAGCTCGGGCATGCACCCGAGCGAATCCGCACGGAACGGTTCGGACCGACAGGGAGGTGAGCATGGAGGAGCTCGACGGCAACTCGGCGGCAGGCGCCCTGAGCGAAGTGTTCGCGCTTGAGGTGACGGCGGCGCGCGGCCGCTGCGACGGCTGCGGCAACGTCGCGGCACTCGGCGAGGCGCGCGCATATCATGGACGCGCCGGGCATCGTGATCCGGTGCCGCAGCTGCGAGAGCGTGCTGCTCGTCCTCGTGCGCAGGGACGGCCGCTACCTGCTCGCGGTGCAGGGACTGACCTGGCTCGAGCTTGCGCCGCATTAGCGACCGACCTCGTCCCCGTCGCCGTCCCGCGGGCTCCGGCAGGAGGCTGCCGAAGCCCGCGAGCGCGTAGAGCTACGACGCCGGCCTGATGTTCTGGTTCACGTGGAAGACGTTGTCCGGGTCGTACTTCGCCTTGATCTCGGCGAGGCGCGCGTAGTTCGACCCGTAAGCCGCCTGCACGCGCTCCTGACCCTCTTCCATCATGAAGTTCGAGTACGAGCCGCCCATCGAGTACGGGTGCAGCGCCTCGTAGTACTCGATCGTCCAGGCCTTGATCGCGTCGGCGTTCGCCGGGTCGGGATCGACGCCGCCGTAGACGCTCGTCCACTTGGCGTCGCGATACGCCCACGGCGTCGCGTCGGGCGCGACGCGTGCCGCCGCGCCGTCGGACGGGTAGAGGTGCATCGTCGACTTCCATGTCGGCAGGCGCTTCGCGAAGTCGACGTGCAGGTCGATCGCTGCATCCGGGATCTCGGCGAAGAAGTCGCCGCGCCAGTACCACTGGTCTCCGTGCGGGTACACGCCGTCGAAGGCGCTGTTCCACGCCGGCAGCGGCAGCGGTTGCACTCCGTCGATGAGCGGCTTGCCCACGGCGCGCGCCGGCGCCAGTGCATCGTCTGCGCCGCCGGGGTCTCCCGCGTACGTGCAGATCAGCGCTGCGACCTTCTGCAAGTGGAGCTCCTCCGGGAACGGCGGGCCAGGCGGAACGGAGACGAACGCGAACCACGCGGTCAGCTCGTCGGGCTGAGCCGGGATCCACTCGCGGTAGAAGCTCAGGAGCTCGGCGGCCTGATCGAGCGGCCAGATGATCGGCCCCGCGACCACCGTCGCCTGCTCGTGCAGTTGGACGTGGAGCGACGTGACGACGCCGAAGTTGCCGCCGCCGCCGCGGATCGCCCAGAAGAGATCGGGATTCTCGTCCGCGCTCGCGTGCACGACGCTGCCGTCGGCGAGTACGACGTCCGCGCCGAGAATGTTGTCGATCGACAGGCCGTACTTCCGTGACAGGTGGCCGACGCCTCCGCCGAGCAGCAGCCCGACTCCCGTTGTCGAGATCACGCCCACGGGCAGTGCGAGGCCGAATGCGTGCGTCGCGTGGTCGATGTCGCCCATCGTGCAGCCGCCGCCGACCTGCGCCGTCTTCGTCGCGGGGTCGACCCGCACCCAGCTCATCGGCGACAGGTCGATCACCAGCCCGCCGTCGACCGTGCCCAGCCCGGCGCCGTTGTGGCCGCCCCCGCGGACCGCGACGTCGAGCCCGCCGGCACGTGCGTACGCGAGCGCCGACTGGACGTCCGCGACGTCGCGGCAGCGCACGACGAGCGCGGGCCGCTTGTCGATCATTGCGTTGTAGACCGTGCGCGCCTGCTCGAACGCCGCGTCCTCCGGCGTGATGAGCTCGCCCCTGAGCCGAGCCCGAAGCTCCTCGAGTCCCTCGAGGGTGGTGACCGTCGCCATCGATTCCCCCTTACGTCGTCCGGACGACCCCGTGAAGTCTTATACAGGACGGCCGGCGCTACGGATTTCTTGCAAGCTCCGAAGCGATCACGGGCCCGCGGAGGTCTCGGGCGAGGCGGCGGAACGGGCCGTCCTCGGCAAGCAGCTCGCGCTCGGTGCCACGCTGGACGATGCGGCCGTGCTCGACGACGAGGATCTCGTCGGCGCGGCGGACGGTCGCTAGGCGGTGCGCGATGATGATCGAGGTGCGGCCGTGCAGGAGCCGGTCGAGGGCCTTCTCGATGAGGACCTCGGTCGGCCGGTCGATGTTCGACGTCGCCTCGTCCAGGATGAGGATGCGCGGATCGGCGAGGAGCGCGCGCGCGATCGAGATCAGCTGCCGCTCGCCCGCCGAGAGGCCGGCGCCTCCCTCGCGCACGAGGTGGCCGAGACCCTCGTCGAAGCGCGCGGCGACGCGGTCGATGCCGATCGCCGCGGCGGTCTCGCGCACCTCCTCGTCGGTCGCGGCGGGGCGTGCGAAGCGGATGTTGTCGGCGATCGTCCCGGCGAAGAGGAACGGGTCCTGGAGGACGACGCCGAGCCGCCGCCGGTACGAGCGAAGCTCGATCTCGCGCAGGTCGACGCCGTCGACGCGGATCGTGCCGCCGTCGGGGTCGTAGAAGCGGCCGACGAGCTTCGCGAGCGTCGACTTGCCGTGACCGGTGTGGCCGACGAGCGCGATGCACGCGCCGGCGGGGATGTGCAGGTCGACGCCGCGGATCACCGGCTCCTTGCCGTACGCGAACCAGATCTCCTCGAGGTCGAGCTTGCCCTCGACGGCGTCGAGATGACGCGCGTTCGGTGCGTCCTGGATCTCGGCGTCGGTGTCGAGGACGGAGCTGACCTTCTCCATCGCCGCGCCCGCAGACTGCACCTGGCCATAGAGGTCCGACAGCTCCTGCAGAGGCTGAAAGACGAGGTTGAGCAGGAAGATCGCGGAGATCAGCGTGCCGACGGAGAGCGTCCCCTCGTCGTGCAGGCGGCCGCCGACGAGCAAGACCGACGCGATCGCGACGATCCCGAAGAACTCGATCGCCGGGAAGAAGAGCGAGTTGAGGTACTGCGCTGCCTGGTTCGTCCGCAGGTTCGCGGTGTTCGCCTCGTCGAACTCGCGCTGGAACGAGCGCTCGCGGTTGAACGCCTGGATCACGGCCATGCCGGCGACCGACTCGGCGATCTGCGCGGTCATCGCGGAGATCGTGTTCCGCACCTCGAGGAACGCGGCGTGCGAGCGCACCTGGAACCACCGCGTCAGGACGAGAGTCGGCGGCAGAATCACGAGCGCGACGAGCCCGAGGCGCCAGTCGAGGATAAAGAGGCCGATCACGGCGGCGACGAGCGTCAGCGAGTTCGCCACGAGGGTCGTCAGCCCCTGCGAGAGGACGTCGGAGACCGCGTCGACGTCCGACGTCAGCCGCGCGATGATCCAGCCCGCTCGCTGCTCCGAGAAGTAGCGCAGCGAGAGTGAGGTGAGGTGCTCGAAGAGGTGCTCGCGCAGCGCGAGCACGACGCCTTGCCCGACGCGCGCGAGCCCGCGAATCATGGCACTCGTGAGCACCCACGCGGCGGCGTTGACGCCGAGGTAGATGAAGACGTCGCGGGTCAGGCGGCCGGTGTCGCCCTGCTTCATGCCGTTGTCGATCGCGTCCTGCACGAGCAGCAGGCCGATCACCGGCCCGGCGGCGCCGAGCATCGCGATCAGCGACAGGAACGCGACGCGCCGGTACTGGCCCGGCAGGTAGCGCGCGAGGCGGCTGAGCCCCGTGTAGCTACGCGGCTGCAAGGAGCTCGTCTCCGAAGAGTCGCTTGAAGTAGCCGTCGAGCGCGAGGAGCTCCGCCGAGGTGCCTTCCTCGGTCACGACGCCGTCGACGAGGACGACCGCGCGGTCGGCGACCTGCACGGTCGAGAGGCGCTGCGCCGCGACGAGGACGGTCAGGCCTGCGACCGCGGGCCGCAGCGCGTCCACGAGCAGCCGCTCGGTCTCCGTGTCGACGGCCGACAGCGGATCGTCGAGCACGATGATCCGCGCGCCTGCGATGAGCGCTCTTGCGAGCGCGACGCGCTGGCGCTGGCCGCCGGAGAGGTTCACGCCGCGCTCGCCGATCAGCGTGTCGTAGCCGTCGGGCAGGTCGTCGGCGAACTCCGAGACTCCGGCCGCCTCGCACGCTTCGAGCACCTCCTGCCAGCGCACGTCGGCGCCGGCGGTGAGGTTGTCCCGCAACGGGATCGAGAAGAGAACCGGCCGCTGCGTCACGATCGCGACGGCCGACCTGAGCTCGGCGAGCTCGACGTCGCGCGCGTCGACTCCACCGATGAGCACGCGCCCCTGCGTCGGGTCGTAGAACCGCGGAAGCAGGTTCATGAGCGTGGTCTTGCCGGCGCCGGTCGGCCCGCAGACCGCGACGATCTCGCCTTCGCGGACGGCCGTGTCGACACCGCTCAGCACCTCCGATCCCGTGCCGTACGAGAAGTGGACGTCCTCGAAGCGCACGTCGAGCGGTCCCTCCGGGAGCGAGCGCGGCTTCGCGGGCTCCGGGATGCTCTCGATGTGCTCGAGCCAGGCGAAGCTGCGCGACGCGGACGCGAGTGCGCGCTGGCCGAGGTTGATGATCCAGCCGAGCGCCTCGAGCGGCCAGACGAGCTGGAGCAGCAGCGAGTAGAAGAGGAAGAACTCCCCGATCGTCAGGCTCTCGTGGATGACGTTGCGGCCGCCGAACCAGAGGACGATCCCGATCGAGACGGTCGGCAGGAAGAGCAGGCCGGGGAGGAAGTTGCCCTCGATGCGAGCCTGTTGCAGCACGCCGTCGCGGACGGCGCGCGCCTTGTCGCCGAAGCGCGCGCGCACGTCGTCCTCGCGGCCGAACGCCTGCACCATCTCGATTCCGACGACCGCCTCGTCCGCGGCCTCGGTCACGTCGGCCTTCAACTGCTGCACGCGGCGCGACACGGGCATGACCTGCACGGCGAACCACCACGTGAGCAGGCCGACGAGCGGCATCGCGACGAGCGCGTAGAACGCCAGCTTGAGGTTCACGAGCATGAGGACCGCCGCGACGCCGATGATCATCATCGAGGACTGCGCTCCCTGCACCATGCCCCAGCCGATGAAGTAGCGGATCGGGTAGAGGTCGTTCGTCGCGCGCGAGACGACCTGCCCGGTCGCGTGCTGGTCGTAGAACGCGCGCGGGAAGCGCAGGTACGCCTGGTAGAGCAGCTCGCGCATCCGCGCCTCGACGCGAATGCCGACGCGGGCGGTCGCATAGCGCCGCGTGAAGTTCGTCCCGAAGCGGAGCGCCGAGAGGACGACGACGATCAGGATGTACGGCCAGAGCCGCTGCCGGTCGCCGTTCACCGGCGCGATCGAGTTGTCGATCGCGTGACGGATGAGGATCGCGATCGTCAGCGAGAGCCCGGTCGTCAGCAGCGCGCAGAAGAGCCCGAGGAGGACCAGGCGCCATTGCTCCTTCCAGACGTGGAGGAGGCGGACGGCCGTCGCGACGAAGCCGAGATCTGGCGGGTCGACGTTCAAGCAGGCTCCCCTGTCCGTGGACGCACGAAAGACGCGGCCGTCGCCGCGTCTTCGCTCCACTCTACCGATCGATCGACTCGCGGAGGCTCCGGACGTAGCTGCGCAGGGCGTCCGGGCCCTCCTCGGCGACCTCGACGGCGCGCGAGCCGACGACGACGCCGTCGGCGAGATCGGCCGCGGCGCGCGCCTGCTCCGGCGTCGAGATGCCGAAGCCTGCGTAGAGCGGCTTGTCCGTCGCCGCGCGCGCACGCTCGGCGAGGCCGGCGAGCGCGGGGGAGACGCCGTCGCGGCCGCCGGTCGTTCCGGTGACGGTGACGAGGTAGAGCCAGCCGTCCGTCTGCGCTCCGGCGAGGCGCAGCCGCTCGTCCGTGGAGGTGGGCGCGACGAGTTGGACGCGCGCGAGCCCGGGTCGCTCGCCTGCGGGAAGGTCGGCGACGATGAGGCTCGTCGCGCCGGCGTCGTGTGCGTCGCCGGCGAAGCGCTCCCAGCCGTACGCCTCGAGGATCGACGCGTAGGTCATCGGAATGAGCGGCACGTCGACGAGGGCCCGGCTCTCGCGCAGCACGTCGAGGCACGCGGGCGTGCGCATCCCTCGTGCGAGCGCCCGTTCGCCGGCGCGGCGGACGACGGGCCCGTCCGCGAGCGGGTCGGAGAACGGAAACCCGAGCTCGAGCAGGTCGGCGCCGCCGTCGACGGCCGCCTCGGCGAGCGCGGGCGTCTCGGGCCCGCACATGAGGTAAATGGACAGCGCCTTTTTCACCGGCTGTGGACGGTACGTCTCACTTTCCTAACGGTGGCTGATACCCGGCGGGCCCGTAGCGGACGAGCGCCGTTTCGTGTCGTAGAGCGGAAACGCTGATTCGCGGCACAGTTTCGTCACATCACCGTCACGGTGGCTGCCACCAGCGGAGACGCAGCGGACACCGCCGATGTGGGCTTGGCCGGCTCAGTCATCTGCGAGGCGCGCGAACAGCGTGGCGTCGGACTTCGCCTCCTCGCCGCCACGGCGGAGGTAGCGGCGCTTCACGCCCTCGCGGGAGAAGCGCGCCCGCTCGAGCACGCGCTCCGACGCGACGTTTCCGACTCGCACGTGCGCTTCGACGCGGTCGATCCCGTTCGCGAACGCGTGCTCGGCCGCCGCATTCACGCACCGCGTCGCGACGCCGCGCCCGCGCGCCTCCAGCAGCAGCCAGTAGCCGAGCTCGATCGCGTCGCGCAGCGGGTCGAAATGGTGGATCGTCAGGCCGCCGAGCGCCCGCGTCGTCCCGGCGTCGACGATCACGTAGGGGGACATCAGCCCGCGCGCCATCATCTCCGGCAGCTGCTCGCGCATCACCGTTCGCAGCGTCTCGGCGTCCCACGGCGGCAGGCCCGCTTCGCCGCCGATCGACGGATCGCGAAACGCCGGCGCGATCGCGTCCACGTCCGCCTCGACCGGAAGACGCACGAGCAGCTCGTCGACGCGCAGCTCGACGGGGAACGCATACGTCGACATCTGCGCCGCGGCCGGGTTCGAGCGACTCACGGCAGCAAGTCCTTCGCCACCTTCGCGACCACGGTGTACGCGGGATCGAACACGTTGCCGATCTCGTAGCGGATGCACTGCCCGAGGAGCGCGGACGATGCGCGAAAGTCGAGCCCGTGGTCGTCGGCGAGCATGCGCATCAGCTCCGTCGTCGCGTGCTGGAGCGCCTGGTCGAGCGGCCGCGCGTTCCCGACGGCCAGCACGAACTCGTCGTTTTCGCCGCGCGGCCACGAGCTGCGCTTGCCCCTCAGCACCTCCACCGTGAACTCGACGTCCGCGGATACCTCGATGCCGGTCCCGACGATCTCGCCGTCGCCCTGCAGCGCATGCGCATCGCCGACGAAGAACAGCGCACCTTCGACGAAGACGGGGAAGTACACGGTGACGCCGGCGCGGAAGCCGCGGTAGTCCATGTTGCCGCCGTGCTCGCCCGACGTCGCAGTCGAGATCGCCTGCCCGCGCGCCGGCGCGACGCCGAAGCAGCCGAGCATCGGGTCGAGCGGCAGCTCGCCGAGCGTCTCGAGTCCCTGCGGCGGGTCGTCCAGCCGTGCGGTTCGCCGCTCGAGGTCGAGCGTCCACCAGTCCGGGCCGGTGCCCTCCGGAAGCTCCGCAGCCAGCCACGGGTCGACGACGTTCAACGCGACCACCTGGCCGCTGAGGCCGCGCGTACGGTTCGGCTCGATCCGCTCGAGACGAACGGCGAGCGTGTCGCCCGGCTCCGCGCCCTCGACGAAGAACGGCCCCGTCTGCGGATTGCCGCCTTCGGTGATGTCGTTGCCGTCGCGGTCGTAGCCGCTCGAGTCGACGCACCAGGTCCGGACGGTGTCGCCGCTCGCGATGCGCAGCACGGGCTCGTGCGAGCCGAGCGTGATGTGGAACACGGTCGGCTCGAACTCATGCGTCGCCACGCGCGAGCACCTCCTCGAGGTCCTTGTCGCCGCGGCCGCTGAGACACACGAGCACATGCGTCTCGTCGAGCTCGCGCGCCCGCGCGAGCGCGTGCGCCGGCTCGAGCGCGGGGATGATCCCCTCGGTGCGCGTCAGCGCTCGGAACGCCGCGAGCGCCTCGTCGTCGCTCGCGCCGACGTACTGCGCACGACCGCTGTCGCGCAGCGCCGCGTGCTCCGGCCCGACACCCGGGTAGTCGAGGCCCGCCGAGATCGAGTGCGCGTCGAGGATCTGCCCGTCAGCGTCCGCGAGGATCGACGAACGCGCGCCGTGCAGACGCCCGCGCGACCTGACCCCAGCGACGCTGCGCCCGACGCCTCGACGCCGAGCAGCCGCACGTCCTCGTCGTCGACGAACCCGGCGAACATCCCGATCGCGTTCGACCCGCCGCCGACGCATGCGACTACGACCTCCGGCAGCCGCTCTTCCGCGTCGAGGAACTGCGCGCGCGCCTCGCGGCCGATCACCGCCTGGAGCTCGCGCACGATCGCCGGATACGGATGCGGTCCGACCGCCGAGCCGATCAGGTAATGCGTCGTCTCGACGTTCGTGATCCAGTCGCGGATCGCCTCGCTCGTCGCCTCCTTCAGCGTGCGCGTGCCGAACTCGACTGGCCGCACCTCGGCGCCGAGCAGCCCCATTCGCTCGACGTTCGGCCGCTGGCGCCGCATGTCCTCGCTCCCCATGTAGACGACGCAGTCGAAGCCGAAGCGCGCGCAGACCGTCGCCGTCGCGACGCCGTGCTGGCCGGCGCCGGTCTCGGCGACGATGCGCCGCTTGCCGAGCCGCCGCGCGAGCACCGCCTGACCGAGTGCGTTGTTCAGCTTGTGCGCGCCGGTATGAAGCAGGTCCTCACGCTTGAGATAGAGGCGCTTGTCGGGCGCGAAGCGCTCCGCGCGCGTGAGTGGCGTCGGCCGTCCGGCGTACGTGCGTGCGAGCTCGTCGAGCTCCGCCGCGAACGCCGCGTCGCCGAGGGCCGCCTGCCAGCCCGCCTCGAGCTCGTCGAGCGCCGGGATCAGCGTCTCCGGGACGTAGCGCCCTCCGTACTCGCCGTACGTCCCCTGACGTCTCTGATCGGCGACGGCTCCCGCCGGGCGGAGCCCGGCTCTGCCGCCGCCTGGCACCGCTGGCGGCACGCGGCCTTCCGGGCCCATATTACTCATACTGTGCCCTCCGGCCGCGCGCCCCCAGCGGCACCTCAGGAACGCCAGGGACGCGCCATTGCGCCGCCTCGACGAATGCGCGCACCGCGTCGTGATCCTTCACGCCGGGCTTGAGCTCGAGCCGTGAGCTCGCATCGACCGCCCACGGCTGCACCGCGTCGATCGCCTCGCGCACGTTGTCCGCGGCAAGGCCGCCCGCGAGCATCACGCGTCCCTCGGCGGCACGAGCGCGCTCGAGGTGCGACGGATCGTCCTGCTGCCACGGAAGATCGACCACCGTCGCAACACGGTCGCCGTCGCGAAAGAGCACACCGTCGCGCGCGCGGTGACCGTTCTCGCGCGCATACCACTGCACGAGATCGGCGCCCGCGTCCTCGACGTCCTCGACGAAGACCGCGACCGACAGCATCGTGTCCGGAACGTCGAGGACGCGCTTCGCGCGACGCGGGCTCTCCTTCGCGAGGATGAAGCCCGCGAGGTCGGCGCCCGCGTCCACGGCGACCGCAAGGTCCTCCTCGCGCGTCAGGCCGCACACCTTGACGAGCGGGCGTGCGAGCAGCTCGCGCAGCTTCGCGGCCGGCTCCTTCGCGCGCATGAGCGCGCTGCCGACGAGCACGGCGTCCGCGCCGGCGAGCTCCGCCGCGGCGCCCTGCGCGCGCGACTCGATCCCCGACTCGGCGATGACGACGCGATCGCGTGGAGCACTCGCGACGAGGTCGAGCTGCGCACGGCGGTCGATCCTGAACGTCGAGAGGTCGCGCGCGTTGACGCCGATCACAGGCGCGTTGAGCGCGACGGCGCGTTCGAGCTCCGCCGCGTCGTGCGCCTCGACGAGCGTCTCGAGTCGCAGCTCGGTCGCGTAGGCCATCAACGCGCGCATGCGCTCGTCGTCGAGGTCGCGCAGGAGGAGCAGCGCAGCGTCCGCGCCGGCGAGCTTGAGCTGTAGCAATTGCAGCTCCTCGCGGAAGAAGCCCTTCGCGAGCAGCGGCGTGTCGGGCGCGACCGTACGCGCGGCCTTGAGATCCGCGAGCGAGCCGCCGAAGCGCTCGTCCACGAGCACCGAGACCGCCGACGCGCCGGCGCGCGAGAAGGCGACGGTCAGCTCCATCGGGTCGCCGCCCGGGCGCAGGTCTCCCGCCGACGGCGAGCGCCGCTTGAACTCCGCGATCACGCCGAGTCCCGGCGCGCGCAGGGCTTGGCTAAACGGGCCCATCGCCTCGCGAGAATGCCACGAGCGCGTCCAGGCGCTCGCCGGCCGCGCCGCTGGCGACGGTTTCGCGCGCGATCTCGATCGCCTCGCGCAGGTCTGCGGCATGCCCGCCTGCAGCGATCGCGCCGGCGGCGTTGAGCAGGATCGCGTCGCGCGCGCCGCCGTCGGCGCCGTCGAACACGCGGTGGATCGCGGCCGCATTCTCCTCGGGAGAGCCACCGCGCAGCTCCTCCGGCGAGCAGCGCGGGACGCCGAGCTCGAGAGGGTCGATCGTCCGTTCGATGACCTGTCCGCGCACGACCTCGGCCACGAGGTTCGGGCCCGCCGGCGAGAGCTCGTCGATCCCGTCGGCGCCGTGCACGACGAACGCACGGTGCGCGCCGAGCTCCGCGAGCACAGTGGCGATCGTCGGCACGAGATCGGGCGCGAAGACGCCGACGACCTGCGCACGCGCACCGGCCGGGTTCGTCAGCGGCCCGAGCACGTTGAAGACCGTGCGCGTCGCAAGCTCGCGCCGCACCGGCGCCGCGTGCTTCATCGCAGGGTGGTGCGTCGGCGCGAACAGGAAGCCGAACCCGAGCCCGTCGATCGACTGCTCGATGCGCCCCGGCGGTTGGTCGAGCTCGAAGCCGAGCGCCTCGAGCACGTCGGCAGAGCCCGAGCTCGACGAGACGGCGCGGTTGCCGTGCTTCGCGACGCCGGCGCCCGCAGCGGCCGCGACGAGCGCCGCCGCGGTCGAGATGTTGAGCGTGTGGGCGTTGTCGCCGCCGGTGCCCGCGGTGTCGACGAGATCCTTGCGCTTCGGGTTCACGGCGAGCACGTGCTCGCGCATCGCCTCCGCGCAGCCGGCGATCTCGGCAGCCGTCTCGCCCTTGAAGCGAAGCGCGACGAGGAAGCCGCCGATCTGCGCGGGCGTCGCCTCACCGCGCATGATCGTCCCCATCACGTCGCGCGCCTCCGCACGCGTGAGGTCGTAGCCCTCCAGCAACCGCGTGATCGCCCAGCTAAGCATCGAGGAAGTTCCTCAGCAGATCCTTGCCGAGCGGCGTCAGCACCGACTCCGGATGGAACTGCACGCCCTCGATCGGCAGCTCGCGGTGGCGCACGCCCATCACCTCGCCGTCGTCGCTGTGCGCCGTCACCTCGAGCTCGTCCGGCACATGCGTTGCGGCGAGCGAGTGGTAACGCCCGACCTCGAGTCCCTGCGGCAGGCCGCGGAAGACGCCGCGCCCGTCGTGCTCGACGCGGCTCGTCTTGCCGTGCAGCAGCCGCCGCGCGCTGCCGATCTCGCCGCCGAACGCCTGGATCACCGCCTGATGTCCGAGACAGACGCCGAGCGTCGGCACGCGTGAGTCGCGCACGAGGCCGACGAGGTGCGACGTCGGCCGGCCGGGGCCGGGGGAGAGGACGAGGTGCGTCGGCGCGAGGTTGCCGTTCAGCTGCTCCGGCCTCCGCACCGAGACGTCCGCGCCGAGCTCGGCGAGGTAGTGCGCGAGGTTGTAGGTGAACGAGTCGTAGTTGTCGACGAGCAGGACCCGCGTCATTGCTCCGCCTCCGCGAGCTCGATCGCGGCCTCGAGCGCCGCGAGCTTGTTCAGGCACTCCTGGTGCTCCTCCGCCGGATCCGAATCGGCGACGATCCCGCCGCCGGCCTGCAGCAGCGCCACGCCGTCTCGCAGCACCATCGTCCGGATCGCGATGCACGTGTCGAGCGCGCCGCCGGGCAGGGCGTAGCCGACTGCTCCCGCGTAGACGCCGCGGCGGTAGCCCTCGAGCTCGGAGATGATCTGCATCGCGCGAATCTTCGGCGCTCCGGACACCGTGCCGGCGGGGAAGCACGCGCGCAGCAGGTCGAACGGCGTCACGCCGTCGCGCAGGTCGCCCGCGACCTCCGAGACGAGGTGCGTGATGTGCGAGAAGCGCTCCGGCTCGAGGAAGCGCTCGACGCGCACGGTGCCGGGCTTGCACACGCGAGAGAGGTCGTTGCGGCCGAGGTCGACGAGCATCACGTGCTCGGCGCGGTCCTTCTCCGAGCCCAGCAGTGCTTCGGCGTCGCCTGCGCCGGGCGCGATCGAGCCGGCGATCGGGTTCAGCTCGGCGCGGCGGCCGTCGCACTTGACGACCGTCTCGGGCGAAGAGCCGATCAACGACAACCCGTCGAGCTCGAGGAGGAAGAGGTACGGCGACGGGTTGACGCGGCGCAGCGCCCGGTAGAGCTCGAGCCCGGACGCGGAGGTCGGCCGCTCGGCACGCTGCGAGACGACGATCTGGAACGCGTCGCCGTCGCGGATGTATTCCTTCGCCTTCTCGATGCGCCGCTCGTGCTCGCGCTGATCCGGGAAACGGCGGAGCGCTCCCCGCGAACCGGAGCCTCGCGGCACCGGCGGCTGCGGTCCCTCGAGCACGTCGCCGTCGCCGTAGAGCACCTCGGCGATCCCGCGCACGTGATCGAAGCGAACGAGCGTGTCGGCGACGACGAAGCGGCTCTCCGGCAGCCCGGGCCCGTCATCCGGGAGCGGCACCGTCGGCTCGAGCTTCGCGACCCAGTCGTAGCCGACGTAGCCGACGACCGGGAGCCCGACCGCCTCGGCCTCGTTGAGGTACACGAGCCGCGATCCCGACCCGACGAACGAGTAGCGCCCGAGCCGCCCGCGCTCCACCGACTCGAGCAGGAACGAGGCCCGAGCGCCCTCGCGCAGGCGCAGGTATGCCCCGAGCGGGGTGAGGAGGTCTGTGGCAATCGCGGTCGTCATCGCTGATTCGAGTTCGTGCAAAAGAAAAAGACCCTTACGGGTCTTCGGTGAGCGGAACGGGCTGTGTGCGCTGGGTCAGCGCAGGCTCCCGCCCCGCTCGCGGCGCCAGGCCCAGGTGCCTGCGGGGTGGAAGCTCATCGACGACCACCGTACGGCTCGATGCCACGTCCGTCAAGTGTTTGTATGGTCCCGGAACGGTGAGCGTGACCGTCGCAATCCGGGATCAGGCGGGCTCCCGGTCGAGCGCAGTCGATGCGATCGAGCTCGAGGTCCCCGCTGCTCTGACGATGCGAGACCTGATCCGCACGCGCGTGCGCGAGGAGGTCGCCTTGGCGAATGCGGCGGCTCAGCGGGGCGTCGAGTTCCGCACGCTCGTGCAGCCGGTCGACGCAGAGGTGACGCTGAACGGCTACCGGCTCAAGTCGAAGCGGCCGATCGACTGGAAGCGCCAGGCCGAGAAGGCCGAGCAGGCGTTCCGCCGCAACGGCTTCTTCGTCCTCGTCGACGGCCGCCAGGTGGAGGAGCTCGAGGAGGAGTTGGCGCTGACGGCCGACTCGGACATCCGCTTCGTGCGCCTGACGCCGCTCGTCGGCGGTTGATGCTCGCCAGGCTTCTGCGGCGCGCTCGCGTCGCGGCCGAGCAAGAGGAGCTGCTCGCGCGACACCGCGAGCGTGGGAGCGACCACGTCGCGGCAATCACTCGCGACGTCAGCCGCGGCCAGTTCGGGACCGGCTGGGTCTACGTCCAGGTCAATCTGTGGACGACGGAGGCCGGCAAAGCGCTGCTGGCCGAGCCGCCCGAGGTCGCCGTCTCGGCCGTGGTGGCGGCGGTCGCCGGAGGCAACAGCGAGGTCGCGCTCGCGCTCACCAGGCGCAAGCTCGCGTACACGGCCGAGGACGTGACGTTGCTGCTCGCGCTCGGACGGCGTACGTCTCATGCGTGGAACCGGTGGGATGCGCTACGCGTTGCGCTCGCCGCGGCGGAGCGGCTCCCCGAGGATCGCTGGAACGACGCGGCGCGGGAAGCGGTCGTCGAAACCCTGCGTTTCGTCGAGGCGAGCCGGGATCCAGGCTGGGAGGTCGAGCGGACGAAGGTGCTCGCACGCCTGCGCAAGCTTCCGGGCGGGACGCCCGACGCCGAGTTCGACCTGAGCGTCGTCGCAACAGGCGACGAGGTTGGCAAGCCGCTCCGCAGGGCGCTCGCCGAGCGCTGGCAAGGCGACGCAGCCGCAGCCGCGCTCCTGTTCCACCTGTCGCAGGCGACGGCGGGCACGACGCCCTCGAAGAAGTGGACGAACGAGGCAGCGAAGCTCGTTGCCGCGACGCCGGACGGCGAGGACCTCGTGCACACGATCCTGTCGACGGCGCTTCACGCACCCGACGGCACGCGCCGCGGCTGGGGCAACTTCGTCTTCTACCAGTGGCTCGCGGACGAAAACGCCGTGCTCGTGCGCGGCGCCGCGTGGGCGGCGGCGGCGATCCGGGCCGAGTGGGCCGCGCCGCTCCTCGCCGACGTCGCAGAGCACGCCGCGACGCAGTTCCAGCCGGGTCACGACCCGCGCAGCGTCAAGGTCGCGAACGCCTGCCTCCGCGGTCTCGGCACTCTCGGCAACGAGGCTGCCGTCGCGGCGCTCGCTCGCCTGAAGGCGCGGATCAAACACAAGACGATCGCGAAGCAGGTCGAGCGCGCGCTCGAGGAGGCCGCCGAGGCCGCCGGCATCACGAAAGGGCAACTGCTCGAGCGCCAGGTTCCGGCCTTCGGCCTCGACGACGACGGTCGCAAGGAGATCCCGCTCGGAACCACGACGGCCGTGCTCGAACGCGACACGCTGACGTGGCTGAGCGACGGCAAGCCGGTGAAGTCCGTGCCGAAGGCCGTGAAGGAGAGCCACGCCTCCGAGCTCCGCGCGCTGCGTGCCGACGCGAAGGAGATCAAGAAGGCGCTCGCTGCGGAACGCGTGCGCGTCGAGGGCCTGCTGGCCGAGGAACGCGTGTGGCCGCTCGACGAGTGGCGGCGCCTCTACCTCGAGCATCCGCTGACGAGCGCGTACGCGCGGGGGCTGATCTGGACGTTCGCCGAGTGCAGCGCACTGCTCGTCGACGGCGTCTTCCTTCGAGCCGACGGCTCGCCCGTTGAGCCCGAGGGAGACGTGCGGCTGTGGCATCCGATCCACGAGAGTCCCGCCGGCGTCGCAGCCTGGCGCAGGTTCCTCCTCGAGCACGAGATCGTGCAGCCGTTCAAGCAGGCGTTTCGGGAGGTCTATTTCGTCGCGCCCGCCGAGCTCGAGACGAGCACCTACTCGAACCGGTTCGCGGCGCACATCCTCAGGTACCCGCAGGCGTACGCCCTGATCAAGTCGCGCGGTTGGTCGGTCGTCGCGCTCGGGCCGTACGACAACGACGGCGGCAGGCAGTGGCGCGAGTTCGAGTCACACGGGCTCCGCGCCGAGTTCTGGATGGAGCATGCCGCCGAGGACTGGGGCGAGCAGGTGATGATCGCGAACATCGCGGCAACCGACCAGGTGCGCTTCACGCCGCTCGGTGGCGGCGATCCGGTGCCGATCGCAGACGTTCCGCGAGTCGTCTTCTCGGAGGCGATGCGCGATGTCGACCTCTTCGTGGGCGTCGCGTCGATAGCCGCGGATCCGGAGTGGCTCGATCACAACGACCGCCACGTCGACTACTGGCGGGAGCACTCCTTCGGCGAGCTCGGCGCGTCCGCCGAGACGAGGCGCGAGGTCTTGCGCGAGATCGTGCCGCAGCTCAAGATCGCCGAACGGCTCGAGCTCGGCGAGCGCTACCTGATCGTGCGGGGCGAGCTGCGTACGTACAGGATCCACCTCGGCTCCGCGAACGTGCTCATGGAGCCGAACGACGAGTACCTCTGCATCGTTCCGGCGCGCGGCAAGAGCACGGGCAAGGTCTTCCTGCCGTTCGAGGACGACGACCGGCTGTCCGTGATCCTGAGCAAGGCGTTCCTGCTCGTGGACGACCGGAAGATCACGGACCCGACGATCCTCGGCCAGATCCGGCGTTAGGCTCCCCCGGTGCCGCTGCCCGACCTGCTCCGCGAGCTGCTCACGACGCCGGGCCCCTCGGGTCACGAGCGCGACGTCGCCGCGGCATGGCGCAAGGCCGCTGAGGCCTTCGCCGACGTGACACCCGACACGCTCGGCTCGTCGACCGCCCGGGTGAAGGGACCCGCGGACGGCCCGACGCTCGCGATCGTCGGCCACATCGACGAGATCGGCCTCACCGTCACGCACGTCGACGACAAGGGCTTCCTCTACTTCCGCGGCATCGGCGGCTGGCTGCCGGAGGTGCTGCTCGCGCAACGCGTCGAGGTGATGGCGAAGGACGGCAGCATCGCCGGCGTCATCGGCAAGAAGCGCAGCCCGTTCAAGCGCGACAAGGACGAGAAGATCGAGCTGAAGGATCTCTTCATCGACATCGGCGCCCGCGACGGCGACGAGGCTCGCTCGGCGGTGCGGCTCGGGGACGGCGTCGTGCTCGCGTCACAGCCGGTGGAGCTCCGCAACAACCGCGTCGCGTCGCGTTCCTTCGACAACCGCGTCGGCTGTTACGTCGCGCTCGAGACCGCGCGCCGCGTCGCGGAAGGAGGCGGCTCGGCCGGAGACGTCGTCGCGGTCGCGGCGGTCGGCGAGGAGGTCGGCGACTTCGCCGGCGCGCGCACGACGGCGTACGCGGTGAGGCCCGACGTCGCGATCGCGGTGGACGTGACGTGGTCGTCCGACATCCCCGAGGCCGAGCTCGCGGAGATGGGCGAGATCAAGGTCGAGCAGGGCCCGACCCTCGCTCGCGGCGCGCCGCTGAGCGAGCGCGTCTTCGACCTGCTCT
The DNA here is from genome assembly GCA_963766345.1 of uncultured Actinomycetes bacterium. Taxonomy (GTDB): domain Bacteria; phylum Actinomycetota; class Thermoleophilia; order Gaiellales; family Gaiellaceae; genus DASVFB01. The sequence goes on along the minus strand of CAVXZL010000008.1, from coordinate 648,056 downwards.
ACGAGACCGCCGAGTCCGAGAAGATCCCGTTCGGCGTCGAGGTCGTCCGCGGCTCGACGCACACCGACGCCGACGCGTACCACCTCAGCCGTGCGGGCATCGCGACGGGCCTCGTCTCCGTGCCGACGCGCTACATCCACACGCCGACGGAGACGGTGTCGCTCGACGACGTCGAGAACGCCGTGAAGCTGCTCGTCGCGTTCGCGCAGCGGCTCGGCTCAACCGATCTCACGCCGGCGTAGCGCGAGGTCGACGGCGGCGCCGAAGGGGAGCTCGCGCCCCTCGTTCCACGCGCGCTCGAACTCCGCGTCGCCGAGGCGGCCTCGAGTCTCCGGCTCGAGCTCGTCGTGGAAGCGCCGCTCGGCGATCGCGAGCGCGTAGCCCGTCGCGTCGCGGATGGTCGCCGCCAGTCCCCACAGCTGCGCGGCTCGCAAGTCGTCGGCCTTTGCCGCGGCCACCAGCCCGAGACCCTCGAACCCGTAGAGCACGACCTCCGACGAGCGGTCTGTGGTGACGGCGACGTGCAGGATCTCCGCGAAACGCGACTCAGCTTCGTCCAGTCGGCCGAGCTGCGCGAGAGCCAGGCCGTGGTTGCCGGCAGCGATGAGCCGCGCCCGGCCGGTCGCGGAGCCGGCGACCTCGCGTAGCCGGCGCTCGGCGGACTCGAAGTCCCCGGCGACGATGTCGGCGTAGCCGCGGTTGTTGAGGATCGCGTCGAGCGCCTCCCGGTGGCCGAGCGCGCGGAAGATCGCCTCCGCCGCGTCGGCGTAGCCCGCCTCCGCCTCCCGGTCCCCGCGCGCATCGGCCGCGATCGCGCGCGTCATCAGCGCGGCTGCGAGCGGGGGACGGTCGTCGAGCTGCTCGAAGATCGCCTGCGCCTCGGCGGCGAGCTCGTCGGCGGGCGCATGCTCGCCCTGGCGCCAGGCGTGCTGCGCGGCGGCGAGGAGCGCGCGGCCGCGCCGCCGCGGATCCGCCCCCTGCGATCGCGCCAGGACCTCGTCGAGCCAGCGGCGACCCTCGGAGACGTGACCGCGGTTGGGCCAGAAGAACAGCCCCGCCGAGGCGGCGAACTGCAGCTCGAGCTCGATCTCGGCATGGTCGCGCGCCCAGGCGAGCGCGGCGCGGATGTTGTCGTGCTCCTCGTCCTCGGGCTCCCAGTCGGCGGTCAGCCGTCCGGTCAGACGCTGCTCGGTCCTCTGCTCGAGCCACGCGCCGTACCAGCGCGCGTGACGGTCGTGGACCGCGTCCGCCTCGCCGTCCTCCTCGAGGTGCTCGCGCGCGTAGTCGCGGATCGACTCGAGCATGAAGAAGCGCGGCTCTCCGTCCGGGCGCACTTCGGTGCGCAAGAGGCTGTGCTCGAGCAGCGCTTCCACGTCGTCGAGCTCGGCCTCGCACACGGCCTCGGCGGCGTCGAGCCGGAAGCCGCCGGAGAACACGCTGAGCCGCGCGAACAGTCGGCGCCGCCGCTCGTCGAGCAGGTCGAAGCTCCAGTCGAGCGTCGCGCGCAGCGTCTGCTGGCGCTCGGGCCGGTCGCGGGCGCCGCCGCGGAGCAGCTCGAGCCGTCGGCTCAGCCGCGCCAGCAGCGCCTGCGGCGGGAGGAGCTTCACGCGCGACGCCGCGAGCTCGATCGCGAGCGGCAATCCGTCGAGCCGCACGCACAGCTCCGCGACCGCCGGAGCGTTTTCGCTCGTGACGCTGAACGAGGGCGCGACCGCGTGCGCCCGGTCGACGAAGAGCTGAACGGCCTCGTACTTCGAGAGCGCCTCGAGCGCGGGGAGCGAGGCGGCGTCGGGCACACCCAACGGCGGCACGGGGACGACGTGCTCCGCCGCGAGGCGCAGCGGCGCGCGGCTCGTGACGAGGACGTGCACTCCCGGCGCGTTGTCGAGCACGTCGCTCACCGTGCGCGCGGCATCGAGCAGCTGCTCGAAGTTGTCGAGCACGAGCAGCACCTGCTGGCCGGCGAGATGCTCGCGGACCGCGGTCGCGAGCGGCCGGTCGCCGGACTCGTACAGCCCGAGGGTCTGCGCGATCGACGGCAGCACGAGCGCGGGATCCTGCACGGCCTCGAGCGCCACGAACCAGACGCCGTTGCGGAAGAGCTCGACGGCCTCCGCCGCCGCGTGCAGTGCGAGGCGCGTCTTGCCCGTGCCGCCTGGTCCGGTGAGCGTGACGAGACGGGTGCCGTCGTCGGCGAGCAGCGCGTGCAGTGCCTCGAGCTCGTCGGCGCGGCCGACCAGCGGCGTCGCCTGCGACGGCAGGTTCGTCGGCCGGTTCTCGAGCGTCCGCAACGGCGGGAACTGCGCCTGCAGGCCCGTGGCGACGAGTTGATACAGCCGCTGCGGCTGCGTCAGGTCCTTGAGCCGGTGCTCGCCGAGGTCGCGGACGTCGGCGTCCACGAGGTCGTGCGTCGTCTGCGAGAGCACGACCTGCCCGCCGTGCGCCGCGGCGCAGACGCGCGCGGCGCGGTGGACGTCCAGTCCGATGTAGCCGTCGCCCAGGAGCGACGGCTGCCCCGTGTGGATGCCCATTCGCACGCGGAGCGGCAGAGCGTCGAGCGCACGCTGCCCTGCCGCAGCGGCGGTGACGGCGTCGTCGGCGCGCGCGAACGCGTAGAAGAGCGCATCGCCCTGCGTGTCGACCTCGTGGCCCGCGGCGAACGCCTCCCGCAGCCGCCGGCGATGTTCCTCGAGCACTGCGCCGTAGTCCTCCGTGCCGAGCTCCGCGAGCAGCTGCGTCGACCGCTCGACGTCGGTGAAGAGGAACGTCACGGTGCCAGCCGGCAGCTCGGCCACGGCCGAACTCTCTCAACTCGGCGGCCGGGCGAGCCCGAAGGCCCGCCCGGCGCCTCGTCGTCAGCAGTGCTTCTTCTTGCAGCCGGCAGCCGAGGCGTAGAGCCGCGGGCCGGAGACCTCCTTGATCGCGATGCCGCGCATGTCGCTCGCGACGCCGCTGTCGCCCGCGGCGTCGTCGTTGCCGGGAGCGGCGATCGTGTTACAGCTGTCCTTCGTCGTGCACGTGTCGACGGCCGTCGCCCAGATCGTTCCGTCCGAAGGCGAGCCGACGACGTCGAGGAAGTCGAACATGCCGGCGCACCGAGCGAGGCAGTCGCCGCGGTGAACGGGATCGCCGACGGCGTTGCCGATGTTCGCGACGAACAGCGGGCTCGCATCGAGCGCGTTCGACGACGTGACGACCCACGAGTCCCAGGGCCGCGTCTTGTCGTCCCTGTCCCCGACCATCGTGCCCGGGAAGGTCAGCGCGATGCGTCCCGCGTCGCCGGCGGTGATCGTCGGGAAGTTGACCTCCTTGACGCCTGGCGGCGCGATCATCAGCGGCGTCGACCACGTCTGCCCGTGGTCGCGCGACACGGAAAGATACGGCAGGTGGTGAACGTCGTCCCACCACGTGTAGTAGAGGTTGTCCGCGGCGTCGACGGCGACGGCCGACTGGATGTCTGCGATGCCGATCGTCTTCGAGACCTGGACGCGGCTCCACGTCGTGCCGCCGTCGTCCGAGATCGCGAGCCACGGGAAGCCACAGTGGCCCTTCGGCACGAACAGGCGTCCGGCGCTGTCGGAGGCGATGTGACCGTGCAGGCCGCCGCAGAGTCCGCCGGCCGCCGAGTCGAAACCGAGGTAGGCGGGACCGCCGGTGCGCGTGTACGTGACGCCGCCGTCGAGGCTGCGGTTGCAGCCCGAGTCGACCGCGGAGTTCACGCAGTAGTAGACGATCTTCGGGAACGACCGGAGCAGCGGCCGGACGAGCGGGTTCGCCGCCGGCGGCGCCGCCGTGACGAGCGTCTGGTGGTCGGTCACCTCCGGGTCGACCGTCAGCGTCGTCAGCCATGAGTTCCCCTGGTCGTCCGAGATCGAGAGATCGGTCGAGCCGGCGAGCAGCGTGTCGATGTCGAAGAGGCGGCTCGTGTCGGTGTCGAGGTAGACGTAGGGGTCGAGCGTCGCCGGGTGCGCGTCGACGCCGGCGTACTCGGGTGTCGTCGCCTGCCAGGTGAGCCCGGAGTCGCGCGAGCGGAGGACGAGCGTGTGCGCGACCTCGCCGCCCGGCCCGTCGAAGGTCGAGGCGGCGTAGAAGGCGGTGGCGGTCTTGTCGACGCCGAGCGTCGGCTCGGCGGCCTCGCGCCCGACGTCCGTCGACTGGAGCACGAGCTGGGGCCGCCCGTCACGCGCGGCGGTCGTCGTCGGCGCGGTGGAGGGGTTCGCGCCGGTGACGCTGACGCCGTTGTACGCGACCGGCCCGCCGGAGGTCGTCGTCGCCTGCGTCTGCGTGACGAAGCTCGCGTTGCCGCTGTAGCCCGAGCTCGTGACGGTGAACGGGACGACGACGACGTCGTACGTGCCGGATGCGTTCCGGATGGACGCCTGCTCCGACGTGGTCGAGCTCTGCGTGGACGATGCCACCTCGTTGCCGGCGGCGTCGTAGACGTAGAGGTCGAAGTCGTTGGCCGCGTCGGCCCAGTTGATCGTGACCGAGGCGCCGCCCGCCGCGATCGACCAGTAGCCCGGGTCGACGCCGACGGTGAGCGCGAAGTGGTCGCAGACGGCGTTCGAGCTGTCGAGCGACGCGGGCGGACAGGCCGCCGGGTCGGCGACCGCCGCCGCCGTGTACGACTTGCCCTGCCAGGTGGCGGGCAGCGTGCCGGGGCCGACCGTGCCCGAGACGGGCGTCGCGCCGCGGCCCCCGCCGGCCACGACGAGCGCGGCGGCCAGCAGCGAAGCGGCGCGAGCAGGCGAATGTGCGTGAAATCCCCTTGGCGATGGAAAGGACGATGCTCGGGGAGCTTTTCGGCTCGTCCGGTCTGAAACCACGCGCAGTGGTACACCACCAGTGGCTAGGGTGGAAGCATGTCCCGCTCCGTGATCGTCTCGGCCGTGCGGACGCCGTTCGGGCGCCTCGGCGGCGGGCTCGCCAGGTACGAGGCGACGCAGCTGGGCTCGATCGCGATCAAGGCGGCGCTCGAGCGCATCGGGCTCGCGCCGGAGGAGCCCGAGTACGTGATCATGGGCCAGGTGCTGCAGGCGGGCGCCGGCCAGGCGCCGGCGCGGCAGGCGTCGGTGGGCGCGGGCCTGCCGATCGAGACGCCGGCGGACACGATCAACAAGGTCTGCGCGTCGTCGATTCGCGCGATCGAGATCGCCGACGCGATGATCCGCGCGGGTGAGCACGAGTGCGTCGTCACCGGCGGCATGGAGTCGATGTCGAACGCGCCGTACCTGCTGAAGAAGGCGCGCTTCGGCTACCGGCTCGGCAACGGCGAGCTGATCGACTCGATGGTCTTCGACGGGCTCACGTCGACGTTCGACGAGCTGCACATGGTCCAGCAGAACTCGAAGGTCGCGCGCGAGCTCGGCATCTCGCGCGAGGAGCAGGACGCGTGGGCGTATCGCTCGCATCAGCGTGCGGCCGACGCGCAGGACGGCCATCGCTTCGACGACGAGATCGTGCCCGTCGGCGACGTCGTCGCGGACGAGGGCGTTCGCCGCGACACGACGCTCGAGAAGCTCTCCGAGCTCAAGCCCGTCTTCGATCCGGAGGGGACGACGACCGCCGGCAACGCGCCGGGCGTGAACGACGGCGCTTCGTGCGTCGTCGTGACGTCGGAGGAGTTCGCGAAGCGGCGCGGTCTCGAGGTGCTCGCGACGATCCTCGCGCAGGCCTACGTCGCGGACGATTTCGCGTATCTCGCGCGCACGCCGGCGCGCGCCGGGCGCATCGCGCTCGAGAAGGCGGGCAAGTCGATCGGCGACGTGAAGCGCGTCGAGATCAACGAGGCGTTCTCGTCGGTCGCGCTCAACTCGACGCGGATGCTCGGCGCGGACGAGGAGAACGTGAACGTGAACGGCGGCGCGGTCGCGCTCGGCCATCCGATCGGCGCGAGCGGCGGCCGCATCGTCGGGACGATGGTGCACGAGCTGCGCCGAAACGGCGGCGGCCTCGGCCTCGCAGCGATCTGCTCCGGCGGCGGCCAGGGCGACGCGCTCTTGCTCGAAGTCTGAGCCGGAAGGACCCTTCAGGTTCCGGCGGGCGTACTAGTGACGTCAGCCAACAGGAGGGACCCATGCGCCTCGTCGTCGTCGTCACCGCTCTCGCAGCTCTGCTGCTCCCGACTGCCGCGCTCGGCGCCGGGCCGTCGTACGTCGCCCAGGGCGGACTCGGCGTGCTCTCCCACGACGGCAAGTACCGCTTCATCGCCGTCTCCACGGGCGCGAACACCGCGATCGAACGCGTGGCCGTTCGCGGCGGCGCCGTCTCGGGCTGGACAACCCTCGACGGCGACTACGGCATCCCGCAGCCGACGATGAGGCCCGGCCAGCTCGAGGGGCTCACGCGCGACGGCAAGCAGCTCGTCGTCGGCACCGTCGGCCTCCGGTCGCCGACACGCTTCGCCGTGATCGACACGCGCAACCTCCGCGTTCGCGACCGCTTCGAGATTCCCGGCAGCTTCGCGTACGACGCGCTCTCGCCCGACGGGAGGACGCTGTACCTCACGCAGTACGTCGACCGCGACAACGCGAGCCGCTACGTCGTGCGCGCGTACGACCTCGGGCACGGACGCCTGCTTCCCGGCCGCATCGCAGACAAGGCGCAGGCGAGCTGGGTGATGGAGGGCTTCGCGACGACGCGCACGGCGAGCGGCGACGGACGCTGGGTCTACACGCTCTTCATGCGCCCCGGCGGCTACCCGTTCGTGCACGCGCTCGACACCGTTCGCAGCGTTGCGCACTGCATCGGCCTGCCGTGGACGGCCGGCGACCAGGCGCCGCTGACGAGCATGCGGATGACGCTCGCGGACGGCGGGAGCAAGCTCGCGCTCGACTGGAAGAGCGGCAAGCCGTGGCTCGCGATCGACACGGGCACGTGGCGCATCGAGCACCCCGCGACGAGGAGCTTCCCGTGGACCTGGACAGCGGTTGCGATCGTCGCGGCGTTCCTCGTGGTCGCCGTCGCGCTCGCGCTCGGCCGGCGCCGGGTCGGGAGCAACCACGAGGAAGCGTTGCCGCAGCCGTTGTAGCCTCCGCGCGTGGAGTTCGAGCACGTCCTCGTCGTCGGTGCGGGGCAGATGGGCGGCGGGATCGCGCAGGTCGTCGCCGCCTCGGGTCGCACCGTGTCGCTGCACGATCCGTTCCCCGGCGCGATCGAGCGCGGGCTGGGCACGATGCGCAAGAGCCTCGAGCGGCTCGCGGAGAAGGGAGGCTCACCGGCCGACGACGTCCTCGCGCGCGTCACGCCGGTCGACGACCTCGTCGACGCGGATCTCATGATCGAGGCGGTCGTCGAGGACGAAGCCGTGAAGCGCGAGCTCTTCGAGCGCGCCGACGGCGTGCTGCACGCGGAAGCGATTCTCGCGTCGAACACGTCCTCGATCCCGATCACCTCGCTCGCCGCGGCGACGAAGCGTCCAGAGCGCGTGATCGGCATGCACTTCTTCAACCCGGTCCCGGTGCTGAAGCTCGTCGAGGTGATCCGCGCGGTGCAGACCTCCGATGAGACGGCCGCAGCGATCGTGCAGCTCGCGCGCGACCTCGGCAAGGAGCCGGCGGAGGCCCGCGACTTTCCCGGCTTCGTCTCGAACCGCATCCTGATGCCGTTCATCAACGAGGCGGCGTACGCACTGATGGAGGGAGTGGCGGAGCCCGAGGCGATCGACACGATCGCGAAGCTCGGCTTCGCGCATCCGATGGGGCCGCTCGCGCTCGCAGATCTGATCGGCCTCGACACGTGTGTCGCGATCATGGAGGTCCTGCACCGAGGGCTCGGCAACCCGAAGTACGCGCCGTGCCCGCTGCTCCGGCAGTACGTCCAGGCCGGCCGCCTCGGCCGCAAGTCGGGCGCCGGCTTTTACACGTACTGAATGGACACCCCCGGTAGGGGGATTGACAAACGCGGCGGCGAAGAGCAGAACTTCCTGCAAAGGGGGTGCATCGCCGCAATGCGCTTGCTCTTGGTGGACGACGATCCCGGCCTGAGGGAGCTCCTCAGGACGACGTTCGAGATCTTCGATCTCGAGCTCGACGAGGCCGACAGCGCCGCGATGGCCGCGCGCCGTATCTCCGCGCGCAAGCCGGACGTGATCGTGCTCGACGTGCTCATGCCGGGCATCGACGGGATCGAGTACTGCGGGAAGCTGAAGCGCGATCCGCAGACGTGCGACATCCCGGTCGTCCTCCTGACCGGCTCCGAACGCGCCGATCTCGAGGGCGGCAGCGCCGACGAGCTCGTGCGCAAGCCGTTCAGCCCGCTCGAGCTCCTCGGCGTCGTCGAACGTCTCGCGGGCGGTACGAACGGCGTGCCGCTGCGTCGTGCACGTCCCGCCGAGTCGGAGGAGCAGCTCCTTCTGTACGCGAGCGACCTGCGCCACCTCGTCGAGGTCGAGCGTCAGCAGCGCGCGCTTCTCAACGCCGCGTACCACGACACCGTCGTCGCGCTCGCGGGCGCGCTCGAGTCGAAAGACACGGGGACGCGTATGCACTCCGAGCGCGTGCAGCGTTACGCGGTCGAGCTCGCCGGCGCGTGCGCGCCCGAGCTGCTCAAGGATCCGAGCATCGAGTACGGATTCGTCCTCCACGACGTCGGCAAGATCGGGATCCCCGACAGCGTGCTGCAGAAGCCGGCGGCACTGTCGGACACCGAGCGGCGGCTGATCGAGACGCACACGATCCTCGGCGAGCAGATGCTCGAAGGCGTGTCGTTCATGAGCGGCGAATGCCTCTCGGTCGTCCGGTCGCACCACGAGCGCTGGGACGGCAACGGCTACCCCGACAGGCTCGGCGGCAACGACATTCCGCTCGGCGCGCGCGTGTTCGCGGTCGCCGACGCGCTCGACGCGATCACGAGCAACCGTCCCTATCGGAGCGAGCAGCCGTGGGCTCACGCGGTCGAGGAGATCGCCGCGGAGTCCGGCAAGCAGTTCGACCCGGTCGTCGTCGAGGCATTTCGCGAGCGCGACGTCGCGTTGCGTTCCATCCGCGCCGAGATCGCGTAGCACTAGACTCGGCCGCGTGGACTTCGAGCTGAGCGCGGAGCAGCGCGAGATCCAGGCGCTCGCCCGCGACTTCGCGCGCGAACGGATCGAGCCGCACGCCGCCGAATGGGACCGCGAGCACCGCTTCCCGCGCGACGTCTTCACGCAGCTCGCGGAGCTGGGGCTCATGGGCGTGTGTGTTCCCGAGGAGTACGGCGGTGCGGGCGCGGACTTCCTGTCCTACGTGCTCGTGCTCGAGGAGCTGTCGCGAGGGGACGCGGGCGTCGGCGTCACCGTCGCGGTGCACACGAGCGCCGCGACGCTGCCGATCCTCGCGTTCGGCACCGACGAGCAGAAGTCCCGCTTCGTCCCGCCGCTCGCGCGGGGCGAGCTCATCGGCGCCTTCGCCCTGACGGAAGCCGAGGCCGGGTCCGACGCCGGCTCGCTGCGCACGCGCGCGGAGCCGGACGGCGACGGCTGGACGATCACCGGCGCGAAGCAGTGGATCACGAACGGCTCGCACGCCGGCACGTTCCTGCTCTTCGCGCGCACGGACGAGTCGACCGCGGGAGCGCGCGGCGTCTCCGCGTTCATCCTCGACGCCGACCACGTGCGCGTGACGCGCAACGAGGAGAAGCTCGGCCTCAACTCGTCGGTGACGAACGACATCGTCGTCGAGGGCGCGAACGTGCAGCGCGACCGCCTCTTGCACGAGGAGAACAAGGGCTTCACCGTCGCGATGGCGACCCTCGACGGCGGTCGCATCGGCATCGCCGCGCAGGCGCTCGGGATCGCGCAGGCCGCGTACGACGTGGCGCGCGGGTACGCGCAGGAGCGGCGTGCGTTCGGGAAGCGCATCGGAGACTTCCAGGCGATCCAGTGGAAGCTCGCGGACATGTCGACGGAGATCGACGCGGCGCGGCTGCTTGTCTACCGGGCGGCTTGGCTGAAGGCGACCGGGAAGCCGCACACGGAAGCGGGGGCGAAGGCGAAGCTCTATGCGTCGGAGATGGCGCGGCGGCAGACGGCCGAGGCGATCCAGGTCCTCGGCGGCTACGGCTATACGAAGGAGTTCCCGGTCGAGCGCTACTACCGCGACGCGAAGATCACCGAGATCTACGAGGGCACGAGCGAGATCCAGCGCCTCGTGATCGCGCGCCAGATCCTCGGCGCGCACGAGCGCGCCGTCACGCCTGTCACCTGAGGACGCGTCCGTCACACATTCGTCACATGCCCGTCACGTGCCCGTCACGGTGGCAGCCACCGGCCATGTCCCGTCGCGCGGTGCGTCGCTTCGACGGAACGCACCGCCGATGCCGAGTTGCGTCACGAAGCCGTGACGTCCCCGTGACGGTGGCTGCCGCCAGACGTCCTCTGCGGCCGTGTCCGTAACCTAGGAGGATGCGCAAGCGCGACGAGCCCGTCCGCCTGACGCGGATCTACACGCGCACCGGCGACGCGGGGGAAACGAGCCTCGGCGACGGGTCGCGCATCTCGAAGACGCACCCGCTCGCCGAGGCGATCGGCGAGGTCGACGAGCTGAACTCCGCGCTCGGCTGGGCGCTCGCGGCGCAGACTGACGCAACGCTCGCCCGCGTCCAGAACGAGCTCTTCGACGTCGGCGCGGATCTCTCGGTGCCGTTCGTCGAGGACGACGGGCGCCTGCGCGTCACGCAGGAGCAGATCGACCGCCTCGAGCAAGCGTGCGACGAGGCCAACGCGAAGCTCGAGCCGTTGAAGAGCTTCGTCCTCCCGGGCGGCACGGAGCTCGCCGCCCGCCTGTTTCTCGCGCGCGCGATCTGCCGCCGCGCCGAGCGGCGCGCGCTCGTGCCCGACGACGTCAACCCGCTCGTGCCCGTGTACCTCAACCGACTCTCCGACCTCCTGTTCATCCTCGCGCGCAAGGCCAACGCCGGCGAGGAGATCCTCTGGAAGCCCGGCGCTTCCTAGAATCAACGACACACATGGCGACCACCGAAGACCCGCGCTCGCTTTCCGGCACCGACGAGTGGCGCCGCGAGCTCTACGAACCGAGCGCCGAGCGCGAGGGCGAGCTCTCCTCGACGATCTCGGGAGTCGAGAACGAGCCGCTCTACACGCCGGACAACGTCGACGTCGACTACGAACGCGACCTTGGCTACCCCGGCGTCTTCCCGTTCACGCGCGGCGTCTACCCGTCGATGTACCGCGGCCGCCTCTGGACGATGCGCCAGTTCGCCGGCTTCGGCACCGCCGCCGAGACGAACCAGCGCTTCCGCTACCTACTCGAGCACGGGCAGACGGGCCTCTCGACGGCGTTCGACATGCCGACGCTGATGGGCCACGACTCCGATTCGCCGCGCTCGCTCGGCGAGGTCGGGCGCGAGGGCGTCGCGATCGACTCGCTCGACGACATGGAGACGCTCTTCGCCGGCATCCCGCTCGGCGAGGTCTCGACGTCGATGACGATCAACTCACCCGCGGCGATGCTGCTCGCGTTCTACGTCTGCGTCGGCGAGGAGCAGGGCGTGGCGCGGGACGAGCTGCGCGGAACGATCCAGACCGACATCTTGAAGGAGTACATCGCGCAGAAGGAGTACATCTTCCCGCCCGAGCCGTCGATGCGGCTCGTCACCGACATGGTCGAGTTCTGCGCGGCGGAGATGCCGAAGTGGCATCCGATCTCGATCTCCGGCTACCACATCCGCGAGGCGGGATCGACGGCGGCGCAGGAGCTCGCGTTCACGCTCGCGGACGGCTTCACGTACGTCGACTGGGCGATCGAGCGCGGTCTCGACGTCGACGAGTTCGCACCGCGGCTCTCGTTCTTCTTCAACGCGCATCTCGACTTCTTCGAGGAGATCGCGAAGTACCGCGCCGCGCGCAGGATCTGGGCGCGCGAGCTGCGCGACCGCTACGGCGCGCGGAACCCGCGCTCGTGGCTGATGCGCTTCCATACGCAGACCGCAGGCGTCTCGCTCACCGCGCAGCAGCCGGAGGTGAACATCGTGCGCACAGCGCTCGAGGCGATGGCGGCGGTGCTCGGCGGCACGCAGTCCCTGCACACGAACTCGTTCGACGAGGCGCTCGCGCTGCCGACCGAGGACGCCGTGCGGATCGCGCTCCGCACGCAGCAGGTGATCGCGCACGAGACCGGGGTCGTGAACACGATCGACCCGCTCGGGGGCTCGTACCACGTCGAGCGCCTGACGAACGAGCTCGAGGCGGAGGCGTACGACTACTTCGACCGGATCGAGAAGCTCGGCGGCGTCGTCGAGGCGATCAAGGAGAACTTCTTCCAGCGCGAGATCGCCGAGGCGTCGTTCCAGTACCAGTCCGAGGTCGAGGCACGGCAACGGATCGTCGTCGGCGTCAACCGCTACGAGCTCGACGACGAGCGGCCGCTCGAGATCCTGCGCATCGACCCGGCGCTCGAGCAGCAGCAGATCGGCCGCGTCCAGGCCCTCCGCGCCCGGCGCGACTCGAACGCGGTCGAGGCAGCACTCGCGCGCCTCAAAGAGGACGCCGCCCACGACGACCGCAACCTGATGGAGCCGATCGTCGATGCCTCGCGCGCGTACGTGACGATGGGCGAGATGTGCGACGCCCTCCGCGAGGTCTGGGGCGTCTGGCGAGAAACACCTGTTTTCTGACCCAAACGCGCTAACCCAGCCGCCGAAATGGCGTCTACTATCCCGACGTGGGTGAATTTGCTGCGACGAAGCCCGGGCCGCCGACGCTCGGCAGACGGATCCAGAAGGCGCTGCCGTATGCGGCCGCCCTCGTCCTCGTCGCCGGCGGCATCGCCTTCCTGATCGCGTTCTTCGGCACCAACACCGCTCACGAGACGACGCCGAAGACGCCACCGGGGGCCGTGGTCGACAACAGCAAGACCCCGCGGAACGTTCCGGTGCCGAACGGGGCCAAAACGGTGGCGGCGAAGTACATCACCTCGGCGGTGACGCGACAGAACCTGCCGCTGTCTTGGAAGCTGACGCATCCGTCACTGAAACAGGGCTACACGTACAAGCAGTGGCTGACGGGGAACATCCCCGTGCAGTTCTTCCCGCGCAAGGCGTTCAACGGCGCGACCTACAAGGTGCAGTGGTCGCACCCGAACGACGTGCTGCTCAACGTCTACATCTTCGGCAAACCCGCGTCGCTCTCGCAGGCTTACTTCCTCGAGCTCAAGCCCGTCGGGAAGGGAACGCACAAGCGCTGGCTCGTGTCGTACATGATGCCGGACGGCGGCGCGCAGAACGTCCCGGCCCTTTCTCCTGACGGCGGGTAGCTGCGCGTAGTGTTCGCTCGGTGAGGGGTTTTCTCTCTTCGCCCAGGCGCCGACGGCGCACACTGAAGATCTCAGCCGCTGCGCTGCTCGTCGGCGGCGTCACGTTCTCGTTGGTGCACTGGTCGAACACCTCGCACGTCCACTATGCCGAGACGCGACCGGGCAAGCCGACCGTCGTCAAGAACCCCGTCCACGCGGATTTCCGCGTCGCGAGGAAAGAGGGAGCGCTCCGGGTCGCGGCCGAGTTCGTCAACACGGCGGTGCGCAGGCGCCACCTCGAGGTGTCGTACGACCTTGCCTCGCCGACGCTCAAGCAGGGCTACACGCGGCACGCCTGGGCGACGCAGGACATCCCCGTTCAGCCGTACCCGCTCGACTCGGCGCGCTACAAGGTGATGGGGTCGTTCACGGATCAGGTGTGGGTGCAGGTCGCTCTCTACCCGGATCGCAAGCACAAGAGCGTTCCGGCCGCGGTCTTCGACCTGACGCTGAGGCCCTTCTCGAACGGGGACGCGCACCGCTGGCTCGTCGACTCGTGGACGCCGGCCGGTTACACGGGCATCCCGAGCGGCATCCTCGGCAGCGACCGCGGCCCGCTCGCGGCCACCAACATCGAGTACAAGAGCGGGCTCTCGCGCGCGTGGTTGCTCGTTCCGATCAGCGGCTTCATCGTCGGAATCGGGTTGCTGATCGCGCTCGCTGTCCGCGGTTGGTGGCGCGGCAACCGGGCAGTCAAGAACTACCGCTCGCACTCGCTTTGAGCGTCGAATGAGAGGAATCCTGTCGTCATACCGCTGGCGGCGCCGGTTCGCTTGGATCGGCGCGGGAATCGCCTTGACGATCGGAATCGTCGTCGCGGCTTTCGCACTCCCGAAGGACAGCGGTCGGCACTACAACCTCGAGCCGACGGGCACGCAAGCGGCGCAGACGGTGGCGAACGTCGTGAAGCAGGTTCGCTTGACGGCGGCGGAACGGCGCGCGGTCAACCGGACGGTCGTCGCGTTCGTCCGGTCCGGCGTGACGCGCAAGGATTCCGCGGCCGCGTGGGACCTCGTGACGCCGGCGATGCGGAGCGGCGTCAGCCGCAAGCAGTGGAACGGCGGGGAGCTGCCCGTGCTGCCGTACCCGGCGACGATCCCGGACAACCCGACGTGGAACGTGCTCACGTCGTATCCCGGCGATCTGACGATCGACCTGCTCGTGCAGCCGCGCCGTGGCTCGAAGCGCGGGCCGATCGCGTTCGCCGTCGAGCTCAAGAGGGCGAAGCAGCGCTGGCTCGTCGACTCGATGATCCCGGAGCAGGGCTTCGAGCCGACGCCGTCCGGCGGCAAGAGCGCGAACGGCGGCGGCCAGGCGGAGCAGGTGAGCTCGCGCGCCTCGGGCAACCGCTGGCTCTTCATCATCCCCGGCGCCCTGCTGGCGCTGATCGTGCTCGTGCCGCTCGTCTTCCTGCTCAACAACTGGCGCAAGCATCGCGCGATCGAGCGGCGCTATCGCGCCGAGCGCGGCCTCTAGCGCAGTAGTCTCAGCAGCGTGGCGGGGAAGATCAGAGTCGTGATCGCGAAGCCCGGCCTCGACGGTCACGACCGCGGCGCGAAGATCATCGCCCGCGCGTTGCGCGACGCGGGCATGGAGGTGATCTACACCGGCCTCCACCAGACACCCGAGCAGATCGTCGAGACGGCCGTGCAGGAGGACGCCGATGCGGTCGGCATCTCGATCCTCTCGGGCGCGCACATGACGCTCGTGCCGAAGATCCTCGAGGGCCTGCGTGAGAACGGCGCCGAGGACGTGCTCGTCGTCGTCGGAGGCACGATCCCGAACGAGGACGCCGAAGAGCTCAAGCGCCAGGGCGTCGCCGAAGTGTTCACGCCCGGTGCGCCGACCATCGAGATCGTCGACTTCCTGCGCGCGCGCGTGCCCGTCGCATGAGCTCGCTCATACCCCAGTGATTCGCGTGGAGAAAGATCGCGCGGTTGCGACGGTGACCGTCGACCGGCCCGACGCGATGAACGCGCTCGACGTCGCGACGCTCACCGAGCTCCGCGACCGGCTCGCCGAGTTGCGCGACGATGACGCGGTCAGGGCTGTCGTGCTCACCGGCGCAGGTGAGCGCGCCTTCATCGCAGGGGCCGACATCAAGGCGATGAGCGCCATGGACGTGGACGCCGCGAGGGCGTGGGGCGAGCTCGGGCACAACGTCGCGCGCCGCCTCGAGACGATGCCGAAGCCGACGATCGCCGCGATCAACGGCTTCGCGCTCGGCGGCGGCTGCGAGCTCGCGGCGGCCTGCGACATCCGCTACGCGTCGTCGCGCGCGAAGCTCGGACAGCCGGAGATCAACCTCGGGATCATTCCCGGCTGGGGCGGCACACAGCGGCTCGCGCGACTGTGCGGCCTCGGCTTCGCGAAGGAGCTGATCCTCACCGGCCGCGTCGTCGAAGCGGACGAAGCGCTCGCCCGCGGTCTCGTCGACGGCGTCCAGGACCCGGTGCTCGACAAGGCGCTCGAGACGGCGCGCCTGCTCTCGACGAAGAGCCCGCTCGCGCTCGCCGCCGCAAAGCGCGCGCTGAACCACGCGTTGCAGGGCGACCACGTCGCGAACCTCGAGGCCGAGTACACCGAGTTCGGAGGCCTCTTCGCGAGCGCGGATGCCAAGGAGGGGCTGACCGCCTTCATCGAGAAGCGCGAGCCGACCTTCACCGGTCGGTAGTGCCTCTTCCGGTGATGGTTTCGTGTTTCTGGCGACAGCACGAGACCGCCAGGCAAGGACGCAGGGAGGCACGATATGCGGGCATATCGGGCCGACTGAGGACGCCGCATGGCGGGCTCGTGCTCCGCCAGAGACGCACTAACTATCGCCGGGAGAGGCACTAGTGCGGTTCGCCGTCTGCCTCTCGAACTTCGGCAGCTATGCGGACCCGAGGCAGTCGCTGGAGGTCGCGAAGGCGGCCGAGTCGGCGGGATGGGACGGATTCTTCGTCTGGGATCACCTCGCGTTCGTGTGGGGGCCGCCGTCTGCGGATCCGTGGGTGACGCTCGCCGCGGTCGCGGCCGGCACGGCCTCGCTCACGCTCGGCACCGCGGTCACGCCGCTGCCGCGCCGGCGCCCGCAGGTCGTCGCGCAACAGGCCGCGTCGCTCGAGACCCTGAACGAAGGTCGCGTCGTGCTCGGCGCCGGCCTCGGCGGCAACGAGAAGGAGTTCACGCGCTTCGGCGAGGACGCGGACCCGCACCGTCGCGCGCGCCTGCTCGACGACGGCCTCGAAGTCGTTCGCGGCCTGTGGCAGGGCCCGATCTGGATCGGCGGCAACAGCGGTCCCGCGCTGAGACGCGCCGCGCGCTGGGACGGCTGGGTCGCGAACAGCGTCGCGACCGACGGCACGACGATGACACCGGACGAGCTCGCGCGGAGCGTCGCGACGATCGGCCGTGGCCCCGTCTTCGACGTCGCGTGCAACGGCTACTCCTCGCCGTCGGACGCCGCGCTCTGCGCCGAGTACGCCGCCGCAGGCGCGACCTGGTGGTTCGAGAACCTCCACGACCGCCGCTTCGACGTCGACGGTGTCCTCGCGCGCGTCCGCGCGGGACCGGCTACGACGTGAGCAGGATCCGCGCCGCCGTCAGCATGTCGGCGTCGCCGCGCTGAACCGGCAGCGTCGCGCGCACGGGCAGCGTGTGTGCGACGGCCTTCAGCCCCGTGAGGAGCGCGTCGAGGCCGAGCGACAGGCTCGGCATGTCGAGGGAGACCGGGGTCGTATCCGGAAGCGAGAGAACGACCTTGCGGTTGACCGAGACCGGCTTCGATGTGTCCACCTGGATCTCCGACGTCTTCAGCGCAAGCGTCCCGGCGAACGCGGAGACGATCGTGCCCGTGAGGCTCAGCGACACCTTCGCGTTCGCCTTGGCGAAGAACATCAGCGGCTGCGCCTTGCGCAGGTACGGATACGGGTCGACCGCCGAGCCGTCGTTCGGGTGCACCTCGAAGTGCAGGTGCGGATGGATGCCGTTCGCGTCGCCCGAGTCGCCGACGTAGCCGATCAGCTGTCCCGCGGCGACGCGCGCGCCGTCCTTCAGCCCCGGCGCGTACGACGTGCCCGCGACGCACGAGCCGCGGTTGTCGTTCTTCATCGTCAGGTCGTTGTTGAGGTGGATGTAGAGGTACGTCGTGCCGCTGTCCCCGTAGAGGTAGAGCATGCAGCCCGCAGCGGCAGAGGTCGTCCAGAACTTCACCTTGCCCGACTCGACCGCGACCGCAGGAGCCTTCTTGTCGGCGAGGATGTCGTTCCCCTGGTGCGTTCCGCCGGCGCGCGGCGCGCCGAAGTCGTCGCTGTAGGTGACCGCCCCGATCACGGGGAACACGAGTCGGGGAACGGACTTCGCCTGCGAAGCATTCGCGCCCGCGACGAGCGCGAGCATGGCTATGACAACGGCAACAATCCGCATTGTCCGGGGACCGACTTCGGGACCCTAGCCGAGATTCCCGCCTGTGTCCGGACGCTAGAGTCCGCGCGATGAAAATCGCAGTGTGCGTCAAGCAGGTGCCGGAAGCGCAGGCAAAGCGCCTCGATCCGGGCACGAAGCGGCTCGATCGCTCGGGCGAGGCCGCGCTCAACGCGTTCGACGCGAACGCCATCGAGGAGGCCTTGCGCGTCAAGGAAGCTTCGGGCGACGGCGAGGTGGTGCTCGTGTCGCTCGGGCCGCAGGGCGCGCTCGACGCCTTGCGCAAGGGGCTCGCGATGGGCGCAGACCGCGCCGTGCTCGTGAGCGACGACGCGGCCGCCGGGTCCGATCTCGTCGCGACGAGTCTCGCGCTCGCGAAAGCGCTCGAGCGCGAAGGCTCCGAGCTCATCCTCTTCGGGCAGCAGGCGAGCGACTCGGACGGCGCCGTTCTCTGGGCCGCCGTCGCCGACCGGCTTCGACTGCCGCTCGTCTCTCAGGCGTCGGAGCTCTCGGTCTCGGACGGCAAGGCGCGCGTGAAACGGCAGACGGAGTTCGGCTACGACGTCATCGAAGCGACGCTGCCTGCGGTCGTCGCGGTGTCCGACGCGATCAACGAGCCGCGCTACCCGTCCCTCAAGGGGATCATGGGCGCGAAGAAGAAGCCGCAGGAGAGCCTTGCGGCTTCCGACCTCGGCGTCGACGCGTCGCAGCTCGGCGAGGCCGGCTCGAAGACGGAGGTACTGTCGATCGGCGATCCGCCCGCGCGCGGCGACACCGTGAAGATCGAGGACGACGGCAGCGGCGCGCAGAAGATCGCGGACTTCCTCGCGGAGAAGAGGCTCGTGTGACGTCGCTCGTCTTTCTCGAGCATCACGGCGGCGAGCTCGTGAAGAACTCTTTGGCAGTGCTGTCGAAGGGCGCGTCGCTCGGCGACGTCGACGGCGTCGTGATCGGCTCGGGCGTACGCGACGCGGCGGCGAAGGCGGGAGCGTTCGGCGCGAAGAAGGTCTGGGTCGCCGACGACTCGTCGCTCGAGGCGCCGTTGCCGCAGC
The DNA here is from genome assembly GCA_963766345.1 of uncultured Actinomycetes bacterium. Classification (GTDB taxonomy): domain Bacteria; phylum Actinomycetota; class Thermoleophilia; order Gaiellales; family Gaiellaceae; genus DASVFB01. Next base: position 629,311 of record CAVXZL010000008.1, on the reverse strand, counting down.
CGCGCGTGGACGTGCTCGAGCGGCTCGTACGCGACCATGGCTACGACGCTGTGCTGTTCGGCCAGAGCGTGCTCGCGGCCGACGTCGCGGCCGGTCTCGCGGCGCGGCTCGACGCCGGCCTCAACTGGGACCTGACCGATCTCGTCGAGCAGGACGGCGCGCTCGTGGGCATACGGCCGGCGCTCCAGGACTCGGTGATCGTCGACGTCGGCTGGAAGAGCGAGCCACGGCTTGCGCTCTTCCGCTCCGGCGCGTTCGATCCGCAGGAGACGGGCGGCGAGGCGGAGCTCGAGGATGCGCCCGTCGAGCTGCAGGATTTCTCCACCGCCGCGACGATGGTCGAGCAGGCGCACGCGGAAAGCGAGGGACCGGCGCTCGAGGAGGCGCAGGTGATCGTCGCGGGCGGGCGCGGGCTCGGCGGGCCGGAGAACTTCAAGCTCGTCGAGGAGCTCGCGCAGGCGCTCGGCGGTGCTGTTGCTGCTACGAGGGCGGTCGTCGATGCAGGGTGGTACCCGTATGCGACGCAGGTCGGCCAGACCGGCAAGACCGTGGCCCCGAAGCTCTACGTCGCGGTCGGCATCTCGGGCGCGATCCAGCACAAGGTCGGCATGCAGAGCTCGAGCACGATCGTCGCGATCAACAAGGACGGCAACGCGCCGATCTTCGAGTTCGCGGATCTCGGCGTCGTCGGCGACCTGCACGAGATCGTCCCGAAGCTGACCGAGCTTCTGAAGCAGCGCAAGTCGTGAGCGTCGAGCCCGCGGACTATCCGCCGCCTTTCTCCTGGCGCGAGGTCATCGCGGAGCCGACCGATCCGCCCGACGAGCGGATCGACGTCGGCGTGCTCATCGTCGGCGCAGGCCCTGCAGGTCTTGCGTGCGCGATCCGCCTCGGGCAGCTGCTCCAGGCGGAGCCGGCGCTCGGCGAGCGGCTCGGCGAGGTGCCGTTCGCGGTGCTCGAGAAGGGGAAGCAGGTCGGCTCGCACCTGCTGTCCGGCGCCGTCGTCAACCCGCGCTCGCTGCGCACGCTGTTCGGCGACAAGAAGCGCATGTCGGACATGCCGTTCTACGGCGAGGTGCGCTCGGAGTCCGTCTACTTCCTCACGCCGCACCAGTCCGTTCCGCATTCCGGCTCCGCCGACGATGAAGAACCACCACAACTACGTCGCGTCGCTGTCGCAGCTCGCGCGATGGCTCGCGGAAGAGGCCGAGGCCGTCGGCGCGACGCTCCTTCCCGAGACGTCGGCCGTGAAGCTGCTCGTCGAGCACGGCCGCGTGCGCGGCGTTCGCACCGGCGACCGTGGGCGCGGTCGGAACGGCGAGGAGCTCGCGAACTTCGAGCCGGGGTCGGACATCGTCGCCCGCGTGACCGTGCTCTGCGAAGGAACGCAGGGGCATCTGACCGGCGCGGCGATCGAGCGCTTCGGCCTCGCCGGGGAGAACCCGCAGGTGTGGGCGCTCGGCGTGAAGGAAGTGTGGAAAGTCCCGCGTCCGCTCGACCGCGTCATCCACACGATGGGCTGGCCGCTGCGCGCGAGCGCGCGCTACCGCGAGTTCGGCGGCTCGTTCATCTATCCGCTCGGCGACGACATGGTGTCGCTCGGAATGGTCGTCGGCCTCGACTACCGCGATGCGGAGCTGTCGGTGCACGATCTTCTGCAGGAGCTGAAGCGGCATCCGCTCGTGCAGCGCATCCTCGAAGGCGGCGAGCGCGTCGAGTGGGGTGCGAAGACGATTCCGGAGGGCGGCTTCGTGTCGTTGCCGAAACAGCTTTCCTCGCCGGGACTTCTCTTGTGTGGCGACGGCGCCGGGCTCGTGAATGTGCCGGCGCTCAAGGGCGTGCACTACGCGGTGGAGTCGGGACGGCTTGCGGCCGAGGCGGCGCTCGCGGCCGTGCGGCCCGGGGCGAGCCCGGCGACGGCGCTCGCGTCGTACGACGAGGCGATGCGCGAGAGCTTCATCTGGAAGGACCTGCAGGAGGTGCGCAACATGCGCCAGGCGTTCGGCCGCGGCTTCTGGCTCGGCGGCGCCATGGCCGGCGCGATGACGGCGACGAAGGGGCACTTCCCGCCGGGCAACTCTCCGACGGAGCGTGACGCGGAGCAGGAGCTGATCACGACCGCGCGGTCGAGCGGGTACCCGGCGCCGGACGGAAAGCTGACGTTCGACAAGCTGTCGTCCGTCTTCGCGTCCGGGAACAAGACGCGTGACGACCAGCCGAGCCACATCCGCGTGCAGACGCAGGTGCCGGAGGAGCTCGGCCGCATGTGGGAGCGCATGTGCCCGGCGCAGGTGTACGAGTGGGCGAACGGCACGGTGCAAGTGACGGCGTCGAACTGCGTCCAGTGCGGAGCGATCACGGCGAAGGGCGGGCGGCTCACGCCTCCGGAGGGCGGCTCGGGGCCTGAGTACAGGCTTACGTAGCGAACCCGTTACACCGCCGTGAGGGTGGCTGCCACCACGGGTCCGTCGAGGCGCTGTCGCTTCGGGACGACAACGCTGCAGAAGTCTCGGAACACCGTCACCTGCTCACGACTCCGTGGCGCGACGAAGTCGAGCAACGCCTGAGTTGCGAGAAACGGTCGGCCGGGAGCGGCGCCGACGGTCGCGCGATAGCTGCTCCAACTCCACTCCTCGCACGCCCCGCACATGCCGGCGCGCACGGGGTTCTGCACGACATAACGGCAAGCGCCGAGTAGGTACGCGTCCTTCGTGATGAGCTCGCTCCAGTACCGCCGCCCGAACAGGTGATTGATCCGGGCGTGCCGCACGTTGTAGCCGACGGCGTGAGCAGTGTTGAGCTCGCACATTCCGCGCGACAGCCCCTTGTCGGCGATTTGCATCACGAGGTGGTAGTGGTTGCCCATCAAGCAGTACGCGTAGAACAGCCAGCCATAGCGCCGGGCGATGCGCTCGAGGAGGACGAGGAACTCCTCGCGATCGCAGTCATCGTCGTAGATCCGCCGTTTGTTGTTCCCGCGGGTCACGACGTGGTAGTAGCCGTACGGAACCTCGACACGCGGTTTGTAGGCCATCAGCTCCGACGGTACGGCGTTCGGCCGCGCGCGATCGGCAGCGTGGAGTTTCGTCACAGATTCGTCACGTGCCCGTGACGGTGGCAGCCACCAGACAGAGGCGCAAGGGACACGGCCGAGGGAGCGAACGTAGGATCACGCCGTGGCCGCCACCTCAGGGCTGCTCAGCCTCGACGATGTGTACCGGGCGCGGGAGCGGATCGGCGGTCGCCTACACCGCACGCCGATGCTCACCTCGCGCACGCTCTCCGAGCGCACGGGGGCCGACGTCCACTTCAAGGCCGAGCTTCTCCAGAAGACGGGCTCGTTCAAGCCGCGCGGCGTGCTGAACAAGCTCGCGACACTGACCGACGAGGAGAAATCGCGCGGCGTCATCTCGATCTCCGCCGGCAACCACGCGCAGGCGCTCGCGTACGCGTCGGCGGTCGAGGGCATCGACGCGCTCATCGTCATGTGGCAGACCGCATCGCCGATGAAGATCGCTGCGGCGCGCGGATACGGCGCCACCGTCGACGACTCGCCGCCCGACATCCCGGCCGCGTTCGTGCAGCTCGACCGGCTCATCGAGGAGACCGGCCGCACGCTCGTCCACCCGTACGACGATCCGCTCGTGATGGCCGGCCAGGGCACCGTCGGCCTCGAGATGCTCGAGGACGTGCCCGACGCGGACGTCGTCCTCGTCCAGGTCGGAGGCGGCGGCCTCGTCTCCGGAATCGCGACCGCGGTCAAGGGCCTGAAGCCCGACGTGCGCGTCTACGCGATCGAGCCGGAGCTCTCGAACGCACTCGCCGCGAGCATGGCCGCCGGCGAGTCCGTCACGGTCGAGCCGAAGTCGATGGCGGACGGCCTCAACGGCCCGTACGCCGGCCCGAACTGCGTTCGCGCGTGCCTCGACCTCGGCGTCGAGAACGTGCTCATCACGGAGGAGGACATCGAGGCAGGCTTTCGCTTCATGTACGGCCGCATGAAGCTCGCGTGCGAGACCGCCGGCGCCGCCACGGCCGCCGCGCTCCTCGCCGGAAAGATCCCGCTGGAACGGGGCGAGCACGTCTGTGCGGTCGTCTCCGGGGGCAACGTGGCACCCCAAACGGCCGCTGCTATCCTGGCCGAGCGATGAAGGCCGACATCCATCCCGAGTACGTCCTCGCCCACGTCCGCTGCTCGTGCGGGAACGAGTTCACGACCCGTTCGACGAAGTCCGAGCTCCACGTCGAGGTCTGCTCGAACTGCCACCCGTTCTACACGGGGAAGCAGAAGCTGATGGACACCGGCGGCCGGGTCGAGCGCTTCCAGCGACGCCTCGAGAAGGCCGGCGGCGCGCGGCGCGGCAGCTAGCGACCCATGGCCGTCAGCTACGGAGGACAAGCAGTCCTCGAGGGCGTGATGATGCGAGGACCGTCGAACTGGTCCGTCGCGGTCCGCAAGCCCGACGGCGACATCGCGCACGTCTCGCGGCACATCGACTCGGCGATGACGCGCCATGCGCTCGCGCGCTTGCCGATCGTGCGCGGCATCTTCGCGCTCGGCGAGTCGCTCGCCATCGGCTTCCGCGCGCTGGCCATCTCGGCGAACTACGCCGCGCAGGACGAGGACGCCGAGGTCGACGAGCCGCCCGCCGAGCTCTCGCGCGGCCAGCTCGTCTTTGCGTTCGCCGTCGCGATCGGTTTCGCGATCGCGCTCTTCAAGGTGACGCCGGCGCTCGTCACCGACCTGCTCCCGATCCACGGCACCACGCCGTTCGTCGTCGTGGAGGGCCTGATCCGGGTATCGATCTTCGTCCTGTACCTCTTCCTGATCTCGCTGCTCCCGGATCTGCGCCGCGTCTTCCAGTACCACGCCGCGGAGCACAAGGCGATCAATGCGCTCGAGGCGGGCGACGAGCTCGTGCCCGAGCGCGTGCAGCGCTATTCGCTGATCCACCCGCGGTGCGGCACGGCGTTCCTGCTCTGGGTGATGGTGATCGCGATCTTCGTCTTCGCATTCTTCGGGCGGCCCGCGTGGTACTGGCTGATCGCGACGCGCATCCTCCTCCTGCCGTTGATCGCCGGGATCGCGTACGAGCTGATCCGCTTCGCCGGCAAGCACACCGGGAACCGCGTGCTCATGGCGCTGCTCGCTCCCGGCCTGTGGCTGCAACGGCTGACGACACGCGAGCCGACGCTCGACCAGATCGAGGTCTCGATCCGCGCGCTCGAGGAGGTTCTGCGCGTCGAGCGCGCGGAAGTCGGCGCCGACGTACGAGTCGAGGTCATGGCCTGAGCTCCGAGCCGCGCGAGCGCAGCATTGCCGGGCTGCGTGTTCGCGAGTGGGGCGACGAAGACGCGCCGGCGACTCTGCTCTGGCCCGGCCTCGGATTCACCGGGATCTACTGCCGCGGCAGCGTTCGCGGACACTGCAGCGCTCCGCGCGCTCGTGCTCGAGTTGCGCGGGCCTCGGGTGGCAACTGGCCCCCGCACGGCGAGGCGATCGCCCGCGAGGTCTTCGCTGAGCTCGACCGGCGAGTGCGCGAGCACGCGTCACCGAACGCCGCCGCCGGGCCGTGTTCGACGCGCTCGGTGCGCACGACGCGCTTGCGTGCGCCGAGAGCATCCGTGACGCGAGCTCCCGACGCTGCTCATCGTCGGCGGCCGCGCGCGGTATTTCGAGGCCAAGCGGCGGGCCTGGGAACGCTTCGCGGCGGAAGGCGCGCCCGCGGTCGAGCTGCACATCGACGTCGGAACCGGCCATCACCCGCTGCTCGAAGCGCCTGACGTGTACCTACCCTTCATCGCCCGCTGGCTGCGAGCGCGCGGCTAGGGTGCCGCATGCCCCGGATCGAGCGACACGCAAACGTCGTCTGGGAAGGGAACCTCGCCCGCGGCACCGGCCGCATCAGCGCGGGAACCGGCGCGTTCGAGGATCTCGACTACTCCATCGCCGTACGGATCGGTAAGGGCACCGACGGCAAGACGAGCCCGGAGGAATTGCTCGCCGCCGCGCACGCAGGCTGCTTCGCGACGTCGCTCGCCGGCGAGCTCACGCAGGCGGGAAGCCCGCCCGAGCAGCTCGACATCACTTCGAACGTCGTCATGGACGAGGTCGAGGGCCAGGGGCACGTGATCGTGGAGTCGCAGCTGCGTGTGCGGGCGCGCGTCGCGGGTATCGACGGCGAAACGTTCCAGCGCGTCGTCGCCGAGGCGGACGCAGGCTGTTCCTTCTCGAAGCTGATCAAGGCGAGCGCCAAGGTGTCGATCGACGCGGAACTGGAGGGGTGACATGGCCGAGCGCAGTGCTCAGGTGACGTGGCAGGGAGATCTGATGTCGGGGAGCGGCGAGATCCACGAGGTGCCGAGCGGCGCCTTCGGCCCGCTCCAGGTGAGCTGGGCCTCGCGCGCGGAGGACGACCAGGGCGACAAGACGAGCCCCGAGGAGCTGATCGCCGCCGCACACGCCGCCTGCTTCGCGATGGCGCTGTCGCACGGGCTCGCGCAGGCGGGCAACGCGCCCGAGCGGCTCGAGACGTCGGCGACGATCACCTTCGTCCCCGGCACCGGCATCACGAAGGCGGCGCTCACGGTCGTCGGCCAGGTCCCGGGCATCGACGAGGAGTCGTTCAGGGCCGCCGCCGAGGCCGCGAAGGACGGCTGCCCCGTGTCGGGCGCGCTCAAGGGGAACGTCGAGCTGACCCTCGACGCGCGTTTGGCAGCAGAATGAGCACGTGGCAACCGGAACGTCCATCGAGCAGCTGCTCGACGAGCTCGAGCGCAACTACCGCGAGACGCAGGATCGGCTAGCCGACCCCGCGGTCTACAACGACCACCGCGAGGCGGCCGAGGTCGGCCGCCGCCTGAAGGAGCTCGAGGCCCCGTACAAGCTCGCCGAGCGGTGGCGCGCCGCCTTCGCGGATCTCGGTGCAGCTCGGTCGGATCCCGAGCTCGCGGAGATGGCGCCGGAGTACGAGTCCGAGATCGCGCGAATCGAGGAGGAGCTGAAGCTCGCGCTCGTCGAGAAGGACCCGGCCGACTCGAAGGACGTGATCGTCGAGATTCGGCAAGGCGTCGGCGGCGACGAAGCTGCGCTGTGGGCGGCTGAGCTCACGCGGATGCTCCAGCGCTACGCCGAGCGGCGCGGGTTCAAGACCGAGACCCTCTCGACGAGCGAGAGCGAAGCCGGCGGCATCAAGGAGACCGTCTTCGCGGTGAAGGGCGACGGCGCGTTCTCGGTCTTCAAGTGGGAGGGAGGCACGCACCGCGTGCAACGCGTCCCGACGACCGAGTCGCAGGGACGCATCCACACTTCGACCGCGACCGTCGCGGTGATGCCCGAGGCCGAGGAGGTCGAGGTCGACATCGACGAGAACGACCTCAAGGTCGACGTCTACCGCTCGACGGGGCCGGGAGGGCAGAGCGTCAACACGACCGACTCGGCCGTGCGCATCACGCACATGCCGACGGGCGTCGTGGTCGCGATGCAGGACGAGAAGTCGCAGCTGCAGAACAAGGCGAAGGCGATGCGCGTGTTGCGCGCGCGCCTGTACGAGCTCGAGCGCGAGAAGCAGCAGGCCGCGCTCGCGGCACAGCGTCGGGCGCAGATCGGCACCGGCGAGCGCGCGGAGAAGATCCGCACGTACAACTTTCCCGAGAACCGCGTCACGGATCACCGCATCAAGCTGACCGAGCACCGTCTCGACCAGATCGTCGACGGCGAGCTCGGCGGCTTCACCGAGGCGCTGCAGGCAGAGGAGCGAAAGCGCGCGCTCGAGTGATCGTCGACCGTGCTGCGGCGGTTCTCGCCGAGCACGGGATCGAGACGCCGCGGGTCGACGCGGAATGGATCGTCGCTCACGCCGCCCGCATTGCTCGTGCGGAGATCGCGACCGCCGACGTCGACGACGGCGCCGTGTGGCCGCTCGTGCTGCGGCGCGCCAACCGCGAGCCGCTCGCGTACGTGCTCGGCGAGTGGGGGTTTCGCAGGCTGACGCTTCGCTGCGACGAGCGCGCGCTCGTGCCGCGGCCGGAGACGGAGACCGTCGTCGAGCGCTGCATCGAGCTCCTGCGAGACGTTCAGGCGCCGCGCGTGCTCGACGTCGGCACCGGCACCGGCGCGATCGCGCTCGCGCTCGCCGACGAGGTGCCGGGCGCGCGCGTCGTCGCGATCGACTCATCGGCAGAGGCGCTGTCGCTCGCGCGCGAGAACGCGACGCTCACCGGGCTCCGCGTCGAGCTCCTGCTGCGCGATCTGAACGACGGGCTGCCGCAAGGCCCGTTCGACCTCGTCGTCTCGAACCCGCCGTACGTCCGCGCCGGGGAGCTCGACACGCTCGAGCCCGAGGTCCGCGACTGGGAGCCGCGCGAGGCGCTGCTCGACTCCGGTCAGACGGAGGCCATCGCTCGTAACGGGCGTGACGTCCTCGCCCCCGGCGGCGTGCTCGTGCTCGAAATCCACGAGCAGCGCGCCGCGGAGGCCCGCGTGGTACTGGAAAACCTCGGTTACCGCGTTAGGATCAAAGTCGATCTCACGGGCCGGGATCGGATCGTCGAGGGAAAGCAGGCATGAAGGACTCGTTCCGCACCCAAGATGGGCGCAAGCTCACCTATCGCCGCGAGGGATCGGGGCCGCTCCTCGTCTGCCATCCCGGCGGGCCCGGCTTCTCGTCGCGCTACCTCTCGGACCTCGGAGGGCTCGGATCGACGCGCACGCTCGTGCTGCTCGACCCTCGCGGCACCGGCGGCTCCGACGCGCCGGAGGACACGCGCGCGTACACCACGAGCGACTACGTCGCGGACGTCGAGGAGCTCCGCGAGCACCTCGGCGTCGAGCAGCTCGACCTGCTCGGCCACTCGCACGGCGGCGTCGTCGCGCTCGGGTACGGCGCCGCGCACCCCAAGCGCGTGCGCAGGCTGATCGCCGCCGACTCGCTCGTCCGCCTGCATCCCGAGGAGCAGGAGCAGCTGATGGAACGGCATAGCGCGGAGCCGTGGTACGAGGACGCGCGCCGCGCGCTCGAGGAGGAGAACGCCGCCGAGTACGCCGACGACTCCGCGCTCGACGCGATCACGAGCCGCTTCTGGCCGATGTACTTCGCGAAGTTCGACGAGCGGGCGGCGAAGTACGTCGACACGTCGGTCGCCGGCGAACGCGGGAACGTCTATGCGCTCAAGCTCTTCAACGAGGGGATCGCCGAGTGGGACATGCGAGGCGAGCTCGCCTCGGTCGAGGCGCCGACGCTCGCGCTCACGGGCGAGTACGACTTCATCTGCGGCCCGGCCTGTGCGGAGGACATCGCCTCCGGCGTCCAGCGCTCCGAGAAGGTCGTCCTCGAGGGCTGCGGCCACTTCACCTTCGTCGAGAAGGCGGACGAGTTCTGCGCGACGATCGAGAGGTTCCTCGCGTGATCGACAGGGCCGTCGACGCGATCCAGCGCGGCAAGACGGTCATCCTGCCGACCGACACCGTGTACGGCCTCGCGTCGTCGGCGTTCCACTCCGAGGCGGTGCTCAACCTCTACCGGCTCAAGCACCGCCCGGTCACGCAGCCGACCGCCATCCTCACGCCTGACGTCGACATGCTGTTCGAGCTCGTGCCCGAGATCCGCGGGCGCGCCGGCGTGATCGCGCGCGCTCTGTTTCCCGGGACGTACACGCTCGTGCTGCCGAACCCGGCACGCCGCTTCAGCTGGCTGACCGGGGAGCGGTACGACACGATCGGAGTGCGGGTTCCGGAGCTGAAGCATCCGACCGCGGAGGTGCTGCAACGGGTCAGCGGCCTGGCCGCGACGAGCGCGAACCGCCGGGGCGGGCCCGATCCCGGTCGCCTCGACGAGGTGCCCGAGGAGTTCCGCGAGGCAGCCGCGGCCGTGCTCAACACCCAGAAGCTTCCAGGCGTCCCGTCGACCGTCGTCGACTTCAGCGAACGCGAGCCGCGCGTCCTGCGCGAGGGCGCGGCGAGCGGCGCCGAAGCGATCCGACGCGCGCTCGAGGCGGTCGAGAGCTAGGGCGACAGCTTCGCGACGACGCCCCGGGAGCGGCGCACGGCAAGGGTGACGGAGTACGTCCCCGCGCTTCGCGCTCCGCAGCCGTTCGCGACGCGGACGTAGTAGAGGCCGGCGGGGAGACGGAACGCAAGCCGGGCCCGCTGCGAGTCCGGCTCGGCGTGCGCGAGCGCATCGAGGTCGACGTCGTACAGCTGCGCGACGGGACGAAGGTTTGGCCCCGTGTGTGAGTCGTACGGCGGCGCAACGACGTCGAAACGCACCTGCGCGGGCCAGCGGAGGCTGAGCACGTACCAGTCGACGTCGCCCTCGGGAGCGATCGTCGCCTTCGCCGTCTTCACCAGCGGCGTCGCCCGGACGCCGTCGTCGTTCGGCTCCAGTGCGTCGCGCCTCGGGAGGTCCGGCGCCTGCACCGGCCCGCCGAGCGCCGCATACGCATCGAGGAGACCGTGCCCGTAGTAGATGTCGACGCCTCGCGGGCCGCGGTCCTGCGCCGTCTCCTCGAGCCGCTGCGCGACCTGCGCCGCGCTCCATTCGGGATGCTGGGCGATCACGAGCGAAGCAACGCCCGACACCATCGGAGCGGCGAGCGAGGTGCCGCTCTCCGTTCCGTAGTGGTTGTCGTTCCGCGTCGACGTCACGCTGATCCCGGGCGCGGCGAGGCCGACGTCCGGGCCGTAGCTCGAGAACGACGCGAAGTCGCCGTTCGCGTCAGTGGCCGAGACGGCCACGACGTTCGGGCATGCGGCGGGGTAGTTCAGCCTGCCGTTCGAGCCGTTCCCGGCTGACGCGACGACGAGCGCGTCCTGCGTTTGCGCGTACGCGACGGCGTCGCAGAGAACCTCGCCCGACGTAGGACCGCCGAGCGAGAGGTTGATCACGTCGGCGCCGTGGTCGGCGGCCCAGACGATGCCAGCCGCGACCTGCGAATCGGTGCCTACGCCTCGCGAGTCCAGCACCTTGACCGGCAGCACGCTCGCGTTCCAGGCGGCGCCGGCAATGCCGATGCCGTTGTTCGTCGTCGCAGCCGCGACGCCGGCGACGAGCGTGCCGTGCCCGATCACCGAGTCGTCGTGCGCGTCGACGGTCCCGGCGACGAAGTTGCGCCCCGGCAGGATCTGCGTCGAGAGATCGCCGACCGAGGAGACGCCCGTGTCGACGACGGCGACCACGACCCCGAGCGAGCCGTGCGACACGTCCCACGCCTGCGGCAGGCGGATCGTCGAGAGGTACGAGCCGGCCGTCGCGAAGTAGGGGTCGTTCGGCGTCTCGAACGCGTGCAGCACGTGGTCGGGCTCCGCGGCCGCGACGAAGCCGTCGTTCCGGACGAGGCGAAGCGCGTCGGTCTGCGTCAGCCCTTCCGTGTTCACCGCGAAGAGCCGCGTGTGCGCGATGTGCCTGCCGAGCGACAGGTGGTGCGCCGCGAGGTCGCTGCGGAGCTGTGCCTCGGTCGTGCCTGCCCGCACGCGCACGACGATTCCTCCCTGCGAGCCCGCGACGGCAGGCGCTGTGGGCCAGGCGAGGCAGAGCAGCGTGAGAACAACAGCAATGGCGCGTGCCATGCGGGGGATTCCGCTCAGTCTCCTCTCCCGAACGCGCATACGCTAATCCCCGTGGGGCCGGCGCCGACGCCGCGAGTAGCATCAGACGAAACCCGCCGGAAGGGAGCCCAGCATGGCCGTCGCGCACGAGACGTTCCAGCACCTGACGACAGCCGGCCTCGCCGAGGTCGATCCGCAGATAGCCGAGCTGCTCACGCAGGAGCTCGAGCGCCAGCGCGGCCAGATCGAGCTGATCGCGTCGGAGAACTTCACATGGCCGTCGGTGCTCGAGGCGGTGGGCTCCGTCCCGACGAACAAGTACGCGGAGGGTTACCCCGGCAAGCGGTACTACGGCGGCTGCGAGATCGTCGACCAGATCGAGCAGACGGCGATCGACCGCGCGAAGGAGCTGTTCGGCGCGGAGCACGCGAACGTGCAGCCGCACGCGGGCGCGCAGACGAACATGGCGGTCTACATGGCGGCGCTGCAGCCGGGCGAGACGATCCTGTCGCTCGAGCTCGCGCACGGCGGCCACCTCACGCACGGGCTGAAGGTGAACTTCTCCGGCCGGCTCTACACGATCGCGCACTACGGCGTGTCGCGCGAGACGAACGTCGTCGACTACGACGAGGTGTTGCGGCTCGCGAAGGAGGTGCGCCCGAAGCTGATCGTCTGCGGCGGCAGCGCCTATCCGCGCACGGTCGACACCACGGAGTTCCGGAAGATCGCCGACGAGGTCGACGCACTCCTGCTGTGCGACATGGCTCACTACGCCGGGCTCGTCGCGGCCGGCGTGCACCCGAACCCCGTCGACGACTGCGACTTCGTCACGTCGACGACGCACAAGACGCTGGCCGGGCCGCGCTCCGGCTTCATCCTCTGCAGGGAGGAGCACGCGACGGCGGTCGACCGCGCGGTCTTCCCCGGGATGCAGGGCGGGCCGCTCGAGCACACGATCGCGGCGAAGGCGACGTGCTTCAAGATCGCGACGACCGACGCGTTCCGGGACTACCAGCGTCAGGTGCGCGCCAACGCGGACGTGCTCTGCGAGACGCTCATCGAGGGCGGCCTCGACGTCCTCACGGGCGGCACCGACACGCACCTCCTCCAGCTCGACCTGCGCTCGACGGACTGGACGGGCAAGGACGCTGAGGAACGTCTGCACGAGGTCAAGCTCACCGCCAACCGAAACACGGTTCCGTTCGACGAGCGGCCGCCGACGGTGGCGTCGGGCGTGCGCATCGGGACCCCCGCGGCGACGATGCGCGGCTTCGACGAGGACGACTTCCGCGAGGTGGGCGGGATCATCGTCGGCGCGCTCGACTCTGTCCGCGAAGACGGCGCGGACCTCGATTCGCTGCGCTCGCGTGCCGAGGACCTGTGCGCGAAGCGGCCGCTCTATCCCGGGTTCCGCGGCTTCACGACGTACGTCGCGTGACCGCAACGGTGCAAACGGAGCGGCGGCTCACGCACGTCACGCATCCGCTCGTCCAGCACAAGCTCTCGTACCTCCGCGACCGCACGACGCCGACGGTGCACTTCCGCAAGCTCGTCGAGGAGGTCACGCTGCTCTTGACCTACGAGGCGACGAAGGACCTGCCGAGCGAGCAGGTCGAGGTCGAGACGCCGCTCGAGCGGACGAGCGTGCCCCGTATCTCCGGCAAGAAGGTCGCGGTGTGCCCGGTGCTGCGCGCCGGTGTCGGGATGCTCGACGGCGTGCTCTCGCTCATCTCGAGCGCGCGCGTCGGGTTCATCGGCCTCTACCGCGACGAGGAGACGCTCGAGCCGGTCGAGTACTTCGTGAAGCTGCCGGCCGACCTCGCGGAGCGCGACGCGATCGTCCTCGACCCGATGCTCGCAACCGGCAACTCGAGCGTCGCCGCGATCGGCAAGGTGAAGGAGGCCGGCGCGCGGAACGTCATCCTCGTCAGCATCGTCTCGGCGCCCGAAGGGATCGAGCGCGTGCATGCGGAATACCCGGACGTGCACATCGTCTGCGCGGCGATCGACCGCGGCTTGAACGAGAACGGCTTCATCGTGCCGGGTCTCGGCGACGCCGGCGACCGGCTGTACGGCACCAAATGATCGGGCACGAGCTCCGGAACCACCTCGAGCTGGTCTACGGCTTCGGCGTTGCGCTCGTGATCGTCGTGCTCCTCACTCCGGCCGTCGGCGGCATGGCGCGCATGCTCGGCGTGGTCGACCGCCCCGGCGACAAGCGCCGCGCGAACACGCGCACGGTGCCGCGGCTCGGCGGGCTCGCGCTCTTCCTCGGGATCTTCGTCCCGGCGCTCGCGTTCCTCGACCTCAATCCGGCGATGCGCGGCCTGCTGCTCGGCGCCGCGGTGGCGACGACCGTCGGCGCGATCGACGACTTCCGCGGGCTGCGCTGGTGGGAGAAGCTCGGCGGCCAGATCCTCGCGGCGTCGATCGCCGTCGGCTTCGGCGTGTGGGTGCACCAGTTCACGTTCCCGATCGTCGGCGTGCACGAGCTGCCGACGTGGATCGGGGCGCCGCTGACCGTGATCGCCATCGTCGCGGTGATGAACATGGTCAACTTCCTCGACGGGCTCGACGGCCTTGCGGCCGGCGTCTGCGCGATCTCGGCTGGGACGTTCGTGCTGATCGAGCTCGATCTCGGCCGCGCGAACCCGGCGATCCTCGCGGCGATCGTGCTGGGCGCCACCCTGGGGTTTCTCAGGCACAACTTTTATCCCGCGCGCATCTTCATGGGCGACTCGGGCGCGCTGCTGCTCGGCTACACGCTCGCCGCGATCTCGGTCGAAGGCCTCTTGAAGACGGCGTCGTTGGTGTCGCTCCTGCTGCCGCTCGCGGTGCTCGCAGTCCCGATCGTCGACACGTCGTTCGTCGTCGCGAAGCGGCTCAAGCACGGGCTGCCGGTGTACGAGAGCGACCGCTCGCACTTGCATCACCGCTTTTTGAACATCGGCTATTCACAGCCGCGAGCCGTGCTGACGATCTACGCGTGGTGCGCGACGCTCGCCGCCGCCGCGCTCGCGACGCGATTCATCCAGCCGCACCCGCACGGCGACTGGCGCCCGTGGGCCGTGGCTGTCGACGCGGTCATCGGCGGCGCGGCGCTCGCCGCCTCGATCTACATCGTGTACCTGCTCGAGATCGTCAAGCTCGCGAACCCGATCCTCCGCCGGCGCGAACAGCTCGCCCGCGAGCGCAAGACGGCTTGAGGTTCGAAGAGCTCGCAGACGGCGTCTTCGCGTCGATCGCCGAGGAGGGCGACCTCGCGGTCGGGAACGCCGGCTTCGTCGACCTCGGCGACGAGGCGGTCGTCTTCGACACGCACGTGTCGCTGGCGGCCGGACGCGCGCTCCGCGAGGCCGCGGAGGAGCACGCACCGGCGCGCACGGTTCTCCTCAGCCACTGGCACGGCGACCACGTCTACGGTGCCGGCGCGTTCGACGCGCACGTGGTCGCCACCCGCAAGACGTCGGAGCTCATGCGCGAACGGACGGAAGCGCGGCTCGCCCAGCTGAAGGCAACGCCGGTCGAGGAGTTCGAAGGCACGGCGTTCGCGGAGCTCGCGCGGACGGAGCTGCCGAGCCTCCAGGTCACCCATCCCGTCGAGAAGTTCGACCACGACCGCGACTTCAGCGGCGCGAAACGCCGCGCGCAGGCGCTCACGTTCGGAGGCGGCCACACGCTCAGCGACGCGGTGCTCTGGCTCCCCGGAGAACGGATCCTCTTCACGGCCGACCTCGTCGTCCACGGCCACCCGTGGATCGGCGACGGCGACCCGAAGGCATGGCCGGGCATCCTCGACCGGCTGTCGGCTCTTCGCCCGCAAGCCGTCGTGCCGGGGCACGGCCCGGTGTCCGGCCCCGAGGCGATCGACTTCGTCCGCGCCTACCTCGAGAAGTTCAACGACGCCAAGGCGGGCGACCCGAACCCGTATCCGGAGCTTCCGTGGCCGGAGATGTGGGAGCGCAACCTCGCCGCGTTCGCCGATCGACCCGCCTGACCTCTCGGGGCGTACTCCCTGAAGTTCCACGACGCGAGCGTCGCGCCCGGACTGATCGCCGACGCGCTCGCGGTCACCGCGTGACGGCGTAGAAGAAGCGCCCGTCCTCGAGCTCGCCGACGCGGACGAAGCCGCACTTCTCGAGCACGCGCGACGACGCGGGATTCGCCGGGTCGACGTCGGCGACGATCCTCGCGACGCGCATCGTCTCCAACCCGTGCCGGACGACCGCCGCCGCCGCCTCGCTCGCATAGCCGCGCCCCCAGCGGTCGCGGCGGAACCCGTAGGACAGCTCCCACGCGCCGAAGGTCGTGTCGTAGTGGAGGCTGCAGTCGCCGACGAGCTCGCCCGTCTCCCGTTCCCAGACGCCCCACGGCACGCCGTACGCCCAGCGGCGAACCTGCGCCGCGTCCGCGTCCGGGTCGCTGCGCTCGTTCGCGGGATCGGCGAAGTACGAGAACATCTCGGCGCGCTCGTGCGCGCGCGGCACGCGGATGATCAGCCGCTCGGTCTGGATCACGACGCGCCCTCGACGAACGCGACGAGCGCGTCGTTGTAACCCGGCGCGCGCGGGAGCGAGTGGCCCGCGCCCGGCACGACGACGCGCTTCGCGGGCAGGCGCGCCTCGAGCACGTCGCACACGGCGTCGAACGCGGCGTTGTGCCCGCCGGAGATCACGAGCTTCGGAAACGGCGCCGCGGCGAGCTCGTCGAACGGGATCTCGGCCTCGTCCGGCGTCCGCTCCGCCATCGCGGCACGCGCGCCCTGCTCGAGCGCCGGCGGCAGCGGGTCCGGCAGACGGATCGCGCTACCGACGAGCGGCAGGAAGAACTCGAGGTACTCGCGCGGCCCGCTCGGCTCGTACGCCTCATAGCGCGCGAGGAACTCCTCGACCGCCGGATGGCCGCGCGCGACGCCGAAGCACGGCGGCTCGCCGACCGTCAGCGACGCGAGCACCGGCTTCAGCGCCGCAGCCAGCAGCGAGACGACCGCGCCGTACGAATGCGCGACGAGATGATCGCCTTCGCGCAACACCGCCGCGACCTCGTCCGCCTGCTGCTCGAAGTCGATCCGCTCGAGCGTCGGACCGGGCGGATAGCCGCCGCGCGTGAGGAAGACGCACTCGTACCGGCCCTCGAGCGCACGCTGCGCCGACCACGTCGCGGCCGCGTTCCCGACGCTGCCGTGGACGAAGACGAGTCGCGTCACAAACCGCACGTTATCGTGGCTCGCCGAGCGAAATTCAACTGTTACAAGGTATGCTGCCCTCGCTCGATGGAGCCCACCTCTCGCCCGAACTTTCAGCTGGCCGGCGCCGGTGGAGTCCTCTTCGGCGTCACCGCGGCCTGCATCGTCCTCGGCGCCCTGATCGGCTGGGCGGCGGGGAGCCTCGCGTACGGACTCGTCTTCGGCGCGGTGATCGGCATCCCGGCCGGTGTGGCGGCGACGATTCTGCGGTACCGGGACATGTGATGTCGGGACCCTGGACGCAACCGAGGCGGCCGCCGGACACGGCGCTTCCCGCGATCGCGGGCACGGCCGTCGTGTTCCTCGCGCTGCCCGTCTTTCTCATCAGCGGCTGGCGGATCGAGGGCTGGGCGCTCGGCGCGTTCCTCTGGCTCGCGTCGCAGGCGTTCGGCTACCTGCTGCACCGCCTGCATTCGCGGACGGATAACCTCGCGGCCGCAGGCGTGACAGCTTTCGGGATGATGTTTCGCGCGATCGCCGTGATGGTGGTCGTCTTCGTCGCAGCGGTGTCCGATCCGTGGGTCGGGCTGGCGGCGGCGCTCGTGTACGCCCTCGGCTTCACCGCCGAGCTCGGGCTCTCGCTCGCCGTGTACTACTCGGGCCCCGTCGCGGGCAGGGCGGCCAAGTGAGGCGCTTCCTCCTTGCGCTCGTGACGCTCGCGCTCGTCGCGCCCGCGAACGCGTTCGCGCGTGGCGACTTCGACCCGACCACGGAGTTCGAGCAGCACGAGTGGATCCCGATTCACCTCGGGCCCCTCAACCTCTCGATCACCAAAGCCGTCGTCTATCTCATGCTCGGGACGGTGCTGACGATCGCGTTCGGCTACTTCTTCATGCGCGGCCGCGGGAAGGGGGACCGCAAGGAGACCGTCGGCGAGATGGTCTACGAGATCGCGCAGACGCAGATCGCCGAGCAGGGGCTGCCCACGAAGGCGATCGGGCGCTGGTTCCCGTACGTCGCGTCGCTGCTCCTGTTCATCTTCGTCGTCAACCTGCTCGGCTTCATCCCGCTGCCGCTCACCGGCGAGACGTGGCACGGCATTCCCGTGTTCGGGATCTATGCGGCGACGTCGTCGCTGTCGGTGGCGCTCGCGCTCGCGCTGCTCACGTTCGTCTTCACCCACGTCGAAGGCGTGCGCTGGAACGGGCCGACCCGCTACTTCAAGAGCTGGATCCCCGAGGCGCCGAAGCCGCTGCTCGCGCTGATCGTGCCGCTCGAGATCCTCGGCCAGTTCATGCGGCTGATCTCGCTGAGCGTCAGGCTCTTCGCCAACATGCTCGCGGGCCACATCCTCATCCTCACGTTCCTCGGGCTCATCTTCATCTTCCAGTCACTCGCACTCATCCCCGTGATCATCCCGGCGATCGTCTTCTACCTCTTCGAGGTCGTGATCGTCGTCGGGATCCAGGCGTTCATCTTCGCCGCCCTCTCTGCCATCTACATCGGCTCGGCGATCGAGCCGGAGCACTAAGGAGGAGAAAACGACATGCTCGGTACCCTCATCGCCGCGACCAGCGGTGACGTCACGAAGGCCGGCAAGGCCATCGGCCTCGCGCTCGGCGTCGGTCTCGGCGCACTCGGCGCCGGCGTCGGCATCGGCAACATCTTCGGCTCGATGATCCAGTCGGTCGCCCGGCAGCCCGAGCTGCGCGGAGAGCTGCAGGGAATCCAGTGGCTCGGCTTCGCCCTTACGGAGGCCGTCGTGTTCTACGGCCTGCTCGGCTCGATCCTCGCCTACGTGCTCGTCTAGTGGCGCTGCTCGCATCCAACCCGCTGATCCAGGTCACGCCGGGGTTGATGATCTGGACGATCGTCTGCTTCGGGGTCGCCTTCTTCGTGCTGAAGCGCTGGGCGTTCGGCCCGATCCAGAAGATCATCGACGAGCGCCGCGAGCGCATCCGGCAGTCGCTCGCGGAGGCCGACAACGCGCGTGAGGAGGCGCGGCAGCTGCTCGAGGAGCACCGCAGGCTGATCGGCCAGGCGCGCGCCGAGGCCGAGGAGATCCGGCAGGAGGTGCGGCGTGACGCCGATCTGTTGCGCGACCGCGCGCGTGAGGAGATCGAGGTCGACCGGCAGCGTCGGCTCGAGGAGACGAGGCGTCAGATCGAGGCCGAGACGGCGCGCTCGCTCGCGCAGATCCGTGCGGAGATCGCCGAGCTGACGTACCTCGCCGCTTCGAAGGTGACCGGCAAGGCGCTCGACTCGGACGATCAGCGCCGCCTGATCGACGAGGCAATCTCGTCGCTCGACTTCTCGCAGCTGGAGAGCTCGCGCAACTAGATGTCGGTCGCGCACCGCACGTACGCGCGCGCCCTCTTCGAGGCCGCGAAGGAGAAGGGCCGCCTCGCCGAGGTGCGCGAGGAGCTCGGCGACTTCGTCGCCGCAGTCGACCAGGTGCCGGAGCTCGACGCGATGCTGCGCAACCCGCAGCTCGATCCGCGCGCGAAGGCGCAGGCGCTCGAGGACGTCCTCGGCGGCGCCGACCAGCTCGTGCGCAATTTTCTGCTCTTGACGGTCGAGAAGAACCGCGCCGGCCAGCTACGCGAGATCCAACGCGAGTTCGAGCGCCTCGTGGCGATCGAGGAGCGCCGGCTCAGGGTCGAGGTGACAACGGCATACGAGCTCTCGGACGACGAGGCGAAGCAGATCGTCGGCCAGATCGAGCAAGCATCCGGCAGGCCGGTCGACGCGACGCGCAGCGTGGACCCGGATCTGATCGGCGGGATCATCCTCCAGGCCGGCTCGCTGCGCCTCGACGCGAGCGTGCGCAGCCGGCTCGAACGACTTCGTAGAGAACTGACGACAGCGAGATAGGAGACGCCTTGAAGCTTCGCCCCGAAGAGATCACGCAGATCCTCAAGTCGAGGATCGAGCAGTACGACGTCCAGACCGACCTTTCCGAGGTCGGCACGGTCCTGCAGGTCGGCGACGGCATCGCGCGCATCTACGGGCTCGAGAACGCCGTCGCGCTCGAGATGCTCGAGCTCGAGCACGACGTCGTCGGGCTCGCGTTCAACCTCGAGGAGGACGACGTCGGCGCCGCGCTCTTCGGCGAGTGGCAGCACGTCAGCGAGGGCGAGCCGGTCCGCCGCTCCGGCCGCGTGGCGAGTGTCCCCGTCGGCGAGGCGCTGCTCGGGCGCGTCGTCGATCCGCTCGGGAACCCGCTCGACGGCCAGGGGCCGATCGAGACCGACGCGAGGCGGCCGCTCGAGTTCAAGGCGCCCGGCGTCGTCGCGCGGCAGCCGGTGAAGGAGCCGCTGCAGACCGGCATCAAGGCGATCGACTCGATGACGAACGTCGGTCGCGGCCAGCGCGAGCTGATCATCGGCGACCGCTCGACGGGGAAGACGGCGATCGCGATCGACACGATCCTCAACCAGCACGACCAGAACGTGAAGTGCTTCTACGTCGCGGTCGGCCAGAAGGCGTCGACCGTCGTGCAGGTGTACGAGCGGCTGCGCGAGGCCGGGGCGATGGCGTACACGACGATCGTCACCGCGCCTGCGCACGAGGCCGCTCCGATCAAGTGGATGGCTCCGTTCGCGGGGTGCGCGATGGGCGAGCACTACCTCTACAAGGGCGAGCACGCGCTCGTCATCTACGACGACCTCTCGAAGCACGCCGACGCGTACCGGCAGCTCTCGCTGCTCCTGCGCCGGC
Source organism: uncultured Actinomycetes bacterium (assembly GCA_963766345.1). Classification (GTDB taxonomy): domain Bacteria; phylum Actinomycetota; class Thermoleophilia; order Gaiellales; family Gaiellaceae; genus DASVFB01. The sequence continues at coordinate 608,861 of CAVXZL010000008.1, read as the reverse complement.
CGCCGGGACGCGAGGCGTTCCCCGGCGACGTGTTCTACCTCCACTCGCGCCTGCTCGAGCGTGCCGCGAAGCTCTCCGACGAGCTCGGCGGCGGCTCCCTGACGGCGCTGCCGATCATCGAGACGCAGGCGGGCGACATCGCCGCGTACATCCCGACGAACGTCATCTCGATCACCGACGGGCAGATCTTCCTCCAGGCCGACCTGTTCTTCTCCGGCGTCCGCCCGGCCGTCAACGTCGGCACCTCGGTGTCGCGGGTGGGCTCGTCGGCACAGACGAAGGCGATGAAGAAGGTCGCGGGGCGGCTGCGCCTCGACCTCGCGCAGTACCGCGAGCTCGAGGCGTTCGCGCAGTTCGGCTCCGAGCTCGACAAGGCGACGCAGGCCGCGCTCGCGCGCGGCGAGCGCATGGTCGCGACGCTGAACCAGCCGCAGTACTCGCCGTGGCCGATGGAGGAGCAGGTCGTGGCGCTCTTCGCGGGGAACGAGGGCTACCTCGACAAGATCCCCGTGCCGCAGGTGCCGCGGTTCCAGGACGAGCTCCGCGAGCACCTGCGCGCGCAGGAGTCGATCTTCAAGACGATCCGCGAGAGCGGGGACATCGGCGAGGACACCGAAAAGCAGCTTCGCGCCGAGCTCGACAGGTTCGCCAACACGTTCAGCGTCGAGGAAGAAGCGGCGCTCGTCAGCTAGATGGCGACCGTTCAGGAGCTCAGGCGCCGCGTCCGCGCGGTCACGAACACGCGCAAGCTGACGAAGGCGATGGAGCTCGTCGCCTCGGCGCGCCTGCGCCGCGCGCAGGAGCGGATCGAGGCGATGCGCCCGTACGCCGACCGGATGCTCGAGCTGATGGCGGGGACCGCGCGCGCGAGCGCGTCGGTGCGGGGCCTGCCGCTCCTCCAGCGTCGCGACGTCAGCAGCGCGGCCATCGTCCCCGTGACCGGAGACCGCGGCCTCGCCGGCGCGTTCAACGCGCAGATCCTTCGGCGGGCGTCGGCGCTCTCGCGCGAGCTGGAGGCGCAGAACGTCCAGGTGCGCTGGCTTCCCGTCGGCCGCAAGGGGACCGCGTCGCTGCGCTTCCGGCGCCTCGAGCTCGAGGGGCAATGGGGCGGCTTCAGCGACAACCCGAATTACGGCGACGCGCAGGCAATCGCGCACCGACTGGCGGAGCTCTACGTCAACGAGGAGGTCGATCGCGTCGTCCTCGTCTACAACGCGTTCGTCTCGCCGCTCGTGCAACGGGTCACGGTGGCGGACGTACTACCGATCTCCGAGGACGTCTTGGAAACCTCGGACGAGGAGCGCGAGCGCGACCGTCTCTCCGGCGACTTCATCTTCGAGCCGGAGCCGGAGCAGATCCTCGAGCGGCTGCTGCCCGTCTACCTCGAGACCGAGATCTACCGCGCGCTGCTCGAGTCGGCCGCTTCGGAGCAGGGCGCGCGCATGACGGCGATGCGCAACGCGTCGAAGTCCGCCGGCGAGCTCATCGACAGCATCACGCTCGCGATGAACCGCGCGCGGCAGGCCGAGATCACGCAGGAGATTCTCGAAGTCGTCGCGGGGGCCGACGCCCTCACGGGGTAGTGCGATGCTTTCCGCGTGGACGTGTTCGCGCGGGAAGACGATCTCGAGGCGCTGAACGGTTTCGTCGCGCGGGTCGCCGACGGGCCGTGCGCGTTCGTGCTCGAGGGCGAGCCGGGGATCGGCAAGACGACGCTCTGGGACGCCGCGGTCCACGCGGCGCACGCGCGCTCGTACCAGATCCTCGTCAGCCGCCCCGCCGGCGGCGAGGTGCAGCTGTCGTACGCGGCGCTCGGCGATCTGCTCGAGGACGTGTTGCCCGAGACGCTCGAGGAGCTTCCCGCGCCGAGGCGGCACGCGCTCGAGGTCGCGCTCCTGCTCGAGGACTCGCACGGCCGGCCGCCCGACCAGCGCGGGATCGGCCTTGCCGTCCTCGGCGCCCTCCGCCTGCTCGCGTCGTCGGGCCCCGTGCTCGTGGCGGTCGACGACGCGCAATGGCTCGACGCGCCGACCGCCGCCGTGCTCGAGTTCGCGCTTCGCCGCCTTCGCCGCGAGCCCGTCGGAGTTCTCGTCGCGGGTCGGACTGCAGGCGGCCTCGAGCTCGGCAATGACGTTCAAGTCGGTGCGCTCTCCGTCGAACGCCTGTCCGTCGGGTCGCTCAACGAGGCGGCGATCCACCGGGTCGTTCGCGCGCAGCTCGACGTCGCGCTGCCGCGGCCCGAGCTTCTCCGCATCCATGATGCGAGCGGCGGCAATCCGTTCTACGCGCTCGAGCTCGCGCGCGCGCTCGGCGGGAGCGGTGGCGCGCAGGAGGCGCTGCGGTCGCGCGTCGCGTCGCTGACCGACGACGTACGAGCGTTGTTGCTCGTCGTGTCGCTGCTGTCGGATCCGACGGTCGAACGCCTTCGCGCGGCCGTTCCCGACGCGGACGCCCGCCTCGACGCTGCGATCGACGCCGAGCTGCTCGAGCGGCACGGCGACCGGATTCGGTTCGTGCACGCGCTGCTCGCTTCTGCCGTGTCGGAGCACGAGGGAGCGGAGCGCAGGCGGGACGTCCACCGGCAGCTGGCCGAGGTCGAGCGAGGCTCCGAGGCGCATGCGCGTCATCTCGCGCTCGCGACGCACGGCCATGACGCCGAGGTTGCCTCGGCGCTCGATCAAGCTGCGCAGGACGCCCTCGCGCGAGGTGCGCCGAGCGCGGCGGCGGAGCTGCTCGAGCTCGCCATCGAGCTCACGCCGCCGGGACCGGAGGTCGACCTCACACGCGGGAAGCTCGCGCTCGCCGACGCGCATTTCAGCTCGGGCGCGATCGGCCGCGCCAACGCGGTCCTGCGGGAGTTGCTCGACGAGCTTCCGCCCGGAGACGAGCGGGCCGACGTCCTCGTCCGGCTCGCGAACGGGAACCCGGACCTCGAGGCGGCGCTCGAGCTCGCCGAGCAGGCGCTGCGCGAAGTCGACGACGACGAGGTCGTCCGGAGCCGCGTGCACCTGCTGCTCGGCCAGGCGTGGCCGTTGCGCGGGATGGTCGCCGCGCTCGAGGACGGGCGCCTCGCCCTCGACCACGCGGAGCGCTCCGGCGACAGGCGTCTCGTCGTCGACGTGCTCGCGAGGCTCACGCTCTGGGAGCTCTGGGCGGGACGCGACCCGAGCGACCTGCTCGCGCGCGCGATCGAGCTCGAGGTGCCCGCGGACGCGCTGCTCAGCTACCGCAGCCCGCGCATGCCGCTCGCGCTCCTTCGCATGTACCAGGGGCGGCTCGAGGAGGCGCGCGGGCTCTTCGACACGCTGCTCGCGGAGGCCGTCGCGTTCGGCGACGAGATCGCGGCGCTCGGAGTGCGCGGCCGTCTCGTCGACGTCGCGCTGCGCTCGGGAGACTGGACGGAGGCGTGGAGTCACGCCGACGAGGCGTACGAGCTCGCGGAGCAGATCGGCGTCGAGCACGACGGCGGGCTCACGGTCTACTGGAAGGCGCTCGCCGCAGCGCACCTCGGCCGCGTCGACGAGGCGCGCGAGCTCGCCGAGCTCGGCGCATCGCTGGCCGAGGCGGCGAAGCAGGAGAACACGCGCGTGATGAACGTCGGCCTGTTCGGCTTCCTCGAGCTGTCGCTCGGCAACGACGCGGCCGCGCTGCCGCACCTCGAGCCGCTGCTCGACTGGGTCGACGCGACGGGGCTCGGCCTCGCGACGCATCCGACCGCGCCCTACGCGGTCGAGGCCCTCGTCGCAGCAGGGTACGTCGACGATGCTTCGCGGCTCATCGACAGGCTCGAAGGCGAGGCGCTCACGATCGACAGCCCGTGGGGGGGCGCGATCGCCGCGCGGAGCAGGGCGCTGCTCGCATCGGCGCCGGAGCTCCTGGAAGAGCCCGACGAGCGGTGGCCGTTCGAGCGCGCGCGAACGCTGCTCGTGCGCGGACGTCTCCAGCGCCGCGCGAAGCAGAAGGCGGCTGCGAAGGAGTCGCTCGAGCTCGCGCGCTCGATCTTCGACACGTTGCCGGCGCCGCTCTGGTCGGAGCGCGCGGCGGACGAGCTCGCGCGGATCGGCCTGCGCCGCGCGTCGCCGGACGGCCTGACGGAGAACGAGCGGCGCGTCGCCGAGCTCGCCGCATCCGGCCTGACGAACCGCGAGGTCGCGGCGCAGCTCTACATGAGCCCGAAGACCGTCGAGGCCAACATGTCCCGCGTCTACCGCAAGCTCGGCATCAACTCGCGGGCACAGCTGGGGGCGCGCCTCGCGCAAATGTAGGGAAACACCCGATTCCTCCGGACGGGTCGCCGCCTATCGTCCGCCCGGTGTTCCAGTACCTCGTGCGCCGGATTCTCTGGGCGATCGTCCTCTTCCTGACGATCACCGTCGTCGCGTACGTCATCTTCTTCATCATCCCCGCAGACCCGGCACAGCTGGCCTGCGGGCAGCGCGCCAGCCCGGAATGCATCCGGAACGCGACCCAGAGCCTGGGGCTCGACAAACCGGTCTACGAGCAGTACGGGAAGTTCCTCAGCAGGCTCGTCATCCACCAGGACCTGGGCAAGTCGTACTTCAACCGCCAGAGCGTGAACACGACGGTGCTGAACGCGGCGCCGGTGACGGCGTCGCTCGTGCTCGGCGGCGCGGTGCTCTGGATGCTCGATCGCGCTGCCGATCGGGATCCTGTCCGCGCTGCGACCGAAATCGCTGCTCGACCGGACGTCGATGGTGTTCGTGCTGATCGGGATCTCGGCGCACCCGGTGTGGATCGGCCTGATCCTGTCCTACGTCGTCGGCTTCAAGCTCGGCTGGACGCCGATCACCGGCTACTGCGACTTCTTCAACCCCTCGACGGACTGCGGTGGTCCCGTGCAGTGGGCGTACCACATGATCCTGCCCTGGATCACGTTCTCGGTCCTGTTCGCCGCGCTGTACGTGCGGATGATCCGCGCGAACGTGATGGAGGCCTCGGGCGAGGACTACGTCCGAACCGCGCGCGCGAAGGGTGCGCCGGAGCACGTCGTGATCCGCTCGCACATCCTGCGCAACGCGCTGCTGCCGATCGTGACGATGCTGGGAATGGACATCGGCGTCGCGCTCGGCGGCGCGATCTTCACCGAGACGATCTTCGCGTTGCCCGGCCTCGGCCAGACGGCATTGTGCGCGATCACCAACTTCGACCTGCCGACGGTGCAGGGGGTTGTGGTGTTCGCCACGATCTCGATCATCGTCTTCAACCTCGTCGTCGACCTTCTGTACGCCGTAATCGACCCAAGGATCAGGCTCTCGTGATGACACTCATGGCTCGTACATATCGCGTCCACCCTCGTCTAGACTCTTCGACCCATGCCTGAGAGAGATCTCGTCTCGTCGCAAGCAGGGCTCGCGGCGGCAATCAGTGTCGAGTCCGGCCCGGGGCTCGGTGAAGGCACCGAGCCCGTCCGCGCAAGAAGCTACTGGGAGCAGGTGTGGATCCGCTTCCGCCGCGACAGGGTCGCGATGGCGAGCGGCTTCTTCATCATCTTCCTCGTGCTCGTCGCGGCGGTCGGCGGTCCCATCGCCGCCCACTTCCTCGGTCACGGCCCGAACGACATCTTCTTCACGGGCGTGAACAACGACCTGCTGCCGGTGGGGCCGTGGACGCACATCGACGACACCCTCCATCCGGGGCACCAGACGCTGTTCATCCTCGGGGCGGACGGCACGCTCGGCCGGGACGAGTTCCTGCGCCTGCTCTACGGGGCTCGTGTGTCGCTCGAGGTCGCGGTGCTATCGACGATCGGCGTCATGACAATCGGAATCATCATGGGCGTCGTGGCCGGCTACTTCCGCGGCTGGATCGATGCCTGCATCTCGCGGATCATCGAGGTCACGATGGCGTTCCCGGCGCTCCTCTTCATCATCGCCCTCGCGGCGACGATCGGCGAGCGGCTGAACAACATCACGTTCGGGGTCTTCGGCAAGGGAGTCGTGACGCTCGTCCTCGTCTTCACCGTGTTCGGCTGGTTCTACCCGGCGAGAATCGTGCGCTCCAGCGTGCTCTCGCTCAGGGAGAAGGAGTTCGTCGAGGCCGCCCGGATGGTGGGTGCGAGCGACATGCGGATCATGCGCTCGCACGTCCTGCCGCACCTCGTGGCGCCGATCGTCGTCGTCTCGACGCTGATCGTCGCCCAGTACATCCTGGCGGAGGCGGGCCTGTCCTTCCTCGGCCTGGGGGTCAAGCTGCCGACGCCCAGTTGGGGCGTGCTCCTGGCGGCGGCGCCCGACTTCTACCAGGCCGTCCCCTGGCTGATGCTCTGGCCGGGTCTGGCAGTCCTGTTCACCACCCTCGCCTTCAATCTCCTCGGCGACGGGCTTCGGGACTCCTTCGATCCGCGCTCGGCCCAGCACTAGAAAAGGCCCAACCAGCACAGATGGGTCACTAACAACTCGGGCCGCGCAGGCGTCTAAGGGTCTCGAGGATGCTCTCACGGGGCCGGCAAGGAGCCGGGCCCGCCTGTTCAGTTGAAAGGAGTCCAATGAATAAGAGGCTTTGGCTCTCGGTCGTCACGCTGGCGATCGGCGCTAGCCTGCTTGTCGCCGCGGGGTTTGCTTCTCCGGCGTCGAGCAATTCGTCCGCCGGTGGCAAGCACGGCGCCAAGGGCGGAACGCTGCGGGTGGACCTCACGTCCGACTTCGATTTCATCGATCCCGCGCTCGATTACTTCTCGCACGGCTGGCAGATGCAGTTCGCCACGTCGTGCAAGCTGCTCAACTTCCCCGACAAGGAGGCCAACGCGGGCGGCACGAAGATCTCGCCCGAGGTCGCCACGGCTCTGCCGGCGATCTCGTAGCAACGGCAAGGTCTACACGTTCAACCTCAAGAAGACGTACAAGTTCGCCGACGGCACGCCCGTCACGGCGAAGAGCTTCGCGTACGCGATGAACCGCGACCTGAACCCGAAGATGGTCTCTCCCGCGATCGACTTCATGGGGGACATCGCCGGCGCACAGGCGGTCATCGACGGTAAGGCCACGACGGCCAGCGGCATCAAGGCGATCGGCAACTACAAGCTCCGGATCACGCTGACGAAGGTCGCTCCGGACTTCCTCGCCCGGATCACGATGCCGTTCTTCTCCGCTGTCAAGACCGACACGCCCATCAACAAGGACGGCGTCTCGGCACCTTCGAAGGGCACGGCTTGTGGCCCGTACTACGTGTCCGAGTGGGTCACGAAGCGGACGGCGACGCTGTCGCGGAACCCGTTCTACAAGGGTGGCCGCCCGGCGAATCCGGATCAGATCCAGTACACGATCGGCACGACGCCTGCTGCCCAGGAGCTGCGGGTCAAGAACGCCGAGACCGACTTCGGCGTGTTCCCGACGTCTGACGCGGCGTCTCTCTACAACGACTTCTACGTCGCGCTTGGCAAGAAGCTGAACACGGGCTCGAAGCCCAGCTTCGTGCTCCGCCGCCAGGCGACGTTCTGGTACCTGAACATGAACCAGGACCAGGCCCTCTTCAAGAACAACTCGAAGCTGGCTCAGGCCGTCAACTGGGCGATCGACCGCCCGCAGATGGTCCGCCAGCACGGCGCCAAGGCCGGCGTCGTGACGTCGCAGATCCTCCCGTACGGCTTCCCTGGCCACAACGCCAAGGCCGCCTACCCGGTGGTCGCTTCCAAGAGCCCGAACTTCAACAAGGGCAAGGCGCTTGCGAACGGCAACACCCGCGGTGGGAACTGCCGCTTCTGGACGTTCAACACGACGTTCGGTCCGACTGTCGCGCAGGTCGTCCAGTACGACCTCAAGCAGATCGGCCTGAACTGCGAGATCACCTCCCTTGACCGCGTCGTCGAGACGACCAAGGGCGGGAACCGCTCCACGAACGACTACGACCTGCTGCTGAACGGTTGGGGCCAGGACTACCCCGACCCGTACGACTTCATCAACATCCTGCTTGACGGTAGTGGCATCAAGCCGGACAACAACGTGAACCTGTCGTACTTCAACCAGCCGGCGTGGAACAAGAAGATGCAGGCCGCGGCGAAGCTCGCCGGTGCGGCTCGGTACAAGGCGTACGCCAAGCTCGACCATGACCTCATGGCCGGCCCGGCGCCGCTTGCTCCGTACATCAACACGAACGCGCGCATCCTCATGTCCAAGCGTGTGGGTTGCTACGTGTACTCGCAGACGTACGGCTCCATCCTCAACGCCGCCTGCGTCAGCTAGCGGTCGCGAGACGCACTTCTCGGGACGGAGCGCCTTCGGGCGCTCCGTCCCGCAACTAGTGTTCAGCGGCGATAGAGTTCCTGCCCCGGACGAACCGATGAGAGACCTCTAGCCCGATGTTCCAGTACCTCGTGCGCCGGATCCTGTGGGCGATCGTCCTCTTCTTGACGATCACCGTCGTCGCGTACGTCATCTTCTTCATCATCCCGGCAGACCCGGCGCAGCTCGCCTGCGGGCAGCGCGCCAGCCCGGAGTGCATCCGGAACGCGACCCAGAGCCTGGGGCTCGACAAACCGGTCTACGAGCAGTACGGGAAGTTCCTCAGCAGGCTCGTCATCCACCAGGACCTGGGCAAGTCGTACTTCAACCGCCAGAGCGTGAACACGACCGTGCTGAACGCGGCGCCGGTGACGGCGTCGCTCGTGCTCGGCGGCGCGGTGCTCTGGATGCTGATCGCGTTGCCGATCGGGATCCTCTCCGCGCTGAAGCCGCGGTCGCTGCTCGACCGAACCTCGATGGTGTTCGTGCTGATCGGGATCTCGGCGCACCCGGTGTGGATCGGCCTGATCCTGTCCTACGTCGTCGGCTTCAAGTTGGGCTGGACGCCGATCACGGGCTATTGCGACTTCTTCAACCCGTCGACCGGCTGCGGTGGTCCGGTGCAGTGGGCGTGGCACATGATCCTGCCCTGGATCACGTTCTCGGTCCTGTTCGCCGCCTTGTACGTGCGGATGATCCGCGCGAACGTGATGGAGGCCTCGGGCGAGGACTACGTGCGCACGGCGCGCGCGAAGGGTGCGCCGGAGCACGTCGTGATTCGCTCGCACATCCTGCGCAACGCGCTGCTGCCGGTGGTGACGATGCTTGGGATGGACATCGGCGTCGCGCTCGGCGGCGCGATCTTCACGGAGACGATCTTCGCGTTACCGGGCCTGGGGCAGACCGCTCTCGTGGCGATCACGAACTTCGACCTGCCGACGGTGCAGGGGGTGGTGGTGTTCGCGACGCTCGCGATCATCGTCTTCAACCTCGTCGTCGACCTCCTGTACGCCGTCATCGACCCCCGAATCCGACTCACCTAGGTGGTGTAAAGGCCAATGGCCCTCCTCGAGGTCAACGACCTCCGCACGCATTTTCGCACCGACGACGGCGTCGTGAAGGCCGTCGACGGCGTCAGCTTCCAGGTCGAGAAGGGCAAGACGCTCGGGATCGTCGGCGAATCCGGCTCCGGCAAGAGCGTCACCTGCCTGACGATCATGGGCCTCAACGCACGCGCGAACACGATCACGTCGGGGCAGGCGCTGTGGAAGGGCAACGACCTGCTGAAGATGAACTCGCGCCAGCTGCGCGGCATCCGCGGCGACGAGATCGCGATGATCTTCCAGGACCCGATGACGTCGCTGAACCCGGTGAAGACCATCGGCGCGCAGCTCGTCGAGGCGATCCTGCTGCACCGTGACGTTTCGAAGCGCGCAGCGCGGGCACGCGCGCTCGAGTTGCTCAAGGCGGTCGGCATCCCGCGCGCGGATTCACGCATCGACGACTACCCGCACCAGTTCTCGGGCGGTATGCGCCAGCGCGTGATGATCGCGATGGCGCTGATCAACGACCCCGACCTGCTCATCGCGGACGAGCCGACGACGGCGCTCGACGTGACGACGCAGGCGCAGATCCTCGACCTGATGGCGAAGCTGCAGCAGGACTTCGGGAGCGCGATCGTCATGATCACGCACGATCTCGGCGTCATCGCCGAGATCGCAGACGACGTCGTCGTGATGTACGCGGCGCGCGTCGCCGAGCAGGCGCCTGTCGAGAACCTCTTCCGCCGGCCTCATCACCCGTACACGTGGGGCCTCCTCGGCTCGCTGCCGCGGCTCGACGTCAACGTCGACCGGCTGACCCAGATCCAGGGCCAGCCGCCGTCGCTGCTGAACCCACCGCACGGCTGCCGCTTCCATCCGCGCTGCCCGTACGTGATGGAGATCTGCAAGGAGAAGGAGCCGGAGCTGCTGCCGGTCTCGCACGACCCGATGCACTTCCAGCGCTGCCACCTCGACGAGGAGACGAAGGACCGCGAGGCGGCGAAGCTCACGCACATGGGGCAGGCGGCGTGACGACGACCGAGACTCAGGGCCAGGCTTCGGCAGCGGAGCGGCAGACTGCCGGCGACGAGCTCCTCGTCGTCGAGGACCTGAAGAAGCACTTCCCCGTCACCCGGGGCATCATCTTCCAGAAGGAAGTCGCATCCGTGAAGGCCGTCGACGGCGTGACGTTCACGGTGAAGAAGGGCGAGACGCTCGGCGTCGTCGGGGAGTCGGGCTGCGGGAAGTCGACGATGGCGCGCTGCATCATGCGCCTGCTCGAGCCGACGGCCGGCCGGATCGTCTTCGACGGGCGCGACATCACGACGATCTCGCGTGCGGAGATGCGGCCGATCCGGCGCGAGCTCATGATGATCTTCCAGGATCCCTACGCGTCGCTGAACCCGCGCAAGCGCGTCGGCTTCATCATCGCCGAGGCTCTCGAGGTGCACAAGCTCGGGTCGGCGGCGGACAACAAGCGCCGCGTCCAGGAGCTGCTCGAGGTCGTCGGCCTGAACCCGGAGCACTACAACCGGTTCCCGCACGAGTTCTCCGGCGGGCAGCGGCAACGCATCGGCGTCGCGCGGGCGCTCGCCGTGAACCCGAAGCTGATCGTCTGCGACGAGCCGGTCTCCGCACTCGACGTCTCGGTCCAGGCGCAGATCCTGAACCTGCTGAAGGATCTGCAGTCCGAGTTCGGCCTGACGTACATCTTCATCGCGCACGACCTCAACGTCGTGCGTCACATCTCCGACCGCGTCATGGTCATGTACCTCGGCCACGAGGTCGAGGTCGCGCCCCGGGATCAGCTGTACCGCGAGCCGAAGCACCCGTACACGGGCGCGCTGCTCTCGGCGGTGCCGATTCCCGACCCGGAGCGGGGTCGCTCGCGCGCGCAGATCGTCCTCGAGGGCGACGTGCCGAGCCCGCTGAACCCGCCGTCGGCGTGCTGGTTCCATCCGCGCTGCCCGCGGTTCCATGCCGGCCACTGCGACGTCGTCACGCCGCCGCTCTACGACTTCGGCGGGAACCACGCCGCCGCGTGCCACTATCCGCTCGAGCGCTGGCCGCTCACCGCAGAGGAGATGCGCGAGACGACCTCGGCGCCGATGAGCGAACCGCCCGCGGCCGCCGCCTCCTCCTGAGCGACGTGTCGACGGAGCCGTCGCGGGCGGCGCTTCTCGCGGCGGCCGCGCGGCGCTTCGTGTTGCTCGTCATCGTCGTCGCGGCGGGCACGGCGCTCGTGTCGCTCGCGCTCGGGCTCCTGTTCGGCGCCGGCGTCAGCCGCTCGATCTCGCTCGGGTTCTACGGCGTCGGCTCGATCATTCTCATCCTGGGCTTCTTCGCCGGGAATCGGGGCCCGGCCCGCATCAAAGGCGAGCCGGGTGCAGGCCTTTTCCGCAGCCGCCCGGTCCGCTGGGCGTCGGGAACCGAGCAGAGGGAGTCGATCAACCTCTCGTTCGTCTTCGTCGCCCTCGGCGCCCTCCTCATCGTTTTCGGGGTTCTGGCCGATACGCGCTACAGCTTGTTTTAACGCGAACGATCGCTAACTCTTCGTGTGACGACCCGTCTGTAACCTCTAGAGACATGTTCCGGCTGAGACCACAGATGTGCGAGCGTGCCCGCGAGTGGGCATCGCTCCGACTCGACGGCGAGCTCTCCGAGCTCGAGCGGGCGCTCCTCGACGCGCATACGCGGAACTGCGCCGCGTGCGCGGAGTACGTCGCGGACATCGGAGCGCTCACCGTCGCGATCCGCTCGGCGGAGCCCGAGCGGCTGACGCGGCCCGTCGTCCTGCCGCTGCGGAGCAGCTTCGCATGGGCGACGCGCGCGCCTCCAGGCGGGCGCCGCGACCGCCGCAGTACTCGCGATCACGGCAGGCTTCTCGCTCCAGATTGGACGGAACTCCTCGTCGCAGCGCGGCGGCGAGGTCCCGGGCCGCCTGCCGTTGAACATGATCCAGTCCGGCCCCAACTCCGAGAACGACGCGCTCATCCGCGCGCCGAAGCTCGCGGCGATCAAGGGGCAGTACGGCGTGGATCGCCAGCGCGGCCTGCGCATCGACACCTAGCGTCGCGTAACGAATCGGCGTCCCGCGGCGACTACGCTGTCGCCATGACGGTTCTCGCTTCGCCGATCACCTCGCACTGCTGAAGCCTCGACCATGCCGCCCGTGTGGCCGGCGCGCTCGAGTACCACCGCCTCCGCGAGGGGAACCGTGACGACGCGCGGGGCCCCTCGGCTAGACTCGCCGCGCTAGGCAGGCGCCTGCGCGCACCGTTCCGGCGCGACCCGGTCAACCCTCTCCAGGAGTCCCATGGCTGATAACGGAAGCACGAGAAACGTCGGCAAGGTGATCGAGATCAAGGGCGTCGTGATCGACGCGATCTTCACGGACCGTTTGCCGGAGATCTACACGGCGCTGCAGATCGAGATCCCTGCGCGCGAAGAAGACGAGGCGCGTGTCCTCGTCGCGGAGGTGCAGCAGCATCTCGGCGACGACCGCGTTCGCGCCGTCGCCATGGACTCCACGGACGGGCTCTCGCGCGGGATCGACGTCATCGATACCGGCGTGCCGATCTCGGTGCCGGTCGGCCAGGTGACCCTCGGGCGCGTCTGGAACGTGCTCGGCGATCCCGTCGACAACAAGCCGCCGGCGCCCGAGGGCACCGAGCGCTGGGCGATCCATCGCGACCCGCCGAGCTTCGAGTCGCTCTCGCCGACGACCGAGATCTTCGAGACCGGCATCAAGGTCATCGACCTGATCGCGCCGTATGTGCGCGGCGGCAAGGTTGGCCTGTTCGGCGGCGCAGGCGTCGGCAAGACCGTGCTCATCCAGGAGCTGATCCACAACGTCGCGCTGCAGCACGGCGGCGTCTCCGTCTTCGCGGGCGTCGGCGAGCGCACGCGCGAGGGGAACGACCTGCTGCTCGAGATGACGGAGTCCGGCGTGCTCGACAAGGTGGCGCTCGTCTACGGGCAGATGAACGAGCCTCCGGGCGCGCGCCTTCGCGTCGGCCTCTCCGGCCTGACGATGGCGGAGTACTTCCGCGACGAGGGCCAGGACGTCCTCCTCTTCATCGACAACATCTTCCGTTTCACGCAGGCGGGCTCCGAGGTGTCGGCGCTGCTCGGCCGCATGCCCTCCGCGGTGGGCTACCAGCCGACGCTCGCGACCGAGATGGGTCAGCTGCAGGAGCGCATCACCTCGACGCGCACCGGCTCGGTCACGTCGGTGCAGGCGATCTACGTGCCCGCCGACGACCTCACCGATCCCGCGCCCGCGAACACGTTCGCGCACCTCGACTCGACGACGGTGCTCACGCGGACGCTCGTCGAGCAGGGCATCTACCCGGCGGTCGACCCTCTGGACTCGAACTCGCGCGCGTTGCAGCCGGGCATCGTCTCCGAGGAGCACTACGCCGTCGCGACGCAGGTGCAGCGCGTGCTGCAGCGCTACAAGGAGCTGCAGGACATCATCGCGATCCTCGGCATCGAGGAGCTCTCCGACGAGGACCGGCTGACTGTCGCGCGTGCGCGCAAGATCCAGCGCTTCCTGTCGCAGCCGAACTTCGTCGCGGAGCAGTTCACCGGCACGCCCGGCGAGTACGTGAAGCTCGAGGACACGATCGGCGGCTTCCGGGAGATCCTCGACGGCAAGCACGACGATCTGCCCGAGCAGGCGTTCTACATGGTCGGCACGATCGACAAGGCCGTGGAGAAGGGCCGCAGGCTCGCGGGCGAGGAGCCGGAGGCCGAGCGCGAGGCCCAGCCGGAGCCCGAGCCCGACAGCGCCGAGCCCGAACCCGTCACCGCGTAGTGCCCGACAAGACGTTCTCGGTCTCGCTCGTGACGCCGGACGGCGCCGCGTTCGAAGGCGAGGCAGTGATGCTGATCGTCCCCGGCGCCGACGGCGAGATCGGCGTGCTCGCCCGGCACGCGCCGCTGATCGCTACGCTCAAGGCCGGCTCGACGCGCGTGCATCTCGGCGAGGGCGACGAGCGTGTGCGGGAGTTTGCGACCGGCCCGGGCTTCTTCAAGGTGGAGCAGGATCGCGCGATCGCACTCGTCGACGACGCGGTGCTTGCGAACGAGATCGACCGCGACCGTGCTCAGGCCCAGCTCGAGGCGGCGCAGGCCGAGCTCGAGCGGATCGAGCGCGGCGAGTCGGAGGCCGACCGCTGGCAGATCGAGCAGCGCATCCGGCACGCCGAGAACCAGCTCACCACTGCCGGTACGACCTAGCCGCACGTCAGTGCGGGTGCGCGATCTGCGGGATCGGGCGGACGGCCTCGAGCTGCTGGAAGCACTGGTCGCAGCTCGTCGCCACGGCGCCCGCGGCATGGTCGATCATCCGGTTCTTCGCCTTCAGCGTCAGGTGTGACTTCTCGAGGTCCTCGATGAACGTGCCCGTCGTGTGCCGCAGCGCCGGCGTGCCCTTGAGCGTCTGCCCGTGCACCTTCACCGCCGCGGCCCGCATCGCGCCGACGTCGACACCGAGCTTCCTGTAGTCGCGGATCAGCGCGCGGACCTCCGGCGTCCGCGCCTTCGCGGCTACGGTGGTCGTCGCCGGCGGTGGAGCGGGCTCGGACTGCTTCGACCCGCCGCAACCCGCGAGCAGCGCGATCGACAGCGTCACGCCGACGAGTTGCGGCCGTATCGATAATGAGAGGACGTTGAGCGACACGCGCGACAGACTAGAAAGCCTTCTCCGGGAGCGGATCGTCGTTTTGGACGGCTCGTGGGGCGTGCTCATCCAGCGCGACGTCCGCGGTGAGGACGCGTACCGCGGCGAGCGCTTCCGAAAACATCCGAACGACGTCGCCGGCGACCCGGATCTGCTCAACCTCACGCGGCCGGAGATCGTGCGGGACATTCACCGGCGCTACTTCGAGGCCGGCGCCGACATCGCGACGACCAACACGTTCACCGCGACGCGGATCGGCCAGTCCGACTACGAGCTGCAGGACTTCGCGGCCGAGATGTCGCTCGAGGGCGCGCGCATCGCGCGCAGCGTCGCCGACGAGTACGGCGGCTTCGTCGCGGGCTCCGTCGGCCCGCTCAACGTGACGCTGTCGCTCTCGCCGAAGGTCGACGACCCCGCCTACCGCGCGGTGACGTTCGACCAGGTGCGCGAAACGTACGCCGAGCAGATCGCGGCGCTCGCCGAGGGCGGCGTCGACCTGCTGCTGATCGAGACGATCTTCGACACGCTGAACGCGAAGGCCGCAATCGTCGCCGCGCAGGAAGCCGCGCCGCAGCTGCCGCTCTGGCTCTCGTTCACCGCGGTCGACATGAGCGGGAGGAATCTCTCGGGGCAGACGGTCGAGGCCTTCTGGACGTCGGTCGAGCATGCGGAGCCGTTCATCGTCGGCGTCAACTGCTCGCTCGGCGCGAAGGAGATGCGCCCCTTCGTCGAGGATCTCGCGCGCGTCGCGCCGACCTACGTCGCCTGCCACCCGAACGCCGGGCTCCCGAACGAGTTCGGCTCGCACGACGAGCTCCCGGCGGACACGAGCCGCTACCTCGGAGAGTTCGCGCGCGACGGGCTCGTGAACCTCGTCGGCGGCTGTTGCGGCACGACGCCCGATCACGTCGAGGCGATTGTGGCCCTGACCCGGGGACAGTCCCCCAGGCACGTCCCCGAGAGACGGCGGACGCCACGCTTCAGCGGCCTCGAGCCGTTCGAGATCGGCCCCGACACGGGCTTCGTGATGATCGGCGAGCGGACGAACGTCACCGGCTCGGCGCGCTTCCGGCGGCTGATCGAGGCCGACGACTTCGCCGGCGCCGTCGAGGTCGCGCTCGAGCAGGTGCGCGGCGGCGCCAACCTGCTCGACGTGAACATGGATGCGGACCTGCTCGAGAGCGAGCAGGCGATGACGACGTTCCTCAACTACGTCGCGACCGAGCCGGACGTCGCGCGCATCCCGATCATGGTGGACAGCTCGCGCTGGTCGGTGCTCGATGCCGGTCTGAAGCTCCTCCAGGGCAAGGGCGTCGTCAACTCGATCTCGCTGAAGGAGGGAGAGGAGGCGTTCCTCGAGCAGGCGCGGACGGTTCACCGCTACGGCGCGGGCGTCGTCGTGATGGCGTTCGACGAGCAGGGCCAGGCGGACACGGTCGAGCGCAAGGTCGCGATCTGCGGCCGCGCGTACGACCTGCTGACGGGCATCGGCTTCGCGCCCGAGGACATCATCTTCGACTCGAACGTGCTTGCGGTCGCGACGGGGATCGAGGAGCACAACGAGTACGCGAAGGCGTTCATCGAGGCGCTGCCGCTCATCAAGGAGCGCTGTCCCGGCTCGAGCACCAGCGGCGGCATCTCGAACCTCAGCTTCTCGTTCCGCGGCAACGACCGCGTGCGCGAGGCGATGCACTCCGCGTTCCTCTTCTATGCGATCCGCGCCGGCCTCGACATGGGCATCGTCAACGCCGGCCAGCTCGTCGTGTACGAGGACATCGAGCCCGAGCTGCGCGAGCGCGTCGAGGACGTCATCTTCAACCGACGCGACGACGCGACGGAGCGGCTCGTCGAGTACGCGGAGCGCGTCAAGGGCGAGGGGACGAAGCGCGAGCGAGACCTCTCCTGGCGCGAGGCCGGCGTCGACGAGCGCCTCTCGTACGCGCTCGTGCACGGCATCGTCGACTTCATCGAGCAGGACACCGAGGAGGCGCGGCAACAGCACGCGCGACCGCTCGACGTGATCGAGGGCCCGCTCATGAGCGGCATGCAGGTCGTCGGCGACCTCTTCGGCAGCGGCCGCATGTTCCTACCCCAGGTCGTGAAGAGCGCGCGCGCGATGAAGCGCGCCGTCGCGTACCTCGAGCCGTACATGGAGGAGGAGAAGCAACAGGCGGGCTACGTCGAGCGCGCGCAGGGCAAGGTCGTGCTCGCGACGGTCAAGGGCGACGTCCACGACATCGGCAAGAACATCGTCGGCGTGGTGCTCGGCTGCAACAACTACGAGGTGCTCGACCTCGGCGTGATGGTGCCGGCCGACCGGATCCTCGACACCGCCGCCGAGGTGGGCGCCCATGTCGTCGGGCTCTCGGGGCTGATCACGCCGTCGCTCGACGAGATGGTGAACGTCGCGCGCGAGATGGAGCGCCGGGGCCTCGACCTGCCGCTGCTGATCGGCGGCGCGACGACGTCGAAGCAGCACACCGCGGTGAAGATCGCGCCCGCGTACTCGCAGCCGACGGTGCACGTGCTCGACGCGTCGCGTGTCGTCGGTGTGGTCTCGCGCCTGCTCGACGGTGCTCGCCGGGAGACACTGGACGTCGAGAACCGCGAGCTCCAGGAGCGCCTGCGCGAGCAGCACGCGGACCGCGTGCGCAAGCCGCTGCTGTCGATCGAGGCGGCGCGCGCGAACCGTCACCGTGTGGCGTTCGACGACCTGCCCGTGCCGTCGTTCACCGGCACGCGCATCGTCGAGCCCCGCATCGACGAGCTCCTCGACTACGTCGACTGGCAGTTCTTCTTCTACGCGTGGGAGCTGAAGGGCAAGTTTCCGGCGATCCTCGACAACCCGGCCGCTCGCGAGCTCTACGACGACGCGCTCGAGCTGCTGCGCGAGATCGTCCGCGACGACGCCTTCGCCGCGCGCGGCGTGTACGGCTTCTGGCCAGCGCACGCGGACGGTGACGACATCGTGCTCGCCGACGGGACGCGCTTCCCGGCGCTCCGCCAGCAGTCGGACTACGGCGACTCGCGGCCGAACCGCAGCCTCGCGGACTATGTCTGTCCCGTCGATCAGAACCTCGCCGGCTCTTTTCCGGACCACATCGGCGCCTTCGCCGTCTCGATCCACGGCGCGGACGAGCTCGCGGCGCGCTTCGAGGCCGAGCACGACGACTACCGCGCGATCATGGCGAAGGCGCTCGCGGACCGCCTCGCGGAGGCGTTCGCCGAGCAGCTCCACGAGCGTGCGCGCTTCGAGTGGGGCTACGAGCACGAGCGCCGCAGCAGCGAAGACCTGATCGGCGAGCGCTTCCGCGGCATCAGGCCCGCGTTCGGCTATCCCGCCTGCCCCGATCACTCCGAGAAGGGGCGCCTCTTCGAGCTGCTCGGCGCCGAGGCTGTCGGGATGGAGCTGACGGAGACCTTCGCCACACTCCCTGCGGCGAGCGTCAGCGGGCTCTACCTCCACCACCCGGACGCCCGCTACTTCTCGATCGGCCGGGTCGCCCGCGACCAGGTCTCCGATTACGCGGCGAGAAAAGGAATCGAGGTCGCGGAGGCCGAACGGTGGCTCACGCCCAACCTCGCGTACAACCCGCCGGTCGCTGCCGGAAGCCCGGATATCCTGTCCGCGTAGAGCGGGCGCCCGCGAGGCGTTCGCTCCTTTTTCGAGATGAGAACGACGATCAAGAGAGGAATCGGCCGCTCCACGGGCGCGGCCAACGGAAACGGCCACGCGGTCCTGCCGCCCGCGATCCTCTCGCCGATCAGGCGCTACGTGCAGCCGCCGAAGCGCCGCTCGCGCTGGGCGCTCGCCGGGCGCTTCGTCCTCGGCCTGATCGCGCTCCTCCTCCTGCTCGCGCTCGGCGGCACCGGCGGCGCGTACCTCTACTACCACGAGAGCGTCGTCCAGGTCTCGGCGCACTCGAAGGACGTGAAGCTCGCGCAGAAGCGCCTCGACCTGCCGAAGCCGAACCAGCCGGCGATCGCGCTCGTCGTCGGCTACGACCACCGCCACGGCGACGTCGACCGCGGTCGCTCCGACACGCTGATGCTCCTGCGCGCGGATCCGCGCCCCGGGGTCGACTCGATCTCGATGCTGTCGATCCCGCGCGACCTCGTCGTACCCCTCTGGTGCGGCCAGCACCAGTACCTGCCCGACCGGATCAACAACGCCTACACGCTCTGTGGCGCCAAGGGCACGCTCGACACGATGAAGCATCTGACGGGCCTGCCGATCAACTACCTCATCACCGTCAACTTCAACGGCTTCATCCAGATCGTCGACCGCGTCGGCGGTGTGTGGGTGGACGTCGACCGGCGCTACTACAACAAGAACGTCGGCACCGAGTCGACGAACTTCTCGAACATCGATCTCCGGCCCGGCTACCAGTTGCTGAAGGGGCGAGACGCGCTCTCGTATGTGCGGTACCGGCACACCGACTCCGACCTCTACCGCCTTGCGCGCCAGCAGCAGTTCGTGAAGGCGCTGAAGGAACAGGTCTCGAGCAACTTCTCCGTCTTCAAGGCGCTCAAGGTCGTCGGCGCGATCACGCACAACGTCGAGATCGGGCAGGCAGGCAGCGGCTCGCTCGAGAACACGATCCGCCGGTACGCGCTCTTCGCGTACGGCCTGCCGTCGGGACACTTCTTCCAGGCGAAGATCGATCCGGCGGCGCTGCTGGGGACGAACGAGCTGTCCACGTCGACAGCGGCGATCCAGTCGGCGGTGCAGGATTTCCAGACGCCTGACGTCGAGGCGCCGCGCAACGCGGCGGCCGTCGCCTTCGGGAGGAAGGCGGCCGGCGTGAAGTCGGTCCCGCCGAGCCACATCTCGATCAGCGTGCTGAACGGGAACGGCATCACCGGCTCTGCAACGACGGCCGCGTACGAGCTCGGACGGCGCGGCTACCAGATCGTCTATCCGGCGAGCTCGGCCGACCGCAACGCGCCGAACTTCAAGTACTTCCACACGATCGTCTACTTCGACAAGCGGCAGGCCGCGTCACAGGTCGCGGCACGCAAGGTTGCAAACCTGTTCGGCGACGCGGACGTCCAGCGCCTGCCGGCGAGCATGCGCCACAAGGCCCAGCACGCGATGGTCACGGTCGTCGTCGGCTCGACGTTCCACGAGACGCTCGCGCCCGCACCCACCGACAAGACGCCGAAGAAGCAACCGCCGGAGGTGCGCTCCGACCCCGAGCAGACGCGGTCGCTGCTGCGGAGCGTGCGCAGGAAGGTCGACTTCCCACTGATGGTGCCGTACACGCTCCACAAGTACTCGTACGCCGACCGCGAGGTGCCGATCCGCGTCTACCCGCCGAAGAAGGGCGAGCGGGCGGTGCGGCTCACGTTCCTGGACAGCCACGAGCTCGCCGGCTACTGGGGCATCGAGGAGACGTCGTGGGACGGCGCGCCCGCGCTCCAGCAGCCGAACTTCAAGCACAAGATCAAGGGGCGCGAGTTCGACTTCTACTACGACGGGCCGCACCTGCACATGGTCGTCCTCAAGACGCCGAAGGCGGGCTACTGGGTCGTGAACACGCTCACCGACACGCTCTCGAACGAGACGATGATCGAGATCGCGAAGGGGCTCCGGCCTCTTTCGAGGCGCTAGGGTTGGCATCCGTGTCGCGGATCGCTGTCTTCGGCGCCGGCTACGTCGGCCTCGTCACGGGTGCGTGTTTCGCCGAGCTCGGGCACGAGGTCGCCGTCCGCGACATCGTGCCGGACAAGATCGACGCGCTTCGCCGCGGCGAGGTGCCGATCTTCGAGCCCGGCCTCGAGGAGCTGCTCGCGCGCAACACCGATCGCCTGCGGTACACGCTCGACGTCGGAGAGGCCCTCGAGGGCGCCGACTTCGTCTACGTCTGCGTCGACACGCCGCCGCTCTACTCCGGCGACGCCGACCTCTCGCGCGTTTGGACCGTCGTCGACGAATTGCCGTACGACACGCGCGCGACGATCGTCATGAAGTCGACGGTGCCGGTCGGCACGGGGGAGAAGGTGCGCGCGGCGCTCGACGGGCGCGGCCTCGCGAATGTCGGCTACGTCTCGAATCCCGAGTTCACGGCCGAGGGCACCGCGGTGCGCGACTTCATGGAGCCCGATCGCATCGTCGTCGGCGCGTTCGACGAGGCGGACGGCGACGCAGTCGAGGCGCTGCACGCGGGCATCGACGCGCCCGTCGTGCGTGCCGACGTCAACTCCGCCGAGATGATCAAGCTCGCGGCGAACGCGTTCCTCATGACGCGCGTCTCGTTCGTCAACGAGATCGCGAACGTGTGCGAGCTCGTCGGCGCGGACGTCCAGCGCGTCGCGGAAGGCGTCGGCCTCGACCACCGGCTCGGGCCGCACTTCCTCCGTGCCGGCATCGGCTGGGGCGGCTCCTGCTTCCCGAAGGACTCGCTGGCGCTGAAGCAGCTCGCCGCGAACTCGGGCTACCACTTCCAGCTGCTCTCGGCCGTGATCGAGGTGAACGAGCTGCAGAAGCGCCGCGTCGTGCAAAAGCTGCAGAAGCACCTTGGCAAGCTGCGCGGCAAGCGCGTTGCGCTGCTCGGCCTCGCCTTCAAGCCGAACACGGACGACATGCGCGAGGCGCCGTCGCTCGTGCTGTCGTCGCGTTTGCTCGCGGAGGGTGCAGAGGTGCGCGGCTGGGACCCGATCGCCCGCCCCGAGCTTCCCGGCGCCAAGCTGTACGACACGCCGCTCGACGCGGTCACGGGCGCCGACGCTGCGGTGATCGTGACGGAGTGGCCCGAGCTGGCGGATATCGCGCGCGAGGAGATTCGCGCGGCGATGCGCCATCCGCTGATCATCGACGGGCGCAACCTGCTCGATCCCGCACGCGTGCGCCGGGCCGGGTTCGCGTACGAGGGGATCGGCCGCGCCGTCTCGCCTCTGGACGTGCTCCCGGAGACGCCCGAGCGCGAGCCCAACCCGACGACCTAATGGAGGCGCTCATCCTGGGGGGCGGCAAGGCCGAGCGCCTCGGCGACGCGGCGCAGGGTCGTCCGAAGCCGCTCGTGAACGTGGCGGGGAGGCCGCTCGCCGCGTACCAGGTCGCGCGCCTCGCGGATGCGGGCGTCTCGCGCGTGATCGTCGCGTGCAGCGCAGGCTGCGAGGGGCAGTTCGAGGACGAGCTTTCCGGGCTCGGCCCGGAGATCGTCGCGATCGGCGAGCCCGAGCCGCTCGGGCGCGGCGGCGGGCTGCGGCTGGCTGCAGCGCAGCGGCAGGAGGCCGGGCCGCTCTTCGCGCTGAACGGCGACGAGCTGCTCGGCGTCGACCTCGGCGACCTGCTCGAACGGCATCGCGCGCGCCGCCCGGCCGCGACGATCGTCGTCTCGCAGGTGCGCTCGCCGTTCGGCGTCGTCGACGTCGACGTCAGCGACACGGTCACGGGCTTCCGCGAGGCTCCCCTGCTGCCGGAGTGGGTGAGCTCCGGCGTCTACGTCCTCGACGACGAATGCATCGAACGCCTGCCCGAGCGCGGCGACCACGAGGACACGACGTTTCCCGAGCTCGCCGCGGAAGGGCGGATCGCCGCGTACCGCAACACGAGCTTCTGGCTCACCGTCAACACGCCGAAGCAGCTGCGCGAAGCCGAGGCGTTCGTGCGCGCGCACCCGGAGCTCGCGGCGGCAGCGGTATGAGCGCGGACTCGCCGAACCTGCTCGGCCTCGACGCCTGGGCCGTCGACGCGCGCCGCGTCGACAAGCCGTGGGGCTGGGAGCTGATCTGGGCCGAGACGGGTCACTACGTCGGCAAGGTGCTCTTCGTCCGCGCGGGCGAGTCTCTGAGCCTGCAGTTCCATCGCGTGAAGGACGAAGCGTGGTACGTCCAGTCCGGGCGCGCGAGGATCGAGCTCGGTCATGCGGGCGACGCGGTGCTGAACGAGGAGGTCGTCGCGGCGCCGGCCCACTTCCGCTTCAAGCCCGGGACCGTCCACCGCGTGACGGCGCTCGACGACACGACGATCATCGAGGTGTCGACGGCCGAGCTCGACGACGTCGTGCGGCTCGAAGACCGCTACGGGCGCGCCGGGACTTGACGACGGTCGAGGCGCAGTACGCAAGTGCGGACAACCTTCGCGCTCGCATCTACCTCCACGAGCGCTTCTCGACGAATCCGCATCCGTACCCGCGCTGGGTGTTCGACGGCTACGACTTCGGCGCCGAGGCCGACGTGCTCGAGGTCGGCTGCGGCGACGGGATGATCTGGCGCGAGAACCTCGACCGGATCCCCGACGGCTGGCGCCTCACGCTGACCGATCTCTCGGAGGGGATGATCGCCGAAGCGCGTCGGGCGCTCGGCGACCGCGCCGGGTACGCCGCCGCCCGCGTCGAAGAGCTGCCGTTCGAGGACGATTCGTTCGACGCGGTGATCGCGAACCACATGCTGTTCCACGTCGAGGATCGCGGGCAGGCGTTCGCGGAGATTCGCCGTGTCCTGCGGCCCGGCGGCGCCTTCCTCTCGACGACCGTGGGCTGCGACCACCTGCGGGAGCTGCGCGAGCTCGCGCCGCCGCAACCCGGCAGCCAGTTCGCCCAGTCGCGAGGGCGCTACACGGTCGAGACGGCTCCGGCCGAGCTGGCGCCGTTCTTCGAGGACGTGAAGGTCGAGCGCTACGACAGCTCGCTGCGGGTGACGGAGGTCGAGCCCGTCGTCGCCTTCGTCCGGTCGCGCGGCGGCGAGCCGGCCGAGCGTCTCGAGGCGGTTCGCGCGCGCGTCGCCGAGGGCATCGCGAAGGAGGGCGCCTTCGCGATCACCACGCACACCGCGAGGATCCGCTGCCGCAATCCTTGACACACCTGTGTTAAGGTCTCGCGCGTGGACGCGACGACCGTCGGCGAAGCGGCTCTCCGGACCGGCTGGTCGGCCCGGATGCTGCGTTATCTCGAGCGGACGGGCCTCGTCGTCCCGCGGAGGAGCGCGTCGGGCTACCGACTCTACGGGCTGCGCGAGCTGAATCAGCTGCGCTCGCTGGCCGAGCTACGGCGACGCTTCCATGTCGAGATCTCGGATCTCGCGTTCGCCGCACGGCTTCGGCGCGAGCCGGATCTCAAGGCTGCGGTGGACACCTGGTTCGCAGGCAACACGGACGCCCTCGAATGGGAACAGCGAAAGCACGAGCGGCTGCTGGCCGCCTAACAGAGAGGAACCGATGGCAACGACGAAGCGGTACGACGTGAAAGACCTCGCGCTCGCAGAAGAGGGCGTGCGCAGGATCGAATGGGCGGACCGGCAGATGCCCGTGCTGGCAGCGATCAGGCAGCGCTTCGAGACGGAGCAGCCGCTGAGCGGCTACCGCGTCTCGGCCTGCCTGCACGTGACGACGGAGACGGCGAACCTCGCGCGGACGCTGAAGGCCGGCGGCGCGGACGTCGTCCTCTGCGCATCGAACCCGCTCTCGACGCAGGACGACGTCGCGGCGGCGCTCGTCGACGAGTTCGACATCAGCGTCTTCGCGATCAAGGGCGAGGACAACGACACGTACTACTCGCACATCGAGGCGGCCGTCGACCACAAGCCGCACCTGACGATGGACGACGGCGCAGACGTCATCGGCGTGCTGCACTCGCACCGCCGCGAGCAGCTCGGCGACATCATCGCCGGCACGGAGGAGACCACGACCGGCGTGATCCGGCTCAAGGCGCTCGAGGCCGACGGCGCGCTCGGCTTTCCGATCATCGCGGTGAACGAGGCGAACACGAAGCACCTGTTCGACAACCGCTACGGCACCGGCCAGTCGACGATCGACGGCATCATCCGCGCGACGAACGTCCTCCTCGCGGGGAAGCGCTTCGTCGTCTCCGGCTACGGCTGGGTCGGTCGCGGCGTCGCCTCGCGCGCCCGCGGGATGGGCTCGCACGTGATCGTCACCGAGGTCGATCCGCTGCGCGCCCTCGAGGCCGTGATGGACGGCTTCGAGGTGCTGTCGATGCCGGCGGCCGCGAAGGTCGGGGACATCTTCTGCACGGCGACCGGCGACAAGCACGTCATCTCGCGCGAGCACCTCGAGTCGATGAAGGACGGCGCGATCCTCGCGAACACGGGTCACTTCAACGTCGAGATCGACATCCCGGCGCTGAAGTCCCTTGCGTCGGAGACGCGGAAGGCGCGAGAGTTCGTCGAGGAGTTCACGCTCGCCGACGGCCGCCGCCTCTACCTCGTCGCGGACGGCCGGCTCGTGAACCTCGCGGCCGCCGAGGGACATCCCGCGCTCGTGATGGACATGTCGTTCGCGAACCAGGCGCTCGCGGCCGAGTACGCCGTCCAGAACGCCGGCAGCCTCGAGCGGAAGGTCTACGTCGTCCCCGAGGAGATCGACAAGGAGATCGCGCGCCTGAAGCTCGAGACGATGGGCGTCGAGATCGACAAGCTGACCGACGAGCAGGCGAAGTACCTCGCCTCCTGGGACGAAGGGACCTGAGCCGCTGAAGGCTCTCATCCTCGCGGCCGGGTACGCGACCCGGCTACGCCCGCTGACGGAGAATCGCGCGAAGCCGCTGCTCCCCGTCGGCGGGCGGCCGATGGTCGACTGGACGCTCGACAAGATCTCCGAGGTCGCCGACGTCGACGAGATCCATCTCGTCACGAACGGCCGCTTCGCCGCGGACTTTCGCGCCTGGGCGCGAGGTGGTGAGGTCCTCGTTCACGACGACGAGACGCAATCGAACGAGGACCGGCTCGGCGCGATCGGCGACATCGTGTTCGTCGCCGACCGCCAGGAGTGGGAGGGAGAGGACGTCCTCGTGGTCGCGGGCGACAACCTCTTCGACTTCAGCCTCGCCGAGTATGTCGACTGGTGGAAGACGAAGGACGGAAGCGCGATCGCCGTCTACGACCAGCCGAACCCCGAGCTCGTCAGCCAGTACAGCGTCGTCGAGCTCGACCCCGACGACCGCGTCGTGAGCTTCGTGGAGAAGCCCGAGAAGCCCGAGTCGAATCTCACCGCGATCGCGACCTACGTCTACCACCGCGCCCATCTCGCGCTGCTCCGCGCATACATCGCGGAGGGCCACTCGCCGGATCAGCCGGGCCATTTCATCGCCTGGCTCCACACGCGCGCGCCGGTGTACGGCTACCGCTTCGGCGGCGAGTGGCTCGACATCGGCGACCGGGCGCAGCTGCTCGAGGCCGACAACCGCTACCGGCGGCGCGGAGGCCTTTCCGAGCGGGACCAGTACTCCGTCGAATAGGTCTTTCGGCCTATTCCAGTCGCGCGATCGACGTTCCATCATCCGCGGATGGTGCTGCGCGTTCTCGCCGTCGCGATGATCGCGATGTCCGTCTCGCTCGCGCTTCATCTCGTCTCCAGCTTCTAAGAACTCTTAGACAGGCGTCACATCCGGGTCACGTTCGCGGGCCTACCGTCGGCTCGTGCTCGAGCTGCTGCTTCCCGCGCGCTGCCTCGCGTGCGGTCGCAGCGGCGCTGTCGTATGCGATTCGTGTCTCGAGTCGTTGCCTCGCATCCGGCCGCCGCTCTGCGACCGCTGCGGCAGGCCGGCCGCGTGGCCCGTGCGCCGCTGCTCGGAGTGCTCGGGCCGGCGGCTCGCGTTCGCGACGGCGCGAGCGGCGGTCGCCTACGACGACAGCGTCCGCGCGATCGTCACGGGCTGGAAGGAGCACGGGCTCCGGCGACTCGCCGCGACGGCTGCCGACGTCGTCGTCGCGTCGCTCGAGCGGCCCGAGGCGGACGCCCTGACGTTCGTCCCGCCCGACCGCAACCGCCTGCTCCAGCGCGGGCATCACCCGGCCGAGCGCCTCGCGCGGGAGCTCGGCCGACGCTGGAACCTGCCCGTTCTCGCGCTGCTCTCGCGAACCGGCTCCGCAAAGCGCCAGGCGGGAGCGAACCTCGCCGAGCGGCGCCGCAACGTTCGCGGCGCGTTCGCGGCCGGGACGGCGCCCGCGTCGGCCTGCCTCGTCGACGACGTCTACACGTCCGGCGCGACGGCATCCGCGGCGGCGTCGGCGCTCCGGAAAGGCGGCGCCGGCACCGTCACCGTCGTCACGTTCGCCCGAGCGTTGCGCCTCCGTTAGGGTCCACGGAGGCCCAGCGAGGAGGGGACATGCGACTGCAGGTGAAGGGCAAGAACGTCGAGATCAGCGACTCGATTCGCAGCTACGCGGAGCAGAAGCTGCGCAAGCTCGACAAGCAACTCTCCGACCTGGTGCAGGTCGAGCTCGAGCTCAGCACGGAGAAGAACCCGTCGATCCGCGAGAACCAGGTCGCCGAGGCGACCGTCTTCACGAAGGGGCACCCACTCCGCGCGCGCTCCGCGACGAGCGACATGCGCGCGTCGATCGACGGCCTCACCGACAAGCTGCTGCGCGAGGTGAAGGAGTACCAGGACAAGCGGCGCCACGAACCGCGTCGCCGGGTGGACCGAAGCGGGCGTGATCTTCAGGCGTAGGTCGCTCAACGAGAGGCTCCTGCGCGAGGCGGGCCTCTTCGAGGGCGGTGAGGACACGCGCCAGCCGTGGGACAAGGCGGGCATCCACGGCGTGCACCGGCCGCGGCAGTGGGACGACATCCAGACGCTCGCCGCCGAGCTCGAGGGAGAGCGCGCCGAGTTCGTCGTCCTCGACGACGAGATCGTCGTCGAGTACGGCCCGCGCGGAATCGAGACGTTCGCGCAGGCGGTCTCGCTCGCCCCGCCCTACCGGGCAGAGGCCGTCAAGCGAAATGACGGGTTCTGGGCGGTCGCCGCGCGGCGGATCGAGGTCGTGTCCCTCCCGGGCGTCGAAGGGCGCGAGCTCGAGCAGGCGCACCACGACGGCGAGCGTACGCTCGTCATCGACGGGCAGCGCCGCTTCGGCTCGATCCCTGCGCTGGAGCGGGACGGCGACTACGTCGTGCGGGCGCGCCGCCTGGCCGGCGATCGCTGGGAGATCGAGGCCTCGCTACTCTAGGACGGGCATGGCTTCCGGACTCGGCTCTTTCGAGAAGGTTCTCCGTGTCGGCGAGGGCCGGCGGCTCAAGCGCATCGCCGAGCAGGCGGAGTACGTGCTCTCGCTCCAGCCCGACTTCGAGAAGCTCTCCGACGACGAGCTCCGGGGCAAGTCCGCCGAGCTCAGGCAGCGGCTCGAGAACGGAGAGGCGCTCGAGGAGCTGCTCTTCGAGGCGTACGCGGCGATCCGCGAGGCCTTCCGGCGCGACCGGCAGATCGAGCTCTTCAAGGTGCAGGTGATGGGCGGCATCGTCCTCCACGAGGGCGACATCGCCGAGATGAAGACCGGCGAGGGGAAGACGTTCGTCGCCACGCAGCCGCTCTTCCTCAACTCGGTGCCCGGCACCGGCGTGCACCTCGTCACCGTCAACGACTACCTCGCGAAGCGCGACGCCGAGTGGACGCGCTCCGTCTACGAGCGCGTCGGCGCCACGGTCTCCTTCATCGAGAACATGATGCCGTTCGCCGAGCGCAAGGTCGCCTACGCCGCGGACATCACGTATGGAACGAACTCCGAGTTCGGCTTCGACTACCTGCGCGACAACATGGCCGTCTCGCTCGAGGGCGTCGTGCAACGCGGCCACTCCTACGCGATCGTCGACGAGGTCGACTCGATCCTCATCGACGAGGCGCGGACGCCGCTGATCATCTCCGGCGAGCCCGAGACCGCCGCGAAGGTCTATTACGACTTCGCGCGCGTCGTCAGGACGATGAGCACGATGCCGTCGAAGGAAGTGCAGAAGGGCTTCGTTCCGGACGTCGACTACGTCTTCGACGAGAAGTTCAAGACCGTGTCGCCCGAGCAGAGCGCGATCGAGAAGATCGAGCGCGCGCTCGGCCTCGAGAACCTCTACGACCCGCGCAACGTGCAGCTCGTGAATCACTTGAACCAGGCGATGAAGGCGCAGTCGCTGTACCACCGCGACGTCGACTACGTCGTCCAGGACGGCGAGGTGAAGATCGTCGACGAGTTCACCGGCCGGATCATGGAGGGCCGCCGCTGGAGCGAGGGGCTGCACCAGGCGGTCGAGGCGAAGGAGGGCGTACGGATCCAGGAGGAGAACGTCACGCTCGCGACGATCACGCTCCAGAACTACTTCCGCCTCTACGAGAAGCTCGCGGGCATGACCGGCACCGCGAAGACCGAGGAGAAGGAGTTCGTCGAGATCTACGACCTCCACGTCGTCGAGATCCCGACGAACGTCAAGGTCGCGCGGAACGACGAGAACGACTTCATCTTCAAGACGAAAGAGGCGAAGTTCAACGCCGTGATCGACGATCTCGCCGAGCGCCACAAGTCGGGGCAGCCGGTGCTCGTCGGCACGATCGCCGTCGAGACGTCCGAGTACCTCTCGCAGCTGCTCGAGCGCCGCGGGGTCACGCACAGCGTCCTCAACGCGAAGCAGCACGAGCGCGAGGCGGAGATCATCAAGGACGCCGGACAGGTGGGCGCCGTCACGATCGCGACGAACATGGCCGGCCGCGGCGTCGACATCAAGATCGACGACACGGTGCGCGGGCTCGGCGGCCTGTACGTGCTCGGCACCGAGCGGCACGAGTCACGGCGGATCGACAACCAGCTCCGCGGCCGTTCCGGCCGTCAGGGAGACCCGGGCGAGTCGCGCTTCTACCTCTCGGGCGAGGACGACCTCGTGCGCCTGTTCGCGGGCGACCGGATCAAGAACATCATGAACAAGTTCAAGCTCGCGGACGACCAGCCGATGGAGGCGAAGATCCTCTCGAACCAGATCGAGGGCGCGCAGAAGAAGGTCGAGGAGCAGAACTTCGTCATGCGCAAGAACGTCCTCAAGTACGACGACGTCATGAACACGCAGCGCATGGTGATCTACGAGCAGCGGCGCCGTGTTCTGGAAGGGGACGACCTCTCCGAGGATGCGCGCGCGTGGATCCAGGAGGTCATCGAGCGGACCGTCGACCAGTTCCTCGAAGCCGAGTACTCGGAGGAATGGGACATCGACGCGCTCGTCCTGGCGATGCAGAACCTCTACGGCTCGGACATCACGGCGGACGAGCTCCGCGACGAGGTCGGGCTCGACCGTGACAAGCTCGTCGACGAGTTCGTCGAGGACGCGCTCGACGAGTACCAGCAGCGCGAGGCTCGATTCGGATCCGACGAGCAGGGCCGGCCGATCATGCGCGAGCTCGAGCGGTTCGTGGTCCTGCAGATCGTCGACGTCCGCTGGCGCGAGCACCTCGAGGCGATGGACTACATGCGCGAGGGCATCCACCTGCGCTCGTTCGCGCAGAAGGATCCGCTCGTCGAATACCGGGCGGAGGGGCACGTGATGTTCGAGGAACTCGGCAAGGAGATCCGCGAGGAGGTCGTCTTCACGCTCTTCCACGCGGAGATCGCGCCCGCCGAGGCGGCGGAGCTCGAGCAGGCGCAGCGCGCGCAGAACGGCAACCTGTCGTACGCCCACGAGACGGCTTCCGGCGCGGATGCGATCGCGGCGGCGGGCGTGAGCTCGACGGCGGGCACGGCTGCCCTCGGACTGGGCGGCTCCACGTCGACGTCGACCGCGCCGCGGCAGGTCGTCTCGTCGGAGCACGAGAAGCTCGGCCGCAACGACCCGTGCTGGTGCGGCTCCGGCAAGAAGTTCAAGAAGTGCCACGGCGCGTGACGTCGCGCGCTGCGCGCGCTCGTTAAGCGCGAAAGCTGCGCTTTCGGGCTTGCACCGCCCGGACGGGCCTTCGGCGCGTCCGGCCAGTGTTCGGTGCTGTTGCGGGCCAGGCTGCTTCGGTCTTTGTGAGCTGCGGCGCGGCGAAGCCGCGCCTCCTTCGGGACGTCGAGCGGACAGGCTAGGGTTGTCGTCGTGACCGAGACGTCTGTGCCGCTCGAAGTTCAATTGGAGGAGATCGGGGCCCAGCTCGACTGGGCCCGTGGTTACCTTTGACCCGGATCGCCTTGGCTTCGCGCGTCGGCGAGCTCGAGCGTGAGCTCTCCGCGCCGGGATTCTGGGATGACCAGCAACACGCCGCGGCCGTCTCCGCGGAGCACGCGCGGCTGACGAAGCGGCTCGAGCGCTTCAACCGGCTGCAACGCGAGTACCAGGACGCGCGCGAGCTGCTCGCGATGGACGGCGACATGGCCGGCGAGATCGAGGCGTCGCTCCGGCCGCTTCAAAACGAGCTCGGACGGCTGCAGGAGGACGCGCTCTTCACCGGCGAGTACGACTCGGGTGACGCGATCGTCACGATCCAGTCGGGCGGCGGCGGTACCGACTCGCAGGACTGGGCCGAGATGCTGCTGCGCATGTACCAGCGGTGGGCCGAACGGCGCGGCTTCCAGGTCGAGATGCTCGAGGCGAGCCCCGGCGAAGAGGCGGGGCTCAAGTCCGCGACGATGACCGTCCGCGGCGAGAACGCCTACGGGATCCTCAAGACCGAGCGCGGGCCGCACCGCCTCGTGCGGCTGTCGCCCTTCGACCAGGCGCACCGGCGCCACACGTCGTTCGCCGGCGTTATCGTCTCGCCGCTGCTCCCCGACGACACCGACCTCGACATCGACGACAACGACCTCCGCATCGACACGTACCGCGCACAGGGAGCCGGCGGCCAGCACGTGAACAAGACCGACTCCGCCGTCCGGATCACGCACCTCCCGACGGGCATCGTCGCGCAGTGCCAGAACGAGCGCTCGCAGGCCGCGAACAAGCAAACCGCCATGCGGATCCTCAGGTCGCGCATCGCCGAGCTCGCAGAGGAGGAACGCGAGGCCGAGCTGGCGAAAGAGCGCGGCGATGTCCAGAACATCGGCTTCGGCGGCGATGTCGTCCGCCACTACGTCCTGCACCCGTACCAGCAGGTCAAGGACGACCGCACCGAGCTCAAGGTCGGCAATGCGCAGGGCGTTCTCGACGGCGATCTCGACCCGTTCATCCACGAGTACCTGCTCGCCAAGGCAGCCGGGAAGGTTGCGTAGTCGCGCTTCTACGCTAGACTGCTGCGACGCCTCCCGACTGCGCGGCACAATGCCGCTGCCCTCGATTCGAGAACGGTGCAGGAAGTAGAACTTCAGCCACAAAGCCCTGTCGCGGTCGCGACCACGCCGGAGGAAGCTCCGCGCCAGGTCTCGAGCGCCGGCTCGATGATCGTCTTCGAGGCCGTGACGAAGGTCTACGACCCGGACGTCGTCGCGCTCGCCGACATGACGTTCGTCATCGAGAAGGGCGAGTTCGTGTTCATCGTCGGAGCGTCGGGGTCGGGCAAGTCCACGCTGATCCGGCTGCTGCTGAAGGAGCTCGAGCCGACGCAGGGGAAGATCATTGTGGGCGGCCGCGAGCTCGGACGTCTCAAGCGCAGCAAGGTGCCGATGCTGCGGCGGAACGTCGGCTGTGTGTTTCAGGACTTCAAGCTGCTGCCGAACCGCACCGCTGCCGAGAACGTCGCGTACGCGCTCAAGGTGCAGGGCGAGAGCCGCAACTCGATCCGGCGCAAGGTGCCGGAGGTCATGACGCTTGTCGGCCTCCCGGACAAGATGCACTCGTATCCCGACCAGCTCTCCGGCGGCGAGCAGCAGCGCGTGTCGGTCGCGCGTGCCGTCGTGAATCACCCGCCGCTCCTCGTGTGCGACGAGCCGACGGGCAACCTCGACCCCGACACGTCCGTCGGGATCATGCAGCTCCTCTATCGCATCAACCGGAGCGGCACGACGATCCTGATGGTGACGCACGACCGCGAGATGGTCGACAAGATGCGCCGGCGCGTGATCGCGCTCGAGGACGGGCGGCTCGCCCGCGACGAGCGCCGCGGCGGCTACGAATCCGAATGAGATTCCGCACGCTCGTCTCCGAGGCCTGGCGTTCGCTTGCGTCGAACGCGTCGACGACGATCGCGGCGACGATGACGGTGCTCATCGCGATGTTCATCCTCGGTCTCTCGATCGGCCTCGGCACGTGGGCGATCTCGTGGTCGAACCACGTGAAGCAAGAGCTCGTCGTCCATGCCTACATGTGCACGCAGCTCTCCTGCGGTAAGGACGCGACGCGCGCCCAGGAGAACAAGATGGCCAACATGCTCACGCCGGAGCGGATCCCCGAGATCAAGTCGGTGAAGTTCGTCTCGAAGGCGAAGGCGCTCAAGATCATGGAGAAGAAGAGCCCGGAGCTGACGCGGCAGCTGCCGGGGAACCCGCTGCCGGACGCGTTCGAGATCACGCCGAAGCACGGGGAGGACGTCGCGCTGATCGCGGGCAAGATCCCGACGGGTGCGGGCGCCGGCGTCGAGAAGGTGACCTACGGCAAGAAGACCGCGAAGCGGATCCTGCGTGTGGCGCGCGTGATCGAGATCGTGTTCCTGCTCGCGGTGATTGTCCTGCTCGTCGCTTCGATCCTGCTGATCGCGAACACGATCCGGCTCTCGATCTTCTCGCGCCGGCGTGAGATCGAGGTGATGAAGCTCGTCGGCGCGACGAACTGGTTCGTGCGCGGGCCGTTCATGCTCGAGGGGCTGATCTGCGGGCTCGCGGGCTCCGTCGTCGCAGTGTTCCTGCTCGTGCTCGGCAAGGAGATCGCGCTGCCGGCGATCCTCGGGCACATCAGCGACTCGAGCGACGCGCACGCGCTCGCGTTCGCGTGGACGGCGCTGATCCTGCTCGGCTTCGGCGTGCTCCTCGGAGCGCTCGGCTCGGGCGTCACGATCCGCCGCTTCCTGCGCGTCTAGGGCTGTCTCAGCGGCTTTGTCCCATGCGGACGCTTCGGTGTCTGACACCGAAGAGTGGCGCTTCGGGCCACGACCCTGTCCGGAGCGGACATCGTCTCGCGCGCGGCTCTCGGCCGAGATGGGGGCAAAACACCTGTGGACGTCCCGGCACATCTCCGTAACGGTGTCTGACACCGCATGAGGGCCGTAGGGGCCCAGCCCGAAACGGTCGTCGTCGAGGTGGCGCGGCGCGGAAAGCTCGTCGTCGGCGAGCCGTACTTCACCGCCGGGACGCCGTTGCTGCTCGACCGCAAGGGGCTCGGCGACGCCGGCCCCGGCGATCTCGTCGTCGCGCGCCGGACGCCCGGCCGCGCGCGCATGGAGCGGATGCTCGGTCCTGCCGACCGGATCGAGAATGTCCTCGAAGGGCTGCTCGTCGAGACCGGCGCACGCCGGGACTTCGAGCCGTACACGCCGCCGGGCATCACGCTCGACGGCCGCGCCGACCTCCGCGAGGTGCCGACGTTCACCATCGACCCCGAGACCGCCGAGGACTTCGACGACGCGCTCTCGATCGACGACGAGCGTGCCTACGTCCACATCGCGGACGTCTCGTACTTCATCGCGGCGGGCTCGCCGCTCGACCGCGGCGCCGCGGCGCGAGCCTTCTCGACCTACGTTCCGGGACGCGTCGCGCCGATGCTGCCGCACGAGCTTGCGGACGACCTCTGCAGCCTGCGGCCGTACACCGATCGCCTCTGCGTCACCGTCGAGCTCCCGCACGACGGCTCCGAGCCGAGCTTCTACCGCTCCGTCATCCGCAGCGATGCGCGCCTGTCGTACGGACAGGCGGAGCACATCCTCGCCGGCAAGGAGCAGTTCGAGCACGTGGAGACGCTGCGCCGCCTCGACGAGCGCGCACGCGAACTGCGGCGCGCCCGCTTCGCGCGCGGCGCCTTGCGCATCCAGACGCCCGAGATCGTGTTCGAGTTCGACGGCCGCGGCGGCGTCGCCGATGCGCAGCGGCAGGGGGAGCCCGACGCCCACGCGCTCGTCGAGGAGTTCATGATCCGCGCGAACGAGGCAGTCGCGGAGCTGCTCGCGTCGCGCAACCGTCCCGCGCTCTACCGCGTGCACGAACGGCCCGAGCCGCAGTCGATCCTCCTCCTGCTGGGCAAGCTCGCGGAGCTCGAGATCCCGACGCCGCCGGCGCCCGAGGAGCTGACCCCGTCCCAGGGAGCCGCGATCGCAGCGCAAGCGGCGGAGAACGTCGAGACCTACGTCGCGCAGTCCGGTCGCGGCCGCGACGCCTTTCCCGCACTGATCCTGCGCGCGCTCAAGCAGGCGCGGTATGACCCGCGGAACCTCGGCCACGCGGGCCTTGCGAGTCGCGCCTACTGCCACTTCACATCGCCGATCCGGCGCTACCCCGACCTCGTCTGCCACCGCGCGCTGCTCTCGGAGGTCGGCGCCTCCGACGCCGCGCCGCCCGATGACCTCGGAGAGCTCGCCGAGCATGTCTCGGTGCGCGAGCGCGAGGCTGCGCAGATCGAGTACCAGGCCGACGAGATCTGCCTCGCGTGGCTGCTCGACGCGCGCCTCTACGAGCAGGGCTGGGACGCCACGTTCGCGGGCGAGATCGTCGGCGTGATCGGCTCCGGCCTCTTCGTCCGCTTCGACGACGTCTTCGAGGGATTCCTGCCCGCGCGCCGCCTGCCGGGCGACTACTTCGAGTCGTCACCCCTCGGCACCGCGCTCACCGGCCGGCGCGGCGGCGGGAGGCTGCGACTCGGCGACCCCATCGAGGTGCGGGTCGAGCGCATCGAACGCAACACCGGCAGGGTCGAAGTCTCACCCGGCTAACGTTGGCGCCATGGCGGTCAAGGTCATTGCGGAAAATCGGAAGGCGCGGCACGAGTATCACCTGCTCGAGCGCTACGAGGCCGGCCTCGTGCTCACCGGCACCGAGGTGAAGTCGATGCGTGACGGGGGCGCGACGCTGCAGCAGGCGTACGCGGACATTCGAAACGGCGAAGCGTGGCTGATCGGCGCCCACATCGCCGAGTACGGCCAGGGCAACGTCAACAACCACGAGCCCGACCGCGACCGCAAGCTGCTCCTCCACCGCAAGGAGATCGCATCCCTGTACGGCAAGGTGCGCGAGCGCGGGCTGACGCTCGTCCCGACGCGGCTCTACTTCAAGGACGGCAAGGTCAAGGTCGAGGTCGCGCTCGCGCGCGGCAAGGAGCAGCGGGACAAGCGGCGCGACATCGCGAAGCGCGACGCGGCCAGGCAGATCGAGCGCGAGCTCAAGTCTTCAGGCAGAAGCCGTTCTTCGGCGTGAGCTTGTTCCACGCGAAGCCCTTCGCCTGCACGCGCACGACGTTCACCGAGTAGCAGCCCGCGCGCGTCGCACGTGTGAAGACGGCCACGCCGCGCGCAGTCGTCCGAACCGAGACGGCGCCGTACCAGCGGCCGTTGCGTCTCAACGCGAGCCGGACGGACGCCTGCCCGACACGCTGTCGCCGCGCGTCGACGGTCGTCAGCGCGACGCTCAGCTTGCCGTGCTTCAGCGCGTAGGCGACCTTCACGACGCGCACGGTGGGAACGGGCTTCGGCTTCGGCGCGCTCGCCGGCTTCGCGGGCGCGACGATCGTCTCGACCTGCTCGTCGCCGACCCGGCCGGGCGCGCTCACGCCGATGCTCGGCGATCCCGCGGCCGCGTCCCGGTAGTAGAAGCCCGCGTCCGTCGCGCCGACGGGGATCTGCAGCGACAGCGTCGGCGACCACGGCCCGTCGGGAGCCGTCGCGAAGCTCGCCTGCGCGGAGCTCGACGTCAGCGTCACGTTCACCGGCTGCGTGTCGGGACGCACGATGCCGGCGAGCTTCAGCCGGACGGTGAGCGGCCCGACGGCGGTTCCCGCCACCGCCGTCACCGCAGGCGTCGAGATCTCGAGCTCCGCGGGCGACCAGGTCGCGAAGTCGTGCCAGCCTTCGTTGAACGACGCGCCGGCGAGCGGAAGACGGTGCACGTCGCCGGCGCACGCGGCCTCGGGCGCCGAGACGGAGTCGTGGATGGCCTTCGCAAGCCGGTCGAGGAGCGCACCGCTCTCCGCCGCGAACTGCGTCGACGACTCGCCTTCCGGCCGCTTCGGCGTCCACGCGAAGCCGAGGTGAGCGCCCGCCGAGCGCATCGCATACGTCTGGGCCGACACGTAGTCCTGCATCACCGCCGTCGGGACGTCGGTTCCGCCGAACCCCGAGCCTGCGCCGTACCGCCACGCTGCGTTCGCGAGCGGGGTGTACGCGCTCTGCAGGAACGTTCTCGCGGTGTTGACCTCGTCCGGCGGCGAGGCGCTCGCGAGCGAGAGCGGATGCTGCAGCCATGCGTTCAGCTCGTCGCGCCGTACGTCGGGCGTTGCCCCGGCGACCGCGTACTTCGTGACGTCGCCGTACACCTCCTGCGACCAGTCGCTCACGTACGAGCTCATGTCGCTCCAGAACGCCTCGTCGGCGAACCAGAGCTGCAGCGTCCCCTTGTACGTCGAGAGGCTCGTTCCCGTCTGGCCCACGCCGACGACGAACACGATTCCCTTGACCGGTGTGCCGCCCGCGCCGGTGTAGAGCCCGCGCACGAGGTCGCGGAGGTTCTGGCGCGCAAGGCCCGCGCCCGTCCTCACGGCGGACGACGATTCGTTGATCGCCCACGTATCGCCGGCGGCGACGTCGAATCCCTGCGCCGCCATCCGCTTGCGCGCTTCGACGCCTGCGTCGTACCAGCTCGAGCCGTTCGCGGCGATCCACCTGCCCCAGCCGTTGTAGCTGATCTCCGCGACGGCGTGGAAGTTCGGGCCGAGCGCGCGGATGCGCCACGGCTGGTCAGGCCGGAACGTCGTCTTCTCCGCGGCGAGCGGCGGGATCGTGACGTAGTACTGCGCGCACGGCACGTTGTGCGCCTTGAGTTTGGTCGCAAGCCTGAGCCAGTCGGCCGGCGAGTAGAAGGTCGCACGGAGGCACTCGCTCTTCGGCGAAGCGAGCGCGCGCGGCGCCGCAGCTCCAAACGTCGCGACGAGCGCGAACGCAGCGGCCAACGCGACGACGTGCAACCCCTTCGACATCCGCGCGTCGAGCGTAGCGACGATCAGCCGACGGGCGCGCGTAGGCGCACGCGCCCAGGAATGGAGCGGAATCCAAGTAAAGAATTGATGTGCTGCATCGGCGCGTTGCGCTCTTCGTTCGCCGCGGTCAGCCGGTCGATGCCGTGCGTTGTCGCCCACGCGATCTGCGCGCGCTTCAGCGCTTGCGCGACGCCGCGGTTGCGCCAACCGCGGCGGACGGCCGTGATTCCGTGATCGGCCGTGCGACCGTCGGGGCGACCGACCAGCTTTGCGTAGCCGATCGCCTCGCCGTCGGAGAGGGCGACGAAGATCACCAGGCCGCGCAGGTGGGAGGCGACGAACTGCTCGAACGGCGGCGGGAGCCAGTCCTCGCTTCCCGGAATGTCGATGAGCGCCTCCGCGGCGACCTCGTACACGCCGCGCGCCATGTCGGGCCGCTCCGCGAGCGTGACGACCTCGACGCCCGCAGGCGGATCGAGCGACGGTGGCTCGAAGTCGCTCAACGTCAGCTCGAGACCGTCCTCCCGCGAATGCTCGTGAAAGCCGCGTCGCAGCGCGAACTCGAGGCTCTCGCGGTCGTCCGCCTCCACGCGCGTCTCGATCTGCTGCGCACCCTGCTCCGCGGCCCACGACGTCACGGCTTCGAGGAGGGCCGATCCCACGCCTGCCCGCCGGTGCTGCGCGAGCACGGTGAGCGGCATCGAGACGAGCTTCGTGCGCGAGGCCTCGAGCGCGGCCGCCGCCGAGCCGGCGTCGACGCCGTCGAGCGCGCCGAGGAACTCGATGCTCGCGATCGCGGCGCTCTTCCAGGCGTCGACGTCCGTCGCGGTCACGGCGCGGTGCGGCCAGACCTCGTTGTAGATCTCGAGCGACCGCTGCAGCTCGGCCGTGGAGGAGCAAGTTCGCACGCGGACGCTCACGCGCATCGAGGCTAGACTGTGTGGACATACGGGGGCGACCAGGTCTCGACGTGGTCGGTTCTCCGGCAGAGCTGCAAGCGGAGGTCCCCGGTCGGCCTCCTAAAACAACCGGGACATAAAGCAAGTGCGAACGACAATCTCGCACTCGCCGCCTAACTAACAGTTAGGTGACGCGTCGCTCCGAGCTCGGCCCGTGGCTCGGGTAGCGGCGTCAACAAACGGGCTGGCGCCGAAGAAGAGCCAATCGTCGGAGGCGTGAGACCAAAGGATGGCTGGCCCGGCGGTAGGGCGGCTGCACTCCGGCCGTCCGGGCGAGATCAAAGGGCAGCCTAAGCTTGTAGACGTTCTGTCGGTGCGTCCGCGGACGCGGGTTCGATTCCCGCCGCCTCCACTGCATTTGTGCGTCTGCGCAGGACACCGCGCGGCATCGGCGAACGCGCTTCTCCATGGGGTGGAGGCGCGGTGAGTTATGGCTCGACGCTGAGCTCTGGGTTCCCGAGGCAGGCGGTGTGCCCGCGCTCGTGGACTTTCCCCTTCCGTCGTTGCCGAGCGACCCGCCGGGGCTCGCGGCTTCGCGCAGACGCCGTGAGGCATGGTCGCGCCGACGCCACGCTCGTAGGGCCAGGGCGTCGGCGATCGTAATCTCGCCGGCTGTGACGTTGATGCTCGCCGGGCTTCGTGCCGACGGCGGCCGCGGCAACCTCGTTCTCGCGGAAGACCCGCCCAGCCTGACCTTCCGCTTCGAGGACGGGATCCTCGCGCTCGCCGAGCGCGCTCCGAAGCACGAGCAGCACGTCCACCGGACCGTGGCCCGAGTGCACGCGTTCCCGAAGGTCGAATGGCACCACGCGCGGTCGCTCGGCCTCCCGTACGGCGGGAGCCTCGAAGACGGCACTCAGCTGCCGATCAAGGGGCCGGACTGGGTCACGTGGAACCCGATCACCGACAGCAGGCCGAACCTGCCGGAGCGGCTGTACGCCAACGAGCGCACGATTCGCGCGGTCATCTCCGTGACGCACGCGTATCGCGCCGCGCACCCGCACGCGCCGCGCGTCGTCGTCGGCGACATCAGCCGCACGCACGGCGGCCAGATGGACGATCACGTCTCGCATCAGAACGGGCTC
Source organism: uncultured Actinomycetes bacterium (assembly GCA_963766345.1). Lineage (GTDB taxonomy): Bacteria > Actinomycetota > Thermoleophilia > Gaiellales > Gaiellaceae > DASVFB01. Next base: position 569,122 of record CAVXZL010000008.1, on the reverse strand, counting down.
GACGTCGACGTCTACTTTCCACGGCGTGATCGCCGCCTGCTCGCGCCGATCGCGACAGCGCAGATCGATCACCGGCTCGCGCAGGACCTGCTCGACCGCTTCGTCGCTGCGGGCGCGCAGAAGATCTTCGTCGACGTCTCGTCCGGCTTCCTGGGCCCGGCCGACGTCGTCATGCCCTGGCCGGGCCACGAGTTCCACATGCACGTTCGCTTCCCGCCGCCCCGTTGAGCGGCGTAAGGGATCTTCGTTAGACGTCCGCACGCGCTGTTAGGACTGCGCGTGGGCAGCGATGGTCGTCACCACGCGCGACATTTCCCGGCGAGTCGCCTGCGGCGTATTTCGCACCCTGTGCGCGCTTTCGATGTGCGGAGCCGCGCTGGCAGCGCCACATGTCGCAACCGCTGCCGAGAAGACGCCGCCGCCGCGCTTCCACTACGTCACCGAGATCTCGCGTGACGCGCTGACGCGGACGTACGGCGGTTCGTTCAGCGCCTGGCGCGAGACGGTCGAGTTGCGCCTGCGCTCCTCGGGGCCGGCGGTGCGCGTCCTACGGCGGCAAGCACCGGACACCGAGCAGTTCGACGCAGCGCTGAAGAAGATCCTCGGCCGAACAGGCCTCTTCCCGGACTACGACTACTACTGGACCGAACGCAGGGACCTTCGGAGGCCGCGCGTCGCCGTCTCGCGGCACGTGCTCGACCTGACGGTCGACGTCGGCCGGCACTGGAACATGGATCAGAGCGAGAAGGCCTTCTGCCTTCACCTCAACCGGCCGGACGCAGACGACGCCGTCCTTCCGGGCGTCGTCGAGCTTCGCCTTCGGGGGTACGACGTCGAGTCGGTCCGGCCCTTCCCCATGAGCGACGACGGGTCCGGCGACATCAAATGGCACGTCCGGCGTCACTGGCCCAAGGCGTTCGACGCATGCGTCGTGCGCGCGTCGGAGAACTTCGTCACCGGCGTTCGCACGCGCGCGGGATGGTTCCGTCTCTTCTACCCGCCAGTCGACTACATGCCGCTCCTGCTGGTGTTCCTGCTCGGAGCGTGGGTGCTGCGCCGCGCCCGCAAGCAGGGCCTCACCGCGGCGGCCGACCTCGGAAGCGTCCTGCGCGCAGCCCTTTGGCTGTCGCTCGTCCTCGTTGCCGCGTGGTGGGCGCGCGTCCTTCCGGAATTCGTCTTCGATCACGCCGATCGACTCGGACGGAATGCCCGAGGCTGGTGGGACGCGGCCGACAGGCTCTTCGAGGTCGCGAACGTCATCGGCGTCATGGCGCTCGGGATCGGAGTGCTCGTCGTGGTGTCTCTAACGGCGCGCGTCGCGGGGTGGGGGATGCGGCGGGTCCGCTTCGCCGCAGTCGTGGTGCTTGCGCTCGTGACGGCGGCCGCCCTCGCAGCCGCTGACGTCACCTCCGACAAACCACTCGTCCTCGACACCGTCAGGGAGGACTACTCGGCGTATCACGCAGGCATGGCGGCCGCGAGTGCCGCGTTCGTGATCGCCGCGGCGGCGACGCTCTTCGGGTGCGCGGCAGTCGTCTGCGTCACGCTCGCCGCCCGAAGCTCGTCCTGGGTCAAGGCCACGTTGCTGCCGCGCCGCCGCCTGATCTCGGGCGCGGCGCTCACGCTGGGGCTGTTCATCGGCGGCCACTGGCTCTGGGGTATCCAGCACGAAACAAGCGTCGAACGGGGCGGACTCACGGAGCGGCTGCTGACCAGCGGTTTCGTCTATTCGGGCTTGTCGCTCGTCACGGCGTCTCTCTTCGCGCTGCCGATCGCGATGTTCCTGGCGCTGCTGGCGCTGATGCGTGCGTCGCGCTCGCCGGGGCGATCATTCGGACAAAATTCGAACTGGTTGCGGCTCGCCGTCCCCCTTGTGTTCGCGGCGTACGTCGTCGGCCGGGGAGGGTTCGTCGACCGACTGAACGTGCCGCTGCCGGTTGCCTTCGTGTTCGCGTTTCCTGCACTCCTCGTGCTTGCGCTTCGCGTCCGGGACGGCGCGAGCGACGGGCGCCTGCTCGGGCGCGGACCCGGCGTGGGGTGGTGGGAGAACGGCGTGCGCGCGGCGCGACTTGCGCTGCCGCTCGCGGCCGTGCCCTTCGGCTTCTACGTGTACATCCTGCTCGACGCGCGCCTCGGTCGAGCGTTCGCGCTGGATTCCACCGAAGACTTCCCGTACCTCCTGACGTGGATCGCGAACGAGGCGATCTTCTGGGTCGCGGCCGCGCTGTGCCTCGGTTGGCTGTTGGCGTACCTGCCCGGACGAAATGCGGTGTTGAAAGGGCTCGCTCTCGCTGCGGTCTACGCGGGCTCCGTCGGCATCGGCGCGCTGCTCGTGGGACCGGCCGACGAGCACTGGCTCTTTCGCGCGTTCGTCCTCGTCCTGTTCTACATCGGCGTCGGCATCCGCCTCGACCTCGAGGCAGTTTGGTGGGAATGGCGTGAGCTGGTGTCGGGTTATCGCCTGACGACCGTGCGCGGCATCACGGCGTACGCCGCGCCCGCGCTGATCGCGTTGATCGGGATCGTCCAGCAGATCTACTCGGGCGACCCCCAACAGGCCGGGCACGATCTTCTGTCGGGCCTGACGACCTTCATTCCTAAGATCGGCGACTCGGGCGGCTGAGCTCGCCACGCCGTTGCGGCGTAGCGAACTCAGGCTCGAGTCTCACGCCGGTGTCGGAGCCGGCGTCGCTGCATGCCCGTACGACCGCTCACGCGAGCGGAACATGAGCACTGCTCCTGCGAGGAGCGCGCTGCCGAACGCCGTGAAGCCGATGCTCGCCCAGAGGAGCCCCGGCACCTTGACGCCGACGGCAACCGCTGCCGACACGCTGCTCGAGCCGTCGGTGTTCATCACGACGACCGACCACTTGCCCGGTCGGAGCTTCCAGTCGAGCGAGCCGGTTCCCGTCGACGCCGCCTCCCAGAAGGGCTGGTCGCCGGGGCGTCCCGGATGCGTCGATCCCGCGTAGGTCACGTACGTGACCTTGAACGGATCGAAGTCGAGGTCGGTCGCCTCGGCGTGCGCGACGTTCGCGAGGTACGCGTCGACCGTTGCCTTCCGGGCGATGCCGACGAACACGTCCTTGTCGCCCGACACGTCGAGCCGGACGTTGCCGGCGAACCACGTCGGCACGGCGCCGCCGACGCGGATGCCGTCGCTGGCGATCGCGCGGGTGTTGCTCTTGTAGACATGCGAATGCGTAGAGAAGTAGCCGTTCGAGTCCCGCTGTGTCTCGGCCCAGATGCCTGTTCCGCCGAGTGCGACGAAGATCACGCCGAGTAACGCGACGATGGAGCCGCCGACGAGAAGGCCGGTGCTCTTCTTCTGCTGCGGTGGTTCGGGTGCCATTCCGGTTCCTTTCGTCTCGATACACCGCAGCCTCGCTTGCAATGAGGCTCGTGACGATGGAGGCACCCTGCGTCTCGACGTACGGCTAGCCCGCGTCGTGCAGCTTGCGCAAGCCGTCCAGGATCAGATCGAGGCCGAGCTCGAATGCGCTCACCTCGTGGTGGCTGCCCTCGCTCATGTGCTGCTCGGCGTGCTCGCGCAGGTACGGATAGCCCTCGAGCATCGGCATGACCGACGCAGCAAGTTCTTCCGCGTCCTCGGAGTTGAGGTTGTAGCCGGCTTCCCACAGCGCGAAGCCGAAGATGTGGCCGTCGAGCAGGTGGTAGATCGAGTACGTCGTCTCCGCGGAGAAGCCGGCCTCGCGGAGCCGTCCCAGCAGGGCGTCCATGTACTGCACCCGCGCGGGGCGGATGCGACCCGTCATCAGCAGCGCCGACGACCAGCTGTGCCGGCGGAGGGCCGTGTAGATCGAGATCGCGCTGGCTCGAACGGCCTCGTCCCATTCACCGTCCGCGGACGGCGGCTCGCTCTCGGCAAGCACGAGGTCGAGGACGCCGTCGAGCAGGTCGTCCTTGTTCGCGACGTGGTTGTAGAGCGACATCGCCTCGAAGCCGAGCACCTGGCCGAGCCTGCGCATCGTCACGGACTCGATCCCGCTCTCGTCGGCGAGCTCGAGCGCCGTCTGGAGGATGCGCTCGCGGCTGAGGGGGATGCGGGTGTCGGTGGCCATTGACAAAGCTTACGTCGTACGTATATCTTACGCCGTAAGCTTACACTGTATGGAAGGGAGAGGCCATGCTTCAGTTCTATCCATCGGTCTTCGGTCACATCGAGGTTCGCGCCGACCCGCGCACCCCGCGCAAGCTCCGGCGGCGGCCGACAACGAGCGTGTCCCGGTGACGCGGGAAACGCTCCAGCCGCCTGCGGCAGCAGAGCGGCTGACGACGATGCGGGCGGCCGTCGCCGAGAGATACGGAACCGACGCCCTCGAACTCAAGGAGATCGAGACGCCGGCGCTCGCGGACGACCGGATCCTTGTTCGGGTCCGGGCCGCCGCGCTGAACAAGCTCGACTGGTACGGCGTGACGGGGACACCCCTGGCGGCGCGCGTCATGACCGGCCTCCGGCGGCCGAAGTCGCGCCTGGTCGGAAATGACTTCGCGGGAGTCGTCGAGGCCGTCGGCAAGGACGTCCACGATTTTCAGCCCGGCGATGAGGTGTTCGGCGCGAACACCGGAGCGCTCGCGGAGATCGTCCGGACGATGGACGGCTGGGTGGCGCCCAAGCCGGCAAACCTCGCCTTCGAGGAGGCTGCGGCCGTCCCGATCGCGGCGCTCACCGCGCTGCAGGGGCTCCGCGACCGCGGGCGGGTGCAGCCCGGACAGCGCGTGCTCGTCCACGGCGCTTCCGGCGGCGTCGGCACGTTCGCGGTGCAGATCGCGAAGGTGCTCGGGGCCGAGGTCACAGCGGTGTGCAGCACGAGGAACGTCGAGCAGGCCCGCGCGCTCGGCGCCGACCACGTCGTCGACTACACGAAGGAAGACGTGAGTCGAAGCGGCCGGCGGTTCGACGTGATCATGCACGTCGGCGGGCGGCTTTCGTGGCGGCGGTGCAAGCGCATCTTGACGCCCGAGGGAAGGCTCATCCTCGCCGGCGCGACCGGCAACAGCTTCCTGGGGCCGCTCGGCTATTTCGCACGGATGTGGCTGGCGTCACAGGCTTCGCGCCGGACGGCCGTCTTCTTCATCGCGAAGTTCAACCGGCCCGATCTGGACGTCATCCGGGAGCTCTTGGAATCGGGCCAGATCAGGCCGGTCGTCGAGAAGCGATACGAGCTGAGCGAGGTCGCCGAGGCTCTGCGCTACCTCGGGGAGGGGCACGCGCGCGGCAAGATCGTGATCAGCGTCTGACTGCTTACGCCTCCGCGGCGACGAGCTCCCGGAAGCGCGGGTCGTCGCGCAGCCCGGCGAAGTCCTCGTCCTCGGCGGCCTGCTGCTTGAACCTCGGCCAGGCGGCGACCGATTCGGCCAGAGGCTCGAGCGCGGCTTCGCCGTGGCCGAGGCACGCCTCCATGCACGCGATGTTGTAGAGGATGAGCGCGTTCCCGGGATGGGCCTCGAGGGCGCTGCGGAGAATGGCGAGCGCACCCTCGTAGTCCTTGTCGCGGTACTTGCCGAAGAAGCCCCCCATCGACTCGCCGGGGCTCATGCTCCACGCCTCGCCGGGCTTGCCGCCGACGACGAGCACGATCGTGCCGTCCTCGGTCGCGCGCGCCGAGCGCTTCGTGCCGGGGCGGACGAAGATCGCCGTGCCGCGCGGCGCGTCGGTCTCCTCGCCGTCGACGGTGAACGTGGCGGCGCCGTCGACGACGACGTACAGCTCCTCGTGGCCGCTCGCGCCGGGGCCGACCTCTTCGTGCTCGCCGATCACGAAGGCACCGCTCTGCGCCTGGTAGAAGGCGTTCACGCCGAACGAGTTGATGTCGAGGTCGCGGCGGATGTAGACGCGTCCGCGACGGCCGTCGTCCGGATTGGGCGGGCCGCCGAGCCCGAAACCGCGCTCCGCCGCCGCTTCGGCCGCCTCGCCGAGTGTGAGCACGGAGTACGAAGATGCTGTTGCCGTTGCCATGCCGTACCTCCTCTACCTCTGATTTCTTGATATCGAACTACTCGGAGACGAAAGATAAGCTGTCGGATAGCTCGATGTCAAGAGAAATCACGGGACAGGTGTTCGTCAGGCGACGTGCGCGAGCACCCGGTCGAGCGGCCGGGGCACCTGCGCGGGCTCGAGCGCCTCGACGAGGAACCGCGCGTAGCGCGTCTTCCGGCTGCCGCCGCTGCCCATGAAGCGGCGCAGCTGCTCGTCTGCCGGCCGGCCGCGCCACTCGGGCTGCTTCTGCAGCGTGCGGAACGACCTCAGGTCGCGGTTCGCCTCGACGACGCGCTCGACCGTGTCGGCGCCGAGGGCCCGGATCAGCTCGTCCTCGAGGTCGGCGTCGCAGACGTAGAAGCCAATCGACTCCATGCCGGCACGCGCCGGCCCCGGGCCGAGCCCGGCGCGCTCGAGCCCGCGGCGGAACTCTCGCTCCTCGCCGGCGTCGCACAGGCCCGCGAGCGTCAGGCCGAGGCCGCGCGGTCCGTAGCGGTTGAGGTAACGGCCGATCGCCTGCGCGCCGCCGATCGGCACGACGGCGACGCCCTCGCCCGCGAGGTCGCGGCCGTGACGCTCGGCGAGCGCCTCGAGCGCGATGCGGTCGCTGATGCCCTCGACGAGGACGACGGCGCGCGCGTCGGCGTCGAGGGCAAGTGCGTGTCCGGGGGCAGCCAGGCTCGTATCTTCCCTGCGACGACTGGAACAATGCCGGCGTGCGCTTCCTCGCCTCCGCGCTTGCAGTCGTAGCGGTCTCGCCGTTCTTCTCGTCGATCCGAACGCTGTCGCCGTCCGAGCGCGTCCAGGTCGTAGCCTCGTGGCACGCGGGGTGCCCGGTTCCGCTCTCCGGCTTGCGCGTCCTGACGGTCTCGTACTTGGGCTTCGACGAGCACGTGCACCGCGGGCAGCTCGTCGTCAACGCGCAGCAGGCGTCGAAGCTCGCGCAGGTATTCCGGCAGCTTTACGAGCTGCGGTTCCACATCCACCACATGGCGTTGAGCGACATGTACGGCCCGCAGAGCGTGCGGCCGCGTGACGGTGACGTGACAGCGTCGTTCGAGTGCCGGCAGGCCGTGCCGTCGCCGTGCAGCGGCGGGACCGGCACCGGACACTGGTCCGAGCACGCCTACGGCGAGGCCGTCGACCTGAACCCGGTGGAGAACCCGTACGTCGGGTGCGGTATGACGCGAGACAAGACGGCGCTCTCCTACCTCGACCGCTCGCGCCACCGGCGCGGGATGGTGACCCCCGCGGTCGTACGCGCGTTCAGGTCGATCGGCTGGGGCTGGGGCGGCGCCTGGTCCGGCTCCACGAAGGACTACATGCACTTCTCCGCTTCGGGTCACTGAGCCCGGCGCTCGGCGAGTTTTCCGAGTTTCAGCGACAATTCCGCGGCCTTGGCCGATTTGATCCGCGACGCGGAACGTCTTCGGCGACTCCAGGCTCTTACCGACGCAGCTCTCGGTCACTTGGAGCTCGAGGAGTTGCTGAACGCGCTGCTCGATCGGGCGCGCGAGATGCTCACCGCCGACACGTGCGCGATCCTGCTCGTCGACGAGGAACGCAACGAGCTCGTCGCGCGCGCGGCCCGCGGCATCGAGGAGGAGGTCGAGCAGGGCGTTCGCATCCCGCTCGGCCGCGGGTTTGCCGGCCGGGTTGCAGCAGACGCGCGACCGGTCGTTCTCGACGACGTCGATCACGCGGACGTCCTCAACCCGATCCTGCGGCAGAAGGGCATCAAGTCGTTGGTCGGCGTGCCGCTGCTCGTGAACGGCCAGGTCATCGGCGTCCTGCACGTCGGCACGCTCGTCCCGCGCCGGTTCACCGACGACGACGTCGACCTGCTTCAGCTCGCCGGGGACCGTGCCGCGATCGCGATCGACCACGCGCGCGCGTACCAGGTGGAGCACTCGACGCGGCGGAGGCTCGAGGACCTGCAGGCGGTGACCGATGCGGCGCTCGCACACCTCGAGCTCGACGAGCTGCTCGGAGTGCTGCTGGCGCGAATCCGCGAGATCCTCCACACCGACACGTGCGCGGTGCTGCTGCTGAACGACGACGGGACGGAGCTTGTCGCGCGCGCAGCGCTCGGCATCGAGGAGGAGGTCGAGCAGGGCGTTCGCATTCCGTTCGGCAAGGGCTTCGCCGGTCGCGTTGCCGCGACGGCCCAGCCGGTGATCCTCGACGACGTCGATCACGCCGAGGTGATGAACCCGATCCTGCGCGAGAAGGGAATCAAGTCGATGCTCGGCGTGCCGCTGATCGTGCGCGGAGACGTGATCGGGGTGTTGCACGTCGGAACGTTGACGCCGCGGAAGTTCAACCGGGACGACATGGAGCTGCTCAGCCTCGTCGCGGAGCGTGTCGCCCTGGCCACGGAGCGTGCGCGTTTGCACGAGCAGGTGGTCGCGCTCGACCAGCTGAAGGCGAACTTCGTCGCCGTGGCGTCGCACGAGCTGCGCACGCCGGCGGCTTCCGTGTACGGCGCGCTCGCGACCGCGGTCGAACGTCGCAACGAGCTTGCGCCGGAGCTGCGCGAAGAGCTGCTGCAGGTCGCCTACGAGCAGGGCGAGCGCCTCGTCAGGCTGCTCGAGCAGCTGCTCGACCTCTCGCGGCTCGACGCACGCGGGGTCCGCGTCAACCCTCAGCCGCTCGTGCTGCACACCGTTCTCGCGAAGATCGCCGTGGACAACGTCCCTGACCGCACGGACGTGCAACTCGAGGTGCCGCTCGACCTCGCGGTGATCGCCGACCCGCTCGTGCTCGACCGCGTCGTGTCGAACCTGCTCGTCAACGCGGTGCGCTACGGCGAGCCGCCGATCATCCTCTCTGCGGAACAGCGTGACCGGCATGTTCGCGTCGCCGTCGAGGATCGCGGGACTGGCATTCCCGAGGATCTGCGCGCGCGGCTCTTCGACCGCTTCGAGCGCGGCGACGACGCCCACGGAACCGGCCTCGGGCTGTCGATCGCCCGCGCGTATGCGAGGGCGCACGGCGGCGATCTCTTCTATCAGCCGACCGACGGCGGCTCGCGCTTCGAGTTCCTGCTGCCGCGTGTCTGACATCACGGACGTGGCGTCGGGCCTGTGGCTCTGGCGCCTGCCCTATCCCGACTGGAGGCCGCGGCCCGACTGGGGCCCCGTCGTCTCGTCGGCCTGCCTCGAGACGCGCGGGGAGATCGTGCTCGTCGATCCGCTCGCGCCGCCTGACGATGCGGACGAGCTTTGGCAGCGCCTCGACGCGAAGCCGCCGACGCTCGTCGTCGTGCTGAAGCCCGATCACGTCCGCGACGTCGACGCGTTCGTGCAGCGCTACTCGGCGCGCGCGTTCGGGCCGTACCTCTTCTACCGTCACAACATCCCGGAGACCGAGCTCGAGCCGATCCAGCCGGGAACGGAGTTGCCCGGCAGGCTCGTCGCGCTCTACGACGGGCGCGGCCGGGGCGAGACGCCGCTCTGGGCACCCGAGTTGCGGACGATCGTCTTCGCCGACGCGCTTACCGCACCCGACGGAGAGCTTCGCGTCTGGAGCACGCCGTGGCACGAGGAGCGGACGCTGCCTGCGCTACGCACGCTGCTCGATCTACCGTTCGAACGCGTGATCGTCTCGCACGGCGAGCCGGTGCACGACCGCGCGGCGTTCGAGCGTGCGCTCGAGCTACGTCCCTGGCAAGACGACGAGTGACGAGTGACGGCGGTGGCGCGGGCACGACGCCCGCGCCACGTTGCCGTTCAATGCAGCCGTCAGGTCGAAAGCAGCCGGTCGAAGAAGCTTCGGTAGCGCGTGAGACCGACGCGCAGGTCCTCGGTCGACACGTCGTCACCGCTGTCCCACTGCTTCTCGAGCCGCTCGCGCTCGTCGGAGAAGACTGCGGCGAGCCGCTGCATCAGGTCTGCGACGAGACGGTCCGCCTCCTCGACGGACTTCCGCGGCTCGTCGACGAAGCCGGCCTGGATCTTCTGCCACTCGGTGCGGTACCGCTCCGACTGGTCCTGCGGAAGGAGCGGCTCCCGCTCGTCGTCGGCGGATTGCTCCGAGACGGACTGCTCCGAGAGATCGGCCTCGTCGGGCGCTTCGCGCCCGGCGAGGCCGCCAAGGCCGGCGAGATCGCTTGTCGAGACGTCGGAGTCGCTCATCTCGGCGCCTGCTGGGTCTGCGTCGACGTGGTCGTGTCGTCCGTGCGCTCGCGCGTCGTCGGCGCGTCTGCGTCGCCGTCCGGCTCGACGAGCTCGTCGAAGAGCGCGCGGTAGTGCCGCATCGCCTGGCGGAGGTCCTCCGTCGAGCCGTTCCCGTTGGCGCTCTGCTCCGAGAGCCGGTGTCCCTCGCGATAGTTTTCGACGACGTGCGGGTGGTCGACGGAGACGTCGGCCGCACGGCCCTCGAAGTCGTCGACGGGATAGCCGCGGTCCGCCATCACCGACTGGATCAGCGTGTCCGCAGACGCGACCGCGCCGGTTGGGTTGTCGACGAACTGCGCCTGCACGGTCTGCCACTGCGTCGTGTAGCGCTCACGTGCCGCCGACGACAGCGGCCGGATGTCGAGCTGCTCGCGCCGCTCCTGCCGCGCGGCGAGCTCGGACTCCGCCTTCCGCTTGCTGTCCGCCGAGTCGATCGTGCGGTCGTACTCGGGGCCGAACTGAGACTGGAGCTGCTTCGTCCGTTGCTTCTTCCTGATCGACATCACGATTGCGGCGATCAGCAACACGGCAACGGCCGCAATGAGAATCCATCCCCATGTGGGCACAGGTACCTCCTAGGATCGGGGCCGGGACGTTCCTAGGGTCAACGCGCGCCTGCCGCCTCCGGTTGCGCGGCCAGCGTTAGGGAAGGCGCGGCGCCCAGACCGCCGAGAGGATCGCGGCTGCGATGAGCAGCAGCGCCGCCAGGAAGACCGCCTCGTTCGTGGCCTCTCGAGTTCCCGGGACGCGGCCGAGCTTCGAACCGAGCTGCTTGTAGGCGGTCTGGAGCGCGTCCGCGGAATGCGCGTTGAAGAACTTGCCGCCGGTCATGTTCGCGATCGCCCGGAGCGTCGTCGGGTCGGGCGGCACCGGAATCCGCGAGGGCACGCCGTTGCCGCCGAAGCCGAACGGACGGTTGAGGACGCCGTTCGGCGTTCCGAGCGCGACCGTGTAGACGGGGATCCCCGCGGCTTTCGCGCGTTGCGCGCCCGCGAGCGGCGACAGCGAGCCGCGGGTCTGCTTGCCGTCGGAGAGGAAGAGGATCGTGACGAGAGGGTTCTTCTTCTCGATCGTGTACGCGATCGTCTCCGGCTTCTTCGGCTTGCCGACCGTCTTCAGCCCGAGATCCGTCGCCGAGGCGATCGCGTCGCCGATCGCTGTGCCACCGTACGCCTGGAGGAAGTCCAGCTCGTCGAGGGACCGTCGGACGAGGTCGCGATCGGTCGTCGGCGGTGTGGCGATCTGCGGCTCGCTCGAGAATGCAATGAGCCCGACCTTGACGCGCTTCGGCACGCGCTCGAGGAACAAGCGCACGGCCGCCTGCGCCGCGCCGAGGCGCGTCGGCTTCACGTCGGTCGCGTGCATCGAACCGGAGACGTCGACGACGAGGATGACCGTGGCCTTGTCCGACGCGACGAGCGTCGACCGGTGCGGACGGGCGAGTGCGACGCACAGCAGCCCGAGCGCGAGGAGGAACAGCGCCGGCGGCACGTACCGTCGAGGCGACGGGCCTCCGGCAACCGAGGCGAGCACGTCGATGTTGGTGAACGTCACCGCATACCGTGCGCGGCGCCGCTCGAGCAGCACGTACGCGAGCACCGCGAGCGGCAGTACGAGCAGGGTCAACAGCAGGAGCGGATGCCCGAAGCTCATCTGCCACCTGCGCAAACGGCCGCGAGCTGTACGACCGCGCGGCCGTTACCGCCGCTCGTCTGGGCCGCGATGCCGTTCGTAGTCAGATGCGTGCGCGCCGAGAAGCTCGCGACGAGCTGCGGCGTCGGCGGCTTCGCGGTCCGGAAGCCGCGCGCGCTGTACGCGGCGACGAGACGCTCGTCGTTGCGGCAGCGAACTGCGATGCTTCCCGGCGCTGCGACGCGGACCGTGCGCACGCGGCGAACCGTCGCCTTGCCGGGCGGGAAGATCGCGGTGAACGCCGTCGGCGTGCGGCTGCCTCCGCCGCCGCCGGGAATGCAACCCGCGTGCGGACGGAACGTCGGAGCGCGCGCCCCCGAGCCGACGTACGTCGCGACGAAGACGATCGTCCTCGAGGTCGACCGGCCCGGCGCGACGGGGCTGCCGGGCGCGGCGAGGAACCAGACGTCGATCGCGCGGTCAGAGAGCTCCGCGTCGACGCCTCCGACGATGAAGCCCTTCGGGCACGTCAGCTGGAACTGCACCTGCTGCCGAAGCTTGCTTCCCGCCGCGGGTAGCACGACCCACGGCCCCGCGACGGGGGCGCAGGTCAGGAAGCCACGACATTCGCTCGTCGCGGACGCGACGTCGACGCGCGCGACGAGCACCGAGAGCCCGACCGCCGTGACGACGAGCACGCGCTTCACGGAACCCTCCTGAACCACAGCGCCGAGAGTGCGCCGGCGGCGAGCAGCAGGACCGCCGCGCCGCCGGCGAAGCCGTCCGTGATCTCGCGTGACTGGCGCTTGTGCCCGAGCCGCGAGCGCAACGCGTCGTACACGTCTGCGAGGCGCTTGTCGTTGGAGGCCGTGAAGAACTCACCGCCGGACGTCCGCGCGATCGCCTGCAGCGTCTGCGCGCTCGGCGGCACGCGGATCGTCTCGTTGTACCCGCCCGGCAGCTTGTGCTGCACGACGCCGTTCGGCGTCCCGAGCAGGATCGTGTAGACGGGGACATGCTGCCTCTTCGCCTGGCGCGCGGCGGCGAGGGGCGAGCGCCGGCCCCCGTCGCGGGCGCCGTCGGAGATGAGCAGCACCGAGGTCGGCGGGATGACGCCGTCGGCCCGCTGGCCGCGGGGGATGCTCGCGGCAAGCGCGACGGCGTCTCCAATGGAGGTTCCTTCACCCGTATGCAGCGCCTCGAGGGACGTACGCAGAAGCTCGCGATCGGCAGTCGGGGGCAGCGCAACCTGCGCGCGCGTCGCGAAGGCGACGAGGCCGATGCGGAACGTCTTCGGCACCTTCTGGGCGAAGGCGAGCGCCGCCGTCTTCGCCGCCTGGAGCCGCGTAGGCGGCACGTCCGTAGCGCTCATCGAGCGCGAGACGTCCATCGCGAGCAACACCGTTGCCTCTTCGCGCCGGACGGTCAGCGTCGCATGCGGCCGTGCGACACCCACGATCATCACCGCAAGCGCGAGGAGCAGCAGCGCGGCCGGGATGTGCCGCCGCCTTCCCGGTGCGCGGTCGACGAGGTTCGGCACGAGCGCGGGGTTCGCCCAAGCGGCGGCCGATCGCTGCCGCTGCCGCTCGCGCCACACGTACGCGCTGACGAGCAGCGGCAGCACGAGCAGCGCGAGCAACGAGTACGGCGAGCTGAAGCTCACGCGGCTCTCCGGAGGAAGAGCGCGAGCTCGCGCAGCCAGTCGCCGGACGTCGTGAGCACGACGTGCCGGACGCCCATCGAGGCGAGGGACTTGCTCACACCCGCGCGCTCGGCCGCGGCCGCCTCGGCAAAGCGGCGGCGGAGCTTCGCGCTGCGTGTGTCGACTCGGAGCTGCCTTCCGGTCTCGGGATCGACGAGCCAGAGCTCGCCCGCGTTCGAAAGCTCCTGCTCGCGGGGGTCGCGGATCTCGACCGCCATCACGTCGTGCCTCCCGGCGAGCTGGAGGAGCGGCCGGCGCCAGTCGTTCGGCCCGCGGAAGTCGGAGACGAGGACGACGAACGAGCGCTGGCGCGCGAGCCCGTCCGTCCTGCGGACCGCCTCGCCGAGCGAAGTCGCGCCGACCCGTTCTCCGGGACCGGAGACCACGTCCGTTTGCTCGCGCAGGGCCGTAAGCAGGCCGATCAGCCCGCGCCGTCCCTGGCGAACGGGCGCCGAGCGGGGGTTGCCGTCGCCGAACGTCACGACGCCGAGGCGGTTGCCGCGGCGGGTCGCCACGCTGCCGACCGCGACCGCAACGCCCTCCGCCACGTCGGCCTTGCGTCGGTCTGCGGTGCCGAAGTGCATCGAAGGAGAGGTGTCGAGGACGAGCCACGTCACGAGGACGCGCTCGGCCTGCTGCACGCGGACGTGCGGCTGGCCGGTGCGCGCGGTCACGTTCCAGTCGATCTGTCGCACGTCGTCGCCGAGGACGTACGGACGGATCTGCGCGAGCTCGCTGCCCTGGCCGAGCACGGCCGAGCGATAGTCGCCGGCGAGCAGTCCCTCCATGCGCCGCGCGACCGTGATGTCGAGCGCGCGCAGCAGCCCTTCGGAGATCGGCCCGGGGCCGGGCTTCTCGGGCGTGCGCTCTTCGACGCGAAGCTTCACGCGGCGCTCGTGCGCGAGAGGTCGACCTGCGGCAGCGGCACCTGCTCGAGGACACGATCGAGGATCGTGTCTGCGCTCACCTCCTCGGCGAGCGCCTGGTACGAGAGCACGAGCCGGTGCCTGAACGCGTCCTTCGCGAGGGCTCGCAGGTCGTCCACGACGACGTAGTCGCGCCCGTGGATGAGTGCGAGCGCGCGCGACGCCTGCACGAGGCTGATCGGGCCGCGGGGGCTCGCGCCGAAGAGGATCTGCTCGCCGAGCTCGGCAACATGGTGCGCGCTCGGATTGCGCGTCGCGTCCGCGAGCGTCACGGCGTAGCTGACGAGCGCGGGATCGACGTACACGTCGTACACCGCGCGCTGCAGCTTGCGCAGGTCCTCGAGCGTGAGCGTCTCGCGCAACGTCGGCGGCGCCTCCAGCTGACGCTGCACGATCGTCAGCTCCTCGTCGTGCGACGGGTAGCCGATGAGGATCTTCAGCATGAAGCGATCGACCTGAGCCTCCGGAAGCGGGTACGTGCCTTCCGACTCGATCGGGTTCTGCGTCGCCATCACGAGGAACGGGTCGGGAACGGGATGCGTCGTGTGCCCGATCGTGACCTGGCGCTCCTGCATCACCTCGAGCAGCGCGGACTGCACCTTCGCCGGCGAGCGGTTGATCTCGTCCGCGAGCAGGAAGTTGCAGAAGACGGGGCCGAGCTCGGTGTCGAAGCTGCCCTCGCCCGGGCGGTAGATGCGGGTCCCGACGAGGTCGGACGGCACGAGGTCGGGCGTGAACTGCACGCGCGCGAACGTGCCGCCGAGCACGCCCGCGGTCGTCTTGATCGTCAGCGTCTTCGCGAGACCCGGAACGCCCTCGATCAGGAGGTGGCCCTGTGCGAGCAGGCAGACGAGGACCCGCTCGAGCATCGCGTCCTGGCCGGCGATCACCCGGCGGATCTCGAACAGCGCCTGCTCGAGGCGGTCCCTGGCATCGCCGGCGGGGACGGGGGTAACGGTCACGAGAGGTCCTCCTTCGTTGCTGGGCCCCTGAACGTAAGCAGGAGTTCCTAAGAGTGGTCTGAGAGCTCCTTGCAGAGTACGGGTGACGCGCCAACCTCGGCGTGAAATCTTCGTCTACCTTTTCTGGGTTCGGTGCGCAAACGGGTCTTTCTCAGCGCGCTCGCTTTTGCGGTGGGCGCAGTCGTGTTCGTGGTCGCCGCAGTGGCAGGAAGCCGCGGCGTCGTCAGCGCGCGCGTGACCGGCGTCAGCGCGGGGGACACGCTTCAGGTTCGCCTCTCGGGCGGCAAGCGGCTGAGTGTCCACGTGCTCGGTGTCTCGGCGCCTCCGAAGGGATCGTGCTTCTCGGCGGAAGCGAAGGCTGCGACGAGTGCGCTCGTCCTCGACCGCACGGTCAAGCTCAGCAGCGCGGGGCGGGCCGCGTACGTGAAGCTCGCCGACGGCACGGACCTCGGCGCGCAGCTCGTCGGCGACGGCAACGCGCAGATCGACGCGCTGGGAACGCCGTTCTCGCGCCTGCCGAAATATGTCCCGCTGCAGCAGGCGGCCGAGAAGGCGAACAAGGGGCTCTGGGGCGCGTGCGCCGCCGACCTTTCGGTCGACCTGGTGGCGACGACGACCGCGGTCGCCGTCGGAGGCGACGTCAAGTACACGGCGACGATCACGAACGCGGGACCGCTCGCCGCGCAGAACGTCGACCTCGACGTGCGCGCGCCGCAGGGAAACCCGTTCGACACCGCGGCGTCGGAGAGCGGCCACAGCGGGTGTACGCCGCAGGGCTGGTACGCGACGTGCTCGTTCGACGAGATCCCCGCGGATGGAACGGCGTCCGCGTTCTTCACCGTCGCGGCGAAGCAGGAGGGACGCGTTGCGGCGACGGCGCTCGTGCGTATCAGCGGCTGCCTCGCGAAGGCGTGCGGAAACCAGCCGCTGCACGACTCCGACATCGACAACGACCGGAGCGGCGCACTCACGTCGATCGTGCCGCCGCCACCGCCGGGCCAGCCGCTCGTGCCGGCACAGCTGCCGGTCAACCACTTCATCCCCGGCGGGAACTGCGACTCGCACTACCCGACGGTGTGCATGCCTCCGTCGCCGCCCGACCTCGACTGCGCCGACCTTTCCTTCCGCGGCTTCCAGGTGCTCCACACCCCGACGCCGGCCACGCCCGACCCGCACAGCTTCGACAACAACTTCGACGGCATCGGCTGCCAGTTCGACGACTACTAATGAGGAAGCTCCTTCTCGGCCTTGTCATCGCGGTCGCCGCGCTCATCGCGGCCGGCGCGTCGTCGGGCGGCGACGGCCGCGGGCCGACCGCGCTCTCCGACCTGCCGCAGTTCGACAACGTCGAGTTCATCACCGTCTGCAAGTTCACGCACTTCGCGCCGGACGATCCGATCGTCCACTACAAGATGCCCGGCATGTCGCACGACCACAGCTTCTTCGGCAACGTGACGACGAACGCGTTCTCGACGCTCACGTCGCTCCGCAAGGGAGCGACGTCGTGCCAGCGCCCGGAGGACACCGCGTCGTACTGGGCGCCGACGCTCCTCCTGAACAACAAGCGCGTCACGCCCGTCGAGGCCGATGTCTACTACCGCCGGAGCACGCTCGCCCGCGTGAAGCCGTTCCCGCCGGGGCTGAAGATCGTCGCCGGCAATGCCTTCGCCACGAAGGCGCAGAGCATGCACGTCGTCTTCTGGAACTGCTCGACCGACCCGACTGACCCGTCGGTGAAGATCCCCTCGTGTGCGACGCCGAGCCTGCACGTCCACGTCCGCTTCCCCAACTGCTGGGACGGCAAGCACCTCGACAGCGCCAACCACCACAGCCACATGGCGTACTCGACGAAGGGCGTCTGCCCGAAGGGCTACCCGGTCGCGGTACCGCAGATCATGCTGATCATCCAGTACCCGATCGCGAACGAGACGCCGCTTCAACTCGCCTCCTTCGGGCAGATCAGCGGACACGCGGACTTCTTCAACGGCTGGAACCCGCCGGAGCTGAAGCGCCTCGTCGACTACTGCCTGAACGCCTTGCGCGCCTGCGGCGCGGTCTCCTAGCGCTCGCCCTCGCTTCGGTCGCCGCGGGTTGCGGCGGCACCTCGAAGACGCCGCCGGCGCGGCCTCGGACGATCGCATTGAACTGGCACGAGTCCTCGGCGCTACGCGTCGACGTACGAAAGCTCGTCATCCGGCCGAACGGCTGGAGCGTCTCGGCCTCCGTGCGGAACAACACACCCGCCGGGTTGCTCATCGAGCGGCCGCACCATCCCGGAGAGGCGGAGTTCGGGGTGCTCGCCCTGGACAGCGCCGACGTGGAGGCCGTCGAGCGCGTTGGACGGGGAGCGTTCGCGACGCGGTACGAGCCGCCGCTGCCGCGCGTCTTGCGCCCGCACGAGCGCTGGAGCGGCACGTTCTCGGGAACGGGGCGGCTCTCGAAGGCACGTTTCCTGCGCATCGAGTTCGGCCGCTTCACGCGCTACCGCGCGACGACGGGCGCTCCGCGGCGGTTCAGCTACGTCACCGACCACGTGCTGCGGCTTCGTTAGCTACACGACGAACGCCAGCAGCGGGATCTCGACCTCGTCCGGCGAGAGGCCGCCGTGCTGGCCGTAAAACCCCTGCTCGAAGCGGCCGGGCTCGAGCCACCACGCGGCTTCTCCCGGCCGCGGGAGCACGACCACTTCCGCGAGCCGCGCGAGGAACGTGTCCGACACCTCCGGCCCGAAGGCCTCGGCGTCGAGCAAGGTCCGCGTCGCGACGACGTCGGCTCTGTCCACGAGGCGCTCCGACAGCCCGCCGACAACCTCGTCGACGTGGCCGGGGAGAACGTGGAGGAAGAGATCGCGGCACGACCCGGCGGGAGCGAGCGGCTTGCCGTCCGCGCCGCATCGAAGGTGTTGCTCGAGCTCCGGCCAGACGACGTTCACGTACGACGTGCGCGCGGGCGAGATCGCGGCCATCCCATGATCGGTCCCGACCAGCACGAGGGTTCCCGGCGGGACGCGGGGCAGCGCTCCGCCGACGGCGTCGAGGAGCGCGACGAGCTCCGCGTGCGCGGCCCGCGCATCGGGGCCGACCCTGTGCATCAGCGCGTCGAACGTCGGCAGGTACACGTTCGCGTGGACGGGCTCGGACGACGCCAGCGCCGCGCACGCCCGCGCCATCGCATCGGCCGCGCCGCGCGCCGGAACGATCTCGGCGCCGCGGAGCAGTGCGCGGTTCGTCGAGGAGCCGGCGAACGATGCGGGCATGACGCACACGCTGCGCACGCCGGCTGCGGTCAGTCGCAGGTGCTGCGTCTCGTGCGGGAACACCGCGTCCGCGGTCAGCCCGGTCGAAGCGAGCGTCTCGCGCACACCGTCGCCCGCGAACGAGAACAGGAGCGGCGTGATCAGGCGGTCGAGGGAAGGCTCGAGGATGTGCCATTCGTAGACGCCGTGGACGCCGACCGGCAGCCCGCTGTTCAGCGTCGTCGTGTGTGCGGTGGTCGTCGAGGGAAACTGACTCGTGAGCTCGAGGACGAGGCCGTCCTCCCGCGCGCGCTCGATCAGCGGATGCCGTGCGTGCTGCTCGACGAACCGCCACGCGAACGCGTCGAGATACACGAAGAGGACACGCTCGGCTCGGCTCGGCAGACCCTCGAGCGGCAGCACCGCGTCTCGGCTCGACCCCGTGAGCAGCCGCTCGATCGTCCCCGGAATCGCCGCGAACGAGAGCTGCGGTCCTAGTTCCCGACGACCTGGACGATCCAGCGCCGGTCGCGCTCGCGGTCGAGCTCGAGGAAGAGCACGCGCTGCCACGTCCCGAGGCGGAGCTCGCCGTCCCGCACCGGGATCGACTCGCCCGCGGAGCCGAGGAGCATCGACATGCAGTGCGCGTGCCCGTTGCCGACCTCCATGTCCTCCGGGCAGATGTTCTCGGTGCGGCGGTCCCAGTCGTCGTGCGCGTAGTAGTGGCCCTCGGCGGGGACGAGCCGGCGGAGGAGGGTCGCGAAGTCGTCGAGGAAGCCGCTCTCGAACTCGTTGACGCGGATGCAGCAGGTCGTGTGCGGCGAGTAGACGCAGGCGATGCCGTCCGTGACGCCGCTCTCCTGCACCGCGGCCGCGACGTCGTCGGTGATGTCCCTGACGGAGAGGCCGCCGGACGTGCGGAAGCTCCGCTCCTGCTGGAACACCTTCACGCCGTCATTGTGCCGGGGCCCCGCGCCGGCCGAGGCGGGAACCGTCGCCCGGTTACGCTGTCTCACGCGGGCCCGTAGCTCAGCTGGTTAGAGCAGCGGACTCATAATCCGTTGGTCCTTGGTTCGAATCCAAGCGGGCCCATAAAGCACCTTCCGCGGTCGCGCAAACCGCATGGTTGTGCGGGACAGGTGTGTCGTGGATGCCCGTCGTGCGCGTCGCGTGCCCCCACCGGTGCCCCCACGGAATCTCGTCACTCGAGGCAACGCGGCGCGGCGCTTCACAGACCACCGAGCCGTAACGAGGTGTCCCTGGCTGGAGCGGAAGAATGGGTCGACAGCCTGGACAGTGCGGCGGCGACGCGAAAGGATCATCCGATGAGCGACGCTCTCGATTACGCATTTCCTCACGCTGCCGCCGACGAGTCGCGCCGCCTCCAGCTCTTTCAGCAGCGTCTTGATCCGCTAACGATGCGGCGTGTCGAGCGGCTCGACATTGCGGCCGGGGCAGCGTGTCTGGAGATCGGCGGCGGGCGTGGCTCGATCACCCGTTGGCTGGCGGAGCGTGTGGGGTCGAGCGGGAACGTGATTGCGACCGACCTCCAAGTCGATTTCCTCACCTCGATCGATGCTCCCAATGTCGAGGTGCTCCGTCACGACCTCCGCACCGAGACCTTCCCGGAGCGATCGTTCGATTTCATCCACACACGCGCGGTGCTCATGCACATCCCCGACGACCCCGAACTCCTTCGGCGGATGGTTTCGTGGCTCCGTCCAGGCGGATGGCTACTGCTTGAAGAGCCGGACTTCGGCATGTGGCTCGCCGACGCCGACCCCGTCTGGGCGACGCATCCGGAGGCCTGGCATCAGACGTTCCCGAGCGGATCCCTCTCGCGTGGACGCACGCTGCTAGGACAGATCCACCAGCTCGGACTCGTCGACGTCGGCGCAGACGCCGAACTCGACATCATCGAGGCAGGGACGCCTCTCGCTGAGTTCTACCGCCTGAGCATGGCCGCGATCGGCCCGCCAGCAGTAGAAGCAGGTGCCCTGACCATCGACCAAGCAACCGCCCTTGTCGAGCGCCCCGCCAACCCCGACTTCCTGGCCTGTGGCTTCGCCCACATCGGCGTCTGGGGTCGGCGCCCAGCAAGCAAGTAGCCACTCGCAAGATCATCGCCCCGTCCCAGGCCCGACGAGACTCACTTGCGCGACGGCCCTTACGCCTGATTGGTTCGCGTCAGACGCCCGGCGTCGTCAACTCGTTCACAAGCACGGCGTGTTCGAGTTCGCCTGATTGGTTCGCGTCAGACGCCCGGCGTCGTCAACTCGTTCACAAGCACGGCGTGTTCGAGTTCGCGGTCATCGAGAAGGACGTGCGTGTAGGTGTCCGCGGTGATGGACAGCGAGCGCTGGCCGACGCGGGCGCCGATCAACGCCCATGTCTCGCCTTGCCGGTGCCAGAGGCTGATCCGGCGGTGGCGCAGGTCGTGCGGCGACCACGTCGGCGTGCCCGACGCCTTGCAAGCACGCGCGATCGCTGTGCGTAACCGTTCCTGCGTCAGGCCAGGGAAGACAGGACGGTCGTGCGGGCGGTCTTCGCGGGGCGGGAGCGTCGCGATCACGGCCCGGAAGAGGTCGGGCGGGAGTGACACCCAGCGGCCGCGGCGGCCCTTCTCGACGGCGCGGCGGACGCGCCAGCGGGTGTTCGGCTCGTCGAGGTCGCCGCAGCGGAGCCCTTTCTCCTCGAGCTCGCCGACGCGCATGCCGGTCGCGTCGAGCACGAGAACCGCGAGCGCGTACTGACGCGGCATGAGTCCAAGGACGGCCTCGATCTGCGTCGCGATCGGTGGCGTCGGCTCTTCCCGTTCCTGGCGCGGCAGCCGCACGTGGACGCGGTCGCGCGCCGGGTTGTCTTTGACGCCGGCGAAGTCGAGCACCTGGGCGAGCACCGTCAGGCTCTTGCGGATGGTCTCGCGCTTCCGTCCGGCCGAATGGAGTTCGGTCACCAGCCGAGCGACGTCGGTCGGCGTGATCTCGTCGACGCGGCAGGAGCCGAGCAGCGGGAGAACGCGGCCGAGTTGTACGCGGTGCCCGACAGCGGTTCCCTCGGTGACGTCGACGCGCGAGGCGCGCCATTCCTTTGCCGCCTCGGCAAGCGTCACCGCTGGAGGAGCATCGGTCAGTTGGCTTACATGCGGCACACGCAGCGACGCAAGCTCGCCTGCGACCCACCGCCGCCGCGCGAGCGCTTCTCGTCGCGTGGCGAAGGAGCCGGCGTAGCGGTGTGCGCTTTCGCGGCCGCCCAGCCGGTACTTGACGACGTAGCGGCCGTCGCCGGCGCTCGTCTCGCGTCGTTCGATCCAGGCGCTAGGCATGGCAGGGGCGGACGCGATCGTCGCGGTAAGTGTGCTGCTCGACGAGTTCGAGATATTGCTCAGCGCGGATCATCGGGCGGGAGTAGCCGGGGAGCGCGACGATGGGGAGCGAGCGGAAGACGGCGTCGATCGCGCGCCTCTCGAGCCCGAGTTGACGCAGGTGCGATCGTGTCAGCAGCGCGCCAGGTGTCAGGAGCAGCTGCGCCGAAGAAGGCTTCCGCGCCGCTCCGTTCAGGGTCGACGGCGCATCCGCGGCGCCGGCAGCTCTTTCCTTTCGCCTCCGAGTCGGCTTCGCAGGCGGCTTGTGCGCGTCCGCGTGCTCAAGCAGCGGTGATTCGAGGTGGAGTTGCTGCGCACTAGCCTTGCGCGGCATCCCCAGGAGTGTAGCAGATGCGTCAGCGATGCGTTTTGCAGCAGCTATCGGTAGAATTGATGCGTGACGAGCGGAGCGCTGATCAGGCAAGCACGGACACGAGCGGGGCTCTCGCAGGTCGAGCTCTCGCAAAGAAGCGGCAAGGACCGCGCCCAGATCGCCCGCTGGGAACGCGACGTCGTCCAACCGAGCCTGGAGACGCTGCGCGAGCTCCTGCGCGCCTGCGGCTGGGACGTCGAGCTCGCGCTCGTCGCCTACGAGCCTGATCCGAAGCACGACAACCGCCTGCGCGTCCGCCTCGGCCGAACACCGCAGGAGCGGCTGCAGGGGATGCTGCGGGAGCGCAACCGCTGATGGCTCGCGATCACTTCGACCCGTACACGCTCATAGACGCGCTCGAGCGGCAGCGGGTGACTTACATCATCGTCGGCGGGCTCGGCCGGATCCTGCACGGCTCTGACGAGCTGACAGACGGGCTCGACGTCGTTCCTTCGATGCGGGCCGAGAACCTGCGCCGGCTCGATCTCGCCCTCGACGAGCTGAACGCGCGCCGCCTCGACGGCCGGCCGTTGGTGTTCGAGCGCGACCTCACGCGCCAGCCGGTGCTCGAGCTGCACACTGACGCGGGCGAGCTGAAGATCGTTCCCGAGCCGGAAGGAACGCGCGGCTACGACGACCTCCGCCACCGCGCCAGACGCGAACCGATCGGCCGCGGTCTTCGCCCCTCGGTCGCCTCACCCGACGACCACGCGCGCATGCTGGCCGCCCTCGACCGCGAACAAGACCATGTCCCGCTGCAGACGATGCAACGCCTGATCGAGCTCGAACGTGAGTTTCACCGCGGCCGCGGCCTCTCCATTGAGCGCTGACAAACCGTGCCGAGAAGGCGTGGCGTACAGGAACTACTCAGCGCGATAGCAGGCGAGACACAGATGCATCATCGATGCAAAGCGCGTCACAATTCGTGTACGTGTACGCGAGAAGCGTGCTCCGCGAGCCTACGCGACGGTCGAGGAAGCCATCCGCACTCGGAGATAGCGTGGCGTCGTGGACCCGAAGCGGCTCCTTGCGCGGATCGCTCGCGGCCAGGTTGCGAACGTCTCGTTCTCCGATATGCGAAGCCTGGTCGAGGCGTTCGGCTTCGAGTTGCGCCGGACGAGCGGGAGCCACCACGTCTTCGTCCACCCGGACGTCCTCGAGCTCCTCAACCTCCAGGAGGTCCGCGGTCAGGCCAAGCCTTACCAAATCCGCCAGTTCCTCAGACTTGTTGAGCGCTACGCTCTGAGCATGGAGGTCGAGGAGTGACCGATTACCACATCAACGTCTTCTACAGCGACGACGACGGCGGCTACATCGCGGACATTCCCGACCTCGAGGCATGCTCGGCCTTCGGTGCGACGGCCGAGGAAGCGCTCGCCGAGGTTGCGAAGGCGAGGGATGCATGGCTGGTGACCGCGCGTGAGGCCGGCAAGCCGATTCCCGACCCTCGCTACCGACCCGCGATCTACGCGCGTTAGGGCTTGAAGTCATCGAAGGCCGGCGCGCGATCCTGGCGGGCACGCCGGATTTCCTCGAGGTGGCCGGAAGCGTTGCGTGCCGCCCGAAGTTCGCGGCCTCTCGTGGGACGAGATCCGCGGTCGCGCTTGGGCCGCACAGAAGCGCTGATCGAACGCGTCCAAACGAGCCCAAACGGCACCAAACGCGACCGTTCGAGCGCACGGCGTGCCCCCACCGGTGCACCCACGGGAGCACAAAAACCGCGATTAGCAGGGGTGTTCGAATCCAAGCGGGCCCATGGTCGTCGAAAAGGGAGGTTCCGTGAGCTACCGCGTTGCAACGGTCGACGAGCTGCAGGACATCGCCTACCGCGAGGACACACACATGCGGCCCGTACGCCACCACCTCGGGATCTCCGCGTTCGGGACGAACGCGTGGACGGCAGCCCGGGAGGGCGACCGGCTCATGCCCGAGCATGAAGAAGACGCGGGTAGCGAGGAGCTCTACGTCGTCCTCCGCGGCCGCGCGCGTTTCGAGATCGACGGCGATACCGTGGACGCGCCCACCGGCACGCTGGTGTTCGTCCCGCCGGAGGTGAAGCGGACTGCTTTTGCCGAGGAGGCGGAGACGGCGGTGCTGGCGATCGGCAGCAATGTCGGGCAGCCGTACGAGGTGCGCGGCTGGGAAGTGTGGGCGGAGTTTCATCCCGCGTACGAGGCAGGGGACTACGCCGCGGTGATCGACCGCTCCCGCGAGACGCTCGAGGCGAGCGGGTATCCCTTGCCGCTCTACAACCTCGCGTGCTGCGAGGCGCTCGCCGGCCGCAAGGAGGATGCGATCGCTCACCTTCGGGTCGCCTTCGAAGGACGGCCGAGCCTGCGTGAGCTCGCGACGCAGGACACCGACCTCGACGCGCTTCGCGACGAGCCGGCGTTCCGGGAGCTCGTCGGCTAGCGCCGGTTCCTACGCCGATGGTCGGCGAGCGCCGCGTTGAGCTCGGCCGAGATGACGATCACCCGGCCGACGAGCACGAGCGAGAGCAGCAGCGCAGCCGCGATTCCGAGCGCGCCGTACGTGTTGGCCTGGTCCTCGACGAGTCGCGTCGTGACGTAGACGTTGAAAACGTTGACGGCAAGGAGGCCCGCGCCCACGAACAGGGCACCCGGCACCAGCGCGAGCCAGCGGTCGTCGCGATGCGGAAGGCGCAACGAGGCGACGAGCCAGGCGCCACCGACGAGCGCGAGGTAGACCGCGAGCGCGCTGATCCCGCCGAGGTCGTCGCGACGGCGGATCCAGCCGACGGCCTCTGCGGCGGCGACGGTCACCAGGAGCGCCGCGCCCAGCAGCGCCACGCCCTTGGGAGTGCTGCGCACTCTTCGTCCGGAGCCGTGCCAGACGATCGCGTGCACGATCGCGATCGCCCGGTGCAGCTTCACGAGCGCATAGAGAACGGCGGGCAGCATCAGGATGAAGACGATCCAGCTCGCGCCGTCCGAAGCAGTGGCTGCGACCTGCGATCCGATCAACCCGTGCAGGCCGGCGTCCTTCGCGACCTGACCCGTGCTCTTGTCGACGGTGTCCGCGTACAGGCCGAGGCCCGAGACAAACAACAGTGCGGACGGAAGCAGGAGCACGAAGAGCCGGTACGCGAGCGCGCCGGCGAGCAGGCCGCCGCCGATCGCAGAGTCGCGCTCGACGACGCTCAGCCCGAGGTCCACGGACGCGTGGTCTGCGCGCGACGACTCGACCTTCGCCTCGAGGGCTTGCGCACGTTCCTTCCAGCGCGCGAACCGACCGGCGTTCGAATCGCTCATGCGCTCACCGCGAGAGGCTGATCTCCGCCGGCAGCCGGGCAGGCGAGCGCTCGTCTGCAAGCTCGCTCCTGACCCGGGCGTCGAAGTAGACGTACGCGGTCGTGAGTGCGACGAACGGCATCGACACCGCGTAGACGGCTCCGGCGACGACGTTGACGAGCCAGAACGGCGCGTCGGTGCCGAGGATGAGCAGCGCGCCCAAGAACGGGCCGATGACGAGCACGAGGGCACCTCCTGCGACGATCAGCGACGCGACCTTGAGCCAGCGCCCGCGGACGAGCCGGCCGCTCCGGCGCAAGGCGCCGAAGCCCGAAGTGCCCTCGAGCTCGAGCACGGGGACGATCAGCGCCCAGCGACCGGCGAGCCAGATCGCGATCGGCAAGAGGAAGATCGTCGACGCCACCAACGACACCCCGAGCGCGACGACGACGAGCGCGATCAAGAGCGGCTTCACGGCGGCGAGCGCCAGCGCGTACGCCCCGAGCGGCCCGACCGTGCGCTCCTCGTCGATCTCGACGAGGGCTCGTGCCGTCGCAGCCTGGAGGACTCCGAGCGCGAGCAGCGTCAGCCCCGTTCCGATCGCGAGCACGAGATAGGAGAGGAGCCCGCTCGCCTCCTCGGCCGTCTGGACGCCCAGGACGCTCGTTGCGTGCAGGACGAGCGCCTGGAAGAGCGTCACCAGCAGCGAGACCGGCGCGAAGAGCAGGCCCATGCCGAAGAACAGCGGTACGCGCGACACGTACATCCGGCCAGACGCCGCGAGAATCTGTCCCCACGAGCGCCGGCGGGCGAGGCGGAGCGGCGCCGCCGGGCGCCACCTCGTCCGTGAGAGGAGGAAGATGACTAGGAGGACGAGCGCTCCGAGCACGAGGCTGAACTCCACGGGATTCGCCACGAGCAGGACGAGCGACCTCGACCCGTGCGCGACGGCGCCGCAGAAGAAGTCCGTGGCGCTCGAGCCGAAGATGCCGGCTCCGGGAACCGTGTAGGCGCGCGGCCGCCAGTCCTCCGCCCACGCGATCGGGTGCGTCCACTGCGTCTTGAGGTTCGGCCCCGTCGGTCCGTTGAAGAACGCCGGCTGCAGCTCGCCCCAACGGCCCTCGAAGACGATCCACGGATAGTCGGCGCTCGCGGCGGCCGCGCCGCTCGGGATCGTCCGCACCACGGGCCGGACGTCGAGGGTCGGCCCGCGCGTGTCGTCGCAGCCGACTCCCTCCTCCGCGGAGCTGCCGATATAGAGAGCCTCGCCGTAGAAGTTCGCGTGTGAGCCGTCGGCCGGGTGCACGACGGGATGCGTGCCGTCGATCAGATCGACCTTGTCGTCGCCCCACGCGGCGCGCTCGGCGCCCTCGTGCTGGCTGTAGCCGACCGCGACCGGCGCTTGCCCCAGCGCCTGCTCGGCCGTCGACGCATCGAAGACGAGCTGGATCATCTCCCAGTCGCCCTCGTGGAGGTTGTTCCAGTCGTTGAAGACGTAAAAGAGCCAGTACTGCAGCGCGAGCTTCCCCGGGTGCTCGGTGTCGGACGCGACGTGTGCGTACACCGTCGGTGGACGCCCGTCCGTGATGCGCCTCTCCCAGTGCAGGTAGTCGCATCCGGGTTGGAGCGCGTTCCCGGGGAAGTCGAGGTGGTACGCGTAGAGCCGCTGCCCGAGATCTTTCGCGGTCGGGCCGATCTTGACCAGGTCGCTGCCGCCCCAGGGGCCGCGGAGCGCCACCGTGGGCTCGCCGAAGAGCGCGTCGACGTCGATCGGGACGTACGGCTTCCCCTCGCCGCACTCGCCCGAGTGAGCGACGAGCCGCACGACCGGGGCGTAGCGCTCGGCGAGTGCCTTCTCGCTGCCCGTCTCCGCAGTAGCGACCGGCGTGACGGCTAGCGCAGTCGCGGCCAGCGCGAGAAGCACCGCGACCTTCATTGCTAGTGCGCGCCGTGGGCGATGGCGACAGCCTCGAGCCGGGAGTGTGCGCCGACCGCCTGCAGGATGTGGCGGACGTGATTGCGTACCGTGTCGATGCTCAGATGGAGCTCGGCGGCGATCTGCCGCGTCGTGCGGCCGCGTTCGAGCAGGTCGAGCACCTCCGCCTGGCGTGGGGTGAGCGGAAGGTCGGGATGCGGGTGCGGCGCCTCGACGAGGTCCGTGACCTGCCCGAAGACGCCGACGACGTGGTCGCCGCGGCGCACGGGCACCGAGCTGATTTCGACCTCGATCCGCGCGCCGTCGGCGTCGACGAGCGCGAAGCCCGCATCCGTCACGGTCGCCGCGGCGACGACCTTTCGCGCGAAGAGCTCCCGAGCGCGGCGCGTGTGCTCCGGCGCGACGACGGATGTGAACTGCCGCCCCGCGACGTCGCCGACGAGCTTCGCCGCCGCCGGGTTCAGCCAGCGGATGACGCCGGCAGTGTCGATGACGTAGCTCGGGACGTTGACGTGCTCGAGGATCTCGTCGATGCGCGCGGATTCCAGGAGCGAGAGGGGCAACGGCGACACTCTCTCACGCGGTAGAACCTCTTGCGAATGGCGGACCGAGCCCAAGAGCCCGAGCAAGGCGCGCCGCATTCGGACTCGCTGACGGAGAGATTCCTCGGCGCGCGCGGCGGAATCGCGGGCACGGTCTACGGCACCGTCGTCGTCATGGCGACCCTCACTGTCGCTTACGCGAGCGAGAAGAGCCCGTGGAAGCTCGCGGTGCTCGTGTCGACGACGGCGTTCGTCCTCTGGGTCGCTCACCTCTACGCGCACGGGCTGTCGGAGAGCATCGGGCTCGACAAGCGGCTCACGCGGAGCGAGTTGACCTCGATCGCTCACCGCGAGCTCGGGATCCTGATTGCCGCGGCACTGCCTTGCGCGGCGCTGGTGCTGGGCGCGATCGGCGTCTTCGGCGAGACGACCGCTGTCTGGCTCGCGCTCGCGATCGGGCTCGCGACTCTCGCCGCCGAAGGCGTCCGCTACGCGCGGATCGAACGTCTCGGCGGCGCTGCGACCCTCGCGGCGATCGCCGGCAACCTCGCGGTCGGTTTCTTCGTCGTCCTGCTCAAGGTGCTCGTCGCGCACTAGGGGTAGCTCGAACGAGTGAACCGCCGCGGCCCTGACCCCTTCGGGGACGCGGGAACAGCGGGTCGCCGCTGAAGATCAGCACGGACGCATGCGGCGCGTTGATTCCGGCCGCTGCCCGTCATCACGAATCTGTCGCTCGGCGTCGCGCCGCTCGCTCCGAACGTGCACGCGGCACCCGGGACGCCGACCTTCACGGGCTGATTCAGATCGGCGCGAGTGGGGAAGAGGCGGCTATCCCTCTCCCCTGAGGGTACGGCGGGCGGTCGGCCAAGCCGACTGCCCGCCGCCTTACTCATTCGCGGGAACCCGGCTACGATGCCGCGGTTCAATCGACCCAGGAGGGGGAGCTTTGACGAAATTCCTCGTTGCGGCGCTCGCCGTCGCATTCGTTGCGATTCCGTCGGCGTGGGGGACGAAGCCGCCGGCCGGATCGACTACGGGCAGCGGACGCGTGTTCCTGCCGAACCCGGTGGCCGACCTGCAGAACGAGTCGCTCACCGACCAGAAGGACGCGGACTACCCGGAGCTGCAGGCCGCGTACCACACGGTGAAGCTCACGAATCTCGACGGCACGGGCTACCTGTGCGGCGACTGGGCGTGCGTCTACAGCGAGACGGGCAATCCCGCCTACTCGCCGACGAACACGTTCTCGTACAACCGGCACGACGACGAGTTCGAGCAGACGATGGCGTACTACTGGATCACCGAGTCGCAGAAGTACATCCAGAGCCTCGGCTTCGGAAGCGTCCTGCGGCCGGTCAACATGCAGTCGCAGAAGGTGCGCCTCAACCAGCTCGGCTATGACAACTCGTTCGCAACGACGCAGCCGATTACCGAGCTGCGCTTCGGCAAGGGCGGCGTCGACGACGCCGAGGACGCGGAGGTGATCCTCCACGAGTACGGCCACGCGATCCACTTCTCGCAGAACTTCGACTTCGGCGGCGAGGGCGGCGCGATCAGCGAGGGCTTCGGCGACTACTGGGCCGTGACGGTCTCGGATCACATCTCGCCGACGCCGGACGAGCCGTGCGTCGCCGACTGGGACTCGGTCTCGTACACCTCCGACGTCCCGCACTGCCTGCGGCGCGTCGACACGAGCCTCCATTACCCGGAGGACCTGAACGGCAAGGTGCATCACGACGGCCAGATCTGGTCGCGCGCGCTGTGGGACATTCGCAACGCGCTCGGGCCGACGACGGCCGACACGATCATCCTGCAGGGGTCGTTCGACTTCCCCGGCACGACCATGACCGATCTCGCGAACCGGACGGTGCTCGCGGCGCAGGGCCTGTACGGCAACGGCGCGGCCGCGAAGGTCAAGAAGGCGTTTCAGGACCGCGGCATCCTCTGACGCGCAGCGCGAGTGGCTCGACCTCCTCGAGGAGCTCGGGGAGGTCGAGCGCTGCGTCTCGCTCGCGTGGGGCGCAGGCCGCGCCGTGCCGATTCCGGCGGAGGAGCTGAACGAGGCGCTGCGGCGCGCGCTTGTCGTGCGCGCGGTCGGCGGCAGCCCGCAGCGTGAGGTGACGCTCGAGGAGGACGCCGTGCTGCGGCTCGCCGAGGAGCTCGACTCGCCGGAGCGTCGGGCGGCGCTGTTGCGCGACCTCGCTTCGCTGCGCGAGGGCCTTGGACTCGGCGCCTCGGCGTCGTTCGAGCGGCTGCTCGCCGACGGCGCCTTCGCGTGGCGCTGCTTCGCCGCGGGGTGTCTCGCGGCCGAGGTTGATTAGATATCGCTCGCAGTGAGCGCCGTGGCTTCCCAGCAGGTCCTCTCCGAGATCGAGGCGTCGAACCGTTTTCTTTTGCAGCAGGTTTTCAAGCCGATCGCGAACGAGTATCGGATCAGCATCCCGGCGCCGGGCGCGACCGAGGAGGGCCGGCCGCTCCTCTTCGTCAAGCAGAAGAAGATGAAGATCAAGGAGGACATCCGCTTCCGGCTCGATCCCGACCGCGACGAGCATCTCTTCATGATCAAGTCGAAGTCGGTCTTCGAGTTCCGCGGCCGGCACGAGATCCTGGCGCCCGACGGTCAGGCGCTCGGCCTGCTGGAGAAGAACTTCACGAAGTCGCTCCTCCGGAGCCACTGGCACGTGCGCGACGCGGCCGGCACCGAGCTCTTCGAGGCGCACGAGTCGAGCTGGATCGTGGCGTTGCTCCGCCGTTTCGCCGAGCTGGGGCCGGGCTGGTTCGACGTGCTCACCTGGCTGCCGTTCAACTTCGTCCTCGTGCGGGGCGACGAGCACGTCGGCTCGTATCGGCGTGTCCTCGGCACGATCCGCGACCGCTACCTGCTCGAGCTCGACGACGCGTTCGGCGACGCCGATCGCCGACTCGTGCTCGCGTTCGCGGTCGCCCTCGATGCCTTGCAGGACCGCTAGGTCCTAGTTCAGTCGGTACGGCACCGTGACGAGGATCACGCGAGGCTCGAACAGCAGCAGCCGCTTCACGTAGATCGCGCGCTGGTTGTGCAGCAGGCGGCGCCAGCCGCGGAAGACGAGCTCCGGCATCACGACGACCGCGACCGCCTCGGGATCGGCGGTGATCTCCCGCAGGTGGCGGAGCAGCGGCTCGCCGATGTCGCGGAACGGCGCCTCGTCGATCTCGAGGTCGGCGGGGATCGCGCGCTTCTGCCACTCCCTCCGCATGGCATCGCGCTCGTCGGCGTCGAACGCGAAGAACACGGCTTTCGTGTCCTCGAGACCGAGCGTGCCCGCGTAGTGCACGGCCCGCATCGTCGCGGCGTGCGCGCCGGAGACGAGGATCCGGCAGACGGCACGCGCCGGCGGCGACTCGCCCACGTTCGACGCGAGCGCCGGCACGTTCGCCACCGCCACCTCCGTCTCGACCGGCAGCCGCAGCTTGAGCTTGAGCTCGGTGCGGCGCAGCAGCGCAGAGACGAACGATTTCCGCGTGAACAGCTCTGGGACGATGACGGTCACGAACTGCGACTCGCCGTGCGGCAGCGCCCAGAGGTAGTCGATCACGGACTCGACGCGTCCGTCGGGCGCGGGCAGCACCTCGAGGTCGGGTCGCATGTTCGTCAGGTCGCGGAACCGCGCGCGCAGGCCGGGATCCGTTCGGCGTCCCGGTGCGGCGACCGCGCGGAAGCCGCCGCGGGCGGTGCGCCGCGCGTACCAGAGCGCCTCGCTGAGCGCCGTGTCGATCGACTCGACGAAGAGCACGACCTGGTTCGTTGCGGGCGGCGCCGCCGCGACGGCGCTCACGCCGGCACGCAGTCGCCGGCCGACGCGACGGTAGTGCCGCTGCGTCGCGTAGAAGGCCACGACGAGCAGCGGGATCGCGACGATCACCGCCCACGCGCCCTCCGTGAACTTCGTCTGGATCACGATCAGCGTCACGAGCCCGGTCGCGACGGCGCCGACGGCGTTCACCGCCGCTCGCCGCTGCCAGCCGCGGTCGCGCGTCCGGCGCCAGTAGCGAACCATCCCCGCCTGCGAGAGCGTGAACGCCGTGAAGACGCCGACGACGTAGAGGTGGAGCAACGATTCGACGTTCGCCGCGAAGATGACGATCAGCGCGGACGCCACGCCGGCGACGAGCACGACGCCGTTCGAGTAGACGAGCCGATCGCCGAGGTTCACGAACTGCCTCGGGAAGAAGCGGTCGCGCGCGAGCAGCGCCGCCAGTCTCGGGAAGCCCTGGTAGGACGAGTTCGCCGCGAGGATGAGGATCGCCAGCGTGAAGCCCTGGACGACGTAGTACATCGGTCCCGTCGGGAACGACGCGTGCGCGATCTGCGACAGCACCGAAGCGCTCTCGCTCGGCCGCGCGTCCATCTGAACGGCGAGCCAGGACACGCCGATGAACAGGGAGATCGCGATCGCGGCCATGATCGCGAGCGTCTGCGCGGCGTTCTTCGACTGCGGTCGCCTGAACGCGCTGACGCCGTTCGAGATCGACTCGACGCCGGTCAGCGCCGCCGACCCCGAAGCGAACGCCCGCAGGACGAGCAGCAGCGTCACCGCTCCCGTGCCGGCCGCGACCGGATGCGGAACCGCCGCCGTCGGGCAGGTTCCGACGGTGCATTTCGCGATTCCGGTGGCGAGGACGGCGTAGAGCGAGAGCACGAACCCGTAGGTCGGCAGCGCGAAGAGCAGGCCCGACTCGCGCACGCCGCGCAGGTTCGCGACGGTGAGCGCGAGGACGCATGCGAGCGAGAGCCAGACGCGGTACGGGTGGAGCGAGGGCGCGGCGGACGTGATCGCGAGGATCCCCGCGGCGACCGACACGGCGACCGTGAGGATGTAGTCGATGAGCAGCGCCGCGGCTGCGACGAGGCTCGGCAGCGTGCCGAGGTTGTCCTTCGCCACGACGTACGCGCCGCCGCTCGTCTCGTACGCGCGCACGGTCTGCCTGTACGAGAGCGCGACGATGAACAGCATCGCCGCGATCGCGAAGGAGATCGGCAGGACGAAGTGCAGCGCGCCGAGGCCCGCGAGGACGAGCACGGCCATCCCGGCCTCCGTCGCGTAGGCGACGGACGAGAGCGGGTCGCTCGCGAAGACCGGCAGCGCGAGGAACTTCGAGAGCAGCGTGTCCTCGAGCTGGCCGGTCGCCATCGGCCTGCCGACGAGGATCCGCTTCACTCCTTCAGCCTGCACGACGTCGAAGGTACTCCCAGCGTTAGAGAAAGCGCTGCATTTTCAGACCTTTTTAAGTCGGCGTACGCTTGTCTTCGTGCGCGTGCGTCCCGTTGTGTTCAGTCTCGGCGCCGTCGCGCTCGTCAGCCTCGCGGTCCTCGCGCTCAACCCGATCGCGCCGATCCTCAGCCTCGGCGTCCTCTACCTCTTCGCGGTGCTGCCGGTCGCGGCTTTGTGGGGACTGCGCTACGCGGTGCTCGTCTCGATCGTGAGCATGCTGACGTTCAACTGGTTCTTCCTGCCGCCGACGCACACGCTCCAACTCCGCGACTCGGAGAACTGGGTCGCGCTCGCCGTCTATCTCGTGACGGCCGTGAGCGTCAGCTGGCTCGCCGCACGTCGGCGGAGCCTCGAGCGCGAGGACGTCGCGAAGACCGCGGTGCTGCGCTCGGTCAGCCACGACCTCCGGTCGCCGATCACGGCGATCCTGACTGCGAGCGAAGTCGCCGCCGGCGACGTCTCGGACGCCGATCGCGCGGAGCTGCTCGAGTCGATCCGTGCGCAGGCCGAGCGGCTCGACCGGCTCGTCGGGAACTTGCTCGACCTCTCGCGGCTCGAGGCGGGCGCTGCCTCGCCCGAGCTCGAGGTGTGGCCGGTCGACAGCCTCGTCGCGCGGGCGCTCGAGGCCGTCGGTCCGGGCGGAGAGGCCGTGGACGTGTCGCTGCCCGACGAGCCGCTCGCGGTCCGCGTCGACGCCGCACAGCTCGAGCACGCGCTCGCGAACCTGCTGGAGAACGCGCTCGAGATGTCCCCCTCGGTGAGCCTCGACGTGGCGCCGCGAGACGAAGACGTCGTCTTCCGCGTCGCCGACGAGGGGCCGGGCGTCTCGGCGCTCGAACGCGATGTGATCTTCGAGCCGTTCGCCCGCGGGTCGAGCGCCAACGGGTCGCGCGGGGCGGGCCTCGGGCTCGCGATCGCGCGCGGCTTCCTCGAGGTGAACGGCGGCCGCCTGTGGCTCGAGCCGGACGACGGCCACGGCGCGACGTTCGCCTTCGCGCTCCCGGCGGTTCGAGGTCCCGCGTGAGCGGCGCGCGCGTGCTCGTAGTCGACGACGAGCCGCAGATCCTTCGCGCGCTCGAGCTGAAGCTGCGGAACGCCGGTTACGCCGTCGACACCGCGGCGACCGCCAAGGGTGCGCTCGCTCAGGCGGCGATGCGCCCGCCCGAGGCGGTGATCCTCGACCTGCTCCTGCCGGACGGGAGCGGCACGGACGTCGCGCGCGAGCTGCGGCGCTGGTCGTCGGCGCCGATCCTCGTCCTCTCGGCGGTCGGGGAGGAGAAGGAGAAGATCGCCGCGCTCGACGCCGGCGCCGACGACTACGTGACGAAGCCGTTCAGCGGCGACGAGTTGCTCGCCCGGCTGCGGGCGGCGCTGCGTCGCACCGCGCCGCCCGGCGATCCGGTTTTGGAGATCGGAGAGCTGCGCATCGACCGCGAGAAGCGCACGGTGACGCGCTCGGGTGAGCCCGTCGCCCTGACGCCGACCGAGTGGGACCTCCTGCGCCTGCTCGCCGAGAACGAGGGCAAGCTGCTGACGCATCCCGCGATCCTGCGCGCGATCTGGGGACCCGCGTATCGCGAGGAGTCGAACTACCTCCACGTCTACGTGTCGCACCTGCGCCGCAAGATCGAGCCCGATCCCGCACGCCCGCGCTACCTGCTGAACCAGCCCGGGGTCGGTTACCGGCTCGTCAGTCCTTCTTAAGGCGCGCCGGCCACTCCTTAAGGCGCCCGCAAGCCCGCCCGGCCTACGTTGAGACGGTGGGTCGCGACATCCGCTACCGCTCCATTCTCGTGCCGCTGGCCGGCAACGCCGAGACCGACCAGGCCCTCGACGTCGCCTGCCGGCTCGCTGCCGAGCACCGGGCCTCGATCTCCGCGATCGCCGTGATCGAGGTGCCTGCGTCATTGCCGCTCGACGCGCACATGCACGACGAGGAGTCCAAGGCCAGGCGCCTGTTACGGCGCGCGGACGCCGTCGGCGAGTCCTACGGAATCCACGTGATCGGGCGCATCGTGCGCGGCCGCGAGGCCGGCGAGGTGCTGGCCGAAGAGGCCGGCGCGCGGAAGGTCGACCTCGTCGTCGTCGGCGCGCGCCGCCGCGGCAGGAAGCCGTTCGGCCACACGGTCGAGGCTGTCCTGCGTCACTCGCCGTGTCGCGTCCTCGTCATCGCGCCGCCGGCAGAGGCCGTCCTCAGCCGCGCAGCCGCCTGAGCCCGCCTGGTTAGACTGAGCCCCGATGGAGATCGGGACGCTCAGGGTCAAGACGGGTCTCGCCGAGATGTTGAAGGGCGGCGTGATCATGGACGTCACGACTGCCGACCAGGCGCGGATCGCGGAGGACGCGGGCGCCTGCGCGGTCATGGCGCTCGAGCGCGTCCCTGCCGACATCCGCGCTCAGGGCGGCGTCGCCCGCATGGCGGACCCGGACAAGATCCGCGAGATCCAGGAGGCCGTGACCATCCCCGTGATGGCCAAGGCGCGCATCGGCCACTTCGTCGAAGCGCAGGTGCTCGAGGCGCTCGAGGTCGATTACATCGACGAGTCCGAGGTGCTCACGCCGGCCGACACCGCGCACCACATCGACAAATGGAACTTCACTGTCCCGTTCGTGTGCGGCTGCACGAATCTCGGCGAGGCGCTGCGCCGCATCGCCGAGGGCGCGGCGATGATCCGCACGAAGGGCGAGGCCGGCACGGGCGACATCGTCAACGCCGTCACGCACATGCGCTCGGTGTTCGGTCACATCCGGCGACTGCAGTCGCTGCGCGACGAGGAGCTCTTCGCCGAGGCGAAGGAGCTGCGTGCGCCGTACGAGCTCGTGAAGTGGGTCGCCGAGAACGGCCGGCTCCCGGTCGTGACGTTCACGGCAGGCGGCATCGCGACTCCTGCCGATGCGGCGCTCTGCATGCAGCTCGGCGCAGACGGCGTGTTCGTCGGCTCGGGCATCTTCAAGTCGACGAACCCGGACGTCCGCGCGAAGGCGATCGTCGAGGCGACGACGCACTTCGAGGACGCCGAGGTTCTCGCGCGCGTCTCGCAGGGTCTCGGCGACGCGATGAGCGGCCTCTCCACGGCGACGCTCGCTCCAGAAGAGCTGCTCGAGACCCGGGGCTGGTAATGCCGCCGCGCGTCGGTGTCCTGGCCGTCCAGGGCAACTTTCGCGAGCACGCGGCGATGCTTCGCGGGCTCGGCGCCGACGTTGTCGAGGTGCGCAAGCCGGAGCAGCTCGGCGGGCTCGACGGGCTCGTCATCCCGGGCGGGGAGTCGACGACGTTCATGCGCCTGATGCGGCTCTACGGCCTCGACGAGGCGGTGCGCCGGTTCGGCGGCCCGATCCTCGGGACGTGCGCGGGGATGATCGTGCTCGATCGCAACCACCTCGGGCTCGTCGACGTCGAGGTCGAGCGGAACGCGTGGGGGAGGCAGGTGCACAGCTTCGAGGCCGACCTCGACGTCGACGGCGAGGAAGCGCCGCTGCGCGGTGTCTTCATCCGGGCGCCGTGGATCTCGGACGCGGGGCCCGGTGTGGAGATCCTCGCCGAGCACGACGGCCGTCCAGTCCTCGCTCGCGAGGGGCGCGTGCTGGTCGCGGCGTTCCATCCGGAGCTGACCGACGACACCCGAGTCCACGCGAGGTTTCTCGACTTGGTAGAAGAGGAGCGGCATGTCCGGGCATAGCAAGTGGAGCTCGATCAAGCACAAGAAGGGCGCTGCCGACAAGAAGCGCGGTGTCCTCTTCTCGAAGCTCTCGAGGGCGCTGATCGTCGCGGCGCGCGAGGGCGGGGGCGATCCGGCGAACAACCTCGCGTTGCAGAACGCGATCGAGAAGGCGAAGAGCTACTCGATGCCGAAGGACAACATCGAGCGTGCGATCGCACGGGGCTCGGGCGCCGACGCCGATGCGAACGCGTACGAGACGGTCGTGTACGAGGGCTACGGCGCGGGCGGTGTGGCGATTCTCGTCGAGGCGCTGACGGACAACCGCAACCGCACGGCTTCGGACGTGCGCTCCGCGTTCTCGAAGCACGACGGCAACCTCGGTGCGTCGGGCGCGGTCGCGTGGCAGTTCGACCGGCGCGGCATCGTGCTCGTCGACGCCGAGGGAGTCGACGAGGACGAGCTGATGCTCGCGGCCGCGGAGGGCGGCGCGGACGACATCGAGCTCGACGGCTCGACGTTCCAGATCACCGCTTCGCCCGAAACGCTGTCCGGCGTGCGCGGGGCCGTCGAAGCCGCGGGCTTCACCGTCGAGAACGCCGAGCTGACGATGGTGCCGAAGACGACGGTCGAAGTCGCGGAGGAGAGCACGGCGAAGAAGATCCTCCGCCTGATCGACGCGCTCGAGGACAACGACGACGTCCAGGACGTCTTCTCGAACTTCGACATCCCGGAGCGCGTGCTCGAGACCGTCGCCGGCTGAACCGGACACCCACTCGTCTCTACGGGCCGTTCCTCGGTGTCAGACACCGTTACGGCGGTGTGACGATTCATGCACAGCCGTGCGGCCGCTTGTTTGCGGGCGTCGCGGAGGGAGGACGGCGTTCGAGACGTGGGCCGAAGTGCGTGCGCCATGTCCGCTCTGGACAGTCCGCGGTGTCAGACACCGGACTGTCCGGTTTGGACATCGCAGCAACGGACACCGTGCAGGAGTCGTCCGGCCCGGTGCCTAACGTGTCCGCGTGAAAGTCCTCGGCATCGATCCAGGAACGGCTGCTTGCGGGTACGGCATCGTCCAAGAAAAAGACGGGCGCCTCAGGGCCACTGCACACGGGTGCTGGCGGACGCCCGCAGGGCAACGCCAGGACTTGCGGCTCAAGACGCTCTTCGATGGGGTGTCCGGCCTCATCGCCGCTCACGCGCCGGATGCCGTGGCGCTGGAGGAGTCCTACGTCGGCGCAGACGCCCGCATCGCGCTGTCGGTCGGGCAGGCGCGCGGTGCCGTCCTCGTCGCCTGCGCCAACGCCGGCGTCGCGGCCGCTGAGTACGCCCCCGCGCACGTCAAGCAGGCCGTGTGCGGTTACGGCCGCGCAGAGAAGGCGCAGATCCAGCGCATGGTGAAGCTCGTGCTCGGCATCGACGTCGTGAACCAGCACGCTGCGGACGCGCTCGCGGTTGCGATCTGCCACGCGTCGGCGCCACGGGCGGCGGTCGCGTGATCGCGCGGCTGCGCGGGAAGCGCGCCGGATTGTCCGCCGCGGGGCTCGTGCTCGACGTGAACGGCGTCGGCTACCTCGTGCAGGCGACGCCGTCGGTGCTGCGTCGCGACTCGGCCGAGCTGACGGTGGAGACGTATCTCCATGTCCGCGAGGACGCCCTGCAGCTCTACGGCTTCGG
This sequence comes from uncultured Actinomycetes bacterium, assembly GCA_963766345.1. GTDB lineage: Bacteria > Actinomycetota > Thermoleophilia > Gaiellales > Gaiellaceae > DASVFB01. The sequence goes on along the minus strand of CAVXZL010000008.1, from coordinate 530,432 downwards.
CTCGATGGAGGAGCGCGATCTGTTCGTCCACCTGCTGGGCGTGAACGGCGTCGGGCCGAAGGTGGCGCTCGCGATCGTCTCGGGCTCGACGCCGACGGAGCTCCGCCGCGCGATCGCGCTCGAGGACACCGCGCGCTTCGAGGCGATCCCCGGGATCGGCAAGAAGACGGCGCAGCGCGTCGTGCTCGAGCTTCGCGAGAAGCTCGGTACGGCTGTCGACGCTCCGGCGCCGGTGACGGATCTCGTCGCCCGAGACGCGCTCGTCGAGCTCGGCTATTCCGTCCCCGATGCCGAGCGTGCGCTTGCGAACGTCGACCCCGAGTTGCCTCCCGAGGAGCGCGTGCGCGAGGCTTTGCGGCGGGCGGCATGAGCGTCGTCGCGCGCGAGTTCCTGCCGGAAGACGCGGCGCTCGACCTCTCGCTTCGCCCGCGGACGCTCGACGACTTCGTCGGGCAGAAGCGCGCGAAGGAGCAGCTGTCCGTCGGGCTCGACGCTGCGAAGGGGAGGGGCGAGGCGCTCGACCACGTGCTGCTCGCCGGGCCGCCCGGCCTCGGCAAGACCTCGCTCGCGTACATCATCCGCAACGAGCTCGGCGTCGGCATCCGCACCGTCGCCGGTCCGGCGATCGAGCGCAAGGGCGACATGGCGGCGATCCTCACGAGCCTCGAGGAGCGCGACGTCCTCTTCGTGGACGAGATCCATCGCCTGAACCGCGCGGTGGAGGAGATCCTCTACCCGGCGCTCGAGGACTTCCGGCTCGACATCATCGTCGGCCAGGGGCCGGCCGCGCGGACGCTGACGCTCGACCTGCCGCCGTTCACGCTCGTCGGCGCGACAACGCGCACGGGCCTGCTCACGACGCCGCTCCGCGACCGCTTCGGCATGACGTTCCGCCTCGCCTACTACGAGCGCGAGGAGCTCGCGTCGATCGTGCGCCGCAGCGCGCGGATCCTCGGCGTCCAGACGGCCGACGCCGCCGCGGACGAGATCGCCCGCCGCGCCCGTGGAACGCCTCGAGTCGCGAACCGGATCCTCCGCCGCGTGCGCGATGTCGCGGAGGTGCGCCACCAGGGTGCGGTGACGCTGGAAATCGCGCGCGAGGCGCTCGACCTGCACGAGGTGGACGAGCTCGGCCTCGAGCGCGTCGACCGCGAGCTCCTGCGCGCCATCGTCGAGCGCTTCGGCGGCGGACCGGTCGGGCTGTCGACGCTCGCCGTCGCACTCGGCGAGGAGACCGACACGATCGAGGACGTCTACGAGCCGTACCTGCTCCAGCTCGGCTTCATCCAGCGCACGCCGCGCGGTCGTGTCGTCACCGAGCACGGGCGTGCCCATCTGGGCGAGCGTCGCGAAGACGACGCGCTGTTCTAAAGGCGCTCGGTGATTAACGGTCGCCAGCACCGCGGCTTGGCCGCGGTGCACGCAAACAAGGCGTCGAAGAAGGGCGAGTCCGAACGAAGGAATTCCGGCACGCGTGCCGCAAGCGCGCCTGCCGATACCCGCGCGAAATGCGCAGCATTTCGCGCGATCAACGGCGGAACTGCAGCTCGTGCCACGAGGGCACGGGCGCGAGCTCGAGCAAGGCGCGGCCGCCGCGCGGATCGCGGTAGCCGAACTCGCCGTTCCTCTCGTCGAACGCGACCTCGAGCAGCCCTTCCTTCACTCGATGGTCGAGCCAGGCGCCGCGGAAGACGAGCTTGCGCAGCCAGTAGACGAGCGACTCGTCGCCGACGAGCGAGACGCGCTCCCAGTGGCGCACGAGGTAGCGCCCGAGCCCGCTGCGCGCCTCCTGGATGACGCCGTCGGCCGCGAGCTCCACGAGGTCGCCCGTCTCGTCCTCGTCGAGCTCGTTCCCCTCGAGCAGGCCGAGCTTGACGGCCGCCGCCGTGACGCGTTGCTCGAAGTCCTGCGCGCCGAACCCGAAGCGGTAGCCGAGGAACTCGACGACGTAGTCCTCGCCCGACCAGTAGTTGGGTTCAGTGGTGGACATCTCGCAACAGGATAATCGTGACGATGCGCCGCGCTCTCCTCTGGCTCGCCGGACCGCTCTGCGTGCTCGCGGCTCTCGGCGTTGCCTGGCTGTTCGAGCTGTCGACCGAGCACGTGCTCGCGCTCGCGCCGGTCATCGTCGTCGGCACGGCCGCGGTCGTCGGGCTGGTGCTGCTGTGGGTGAAGGCCGCGCGGGAGTCGGTGCGCCGGTCTAGGTGATGTAAACCGGCGTTCCGACGGAGACCTGTGTGAACAGCCATTCCGCGTCCGGGATGCGCATCCGGATGCAGCCGTGCGAGGCCGAGTAGCCGATCGAGGCCGCGTCAGGCGTGCCGTGCATGCCGACACCCGCGGCATCCAGCCCCATCCAGCGCGTGCCGAGCGGGTTGCCCGGCCCGGGGGGCACCGGCTTCTCGCCTTGGGCCCAGGCGGAGTTCGGCGGGATCCACCAGGGGTTCGCCTGCATGGTGACGATGTGCCACATGCCTGACGGCGTCGGGTAGGCGCTCTGTCCGGTGGCGACTCCGAGCGTGCGCACGAGGCTCTCGCCGTTGTAGAGGTGCAGCGTGTTCGAGCCGCGGTCGACCCAGACGATCGACCCGAAGTCCGAGCGCGTCTGCTGCGCAGGCACCGGCCGGGTCGGCACCGCGATCCGTGAGCGCAGGCCGTGGCCGAGCGCGCGCTCGAGCCGCATGCGCAGGAGCGGGCGGCGCACCGCGATTCCGTCCTGCGAGTCGCTGATCACCGGGCCGCTGCTTCCGACGCTGACGAGGCTCGCGTTCACCGCCGAGCGGTCGATGCCCTTCGCGATGGCGTCGACGAACCGCTCGACCTTCTTGCTCGACCACCGAACCCGCAGGCCGAACGTCGCGCCAGGGCGCGCGTCGAGGGCCTTCGCGACCGCCTTGTTGATGCTCGCGCCGGCGCCGAGCTGCTCGAGCGACACCTTCCAGCGCTTGCTGCCGTAGACGACCGGGATCGGCCGGTCGAAGTCCGCCGCGAGCCGCGCGCGGGCCGGCTCGGAGCTGAGCCCGCCGAGGTAGACGCCTCCGACGATCACGCCGGGCGCGATCGCCGGTGTGCGCGCCGCGTTGGGAGCGGCGGCGCAGGCTAGCGCGACGAACGCGACGAGGACGACGGTGCGGCGAATCATCGGCCGCGAATGGTATTCCCGGAAACTCCGAAATTCCACTTTTGCCGTCCGACCCCCTTCGTACGGTAAATCGTCCATGCAGCATGGTGCCTGGACGATCAAAGCGTGTGCCTCGGACGACGTTCAGGCGCTCGCGCGCGCCCTCGAGGTCGGCGAGTTGACCGCAAGCGTACTCATTCGCCGCGGCTACACCGATCCCGAAACGGCCGCCGCCTTCCTCGCCGCGGAGCCGCCCCAGCACGATCCCTTTCTGCTCGGGGACATGCGCGCCGCCGTCGAGACGATTCGCGCGGCGATCGCCGAGGGCAAGCGCATCTGCGTCCACGGTGACTACGACGTCGACGGGATCTGCGCCACGGCCCTCGCTGTCCTGACGCTGCGCGCGCTCGGAGCCGACGCAGACTGGCACCTGCCGAGCCGCTTCGACGAGGGCTACGGCCTCTCCGGCGAGACCCTCGACCGCCTCGCAGACGAGGGCTGTGGGCTCGTGCTGACCGTCGACTGCGGCATCACGGCCGCCGACGAGGTCGCCCGAGCAAAGGCGCGCGGCCTCGACGTCGTCGTCACCGATCACCACCGCCCGGCCGACGTGCTTCCCGACTGCCCGGTCGTCGCCACGCGTCCGTCCGACTATCCCTTCCAGGAGCTCTGCGGCACCGGCGTCGTCGCGAAGCTCGCGCAGGCGCTCGGCGTCTCGATCGACGAGCACGCCGACCTGATCGGCCTCGCGACGATCGCCGACGTCGTGCCGCTCGTGGACGAGAACCGCGCCTTCGCACGCGCCGGGCTGCGCGCGCTCGCGCGGACGCAGAAGCCGGGGCTGCGCGCGCTCATGGGCGTCGCGCACGTCGATCCCGCGATCGTCGACGAGGGCGCCGTCGGCTTCAGGCTCGCCCCCCGGATCAACGCCGCGGGACGGCTCGGGCATCCGCGCGAGGCGCTCGAGTTGCTGCTCACCGACGATGCGGACGAAGCGAGGCGGCTCGCGCAGCGGCTCGAGGAGGTGAACCGCGAGCGGCAGGCCGTGGAGGACCGGATCCTCCGCTCGGCGGTCGCGAAGGTCGCCGAGTGGCCCGAGGCGAAGCAGCGCCGTCACGGCTACGTCCTCGCCGACGCGGAATGGCACGAGGGCGTGATCGGCATCGTCGCTTCGAGGCTGGTCGAGCGCTTCCACCGGCCGGTCGTCCTGATCGCCGGCGGCGACGACGAGGCCTGGAAAGGATCGGGCCGGTCCGTCGGCCCGTTCGACCTGCACGGCGCGTTCTCGGCGTGCTCGGACCATCTCGGCCGCTGGGGCGGCCACCGGGCGGCGGCGGGCCTCTCGATCGACCCGCGAAACGTCGACGACTTCGCACGCGCGTTCGCCGAGCACGCCGACGCGATGCTCTCGGACGAGGAGCTCGCGCCGGTCACTCCCGTCGACGCCGTCGTGCCGCGCGGCCTTCCGCTGACGCTCGAGCTTGCGGAGGAGCTCGCACAGCTCGCGCCGTTCGGGTTCGGCAATCCCGGCGTGACCTTGCTCGCGCCGTCGTGTGAGCTGCGAGACCTCGGCACCGTCGGCGACGGCAAGCACCTGAAGTTCCGCGTGCGCGGCGAGGACGGCCGCGACTCCGGCAGCGCGATCGCGTTCGCGCAGGGCTCGCATCTCGACCGGCTGCGCCGCGCCGGGCGGTACGACGTCGTCTTCCGCCTCGAGGAGAACCGCTGGAACGGGACCGTCGCGCCGCAACTCGTCGTCCGGCGCGTCTTCGACGCCGACGACCGCTACGAGGAGCTGTCGCGCTGGCTGCGCGGGCAGTGGCGCGCGGAGCAGCGAGACGCCGTCGCACAGGAGATCTTCGACGAGCTCGACCTCTCGAGCGGCGTCCGGCGGAGCCTGCTCGAGTCGGAGCGCTTCCAGGCGCTCCTCGCGGAGCCCGCGGCGCTGCCCGTCGCGGCCTAGCGGCCCGCCGCGTACTCGTCGAGCTCCGCGAGCAGCTTCGCGAGCTCCAGGAGCTTTCTCTTCTCTCGCCAGCGCTTGAGCATGGGCAGGCTCACTTCCCCGTCACAACGGGCTTTCCTCCGGGGCAGGTACGCAAAAGGGCCCGGAGTACACTGGATTCATGGCGGTTCTCGAGCTCGACGAGCGATATCAGAGCCTTGTCGAAGAGCTGCTCGCGGAGGTCGCGGCCTACAACCCGGACGTCGATCGCGAGCTCCTGAGCCGCGCCTTCCGCTTCGCCGCGGCGGCGCACGAGGGCCAGCAGCGGCGCTCCGGCGAGGACTTCATCCACCATCCCTACGGCGTCGCGCTCATCCTCGCGAGCCTCCACCTCGACGAGGAGACGATCGCCGCCGCGTTGCTGCACGACGTCGTCGAGGACACCGACACGACCCTCGACGAGGTGCGCGACGAGTTCGGCGACGAGATCGCCAAGCTCGTCGACGGCGTTACGAAGCTCACGCGCGTGCAGTTCCAGTCCCGCGAGCAGGCGGAGGCGGAGAACTACCGGAAGATGGTCGTCGCGATGGCGGAGGACGTTCGCGTCATCCTGATCAAGCTCGCGGACCGGTTGCACAACATGCGCGCGATCGAGTACCTCGGCAAGCAGAAGCAGGTCCAGAAGGCGAAGGAGACGCTCGAGGTCTACGCGCCGCTTGCGCACCGGCTCGGCATCCACCAGATGAAGTGGGAGCTCGAAGACCTCGCGTTTCAGGCGCTGCACCCGCGCAAGTACTCGGAGATCAAGGCGATGGTCACCGAGCGCCGGACCGACCGCGAGGCGCACGTGCGCGAAGCCGCGGCCGTTCTCAAGTCCGAGCTCGACAAGGTCGACATCCCCGCCGAGATCGTCGGCCGCGCAAAGCACTTCTACTCCATCTACGACAAGATGGCGAAGAAGGGCAAGGAGTTCAACGAGATCTACGACCTCACGGCGATGCGCGTCATCGTCGAGCGTGAGGGCGACGAGGGAACGCGCGACTGCTACGGCGCGCTCGGCCTGGTCCACTCGTTGTGGAAGCCGATGCCCGGCCGCTTCAAGGACTTCGTCGCGATGCCGAAGGTGAACCGGTACCGCTCGCTGCACACGACCGTGATCGGCCCCGAAGGGCGGCCGCTCGAGATCCAGGTGCGCACGCGCGCGATGCACGCGACCGCCGAGCTCGGAATCGCGGCCCACTGGGCGTACAAGCGCGGCGGCAAGCGCGCGCCGGCCGACGCCGAGTGGCGCGAGTGGGTGAAGCAGCTGATGGACACGAGCGAGACCGAGACCGGCTCCGTCGAGTTCCTCAAGACGTTCCGCACCGACCTCTTCGAGGACGAGGTGTACGTATTCACGCCGCGCGGCGAGGTGAAGACCCTTCCGGCAGGGGCGACGCCGATCGACTTCGCGTACGCCGTGCACACCGATGTCGGCCATCGCACGGTCGGCGCGAAGGTGAACAGCCGGATCGTGCCGCTGCACTACCGGCTCCGGAACGGCGACTTCGTCGAGATCCTGACGTCGAAGTCCGGCCGCGGCCCGTCGCGCGACTGGATGAAGATCGCCGCGTCGTCGCGCGCCCGGAACAAGATCCGTGCGTGGTTCTCGCGCGAGACGCGCGCCGACACGGAACAGAAGGGACGCGACGCGCTCGAGCAGGCGTTGAAGCACCAGAACCTGCCGCACAAGAAGCTCGCGGGCTCAGCGGTGCTCGCGCAGGTGATCCGCGAGGCGGGCTTCAAGAAGGCCGAGGACTTCTACCTCGCGCTCGGCTCGGGCAAGGTCGCGCCGACGCAGATCGTCAACAAGGTGATCCAGCGGCTCAAGACCGAGGAGGTCGCCGAGGAGGAGACGATCCCGCTCAAGCCGGCGAAGGCGAAGCGGACGATCTCGTCGGGTCAGGTGGGCGTCAACGTGCAGGGGATCGACGATGTGCTCGTGCGGCTCGCAAAGTGCTGCACTCCGGTGCCCGGCGACGAGATCGTCGGCTACATCTCGCTCGGCAAGGGAATCACGATCCATCGCGACGACTGCCCGAACGTCAGGGCGCTCAAGCGGAACCCCGAGCGGTTCACGCCCGTGAGCTGGGAGGACGGGGCGGTGCAGCGCGGTTTCCGCGTCCAGATCGCAGTCCAGTCGTGGGATCGGCCGCGCCTGCTGGAGGACGTGGCGCGGACCTTCGCCGAGCACGGCGCGAACATCGTCAGCTACGGCGGCGTCGTCGACGATCAGCTTGCGAAGAACTGGTACACGGCCGAGCTCGGCGACGTGAAGGATCTGCGTGCTCTCTTGACGGCGTTGCGCGGCCTCGAGGCCGTGTTCGACGCGTACAGAGTCACACCGTCCTAGCGGGTTTTCCCCGATGCCGTTCGTGCGCGCCGGTGGTTCGCTGGTCCCATGGACGAAGTTCTCATCGCATACGCAACGAAGCACGGCTCTACGCACGAAGTCGCGGAGTTCGTGGCCGCGCATCTCGCCGACGTCGGCGTCGAAGCTCACACGCTGCCCGCCCACCTCGTGCGCTCGCTCGACGAGTACCAGGCGGTCGTCCTCGGCGCACCGCTCTACATGGGCCGATGGCATCACGACGCGCGCGCGTTCCTCCGCCGGTTCAGGTCGGAGCTCACGACGCGTCCGCTCGCCGTCTTCGCACTCGGCCCGGTGCAGGACAAGCCGGAGCAGTGGGACGGGGCGACGAAGCAGTTCTACAAGGCGCTCGCGCATGCGCCGGGCATCGAGCCGGTGACGGTCGAGGTCTTCGGCGGCGCGATCGTTCCCGAGACGTTGCATTTCCCGTTCTCGCACGTCCCGGCCGGTGACCTGCGCGACTGGGAGTCGATTCGCGCGTGGACGGAGCGCCTGCCCGACAAGCTCGGGCTCGGCGTGCTCGTCGCATAAGAGTCCCTCGAACGAGCGATCATCCAGCCTCACAGGGTGGTTCGCTCGTTCGAGGGATGGCGCTCGTGTGGAGAGCGATCTACAACATGAGCAAGGGAGTGAGGGTGGCGAGCAGCGGCGCCCGGCCGCCTTGCGGAGGCGGACCGGGCGCGCGCTCAGTTGCGGCTACAGCGAGACGTCGTCTCCCTCGAAGGCGGCGATGGTCTTGCGGAACTGCTCCGGGATCTCGCACGCCTTGCGCTCCTCGAGGTCGACGAGCACGAGCGTCTGCGCCGCCGTGACCATGAGGACGTCGTCGCGCGCACGGTAGGCCGCGGCTTCGTAGATCGCGCTCGTGCGGCCGATGCGCGCGACGCGGATGAACACCTCGAGCTCGTCGTCGAAGACCGCGGGGGCGTCGTACTCGATCGTGCACGCGCGCATGACGAACTCGACGCCCGGCTCGCCGACCTCCATGCCGAGCAGGTCGAGCTTGCGGTGGTACTCGACGCGTGCGAGGTCGATGTACGGGAAGTAGCGGCCGTAGTACACGATCCCCTGCGCATCGGTGTCGGAGAAGCCGACGCGCGTGCGCGCACTGAACTTGAACGGCGGCTTCATCTCGAGGTCGATGCTAGTGGGCACGGCCGCTGCGGACACCCCGCGGTGTCAGACGCCGAACGAACGGCGCACGGCTAGGAACGGATGACGCCAAGCACCTCGTCGCGCATGCTTTCCATCAGCTCCTCCGAGCGCGCTTCGAGGTTGAGGCGCAGGAGCGGCTCGGTGTTCGAGGGGCGCACGTTGAAATGCCAGTCGTCCGCGGTGACCGAGACCCCGTCGAGGTGCGACACCTCGCCCTGCGCGCCGAACACGTCCTCGAGCTCCGTGAGCTTGGCGTTGACATCGCTCACCGTCGTATTGATCTCGCCGGTGATGAAGTAGCGCGAGCGGTACGGCTCGAGGATCTCGGAGAGCTTGCGCCCGCGCTTCGAGATCAGCTCGAGCATCAACAGAAACGGCACGACGCCCGAGTCCGCCTGCGAGAAGTCGCGGAAGTAGTAGTGCGCCGACACCTCGCCGGCGAACACGGCACCCTCCTCACGCATGCGGTGCTTGATGTACGCGTGCCCGACCCGATTCACGAGCGGCACGCCGCCGGCGCGCTCGATCGTCTCCGGCACCGCCCACGACGCGCGGACGTCGTAGATCACCTTGCCGCCGCCTTCCTTCTCGAGGATCGTCTCCGCGAGCAGCGCCGTGACGAAGTCGCCGGGCACGAACTCACCCGCGTCGTCGACGAAGAAGCAGCGGTCGGCGTCGCCGTCGTACGCGACGCCGAGGTCGGCTCCCCCCTCCTCGCGCGTCTTGCGGACGATGAACTCGCGATTCTCGGGCAGCAGCGGGTTCGGCTCGTGGTTCGGGAACGTGCCGTCGGGCTCGAAGAAGCAGGTCACCGCGTCGATCGGCAGCCGCCCGAGCACCGGCGGCAGCATCGCGCCGGCCATCCCGTTCGCCGCGTCGATGACGACGCGCAGCGGCCGCAGGGCGCCGACGTCGACGAACGAGAGCACCTTCTCGACGAAGCCGGGGTAGACGTCTTCGCTGTGGACCTGCCCCGAGTCCTGGACTGCGGGCACGTCCTCGAGATCCAGCGCCCGGTCGCGAACGTCGAGGAGGCCCGATTCGCCGCCGACGGGCAGAGCGCCGGCTCGGACGATCTTCATCCCCGTGTACTCCTTCGGATTGTGCGAGGCCGTGACGGCGATGCCGCCGTCGAGGCCGTGCTCCTCGACGGCGAAATAGAGCATCTCGGTCCCGACCATGCCGATATCGGCCACGTCCGCGCCGGCCTCCGCGGCGCCGCGAATCACGGCGTCCGCCATCTCCGGCGCATGGACGCGCATGTCGCGCCCCACCGCGATCCGCTTCGGCCGGAACACCTCGACATAGGCGCGGCCGATCGCGCGTGCGCCCTCTGCGTCGAGCTGCTCGCCGTAGACGCCGCGCACGTCGTAGGCCTTGAACACCTTGGGATCGAGCACCGCCGGGATGCTACGGCACCGCCGTAGCCTCCTCGCCGCTGCCTAGACTTGACGTATGGAACGGAAGCTGGCGACCGTCCTGTTCGTCGATCTCGTCGACTCCACAGGGCTGGTTTCCGGCACCGATCCCGAGGTCGTCCGGCAGCGCGTCAACAACTACTTCGACAACGTCTCGCGCTGCATCGTCGCGCACGGCGGCACCGTCGAGAAGTTCGCGGGCGACGCGGTCATGGCCGCGTTCGGCGTCCCGCTGGCGCACGAGGACGACGCGGAGCGCGCCCTTCGCGCCGCGCTCCAGATCGTGCCCGCCGTCGAGCAGATGGGCCTCCGCGTGAGGATCGGCGTCGAGGCGGGCGAGGTCGTGGTCGAGGACGCCGACTCGACGTTCGCGACCGGCGAGGCCGTCAACCTCGCCGCACGGCTCCAGCAATCCGCTCCCGAGGGGACGATCCTGATCGGGCCGGGCGTGCTGCGCCTCGCGAACGGCGTTGTCGTCGCCGAGCCCGCGGATCCCGTGCCGGTCGGCGGCAGCATCGAGCCGCTTCGCAGCTGGAAGCTCCTCGACGTCGCGTCGCAGACGCAACGTTCGCTTGCCGCGGCCCCGTTCGTCGGACGTGAGATCGAGCTGCAAGTCCTGCAGAACGCGTTTGCGCGTGCGGTGCGCGACCGCCGTGCGCACCTGGTCACCGTCTTCGGCGAGCCCGGCATCGGGAAGAGCCGCCTCGTCTACGAGTTCGTCGAGAGCGTCGAGCGCGCGACGATCCTCCGCGGACGCTCCCTGCCGTTCGGCGAGGGCGTCACGTACTGGGCGCTCGCCGAGATGGTCAAGGCGTCTGCGGGCATCGCCGACGACGACCCGATCGGCGACGCGTTCGAGAAGCTGCGCGCGTGCTGCGAGAGCGACGCGATCGCGGACCTGCTCGCGGCGGCGGCCGGGCTGATCGGCGCGAGCGAGCGCGAGCACAGGCGCGAGGAGCTCCTCTGGGCGGCACGGGCGTGGGCCGAGGAGTTCGCGAGCATGCAGCCGCTCGTGCTCGTGTTCGAGGACATCCACTGGGCCGAGGAGCCGCTGCTGCACGTGATCGAGCACATCGCACGCGCCGTGCGCGATTCGCCGCTCCTCATCGTCTGCGTCACGAGGCCCGAGCTGCTCGAGCTGCGGCCGTCGTGGGGGGGAGGCAATTTGCGCTCGGCGGCGATCGAGCTGGCACCGCTCACGCCGGAGGAGAGCGAGGAGCTCGCGGACGGCCTCCACGGCAGCCTGCCTCCCGATCAGCGGGCGCTCGTGCTCGACAAGGCCGAGGGCAACCCGCTCTTCCTCGAGGAGACGCTGCGGATGCTCGCCGAGCACGAGGGGATGGGCAACAACATCCCGGACACGATCCAGGCGCTCATCGCCGCGCGGATCGACGCGTTGCCGCCGGCCCAGAAGCAGCTGCTGCAGCGCGCGTCGGTGATCGGCCGCGTGTTCTGGCAGGGCGCCGTCGAGGCACTCGCTCCGGAGCTCGACGTCGCCGCGTCGCTCGATGCACTCGTCGCGCGCGACCTCGTCGTGTTCGAGGAACGCTCGACGATCGCCGGTGAGCGTGCGTTCCGCTTCAAGCACGTCCTCATCGCCGAGGTCGCATACGGAGGCCTGAGCAAGGCGACGCGGGCGCAGCTCCACGAAGCCTTCGCGCGCTGGCTCCACGATCGCACCGGCGACGAGCTGATGGAGATCCGCGCGCACCATCTCGACCGCGCAGTGCTGCTCCGTGAGGAGCTCGAGGGCCGGGCGCCCGACGAGTTGCGGATCGCGGCTGCGACCGCGCTCGAGGGAGCCGGCCGGCGCGCACTCACCCGCGAGGCGTTCCGCACCGCACGCTCGCTGCTCCTCCGCTCCGCCGAGCTGGAGCAGAACCTGCGGCGCAGGTATCTCGCGGCGCACGCTGCCTGGCGGCTGCTCGACATGCAGACCGTCTCCGAGGAGATGGATAGCGTCGCCGCCGACGCGGAGGCAGCCGGCGAACACCGCCTCCAGGGCCGCGCTCTCACCGCGCTCGGCGAGATGGCGCTGTACCAGCGCGCCGACGCCGACGAGGCGCAGCGGCTGATCGAGAAGGCGGGCGAGGTGCTGAGCGACGACGACGACGTCGACGCGCGCTTCGACGTCTACTCCGCCGCGAACATGATCGCCTCGTGGCGCGGCGACCTCGCGGAGGTCGAGCGAATCGGCCGCGAGGCGCTCGAGTTCGTCCGCGAGGCGGGACGCAAGGATCTCGAGGCGATCGTGATCCAGGCCGTCGCGCAGAACGCGATCATCACGCTCGACGTCGAAGAGGCGGAGACCCTCACCTGCCAGGCGACGGAGCTGGCGCAGGAGAGCGGCAGCGTCCGCGCCCGTGCGGCTGCTCTCGGGACGCAGGCTTGGCTGAGCGAGATCCAGGGCCGCTGGGACGAGGCCGAGCGCTGCTATCGCGAGCTGATCCAGCTCTACTCCGACATCGGCAACGTCACGGGCGTCGGCTCGGCGCAGATGTACCTCGGCCGGCTGCTCGGCGCGAGCGGGCGCGCCGACGAGTCGGAGGCGATCCTGCGCGAGTCGGTGCGGACGCTCAAGCACGTCGGCGACCGCGGGCACCTCTGCGAGGCGCAGCGCTTCCTCGCGCAGATTCTCGTGTCGCGCGGCAAGGTCGACGAGGCGGAGCGGCTCGCGCTGCAGGCGATCGAGTCCGTCGGCCCCGAGGATCAGCTGTCGCTCTGGACGACGCGCATGGCGCTCGGCGTCGTGCGCGCCGCGCAGGGACGCGACGCCGAAGCCGAGCAGTTGCTCACGGACTCCGTCGAGGCGTTCGCGGGCAACGGCATGCGCTACGCCGAGCTTCAGGCGCTCGAGCAGCTGACGAAGTTCCTGCGGGACCGCGGCCGGAACGACGAGGCGCGCGCAGCAGGAAGAGCGCGCGCACGCGCTCGCGCCGAGTATCGCGGCATAATCCAGGCCGAAGGAGGCTGCATGAAGCTGGCCGCCGCGCTTGCGGTCGCAGTCACGCTGGCACTCCCGGCGTCGACCGGCGCTGCGGGCGGGCGTGTCCTCGGCATCGACACGACCGTCCTCGGCATGCGGCTCGGCTGGTACGACCCGGCCACGCTGACACGCCTGCCCGGCAAGACCGTGCCGCTCGTCGGTCACGAGGGGCCGTGGGCCGTCTCGCCCGGCGGCCTGCGCGTGGCGGTCGCCGGACGCGCCGGAGACATCCGGATCATCGACGTCAAGCGGATGCGAACGCTCGGCGTCGTCCCGCTGCGCGTGAAGGATCCGCCGAGCAGCGTGACCTGGTTGCCGAGAGGCACGATTCTCGTTACGGCGGGCTCGACGGTTGTCGTCGTCGATCCGCAGGGGCTTCATGTTCTGGGCCGCGCGAAGCTTCCGGGCGAGGTCGCAGGAGCTACGATCGTCAACCCGCTCGGCGTCTCCCTGCTGCTCGCTCCGGCTGCGAACGGATTCGCGGCGGCGAAGGTCGCCATGATCGACCCCGACGGAGGCGTACATGCGGCAACGCTCGACCGCGTGTCGATCGGCTTTCGGCGAAACGGCGACACGTTCGATTTCCGCACGGCGGGTTTCGCGGTCGACCCCGTAGCCCAGCGGGCGTTCGTCGTCGGTACCGACGACACGATCGCGACGGTCGACCTGCGCTCGCTCGCGGTCGAGTACCACAACGGAACCTCGCGTTACACCGCGAAGCCGATCCCCGGCCTCCAGCGCAGCGCCCGCTGGCTGGGCAACGGGCTGCTCGCCGTCGCCGGACGCGACGGCCCCTCCACGGCGAGCCTGAAGATCGTCGACACGCGCGACTGGAGCACGCGTGTCATCGACCAGCGCTCGGAGAGCGTCAGCGTCACCGGCGGCGTCCTCGTCGGCTCGAGCTGGCCGAACTTCGCCGGCTACTCGGTCGACGGCACGCAGCGCTACCGCTTCGCGCTGGCGACGGGAGAGGACCTGCAGATCGCGGGTCGCTACGGCTACCTGTGCGCCGGAACGAAGCTGAGCGCGGTGCTCGACATGACGACGGGCGCGCCCGTCAGTCCGGCGCACGGCTCGCTCTGCGTGACCGTCCTCAAGCGCTAGGCGCCAAGCGCCACTCGTGCGTCGTATGATCCGTACGTGTCGCGCGTCCGCGAGCGGTTTCGGCTCTGGAGGCTGCGGCGAGCGGCGCGGTCAGGCACGCTCTCTGCCGACGAGCAGGATGAGTTTCGGCGTCTGCAAGACGAGCACGGCACGCTTCACATCGGGGAGCCAGCCGCGCGAATGTACGACAGTTTTGAGGACGACTCGAAGAAGCCGCGTTACTAGGAGGGTCTAGGGTTTCGGCGGGCTAAACGCTCGCGCAGCAAGCCGAAGCTCGGCGCCATTCTTTAGACATACGCCGCTGTCATGCACCGAGGATTGCGCGAATCGTTTGCGACGAGTCCTCGTCGGGTGATTCCGAAATCACCGTCGCAGGACGATCGAACAGCGCCAGTGCGTCACGCAGCGGCTCCGCGCGCAGCGTGCCCTCGCCGTAGCGCAGGTGCTTCGTCTCGTTGCGGTTCGCGAACTGGATGTCCGAGAAATGGATGTGGAACGGTGCGCCCGACTCGAGCACGGCGTCTGCCTTCGCGAGCGCCTCGGCAAACGGCTCGGCGGAGGTGAAGGCGCCGTCCGAGGTCGCGTGCATGTGCGCGAAGTCGAGCACCGGCCGCACCCAGCCGCAGCGGCGTGAGATGTCGATCACGTCATCGGCAGAGCCGAGCTCGCGCACGCGACCCATCACCTCGATGCCGAACGGCACCGCGCGGTCCTTCTTCTCGAGCCGCGCGCGCAGCTCGCCCAGTTGCTCGACGACCGAGTCGATCGCCTCCTCGCGCGTACGCCCGAGCAGGAAGCCCGGGTGGAAGACGACGACCTCCGCGCCCGCAGCCTTCGCGATGCCGGCGGAATGGTCGAGCATGCCGACGGCCATGTTGAGCTTCTTGCCGCGCTCGGCGTGACCCATGAACCCGGCGATCGGCGCGTGCACAGAGAGCACGATCCCCGCGTCGCGCGCGAGCTCGCCGAAGCGCGCAGCGAAGTCGTAGTCCATCCAGAAGCGACCTTCGAAATCGATCTCGCATGCGGTGTAGCCGCGCTCCTGCAGCGCCGCGACGGCCGCCTCCGGTGACTCCTGCGACGGGACGCGCGCCGGCCCGAAACTGATCTCGCCCACGCGCCGGAGGCTAGCCGCGGATGCCGTCCGATCGCGTTTCTACATTCAGGCTCATGAGCAAGAGGCCCAGCCGCATCGAGCTCCTCGAGCTCGACATCGATCTCCGCCTTGCCGACCTCTGGCGCGAGGCCGCCGACATCGACGAGTGGAATCTCGACGTCGTCGCCGCGTTCATGCGCGCGGCCTACGGGAAGGGCTACTGCGACGCCCTGACCGAGGACGCCCGGGGCTCGCTCTGCGTCGACCACGGGTACCGCGTACCCGCGCGCCGGCAGCAGCCGGTCAGGGACTAGCGGCCCGGTCGAGGGCGGCGAGGGCTTCGCGCTCGAGCGCGGGCAGCCGCTCCTGGTGGCCGTAGTCGAGCAGCGCCGCGCCCAGGTGAATCGCGACGACGCGCGCGCGGAGCAGCGTCTCCTCGTCGACGTCGCCGTACTCGGCGAGGAACGCCGGCCGCGCTTCCGGCGGCAGCACGCTCCACACGACCTGGAGGTCGAGGGCAGGCTCGCCGCGACAGAGGTCGATCCAGTCGATGACGCCGCTCATCCGTCCGTTCTCGACGAGGACGTGGCGAAAGTGCAGGTCGCCGTGGCAGACGGCCTTCGGCTCGGGCGGCGGGAGCGAGCGCGCGCCTTCGACCAGCGCCCGCACATGCTGCGGCGCCTGCCACAGCGCTTCGAGCTCGACGAGCTTGTCGAGGACGTACGGGACGCGGACCTCCATGTCGCCGCGCCGCGTCCAGTTCTCCGGTAGCGGCCGCCCCACGGCCTGCACGGCGTCGTCGCGATGGAGCGTCCGCAGGAACCGCGCGAGCTCGACGGCGAGCGCCTCGCGGTCGGTCTCGGGCGCGTCGGCGAGCTCGACGCCCGGCAGCATCCGCGCGCCGAAGAACGGCCAGGGGAACGCCTCCGAGGGCTCGCCGATGCGCTCGGGGACGGGGATCGCGGACGGCAGGAGTGGCGCGAGCTGCGGCAGGAACTCGATCTCGAGCCGGAAGCCCGGCAGCACGACCTCGCGCCGCGGGAACCGGAAGACCCACTCGCCGCCGACGGTGTAGACGGTGTTGTCCCAGCCCGAGCCGAGCAGGACGATCGGCAGCGAAGCGAGGACGGGGAACTGCTCCTCGAGCAGCCGCCTCGCGAGCGCCTCGTCGACGGTCACCTCTGCGTCCCAGACCGGCACGGGCTGACCGTAGACTTTCGGCGTGGCCCGTCGCGGAAACCCTGCGCGCCTCGTGATCGCGCTGTCGGTCGCTGCCGCGCTCGCCATCTTCCTCCTCTACACCTCCGCGTTCGGCACGGGTACGCCCTCGCTCAGCCCGAGCCAGCTTCCGGGCCACCACGGCCGCATCTCGGTCGTCGGCAAGGTCGTCGGCAAGCCGAGCGGCGACGGCCATGAGCAGGCGCTTCGCTTCACCCTTCGCGACCGCGACGGGACGGCCAGCGTGCCCGTCGTCTACCGCGGGTCGGTGCCGGATCTCTTCCGCAGCGGCCGCGAGGTCGTAATCGAGGGACGCGTCGTCGGGCGGACGCTGCACGCGATTCCCGGGACGCTCGTCACGAAGTGCCCGTCGAAGTACGCGCCCGCGAAGAAGGCGTAGCGCTTGGCCGACCTCGGTCGTGCCGCACTCTTCGTCTCGCTCGGGCTCGCCGTCTACGCGACGGTCGCCGGCGCGTGGGCCGCGCGCACGCATAGGCGACGCCTCGCCGACTCCGCGGGCAACGCGCTGCTCGCGGCGCTCGGCTCGACGGCGGTCGCAGCCGCGGTGCTGCTGTCGGCGCTCGTCCGGCACGACTTCTCGTTCTCGTACGTCGCGCAGCACACGTCGACGGAGCTGCCGGCCGGCTACTCGATCTCCGCATTCTGGGGCGGGCAGGAGGGGTCGCTGCTGCTCTGGCTGCTCGTGCTCGGCGGCTATTCGGCGGCGGCCGTGTTCCTCAACCGGCGCCGCGCGCCCGACCTGATCGCGTGGACGGTGCCCGTGCTCGGCGCCGTGTCGACGTTCTTCGCGTTCATGCTCGTCGCCGTCTCGAGCCCGTTCGGGACGCAGACCGCGCCCCTGCAGGGCGCGGGCCTCAACCCGAGCCTGCAGAACCCGTACATGCTCGCGCACCCCCCGCTGCTCTACCTGGGCTATGTGGGACTGACCGTGCCGTTCGCGTTCGGGATGGGCGCGCTGCTCGCCGGGCGCACCGACGAGCGGTGGATCGTCGCCACGCGCCGCTGGACGCTCGTCGCCTGGACGGCGCTCGGCGTCGGGCAGTTGCTCGGCTCGCACTGGGCGTACGTCGAGGTCGGTTGGGGCGGCTACTACGCCTGGGATCCCGTGGAGAACGCGGCGCTCATGCCGTGGCTCGCGGCGACGGCGTTCCTGCACTCGGTGATGATCCAGGAGAAGCGCGGGATGCTGAAGGTCTGGAACATGCTGCTCGTGATCCTCGCGTTCGGCCTCTCGCTCTTCGGCACGTTCCTCACGCGCTCCGGCGTTGTGAACTCGATCCACTCGTTCACCGAGAGCCCGCTCGGGCCGTGGTTCCTCGGCTTCATCTGCTTCGTGACGGCGTTCTCGCTGGCACTCGTTTTCTGGCGACTCCCGCTGCTGCGCTCGAAGACGCGGCTCGAGTCGCTCGTCTCGCGCGAGGCCGCGTTCCTCTACAACAACCTGCTGCTCGTCGCCCTCTGCCTCACGATCCTCTGGGGAGTCGCGTTCCCGATGCTCTCGGAGCTCGTGCAGGGCGAGGCGCGCACCATCGGGCGGCCGTACTACGACTTCTTCCTGCGGACGTTCGGGTTGCCGCTCCTGCTTCTGATGGGGATCGGGCCGCTCATCGCGTGGCGCCGCGCCTCGCTGCGCTCGGTCGGACGGACGTTCGTCTGGCCCGCCGCGATCGCCGTCGCGGTCGGGCTCGTTCTCGTCGCGTTCGGCGCGGGCTCCTCGACGCCTGGCCTCGTCGCGTACACATTCAGCGCCTTCGTTCTCGCGTCGATCGGGCTCGAGTTCGTGCGCGGCACGCGCGCGACGGGGTCGTTCACGCGGCTCGTGTCGCGCAACCGCCGCCGCTACGGCGGCTACATCGTGCACGCGGCCATCGTGCTGCTGGCCCTCGGGATCGCCGGCTCGAGCGCGTACGGATCGTCGGCGGAGCGGAAGCTCTCGCCCGGCCAGTCGATGAAGGTCGGCGGGTACACGCTCGCGTACCGGTCGCTGTCGCAGCAGCGCGACCCGAACCATCTCGCCATTCGTGCCGCCGTCGACGTCTACCGCGGCGGAGATCTCGTCGCGCGCGTTGAGCCGGGGAAGAACAACTACTTCGCCGAGAAGCAGGTCTCGAACGAGATGGCGATCCACACGAACTGGCTGCGTGCCGAGGACGTCGACGTGATCGCCGACCAGATCACACCCGGCGGCGCGATCTACTTCAAAGCGCTCGTGAAGCCGCTTGTGAACCTGATCTGGCTCGCTGGGCTCGTGTTCCTGCTGGGCTCGCTCGTCACGCTCTGGCCCGACCCGCGCGAGGAGCGGCGGCTCGCCGCCCGCTACGCGCTCGCCCAGGGATGACGGCGTCGCTCGTTCTCGCGGCGCTCGTCGCCGTCGCGGCCGTGTTGCTCGTCGCCGTGCCGTTCCTGCGCGAGCCGACGCCGCGCGAGGACCGGCTGCGCGAGCCGCGCGAAGCCGGCAAGCGACAACTCGAGCTCGCCGAGGAGCGCGACCGCGCGCTCGCGGCGCTGAAGGAGCTCGAGTTCGACCACCGCACCGGCAAGCTCACCGACACGGACTACCGCGAGCTCGTCGGGACGTACCGCCGGCGCGCCGCCGCGGCGCTGCAGGCGCTGGGATCTCCGCGGTGAGTCAAGACGACGAGAACGTCACGCAGGCGCAGCCGCTGCCACTACACGAGACGACGGCGTCGCCGGTCGAGGTCTCCGTCGCGATGCCGCGTTACTTCGGCATCACGCCGCCGACGTTGCTCTTCGGAATCGCGACCGCGACGCTTGCGATCGCGATCACGCTGGCGATCCTCTCGCACTGGATCGCGGCGCTCGTGCTCGCTGCGCTCGTGCTTGTCGAGCTCGCGCTCTTCGTCGGGCTCGCGCGCCGGAAGCCGGACACCGCGGTGGCGAAGGCATCGGTTCGCGCGCTCGACCGCGCGCGGGATCGCGCCGCGTATCTGGTGCGCGCGACGACCGTTCGAACCGAGGCGGCGCGGAGGCAGACGCGCCTCCGGCACGAGCTGCTCGAGCTCGACACGCGCCGCGAGCGCGAGCTACGCGAGCTTGGCGCATCGGTCTATGCAGGCGACGACGAGGCTGCTGAACGCGTCAAGAGCGAGCTCACCGCGATCGACGGCGAGCGGAGCGCCAAGGAAGACGAGATGAGGGCGATAGACGAAGCGACGCGCGAGCATCTCGACCGCGGCCGGCTGCACGTCCAGCAGACCGTCGTGAACCCTCCGGCCGAGGAAGAGAGCAGGACTCCCTCCGGCTCCTGACGAACGTTCCGCGGCGATGACACGCCGCATGCTGTTGTGCATTGCCGGCCTGCTGATCTTCGCTGCCCCGGCGTCCGGCGAGGACATCCACCGGCGAAAGCAGGAGGTCGACCAGCGGCTCTCGTCCCTCCACTCGAAGCTTGCGTACGCGAAGTCGCGCGAGGCGGTGCTGACGCAGGAGATCACGATCGTCGACGGCAAGATCGACGCACTCGAGGACGACGTCAGGCGTGCGCAGGCCCAGCTCAACACGCTCGAGATCCAACTCGCTGCGTCTCAGCGCCGGCTCGACCGCGTGACCGAGCTCGTGAAGGAGCAGACGAGCCGGCTCGTGCAGCTGCGCCGCGACTACGGCGATGCGCTCCAACGCGTGCAGCGCCGGTTGATCGACGCGTATGAGACGCCGGCGGTCAACGCATTCGACGTCGTGTTCGCCGCCGGAAGCATGAGCGCCATGCTCAACGACGTCGAGTACTTCGCGCAGATCGGGCGGCAGGACAAGAGCATCTCCCTCGCGCTCTTCGACGCCAGGAACGCGATGTTCGCCGCGCGGCAGAGGACGCGCAAGCTGCAGGCCGAGATCGCCGCGGAGACGGAGGCGATCCGCGTCCGCACCGATCAGCAGCACGCCGTCGCGGCCGAGCTGATCTCGTCGCAGCAGCAGCTCGCGACGGCCCGCTCGTCGAAACGCGCCACGCTCTCGTCGATCAAGGTCGACGAGAGCGAGTTCGTCGCCGAGGCAAAGTCGCTGCAGGCCGAGAGTGCCACGCTCACGGCGGAGATCCAGGCGGCGCAGAGCGCGGCCGCGCCGGTCGCGGGATCGAGCGGCAACGGCCAACCGTCCGCTTCGGGGTTCATCTGGCCGGTGAACGGGCCGATCACGAGCACGTTCGGCTCGCGCTGCCTCGGCAACGGCGACTGCTCTTCGCATCCGGGGCTCGACATCGGCGTGCCGGCCGGGACCCCGATCCACGCCGCGGCGAGCGGCACGGTGATCTTCACGGGCTGGATGGGCGGCTACGGAAACCTGACGATCGTCGACCACGGTCGCGGCGTCGCGACGGGGTACGGCCACCAGTCGTCGATCGCCGTCGGGGCCGGCGCGTTCGTGTCGCAGGGACAGGTGATCGGATACGTCGGCTGCACCGGATACTGCTTCGGCGCCCACCTGCACTTCGAGGTGCGCATCAACGGCAGCCCGGTCGATCCACTCGGCTATCTCTAGTTCCGTCCGAAGTCCTGCGGACTTCGGACGGGGGTAGACCGCAGGCGCGCTTCGCGCGCGTGCCTTTGGTTCCTGTTGAGGGCGCGATCCTTCGTCGGTTGCGGGTCGTCGGCGCGGCAAAGCCGCGCCTTGGTCGCGGCCGGCTAGGCGAAATTGAACGTCTGCGCGAGCAGGAAGACGTTCAGCGCGGAGATCGCGAGCGCGACGACTGCGGCGACGGCCGTCGTCACCCTGTGGTTCACGAGGGCGCCCATCACGTCGCGGCGGCTCGTGAACATGACGAGCGGGATGAGGGCGAACGGGATCCCGAACGAGAGCACGACCTGGCTGATGACGAGCGTCCGCGACGGGTCGACGCCGATCGCGATCACGACGAAGGCGGGAAGCATCGTGACCGTCCGGCGAACCCAGATGGGGATCTGCCGGCGGATGAAGCCCTGCATCACCACCTGGCCGGCGAGCGTCCCGACGGTCGAGCTCGACAGGCCGGACGCGATCAGCGCGAGCGCGAACAACGTACTCGACGCGCTGCCGAGGAGCGGCTCGAGCGTGCGATGCGCGGTCTCGAGCGAGGAGATGTCCAGCAGCCCGCTTCCGTAGAAGACCGTGGCGGCGACGACGAGCATCGCCATGTTGATGATCCCGGCGATCGACATCGCGATCACGACGTCGATCTTCGTGAACCGGTAGAGCCGTCGCGCCTCGCCCTCGTTTCGGGGGACGATGCGGTTCTGCGTGAGCGCGGAGTGCAGGTAGATCACGTGCGGCATCACCGTCGCGCCGAGGATCCCGACCGCGAGCAGCAGCGACTCGCTGCCGCTGAACTGCGGCACGACCGCGTGCTTCGCGACCGTCCCGAGCGGCGGGTGCGCGTACCAGAGCTCGGCGATGTAACACGCCGAGATCACGCCGACAAAGCCGATGATCACCGCCTCGAACGTGCGGAAGCCGAAGCGCTGCAGCCAGAGGATCGCGAACGTCGTCGCGCCGGTGATCAGCGTCGCGGGGAAGAGGCCGATGCCGAAGAGCAGGTGGAAGCCGATCGCGGCGCCCAGGAACTCCGCGAGGTCGGTGGCCATCGCGATCACCTCGGCCTGCACCCACAGCCCGAGCGACGTGCGGCGCGAGAAGCGCTCGCGGCAGACCTCCGGCAGGTTGCGGCCGGTGGCGATGCCGAGCTTCGCGGACAACGTCTGGATGAGCATCGCCATCAGGTTCGAGGCGACGATCACCCACACGAGCGTGTAGCCGAACTTCGCGCCGCCGGCGATGTTCGTGGCGAAGTTGCCGGGGTCGATGTAGGCGACGCAGGCGACGAACGCAGGCCCGATGAAAGGGAGGAGGCGAAACGGCTTGTCGCCGCGGAGGACTCGCTCGCCTGGACCTACGACGTGCGGCAGATCCTCGACGCGGGTCGCCATCATGAGAGTTAGTTTAGACTAACTCTTGCGGTCTACGCGTCCGAGTTGACAAGCACCCCACCGGTGGCTTAGATCGCGGCAAGCGACCAACCGGGAGGGGGGTGGATCTCACCGTGGATCCCCGGAACACGTTGCTGCGGCCCGATATCGAAGTCTTCGTCCTCGTAGGCGTCCGCCTGTACCGCGACGGAATCGTCGACGCGCTGCGCCGCGATCCGCGTTTCCACGTCGTCGGCAGCGCTGCGTCGCTTCGCACCGCGCGCGAGGAGCTCGAGGGCTCGCTGTCCGCGCCGCACGTCGCGCTTCTCGATCTCGGCCTCCCGGACGGCTTCGGCGCTGCCCGCACGCTGCGCGAGGCATGGCCGTCGCTCGCGGTCGTCGCGCTTGCCGTCCGAGAGACAGACGACGACGTCGTCTCGTGGGCGGAAGCGGGCGTTTCCGGTCTCGTGTCGCGGAGTGCGTCGATGGCGCAGCTGCTCGATGCGATGGCCGCGGCGGTCGACGACGAGGTGCTCTGCTCGCCCGCGGTCGCCGGCGCGCTCCTCCGCCGAGTTGCGTCGATGTCGGCCGACGGCTCCGTTCACGAAGGTCCGCCGCTGACCCGTCGAGAGCGCGAGATCGTGAGCCTGATCGGCGACGGGCTCACGAACAAGGAGATCGCGCGGGCTCTCCACATCGAGATCGCGACCGTGAAGAACCACGTGCACAACATCCTCGAGAAGCTGAGAGTGGGGAACCGCACCGAAGCGGTGACCGTCGCGCGGGCGCGCGGCGACCTCGGACAGATCTAGATCCGAGCTGGATCCAAGACAGATCCGCCGGTTCATGGCGATTGCGGCCGCGCGCGACCAGACTCGCGCGAAATGCACCGAGGGGGAATCGGTTGGCGCGCACGAGGATCGTGCTCATAGACATGGCGCCACTGCTGCGCGACATCGTCCGGGAGGCGATCGTCCGCGAGCCCGACCTCGACATCGTCGCCGAGCACGACGAGATCGACGTGCGGTCGGCGGTGGAGCTGGACGACCCCGACTTCGTCATCGTGGGCGAGAACGCGGCCGCGCAGCAGGACATCCGCAAGCTCGTCGGCGCGCGCCGTGGACTGCGTGCGCTCGAGGTGCAGTCGGACGGCAGAGAGAGCGTGCTCTACGAGCTCAGGCCGCACCGCATCTCGCTCGGCGAGGTCTCCTCGGACACGCTCGTCCGCGCGATCCGGGCGGTGCCGACGTGGGACGCGAAGACGTGAGAGACGAAACGAGCGAACGGAGGAGCGGCTGATGCCACCAACACTGACCTTTCCCGGCGTCTACATCGAGGAGGTCCCGAGCGGCGTCCGGACGATCACCGGCGTCGCGACGTCGATCACCGCGTTCGTCGGGTACGCGACGCGCGGGCCGGTGAACGAGCCGACCCTCGTGCAGAGCTTCGCCGACTTCATCCGCACCTTCGGCGGCCTGTCCGCGAAGAGCACGATGAGCTACGCCGTTCAGCAGTTCTTCCAGAACGGCGGCAGTCAGGCGTTGATCGTCCGCGCGGCACACACGACCGGCGCCGGGACGAACGCGCGCGCCGGCTCCGTAACCGTGGGCGGCGCGGGCAACAAGGCGATCACGCTGACCGCGGCGAGCCCCGGCGAGTGGTCGGACAACCTGCGCGTCCGCATCGACCGCAACACGAAGGACGAGCCGGGGCCGCCGACGCCGACGCTGTTCAACCTGTCGATCAAGGACGTCAGCACCGGCGTGGTCGAGACGCTCCGCAATCTCCCGCCGAGCGCATCGCTGGCCGCGCTCGTCGAGCAGCAGTCGTCGCTCGTGCGCGTCACGGGCAGCCCGCCGACGCAGCGTCCCGATCCAGACGCGGCGATCAACCCGGGAGAGGACCCGTTCGACCCCGCGGTGCCCGCGCGCTTCACCGCGTTCCCCACGACGGGCGCTCAGTCGGGTGAGGACGGCGACCAGGTCGAGACCGACGTCGTCCCGGCAGCGGACGACGGCGTGACCGGGGTCTTCGCCCTGGCGCGCGCGGATCTCTTCAACCTGTTGTGCATCCCGCCGATCCTCCCGGCGAGCGACACGAACGCGGGGCGCGTGCTCGGCGCAGCAGCGAAGGGCCGCGCAGCACACTTCTGCCTCCAGCACCGGGCGTTCTTCATCGTCGACCCGCACCCGGACTGGACGGCGCCGTCGCAGATCACGGGCGGCTCGACGCAGCTGAGCACGTACATCACGATCGGCTCGGACGACCGCAAGAACGCGGCGCTCTACTTTCCGTACTTCAGGGCGGGCGACTCGTTGCAGGGCGACGTCCTCGCCGATTTCCCGCCGTGCGGAGCGGTCGCCGGGGTGCTCGCGCGCACCGATGCGACGCGCGGCGTGTGGAAGGCACCCGCCGGGCTCGATGCCGGCGTCAACGGCGTCTCGGAGCTGAAGGCGAAGCTCACCGACGGCGAGAACGGAATTCTCAACCCGCTCGGCGTCAACTGCCTGCGCACATTCCCGAGCGCCGGCACCGTCGTGTGGGGAGCGCGGACGCTGCAGGGCGCCGACTCGCTCGCCTCCGAATGGAAGTACGTCCCGGTTCGACGCACGGCGCTCTTCCTCGAGGAGTCGCTGTTCCGCGGGACGCAGTGGGTGGTGTTCGAGCCGAACGACGCGCCGCTCTGGGCGCAGATCCGACTGAACGTCGGCGCGTTCATGAACAACCTCTTCCGCCAGGGAGCCTTCGCGGGCACGACGCCGCGCGAGGCCTTCTTCGTCAAGTGCGATGCCGAGACGACGACGCAGGACGACGTCAACCTCGGGATCGTCAACATCGTGGTCGGGTTCGCACCGCTGAAGCCGGCCGAGTTCGTCGTCATCCGGCTGCAGCAGCTGGCCGGCCAGACAGGGAGCGCATGATGGTCCAGTTCGCAGTCAATCCGCTGCGGTTCGACCCGTACAAGAACTTCAAGTTCCGGGTGAAGTGGGACGGCCGCTACGTCGCGGGGATCAGCAAGGTCAGCGCGCTGAAGCGCACGACCGAAGTGGTCGAGCATCGGGAGGGAGGCGATCCGTCGACGAGCCGCAAGTCGCCGGGACGCACGAAGTACGAGGCGATCACGCTCGAGCGCGGCGTCACGCACGACACCGAGTTCGAGTCGTGGGCGAACAAGGTCTGGAACTTCGGCTCCGGGCTCGGCGCGGAGGTGTCGCTGAAGGACTTCCGCAAGGACGTGATCATCGACATGTACAACGAGGCGGGACAGCTCGTGATCTCGTACAAGGTCTATCGCGCCTGGGTCTCGGAATATCAGGCGCTGCCGGACCTCGACGCGAACGCGAACGCCGTCGCGATCCAGCACATCAAGCTCGAGAACGAAGGGTTCGAGCGCGACTACGAGGTCGCCGAGCCGGCCGAGCCGCAGTTCTCGGAGCCGTAGCCGATGGAGCTCTCGGCGGCCGTCGTCCTCGAGCTCTGGGAGGAAGCCGACGCGCTGCGTCCGGTCGAGCGCGCTCTCGCGCTCGCGTCTCTCGAGGGCGGCGACGCGGACGAGCTCGCGCGGCTGCCGCTCGGTCGCCGTGACGCGCGGCTGCTCCGCGTGCACGCAGCGCTGAACGGTCCTGCGCTCGCGGCAACGGCGGCGTGTCCGCACTGCGGCGAGGCAGCCGAGTTCGTGCTCGACGTCGAGGAGCTGCTCGCTCCGGCGGACGAAGCCGCCGAGCCGGAGCCTGTCGACGTCGACGGGCGCGTCGTCGTGTGGCGTCCGCCGGACAGTCGCGACGTCATCGCCGCCGCTGCGACCGAGGACGTCGAGACCGCCGAGCGCGTGCTGTTCGAGCGGTGCGTCGAAGCCGGCGCGAGCGACGAGGTGCGCCCTGCGGTGACAGCCGCGATGGCCGAGGCGGATCCGCTTGCGGAGGTGCTGGTCGACGTTCCGTGTCCCGCGTGCGGCGAGCAGTTCGTCGCCGACGTCGACGTGCCGCGGTTCGTCTGGGCCGAGGTTCGCGCGCGCGCGCTCGGCTTGCTGCGAGACGTCGACGCGCTCGCGCGTGCATACGGCTGGACGGAGGCCGAGGTGCTCGCGCTCGGCGACGCCCGGCGCGAGGCGTACCTCGAGCTCGCGGGGGCGAGCGCGTGAGCGACTTCCTCTCGCGCCTGGCCGCTCGTGCCGTCGGCGACGCGCCCGAGTCGCGTCCTTCCGCTCCCGCCTCCGGTCTCGATGTATCTCCCGCGCCCAATCGGGCCTGCCGCAGAGTCGCCGGTCGTGCGCGCGACGCCGGCCGCGCCGGAGGTTCGCTCCGAGGCGCCGGAGGCGCCGCTCGAACTCCCGGCGACCGCCGCGGAGCCCGTTACAGAGGCGGATCCGCCGGTGCCGGCCGAGCGTGCCGACGGCGTCGAGACCCCTGCGCGGCGCAAGTCCGCGCGCGAGCCCTCGGAGCCTCGCGCGCAGGAGCGCGCCGAGCCGCCGCCGCGCGACACGCGCACGAGCGCTGCACCCGTCGCCGTACCGGCCGCGCCTGTTGCCGCCGCACCCGTCGTCCGTCACGTCGCCGAGACGCGGCTCGAGCGCGTGCGCTCCGTCGCCACCGTGGCCGCCGACGAGCCGCCGGTACGGGTGCACATCGGCCGGCTCGAGGTGCGCGCGAACCTCGAGCAGCCGGCGCCGAAGCCGGCGCGGCGCGAGCCGGCTCGGCAGGAAGGCGTGTCGCTGGCTGACTACCTGCGCGGCAGGCGGAGCGCATGAGCTCGCCGCTTGCGATCGGCGCTGTCAGCGCCGTCCTGCGCAATCTGCTCGACAACGGACTCGTCGACGTCGGCCTCCCGGTCAGTCCCGTGAAGGTCACCGCGGTCGCGCCCGACACGATCAAGCTCGACGAGCCCGAGCCGACGCCGTCGCTCAACCTCTTTCTCTACCGCACGAGCCGGAACCTCGGCTGGATGGAGGTCGGCCAACCGACGTTCGACGGCAACGGCTCGCGCGTCGCGAACCCGCCGCTCGCGCTGAACCTCCACTACCTCCTCACGGCGTACGGCAGCGCCGACTTCCAGGCGGAGATCCTGCTCGGCTACGCGATGCACCTGATGCACGAGCGGCCGGTGCTCGACCGCGCCGCGATCCGCCGCGCGCTCCAGCCCGACCCGCTCGACACGACGATCCTGCCGCCGGCGTTCCAGGCGCTGACCGCGTCCGACCTCGCCGACCAGATCGACTCGGTGACGATCACCGACGAGCCGATGGACTCGGAGGAGATGTCGCGCCTCTGGTCGGCGATCCAGGCTCACTACCGGCCGACCGCGGCGTACGTCGTGTCCGTCGTCCTGATCGAGGCGCGCCGGCCGAAGCGAACGCCGCTGCCGGTGCTCACGCGCGGGGTCACCGTCGAGCCGAGCCTGCTGCCGCCGTTCCCGACGATCCTCGAGATCGACCCGAACCCGGGCCACGACCAGCCCGCCGCGCGCCTCGGCGAGCCGGTGCGCGTCGCGGGCCACCACCTCGACGGGACGTCCGCGGTCGTCCGGTTCGCGCACAGGCTGCTCGACCCGCCGAACGAGATCACCGTCGGCGCGAGCACCGACACGTCCGGCATCGACGTGACGCTTCCGTCCGGCGCGGCCGCAGAGCAGCAGTGGCCTGCCGGCGTCTACACGGTGGCCGTCGAGCTCGTCCGCCCAGGCGAGACGAAGCCGCGCGTGTCGAACGTCGGCGCGATGCTCCTCGCGCCCGAGCCGCAACTGCCGCCGTCGAGCATCACGCGCGACGGGACGACGCATCGCGTCACGGTGACGCTCGACGTCAAGCCGCAGCTTCGCCCCGAGCAGGACGCGACGCTGACGCTCGGCGGGGACTCGGGCCTCGTCGACGCGCATCCGACGGCGACGTCGACGCTCACGTTCGAGCTCGGCGTCGTTCCTTCCGGCGCGCAGTGGGTGCGTCTGACCGTCGACGGAGTCGAGAGCCTGCTCCTCGACCGGTCGGTCGAGCCGCCGGCGTTCGACTCGACGCAGACGGTGGCGGTGCCGGCGTGACTGCCGTGCTCGCCGACCGCGCGCCGACCGCAGCCGAGCGCGAGCAGGGACCGCTCGTCGCCGAGATCGCGTACGTGCGCACGTTGCTCGAGGCGTTCCGCGACGGCACGGCGACGCCGCAGCCGCCCTTGCACGCGACCGAGTTCGAGCCTGCGACCGATTCGCTGACGCGGCTGCTCGGTCTCTCGACCTTCGAGCGCCAGCTGTTGCTGCTCACGGCTGCGGTGGAGCTGGACGGAGACGTCGCCGCGCTCGTCGCCACGTTGCAGAACGGAGCCGACCCGCGGCCGACGTTCGGGCTGGCGCTCTCGGTGCTGCCGCAGGGGCACTGGGACGCGCTCGCGCCCGGCGCGCCGCTTCGCCGCTGGCGGCTGCTCGAGCCTGCAGCCGGCGCGACGCTCGCGAGCCGCCCGCTGGGCATCGACGAGCGCGTGCTGCATTACCTGACGGGGATCGAGGCGATTGACGAGCGCCTCGAAGGCATCGTTCGCCGGGAGCAACGCGCCGTTCCGCTCGCGCCGTCGCAGCTCGCTCTTGCAGACGAGCTCGCCGCGACGGTGGTGACGACGCAGGCGCGGGTGCTCGTGAAGCTCGACGGCGAGGACCGCGACGCGCGGCTCGGCGTCGCGCAGGCCGTCGCCGCGAGCCTTGCCGGCGGCTCGCTCGCCGTCCGCGCGACGGCGCTGCCGCCGCCGGGCGCGGAGCTCGCCGCGGTCGCGCGCCTGATCGAGCGCGAGGCGCTGCTGCTCGGTGCAGTCCCGGTCGTCGAGGCCGACGACGCGGACGTGAACGCGTTCCTCGAAGAGCTCGCGACACCGGTGGTCGTCGTCGTCGGCGAGGGAGACGTACGCGCGCCCGGCCGGGTGACGCTGCATCGCTCGGTACGGCTGCCGTCGCCGCCCGAGGCGAGAGGGCTCTGGACGAAGGCGCTCGGCGGCCGCCTGCCCGACACGGTCGAGGAGCTCGCGCAGCACTTCCGTCTCGGCGCGGCCGCGATCGACAGCGTCGCGCGCGAGCTCGTCGCGACGATCGCCGACGAGGCCACGCTGAGGCGGCTTTGCCGCGAGCGCGCACGCGTGCGCCTCGACGGGCTCGCGCAGCGGATCGACCCGGAGGCGACGTGGGAAGACCTCGTGCTCCCGCCCGGCCACCTCGACCTGCTTCGCGAGATCTCGCGTCACGTCCGCTACCGCACGCAGGTGTACGAGCGCTGGGCGTTCGGCGCGCGCACGTCGCGCGGGCTCGGCGTGACCGCGCTCTTCAGCGGCGAGAGCGGCACGGGCAAGACGCTCGCGGCGGAGGTCCTCGCCGGCGAACTCGGTCTCGACCTCTACCGCATCGACCTCGCCGCGACGGTGAGCAAGTACATCGGCGAGACCGAGAAGAACCTGCGCACGCTCTTCGAGGCCGCCGAGGCGAGCGGCGCCGTCCTGCTCTTCGACGAGGCGGACGCGCTCTTCGGCAAGCGCGGCGAGGTGCGCGACGGCCACGACCGCTACGCGAACCTCGAGATCTCGTACCTCCTGCAGCGGATGGAGGCGTACCGCGGGCTCGCGATCCTGACGACGAATCTGCGCGCGAACGTCGACCGCGCGTTCCTGCGGCGGCTGCGCTTCGTCGTGCAGTTCCCGTTCCCCGACGCGTCGCAGCGCGCGGAGATCTGGCGGCGCGAGCTTCCGCGCGAGGCGCCGCTCGACGGCGTCGTCCCGGAACGGATCGCGGCGCTGAACGTCTCGGGCGGGTCGATCCGGTCGATCGCGTTGTCGGCTGCGTTCGCCGCGGCGGAGGCAGGGACGCCGATCACGCCGGAGCACGTGCTGCACGCCGCGCGGATCGAGTACGCGAAGGCCGAGCGCCCGCTCACGGACAGCGAGACGGAGGCGCTGCGGTGACGCGGCGGCTCGAGATCGTCGTGGACGAGGTCGTGCTCCGCGGACTCTCGCCGGAGGACGCCCGCGTCGCGGTGGACGCGCTCGAAGCGCGTCTCGCGACGCTTGCCGCCGACGCTGAGATCGCGCCCCGCGCACGCGCAGAGGCGTTCCGCCGGCTCCCGCCCGTCACGGCGCCGGCGCGTGAGCCCGCGGCAGTGGGCAATGCCGTCGCCGGAGCCGTCTGGAGCAACATCTCCAAAGGCGGCAAGCGATGACGCGCGTGCTCGCTCCCGCGCCGGCGAAGTCGCAGGCGCCCGTGCGCCGCGTGTCCAAGCCGCACGACCGTGACGAGCGCGAGGCCGAGCGCGCGGCGAACGAGGTCGCACGCGGCGCGAGCGTCGCCGGCTGGTCGTTCGCGTCGCAGCCGACGGCGCCTCCGTCCGTTCACCGCTGCGCGGGCCCGGGGAAGTGCAGCTGCCCGAGGTGTCGCGCGCAGGCGCAGACAGAGCAACCGAGCGGTCCGGGCACCGGGCTCGACGCGGCCTCACGGCTCTTCATGGAGACGGCGTTCGGCCACGACTTCGGCAGCGTCCGCCTGCACGGCGACAGCAGGGCGGCCGAGTCCGCCCGCGCGGTCGACGCGCGCGCCTACACGGTCGGCGAGGACATCGTCAGCGCCGAGGGAAAGCCGAACGCGTCGACGCCGTCGAGCCGGACGCTGCTCGCGCACGAGCTCGCGCACGTCGTGCAGCACCGCGCGTCGGGCGACAAGTCGACGGTTCACCGCCAGGCCGCCAACCCGGCGCCCTCGCCTGCGCCCGCGGGGGCTGCACCGGCAGCTCCCGCGGCGCCGGCCGCGCCTCCACCCGCGCGTCCCGACCGCGAGCTGAAGCAGAACGTTGGCCGCGGCAACTCCGTCGACGCCGAGCTCTACCGGCCGACGGGCTGGCTCACGGTGACGAAGAAGGTCTTCTTCAACTTCGTCAACAACGTGAAGGCGTGGCCGTCGCAGGAGAAGAAGAACGCCTGGCGCGACGCGTTCATCAAGCAGGTCGAGAGCCGGTGGAGCTTCAAGCACTTCCTCGTCCCCGACGGCACGTGCGCGGGCGAGCCGCAGCAGGTCGTGGTGAACGTCCGGGTGATCCCGGTCACCTCCAACTTTCACACGGTGCTGAACATCAGCTACACGGACGAGTTCCGGCAGAGCCGCGCGGGCACGCGCCAGGGAACGATGGACGTCCTCGACGTTGAGGAGAGCCCGGGCCATCCGCAGTTCGCGTCCGAGCACGAGTTCGGCCACATGCTCGGGCTGCCGCACATCCATTGCAACCGGGACGACGACGAGTGCTACGGCACCAACTTCGAGCAGAAGTCGGACATCATGGGCCGCGGCTCGTTCGTGAGCCCGCGCGACTACGAGCCGTTCGCGGAGCTCATGCCGGCGTTCACGGGTTGCACGTACAAGGTGCAGCAGGCGTCGCACATCCCGACGAGCCGTGCACCGGGCATCGGCGGTGCGATCGGTTTCCTGCTCGGCGGTTTCGGCGGGGGACTGGGCGGCGCTCTCCTCGGCGCGGCGCTCGGCCCGATCGGCGCGGTCGCGGGCCTGGTTCTCGGCCTCGCCGGCGGCGGCCTTCTGGGTTACCTCGCGGGCAAGAAGATCGGGGAACAGGCGGCCACGCCTTGAGCAACACGCGCCTTCGCACGACCGGACCGCGGCCCGTCTCGCAGCCGCACGACACGGCTGAACGCGAGGCGAAGCGTGCCGGGAGCGTTGTCGCGCGCGGCGGCAGCGTCGCGGGCTGGTCGTTCTCCGGCGTCCCGGCGACGGTGCAGCGGCAGGAGACCCCGAAGCCGAAGACCGACGAGGAGAAGTACAAGGAGGCGGCGGCGAAGGTCGCGGAGGCTGCCGCCGAGACGCCGCAGGGCAAGGCGGTCAAGGAGAAGGTGCTCGCCGACCCGCTCGTGAAGACGGTGAAGGACGCTGCGACGTCGACGCCGGGGATGATCGCCACCGGAGTCGCGGCTGCCGGAGGCGTCGCGGCCCTCGGCGCGGCGAAGAAGCCGCTGCCTTTCCAGCCGCCGGCGATCCCGCTCGACAAGATCACGCCCGGCCTCTCCGCGCAGGTTCGCCTCGACGGCCCGGTGAACGCGCCGTCGTTCGTCGGCCTGACGCTGACCTACAAGGAGCAGGGGCCGAAGGGCAAGAAGACGTCGGAGAGCGAGAAGATCGCCGCCGACGTCGACCGGCTGAAGCGCGAGCAGGAGATGTTCAAGCCGCAGAGCCAGAAGGCCGCGGAGAAGAAGCAGGAGCAGGAGCTCGTCGACGCGTGGGTGCGGTCGCAGTCGGGCACACTGCCCGGCCTGCAGATCCCGCTCAAGGGCACGCCGGAGAAGAAAGCCGACGACGCGCCGAAGAAGGACGAGGAGCAGACGCCGGTGCAGCGCGCGCCGGCCTCGCCCTCCGCCGCAAGCCCCGAGCATGCCGACGTCGACGACGCGTTCGCTTCCTCGGGCCGCCCGCTCGAGCCGGCGACGCGCCGGGCGATGGAGACCCGTTTTGGCTACGACTTCTCGGCGGTTCGCGTGCACGACGATGCGCGAGCCGCCGCCAAGGCGACCGAGCTCGACGCCGCCGCGTTCACGGTCGGGCCGGACATCGCGTTCGCCGCCGGCCGCTACTCGCCGTCGACGTCGCAAGGGCGGGAGCTGCTCGCGCACGAGCTCGCGCACACCGTGCAGCACGGCGCGGCCGAGCGTGGCGGCGGCACGCCGGTCGCACGGGCTCTGGCCGACCTGCCCGAGGAGGACCGCAAGCGCATCCAAATCGTCACGTCGAGTGTCACCGTGCCGGGCCTCGCGGAGAAGTTCGCGACGACCGGGACGAAGGTGACGTTCCCGTTCCCTGCCGGCGTGACCGCGGCCACGTTCGAGACGGGCGTCGATCCCGCGCTCCAGCACGGACTCTCGAACGTCGCCGCCGTGCTCAGCAACGGCACCGACATCACGCCGACGCCGCTCGTGGAGAACTCGACGATCACGCTCGAGCTCGACGTGCCGTCGAAAGGCAAGGGGCTCTACCGCTTCACGTACGACGCGCCGCCGGCGCCTCCCGGCGGCAAGGCGCCCGCGCCGAAGATCCTCGTCGAGGCGCTCGGCGCAGCCACCGCGCCCGCGGGGACGAAGGCGCCGGTCGCCGAGCCCGGCAAGCCGCCTCCCGCGGATCCCGTCGCCGACAAGATCAAGAAGTACTCGCTCTCGCAGTCGTACAGCGGCACGGAGCTCGATGCCCTGCGCGCCGCGATCGACCAGATCCCGGAGGCGCAGCTCGCGGTCGTCAGCGGTCTCAAGTTCGCGCGGGACACCGCGAAGCAGAACGACCCTGCCGCCGCAGGCGACTACGACCCGAAGACGCACACGGTGACGATGTACGACAAGGCGTTCACGCCCTCGCAGTCGCGCTTCAAGGGCGCCGGCACGACGGCATCGGAAGGTGCGACGCGCGCCATCGTCCACGAGATCGGCCACGCGATCGACCTCACGCCGCTACGCAAGGCGGGCGCGGACAAGGACAAGGCGGATGCCGCGGTCGACGCGCTCTCGACGAAGTACCCGGACCCCAAGGACAAGACGAAGTACAGCTACCCGCTCGGCGGGCCTGAGGAGAAGGACGTCAAGGCGACGCTGAAGGCACAGGAGGACGCGGAGGCGGCGCTGACGAAGGCGCGCGCGACCTCCGGCACGCAGTCCGTGAAGCAGCCGACCGGCGAGTTCAAGGACGTCATCGGCTCGCAGGTGCAGGGCAACAAGTTCCGCGAGGCGATGGCGAAGGACGGCGGCAAGGCCGTCTCCGCGT
This sequence comes from uncultured Actinomycetes bacterium, assembly GCA_963766345.1. Classification (GTDB taxonomy): domain Bacteria; phylum Actinomycetota; class Thermoleophilia; order Gaiellales; family Gaiellaceae; genus DASVFB01. Next base: position 496,310 of record CAVXZL010000008.1, on the reverse strand, counting down.
ACGGGCAGACGGATTTCCAGGAGGCGTTCGCCGAGTCGTACTCGCTCTACATCACGTCGCCCGACACGCTGAAGGCGCTGCGGCCGAACGTCTACGACTTCCTCGACAAGAACCTGCCGAAGTGAGGCGCGCCGGATGACACTGTCGCCGAGGCTCCTCAAGGGCGGGCTCGTGCAGATGGATCCCGACAGCGGGCGCGTGCTGCGCGTCATCGCGCTGCAGTACAACCCGGACTCGCTCACCCGCACGCTGCAGGTGCAGGCGACGGGCGAGACCGGCGACCGCTCGCAGGCGCTGCGGCTGAAGGGCGCCGCGATCGAGACGATCAAGCTCGAGGCGGAGATCGACGCGACCGAGCTCCTCGACGATCCCGCGTCGCACCCGGACGCCGTCGCCGTCGGCATCCATCCGCAGCTCGCGGCGCTCGAGGACCTCGTGCACCCGCGCGCCGACGACCTGCAGGCGAACGACGCGCTCGCGAACGCGGGCGTGCTCGAGGTGCTGCCGATCGAGGCGCCGCTCACGCTCTTCGTCTGGAGCAAGCAGCGCGTCGTTCCCGTCCGCGTGACCGACGTCTCGGTGACCGAGGAGGCGTTCGACGTCTCGCTCAACCCGATCCGCGCCAAGGTGAACCTCGGCCTGCGCGTGCTCTCGGTCGACGACCTCGGCTTCGACCACCGCGGCGGCACGCTCTTCATGGCGTACCTGCGGAACAAGGAGGCGCTCGCCGGGCAGGCGCGGTCGGTGCCGCTCTCGCAACTCGGCGTGGAGGGACTCGGCTAGTGCTCCTCCCGACGACAATCAGGGCGCCTCTGGCGGAGCACAACGCCGCCATGCGGCGTCCTCAGTCGGCCCGATATGCGCGCATATCGGGCCTCCCTGCGTCCTTGCCTGGCGACGTCGTGCTGTCGCCAGAGACGCGAGATCGTCATCGGAAGGAACACTGATGCCCGATCCGCTGCAAGAGCTGCTCGCGTCCGGCGCCGTTCCGACGACGTCGTTCCCGCCGACGAGCCGCTACTCGGACGTCGACGTCGACGCGTGGGATCCCGGGCACGGGCTGCCGCCGGCGCCGTTCCTGAAGCGGCGCTTCTGCCCGCGTCCGGAGCGGTTCGCGCTGTTGTACGAGGTGCGTGTCGTCGAGGGCGACCGGCGCGACCTGCTCGCGGCGCGGCACGCGGGCGATCCCGAGCTCTGGTGGCGCCTCGCCGACGCGAACGGCATCGTGGATCCGCGCGAGCTCACCGAGCCGATCGGCAGGACGGTCCGCATCACGCTGCCGCAGGACGTCCCCGGGAGCCCCGGTGCCTAACCAGCCGGCCCGCCTGCAGCTGCTCGTCGGCGCCGGCGTTCCGCAGCCGGTGCCGCGCAGCGTGCTCGACGCCGTGCAGGAGGTGAAGGTCGAGTCGAACTCCGGCGAGACACAGAGCGGCTTCGAGATCACGTTCCGGATCGACAACCGCTCGCCGCTGCACACGATCTTCCTCCTCACCGGCGGGGCGGCGATCCCGATCCTCCGCGTCGTCATCGCCGTCACCTACGCCGGCGAGACGACCGTTCTGATGGACGGCGTGATGACGAACCACGAGGTGCGCTCCGACACGGGCCCGGTCTCGACGCTCGTCGTCAAAGGCAAGGACCTGACGGCGATCATGGACGTCATCCCGCTCGACGGGCTGCCGTACCCGGCGATGCCGCCGGCCGTGCGCGTGCTCGTCGCGCTCGCGAAGTACGCGGCGCTCGGCGTCATCCCGCTCGTGATCCCGAGCGTGCTCGAGGACGTTCCGATCCCGATCGACCGCATCCCGCGGCACCAGGGGACCGACCTCGGCTACATCGCGGCGCTCGCGCACGAGGTCGGCTACGTCTTCTACATCGACCCGGGCCCGGTGCCCGGGACGAGCAAGGCGTACTGGGGCCCGGAGATCCGGATCGGCGCCCCGCAGCACGCGCTGAACGTCTCGCTCGACGGTCCGCACAACAACGTCAAGAGCCTCTCGTTCACGTTCGACAAGGAGCGGAAGGAGCTGCCGGTCGTCTTCATCCAGGAGCCGACGACGAAGGTGCCGATCCCGATCCCGATCCCGGACGTCACGCCGCTCAACCCGCCGCTCGGGATCGTGCCGCCGCTGCCACCGAAGCTGACGTTCCTCAACGACACGGCGAAGCTGAATCCGCTGGCAGCCGCGATGCGCGGGATCGCGTACGCGGGGCAGCACAGCGACGCGGTCTTCGGCACCGGGGCGCTCGACGTCTCGCGGTACGGGCACGTGCTGCAGGCACGGAAGCTCGTCGGCGTGCGCGGCGCGGGCGAGGCGTTCGACGGGCTGCACTACGTGAAGTCCGTGACGTCGACGTTCACGCGCGGCTCGTTCATGCAGTCGTTCTCGCTCGCGCGGAACGGCCTGCTCTCGACGCTGCCGGCGGTGCCGAATTGAGCCAGCTCGAGCAGGTCATGGAGCAGCAGCACTCCGGCCGGTCGAAGTACTACGGCAAGTACCGCGGCACGGTCGTGAACAACGTCGATCCGATGCAGATCGGCCGCATCCAGGTGATCGTCCCGGACGTCTCGAACGTCGTGCCGACGTCATGGGCGATGCCGTGCCTGCCGGGCGCGGGGATCAACACGGGCCTGTACACCGTGCCGCAAATCGGCTCGGGCGTCTGGGTCGAGTTCGAGCAGGGCGATCCCGACCGGCCGATCTGGGTCGGCGGCTACTGGGGAACCGCCGCAGAGGTGCCGGTGCTCGCGCACATGGTGCCGCCGGCGGTGAACGGCTTCACGCTCCAGACGACGCTGAAGAACGGGATCGTCGTGTCCGACGTCCCGGGGCCGACGGGTGGGATCCTGATCCAGACGACGACCGGCGCGATGATCTCCGTCAGCGACGTCGGCATCGTGATCTCGAACGGCAAGGGCGCGGTCATCTCGATGCTCGGGCCGACGACCGACGTCAACGCGGGAGCCCTGACGGTCGTCTGATGCGAGGCCTCGCCGTGAGCCATAACGCCCACGTCCGGGGGACAGTCCCCCGGGCGTGTCCCCTGCGCCTCTGTCGCGGGGACAGTCCCTCGGGGGTGTCCGTTGCGCCTCTGTCCGAGGGACTGTCCCGCGGGCACGGCCTGGATGGACCCGGCTGGAGGCGTGCGTAGTGCCGGCCCCGGCTCTCCACCTCGGTGCCGTCGTCATGTGCTCGCACGCAGGGCAGGCGACGCCCGCGGCGCCGTTTCCTCGCGTGTTGCTGTCCGGGCAGCCGATCGTGACGCTGGCTTCGCCGTACGTGATCGCGGGCTGTGCGCTCACCGGCTCGCCGAACCCGCCGTGCGTCACGGGACAGTGGATCACCGGCGCGGTTCGCGTGCTTGCCGGTGGCACGCCGGTCGCGACCATGGCAGGAACGTCGACGTGCATCGCGCCCGGGACGCCGATGCTGCCGGTCTCCGCTCAGGTCCGGGTGCTTGCGACGTGACGGACTTCGACTTCCCTTACCACCTCGACGGGCGCGGCCGGACCGCGACGACCGGCGCGGACGACCACCTGCGCGACCTGATCGAGCAGGTGCTCTTCACCGCACCGGGCGAACGGGTGATGCGCCCCGACTTCGGCAGCGGTCTGCTCGGCCTCGTGTTCGAACCGGGCGGTCCGGAGCTCGTTGCGACAACGCAGCACCTCGTCCAGGGCGCCCTGCAGCAGGAGCTCGGACATCTGATCGCCGTCGACTCGGTCGAGGTCTCGCAGGACGAAGGCGCACTGACAGTGAGCGTCTCGTACGTCGCGCTGCAGACGCAGGAGCGCACTGCCGCGACGTTCTCGAGGAGCGCGCCGTGAGGTACACGTGCTGCGACGAGCGCCGGCTCCGGGCCGTCAAGGAGGCGGGCCTCCTCAACGGCATCGAGTACGTCGAGGTCTACGACCAGGGGCCGCCGCCCCCGAACGATCCGCTGCGCCAGCGCGGTCTCTACGTCCGGCTGCTGCAGCCGCCGGCGGGACTGACGCCCGAGGTCAACGTCCGCATCGAGGGAGGCGAGCGCATCCGCACCGTCGCGGCGTCGACGCCGACGGCTCCCGAGCAGGCGAAGCTGGCTGCCGACGTCGACGACCCGTCGACGGTTCTCTTCGTCAAGACCGACTCGACGGGAGACTTCTCGCTCTACACGCTGCGTCTCGTCGCCGGGGGCGGCAGCGACGAGCCGCCGGCCGGATTCGATCCGCAGCTCGCCTCGGTCGACTTCTCGTTCAAGGTCGAGTGTCCGACGGACTTCGACTGCAAGCCGGTCTGCGTGTGCCCGCCCGAGTCCGCCGAGGCGCCGGCGATCGACTACCTCGCGAAGGACTACGACTCGTTCCGTGCGCTCATGCTCGACAGGCTCAGCCTGCTCGCGCCGGACTGGACGGAGCGCACTCCGGCGGACATGGGCGTCGCGCTCGTCGAGTTGCTCGCGTACGTCGGCGACGAGCTGTCGTACAGGCAGGACGCCGTCGCCACCGAGGCGTACCTCGCGACCGCGCGCCGGCGTACGTCGCTGCGGCGTCATGCGCGCCTCGTCGACTACGTCGTCCACGAGGGGGCGAACGCGCGCGCCTGGATGCGTGTACGGGTCAACGCTGGCGGAGTGACCGTCGCCAGGGGCACGGCCTTGCTCACACGCGTGCCCGACCTGCCGCCGGTGCTCGAACCGGGCAGCCCGGAGCATCGCGCCGCGCTCGCGGCGCGCGCGGAGACGTTCGAGACGATGGGCGACGAGGTTCTCTACGACGCGCACGAGCGCTTCGACTTCTGGACGTGGGGCGACGAGGGCTGCTGCCTGCCGCGCGGTGCGACGTCGGCGACGCTTTTCGGCGACCATCCGCAGTTGAAGGCCGGCGACGTGCTCGTCCTCGCCGAGGTCGCAGGGCCGCGTAGCGGCAACGTCGCGGACGCCGACCCGGCGAAGCGCGCGGCGGTGCGGCTGACGAGCGTCGTTCCCGCGAGTGACCCGTCGGGCGGCCGCTTCGCGAACCCGCCGACGAACGCCGCCGTCGACGTGACCGAGATCGAGTGGGACGAAGCTGACGCGCTCCAGTTCCCGCTCTGCGTCTCCGTCGAGGAGCACCCGGGGCTCGTCGTCGCGGAGGCCTGGGGGAACATCGTGCTCGCCGATCACGGCCGGACGATTGCCGGCGAGTCGCTCGGCACGGTTCCCGAACACGTGCTCGAAGCCGTCGCGCCCGGCGCTTGCGACCCTTGCGACCACCCGGATCCGGAGCCGATCCCGATCCGCTTCAGACCGACGCTCGAGAACGCGCCGGTCACTCAGGCGCGGTCGTCGCCGGCTCCTGTCGCGGAAAGTCCCATGACGCCGACGCTGGCCGCCGATCTGGGTTCGCTGACGTTCAGCCCACTCCTACACGACTTCCTCGAGCAGCACGGCTTCGCGTTCCGCGCCGGGCCTGCCGTCGTGCGCGGCGGTGACGGCGCGTGGTCGGTGAGCGACGGCGTGACGGTCGCGCTGCTCCGGCTCGACGGCGGCACGCTGCAGCTGCTGTCGCGTCCCGACTCCGCGAACGGGACGATCGCCGCCGACCCGCGCGCCGTGCGGCCGGCCGTCGAGCTCGAGGGCACGTTGCTGGCCGAGACGGAGCCGTGGCTGCCGGAGCTCGATCTGCTCGCGAGCGACGCCGACGACGCACGCTTCGTCGTCGAGGTCGAGCACGACGGCTCGGCGACGCTGCGCTTCGGCGACGACGTCCACGGCCGCCGTCCCGAGACCGACACCGAATTCACCGCCACCTACCGCGTTGGCAACGGCACTGCCGGGAACATCGGCGCCGGCTCGATCGCGCACGTCGCGACGCTGGACGGCGCGATCCTCGGCGCGACGAACGCGCTTGCGGCAGCAGGTGGCACCGACCCCGAGCCTGCGGAGGCGGTGCGGCGCGACGCACCCGAGGCGTACCTCGTCCAGGAGCGCGCGGTCACGGAGGACGACTACGCGCGGATGAGCGAGCGCGACCCGCACGTCCAGCGCGCTGCCGCGACATTCCGCTGGACCGGCTCGTGGTACACGGTGTTCGTCACCACGGATCGCCTTGGCGGCGCGCCCGTCGACGATCCGTTCGAGGCCGAGCTGCTCGACCACCTCGAGCCGTACCGGATGGCGGGCTACGACCTCGAGGTGGACGGGCCGCGCTTCGTCCCGCTCGACGTCGGGCTGCACGTCTGCGTGAAGCCCGAGTACTTCAGGTCGGACGTGAAGGCCGCGGTATTCGAGGTGCTCTCGAGCGGCGCACGCCGGGACGGCACGGTGGGCTTCTTCCATCCCGACCGGTTCACATTCGGCTCGCCCGTCTACCTCTCGGCGATCGTCGCCGCGGCGCAGGCGGTCGAAGGCGTCGAGTCGGTGACGCCGGTGTCGTTCCAGCGCCAGCGCGACAGCGCATCGAGCGCACTCGACACGGGCGTGCTCGAGATGGGCCGGCTCGAGATCGCGCGCCTGGACGACGACCCGTCGTTCCCCGAGCACGGCGTGCTCGTGCTGACGGCGGGAGGCGGCAAGTGAGCGCCGCGACGTCGACGTGCTCGATGCGGCTGCTGCTCGGGCGTGACCGAGCGCACACCGCTCGAGGTGCAGAACCGGCCGGGCCTCTCGGCGATCTTCTACCGCGTCGCGACGTACACGGACTTCCGCGCGTCGATGATCGCCGCGTTGACGGATGCGGACCGGCCGCGGCTCGCCGCGCTCGGCACGCGCAACTCCGATGACTTCACGATCGCGCTGCTCGACGCGTGGGCGGTCGCGTCCGACGTGCTGACGTTCTACAACGAGCGGCTCGCGCAGGAGTCGTACCTGCGCACGGCGCGCGAGCGGATCTCGCTGCAGGAGCTCGGGCGCCTGATCGGCTACCGCTTCGCCCCGGCGTCGCGGCGCAGACATCGCTTGCGTTCGCCCTCGAGCCGCCGCCGGACGTCCCGGCGAGCGTGTCGCGCGATCCGGGCTCGGCGCCGCCTTTGACGCCGACGTCGGTGACGCTGGAGGAGGGCCTCCGCGTGCAGAGCATCCCCGGGCCGGGCGAGCAGCCGCAGACGTTCGAGACCGTCGAGGAGCTCGAGGCGCGCCCGGAATGGAACGCGATGGCCGCGTCGACGACGGTCACCTTCGTCCCCGGGATGGGCGCCACGCACGCGTACCTCGCGGGTGCTGCGCTGAACCTCAAGCCGGGCGACGCGCTCCTCTTCGCGGGCGAGGACGTCGACGTGCAGCCGGATCACTGGGACCTGCGGATCCTCACGTCGGTCGTCGCGGACTCCGTGAACGAGCGCACGCGCGTCGAGTGGGACGAGGGGCTCGGCTCGGCGCAGTGGCACGTCACGCCGGCGAACCCGCCGCAGCCGTTCGCGCTGCGCAAGCGGATCAACGTGTTCGGTCACAACGCGCCGTTCAAGGGATTGATCGACAACCCACGCACGACCAGCGACTGGACGTTCGCGCTCTCCTCCGCGGGCGAGCCGTACGCCGACCTCGACGGCTCGCATCCCGACGTCGACCGTCGGCTCGTGGGTCGTCCTCTCGAAGCCGACCTACCGCGAGCTGTTCAAGGTGAAGACGGTCACGGAGCTGTCGCGCGCCGACTACGCGGTGTCCGGCAACGTCACGCGGCTCGAGCTCTCCCTCGGCGAGAACTACGGCGAGCAGTTCAAGACGGCGGTGCGCGAGACGACGGTCTTCGCGGTGCAGGAGGCTCTCGACTTCGCTGAGGCGCCGGACGAGACCGACGTCGAGGAGGACGAGATCCGCGTCGACGTCGACGTGTCGGAGATGCGCCCCGGCCGGCGGCTCATCGTTCGCGGCACGACGACGGGCGGTGACGAGGCGGTCGAGGACGCCGTCGTCAAGGACGCGACGAACGGCACGATCTCGCTCGCCAGTGATCTTGCGCACGTCTTCGAGCGCGACACCGTCGTCGTGCATGGGAACGTCGCGTCCGCGACGCACGGCGAGACGGTGCAACAGCTGCTCGGCTCGGCGCGCGCGGCGACGCCGTTCCAGCGCTTCACGCTCGCGCACGATCCGCTGACGTATCTCCAGTCGTCCGACGCGTCGGGCTCGCGGGCCGCGCTCGAGGTGCGCGTGAACGACGTGCGCTGGGACGAGAAGCCGACGCTGTTCGACGCGAAGCCGTCCGACCGAGCCTACGTCGTGCGCACCGACGAGCAGGGCAAGACGTTCGTGCAGTTCGGCGACGGCGACCGAGGCGCACGGCTTCCGTCCGGCACGAACAACGTGCGCGCGAAGTACCGCAAGGGCAGCGGCGCCGCCGGCAACGTCAAGGCGGGCGCGCTCGCGCAGCTCATCGACCGGCCGCTCGGCGTCAAGGGCGTCACGAATCCGGAGCAGGCCGGCGGCGGCGTCGATCCCGAGTCGGAGGACGCGGCTCGTGCGTCGATCCCGCTCGGCGTGCGCACGCTCGGCCGCGCCGTGTCGCTGCTCGACTACGAGGACTTCGCGCGTGCGTTCAGCGGCGTCGTGAAGGCGCAGGCGCGGGTGCTCCGGCTGCGCGCGGGCCAGACCGTGGTCGTGACGGTCGCGTTCGAAGGCGGCGACCGGCTCGACGACCTCGGCTCGGCAATTCTCACGCACGGCGATCCGCACGTGCAGGTGCGCGTGCTCGCCGGCGTGACGGACACGTTCCGGATTGCGCTGAAGGTCGCCGTCGATCCCACGTACGAGGCGGACGCCGTGCTGTCGAGCGTCGAGGCGGCGCTTCGTTCCGCCTATGCGTTCGAGGCGCGCGAGCTCGGGCAGCCGGTCTTCCACTCGGAGATCGACACGGTGTGTCATTCCGTCGCGGGGGTGCTTGCGGTGGACGTCGACCGGCTGTACGTGACGGGCGCAGCCGCCGACGTGAACGAGCGACTGCTCGCCCAGCGTGCAGCCGTCGGTGCGAACGGCACGGCGATTCCGGCGGGCGTCCTGATCCTCGATCCCGCCGCCTTCGACTGGCTGGAGCAGATGTCGTGACGAGACGTGTCCCCTGGCGCCATGTCCGGTGGCTGCCACCGTCACGGGCATGTGACAGAACACGCACAGAACTCAGCAATCGCTCTCGTAGCGTGGCCTCGAGCGGGACATGTCCGGTGTCAGCCACCGTCACGGAAGTGCAACGCAACTGTCACGTAGCTGTGGAGCCGGCTGCATGAGCGGCACCGGTCTCTACACCGCAGAGGAGCTCTACCGGCTGCTCCCGGCGGTCTACCGCGTCCGCGACGACGAGCAGGGCGGTGTGCTGCGCGAGCTCGTCGAGGTGCTGACCGAGCAGGTGAACGTCGTGGCCGAGAGCCTCGAGCAGATGTACGACGACCAGTTCATCGAGACGTCCGCACCGTGGGTCGCGCCGTACATCGGCGACCTCGTCGGCTACCGCACCCTGCACGGTGTCGTGCCGCAGCTCGCGTCGCCGCGCGCGGACGTCGCCAACACGATCCGCTACCGCCGTCGCAAGGGCACGGTCTCGGTCCTCGAGCAGCTCGCGGCCGACGTGACCGGCTGGCCCGCTCACGCCGTCGAGTTCTTCCAGCTCCTCGCCGCGACGCAGTTCATGAACCACGTCCGCCCGCAGGCGCAGGCGACGGCGAACCTTCGCGACGCCGCGCACCTCGAGCTCGCCGGAACATTCCAGGCCGGCGCATTCGACGCCTTCGCGCACACCGCGGAGATGCGCCGTATCTCGACGCGTTCCGGCCGCTACAACATCCCGAACGTCGGCATCTTCCTCTGGCGCGTGCAGTCGCTGCGGCTCGTGCGCGTGCCGCTCGTGGACGCCGACGGCGCCGGGCCTCCGCTTCCGCTTCGACGCGCTCGGAACCGACAAGCCGCTGTTCGCGGACGAGCCGCTGCCGATCCCGTTGCTGCGCCGCGACACGAAGGCGCACCTCGCAGCTCGATACGGCAGCGGGCTCGCGCTGTTGCTCGAGACCGAGACGTCCACCGGCGTGGATCCGATCACCGCCGGCGACGTACGAATCTGCAACCTGTCGGACGACCCTGCCGCACCCGGAACGTGGGCGCACCAGCCGCAGCCGGGCGACACTTTCGTCGCCGTCGATCCGGTGCTCGGCCGCGCCGCCTTCCCCGCGGCGCCCGCCGCAGGCGAGACCCGGCTCGCGACGTTCCACTACGGCTCGGCGCTCGCCGCCGGAGGAGGCGGCTACGACCGCTCGCGCACGCTCGAAAAGCTCGCCTCTGTCGTCCAGGTCTCGGGCGGCGATCCGCTCGGCCCGCCGCTCACGAGCGTCAAGGACGGCGGCGCCGTCGAGATCCTCGACAGCCGCACGTACGCGGCGCCCGCGACCGTCACCGTGTCGAGCGGCAAGGTCGTGCTCCGCTCGTCGAACCGAGCACGGCCGCTGCTCACGCGCAACGACCAGCTCAAGCTCGCGATGGATCCGGACACCACCGTCGAGCTCAACGGTCTCGTGCTCGCGGGTGGCCCGCTCGTGATCGAGGTGTCGCCGGACACCGAGGCGCGCAACCTCGTGCTGCGCCACTGCACGCTCGTGCCCGGCCTCACGCGCAACGCCGACGGCACTCCGAAGTCCGTCGGCCGCGCGAGTCTGATCGTCCTGCACCCCTTCGCGTCGGTGACGCTCGACCACTGCATCGTCGGCCCCGTCGTCGCCGTCGAGGGCGCCGAGGTCGGCGCCAACGACTCGGTCATTGACGCGAGCGCCGAGGACGAGGTCGCCTACTGCGGCCGCGCGGGCGGAACCGGCACCGTCACCTCTGCGGCCGACCGCGACACCGGCGACGGTCTCGCTGCGGGCGGACATCTGACGCTCGAGAGCTGCACCGTGCTCGGCAAGATCCACGCGGAGCGCCTCGACGTCTCGAACTCGCTGCTCCTCGCGGCGCGCGCGGGTGGAGGCGACCCGGCGAAGGCGCCCGTCTGGGCCGAGCGGCGCCAGGTTGGCTGCATCCGCTTCTCGTTCGTCCCGCCGGGCTCGCGCACGCCGCGCCGCTTCCAGTGCGCCGGCACCGACCCTGCACAGCGGCCGAACCATACGTCGCTGCGCTACGGCGACCCGGGCTACATGCAGCTGCGGCGCTCGACGGACGCAGCGATTCGCACGGGAGCAAGCGACGAGAGCGAGATGGGCGTCACCCACGAGCTCTACGCGCCTCAACGCGAGACGAACCTCCGGATTCGCCTCGACGAGTACCTGCGCTACGGCCTCGAGGCCGGGATCTTCTACGCCACGTGATCGACCGGGAAGGGAGATAGACCGATGAGTGCCGACATCAGCCGCGTGAGGTTCGACCCGCTCCGAGACTTCTCGGGCGTCGTGCTGCAGCAGGGGAGGTTGCTCCTCGACGCCGACTTCAACGAGTATGTCGCCCTGCTCGACCGGCGGCTGCGCGCGGAGACGGTCGACCTCACCTCGTTCGGCCCCGACCCCGATCAGGCAGGCGAGGCGTGGGTGCCGCGGCAGACGCCCGACGCGTTCCGCGTCACGGCGTCGGGCGGCAAGTTGACGATCGGCCGCGGCCGCATGTATGTCGACGGCCTGCTCGCCGAGAACCACGGCGACCCGGCGAACGGCTTCGACCCGCTGCTCCGCGAGCGCACCGGCACGGCTGACACGCCGTACGACGGGCAGCCGTACTGGCCGACCCCGGAGGGGCTGCCGAGCGGCGGACCGCACCTCGCCTACCTCGACGTGTGGCAGCGCGAGGTGACGGCGCTCGAGGATCCCGACCTCGTCGAGATCGCGGTCGGCGTCGACACGACCGCGCGTACGCAGACCGTGTGGCAGGTGCGCCTGCTGCCGAACACCGGCAACGCCACGTGCGAGTCGGACGACGACGAGATCCCGAAGTGGCTCGACACGATCGCGCCGTCCGCCGGACGCCTGACGACGGGAACGATCGACGTCGCGGACGACGACGATCCGTGCGAGCTGCCGCCGGAAGGCGGCTACCGTGGCCTCGAGAACCAGACGTATCGCGTCGAGGTCCATGACGGCGGCGCACCGGGCACGGCGACGTTCAAGTGGTCGCGTGACAACGGCTCAGTCGCGATTCCGGTCGTCGAGATGGTCTCGACGACGGTGCTCCGCCTCTCGACCGTCGGCAAGGACGACGTGTTGCGCGTCTCCACGAACGATTGGGTCGAGATCCTCGACGACCACTACGAGCTCAACCAGAAGCCGGGTGTGCTCCGCAAGGTGACGGTCGACGACGCCGAGCGGACGATCACGTTCACGGGCGCGATCCCGACGGACCTGCGCCCTGCCAACGCGGACGACGCGGCGAAGCGCCACCTCCGCGTGCGCCGCTGGGACCAGTCGGGCGCCATCAAGGACGGCGCCGGCAACCAGCTCACGGACCTCGACGCATCCGGGTCGAGCGGACTGATCACCGTCCCGTCGAGCTCGGCGACGCAGGTCGTGCTCGAGCACGGCGTCGTCGTCTCGTTCTCGGTCGCGTCGGGCGGAAGCGGCAGGTTCCGGCCCGGCGACAACTGGATCTTCGCCGCGCGCACGGCGGACGCCTCGGTCGAGGAGCTCGACCACGCGCCGCCGCTCGGCATCCACCACCACTATGCGCGGCTCGGCTTCGTCACGTTCCCAGGCTCGCAGACGGACTGCAGGCGCCTCTGGCCGCCGCTCGGGGACGGAGGCGGCGGCTGCGAATGCACGCTCTGCGTGAGGCCGGGCGAGCACCCGACGCTCCAGGAGGCGGTCGACCAGATCAAGACGACGGGCGGCACGATCTGCCTCGAGCCCGGCGTCTACGACCTCGGCGCCGGCGTGAACGTCACGGGCGCGCGCTCGCTTCGCATCCGCGGCCACGGGCCGGCGACGATCCTCGTCTCCCGCGGCACCGCGCTCACGGTTCAGCAGTCGATCGCCGTCACCGTCGAGAACCTCGCGGTGATCAGCGGCTCGGAGGCGCCGGCCGCGATCGAGGTGCGCAGCGTCGTCGGCGCGACCCTGCAGGACCTCGTCGTCCTGTCGTACCCGACACGCCAACAGACGGGCGCGCCGGTCGCCGGGGCGGCGGTCGAGCTCTCGGGCGTCGGGCTCTTCGTCGCCATCCGGCACAACATCCTCGTCGGCGGGCGCGGCATCGACGCCGGCTTCGGCGAGCGGATCGGCCTCTACGCCGCGGCGCTGCGCGTCGAGGACAACGTCGTGGTCGGGCTCCAGCGCGCGATCGACCTCGGCGGCCGGTCCGCGTACCTCTACTCGTGCCGGGTCGAGCGCAACGACATTCTCGCAGGGGACGACGGCGGCATCCTCGCCACCGGCGCGGTTGCGCCCGGCGGCACGCTCGACGTGATCGGCAACAAGATCGCAACGGGAGGGACCGGCATCGTGGTCGGCGCCGACGCGACGGTCGACTCGAACGTGATCAACGACGCGTCACCGAACGAGCGCGGCACCGGCACCGAAGGGATCGTCGTCGCTCAGGGAGGCATCGGCGTTGCGCCCGGACACGTGCGGATCACCGGGAATCGCGTGCACGACCGCACAGGCACCGCGATCGCTCTGCGGACGCCGGTGCGGACGTTCATGGTCAAGCAGAACATCCTCACGCGCGTCGGTGCGGGCATCGCGATCGAGGGCAAGGGCTCGGCCGAGCGCGTCGCCGTCGACAACAACGAGCTCTACGACGTCGCCGCCGGCGAGGGCGCCGACACGCCGTTCGGCATCGTCCTCCTGCGCGCGGAGTCGATGGCCGTCGCCGGGAACACGCTCGCCGGCGTCGGGGCCGGAGCGACGAGCATTCCCGTACGTGCGGGGATCGTCGCCGTCGCGGCCGACGACATCCGCGTGACGGGCAACGTCGTCGACACGGTCGGGCCGCAGAGCGAAGGCGGCTTCCTCGGGCTCGCCGTCGGCATCGTCGTCTCCGGGCCGTTCGACGCCGCCTCGGTCTCCGACAACTCGGCGCGCTTCGGCACCGGCCGCAGCTTCCCGTCGGAGGGTTCGTGGAACGCGCTGATGGTGATGTCCGCCGGCGCCAGCAACGTTGCACACCTGGGAGGCGGCAAGGCGATCGTCCGCGTGAACGACGGCGCAGTCGTGCTGACGAACGGCTGGGCGTTCCTCGCGAACCTGCGAAGGGACAACGCCCTGATCGGCTCGAACAAGCTGACGGGCGGCGGCGCGCTGCCGACGTGCTTTGCGCGCGTCACGGGCGACGTGACCGCCCAGGGGAACCAGTGGCGGCACGCCGGCGGCAGTGACCGGCCCATCGGCGCGTTCTTGCAGGGGCGCGTCGTCACGGCGTCGACGAATCGGCTGGACGGCGACGACTCGGCGCCGATGTTCGTGCTCCGAACCGGTGACAGTCCGTTTGCGGCGGTCGGAAACCTTGCGCCCGGCGGCACACACTGGAACACAGCCGGCAGCGGGCTCCCCGATCCCTGGGGCCCGCTCAACCCAACCGCGTAGGAGGCAAGCGATGCCCGTGATCATCGTCGGCAGCGAGAAGAACTTCACCGCGCTTCGCTCACGCCTGTTCAGCGGCAGGGTGTCGAACGCGACGCTGAAGGAGGTCACCGAGGCGGTCGCGGCAGCGAACCCGAGCACCGACCTGAGCGCGCTCAAGCCCGGCACGGTCCTCACGATCCCGGACTCGCCGCACCTCGCGGTCAGCGGCGACATCTCGCTCGACGAGTCGACGAAGGAGCTGATCGACGCCGTCGCGCAGACCGGCTCGGACGCGCTCGACGACCTCGTCGCCACCGCAAAGGCCGCGGATCGCGAGGCCGCGGCCGAGCGCAAGCAGGTCGTCGCCGCTCTCGCGCGACCGGAGCTCGACGCGGCCGCAGGGAAGGACACGACGCTCGGCGACGACCTGAAGGCGGTGAAGAAGGCGGTCGACGACGACGAGGCGCAGTCGAAGGACCGCACCGCGGGATTGCAGGAGGCGACGGCGTCCTGGAAGTCCGAGCTCGAGTCGCTGAAGGGGCTCCTCGGCTGAGCCGTCCTTCTGTCCGCCGGTGCCTTACGCTAGCCGCGATGCTTGACGGTGATCCGCTGGCAGTTCACGCTCGAGAAGGACAGCACCGGGTGCAACTCGATGCCGTTCGGCGCGACGCCCGCCTGACCGTGGATGAGGTCGAAGAAGCCGACGCCGGTGATCGTCGCGCTGCCGGTGAGCGTCACGGCGTTTGCGCCCGGCTCGCCTCCACACGCGGCCGCGAGATCGACGCGCGCCTGCGTCATCAACAGGCGGGCGGCGGGCTGCGCCGCGCCGTCGCACGCGTCGGACGGGAACTCGACGATCATGCTCCCGCCGAGCTTGGGATCGGCGATGACGAGGTGGATGTCGGAATCCTCTTCGCGCTTCATCGACATCAGCAGGCCCTGAACGCTGTAGACCGTCCGCTCCGCGCCGGTGCGGCGGAGGCTCGTCGCCTTGAGGTTCTTCGGCACCTTCAGGTGCCGCAGGCCCTCGACGGTGGTCGCCTTCAGCTTGGCAAGGTCGATCTTTGCGGCGGCGGCGTCCGACATCGTCTTCACGGCCCAGCGCTCGGAGCCGCACGCCGCGGCCGGGTAGCGGGCGTCCGGGTGTGCCTCCGGCGTCGGTCGCGCATAGACGCCGGCGGCCGTGAACACCAACCCTGCGACAGAGGCGACGGCTAGGGCTCGTGGGTTCATCCTCGTCCTCCTTCGACCCGAACGTGCAACCGCAGCCTGCACAGAGCGTAACGGACGAAGCGGACATGGCCAAGAGCGCCGACGAGAAGGATCCGACGAAGGAGCTGAGGCTCGGTGTCGTCTGTTACGGCGGCTCGTCGCTCGCCATCTACATGCACGGCGTCACGAAGGAGCTGCACCGGCTCGTCAAGGCCTCGGCGTTGCTCGACGCCGACCTGGCACCGCAGCCGGACGCGAAGAGCGAGGCGTTCTACGTCGACCTTCTCCGCCGCGTCGCGCAGGATGCCGGCGTGCGCACGCGAGTCGTCGTCGACGTCGTCGCAGGCACGTCCGCCGGCGGCATCAACGGCATCTACCTGACGAAGGCGATTGCGCACAACCTCTCGCAGGACGCGCTCCGCGACGTCTGGTTCAACAACGGCGACATGAAGCAGCTGCTGCTCCTGCCGAAGAACTGGCCGGTGAAGCTGCGCTTCGCGCTCCTCCTCCCGCGCGCGTTGAAGAAGTCCCCGCTGCGCGGGAACGAGATGGCGCAGTGGCTGTTCAACGCGCTCGAGGAGATGGACGAGGGCGGCCAGCAGCCGCCGCAGTTGAAGACGCTCGTGCCGCGTGACAACCGGCTCGACCTCTTCGTCACGATCACCGACTTCTACGGCTACGACCGGCAGATCGCGATCGAAGATCCGCGTCTCGTGCACGACCAGCGGCACCGGCATGCGCTGACGTTCACGTACGGCCCCGGCACGCGCGACCAGTTCCAGCCGAAGAACAACGGCGCTCTCGCGTTCGCCGGCCGAGCGACCTCGTGCTTCCCCGGTGTGTTCCCGCCGGTGAGCTTCAAGGCGTTCGCGAAGTGGGTCCCGAAGGTGGACCTCAGCGACCTGAACCGGTGCTTCCGTAGTCACATCCTCGCGGGCGCGCGACCGGAGGACACGCAGTTCGTTGACGGCGGCGTGCTCGACAACAAGCCGTTCGGCTGGGCGATCTCGGCGATCCAGCAGCGCCGCGCGGACGTCGAGGTCGACCGCAGGCTGCTCTATCTCCAGCCCGATCCGGGCGATCGGTTCGTCGACGACAGCGGCAAGGCGACGGCGCCGGGCAAGCCGCCTGCGACCTTCCCCGCGATCATGTCGGCGGTCAGCGGGCTGCCGCGGCAGGAGCCGATCCTCGACGACCTGCTCGACGTCGCGGCGCACAACGAGCGCGTCGACCGCATCCGCGACGTGATCGAGACGAGCTTCTCCAGTGTGGCGAAGTTCGTCGAGGGAATCATCGGTGCGACGAACGAGCTTCCGAGCGATCCGGAGAGCGCGGAGTTCGCGGACTGGTCGAAGAAGATCAACGAGCAGACGATCGCTCAGGCCGGCTTCGCGTACGCGACGTACCTGCGGCTGAAGATCAGCTCGACCGTCGACCGCTACGCGCAGTCGGTCTGCGACGTATGCGACTTCCCTGCCGACTCGAATCACGCGCAGCTCGTGCGCGGCGTTCTGCGCGAGTGGGCCGAGGAACGCAAGCTCTTCCAGCAGGAGGGCGAGCCGACGGAGGACCAGCTCACGTTCCTGCGCGAGCTCGACCTCGGCTACGGGCAGCGGCGCCTCCGGTTCGTGACGTCGGCCCTGCGCTGGTGGTACCGCGACCTGCAGGACGGCAAGCCGAACATCCCGTCGCGCGATCAGCTCGACGAGGGCAAGAAGCTCCTCTACGACGCGGTCGACAAGCTGCGCGACCTCATGAGCGGCGACGCATTTCCCGAGGAGCTCGTCAAACAGATCGCCGCGTGCTTCCCGGACGACGACGTGCGGACCTTCCTCGCGAAGAACGGTCTCGATGCGAAGACGTACCTCGCGGATCGGCGCGTGCAGCTCGAGGCGGCCGAGACGTCGCTGCGCGACCACCTTCGCCAGAGCCTCGCGGGCTCGTCGGCGAAGCTCTACCGCGACCTCTACGACCTGTCACAGGGCTGGGCGCCCGACCGGCGTCGCGACCTGCTCGTGCGCTACCTCGGCTTCCCGCTCTGGGACGTGCTGCTCTTCCCGATCCAGGCGCTCGCCGACGCCGGCGAGAATGACGGTGTCCGCGTGCAGCGGATGAGCCCGTACGAGGCAACGGTGCTGTCGACCCAGCCGAAGGACAAGGTCGAGGGCAAGCGGCTCATGCACTTCTGGGCGTTCTTCGACCGGCACGCGCGGGAGAACGACTACCTCTGGGGGCGGCTCGACGGAGCCGCGCACCTGATCGGGATCCTGCTCGGCAAGAACCACGCGGACTATCGCGCGACGTGCCTGCGCGCATTCGCCGCGATCCTCGACGAGGACGAGAGCGCGCTGCCGAACGTGCCCGAGCGCGTGCGGGCGATTCGGGCCGAGCTCTCGGCCTGACCGGCGTTACTTCGTCGTCTCGGGCTTGTTGAAGCTCGGGACCGCGGTTGCCGCCGCCGCTGCGAGCGTGTCCTTCGCGAACCGCTCGCTGAAGCCGGAGATGAATCCGAGCACGATGAGCGCGAACTGCTCCTCCGACGTCGTGTGGGCCTTGCTCAGCGGCAGGTGCAGGACCCCGCTCTTGAACGCGAAGGCGATCACGAGCGCGAAGGCGCCTCCGATGAGCGGCCGTAACCCGCCGAGGAAGAACGCATACGGTCGACCCACGTCATATTCCAAGTCGAACTGGCCCGCGTTGATCCGCTGCACGACGCTGACGACCGCGCCGACTGCGCCGGCGATGAGCGCGGCGTACTCCGAGCCGGCCCAGCCGGCGGTGAGGCAAACGGCCGTCACGATCGAGATGAGGGCGGCCGTGAGGACCATGCCGACGAAGTAGACGATCTGCGCCTGGCCGTTGGCGGCGGTGCAGTAGTACGCCTCTGCCTTGTCGAGCGCCGCCCGCTCCTCCTCGAGCGCCGCGGCGATCTTCGCGTCGTCGGTGTGGGCTGCGCGCGCGTCGACGAGGCTGAGCAGGTGCGCGGCCGACGCCATGACGAGACGGAGGCAGATTCGCTGCCTGATCCCGCGAAGCACGATCCGCGCGCGCACGCCCAGCTCGTCGCAGCGATGGAGCTCGCGCGCGATGTCGGGTGCGTTCTTCGTCGCCCAGTCGCTCTCGCGATGGAACTCGGTCACCGGCGTCGCCCACGAGATGCGGCGTTTCTTCTCGGTCAGCGCCGCAGCGCTCTCGACGTGCGTGCACCAGTAGGCGTGCACGACCTCGCCGTGCCGGCGCTCGTACCGCGCGAGCGCGTCGCGGAAGTTCGCCGCGGCGTTGCCGTTCGCGGACGGCTGCTGCCGCGACTGCCACCAGTCGAAGTGCGCGTACACGAGCTCGGTGAACGTCGGCGCGTGCGACGTCTTGTGCGGCTTCCCCTTCGGCGGGACGGCCGGCGCCTTCGGCTCTGCGGCCAGCGGATGTGTGAGCTCGGTCAAGCGGATCCTCCAGTCAACGGGCCGCAGACCTTGTTCGCTCCTCGCCTCCCCGCCCCTGCCGAAAGGGCGGTTCGGTCCAATACTGTTCCTCCTTTTGGACTGGAAAAGAGGTTAGAACGGCGTGCGGGGCACGTCAACCGCGGCGAGGTCGGCGGATCGCGTCGGTTAGAGAACGCTCGGGCGTGGAAGAACTTCACGTTGTCGCGATTCCGGCAACCGCCCTTGCCGACCCGGACTTCGGACTGGGCAACTCGAGCAAGGAACCGCACGATCCGGGTGCGCTCTGTCATCCGCCGGGCCAGACCGTGGACTTCCCGGCCTGCAAGTAGAAGCAGCCGCTTGAGCGAACGCAGCATCCGGATGCGTGCTGCCGCCGCGGCGATCAGGCGGCGCGAATGTGCAGGTCCGGAAGGTTCCGGTAGCGCTCGTCGAGGTCGAAGCCGTACCCGACGAAGAGCTCGTCCGGGACGGTGAAGCCGATATAGCCGACGGGCAGGTCGTCGACGAGGCGGCGGTACGGCCTGTCGAGCAGCGTCGCGATGCAGAGCGAAGCGGGGTCGCGCAGGCGAAGCGTCTTGCAGAGGTAGTGCATCGTCAGCCCGGTGTCCACGACGTCGACGGCGACGAGCACGTCGCGGCCGCGGATGTCTCCGTCGAGGTCCTTGATCAACCGCACGCCGCGCTCGCCTCGGTGGTACGGCTCCATCTCGACGAAGTCGATCTCGTGCGGCAGCGTCAGCGAGCGCGAGAGGTCGACGCCGAAGATGAAGCTGCCTCGCAGCGGCACGACGAGCACGAGGTCGCGCTCCTCGTAGTCGCGCGTGATCGCCGCGCCGAGCTCGCGCGCCCGAGCGAGCAGCTGTCCCGCGGTGAGGTATGTCTCGCCGGCGCTCACGAGGCGAGGTCCAGACGCAGCCGCTCGGCGAGCCGCTCGACGTCGCGGCGGTAGAAGAGCTTCGCATTGACGTCCGGGTAGCGCTCGCGCAGCTTTCGCAGCTTGCGGTTCTTGCGCGTGACGAGCGTCTGCTTCATGACCGTGATCTCGAGGTAGAGGTTCTGCTCGGGCAGGTAGAAGTCCGGCGTGAACGCCTCGGAGACGCGTCCTTCGCCGTCCGTCTCGAGGACGAACGTGGTGGGCTCGTAGTCCCACGGGACGCCGTAGTAGTCGAGGAGCTTCGCGCACTCGAGCTCCGCGCGGTTGGCGAAGCGGGGCCTGCCGGCCCCGCGGAATGCCTGGAAATCTGGGGATTCCACGGCCACTCCGAACGAACTGTAGGTGGAGGGTCGGACGACTAGAGCGCGGCGAGGCGCCGCTCGAGGAATGCGCGTTCCGCAGGGTTCGTCACGAGCTCGCGCGCACGCTCGTACTCGACGCGCGCTTCTTCGGCGCGTCCCGAACGGCGAAGCAGGTCGGCGCGCGCCGAGTGGAACAGGTGGTAGCGGTCGAGCGGCAGGCCGTCGAGCAGCTCGAGCCCGGCGTCCGGCCCGTCGGCCATCGCGACGGCGACGGCGCGGTTCAGCTCGACGACGGGCGAAGGCTGCAGCCGCGCGAGCTCGCGGTAGAGGAGCGCGATCTGCCGCCAATCGGTGTCCGCCGGCGCAGCCGCCTGAGCGTGCAGGGCGGCAATCGCCGCCTGGAGCTGGTACGGCCCCGGACATCTCAGCGCGACCGCGCGGTCGAGCAGCGCGGCGCCGCGCGAGATGAGGTCGCCGTCCCAGAGCGAACGGTCCTGATCCTCGAGCAGCACGAGCTCGCCGCCGGCGCCGGTGCGCGCGTGCGTGCGCGACGCCTGCAGGAGCATCAGCGCCTCGAGCCCGAGCACCTCCGGCTCGTCGGGCATCAGCGCGGCGAGGATGCCGCCGAGCCGGATCGCCTCCCCCATCAGGTCGGGCCGCGTGAGCGTGTCGCCGCCGGTCGCGCTGTAGCCCTCGTTGAAGATCAGGTACACGACCGCGAGCGCTGCCGCGAGCCGGTCCGGCAGCAGGTGATCGGGCGGCACGCGGTAAGGGATGCCCGCCGCTCGGATCTTCGACTTGGCCCGCACGAGGCGCTGCGCGAGCGTCTCCTCGGACACGAGGAACGCGCGCGCGATCTCGGGCGTCGTGAGGCCGCCGACGAGCCGAAGCGTCAGCGCGACCTGCGCGTCCGGCGCGAGCGCGGGGTGGCAGCACGTGAAGATCAGCGAAAGCCGCTCGTCGGGGATCGTCGTCTCGTCCACCGGTGCCACCTCCTCGAGCTCCGCGACGAGCTCCGTGTGCCGGCGCTCGCGGCGCAGCCGGTCGATCGCCTTGCGCCGCGCCGCCACGGTGAGCCACGCGCCGGGGTTGTCGGGAACGCCGGTGCGCGGCCACGTCACGAGCGCGGCCTCGAGCGCGTCGGAGAGCGCGTCCTCCGCGAGGTCGATGTCGCGCAGGTCGCGGATCAGCGTCGCGACCACGCGCGCGTACTCCTCGCGGAAGACGCGGTCGAGCGGAGCTACATCTCCCAGACGGGACGCACCTCGATCGAGCCGATCTCGGCTGCAGGAATCTTCGCTGCGTACTGCAGCGCTTCGTCGATGTTCTCGCAGTCGAGGACGTAGTAGCCGCCCAGCTGCTCCTTCGTCTCCGCGAACGGCCCGTCGGTGACGAGCGTCTCGCCGTTGCGGATGCGCACGGTCGTCGCGGCGGTCGCGGGCTTGAGCCGGTCGGCGGACACGAGCTTCCCGCCGTCGCGGACCTCCTGCGTGAACTCGCCGTAGCGCTTGATGACCTCCTCGTCGCCGTCGGCAGAGCGGTTCTCGTTCGAGTAGATCAGAAGCATGTACTGCATGGGCTCCTCCCTTCGAGGGTCGATTTCGACTCTACGACGAACGGGTATGGGCAAAATCGACAGGGGCCTTACTATCTGGAGTCCGAAATGCAGGACGGCTGCTTCCGCATCGCCCACATCTCCGACATCCACTGCGGAGGGCCGTACTTCGTCCCGAGCCTGCTCGAGCGCGCGATCGACGAGATCAACGACCTCCGCCCGGACGTGGTCATCTGCTCCGGCGACCTGACGACGTTCGGCTTCCGGCCCGAGTACCAGCAGGCGCGCGAGTACCTCGACAAGATCGAGTGCGATTCGCTCGTCGTCATCCCGGGGAACCACGACTCGCGCAACGTCGGCTACGTCCACTTCGACGACCTCTTCGGCAGCCGCAGCTCGGTGCTGCGCAAGAACGGCGTCACGATCGTCGCGGTGGACTCGACCGAGCCGGATCTCGATCACGGGCAGATCGGCCGTGGGCGCTACAAGTGGATCGAGGAGCAGTTCGCCGACCCCGCCGACCTGCGCGTCTTTGTCCTCCACCACCACCTGCTGCCCGTACCGGGAACCGGCCGCGAGCGGAACATCGTCTACGACGCGGGCGACGCGATCGAGTGCCTGCAGCGCTCGGGCGTCGACCTCGTCCTCTGCGGCCACAAGCACGTGCCGTACGCGTGGAAGCTCGAGAACCTGTTCATCGTCAACGCCGGCACGGTTTCTTCGCTGCGTCTTCGCGGTCACACGCGGCCCTGTTACAACGTGATCGAGGTCGAGCAGTCGCACGTCGACGTCTGGCGCCGCTATCCGTATCACGGGCAGGAGAAGATCATCCAGTTCTCCACCGAGACGCGCGAGTTCCAGAAGTACACGGCCCGCATCGAAGACGAGGTGCGCGCGCCGTGAGGGCGATCGCGATCATCGACGGGGAGCACTACCCGCCCGTCGTGCGGGACGCTTTGGTTGCTCTGCCGTACGAGTTCGTCGGTGCGCTGCTCGTCGGCGGGACGGAGAAGCTCCGCGGCGGGGAGAGCTACGGCGTGCCGCTCGTCTCGTCGCTCGACGAGGTCGCGGCAGACGTCGCCGTCGATCTCTCGGACGAGCCCGTGATGCCTCCGGCCGAGCGCTTTCGGCTCGCGAGCCGCGCGCTCCTGCTCGGGTTGACCTACGTCGGCGCCGACTTCCACTTCGAGCCGCCGCGGCTCGAGCCGTTCGACCTTCCCTCGCTATCCGTGATCGGGACGGGCAAGCGCGTCGGCAAGACCGCCGTGACCGGGCACGTCGCGCGACTGCTCGCACGCGAGCGCTCGGTCGTCGTCGTCGCGATGGGGCGCGGCGGACCGGCGGAGCCTGAACTGGTGGAGACGGCACCGACGGTCGACGATCTCCTCGCGCTGTCGCGAAGCGGTCGCCACGCAGCCTCGGACCACCTGGAGGCCGCGGCGCTCGCCGGCGTCGTCACGATCGGCTGCCGTCGCGCGGGCGGCGGGCTCGCGGGAACCGTCTCGCACTCCAACGTCGCCGCCGGCGCTGAGCTCGCGCGGTCGCTCGAGCCCGACGTCGTCGTGTTCGACGGGAGCGGCGCCGCGATCCCGCCGGTTGCGACCTCCGCGCGGATCCTCGTGACGACAGCGGGCCACGACCTGGACGCGTATCTCAATCCCTATCGCGTCGCGATCTCCGACCTCGTCATCGGTGTGGGCGACGTGCGCGGCGCCGACGTGAGCGTCGGGCTGCGCCTGCGGCCGATCCAGCCGCTCGGCGGCCGCCGCACCGCCGTTTTCACGACCGGCGCCGCGCCCGTCGAGCATCTCGACGCGGAGCTCGTGCACGTGTCGCGCAACCTCGCGAATCGCGAAGCGCTGCGCGCCGAGCTGCCCGGAATCGACGCCGAGGTCTATGTCGTCGAGCTCAAGGCCGCCGCGATCGACGTCGTCGCGGAGGAGGCGGCCGCCCGCGGCGCAGAGCTCGTCCTCGCTGCGAACGACGTCTCCGGCGACGGGCTCGACGACGCGATCCTCGACCTGCTGCCTGCGAAGGTGCCGGCGTGAAGCCCGTGATCCTCCTCATCGGCGGCGCGACGGGGACCGGCAAGTCCACCGTCGCCAGCGAGGTCGGGCATCGCCTCGGCATCAACCGGGTGACGTGCACGGACGTCGTCCGGCAGACGCTGCGCGCGTTCTTCCCGCCGGCCGAGATGCCGTCGATCCACCGCTCGAGCTTCGACGCGCCGCCCGGCCAGCCTCTCGTCGAGGCGTTCCTCGACCAGACGCGAGAGGTGCTGGTCGCCGTCGAGGCCGCTGTCTCGCGCGCGATCCTCGAGGGCTGGTCGATGGTCGTCGAGGGCGTCCACGTCGTCCCGGGCATGCTCAACGTGTCCACCGCCGACGCGACCGTCGTGGAGTGCGTGTTGACGCTCGAGGACGAGACGATCCATGCCGACCACTTCTGGATCCGCGACGCGTCTTCCGGCGGCGAGCGGCCGGTTTGGAAGTACCTCGACCGGCTCGACGACATCCGAAGGCTGCAGCACTACGTCGTCGAGCGCGCGCGCGACTACGGTGTACCCGTGTTCGAGAACTCGAACAAGAACGTCACCGTCGAAGCCGTGATCGAGCTCGTGCTCGCGAGCGCGGCCGAGCTGGAGACCGTGTGACCGAGACGGTCGAGCAGCGCGCCGGCGAGCAGGTGGTCGCCAGCCGGGAGCCGTGCCTCTGCGAGTCCTTCGCGCGCGCGACGGAGCGCGCGGCGCTCGCTGCTGCGAGGTGGCTCGGTCGCGACGACGCGCAGGCCGCCGAGGAGGCGGCGCTGTCGGGCATGGCGCGTACGCTCGACGAGCTTCCGATCGAGGGTCGCGTCGTGATCGGCGGCGGGGAGGAGGGCCAACTTGCGCACGGCAGCGTGCTCGGGCTCGGCGGCTGGAACGTCGATCTCGCCGTCGACCCGCTCGAGGGCCGCGGCATCGTCGCGCGCGGCGGCAACGGCGCCATGTCGATGATCGCCGTCGGCGAGGCGGGATCGCTCGTCACGCTCCCCGACATGTACATGCGCAAGATCGCCGTCGGGCCGCGCGCTCGCGGGAAGATCGACATCAACCGCTCGATCGCGGAGAACGTCGAGTCCATCGCCGAGGCGTTCGGCCGCCGGACGAACGACATCACGACGATCGTGCTTGACCGACCGCGGCACCACGACCTCGTCGAAGAGATCCGCACCGCCGGCGCGCGCATCAAGCTGATCCAGGACGGCGACGTCACCGCGTCGATCTCGGCGGCGATCCGCGGGACGAACGACCATCTTTCCGTCGGCATCGGCGGCACGCGGCAGGCCGTGATGACCGCCGCGGCGCTGCGCTGCCTCGGCGGCGAGCTGCAGGCGCAACTCTGGCCGACGACACGCGGAGACATCGAGCGAGCACGCGAGCACGGCATCGAGGACATCGGCCACGTCTTCACGACCGAGGAGCTCGCCCCCGGCGAGACGATCGTCGCCGCGACCGGTGTCTCGAACGGAGACCTGCTGCGCGGCGTGCGCTACCACGCGGACAGCGCGCGGAGCCACTCGATCGTCATGTGCACCCGCTGCAACTGGGTCCGCTTCGTCGACGGCATCCACTTCTTCCGCCGCGAGAAGCGCGAAGAAGTGCGCCTGTACGGCTTGTAGCGCCCGAAGTGCAAGCACGTGCCTCGGGTCGCCTGTCTAGACTGATTCGCATGCAGGTCACCAAGGACGACGTGATCGAGGCCATGCGGGGGGTCGAGGATCCCGAGCTCGGGATGGACATCGTCGACCTCGGGCTTCTCTACGACGTCGACGTCGCGGGGTCGAAGGTCAAGGTCACGCACAGCCTCACGTCGATGGGCTGCCCGGCGGGGCCGATGATCCAGGAGGACATCTACCGCGCCGCTTCCGAGCTGCCCGGCGTCGAGGACGTCGAGATCGAGCTCACGTGGGATCCGCCGTGGACGCCGGACAAGATGTCCGACGACGCGAAGTTCATCCTCGGCTTCGGCTAGCGCTACTATCCCCGCCTATTCGTAGACGGCGGTCGCGCGGCACGGGGACGCGCGCCGGTCTGCTGGCACCCATCGGAGGAGGTCCCATGTCTCGCAGGCTGCTCCCGGCATTCACTGCGGCGGTCGCCGCGCTGGCGCTCGGGCTCGTGTCCAACGCCCAGGCGGCGCACAAGCCGAAGACGCTCACCGTCGCGCCCGCCAAGGGCCAGGCGACCTGTCCCGCCGCGCGGTTCGACTCGATCCGAGAAGCGATCGAGGCGGCCGGCCCCGGCGACACCGTGTACGTCTGCGCCGGGACCTACGTGGAGGGCAGCGGGGACGTCGGCAGCGACACGCTCGAAGTCCACCACGACCTGAACCTCGAGGGCGCGGGCGCGGATCAGGTGGTCGTGCAGCCGAAGCACAGCGGCGCGAACCGGATAGCGGCCGAGAAGCCGAGCCTGCGCAAGGGCAACGGCTACATCCTCGCGGTGATCGGTCAGCGCGACGACCCGATCGACGTCAACGTCTCCGGCATCACGTTCGACGCGAACGGCGTCTACGCGACTGCGGGCATCGTGTTCCGTGACGCAGAGGGATCCGTCAGCCGCTCGCGGGTGACCGGCATCGACATCGACGAGAGCGAAGACGGCTACGTCGTTCCCGGCGGTTTCAGGAGCAACGACTTCGGCGTCGGCATTGCGATGGTCACGCGCGTGACGCCGAAGATGATCAAGCCGAAGACGCAGCTCACGCGCACGTTGACGATCGAGCACACGCGCATCGACCACTACAACTCCGTCGGCGTCCTCGTCGACGGTGCGACGAGCGACTACGTTCCGAGCCAGTCGCTGCCGTTGCAGGCGTCCGGGATCCGCAACGTCGCGATCCTCACCGCCGACCAGATCGCCGGCCGCAACTCGTGCCAGCACTACAACGACTTCAGCGCGGGCACGCCGCCGGTGATCGTCGGCGACTGCCAGGCGTCCGGAGGCAGCACGCCGATCCCGCCGCCGCTGCCGGTGACGACCGGGCCGCTGTTCGGCCAGGACGGCGTCCGCGTCACCGCCGGCGCGACCGTCCAGATGACGGACACCACGGTGTCGTCGAACCTCGTGCACGGCGACGGCGCCCCGGTCGGGAGCGTCTTCGCGCCGACGCCGAACAACGACCCCTACCCGCTCGGCAACCACGCGGAGAACAACCAGAACCTGCGCCTCGGCGCCGGGATCCGGCTCGTCGGTGCGGTGGGCTCGACGATCTCCCGCAGCAACATCACCGACAACGCCTTCGGCGTCCTCAACACGATGCTCGACGGCACGTCGCCGAACGCGGCGAGCCCGGTGCTCGCGCAGAACAACTGGTGGGGCCTGCGGACCGGTGCGGTCACGCTGCCGACGCCCGGCCCGGCCGTCTGGCCGGACGTCGTTGCGCCGGCGGCGACGACCTACAACCCGCCGATTCCGGAGAACCCGGTCAACGGCGCTGCGGTTCCCGATGCGAACTGCCCGGCCGGCGTCTCGGACTCGAGCGCGGTGACGTTCTGCCCGTACCGCTCGAGCACGCAGTCGGATCAGGTCGGCGGCGAGCATCCGATCGCCCAGGCGCCGATCGCCACGACGGACCCGGCGCCGTGTACCAACGGGACGAACCTCGATCCGAACATCCCGACCTACGACGCCTTCTTCGGCACCGTTCTCGGCGGGCCGGCCACCGGTGACGGCCTGAGCGGCGCGACGCCGTCCGCGAAGAAGACCGGGCAGCTGATGGCGTACCTGCAGGCGGTCAAGGACGCGATCGCCGCGAACCCGGGGACGACCGGGCAGCGCGTCGCGGTCAAGACCTACTCGGCCGGAACGAGCGTCCTCGGCGTGCCGATGCAGATCATCGTCGTCGGGACTCCGGGCAACATCGCGAACCTCGACGCCGGTCGCAACGACGGCGCGTTCTGGCGTGGCGTGATCAGCGGCACGACGTCGCAGGCCGACGCGCTCTCGCAGGTCGGACGTGCGGCCCGGTTTCGGCTGGATCACGGGCACGCCGCACGGGAACGAGCCGGCGGGCGGCGAGGCCTCGGTCAAGATGCTCTACGACCTGGCCGCGCGCACGGACTGCGCCAACGCGCAGCGTCTGAGCAACCTCGACGTGTTCATCCAGCCCGTCAGCGCACCGGACGACCGCGACCA
Organism: uncultured Actinomycetes bacterium; assembly: GCA_963766345.1. Taxonomy (GTDB): domain Bacteria; phylum Actinomycetota; class Thermoleophilia; order Gaiellales; family Gaiellaceae; genus DASVFB01. Next base: position 468,272 of record CAVXZL010000008.1, on the reverse strand, counting down.
CAACGTCCGCACGACGGCGTGGTCGTTCGACCCGAACCGCGACCGCGGCACGATCCAGATGCCGGAGAACGCCCAGCTGTTCGACAACGCCGTCCAGTACCCGGGCCTCTTCTTCATCGACGCGCATCAGCAGTCGTCGGGTTACTTCTTCCCGCCGAACGAGGACGCCGCGCTGCACGAGATCTCGCACTTCGCGCTCGACCTGATCAACGACGTGATCGGCCCGAGCATCCAGAACCGCTTCAACGACCAGAGCTCGCAGTACCGCAACTACAACACCTACGACCTGTTCGTCCCCGAGTACGGCGACACCGTCCCGGCTCTGCTCATGGGCGGCGCCGGTATGACGTACGAGAAGGGGAACAACGAAAACTACGGCAAGCAGGTCTACGACCACTACCTCGCGTTCGACGAGACGATCAACGCGGTCGCAGCCGAGAAGACCCGGCTGATGACGGGCTGGGTCAAGCAGTGGCAGGAGGCCGTCGACCAGGGCTCGAGCTGCAAGCTCCAGGACAACACGCAGGTGAGCCCGGTGGCGATCGACCTGCTCGACATCGGCCAGGCGCACGGCGACCAGAACCCGAACACGGGCGTGTGCGGCTACTACTTCCTGCCGAACGCGCACTCGGGTGACGTCGCCACGACGATCAAGGACCTGCAGCGGGCGGGCGTCAACGTCTACCGCCTCGACGCCCCGGCCACGATCGCGGGCGCACACCGGTTCGGGAACTTCAACATCAGCGCGGTGCAGGGCGGCCCGTCGCCCGTGCAGACCGAGGTGACGACGCTCCCGGCCGGGACGCTGTGGATCCCGCTCTCGCAGCCGACGAAGCACTGGATCCAGGCGGTGCTCGGGGAGAACCCGTACCTGCCGTTCCACTACTTCTACGACCAGGTGACGTGGTCGTACTCGCTGCTGCGCGGGTTCAGCGGCAACGGCTTCCTCACGCAGCAACTTCCGTCGGGCACGGCCATGACGCATCTCGCGGCTCCGCCGCAGGCCGCCGTCCCGTCGACCGCGCAGGCGGTCTACGCGTTCAACACGGACTCGGCGCAGGCGCTCGCGATGGTGAACCAGCTCCTCGGACAGGGAGCTTCGGTCGCCCGCGGCGCGTCGGCGTTCGACTCCGGCGGCGTGCACTTCGCCACCGGCGCCGCGCTCGTCGCCGGCACCTCGGTGCCGCTCGCGACGATCACGGCCGACGCGGCGAAGTGGCAGACGCCCGTCTACGGCCTCGCCGGTTACCCGGTCGCACGCTACGCGTTGACGCTGCCGAAGATCGGCGTCTACACGGGCGCGACGACGGCGCCGACGAACCCGACGTTCCACGGCACCGGCGACGGGCAGTGCACGAACACCGCGTACTGCGAGGTGATGTTCGACCTGTCGGTGCGCGAGGGCATTCCCACCTCGCAGATCGGCCAGATCACCACGACGGACCTCGCGGCTGGCGTGCTCGTCAGCCAGGGCTACACCGCGTTCATCAACCCGTCGTCGACGATCGCCGCCGGCGGCGGCGCGACGGCGCTCGCGGCCTTCGTCAACGCCGGCGGCCGGTACATCGGCTCGCGTGCGGGCGGTCTCACGAGCGCTCGCAACGCCGGCATGACGACGGTGAACACGAACACGATCACCGGGATCCAGACCCCGGGCGCGACGTTCGACGGCACGTGGGCGACCGCGAATCCGATTGCCTGGGGCTTCGACGCCGGAGGCTGGATCTACCGTGAGGCGAGCAGCGACCCGAACTTCGACCCGGCGACGCTCGGCGGCAACGGCGGCACGATTCCGGCCGCCACCGCGGTGTCCACGTACGGGCCGTCCGGCGACTGCGGCGGCCCCGCGGGCTGGGGCAACTGCTACGGCTACGTCGTCAACGGCAACGCGACGTTGCCCGGGCGGCCGGTGGTGATCGACCAGCCGTTCGGAGCCGGTCACGCCGTGCTCCTGGGCTTCGATGCGTGGTACCGCGGCTGGACGACGCAGGAGGAGCGCGTCGTCCTGAACGCGGCGCTCTACCCGTCGGGCCCCGCGATCCCGGCGACGTAACTCCGACGCGCCCCGCTGTCCCGGGGACAGTCCCCGGGACAGCGGCGCTTCGGACACGTCCGAGGGACTGTCCCTCGGACTAGCCCGGAATGGTCAGCACGACCTTGCCGAGCTGCTGCCCGGACTCCAGCCGCTCGTGCGCCGCCCGGGTCTCGCCGAGCGGGAAGACGGAATCGATCACCGGCTTCGCGCGACCCGAGACGACGAGGTCGAGCACGGCCTCGAAGTCCTCGTGCGTGCCCATCGTCGAGCCGTAGATCGTCAGCTGCTTCCACCACATGCGGTGCAGGTTCGCGGGAGGATTCGGCCCGCTCGTCGCGCCGCACACGCAGACCCGTCCTGCCGGCCGCGCCACCGAGAGCGACGTCGCCCAGGTGTCCGCGCCGACGGTCTCGACGACGACGTGGGCGCCGCCGTCGGTGAGCTCCTTCACGCGGGCGGCGACGTCCTCGCTCGCATGGTTCACGGTCGCGTCGGCGCCGAGCTCGAGCGCCCGCGCGAGCTTCTCGTCCGACGACGAGGTGACGACGGCGCGCCCGCCCAGTGCCTTCACGATCGCGAGCGCCGCGGTCGCGACGCCTCCGCCGATGCCCCAGATGAGCACCCACTCGTCCGGCTGCAGCGCCGCCTTCGTCACGAGCATTCGCCAGGCGGTCTCGAAGACGAGCGGGAACGCCGCGGCCTCCTCGAACGAGAGCGAGTCGGGGATCGGGTACACGTTCGTCTCCGGCACCGCGATCAGCTCCGCGTGCGTCCCGTCCATATGCTCCCCGATGACGGTGATCCGCACACCGTGCTCCAGCCCGGGATTGATCACGATCCGCTCGCCCGTGTCGGTGCGGATTCCCGCGCCGTCGGCGCCGAGGATGCGAGGCTTTGGCACGGACGGGAGGCCCTTGCGAACCCAGAGATCGAGGTGGTTCAGCGACGCGGCCCGCAGCTCGATCAGCACCTCGCCCGGGCCGGGAACCGGATCCGGCGCGTCCTCGTACCGAAGAACTCCGGGGCCTCCGTCGTCGTGTATCCGGATGGCCTTCACCGCGGCACACTACCCCGCATGAGATCGAGCGAGCTCGAGCTTCTCGGTGCCGAGATCGGCCTCGACGTCGTCGGCGCCGCGCGCGCCGAGCCGTACGTCGAGACGGAGCGGCACATCCTCGAGCGGCGCGGACGCGGTCTCTTCGCCGACATGCGCTTCACGATGGCGCAGCCGGAGGTCTCGTGTCATCCGGAGACGCTGCTGCCGGGCGCGCGCACGGTCGTCTCCGCCGCGCTGTGTTACTACGCGCCGGGAGGCGAGCCCGCGGCAGGCGAAGGGCGGCTGCCGCGCTACACGTGGGACGACCGCTACGCGGAGCTGCGCGGGAAGCTCGAGGAGCTCGGCCGGCGGCTCGGCGGCGGGTACCGCGTGCTCGTGGACGCGAACCAGCACGTCGACCGCGAGGGCGCGGCGCGCGCGGGCGTCGGCTTCTACGGCAAGAACACGCTGCTGATCACGAGGCGCTTCGGCTCGTGGGTCGTCCTCGGCACCCTCGTGACCGACGTCGAGATCGAGTCGACGCCGCCGCTCGACGCGGACTGCGGCTCGTGCCGCCTCTGCATCGACGCCTGCCCGACGAACGCGCTGGACGAGCCGGGCACGCTCGACGCGACGCGCTGCCTCTCGTACTGGACGCAGTCGCCGGACGAGATTCCCGAGGATTTTCGCGCGCCGCTCGAGGATCGCGTGTACGGCTGCGACATCTGCCAGGACGTCTGTCCGTGGAACCGCGGCGTCGAGAACCGACGCGACGGCGAACCGGCACGCGGCGAACCGGTCGTCTCGCTTGCGGAGTGGCTGACCGAGGACGGCGACACGCTGCGTCGCCGCTATGACCGCCTCTATGTCCCGCGCAACGATCCTCGTTACCTGCGGCGCAACGCGCTCGTCGCCGTGGGCAACACCGGCGGCCCCGAGCACCTCGACCTCCTCGAGAGCTTCGAGGACGACGAACTGCTCGCGTCGTATGCCGAGTGGGCGCGCGCGCGGATCGAGGAGCGCTCGTGCTGAAGGACGTCAATCATCTTCGCCAGTCGGAGCGGTGGATCGCGAACGTCCGCGTCGGCGCCGTCGCGTTCGCGATCGGCCAGGTAGCGCTCAGCACCGGCTACCCGCCGGGCTACGAGTTCAACGCGTGGGTGACGACGGCGGTTTTCGCGATCGGCGCCGTGATCCTCTTCTGGCTCAGCCGGAGGGACCTGCCGCGCCGCCGGCAGGTGCTGCTTGCCTTCACCGCGCTCGGCTTCGACACCGCGCTCATCTCCTCGTACCTGCTCATCTACAACTACGAGAGCGGTACGCCGGTGCGCCAGGTGATGTACCTCGCGATCGTCGAGGCCGCCGTACGCTTCGCGGTCATCGGTCCGCTCGTGTTGACGGCCCTCACGCTGCCGGTGCTGATCGAGTTCGAGCGGCTGCGTTCGGAGCACGCGGGGGAGCGCTTCCACGCCGACTACGTCACGTTTCAGGCGGGAAGTCAGGTGATCACGGGTCTCATCGTCGGCTGGCTCGTCCTGCGCCTCGCACGTGAGACCGAGCTCTCGCAGGAACGCGCGACCGAGGCAGAGGAGCTGCGGGACGCGCTCGGTCGGCGCGTCGACGTGCTCGAGGCCGCGAACCGTTGCGCGCGCGCTCTCGGGTCATCGCTCGTGCTCGGGGACGCCTTCGAGGCGTTCATCCGCGAGGTGCGCGGGCTCGTGCCCTTCGACCGCATTGCCGTCGTGCTCGTCGAGGGCGACCGCCTCGAGGTGCTCGCCGCCGCGGGCTCGGGCGTCGACGACGTCTTTCCCGCCGGCTCGGCGAGACCCATCCCCGGCTCCATCTTCGACGTCGTGTCGGGCGGTCGGACGGTCTACCGGCGCGACCTGACCGATGTGCGGCATCCCGAGGAGGAGGAACTGCTTGCGCTCGGCCTGCACTCGCGCCTCGCAGCGCCGCTGCTCGTCGGCTCGACCGCCGTGGGGTTGATCTCCTTCTCACGGCGCGAGCGTGACGCGTTCAACTCCGAAGAGGTCGAGCTCGTGTCGCTGATCGGCCGGCTGGCGGGGACCGCGGTGCAGAACATTCGCGCCTACGACGCCGAGCATCGAACCGTCGAGGAGCTCCGGCGCCTGTCCGCTCTGCGCGCGGACTTCGTCTCGCTCGTCTCGCACGAGTTGCGCAGCCCGATGGCGGCGGTGATCGGGGCGTCGCAGACGCTGCAGGCGCGCTGGCGCGAGCTGTCGCCGAACCAGCGCGCGTCCTTCCTCGCGCTCATCTCCGGCGAGACGAGCCGCCTCGCCGACCTGATCGCGGACGTCCTCGACACGTCGCGCATCGAGGCGGGGACGTTCACCTACAGGTTCGACGACCTCGACATGCGCGAGCTGATCGAAGAGGCGGTCGCTTCGGCGTCGCTCGGGCAGGACGAGGTGCCGATTCACTCGAACGTGCACGGGCCGCTGCCGGTTCTCCGCGGCGACCGCACCCGCTTGCGGCAGGTTCTCGGGAATCTCATCGAGAACGCGGTGAAGTGGTCGGACGCGGGCGAGCCCGTAGACGTCGAGGTCTATGCGCTGAACGGCCGCGTCGTCGTCGCCGTTCGCGACAGCGGGCCCGGCATCGCGCGAGACGAGCAGACCGTGATCTTCGAGAAGTTCGGCCGTGCGAAGGGTGGTACGGGGAGGGCGGGGACGGGCCTCGGCCTCTTCATCGCGCGCTCGATCGCGGAAGCGCACGGCGGCAGTGTCGACGTACGGTCGGTGCCGGGAGAGGGCGCGACCTTTACGCTGATGCTGCCTACGAAGTCGTGACGCGCAGCCGGTTGACGCCGAGCTCCGTCGCCAGCTCCTTCGCGCGGTTGCGAATGTGGGCGCGCAGGTCTTCGGGCTCGAGCACGACGGCGCTGCCGCGGAAGGAGAAGATCTCGCTCTCGAGCCACTCCGGGCTGCCGACGGGGAGGTCGGCGACGGCCGAGCCGTCCGCGAGCGGGCGGGCTCCGCGCTCGAGCGCCCAGCGCGCGACGTCCTCGGTGTAGAGGACGCGGGCGGTGCGCGCGTCGCGGAGCCGGCTCGGCTCGAATCCCTCGCGCAGATCGAAGCGCTCGCGCAGGAGCTTCGCCTCGCGCATTCGGTCGAGCCGGAAGCTCCGCTCGCCGTCCCGCGTGCGGTCCCACGTATGCACCGTCCAGTTCGGAAGCTGGCGCTCGAGGACGTACGGCTCGACGACGCGTGTCGAGGACGTCTCCTCGCCTTCCTTCTGGTACTCGATCTCGACGAGCTGCCGGCCGCGGATCGCGGTGGTGAACGTCGAGACGAAGTTCTCCTCGGAGTCGTCGGCATGCGGCTCCGGCGTCTGCACGAGCTCGAACTGGCCGAACGTCTCCTCGAGCTTCTTGCGCACGCGGTCGAGCGGCGTGTGCGCCTCCGCCGCGATCATCGGCCCGACGTATTCGAGCGCGAGCCTGATCGCGCGTGCCTCGAGCGGCGTCAGCCGCGGCGCCGCGCGGAACGTCTCTCCGTAGAGCTCCTTGTCGACGTGCACCTCGCCGTCGCTGAGCTCGGCGTAAACCGTGTAACAGCCGCCGCCGAAGTTCACGAGGTTCAGCAGGGAGAGGTGATCCTCCAGCTCCTCCGGTGGAATGCGGAAGCGCTCGCTCAGGTCGCCGGCGAGGATCGTCGCCTCGCGGCCCTCGCCGCAGCGCGCCAGCAGGTAGGCGAGGAGCGCCTGGAGCACGGCGAAGCGTTCGGGTGTGACCGGGCCCGCCGTGCGCTCGGCGCCGTCGTGGACGTCGAGTGCCGGTGCGTCCTTGGCGAGCGCCGGCGGCTCGCCGCGATGCGCCTCCTGCACGGCGCGGAGCGCTCGGGCGACTTCGCGCCGCAGCGCCGGGGGCTCGACCGGCACGGCGCGTCCGACCTGGCGCAGCACCCACGACGCGAGCAGCGGGATGGACGAGTACTCGGTGACGAAGACGTCGTCCTCGAGACGGCCCGTCTGGCCGTACGCGCGCTCGACCCACCAGGCGGTGTCGCTCGTGACCTCGATTCGCGCCTCGCCCGCGAGGTCGCCGATCTGCCACGGCGGCCGGCCGCGGTACTCGTCGATGTCGAAGTCCGTGGGCGTGCGGAAGTCGCGCTCGCGCCGCGTGGCGAAGCGAATGTCACCGCGGATGCGCGAGACGCGAAACTTCTTCCGCCGCTTGTCGTCGAGGTCCTCGCCGACGACGTACCAGATGCCGTTGTCGGTGAGCAACGCGAGCGGGTTCACCGTCCGTTCCGAGAGGGTGTCGCGCGAGATCGAGTAGTACGGGAACTTGATCGTCCGCTGCTTCGAGATCGCGCCCTCGAGCTTCGCGAGCCGGCCGGGCATCTCGACGGTGTAGTCGGGGTCGCGGACTTCGACGCGGACGGCGGTCTCCGTCGGCAGCTCGCTGAAGCCGGGCCGCCCCAGCGCGAGGTTCTGCAGCGCGAGCCGCAGCGGCTCCGCGTACGCGAACTTGCCGTCGAGGAGGAAGAGCGCCGTCTGGAGCGCGGCGAGCTCGTCGTCGCCGAGCTCGAGCTCGGGGAGGAAGTACTGCTCCGAGCGCAGCGTGTACAGCTCCTCGCCGGTGAACTCGTCCCGCTGCGAGTGAAGCGGGACGCCGAGCCCGACGAGCTCCGCGCGGTCCGAGTAGAAGCGGCGCGCGAACGCCTCGTCCGACATCTCCGAATATCCCTCGACGTTCGACTTGACGTCGCGGGCGGTGAGCGCTCGCCGTTCCGCCATCAAGAAGGCGACGAGCGAGAGCTGACGGATCAATTTGTCGGTGTCGTGACTCACCGTGTCGAGCCTAGTCGCTGCCGCCTGTGGAAAGGGCTGTGGCTTACCTGTGGATTACGTCACATAGAAGGCGCGGCTTGGCCGCGCCGACGCTCACCATGCTCGAAGGGGACGACCCAATGGCCGCCACCGAAGGACACGCGCGAGTAGCGCACCTGTCCGGTCTTCGTCGACCAAAGTGCGAAGCACTTTGGTCGAAGCCGCTACGCGGCTACGCGAGTCTCCAGATGCTGGTGAGATGGGCAGTAATCGCGTTCGGGCAAAGGCGTGCGCTGACACGGCTTTCCCTTGCGGGTCGTCGCCCGGCAGCGGGCAACGCCGCCGTCGAGCGCGCCGGCCTCGATCTGCTCCTCGATGAAGGCGACGGCGGCCGAGACGCCCTCGTGGACGGCCCAGGAGACCTGCGCCTGCACCGTGATCGGGAAGTAGCGCCGGATGTCCTGGAACAGGGCCTTGTCCGGCTTCGCGAAGTAGAGCGGGTCGGTCGCGAGCCGCTCCATCGTCTGCTCGCAGTGGGAGAGAACCAGGCGGCGGTACTCGAGGCGCTCCATCTCGGGGACATAGGGATCGATGAGATCCTTGATCGACCGGTAGATGGCGCGCGAGTACTGGTACATGCAGTTACGAAGGTGGCTGATGCGCTCGTCCGTCAAGAGTCTTATCCGTTCCTCGTTAAGTGGCCAAAAACGTTTGTTAAAACGGGGTAAACAGGGCGCCGAGGGCGGCTTCGAGCGAGCATACAGAAATCAACGGCCTGTTACAAAGTCCGCATTTGCGTTGTCGCTCGTGCCAACGGGGGCTCGGCACACCCCCGGTCGCTACCCCGTTTCGACGCGGCCTACACCTACCGCCGTCAACGCGTCACCTGACGCGCATAGGCCGCGGAGAAGCCGGCCGCCGTCGCCTCGGAGAGGTGCCGGCCGGCCTCGGACTCGGACGAGTAGACGCCGCTGAAGACGACGAAATAGCCCGGGTGCAACCCGGCAAAGTCCTTCGAATCGAGGATGCCGACGGACGGGAGCCCCTGCCCCAGCGCACGTTTCGCGACCTCGACGGCGCTCGCCCGGCCGTTGTCCTTCGGCACCGACGCGAGCACGAGCGTGTAGCCGTCCGGGCGCGTCCACTCCGTGAGCGTCGTCGAGGTCGGGCCGGCGTGCGGGGGAGGCGCCGCCGTCGTCGTGGGCGCGGTCGTCACCGTCTCGGTGAGCGTCCCGACCACCGGAGGAGGGGTGCGGACGGTCGTCCGGTCGGGAAGGCCCGTCGCGACGAGGGTCCGCTCGGTCGAGCCGCCGCTGGAGGCCGCGATGGCGACGAGCGCGCCGAGCGCCGCGACCACGAGCACGGCGAGAGCCGTCCAGAGCGGATTTGCCGCGAGCCGCTCGCGTAGGCGCTCGGAGCGGGTCGGCGCGCGGAGCGGTGTGCCGCACGTGAGGCAGTACTCGCCGCCGGCGTCGGGCGCACCGCAGCGTGGGCACTCCGTCACGTCGGCGCGGAGGCCTGGAGCGGCTGCCCGCAGGAGGGACAGAAGCGTGCGCCGGAGTGGAGCGGCGTCCCGCACCGGCCGCAGCGGACGCCACTGCGGGCCCGGCTCGTCCGGGCGGCGAGGAGCCTGTCGACCTCGCGCACCCGGTCCTCGAGGGCGACGATCGCCGCCGCCTGCTCCTGCAGGACGTCCTGCCGGACGTCGTCCTGCCGGTACATCTCGAGCATCAGGCCTCCGAGCTCGCGAATGCGCTCCTCGCGGTAGCGAAGCAGCGCCCGGCGCTCGCGTCTGAGCCGGCTCGGTGGAGGCAGGTAGCGACGACGCGACGGAGCGGGCGGCTTTCCGTCAGCGTTCTCGGCAGGGCGCTGGCGCTTGAAGAGCGACGGCATCCCGCGGCGACCCTAGCAGCGCCGTCGGCGCGCCGGTTCGCTCAGAGGTCGATCACGACGAGCCGCTCTTCCGTCAGCTCACGGACGGCGTAGGCGGGGCCTTCGCGGGTGTTGCCCGAGGCCTTCACGCCGCCGTACGGCATCTGATCGGCGCGGAACGTCGGCGCCTCGTTGATCATGACGCCGCCGAACTCGAGCGTTCGCGCCGCTTCGAGGGCGGACTTGAGGTTCGTCGTGAAGATTCCCGCCTGCAGGCCGTACCGGGTCGAGTTCGCGAGCCGGATCGCCTCCTCGAGCGAGCCGACGCGCGTCACCGTCACGACCGGCCCGAACACCTCGTCGCACGAGACCTTCGCGTCGGGCGAAGGATTCGCGATCACCGTCGGGCGGATCAGTCCTTCGTCGGTCGCGTTGCCGCCGGTGAGGAGCTCCCCGCCGGCCTCTGCGATCCACGCGAGAACGCGATCGCGCGCGTCGTCGTCGATCACGGGCCCGACGTCAGTTTCCTCGTCGGCCGGATCGCCGACCCGAAGCGCCTCGACCTTCGGCACGAACTCGGCGACGAAGCCTTCCCAGGCAGCGCCGAGGACGTAGATCCGCTGCACCGAGATGCAGCTCTGACCGGCGAACGAGAAGCCGTTCGCGGCGAGCGTCGAAGCGGTGCCTTCGGGCGCGTCGGCGCAGACGATCACCGGCGTCGCGTTCCCGAGCTCGAGCGCCACGTGCTTGCGCGGGGCACGCTCCTTCAGCTTCCAGCCGACGTCGCCGGACCCCGTGAACGTCAGCGCCGCGACGCGCTCGTCGTCGATGAGCACGTCGCCGATCTCGGACGACGAGCCGGCGACGACGTTGAGCCACCCGGCCGGCAGCCCAGCGTCGTGCATCAGCTCCGCGAGCAGCAGTGCCGAGAGGGGCGTCGCCGACGCCGGCTTGAGCACGACGGCACAGCCTGCCGCCAGCGCCGGCGCGATCTTGTGCGCGACGAGGTTGCACGGGAAGTTGAACGGCGAGATCGCGCCTACGACGCCGCGCGGGATGCGCAGCGTGAACGCGAGCTTCCCCTCGCCCGCCTGTGCCGCGTCCATCGGCACCACTTCGCCCGCGAGCTTGCGTGCCTCGACGGCGGCGAACGTGTACGTGGACATCGCGCGCTTCGCCTCGACGCGCGCGGCCTTCATCGGCTTGCCCGCCTCGTCGCAGATCGTGCGCGCCACTTCGTCGTGACGTCGGCCAAGCCCGCCGGCGACCTTCACGAGGATCTCGGCGCGCTTGTGCGCCGGCAGCGGCTCGCGCATCGCCTGCCCGGCGGCGTCGATCGCGCGCTTCGTCTCCGCGGCGCCCGCCTTCGCGACGCGTCCGACCACGTCTCCGGAGTAGGGCGAGCGAACGTCGAGCCATTCGCCCGTCTCGATCCACTGGCCGTCGACGAGGAGCTTGCGCTCAGCGACCGTTGTCGCCACGCCCGAAGTCTAGGAGACTGTCCTCATGAAGCTCGACGACGTTCGCGCGATTCAGTACGGCGACGTGCTCGTCGAGGGCGAGCGGTGGCCGAACTCGATCCACGTCATCGAGCATCCTGAGGGCCGTGTGCTCGTCGACACGGGGATGATCGACTCGACGCCCGAGCTCGACGAGCAATGGGGGATCCGCTTCGACGCGGACAAGATCCCGCGCGACGTCCTGTGCGTGATCAACACGCACCTGCACTTCGACCATTGCGGCGGGAACCGGCTGTTCGCGGGGACGCCGATCCACGTGCAGCGCGCCGAGCGCGAGGCCGCGCGCGCGGACGACTACACGATCCACGAATGGGTCGAGTTCGACGGCGCAACGTACGTCGAGCACGACGGCGAGGCGAAGATCCTGCCCGGAGTGCGCGTGCTGCCGACGCCGGGACACACGCCGGGTCACCAGTCCGTGCTCGTCCACACCGACGACGGCCTCGTCGTGCTGGCCGGTGACGTCGGCTACACGTGGAAGCAGTTCGACGCGAGCGAGTCCGGACAGCTGCTGATGTCGATGAAGCCGCGCCGCATCTGGCTCGCGCACTGCGGCGAGCCTCGCGACCTACCATGACCGCGTGACCGAGGCGCTGATCATCGACGCGGTGCGCTCGCCGATCGGCCGGCGGAACGGGGCGCTCTCGAAGCTGCGCGGCGACGAGCTCGCCGGTCAGGTGCTGAACGCGCTCGTCGAGCGGCACGAGCTCGATCCCGCCGAGGTCGAGGACGTGCAGATGGGCTGCGTCACGCAGATCGGCGAGCAGGGCTGGAACATCGGCCGGATGGCGCCGCTCGTCGCGGGCTGGCCGGAGACGGTCTGCGGCACGACCGTCGACCGGCAGTGCGGCTCGTCGATGCAGTCGAACTTCAACGCGGCAGCCGCGGTCTGGTCGGGGCAGCTCGACGTCGTCGTCTCGGCGGGCGTCGAGATGATGTCGCGCGTCCCGATGGGCTCGAACGGCGGCGACCTCTCGGACAAGTTGCTCGAGCGCTGGCAGATCGTGCCGCAGGGCATCTCCGCGGAGGTGCTCGCGGAGGAGTGGGGCCTGTCGCGCGAGCAGCTCGACGCGTACTCGCTCGAGTCGCACCGCCGAGCGGTCGCCGCGATCGACGAGGGTCGCTTCGAGAACGAGATCGTCCCGGTCGAGGTGACGAACCCGCACGTGGGCGCACTCGTCGGCGTCGACGAGACGCCGCGTCGCGACACGTCTGCGGAGGCGCTCGCGTCGTTGAAGCCCGCGTTCCTGCCCGACGGAAAGGTGACGGCGGGAAGCTCTTCGCAGATCTGCGACGGCGCGGCCGCGGTGCTCGTCTCCTCCGAGGCGGCAGCTTCGCGCCTGGGTCTCGAGCCGCGTGCGCGTTTCGTCGCGTTCGGCCTCTCCGGTGTCGACCCGTACCGGATGCTGCACGGCAACCCGCAGGCGTGCGCGAAGGCGCTCGCGCGTGCCGGCCTGACGTGGGACGACATGGCTGTGATCGAGGTGAACGAGGCGTTTGCGTCGGTCGTGCTGCAGTTCGCACACGACGCCGGGCTCGAGGATCGCTGGGACGACATCAACCCGAACGGCGGCGGCATCTCGCTCGGCCACCCCCTCGGCGCCACGGGCGCGCGCATGACGGCGACGCTCCTCAACGAGCTCGAGCGCCGCGAAGCCCGCTACGGCATCGCCTGCATGTGCATCGGCTTCGGCCAGGCCATCGCCGGGATCATCGAGCGCGTCTGACTCAAGCCCCGCCTTGGGCGTGCCGTCATGACCTATTGGTTGCTGATTCGGGGGCGTGGCTCGAAGCCGCTCGACGCGCGAGTGGAGCTCGACGGCATCACGGCGCACTCCTCGTCGAAGCGGCCGTCCGTGCAGCGCGGAGAGAGCGCGATCCTCTACGCGGCGGTGTGGCAGGCGATCTTCGGCGTCGTCGAGGTCGCTGGCGATCCCGAGCACGATCCCGAGCGCGAGCGCTGGTCGTGGCGCTTCGCGATCCGCCCGCTCGTGGTCGTGCGCGATCTGCACGACGCGCCGCCGGTCGAGGCCGCGGGCGTCTTCCCGCAGAGCCTCTGGCGCCACTCGCACGTCCGTCTGACGCGCGCGCAGTTCGAGTCGGCGCGCGCGCTGATCGAGTCCGCGGCCGGCTAACGGCCGTTCGGCCGTCGACGGGCGAGGGCGGGGCGCCGGCCTTGCGCGGCTTCGGCCAGCGCCCCGCAGGCCGCGACGACGAGCAGCAGGAGTAGTGCGGCCACGAGAGGAAACTTCACGTCCACACGACGGGCGGCGGCCGCGCGATCTTCCGTAGGATCGCCCGCGTGAAGGTCGGCGTCGTCGGGCTTGGAACCATGGGTGCGGGGATCGCGCAGATCAGCGTCACCGCCGGGCACGAGACGATCGGCCGTGAGGTGTCGATGGAGCTCGCGGAGAAGGGGCGCGCGACGATCGAGCGCTATCTCGGACGCTCCGTCGAGAAGGAGCGGCTCACCCCCGACGAGCGCGACGGAGCGCTCGCGCGGCTGAAGCTCACGACAGACGTCTCCGAGCTCGTGGATTGCGACCTCATCTTCGAGGCGATCGTCGAGGAGCTCGAGCCGAAGCGGGAGCTCTTCGAGGAGCTCGACCGCATCACGCGGCCCGACGCCGTTCTCGCGACGAATACCTCGGCGCTGTCGGTCTCCGAGATCGCGGAGGCGACCGCGCGGCCGGAGCGCGTCGTCGGCATGCACTTCTTCAACCCGGCGCCGGTGCTTCCGCTCGTGGAGATCGTTCGCGCGCGCCGGTCGAGCGACGCAGCGGTCGACACGGCATACGAGTGGGCGGAGCGCGCAGGAAAGCGGCCGGTGCGCTGCAACGACACTCCCGGCTTCATCGTCAACCGGATCCTGATCCCGCTCCTGAACGACTGCGTGCGCGTCCTCGACGAGGCCCACGTGACACCCGAAGACCTCGACACGGCGATGACGAACGGCGCCGGCTGGCCGCTCGGACCGTGCGCGCTCGTCGACCTCGTCGGCATCGACGTCCACGTGCACGCGTCGGAGGCGCTGCACGCGCAACTCGGCGAGGCGCGGATGGCGCCGCCCGAGCGGCTCGTCGAGATGCAGCGCGAGGGAAAGCTCGGCCGCAAGTCGGGCCAGGGCTTCTACTCGTACTGATCGACGAGCGGCCGCTGCTCGACGGTGCGCATCGGCACGCGCGCGAGCGTCGCCGCGAGCGGGATGCTCGTCCCCTGAACGACGACCGACAGCGCCACGACGACGAAGACGATGCCGTAGAGCCGCTGCGCGTGCTCGACGCCGGCGAGGATTGCGAACGCGGCGAGGAAGATGGGCACGGCGCCCTTGAGCCCACCCCACATGAGGAAGAGGCGCTCGCCGATCCGCAGGCGCGTCGGGATCAGAAGAACCGCGACGACGAGCGGGCGCGCGACGAGCGCGACGACGATCGCGAGGACGACACCGTCGGCCCACACGCCGGCCGAGAGGCTCGACAGCTCGATCGTGAGCCCGAGCGCGACGAACATCACGATCTCTGCGAGGCTGGCGAGCGACGTAAAGAAGCGCTCCGTCTCCTCCTTGTACGGCGCGCGCTCGTCGCCGACGAGGATGCCCGCGACGAAGACCGCGAGGAAGCCGGAGCCGTGCAGGACCGACGCGCCGCCGTAGATGACACCCGCGGCCGCGAGCGTGCGCAGGGGGTAGAGGCCGGCGTTCGGGAGCGAGAGTCGACGCATCACGTAAAGGAGCGCGTACGCGCCCGCGACGCCGACGGCGAGACCGACGGTCATCTCGAGGACGAACTCACGGACGACGGTCCACATCGTGCCGTCGTCCGACGTCGCGAACTCGATCATCCCGATCATCAGCGCGATGCCGACCGGGTCGTTCGCGCCGGACTCCGCCTCGAGGATCGTTCCCGTGCGACCCGAGACCTCGCGCCGGCCGAGGACCGAGAACATCACGGCGGGATCCGTCGGGGCGATGGCGGCGCCGACGAGGCCGGAGGTGATCCACGAGAACCCGAGCAGCCAGTGCGCCGCGAGGGCGACGACCCCGGCGGTGGCGAACGTCCCGGGCAGCCCGAGGAGCAGCACCGGCACGATCGCTGTCCGCAGCCGGCAAAGGCCGATCCGCGAGCCGCCGTCGAAGAGGATCACGACGAGCGCCACGACGCCGATCCGCTCGACGGTCCGGATCTGGAGCTTGCCGAGCGACGGGAAGACGTCCGAGAGCACGGCCGCGGCGAGCAGGAAGAGCGCGGGGCCCGGCAGGCTGACACGCTCGCTGACGCGGCTGGACAGGACCGCGAGCGCGAAGGCCGCCGCGACGAGGAGCACGACCAGCCCGAAGGTGTGCACCTCGTGCATTCGGGGGATGCTAGGAGAACGGTCTCGAAAGGCTTTGCCGGGACCGCTTACAGTTCGTTAACGTTGCACTCAACTACGGCACACGTCAGCGGGAGATACTGATTTCGAGATGAAAGCCCTCGCTCTCCTCGGCGTCCTCTCCGCCTTCGCCTTCTCGGGCTCCGCTCTCGCGACGTCGAGCGGTCCCAACGACGGGGCGCTGTCGATCAAGAATGCCGACGGCCGCATCGTCTTCAACGGCCGCGGCGGCGTGATCGGTCGCCTCGACAAGGGTCAGATCACGATCAAGGACCCGAACCCGAACGACGGCACCGGGCCGATCGTCAACGGCGCCGACAGCACGTCGAGCGTGGGCGACCACACGACGCGCTACTCGGGCGCGAACATCCGCTTCCGCATCATCGGCGGATCGTTCACCGTCACGGTCTCTGCGAACGGGGTCGACATGTCCGTGATCGGACGCGGCCTGGTGACGATGGACGGCACGACCGGCACCGACGGGACGTACACGCTGAACGGCGACACGGCGCAGCCGTTCCCGACGATCAGGTTCACGTTCCCGCTGGCCGCGCCGACGGGCGCCGGCGGCTAAAGCCGCTGCATCTGGCACTCTGACCGTGGTGGATTCGGGCAAGAGCCAGGCGATCATGGTGGTCGAGGACGAGGCGTCGATCGCGTCCTTCGTCGCTCTCTACCTGAAGAACGCGGGCTACACCGTCCGAACGGCGGCCACGGGAGGCGAGGCGCTCGCGCAGCTCATGTCGAGCACGCCGGCCCTGATCGTGCTCGATCTGAACCTGCCGGACATCGACGGCATCGAGGTGTGCCGGCGCGTCCGCAAGACCGGCGACGTGCCGATCATCATGCTGACGGCCCGGGACGAGGACGTCGACAAGATCATCGGCCTCGAGGTCGGAGCCGACGACTACCTCACGAAGCCGTTCAACCCCCGCGAGCTCGTCGCACGCGTCAAGTCCGTTCTTCGCCGGGCGACGACCGATCGCAAGGACCTGGAGACGGCGGTGCTGACGCACGGCGATCTCGTCGTCGATGCAGGAAGGCGGGAGGTGCGCGTGAACGACGAGGAGGTGCAGCTCGCTCCGAAGGAGTTCGACCTCCTCTGGGAGCTCCTGGATCACCGGGGGCTCGTGCTGACGCGCGACCAGCTGCTCGAGCGGGTGTGGGGCTACACGTTCGCCGGCGACACGCGAACCGTCGACGTGCACGTGCGGCAGTTGCGTCGCAAGCTCGGCGACGCATCTCCGATCGTCACCGTCTGGGGCGTCGGCTACAAGGTCTCTCCCGCGCGCGAGCCGGCGACAAGCAGCGGGTAAAGCGGGGGCGCGGGCATGTTCCGCTCTCTCCGCTTCCAGCTACCGGCTCTCTTCTTCGCGGGCGTGATCGTGTTCGCGCTCGTTGCGACGGCGATCTCGTTCCAGCTGTTGCAGTCGTACACCATCGGCCGCGCCCGCGCCGACCTGCGCCGCGAGGCGGCCGGTGTGACGAAGCTCTACGCCGCGCAGGCGAACCGCTCGAACGACCCGGTGCCGGGCCAGGAGCTCGAGGACGCGACGGGCGACCGCATCTTCTACGTCGCCGTCGACCCGGGAGTCGACCTCTTCCCGGGAACGAAGGGGCCTCGCCTGCGCCAGCTGCCGAAGCGCCTGATCGACTTCGCCGCGGTCGCCAAGGGGCGCAACCTGCAGTTCGATTTCAAGCCGCCCGGGTCGGACAAGACCTGGCTCGGCGTCGCGACGCCGCTCGAGCTCGGCCGGAACGGTGGGCCCGTCTTCTACGGCGCCCTCGTCGTCGCGAAGCCCAAGGACCAGCTCGCGACCCGCGTCGTGCCGCTGCTCGAGCGCATCGCGCTCGCGCTGCTCGGCGGCCTCCTCGTGGCGGTGATCCTCGGTGTCTTCATCTCCCGGCGGCTGACGCGTCCCGTGCTCGAGCTCTCTCGCGCCGCCGACGAGGTCGCGCGGGGCAACTACGACGTGGCGGTGCCGAGCGTTCGCGGCGGCAACGAGGTGTCGCTGCTGTCGAACCGCTTCGCCGTGATGGCGCGCCGGCTGGGCGAGGCCGAGCAGCTGGAGCGAAACTTCCTCATGTCGGTGTCGCACGAGCTGCGCACACCGCTCACCGCAATTCGCGGGCACGTCGCCGCGCTCAGCGAGGGGCTCGTCGAGGACGAAGAGGCGCGCGGCGTCTCGCTCGAGATCGTCGCGGAGGAGACGGAGCGTCTGTCGCGCCTCGTCAACGACGTGCTCGACCTCGCGAAGCTCGACGCGCGCCGGTTCACGGTGCTGCAGGAGGAGGTCGACATGGAGCACCTCGTCGAGCGTGCGTACACGACGTTCAACGACGAGGCGCGGCGGCGCGGGATCGACTACCGGAGCGACATGCGAGCGCAGCCCGTGCTCATCACCGACGGCGACCGCGTGCTGCAGATCATCACGAACCTCCTGTCGAATGCATTCCGCTGGACGCCCGACGGCGGACGCATCGAGCTCGGGCTCGGCCAGGAGAACGGAAACATCGCCGTCTCCGTGGCGGACACCGGGCCGGGGATCACGGCCGAGGAACGCGAGCGGATCTTCCGGCCGTTCTGGTCGCGCGACGGTCGCGGCACCGGTCTCGGCCTCGCGATCGCGAACGAGCTCGCGCAGGCGCTCGGCGGCCGCATCGAGCTCGAGACCACGGTCGGCGAAGGGTCGACGTTCGAGCTCGTGCTGCCCGTGAATTGACGAGCCCCGAGCCCGCACGCGTCGTCGAGCTCCGCCCGCGGCGAAGCCGTGCGCGTGCCGCGATCGTCTCGCTGCGGCCGCGCCAGTGGTCCAAGAACCTGCTCCTGTTCGCAGGCATCGTCTTCGCGGCGAAGCTCGGCGACGCGGTGCGCTGGGGCGAGGCGACGGCGATCTTCGTCGCGTACTGCGCCGCGTCGAGCGCGGCGTATCTCGTCAACGACCTGCGCGATGCGGAGGACGACCGGCAGCACCCGGTGAAGCGCTACCGCCCGATCGCCCGCGGCGAGCTGCCGCCGGAGCACGCCCTCGTGCTCGCGGCGGTGCTTGCGACGGGTGCGGTCGCGATCGCGGCCGCGCTCGGGTTCGCGTCACTGCTCCTGCTGCTCGCGTTCGTCGCCCTTCAGCTCGGATACAGCCTCGGGCTGAAGCGGATCGTGTTCGTCGACGTGCTCGTGATCGCGGGCCTGTTCGTGATCCGGGCGGCGGCAGGTGCGGCGGCCGTGGACGTTCCCATCTCCGGCTGGCTGCTCGTCTGCACCGCGCTGCTCGCGCTGTTTCTCGGGCTCGCGAAGCGGCGGGGCGAGCTCGTCCTCGTGGAAGCAGACGAAACACCCGGGCGTCCCGCGCTCGCGGGTTACTCGCTGACGCTCGTCGACGTCTTGCTCGACGCCGTTGCCGCGGCGACGGCGCTGGCATATGCGGTGTACGCGGTCACCGCGCACTCGGCGTGGATGGCACTCACGGTTCCGTTCGTCGTCGCCGGGCTCGCGCGCTACCTCTTCCTCGTACACCGGCACGATCTCGGCGAGGAGCCGGAGCACGTGCTCCTGAGCGATCGCGTCATCCTCGGCGCGGTCGCGGCGTGGGCCGTCGTGTCGGCGGCCGTGCTCGCCGTGACGTAGCTACGAGACGCTGCGCAGGCGAGGCTGGTCGAGCGCTTCCTCGATCTTCGCGAGTCGCTCGTTCACCGACTGCCAGCCGCTTACGACGAGGTCGACGAGCAGCGCGAGATCGTCCACGCGCGCATGTCGTTCGGCGAGGAGGTCGCCTTCGAGATGCTCGAGACGGCGCAGGACCTGGTTCATCATCCCGCGCACCTCGGCGAGGTGGCGTGCGCTCGGGCGAAAGTGCTCGCGGAGGCCGTCTTGAATCGCCCCCGGCAGGCTCTCCTCGAGATGCGTCGACGCCTGGGCGAGGGAGTCGACCGCCAGGCGCGCACGCTCGAGCGCCGCGTCGACGTCTGCGGACGTCGTCCTGGCGCGGGCCGCCGCCGCGAGCCGCTCGTTGGCGCGTGAGAGCGCGTCGTCCATGGCGCGACAATACGACCCGGTCCGGATGGAGACGAGCGAGCTCGACTACGACCTGCCGCCGGAGCTGATCGCGCAGCATCCGGCCGAGCGCCGCGACGCCTCGCGGCTGCTCGTCTACGACCGCCGGCGCGACGAGGTACGGCACCGCGTCTTCTCCGAGCTGCCGGACGAGCTTGCGGGCGAGCTCGTCGTCGTCAACGACACGCGCGTGCTTCCGGCGCGGCTTTCGATCGAGCGTCCGCGCGGGGAGGTGCTGCTGCTCGAGCCGCTCGGCGGCGGCTTGTGGGAGGCGCTCGCGCGGCCGACGCGTCGCCTGCGTGCCGGCGCGCGGTACGGCGACGTCGAGTTGCTGGAGCACCTGGGCGAGGGGCGCTGGCGTGTGCGTCTCCACGGCGAGCCGGAAGGCCAGACGCCGCTGCCCCCGTACATCGTCGAGCCGCTCGCCGATCCGTCGCGGTACCAGACGGTGTACGCGGAAGCGGCGGGGTCGGCGGCCGCGCCGACGGCGGGCCTGCATTTCACGCCGGAGCTGCTGGCGCGGCTCGACGTCGAGCGAGTGACGCTGCATGTCGGGCTGGACACGTTCAGGCCCGTCGCGGTCGACGACCTCGCCGAGCACGAGCTGCACGGCGAGCGATACGAGGTGCGGCCCGAGGGGTGGAAGCGGATCCGCGAAGCCGAGCGCGTGCTCGCGGTCGGCACGACGACCGTGCGCGTGCTCGAGACGCTCGCGCGAGGCGAGCCGCTCGCCGGGCGGACGTCGCTGTTCATCACGCCGGGCTTCGACTTCCGGCGCGTCGACGCGCTGCTGACGAACTTCCATCTGCCGCGCTCGACCCTGCTGGCTCTGGTGATGGCGTTCGCGGGCATCGAGCAGACGAGGGGCCTGTACGAGCTCGCGGTCGCCGAGCGCTACCGCTTCTACTCCTTCGGCGACGCCATGCTGGTCCTTTGAGCCATGGCCGGGGTCTGACCCCAGACATGGCTCCGCGGTGTATGTCGCGAGCGACGAAAGCGTGACGATGTTTCCACACCGCGATTTCTCGCGTGGACATGCCATCGACGGCAGCACGAGGAGCCATGCGGATGTCGCGCGTCGTCACGTCTCCTCGGGCCATGCCCGGGGTCTGACCCCGGCCATGGACGAAATCGACGACGATTCTTTGGCATGGACACGTTCGCTTTGACCGCTACCGACGGCGCTGCGCGCGCCGGCGTCCTCCGCACCGCCCACGGCGACGTGCCGACGCCGGCGTTCATGCCCGTCGGAACGAAGGGCACCGTCAAGGGCGTCGACCCCGGCGAGCTGCGCACCCTCGGCACGACGATCCTGCTCGGCAACACGTATCACCTGCACCTGCGGCCGGGCGAGGAGCTCATCGCCGAGCTCGGCGGGCTGCACGCGTTCATGGGCTGGGGCGGCCCGATCCTCACCGACTCGGGCGGCTATCAGGTCTTCTCGCTCAGGCACACGATCACACGCGCCGACGACGAGGGAGTGACGTTCCGCTCGGTCTACGACGGCGACCTCGTCCGCCTCACGCCCGAGGCCGCCGCCGCGATCCAGCGCAGGCTCGGCTCGGACATCGCGATGTGCCTCGACCACGTGCCGCCGCCCGGCGTCGCGCGCGACGAGCTCGAACGTGCGGTGCGCCGCACGACGCAGTGGGCCGCGCGCCAGAAGGCGGCGCAGCGAGCGGACGGCCAGCTCCTGTTCGGCATCGCGCAGGGGCACACCGACGAGGAGCTTCGACGCCGCTCGATCGCCGAGCTCGAGGAGCTCGACTTCGACGGTTACGCGCTCGGCGGCCTGGCCATCGGCGAGGACCGGAGCCAGATGCTCGAGACGACCGCCTGGGCCGCGCCGCTGCTGCCAGAACGAAAGCCGCGCTACTTCATGGGCATCGGCGACCCGACGGGCATCCTCGACGTCATCGAGCGCGGGATCGACATGTTCGACTGTGTTTGGCCGACGCGCCTGGGAAGGACGGGCACGGCACTGACCTGGGAGGGCCGCCTGAACCTCAAGAACGCGAGCTTCGCGCGCGATCCCGCGCCGCTCGACGGAACGTGCACCTGCCCGGCCTGCACGCGCTTCTCCCGCGCGTACATCCGGCACCTCGTGAACCAGAACGAGCTGCTCGGGCTCCGGCTCCTCTCGCTGCATAATCTGCGCTTCCTGCTCGAACTGACGGCGGGCGCGCGGCGGGCGATCGGGGAGCGCCGGTTCGACGAGTACAGGCGCGAAGCGCTCGAGCGCATGCGGCGGACGCCGGAGGAGGCAGCGTGGCAGCACTGATCGTCATCGTCGTCCTTTTTGCCCTCTTCTGGCTCCTGCTCGTGCGGCCGCAACGGCGTCGAACGCAGGAGCAGACCGAGCTGATCGACAGTCTCGAGGTGGGAGACGAGATCGTCTCGGCGGGCGGGTTCTATGCCGTGATCAAGGAGATCGAAGGCGAGACGCTTTACGTCGAGATTGCGGACGGGCTCGTCGTCCGAATGGCTCGCAACGCCGTCGTCGGCCTCGTGGAGCACGAGGAGGAGCTCGAAGACGAGCCGGAGAGCGCACCCGTCGAGGGCGGCTCCGCGTAACCCCCGCTAATCTGAACCCCGCAAATCGTGTCGGACCGTCGTAAGTACCTCATCCTTCTGCTCGTGATCCTCGCCGCCGTCGCGGGCGTGGTCTACATGACGGTGCCCAGTTCCCCGGGTCACAGATCGGCGAAGCAGGGCCTCGACATCCAGGGCGGCCTCGAGGTGGTGCTCAAGGCGATCCCGCCGAAGGGGCAGAAGATCGACTCGAGCCGCATGGCGATCGCGCAGAACATCATGCGGAACCGCGTCGACAAGCTCGGCGTATCGGAGCCGGAAGTGCGGCGCCAGGGGACGAATCAGATCGTCATCCAGCTCGCGGGAGTGCACGATCCTCGGGCTGCTGCGTCGCTCATCGGCAAGACGGCGCAGCTCGAGTTCTACGACCTCGAGGCGGACCTCACCGGCCCCTCGAAGTCCGTGTCGCTTCAGGGACAGCCGGTCGCCGAGCCGAACGTCTACTCGCTGCTCGCGGGCCAGCAGGCGCTCGTCAAGGAGAAGGGCGCGGGGGAGTGGTACCTCCTTGACAAGTCGTCGAAGAAGGTGATCGCCGGGCCGGCGACGACGCGTGAGGCGCTGTTCGCGACGAAGGCGGCGAAGAAGCTCAAGCTCACGCAGCGCTCCCTGCAGGGGGCGTCGAGCCCGCGCTCGCTCCAGGCGGCGCCGCCACAAGGCGAAGGCGAAGGCGAAGGCCAAGCCGACGTACGTCGTCTTCGGCGTCCCCAAGAAGACCGCCGTCATCTCCTGCAGCACCGACGCCGTCGCGTGCCCCGGTGTGAACGCAACTCCGACGAGCAGGACGTGGTACCTCTTCAAGTACGACCCGGACAACCCGAACGGCCCGCCGGAGGTCACCGGTAAGGACCTGAAGCTCTCCGGCACGCGCGCCGACCTCGATCCGAGCCGCGGCCCCGTCGTGCTGATGCAGTTCACGGGCAAGGGCAGCGACAAGTTCCAGAAGATCACGTCGGGCCTCTACCGCCGCGGCAACCTGCTCGGCGCGCCGCAGCACTTCGCGATCGTCCTCGACCGCGAGATCAAGTCGTTCCCCCAGATCGACCCGAACGACAGCTCCCTGTCGAACGGCATCAGCGGCAACGCGCAGATCACGGGACTCAACTCCTTCTCCGAGGCGAAGAACCTCGCGCTCGTTCTCCAGACCGGTTCGCTGCCGTACCAGTTCACAACGCTCGAGAGCACGAACGTCTCCGCGACGCTCGGCAAGGACTCGCTGGCTCAGGCGAAGCGCGCGGCGATCGGCGGTCTCATCGCGGTCGCCATCTTCCTGCTCCTCCTCTACCGGTTCATGGGCGTCGTCGCGGTGCTCGGCCTGGGGATCTACGTCGTGCTCCTCTACGGCGCGATCCTGCTCCTGAACGTGACGCTGACGCTGCCGGGCTTCGCGGGACTGATCCTCACGATCGGCGTGGCCGCGGACGCGAACGTCGTCGTCTTCGAACGCATCAAGGAAGAGGTGCGGTCCGGGAAGTCCGTGCGCGCCGCGATCGGCGCCGGGTACGCGAAGGGCTTCCACACGATTCTCGACGCGAACGCCGTCACCGCGATCACTGCCATGGTGCTCTTCGCCGTCGCGACCGCGGGCGTCAAGGGCTTCGCGCTGATGCTCCTGATCGGAACCGTCATCTCGCTGCTCACGGCGGTTGCGGCGACGCGCGCGATGCTCGGGCTCCTCGCGGGCTTCAGGTGGTTCGACAACCCGACGTTCATGGGGGCCCACGGCAACCAGGGCATGAAGTTCCTGCACATCGACTTCATGGGGAAGCGGAGGCTGTGGTTCGCGATCTCGGGGGCGATCATCCTCGTCAGCATCGTCTCGCTCGGTGTCAAGGG
The DNA here is from genome assembly GCA_963766345.1 of uncultured Actinomycetes bacterium. Taxonomy (GTDB): domain Bacteria; phylum Actinomycetota; class Thermoleophilia; order Gaiellales; family Gaiellaceae; genus DASVFB01. The sequence continues at coordinate 444,165 of CAVXZL010000008.1, read as the reverse complement.
CCTGAACCTCGGGATCGACTTCAAGGGCGGAACGCAGATCTCGTTCCAGACGTCGAAGCCCCAGCCGATCAGCAAGGTGCGCGACCAGATGAGCGCCATCGGTCACGCCGACGCGGTCGTCCAGGGCCGCGGCACGCAGACCGGCGCCGAGTCGTTCAAGAGCTACCAGATCCGGACGAAGACGCTCGACCAGGTCGAGCAGACGGGCTTGCAGCGCGAGCTCGACAATGCGGTCGGCGCGAAGGCGTTCGGCATCAAGAGCGTCTCTTCGAGCTTCGGGCGGCAGATCGCGAAGGACGCGATCCTTGCGATTCTCTTCTCGCTCTTCCTCGTCGTTCTCTACATCGCGATTCGCTTCGACCTGAAGTACTCCGTGCCGGTGATCATCGCGATGCTGCACGACGTCCTGATCACCGTCGGCGTCTACTCGATCACCGGCCGCGAGGTGACGACGGCGACGGTGGCCGCGGTCCTGACGGTCCTCGGTTACTCGATCTACGACACGATCATCATCTTCGACCGCATCCGGGAGAACATCCCGTTGATGCGTCGAGCGCCGATGTCGACGATCGCGAACGTCTCGCTGTGGGAGACGGTTCGCCGCTCGCTGGCGACGACGTTCATCACGACGCTGCCGATCATCTCGCTGCTCCTCTTCGGCGGCGCGACGCTGAAGGACTTCGCGTTCGCGCTGCTCATCGGCGTCGTCTCCGGTGCGTACTCCTCGATCTTCGTCGCCGCGCCGCTTCTCGCGATGTGGAAGGAGCGCGAGCCGGAGTTCGCGCGCCGCCGCGGCGAGGAGCCCGCGTTCGCCGGCGACGGCGCGGGCGAGGCCGCGTTGATCGCAGCCGAGCACGCCGCGGCTGCGGAGCCCTCTCCGACGCTCTCGCCGGTCGCGGCCGCCGAGCGCGCCGTCGCGGGTGCGGAGGCGAAGCGCGAGCGCCGCAGGCAGCGGCGCCGCTCGAGGCCGCATGGTCGCGCCAGGTAACGAGTCCCGCGACGGACTCGAGCAGTTGCTCCTCGCGGGCGTCGGCGTCGTCGCGCTGACGGCCGACCGCGTCGAGGAGCTGGTCGACTCGCTCGTGAAGCGCGGGGGAGTGCAGCGCGACGAGGCACGTGCCGCGGTCGAAGACGCCGTCACGCGCTGGCGCGGCGATGCGACGCGCGTCACCGAGCGCGCCGGGTCGAGCGTGCAGGGCGTTCTCCGCGAGCTCGGCCTCGTTCTCCGCTCGGAGTACGAGGAGCTGGAGCTTCGGGTCGCGCAGCTCGAGCACCGGCTCCGGCTGCTCGAGCGTGACGAAGACCTCACGCCGCCCTCTTAGCAGGGCTTTTCTTCACGCCGTGCAACACTGACGCCGTGGCGACGCGGACGAAGCAGCGCAACCTCGGGCGCCTGTCGGAGATCGCGCAGGTCGCAGTCCGCCACGGGTTCGGCTACTTCATCGAGAAGCACAAGCTGAGCGACTTGCTGCCGTTCGGGCAGCGCGGACAGGCCGTGCCGATCGCCGCCAACCAACGCGGCGTGCACCTGCGCGAGATGCTCGACGAGCTCGGGCCGACGTTCGTGAAGTTCGGCCAGGTTCTCTCCACGCGGCCCGATATCGTGCCGCCGGACATCATCGCCGAGCTTCGCGCGCTGCAGGACGACGTGAGGCCGTTCCCGTTCGAGCAGGTCGAGCAGGTCGTCGAGACCGAGCTCGGCCTGTCGCTCGAGCGCGCCTTCAGCTTCTTCGACCCGACGCCGATCGCAGCCGCCTCGATCGGGCAGGTGCACTGCGCGACGCTTCCGAACGGCAAGCGCGTCGCAGTGAAGGTGCAGCGGCCGGGCGCTCCGCGGCAGATCGAGGCCGACCTCGCCCTTCTCTACCAGGCGGCGCGCATTGCGAAGGAACGCATTCGCGCGCTCGACTTCATCGACGCGCGCTCGCTCGTCGACGAGTTCGCACGGTCGATCCGCTCGGAGCTCGACTACCGCTCGGAAGGGCGGAACGCCGACCGCTTCCGCCTCAACTGGGCCGGCGACCCGCATGTCGTCATCCCGCACGTCTACTGGAGCTACACGCGTTCGCGCGTGCTGACGCTCGAGTTCCTCGAAGGGACGCAGGTCGCCGACGTCGACGCACTGGCGTACACGCTCGACGAGCGGCGGCGCCTCGCGTACCGGATGAGCGAGGCGTGGATGACGATGATCTTCCGGCACGGGTTCTTCCACGGCGACCCGCACCCGGCGAACATCCTCGTCCTGCCGGGCGACCGCATCGGGCTCGTGGACTTCGGTCAGGTCGGGAAGCTCAGCGACGACGACATCAGCAAGCTGACACGGCTGTTCATCGACGCCGCGAGCGAGAACGTCGACAACCTGCCGCGCCGGCTCGCGGATCTCGGCGTGACGTACCCGAAGGAGAAAGAAGACGAGTTCCGCAGCCGGCTGCGGGAGCTCTACTACAAGTACTACGGCGCGACGCTCGCGGAGATCGACCCCGTGCAGGTCATCCGCGAGGCGTTCCAGCTCATCTACTCGATGAACCTGCACCTGCCGACGCGGTTCGTCCTCCTCGACAAGGCGATCGCGACGCTCGGCTCGGTCGGAGTGGAGCTCTACGAGGACTTCAACGTGTTCGAGGTCGCGAAGCCGTACGCGCGCTCGCTGCTCCGCGAGCGCCTGTCGCCGCGCTCACTCGCGCGCGAGGGACGGCGGGAGCTGTCGAAGCTCGCGTTCGTCGCCTCGGAGTTCCCGCACCAGCTCCACGACGTGATGGAGGAACTGCGCGACGGCCAGATCGAGGTCGGGTTCGTGCACAAGGGGCTCGACGGGTTCATGGTGCGGCTCGACGCCGCGCTCAACCGGCTCGTGATCGCGCTCGTCGTCGTCGGCGGTCTCATCGGCTCGAGCCTGATCGGCATCTTCGCCGACCAGGGCCCTCAGGTCCTCGGCGTGAACGTCCTCTCGTTCATCGGTTTTCTCCTCAGCGGCTTTCTCGGTCTCTGGCTGCTGTGGGGAGTAGTCCGCTCCGGTCGGCTCTAGGAGACGAGCACGAGCGCACGTTCGCTCTCGGAGGCGTCGAGCGTCTCGCGCACCTTCGCGCGCAGCTCGTCGGCGGTGAACGGCTTCTGGATGTACGCCATGCCGGGCTTGAGGAGCTCGTGCTGCTCGATGAGGGCGCCGGTGTAGCCGGACATGAACAGCACCGGCAGGTCGAGCCGTTCCGCGAGGTCGGGGCCGCTGATCTTCGGCATCACGACGTCGGTCACGAGGAGGTCGACGTGCTCCTGGCGCGCGACCTCGATCGCCTCGGGGCCGCCGTCGGCGACGAGCACGCGGTAGCCGGCGCCGCGCAGCACCGTTGCGACGTAGCGGCGCACCATGTCATCGTCCTCGACGAGCAGGATCGACTCCGTGCCCCCCGGCGCCTGCTCCGGCGCGGGCTCCTGGGTCTCGACCGGGGCCTCGACCGCGGCGAGCATCGCGGGGAGATAGATGACGAACGACGCACCCTCGCCGAGCTCGCTCTCGACGTCGATGAAACCGCCGCTCTGCCTCACGATCCCGTACACGGTCGCGAGACCGAGGCCGGTCCCCTTGCCGACGCCCTTCTTCGTGAAGAACGGCTCGAACATGCGCGCTTTCGTCTCGGCGTCCATTCCGCGTCCGGTGTCGCGGATCGTGAGCGTCACGAACGAGCCCGGTTCGACCTCGGTACCGTGTCGCGCGGCCTCCTCGGCGGTAACTGCGACGTTCGCCGTCTCGATCGACAGTGTGCCGCCTCCGGGCATCTCGTCGCACGCGTTCACCACGAGGTTGAGGATCACCTGCTCCAGCTGCCCGGGGTCGGCCTTCACTCGCGCGAGCCCGGACCCGTACGCCGTGACGACCTCGATGTTCTCGCCGATGAGGCGGCGCAGCATGCCGTCCATGTCGCCGACGACGTCGTTGATGCTGAGGATCTGCGGCTGCAGCAGCTGCTTGCGGCTGAACGCGAGCAGCTGGCGCGTGAGCCCGTGCGCGCGCTGTGCGGCCCTGTCGATCTCGTTCACGTCGTCGACGACATCGGAGTCGCGCTCGCGCAATCGATCGAGCACGAGGTTCGTGTAGCCGGAGATCGCCGTCAGCAGGTTGTTGAAGTCGTGCGCCACGCCTCCCGCGAGGCGGCCGATCGCCTCCATCTTCTGCGCCTGCCGGAGCTGGTCCTCGAGGAGCTTGTGCTCGGTCACGTCCTGCACCATCGAGAGCAGGAACTGCGGCCGCTGGCCGGCGTCGCGTACGACGGTGGCGTCGACCCGGCCCCAGCGCTCGCTGCCGTCCTTCGTGACGAAGCGGTGCTCCGGCTGAAGCTCGTTCTCGCCCTCCTCGAACAGCTCCGCGGACTCGATCTGCTCGAGCTCGTCGCTCGAGTATCCGACCATGCGCTCGAACGCGGGGTTCGTCGAGATGATCTGCCCGCCGAGATCACGGACGATCATCCCGATCGGCGCCGCCTCGAGAATCGTCCGGAACCGCTCCTCGCTGTCGCGCGCCCGTCCGAGCAGGCGGATCGAGCGGTACGAGATGACGAGCGGTGCGACGATCGCCGGCACGAGCCAGATGTTCGACAGCCACACCATCGCCAGCACGACGCCGAGGCCGGCGAGCACGATGTCGCTCGACAGGCTCTCGGCCGAGAAGAGGCCGCTCGCCGCGAACGACACGCCGCGCGCGAGCCGCAGCATCGGCGCGAGGAGGACGTGGTTCACGAGAACGAGCAGAGCGCCGGCCGCAACGCCCGCCGCAGCGGCGCGCGCGTTGTTGCCGAGGAAGCCGCTCGTCGCGCTGACATCCGCAACTGCCCAGGCCGCGAGCGCGGCCAGCGCGAAGTTGAAGATGTTGAACGTCTGGATGTAGGCGGGGTAGCGCTCCTTCAGCCACTCCGGCACGTGCTGGATCACGACCATCAGCACGACGAGCTCGGGCGGTAGGAGCAGCGCGCCGGCGGTGACGAAGACGATCGCCGTGTGGAAGCCGTGGCTCCGGCCCGTGCGGACGATGAAGACCTGCGCGGTGGCCGCCGACGCCGCGAGGGCAATGAACGTCAGCCAGCTCGAGGGCGTCGCGTCAGCGTGCGCGAACGCGAGCGTCCCCGCCGAGAGCGCCGCCGTCGCAACCGCCGCGTAGTAGAGCCGGCCGGCGAGAGACAGCGGCAGCGCCCTCGAGAGGGAGGTCATTCGTGGTCGGTCGAGTCCGTCCAGCTCGCGTCGGTCCAAGACGCGTCTGTCCAGGAGGCGTCTGTCCAGGACGCGTCAGTCCACGACGCGTCTGTCCAGCTCGCGTCTGTCCAGGAGGCGTCGGTCCAGGACGCGTCAGTCCACGAGGCGTCCGTCCAGCTCGCATCCGTCCAGGACGCGTTCGTCCAGGACGCGTTTGTCCCGACGTAGTCGTTCCAGGCCTCCCAGTCGAAGCTCGCATTGCCGTTCGCGTCGCTGCGGACGAACCGGTAGAGGTTCTTGTTCGGGTTCGGCGGGCTCGCCACGCTCGCCGCCGAAGCATCGACCTCGCCGACGCCGAGCGACAGCGGCGCCGCGAGCGGCGCGCGCTTCGCCGTGAGCATCAGCGCACCCTTGACCTGGTCGGGCGTGAAGCCGGGGTGGCGCGCAAGGATCTGAGCCGCGAGACCCGATACGACCGGCGCCGAGAAGGACGTGCCGGACATCCACATGTAGCCCGGCGCGAGGACGCGGTCGGGGAACGTCTTCGCAAGGGTGCTCGCCGAGGGGACGGGGGCGATCATCCAGCGGCCGGGCGCGCCGAGCTCCGGCTTCGCGAAGCCCTCCGCCGTGTAGCCGTTCGAAGTCCACGGTGCGTTCGTGTCGTCGCTCCGCGTCACGGTGTCGGCGATGTCGGAGGCGCCGACGGTGATCACGAACGGGTCGTTCGCCGGCGCGTAGAGCATGCGACCGTTGCCGCTGTTGCCGGCCGACGCCACGACGGTCGTGCCGGTGAGCCAGAGCCGCCGCACGGCCGCGTCGAGCGGGTCGTAGGCGGCGAAGTCGGGGAACGAGCTCCGCAACGAGAAGTTCGCAACGCGGATGTTGTTGCTGAACGCGTTCTTGTAGATCCAGTCGGCTGCGGCGATCACATCGCCGGTGTACGACGAGCCGTCCCCGCGCACGACCTTCAGCGAGTACACGTTCGAGGTCGGGGAAGCGCCCGGGTAGAGAGTCGACACGCCGGCGGCGATGCCGGCGACCATCGTGCCGTGGCCGTTGTCGTCGCGGCCGGCCGGACCCGAGACTCCCGTGAAGTCGAGCGACGCCTGGACGCGCTTGCCGAAGTCCATCCATTTCGACGAGTCGATGCCGGAATCGACGAATGCGATGCCGGGCGCAGTCGGCGCAGGGGACAGGAGCGAGCCGGCAAGGGTGTTGATGCCCGTGGCGAGCGGCCAGATCATGCCCGAGGTCACGCTCTGCCCCTTCACGCGGCCGTTCGGCGTGATCGAGCGAACGGTCGGATCGGACGCAAGCGAGAGCAGCTGCGAGCCCGTGAGGTTGACGACCATGCCGCGAATGACCGAGAACGGCACGATGTTGCGTCCGCCTGCGTTCCGCACGCGGTCCCTCAGGGCCGACGCCGTCACTGTCGGCTGGCCGAGGACGATGACGTTCAACGTCGCGTCCGGGTTCGCCGTCGCCTGGTTCTTCAGGGGCGGCGGAACGAAGCCGGCATTCGCGACGGAGGTCGCTCCGAACACGCACGCGAGCGCGATTACCAACACCGCGATTGCCTTTGTCGACGTGCGTGAGAAGAGCACCTGTCGTTCCTCCTTCTTCGTGAGTGAGCCGTCGGCGGACAGACGGCTGCCGCAGGAAGTCGCCTGCGGAAGGTAGGCGGCGCCGGAGGAGGCGGCATCCCCAGGAGGCGTGATCTTTGCCGCTCCCCGGAACGGGTAACGGGCCGTGCCCCTTCCGGGGGAGGTCGCAGCGGCCGCGACCCGTCCGTGCGACTGTGCAGCGTTCGTCGGAGTTGCGGCGCAAAGGACATCTGGCGGCCACATGTCCGCGCGATTAGCGTCGCACGCGTGTCCGCAGTTCTCATCGCCGAGCCGCAGTCCGACGTTCGTGGCTTCCTCGAACGGCATCTTGCGCAGGACGGCTTCGACGTGGTCGGCACGGAGGACGGCGACGCGGCGCTCGAGCTGGCGATCCGTGCGCATCCGGACCTCGTCCTGCTCGGCGACGCGAGCGCCGTCGAGTCGTTCCGCGGCGTGCCGGTGATCGTGATCGGCGGTGAGGACTCCGACGCGATCGACCGCGTGCGGGCGTTCGCGCGAGGCTGCGACGACTTCGTCGCGCGGCCGTTCGTCTACGACGAGCTCGTCGCTCGAATCAACGCGGTACTCCGGCGGGCGCGGCCTCCGGCTCGCGACCGCATCCAGGCCGGACGCATCTGGATCGAGCACTCGACGCGGCGGGTGAGCGTCGGCGGCGTCCGGGTCGACCTGGCTGCGAAGGAGTACGAGTTGCTGCTGAAGCTCGCGAGCGACCCGCAGCGCGTGTTCACGAAGGAGGAGTTGCTGCGCGAGGTGTGGGGCTTCAGGTCGCTCGGCCGGACTCGCACTCTCGATTCGCACGCGTCACGACTGCGACGCAAGTTGCAGGCGGTCGACCCCGGCCCGTTCGTCGTCAACGTCTGGCGCGTCGGGTACCGGCTGTTGGACTGAGCGAAGGTGCCGCTCGACGACGCCGCCGCCGAAAGTGTCATCATCGGCATCTTCGATCTGAACCGCCGCTCCAGCACGCGGTGGTGGATCTGCACGCGATTCGGCTCCATCTACTCGACGAGGAAGACGATGGCGAAGAGGAAGAGGAAGATCACTGACGAGGACGTGCGCCGCTCCCTTGGCGACGAAATCCTCGCCGAGCGCATCGCCCACTACGAACGCAAGCGCGCCGAGAAGCAGCACTCCAGCAACTGACGGCGCCGGCTGATCTCGAGTACGCGCTCTCGCTTGCGGACGACGCGGACGCACTCACGTTGCGGCACTACCGCTCGGTCGACCTCACCGTCGAGACGAAGGCGGACCTGACGCCGGTGACGGAGGCGGACAGGGCGGTCGAGCAAGCGCTGCGCGGGCGCATCGGGCGTGAGCGTGGCGAGGCGGTCGCCGGCGAGGAGTACGGCGTCGCCGAGGCGGACGTCCGCTGGTGGCTCGACCCGATCGACGGGACGAAGCAGTACGCGCGCGGCCTCCCGATCTGGGCGACGCTGATCGCGCTCGAGCGCGAGGGCGAGATCGTCGCCGGCGTCGTCTCGGCGCCTGCGCTCGGGCACCGGTGGTGGTCGTCGCGCGGCGGTGGCGCATTCCTCGACGGTTCGCCGATCCGCGTCTCGAGCGTGGCGGAGCTCTCGAACGCGTACGTGTCGACGACGAGCCTGCGCGGCTTCCCGCGGTTCGCCGAGCTCGCGAACCGCGTCGCGGTGGCGCGCACGTACACGGACTTCTGGCAGTACGTCCTCGTCGCGGAAGGGCGCATCGAGGCGGCGAGCGACACGGTCATGAACCCGTGGGACGTCAAGGCGCCGCGCCTCATCGTCGAGGAAGCCGGCGGCCGCTGGACGGAGGACGAGCGACTCTACCTCGCCACGAACGGCCTTCTGCACGACGAGCTCAGGGAAGCGTTACTCCCTCCAGCCTGAGCAAGGCCTCCTTTCGGTCGAGCCCGCCGGCGTAGCCCGTGAGGCTGCCGCTCGAGCCGACGACACGGTGGCAGGGGAGCACGATCGGAATCGGGTTGCGGTTCATGATCGTCCCGACCGCGCGTGCGGCGCGTGGATGCTCGGCACGCCGGGCCAGCTCGCCGTACGTCGTCACCTCGCCATAGGGAACCTGGGCGAGCGCGTCGAGCACGCGGTGGGAGAAGCCTTCGGCGACGCGCAGGTCGATGGCGAGATCGAAGTCCGTACGGGCGTGCTCGAAGTACTCGTCGAGCTGCCGGCGAGTCTCGTCCACCGAACGCGGCGCGCGCAGCACGCGCACGCCGACCGTGCGTGCGAGGCTCTCGACGAGGCGCTCGGGCTCCGGGTCGTACGAGATTCGGCACAGTCCGGCCGGCGTCGCGGCGACGAAGATCGCGCCGATCGGTGTCTCGACGATGTCGTACCCGACGTCGAGGTCGCCCGCGGCGGCCGCCGCGTCGCGGAAACGGGTGTCGAGCTTCGCTGTGACCTTCACGCGAGTCCCTCCTTTCTACGCAGCCTGCGAATTCCGGATGACGCCGCCTGCCGAGCCGCGTCGGCCGACGAGCCGAGTGCGGCGCCGATCTCCGAGTAGGGGAGGTCGTAGCCGTAGCGGAGCACGACGGCCGCTCGCTCGGCCGGCGGCAGCTCCTCCGCGAGGTGCTCGAGCTCGAGGTAGGCCGGACGCGAGTCCTCGCTCGCCGGCTCCGCGTCGAGCTGGACGCCGTCCGTCCGTTTGCGCTGGGCTGCGTCGATCGCGACGCGTGCGGCGATCGTGAAGATCCACGCGCGCAGGTGCCTCCCGTGCTCGAGGCGTGCGTACGCGCGCAGCGCTCTGAGAAACGTCTCCTGGAACGCATCTTCTGCCGCGGCCCGGCCGAGCCGCCGCGCGAGGAAGCCGAAGACCACGTCGCGGTGCTCGACGTAGAAGGTCTCGAACGGCGGGATCGTCGCCACGGCCTCCATCATCCTGGTCCAACCGCCGCAGGCACGAGAATGTGAGCCGTGCGAGCCGCAGTCGTCGGGCATGTCGAATGGATCGACTTCATCCGCGTCGAGGAAGTGCCGCGTCCGGGCGAGATCGTCCACGCGTCGGAGGCGTGGTCGGAGGCGGCCGGCGGCGGCGCCGTCGCCGCGGTGCAGCTCGTCAACCTCGGCTGCGAGACGAGCTTCTTCACGGCGCTCGGCGACGACGACCTCGGGCGCCGCGCACGCGACGAGCTCGAGGCGAAGGGGCTTCGGCTCCACGTCTCGTGGGTCCCCGAGCCGCAGCGCCGCGGTGTCACGTATGTCGACGACTCCGGCGAGCGCACGATCACCGTCATCGGCGACAAGCACCGGCCGCGCGGCGGCGACGGCGCGCTCCCCTGGGAGGAGCTACGGCGAGCCGAATGCGTCTACTTCACCGGCGGGGACGTCGAATCGCTTTCGAAGGCACGCCACGCGCGCGTCGTCGTCGCGACGGCGCGCGAGCTGCCGACGCTCGTGCGCTCGGGCGTCGAGCTCGACGCGCTCGTCGCCAGCGCGACCGACGCCGGCGAACGTTACGAGCCCGGCGACCTCGATCCGCCGCCGCGCCTGTTCGTTGCGACCTCAGGGCCGCTCGGCGGTTGGGCGCAGCCCGGCGGGCCGTTCGAAGCGGCCGACCCGCCCGCGCCGATCGAGGACACGTACGGCGCCGGGGACTGCTTCGCGGCGGGCCTCACCTTCGCGCTCGGCCGTGGCGACGATCCGCGCGACGCGCTCGCGCTCGCGGCGGAGTGCGGCGCCACCGTCGTGACCGGCCGGGGCCCGTACGGCCGGCAGCTCACGCTGAGCAGCTAGGACTAGACGCAGTCCTTCGGCGAGAAGTCCTGGTGGCCGCGTCCGGCCTGGCAGCGCTGTGCGTAGTCGGCCGCCCGCAGGCGCCAGTCGCCGTCGGCGTTCCGCTGGTACTCGAGCGTGTAGCGCGCCTCGCGCACCGAGTCGTCCTGCAGGCCGGTGAGCGTTGCCACGACCTCGGAGAAGTTCTGTACCTCGCCCGGGGACGTCGCCTGCACCGTCGACACCGCCGCGTTCGGACGGTCGAGAGCGAGGAACTCGGCGCTCGCGGCGGTCGGCGAGCGCGCGAAGACCGCGCCGTCACCTGCGAGATAGTCGTTGAAGCTCGCCACCGGCACATGCCCCGAGGCGTCCGCCCGCGGCGGGCCGGCCCAGTGAGGGGCCGACGGCTCCTTGTTTTTCGAGTCGCCGCAGCCGGCGAGCGCGAGGGCACAGACCCCCAGCGCGAGCACGCGAACCGCCCGTACCCTCACCGAGGGGTTGACAAGTGGATTAGTGTGGGGCAGAGTGGGGAACAGTGGTGGGGAGTCCCAGGCCTCAGATGCTCCTCGGAACGCACGAGCACACGATCGATGACAAGAACCGTCTCACCCTTCCCGCCAAGTTTCGCGAATCCTTCGCCGAGGGGCTCGTCGTCGCGAAAGGGGTCGAACGTTGTCTCCAGGCCTACCGTCGTGAGGATTGGGATCGACTCGTCGACTCTCGACTCGCCGCGCTGGATCCGTTCAGCCAGGAGGCGCGCAAGATCCAGCGCCTTCTCTTCGCCGGGGCGGCCGAGGCCGAGCTCGACAAACAGGGCCGCGTGATGATCCCGGTGCCGCTGCTCGCACACGCGCAGCTCGGTCGTGAGGTCGTCGTCGCGGGATTGCGAGACCACGTCGAGATCTGGGATCGCGAAGCGTGGGGTCATGAGCTCGCCGAGATCGAAGGGAGTGCTGTAGATGTTGCCGAGCGTCTTGCAGCGAAAAACGAGTGATCACATCCCAGCGCTGGCGGACGACGTCCGCCGGCTTCTCGCGGTGCAACCCGGCGAGACCGTCGTCGACGCCACGTTCGGCGCCGGCGGCCACGCCGCGCTGCTCGCCGCGGACCTGCACGCGCAGGGGCGCTACATCGCGGTCGACCGCGACCCGACCGTCCAGCCGTACTTCGACAGCTTCAAGCGCCGGTACGGAAGCCTGCAGCCGCGTCTGCTCCGGGGCGAGCTCTCGCTCGTCCTGGAAGGGCTTGCGGCGAACGGCGTCGAAGCAGACGTCGTCCTGCTCGATCTGGGGGTCTCTTCGATGCAGCTCGACGTGCCTTCGCGCGGGTTCTCGTACGCGACGGATGCGCCGCTCGACATGCGCATGGACCCGTCCGGCGAGCTCACCGCGGCCGAGCTCGTGAACGAAGAGCCGGAGCGCGAGCTCGCGAACATCTTCAAGCGGTACGGCGAGGAGCGGTACGCGCGGCAGATCGCGCGGGCGATCGTCCGCCGGCGCCCGATCGCGTCGACGTTCGAGCTCGTCGACGTCATCAAGTCCGCGATTCCCGCGCCTGCGCGCTTCGGCGACGGACATCCCGCGAAGCGTGTCTTCCAGGCGCTGCGGATCGCAGTGAACGACGAGCTGGGCGCGCTCGAGCGTGCGCTGCCGGCGGCCTTCGCGATGCTGCGTCCAGGCGGACGTCTCGCGGTGATCAGCTTCCACTCGCTCGAGGACCGCATCGTGAAGCAGTTCATGCGCGCGGGCGAACGTGGGTGCACGTGTCCGCCCGACTTCCCCGTGTGCGTGTGCGGCAACGAGCCGATCCTGCGCGCGTTGTCGCGGCGGCCCTTGCGGCCGTCGGACGACGAGGTCGCGCACAACCCGCGCGCCGCCTCGGCGAAGCTTCGAGTGGCGGTGAAGGTTTGAGCTCGGGAAGGCGGAAGGTCTAGTGGCGTCCTGGTCCGCCGCAGTCGCGTACACGGAAGCGCCGCCGATCGAGCAAGGGCGGCGGCCGCGCACGCGTGCCCGTCGCCGGCGCGATCCGCTCCGCAGCGGCGTCGTGTGGATCGTCGCGGCGGCCGTGGTGCTTGCCGGGCTCGTCGCGCTCAACGTAGCCGTGCTCCAGCTGAACGTTCGCCTCGATCAGCTCTCTCGCGACCGCACTTCGCTGCGGGATGAGAACGCGACCCTCGCGTCGCAGTTCTCGACCGCGAAGGCATCGCCGCTCATCCAGGCGCGCGCGAAGGCGCGGCTCGGCCTCGTTCCCGCGAAGCAGACGACGTACGTGGAGCTTCCCAAGCGCTAGTGCCTGCTCGCCGCCGGAACCCGGTCAACCGTAGGCTCCGGCTCCTCCTGATGATCCTCATCGCCGGCTTCGCCGTGCTGCTCGGCCGGGCGGCGTGGCTGCAGGCGGTGCAGGCGGGCTCGCTCTCGAGCCTCGCTGCGAAGCAGCACCGTGCGACGGTCGTCCTGCCTGCGTCGCGAGGGACGATCTTCGACCGGACCGGCGTGCAGCTCGCGATCGGCGAGCAGGCGACCACGGTCTACGCCGACCCGCGGCAAGTGCGCGACCCCCGCGCGGTCGCGACGGCCGCGGGGCGCATCCTCGGCGTCGACGCGAACGCGCTCGGCGATCAGCTCTTGAACAGGAAGGCGAGCTTCGTCTACGTCGCGCGTAAGGCCGATCCTGCCAAGGCGGCTCGCCTCGAGAAGCTGAACCTCGCCGGCCTCGGCTTCTATCCGGAGGAGCGCCGCTTCTATCCGCAGGGCTCCGTGGCGTCGCACATCCTCGGCTACGCGGGCCTCGACAACCACGGCCTCTCCGGACTCGAGCTCGAGCTCGACAAGACGCTCGCCGGTCGTCCGGGTGGAGAGACCCGGACGATCGACGCGCTCGGGCACGTGCTCGACGTGGTGCATGCGCGCCCCGCGGTCGACGGGCGCAACGTGCGTCTCACGATCGATCACACGATCCAGGCGAACGCGGAGGCGGTGCTGCGGCAGACGATCAACCAGTGGCATGCAAAGGGTGCGACCGCCGTCGTGCTCGACCCGCGGAACGGCGACGTGCTCGCGATGGCGAACGCGCCCGGGTTCGACGCGAACAACTTCGGTTCGACGCCGTCGGCCGTGACGCGGAACCGCGCGGTGACCGACGTCTACGAGCCCGGCTCGACGTTCAAGCTCGTCACCGTCGCAGGAGTCCTCTCGGACCGAATCGTCACGCCGGGCACGACGTTCACGCTGCCCTACTCGATCCACGTCGCCGATCGCGTGATCCACGACGCCGAGACGCGCGGGACGGAGACGATGAGCGTCGCGCGCATCCTTGCGCAGTCGTCGAACGTGGGCGCGATCACGCTTGCCGAGAAGCTCGGGCCGACGCGCCTCTACCGGTGGATGCGGCGCTTCGGCTTCGGTTCGACGACGGGCATCGCCTTCCCCGGCGAGAGTCAGGGCTTCGTCCTGCGGCCCGACGAATGGTCCGGCTCGACGATCGGAAACGTGCCGATCGGCCAGGGCGTCGCGGTGACGCCGATGCAGATGGCCGCCGCGTACGCGATGGTCGCGAACCGCGGCGTGTCGGTGCAGCCGCATCTGATCGAGCGCATCGACGGGCATCGAGCGGCGCGGCCGAAGAAGCGTCGCGTCCTCCGGCGGGCGATCGCCGCCGAGCTGAACGGAATGCTGCAGAACGTCGTCCGCGAGGGGACTGGGACGCTCGCGGCGGTGCCCGGCTACCGCGTCGCCGGCAAGACGGGGACTGCGCAGAAGCCGGACGAGCACGGCGGCTATTCGGGCGGGCGCTACGTCGCGTCCTTCGTCGGGATGGTGCCGGCGTCGCGGCCGCGGCTGGTCGTCCTCGTGATGGTCGACGAGCCCCACGGCGCGATCTGGGGCGGCGTCGTCGCGGCGCCCGCGTTCGCCCAGATCGCCCAGTACGACCTGCAGTACCTCGAGGTTCCGCCCGACGGCGTCGAAGCCGTTCACTAGCCTCTAGGCATGCAGCTCGAGCTGCTGGCCCAGGCGCTCGCGCCCACTGAGATCGTGAACGCCGCGGCCGTGGACATCGCGGATCTCGCTTACGACACCCGCGCCGTCGGTCCGGGCGCCCTCTTCTTCTGCGTCCGCGGCTCTCGTTCGGACGGGCACGACCTCGGGGCACATGCCGTGGCACACGGGGCCGCCGCCCTCGTGGTCGAGCGCGCGCTCGACGTGGAAGCGCCGCAGCTCGTCGTCGCGGACTCGCGCCGCGCGATGGCGCCTGCGGCCGTCGCCTTCTTCCGCGATCCAAGTCGCGAGCTCGACGTCGCCGCCGTGACGGGCACCGCGGGGAAGACGACGACGACGTACCTGCTGCACGAGATCCTGCGCGCGGCCGGCCGTCGCCCCGGGCTGCTCACGAACCTCGAGCGGCGGGTGGGCGACGACGTTCGGCCCGCTGCGCTCAACACGCCCGAGGCGATCGACCTGCAGCGGCTCTTCCGCGAGATGGTCGAAGCCCACAACGCGTCGTGCACGATGGAGGCGACGTCGCACGCATCGGTCCAGGGCCGGCTCGACGGCGTGCGCTTCGCCGTGCTCGTCTTCACGAACCTCGCGCACGAGCACCTCGACTTCCACGGCACGATGGAGGCGTACTTCGCCGCGAAGCGCCGGCTCTTCGCGCAGGCCGAGCGCGCCGTCGTCAACGTCGGCGACCCGTGGGGCCGGCGCCTCGCGGCCGAGCTCGACGATCCGATCGTCTTCGACGCGGATCGCGACGCGCTCGACGCGAACCTGAAGCTACGCGGCCGCTTCAATCTCGAGAACGCCCTTGCGGCTGCCTCTGCGGCGCGCGCGCTCGGCGTCGGCGAGGACGCGATCCGCGAGGGCATCGAAGCCGTGGACGGCGTGCCCGGAAGGCTCGAGTTCGTCGACGAGGGCCAGCCGTTCGCCGTGATCGTCGACTACGCGCACAAGCCGGCGTCGCTCGAGCGCGTGCTGCTAGAGGCGCGCCGGCTGAGCGAAGGACGCGTCATCTGCGTTTTCGGCTGCGGCGGCGACCGCGACCGCGAGAAGCGCCCGCTCATGGGGAGGATCGCGCACGAGCTCGCCGACGTCGCCATCGTCACGTCCGACAATCCGCGCAGCGAAGACCCGCTCGCGATCATCGACGAGATCCTCGCCGGAGCGCCGCAGCTCGAGGTCGAGCCCGACCGGCGCGCGGCGATCGCAAGGGCGATCGAGTCCGGCCGCGAAGGAGACGTCGTGCTGATCGCCGGGAAGGGGCACGAGCAAGGACAGGAGATCGCGCGCGTAACGCATCCCTTCGACGATCGCGAGGTCGCGCGCGACGTGCTGCGCGCGCTGCAGCCCGCGTGATCCCGCTCGAGCTGGACATGCTCCGGGGCCTGGCCCCGGGACGGTGGGAGCGCGCCGTGTGGGCGTCCGAGGTCACAGGCGTGCAGGTCGACTCGCGCCGGATCGAGGAGGGCGACCTCTTCGTCGCGGTCGGCGACGGCGCCGCGTACACGAAGCATGCGTTCGCGCGCGGCGCGGCGGCGACGCTCGTGCCCGACGACCCCTTCGCGGCGCTCGCAGCGATCGCGGGGACCGTGCGCGACCGCAGCGGCGCGCGCCTCGTCGCGATCACTGGCTCGATGGGAAAGACGTCGACGAAGGACATCCTCCGCGCGATCTGCGCCCGGCAGGCACGCACCGTTGCGGCGGAGCAGAGCTTCAACAACGAGATCGGCGTGCCGCTCACGCTCTGCCGGCTCGAGCCCGACACCGAGATCTGCATCGTCGAGGTCGCGATGCGCGGCTTCGGCCAGATCGCGGAGCTCTGCGAGTTCACTCGTCCGCAGATCGGCGTGATCACGAACATCGCTCCCGTGCATCTCGAGAAGGTCGGAACGCTCGACGGCGTCGTGCGCGCGAAGAGCGAGTTGATCGCGGCACTGCCGCCCGCCGGCACGGCGATCGTTCCAGTCGGCTTTCCCGTCGGCCGCGACGACATCGTCGTGGTCCGCGTCGGCGAGAGCGTGAGGCTCGAGTCCTTCGAGCCGCCGTTTCTGCGCACGTCGATCGGCTCCACCGAGGTCAACTTCAGCGCGCAACACCTCGCGCAGAACGCGGTCATCGCGTTCGCCGCCGCCCGAGCACTCGGCCTCGACGTCCCCGAGCGGCTCGACGTCGCGTTCACCGAGTGGCGGAACCAGGAGCTGCCGCTGCCCGGCGGCGGGCTGCTCGTCAACGACGCATGGAACGCGAACCCGCTCTCGATGCGCGCAGCGCTCGAGCACCTGCGCGTCCTCGCCGCCGGCCGGCGGCGAGTCGCCGTCCTCGGCGAGATGGCGGAGCTCGGCAGCTACAGCGACGAGGCGCACGACGAGGTCGCGCGGTCGATCGACGAGATCGGAGTCGACGTCCTCGTCTCGGTCGGCGAGCGCGCGCGCGTGTACGGGGGCCTTTACGCGGCGGACGCCGACGAGGCGCTGGCGCTCGTGCGGGCGGAGCTCGAGCCCGGCGACTGCGTTCTCGTCAAGGGCGCGCGCGTGCTCGGCCTCGAACGCGTCGCGGATGCACTGGCCGGCGTGACCGCATGACGCGAGTCCTCATCGCAGGCATCGTGGCCGGCGTCGTCTCGATCTTCGCCGGACCGCGCTTCATCGAGTTCCTGCGGCGCAAGGAGCTCGGACAGCAGATCCGCGAGGAAGGACCGGCACGACATCTTGCGAAACGCGGGACGCCGACCGCCGGAGGGATCCTCATCCTGCTCGCCGCCTCCCTCGCGTTCTTCGTGTTCTCGAAGTACAAGCTGTCGGGGCTCACGGTCGTGTTCGTGACGCTCGCGTGCGGCCTGATCGGCTTCCTCGACGACTTCATCAAGTTCACGCACAAGCGCTCGCTCGGGCTCGCCGGGCGCTGGAAGCTGCTGCTGCTCGCAGGCGTCGCGGCCGTCACCGGCTACCTGATGACGCAAGCCGATCTCAATCACCTGACGTCGGTTCTCCTACCGGTCACGGGCTGGCGCATCCCGCTCGGGCCACTCTGGTTCGTCTTCATCTTCCTCGTCATCGCCGGCGCTTCGAACGGCGTCAACCTCACCGACGGGCTCGACGGTCTCGCCGCGGGGACGGCGATCATCTCGCTCTTCACGTTCACGACGATGGCCGTCCTGCTCTTCATCCGGTCGAGCCGCCGCCCCGAGCTGCGAAGCCTTTCGAAGCTCGACCTCGCGATCATCGGCGCTGCGCTGATCGGGGCCGCGGTGGGCTTCCTCTGGTACAACGCCTTCCCCGCGGAGGTCTTCATGGGCGACACCGGCTCGATGGCGCTCGGCGGCGCGATGGCGGGCTTCGCGATCGTGATGAAGGTCGAGGTGCTGCTCCTCTTCATCGGCGGCGTGTACGTGGTCGAGGCGCTCTCCGTGATCATCCAGGTCTTCTCGTTCAAGTACCTCGGGCGACGGGTGTTCCTCATCGCGCCGATTCACCATCACTTCGAGATGAAGGCGTGGTCGGAGACGAAGATCATGGTGCGCTTCTGGATCCTCCACGGGATCCTCTGCGCGATCGGCTTCGCGCTCTTCTACCGCTATTACCTGAACTTCCGCGGGTGAGAGTGCTCGTCTACGGACTGGCGCGGTCGGGCGTCGCCGCCGCCGCCGCGCTCGAAGGCCGGGGCGACGAGGTCGTGCGAGTCGACGCCGCGCTCGGCAACGAGGAAGAGCTCGGGCTGCTCGAAGGCGTCGAGCTTGTCGTCAAGAACCCGGGCGTGCCGGGTGAGCGGCCGCTCGTCGCCGAGGCGCGACGACGCGGCATCCCGGTCTGGTCGGAGGTCGAGCTCGGCTGGAGCCTGCTCGCGCCGCGTCCGTTCATCGGCGTTACCGGCACGAAAGGCAAGACGACGACGTCCGAGCTGCTCGGCGAGATCTTCCGCGCCGCCGGCCGCGAGGTCGTCGTCGCCGGAAACGTCGGTCGGCCGCTGAGCGCAGTCGAGGCGCGGGACGACGCATGGATCGTCTGCGAGCTGTCGTCGTTCCAGCTCGAGGACGTCCACGAGCTCGCGCTCGAGGTCGCCGTGCTGTTGAATGTCGAGCCGGATCATCTCGACCGCCACGGCACGTTCGAGCGCTACCGGGCCGCGAAGCTGCGGATCTTCGAGCGTGCTCGGCACAAGGTCGTGCCTCGCGGACTGGGGTTGGAAGGAACCGAGTTCTCCGCGGACGATCCATTGCCGGCGGAGCCGCGGCTGCCGGGCCGCCACAATCGAGCGAACGCCGCCGCCGCCACCGCCGTCGCCCGTGCCGTCGGCATTCCCGACGACGCCGTCGCTGAGGCCCTGTGGGAGTTCCGCGGCGTGCCGCATCGGCTCGAGCTCGTGCGCGAGCGAGGCGGCGTCCGCTGGGTCAACGACTCGATCGCGACGAACACGCTCGCCGCGCGAGCCGGGGTCGAGGCGTTCGACGGGCCGGTGCGGCTCATCCTCGGCGGCCGCGCGAAGGGCGAGGATTACAACGCCTTCGCCCGCGGGTTGCCCGAACGCATCGCAGCCGTCTATCTCGTCGGCGAGGCGTCGGACGAGCTCGCCGACGCGCTCGAAGCCGCCGGGAGAAGCTTCGAGCGCGCGGGGACGATCGAGCGCGCGGTGGAGCACGCGGCGGTCGAGGCGAAGCCCGGCGATGTCGTGCTCCTGTCGCCGGCGTGCGCGAGCTACGACCAGTACGACAACTTCGAGAAGCGCGGCGAGGAGTTCAGGAGGCTCGTGTCGAAGCTCCCTTAGAAGGTGGGGAGAAAGCCTGAGTGGCACGTCCTGACGCTCGTCACGCTTGCGCTGACGGCGTTCGGAATCGTGATGGTCTACAGCGCGACGTCGGCGTCGGCCGTCGTCGGCGGCGCGAACCCGATGTCGTACCTCGAGCGTCAGGGAACGTTCGCCGTGCTCGGCGTCGTCGGTCTCATCGTCGCCTCGCGCTGGAAGTACACGCGCCTACGGCCGCTTGCGCCGACGCTCGTCGCCGTCGCGCTCGTCGCCTGCGCAGCGGTGCTGGTCGTGGCGCACCCGGTGAACGGTGCGCGCCGTTGGGTCAGCTTCGGGCCGCTGACCGTCCAGCCGTCGGAGCTTGCGAAGCTCGCATTCACCGTTTGGCTCGCGGCGCACCTCGCCCGCCGGAAGCCCCCGGAGTCGCTCAAGGAACTGTGGCGCCCGATCGGGCTGTTGCTCGGCGGGTTCCTGCTGGTCATCCTGCTCGAGCCGGATCTCGGGACGGCGATCACGCTGACCGTGATGGTCGGCGCGGTGCTCTTCGTGTCGGGCACGCGCCTGCGAATTCTCGGCGGCGGCTTCGCATTGCTGTGCCTCGGCGGGCTGCTGATGGTCCTGACGCGCGCCTACATGCGCGCTCGGCTCTTCAGCTTCCTCGACCCGTGGCAGGACCCGCAGGGATCTGGGTTCCAGATCGTGCAGGCGCAGATCGGGCTCGGGTCCGGCCACATCGTCGGCGACGGGCTCGGCCAGGGCGTGCAGAAGATCCACTTCCTGCCGGAGGCGCACACCGACATGATCTTCGCCGTCATCGGCGAGGAGCTCGGGCTCATGGGTACGGCGTCGCTGATCCTCGCGTACGTCCTCTTCGCCTGGGCGGGGCTGAAGACGGCGCTCGAGTGCCGCGATCCGTTCGGCAAGCGCCTCGCCGCGGGGCTCACGGCGCTCGTGTGCGGCCAGGCCGCGATCAACCTCGCGGCCGTCCTGGGGCTCGCGCCGCTGACGGGAATCCCGCTCCCGTTCGTCTCGTACGGCGGGTCGAGCCTCGTGGTGGAGCTCGTCGCGGTCGGAATCCTCCTTAACATCGCGGCCAGTGGCGCTCGAGCCGCAGCTGAGGTGCCTGATCGCAGCCGGGGGAACGGCAGGACACGTGCTGCCGGCGCTGGCGGTCGCGGACGAGTTGCGGAGCCGCGGCGTCCACGTGACGTTCGCCGGGTCGCCGGATCGCGTCGAAGCGCTGCTCGTTCCTAAAGCGGGCTACGAGCTCGACACGTTCCGCATCGAAGGGCTGCCGCGCCGGCCGTCGCTCGCCCTCGCGCGGTCGGTGCTGCTCGCCGGTCGCGCGCCCGCCGCCTGCCGGCGGATCCTCGAGCGGCGGCGTCCCGACGTCGTGTTCGGCGGAGGCGGTTACGTCTCGGGCCCGATGGTGTATGCGGCGGCGCGGAAGCGGACACCTGCAGCAGTCGCAGAAGCGGACGCGCGGCTCGGCCTCGCAAACCGGCTCGCGGCTCGGTTCGCGCGCCGGGTCTTCCTCTCGTACGACTCGCCGGAGCTCGTCGGCGAGAAGTACCGCGTCGTCGGGCGGCCGATCCCCGCGAACGCGCGGCCGATGGATCGCTCGGTCGCCCGCGCGCAGCTCGGGTTGCCCGCGAACGGGCCGGTCCTGCTGATCGCCGGCGCCCGGGCCGGCGCTCGTGCGCTCAATGAGCTCGCGATCGACGCGTTCGGGCGGGTCGGTCCGCCGGTCCTGCACGTCTGCGGCGAGCGGGACTTTGGTTCGCTTCAGCGTCGCGTTGCACGACGGGACTACCGGCTCGTGGCCGTGCTCGACGGCCTCGGCGCCGCGTACGGCGCGTGCGACCTCGCGATCATGCGCTCGGGCGGGACGGTCTGGGAGCTCGCCGCGGCCGGCCTGCCCGCGATCCTCGTCCCGTATCCGTTCGCCACCGCGGATCATCAGACGCTGAACGCGCGCTACTTCGAGCGCGGCGGCGGCGCGATCCACGTTCCCGAGACGGAGCTCGGCAGCGTGCCCGAGATCGCGCGCTCGTTGCTCGATGACGCCGGTCGCCTCGCGCGGATGTCCGAGCGCATGCGCGCGCTCGCCAAGCCCGACGCCGCGCGCGTCATCGCGGAGGAGCTGATCGAGCTTGCCGCCGCTTGACGGACGCCGCCTCTGGTTCGTCGGCATCGGCGGCGCGGGCCTCTCCGCGTACGCGGCGATCGCGTCGGCGTGGGGCGCAGAGGTGGGCGGGTGGGACCGTGTCGACACCGCGTACCTCGACGCGTTGCGGGGCCACGAGCTCGTGATCGCTCCGGACCCGGTCGTGCCCGACGGCTGGGAGGTTGTCGTCTCGACGGCGTACGCCGATCGCATCGCGGGAGTGTCACGGGCCGCGTTCCTCGCCGAGCTCGTGAGCCTGCGCGAGACCGTCGTCGTCGCCGGCGCTCACGGCAAGACGACGACGACGGGCATGATCGCCTACGCGCTGACGCAGCTCGGGCGTGACCCGGCCTACGCGGTCGGCGGCGAGATCCCGCAGCTCGGCGGCAACGCTGGTACCGGGGAGGGATGGTTCGTCGTCGAGGGCGACGAGTCGGACCGCACGATCGCGGCGCTGCGGCCGCAGGTCGCGGTCGTGCTCAACGTCGAGCTCGATCACCACAGCGAGTTCGCGTCGCGCGCGGAGGTTCAGGCGCTCTTCGACGACTGGACGTCGCGCGTTCCGCATGTCGTGCGCGCCGAGGAGCTCGAGCCCGTCGACTTCGAGCTCGCGCAGCGGGGCGAGCACAACCGGCGCAACGCGGCAGCGGCTCTCGCGGCTCTCGAGCTTTGCGGTGTGTCGCGTGAGGATGCGACGCCGCACGTCGCCGCGTTTCGGGGCGCAGCCCGCCGTTTCCAGTTGCGCGGCGAGGCGGGCGGCGTTCTCGTCTACGACGACTATGCCCACCATCCGACCGAGGTTGCCGCGACGATCTCGACCGCGCGCGAGGTGGGCGCGGGCCGCGTGCTCGTGCTCTTCCAGCCGCACCTCTACTCGCGCACGCGTTACCTCGCGCACGAGTTCGGTCGCGCGCTCGCCGCCGCCGACGTCGTCGCGGTCGCGGACGTGTACGCGGCGCGCGAGCACGACGGCGACGTCCGCGGAAAGATCGTCGCGGACGCGGTGTCCGATGCCCGCACGGGAGCACGTGTCGGTTGGATGCCGTCACCCGAGCAGGGCGCGCGCTGGCTCGCGAGCCTCGCGCGTCCAGGCGACGTCGTGCTGACCGTCGGTGCCGGCGACGTCGACGGTGCCGTGCCGATGCTGCTCGAGGCGCTCGCGTGAAGATCGAGCGGGACGTCCCGCTCGCGCGGCACACCACGCTCGGTACCGGCGGGCCTGCGCGCTTCTTCGCGAGGCCCGAGACGCTCGCCGAGCTCGAAGAGGCGCTGGCGCTTGCGGAACAGGAAGGGCTCCGAGTCGCCGTGGTCGGCCTCGGCTCGAACCTGCTCGCCGCCGACGAGTCCGTGAATCGCGTGGTGATCCGGCTGACGGGCGGGCTCGCAGCCGTCACGGTCGAGGGCGAGCGCGCATCGGTCGGCGGCGGCGCGACGAATGCGGTCGTCCTGCATCGCGCGCGGCAGGCGGGGCTCGGCGGCTTCGAGTTCGCATGCGCGATCCCGGGCACGACGGGAGGTGGGATCTGGATGAACGCCGGCGCCTACGGGGACGACTTCTCGCATGTGCTCGAGCGCGCTCTCGTCGTGACCGCGGCGGGCGCCGCGTGGCTCACACCGCGCGAGCTCGGCCTCACGTACCGACACTCGACGTTGCGTGACGGCCAGGTCGTCGCGCGCGTCGAGCTGCGTCTGACGCCGCGCGAGCCCGACGACATCAAGGCGACCATCGGTGAGCTCCAGGCAAGGCGGAAGGCGGCGCAGCCGACGAACAAGCGGACGTTCGGCAGCGTCTTCAAGAACCCCGACCACGAGCTGACCGCGGGGCGAATGCTCGAAGCATGCGGCTTGAAGGGGCACCGGATCGGCGGCGCGCAGATCTCGCCGATGCACGCGAACTTCATCGAGAACGCGGGCGACGCGCGGAGCGAGGACGCGGTCGCGCTGATGGTCGAGGCGCGGCGGCGCGCGTTCGAGCAGCACGGCGTCGAGCTCGAGCACGAGGTGCGCTTCCTCGACCTGCCCGAGCTGCCGCCCCTTCGGTAGGAGGGTCGTCCACCACGGCGAAGTCCGCGTCGTGAGCCGCCCGCCGCGCCAGTCGCCCGCGCGCGAAGCCGTCGCGCGGCTGCCTTCGCCTGCGCGGTCGCGCGAGCTCCTGCCGTCCGGCCGCTCGATCGCCGTGGGACTCGCGGTCGCCGTCGTCGCAGCGCTCGGGTTCGCCGCCGCTCGCGAGACGTCGGTCTTCGCGGTGCAGACGATCGACGTGCGCGGCGTCGATCCGAAGCTCGCGCGGCGCGTCGAGCGGGTGCTGGAGCCCCTGCAGGGAGTGAGCCTGTTGAAGGTGCACGGCGACCAGGTGCAGCGGCTGGCGACGTCGCTGCCCTCCGTCGCCGGAGTCACCTACGACCGCGCCTTCCCGAACACGTTGCGAGTCGTCGTCCAGCCCGAGGAGCCGACAGCCGTCGTGCGCCACGGCGCGCGCGCGTGGCTCGTCTCGCGACGCGGACGCCTGATGGAGCGCATCGCCCAGCGCACCCACCGCAGGCTGCCGCGCATCTGGCTCGCACGGGCGCTCGGCGTCCCCGTCGGAGCCACGCTCGCACCGGGCGCCGGGGCGGAGGAGGTGGCGCTGATCGATGCGCTGCGCGGCGAGGCACTCGAGCGGCAGGTCCGCTCGGTCCGGCAAGTGGACGGTCAGTGGACCTACGTGCTGCGAGGCGGCGTCCAGATCCGCGTCGGCGACCGGGACGACCTCTCGGTGAAGCTGGCCGTCGCCGCCGCGATCCTGCGCCGCACGCCGATCTTCGGCTACCTCGACGTGAGCGTCCCGCAGCGCCCGGTCGCCCACGAGAACAGTCAAGTCTCAGGTTGAGGTCGAGGTTTTGGTGCGAAATCCTGTTGACAATCCGGACACCTGGTCGTACATTGCAACGTTGCACCGTCAGCAACGGCCCCTATCCTCCACTACAGCTTGAGGTCGAGGCGAGTCGAGATGAGAGATCAGACCGGTAACTACCTCGCAGTCATCAAGGTCGTCGGCATCGGCGGCGGCGGCACGAACGCCGTCACGCGGATGGTCGAGGCGGGTCTTTCCGGGGTCGAGTTCATCGCGGTGAACACGGACGCGCAGGCGCTGCTGATGGCAGAGGCCGACGTGAAGATCCAGATCGGCTCGCAGGAGACGCGCGGCCTCGGCGCCGGCGCCGACCCGTCCGTCGGTCTTTCCGCGGCGACCGAGTCGAGCGACGAGTTGAAGGAGGCGCTCAAGGGCGCGGACATGGTCTTCGTCACCGCGGGCGAGGGCGGCGGCACGGGGACGGGCGGCGCGCCGGTCGTCGCCGAGCTCGCAAAGTCCGTCGGTGCGCTCACGGTCGGCGTCGTCACGCGGCCGTTCACGTTCGAAGGGCGCAAGCGCGGCGAGCAGGCCGAGCGCGGGCTCGAGAACTTGCGCGAGCGCGTCGACACGCTGATCGTGATCGAGAACGACCGCCTGCTTCAGGTGGTCGAGAAGCGGACGTCGATCATCGATGCATTTCGCATGGCCGACGACGTCCTTCGCCAGGGTGTCCAGGGCATCACCGACCTGATCACTGTTCCCGGGCTCGTGAACCTCGACTTCGCCGACGTGCGCACGATCATGACCGACGCCGGCTCGGCGCTGATGGGAATCGGCGCCGCATCGGGAGAGAACCGCGCCGCCGAAGCTGCGCGCGCTGCGGTGTCGTCACCGCTCCTCGAGGCGTCGATCGAAGGCGCGACCGGCATCCTCCTGAACATCACCGGCGGCGCCGACATCGGCTTGTTCGAGGTGAACGAAGCGGCCGAGGTCGTCACGAGCGCGGCCGATGCGAACGCGAACGTCATCTTCGGCGCGGTGATCGACGACGCGAAGGGCGACGAGATCACGGTGACCGTGATCGCGACGGGCTTCGGCGGGGACAGGCGGCGACGAAGGCGTGCTGAAACGCCGTCGATCCTGAGCGACCAGCCGATCACGCCCCGCGAGGAGCGGTTCGAGGGCACCGAGGACGTGCTGGACGTCCCGAGCTTCCTGCGCGACGAGTAGCGCGCACAGCCCGAGCCCGAGTTAGAACGCATTTCGATCCGAGTTGTTAGTCGTGTTTACGCGAATCTTTGCGCAAAGAGCGACAATTTTCCCGGAAGAGGTTTAGGCCCGCGTGGGTTCGGCCACAACACGCTTGCCCTCATAGGGTCGACGCCGCAGTTGACCCAACGACCCGGTCCAGCCGCCCCGGTCGTTTCCCGCGCTAAGTGGGGAATGAACGGGGCGGCCCCCATTTCGGGTCGGTTTCGAAGGGCGGTCTCGGCTCGAAGGCGGACGGTTAGCATCGCCGGTGATGGCGCAGACACTCCAGCGCACGCCGCTCTTCGAGCGCCACGTCGCGCTCGGCGCGCGAATGGTCCCCTTCGCCGGGTGGGAGATGCCCGTGCAGTACGACGGCGTGATTCCGGAGCATCGCGCCGTCCGGGCGGACTCCGGCGTGTTCGACGTCTCGCACATGGGCGAGCTGGAGGTCGAGGGCATGCACGCGGCAGAGCTGCTCCAGTCGCTCCTGTCGAACGACGTCGCGAAGCTCGACGTAGGCGGCGCGCACTACACGCTGCTGACGAACGAGCGCGGCGGCATCGTCGACGACCTCATCGTCTACCGCACCGACGAGTACCGCTACCTCTTGATCGTCAACGCGTCGAACCGGGACGCCGACTTCCGCTGGATCAAGGAGCGCGAGATTCCGGGCTCCGACGTTCGCGACCTCTCCGACGAGTTCGCATTGCTCGCGGTTCAGGGGCCGCGTTCGCTCGAACGGCTCGGCCTCTCGGACGGCAAGCCGTTCACGTGGGAGATGGGCGAGCTCGACGGCGTCGAGGTGATGGTCAACCGCACGGGCTACACCGGCGAGCGCGGAGTCGAGCTGATGACGCCGGCCGAGGACGGGCCGGCACTCTGGGACGCGGTCGTGGCGCGGGGTGCGAAGCCGTGCGGGCTCGGCGCGCGTGACACCCTGCGCCTCGAGGTCTGCTATCCGCTGCACGGCAACGACATCACGCCGGACACCGACGCCATCTCGGCCGGGCTCGGCTGGACGTGCGCGCTCGACACCGAGTTCACCGGGGTCGACGAGCTGCGGCGAATCAAAGTCGACGGGCCGGAGCAGAAGCTCGTCGCGTTCGTGATGACGGACAAGGCGATCCCGCGGCAGGGAATGCCGATCGACGGCGGCGGCATCGTCACGTCGGGAAGCCATTCGCCGATGCTCGACGTCGGCATCGGCATGGGTTACGTGGCGCCGGGGCAGGCCGATCCGGAGACCGAGCTGACGATCGACGTGCGCGGTCGATCACGCGGCGCGCGCGTCGTGAAGAAACCGATCTACAAACGAGAGGAGCAGTCCTAGTGGCGGCGCAGGAGTCCTATCCCGACGACCTCAAGTACCACGCCGAGCACGACTGGGCGCGGATCCAGGACGGCGAGGCGACGCTCGGGATCACCTGGTGGGCCCAGGATGCGCTCGGTGAGCTCGTCCACTACGAGGCGCCCGACGAGGGCTCGACGATCTCGAAGGACGAGTCGTACGGCGAGGTCGAGTCGGTGAAGGCCGTGTCGGATCTGATCGCGCCGCTCTCCGGCGAGGTGCTCGAGGTGAACCAGGCGGTCGTCGACGCGCCGGAAACGGTGAACGAGGATCCGTACGGCGCGGGCTGGCTCGTTCGCATCCGGGTCGGCGACCCCTCGGAGGTCGACTCGCTGCTCGACGTCTCCGCGTACAAGAAGGTCCTCGAAGACGCGTGAGCTTCCTCTCGCTCACTGACGCCGACCGCGAGGCGATGCTCGCGGAGATCGGCGTCGATTCGGTCGACGAGCTCTTCCGCGACATCCCGGCCGGGATGCGGTTCGATCGCGCACTCGGGCTCGAGCCGCCGCTCAGCGAGCTCGAGCTGCAGAGGCATCTCGAGGAGCTCGCGGCGCGCAACGTCGACACGACGAAGGAGCTTTCGTTTCTCGGCGCGGGGATCTACGACCACTACGTGCCGGCGATCGCCGACGCAGTCCTTCAGCGCGGCGAGTTCCTGACGGCGTACACGCCGTATCAGCCCGAGATGAGCCAGGGCATCTTGCAGGCGATCTTCGAGTACCAGACCGTGATGTGCGAGCTCACGGGGATGGACGTCTCCAACGCCTCCGGGTACGACGGGACGACCGTTGCCGCGGACGCGTGCCTGATCGCGCGAAACGCCACGGGCCGCTCGAAGGTCGTCGTGACCGAGGCGACGAACCCGCAGGTACGGCAGGTCGTGAAGACGTACGCCCGCGGCTTCGGGCTCGAGGTCGTCGAGGCACCGCACCGTGGCGGCGCGACGGATCCCGACGAGCTCGCGGCCGCCTCGCAGGACGCCGCAGCGGTGATCTTCCAGCAGCCGAACTTCTTCGGCGTGCTCGAGCCCGCGCCCGAGCTCGCCTCGGCGGCGAGCGACGCCGGCGCGCTCGCCGTCGCTCACGTCGATCCGATGTCCCTCGGCGTGCTCGAGGCGCCAGGCGCGTACGGCTGTGCGATCGCGATCGGCGAGGGCCAGGGCACGGGCAACTACGCCGCCTACGGTGGCCCGCACTACGGCTTCCTCGCCGCGCGCAGCGAGTTCATCCGCCGCATGCCGGGTCGCATCATCGGCGAGACAACCGACGTCGACGGCGAGCGAGCCTACGTTCTGACGCTGCAGACCCGCGAGCAGCACATTCGCCGCGAGAAGGCAACTCACAACATCACGACGAACCAGACGCTGCTCGCGCTTCAGGGCCTCGTGACGCTCTCGTGGCTCGGACCGCACGGGATCCGCGACGTGGGGGAGACCTGCATGAGCCTCGCCGCGTACGCGCAGGAGCGATTGGGTCGCGAGCTCGTGTTCGCCGATCGGGCGACGTTCAAGGAGTTCGCGGTTCGCATCGGACGAAGCGCGCGCGACGTGATCCGCGACGCCCGCGCGCACGGCGTGCATCCCGGCTACGCGCTCGGGCGCGACTACGAAGGGCTCGACGACGCGCTGCTCGTCTGCGTCACGGAGAAGCGCACGCCCGCGGACGTCGACCGACTCGTCGAGGTACTGGACGAGGTCGGCGCGTGAAGCTGATCTTCGAGCGCTCGCAGGAAGGGCGTCGCGGCGGCGAGGTCCCTCGCTACGAGAACCTCCCTCGGCCCGACGTGCCGGAAGAGCTGCGCCGCGCGAAGCCGCCTCGCCTGCCGGAGCTGAGCGAGCCGGAGATCCTCCGGCACTTCACCGCGCTCTCGAACCGCAACTTCGGAATCGAGACCGGCTTCTATCCGCTCGGCTCTTGCACGATGAAGTACAACCCGCGGATCAACGAGCGGCTCGTCGGGTTGCCGGGGTTCGCGCATCTCCACCCGCACCAGGACGAGGACGGCGCCCAGGGAGCGCTCGAGCTGATGTGGCGGCTCCAGGAGATCCTCGCGGAGGTAACGGGGCTGCCCGCCGTGTCGCTCCAGCCGGCGGCCGGCTCGCAAGGCGAAATCACGGGCCTGATGCTCATGCGTGCGTACTTCGCGGACCGCGGAGAGGACGAGCAGCGGCGCAAGATCGTCATCCCGGACACGGCGCACGGCACGAACCCCGCGAGCGTGACGATGGCCGGGTACGAGCTCACGCCCGTCAGGACCGATCCGCGCGGCAACATCGACGTCGACGATCTCCGCGGCAAGGTCGACGAGCACACCGCCGGGCTGATGCTCACGAATCCGTCGACGCTCGGCCTCTTCGACGAGAACATCGAGGAGATCGAGGGCATCTTCCACGGGGCGGGCGCGCTCATGTACTACGACGGCGCGAACCTCAACGCCGTCTGCGGCATCTCTCGCCCGGGCGACATGGGTTTCGACGTCGTGCACATCAACCTGCACAAGACCTTCTCGCAGCCGCACGGCGGCGGCGGCCCCGGCGGCGGTCCGATCGCGGTGCGCGACGTCCTCGAGCCGTTCCTGCCCGTGCCCGCCGTCGCGCGCGACGGCGACGCGTTCAAACTCGACCACGACCGGCCGAAGTCGATCGGGAAGGTACGCGGCTTCGGCGGTCCGTTCGGCGTGTTCGTGCGCTCGTACGCGTACATCCGGCGCTACGGGCCGCAGCTGCGCGAGATGTCCGAGGTCGCCGTGCTCAACGCGAACTACCTGCTCGCGCGGCTCAAGGACACGTACGACCTCCCCTTCGACCGCCTCTGCATGCACGAGTTCGTGGTCTCCGCGCGATCGCTGAAGCGCGAGCACGGCGTCACGGCTTCGGACGTCGCCAAGCGGCTGATGGACTACGGCTTCCATCCGCCGACGGTCTACTTCCCGCTCAT
Organism: uncultured Actinomycetes bacterium; assembly: GCA_963766345.1. Lineage (GTDB taxonomy): Bacteria > Actinomycetota > Thermoleophilia > Gaiellales > Gaiellaceae > DASVFB01. The sequence continues at coordinate 414,385 of CAVXZL010000008.1, read as the reverse complement.
CGTCCCCGAGGCGTTGATGATCGAGCCGACGGAGACCGAGCCGAAGGAGAACCTCGATGCGTTCGCGGACGCGATGATCGCGATCGCGCGCGAGGCGGCGGAGGAGCCCGAGGTCGTCAAGGCGGCGCCGACGTCGCGGCCGATTCGCCGGGCCGACGAGGTCAAGGCCGCGAAGCAGCCGGTCGTCCGCTACCTCTTCGAGGAGCACCCGACGACCGAGCGCGAGGCCGTAACGATCGAGCCGGTGGGGAGACCGTAGGGCATGGAGAAAATCAAGAAAACAGAGGAGCAGTGGCGCGCCGAGCTCACGCCCGAGCAGTACCACGTGCTCCGCGAGAAGGGCACCGAACGCCCGTTCACGGGCGAGTACGACCACGTCTTCGATTCCGGGACGTACCACTGCGCCGGTTGCGGCGGCGAGCTCTTCAGCTCAGAAGCGAAGTACGACTCCGGATGTGGCTGGCCGGCCTTCTACGCGCCGGCGGCCGAGGACAAGGTCGACGAGGAGACAGACACGACCTTCGGGATGATGCGGACCGAAGTGATGTGCGCCGCATGCGGCGGTCACCTCGGGCACGTGTTCCCCGACGGGCCGCATCCGACGGGCGTTCGCTACTGCATCAATTCCGCAGCATTGAGACTGGAGGAAGAGTGACGAAGAAGGCAACGTTCGGCGCCGGCTGCTTCTGGGGCGTCGAGGCGGCGTTCCGGCAGATCGAAGGCGTCGAGGCCACGCGCGTCGGCTACGCCGGCGGTCGGCTCGACAATCCGACGTACGAGGACGTGTGCTCGCACAGGACCGGCCACGCCGAGGTCGTCGAGGTGACGTACGACCCCGAGCGGGTGTCGTACGAGCAGCTGCTCGACGTCTTCTGGCACAAGCACAATCCGACGCAGCGCAATCGCCAGGGTTGGGACATCGGCGACCAGTACCGCTCCGTGGTGTTCTTCCACGACGAGGAGCAGCGCGAGGCGGCAGAGCGCTCGAAGGAGCGCGAGCAGCCGCGGTACCGCAAGCCGATCGTCACGCTGATCGAGCCCGCGCCGACCTTCTACGAGGCCGAGGACTACCACCAGCAGTACCTCGAGAAGCGTGGCCGCTCGAGCTGCACGCCGGCGCTCGCGCACAGCGCTTGACGGTCGACCACCGGCAACTCGGCGTCGACCTCTTCAACGAGGTGTGGCGCCTGCTGGGGACGCGCGAGGACGACGACCGCATGGTTCACGCGGCGCACGCCTCGCGGTATCACTGGGGCGAGGCTCCGGAGTGCAAGCCGGAGAACCTCGCCCGCGGTGAGTGGCAGGTGTCGCGCGTCTACACCGTCGTCGGACTGCACGAGGCGGCGCTGCGCCATGCGCGGCGCTGCCTCGACATCTGCGAGGGGCACGGGCTCGGCGACTGGGATCTCGCCTACGCGTACGAGGCGGTGGCGCGCGGGTACAAGACGGCGGGCGCACTTCCCGAGGCGGAGGCGTACAAGAAGCTCGCGACCGAGGTTCCGATCGCGGACGAAGAGGACCGCGAGCACCTCGACGAGGATCTCGCGACGCTGTAATCGCGGATCCTGTCGTCAGGGCGATCCCTGATCGCCGATCGGGGGCAGTTCCGATGCTCCCCGCTCCTGCGCATCGCACGATCGGCACAGGAGGTGAACGGAATGCTGGAACACCAGGTGGTGACGGCGGCTCCCCGGATCGTGGATCGGCCGCTGCAGCGAATGGCAGTCATCGAGACGGTAGGCGATCCGGACGAGGTCGGCGCCGGCGCAGTCGGCGCGCTGTACGGCGCGATCGCGCAGCTCGGGCTCAAGTCGGGTCATCTATGTGCCCGGTGGCCGAACGCGGCCGAGGCGCCGAAGGAGGAGTGGGTCGCCCGCTGGGCGCTCCCCGTTCCCGACCACACGCCCGACCTCGGCGGCGGGATCGTCCTCGAGACGTGGTACGGCCAGTTGACCGCGGAGATCGTGCACGAGGGCCCGTTCGGCGACACGGAGATCGCGACGGTCAAGCGGCTGCACCGCTTCATCAGCGACTGCGGGTACGAGATCGACGGGCCGCCGGAAGAGGAGTACCTCACGCAGCCCGGCGACGAGCCGAGGCGGACGGCGATCCGCTTCGAGATCCGCCAGTTACCGCAATAGCTTCACGCGCGCGTCGCGGCAAGCTGCCCGCAGGCGGCGGCGATGTCGCGACCGCGCGTGAGCCGCACGGTCGCGGGTACGCGGTCGCGTCGGAGCACGGCCGCGAACGCGTCGATCGCGTCGCGGCTCGAGCCCGCGAACGCTCCCGTCGGGTTGTACGGGATCAGGTTCACCTTGAAGATCCTCCGGTCGAGCAGCCGGGCGAGCTCGGCCGCCTGCTCGACGCGGTCGTTGACGCCGGCCAGCATCACGTACTCGACGAAGACCTTGCGGCCGCGCAACTCGAAGTAGCGGCGGCACTCGGCGAGCACTTCCTCGAGCGGGTAGCGGTCGTTCACCGGCATCAGCTCGCCGCGCAGCGCGTCGTTCGGCGCGTGGAGCGAGAGTGCGAGGCGGATCGGCTCCTCCACCTCGTCGACGAACCGGCGTAGGCCCGGCAGCCAGCCCACGGTCGAGACCGTCGTGCGCCGGTTCGTGATGCCGATGTCGGGTAGACGCCGCGCCGCATCGACGACCGCGTCGACATTGAACATCGGCTCGCCCATGCCCATGAACACGAGATGGTTGAGCGGCTCGACGCGGCGGAAGTGGAGCACCTGGTCGAGGATCTCCGAGGACGTGAGGTTGCGGCCGAAGCGCATCTGCCCGGTCGCGCAGAACGTGCACGTCAACGGACAGCCGGACTGCGACGAGACGCAGACGGAACGGCGCCCGTCGCGGTAGCGCATGAGCACCGCCTCGACGGCGTGCCCGTCGCGCGTGCGGAACAGCGCCTTCAGCGTTCCATCGCGTGAGTGCGCCTCGTGCTCGAGTGTCAGCGTCGAGAACGGGACGGTCGCGGCAAGGCGCGCGCGCAGCGGCGTCGGCACGTTCGTCATCTCGTCGTAGCCCGCGGCGCCGCGGGCGGCCCATTCCCAGACCTGCCGTGCGCGGAAAGCCGGCTCGCCCGCGAGTGCGTCGTCGAGAAGCGCTGCGTCCATTCACGCCACGGTAGCGCCCCATTCCTGCGGCGCGACCTGCTTGATCTGCGTCGCGAAGAACCACTTGTGACCTTCGGGGTCGAGCGCGGTGTAGCGGCGGTCGCCGTACTCCTGGTCGACGAGCTCCTCGGTGATCTCGGCGCCGGCGGCCTTCGCGCGCTCGAAGTGCGCGTCGACGTCGTCGACGTACACGTACAGCCCGATCGTCTCGCCGCCCTGCTCCTTCGGGTTCCGGTAGCCCTCGCCCGGGTTGCCGAGGAAGATCTTCGCGTCGCCGAGATGCATCTCGGCGTGGTTGACGTAGCCCGCTTCGCCGGTGTAGCGAAGCGTCTCCTCGAAGCCGAACGCGCGCGACAGCCAGTCGAGCGCGTCCTCGCAGCTGTGGTACAGCAGGTACGGATAGATCGTCTGCGTCATCTGCTCCTCCTTCGTCGCTGGATCTCGGTGTCGAGCGCGTCGAGACGGTTCTCCCAGAACGCGCGGTAGTGCGTGAGCCACGCATCCAGCTCGTCGAGTGGGCGTGGATCGAGCGAGTACAGGCGGCGGCGGCCGTCGACGCGCGACCGGACGAGGCCGTGCTCGCGCAGGACGCGCAGGTGCCTCGACACGCCGGGCCGCGCACCGGAGAAGTGCGCGGCGAGGTCGCCGGCGCTCCGCTCGCCTTCGGCGAGCACCTCGACGATGCGCCGGCGCGTGGGATCCGCGAGTGCGGCGAGGGCGTTCACCGCGACGCCTCGAACCTGTCGAGGGCGCGAGACCACGCGGCGAGGTAGCCCATGCCGTGCGATGCCTCGATCTGCGTGTGCTCGACGACCACGACCGTCGCGGCGCCGTCTGCCCGCAGTTCGACGACGACCTCCGATGCCGGCTCGCCGTCCGGGCGCCAGTCGAGCTCGAGGCGTCGCTCCGGCTCGGTGTGCCGTACGGTCACTCCATTCGGCGGGGCGAGCCAGCGGTCGAGGTCGGCCAGTGCCGTCCAGACCTCCGCCGGCGGCGCGTCGTAGCGGCGGGTGAGTCGGAGGGCGCAGCGGCCGTCGGGCACGCGCAAAGTGTAACGAATCGGTTACACATTGTCGCGCTGTAGATTCTCCGCGTGATCGATCTTCGCTCCGATACCGCGACGAAGCCGTCACAGGAGATGCGCGCCGCGATGGCGGGCGCCGAGGTCGGGGACGAGCAGAAGCGCGAGGACCCGACCGTGCTCGAGCTCGAGCGGCGTGCCGCGGAGCTCCTCGGCCAGGAGGAAGCCGTGTACCTGCCGACGGCGAGCATGGCGAACCAGATCGCGTGCCGGATCCTCACCGAGCCGGGCGACGAGCTGCTCGCGGAGGAGAACGCGCACATCCTGCTCTCCGAGCAGGGCGGCCCGGCCGTGCACAGCGGGCTCGTCACGCGGTCGATCCGGACGGTCGCGGGCCGCTTCTCCGGCGACGACGTCCGCGCGCTCATGCGCGACCGCACGTCGATGCACATGGCCCGCACGCGCCTCGTCGCCGTCGAGAACACGCACAACTCCTCGGGCGGGCGCTGCTGGCGGCTCGACGAGCTCGACGACGTCGTGACGACCGCTCGGGAGCTCGACCTGAAGCTGCACCTCGACGGCGCGCGACTGATGAATGCCGCCACGGCCACCGCAATCGCGCCCGCCGAGTACGGGCGGAGGTTCGACACGGTCACGCTCTGCCTCTCGAAGGGCCTCGGCTGCCCGCTCGGCGCCGTCCTCGCGACGTCGGCCGAGCTCGCGTGGAAGGCGCGCCGCGGCAAGCACCTGATGGGAGGAGCCATGCGCCAGGCCGGCATCGTCGCGGCGGCCGGCGTGTACGCGCTCGAGCACAACGTCGAGCGCCTCGCGGACGACCACGCCCGCGCGCGTCGCCTCGGCGAGGCGCTGTACGAGGCCGGCGTTCCCGTCGATCTCGAGCAGGTCGAGACGAACTTCGTCCAGGTGGACGCCGAGCCGCTCGGACTCACGCGCGCGGAGGCGATGTCGCGGATGAAGGAGGCGGGCGTGCTGCTCTCCACGACCGTGTGGCCGACGAAGCTTCGCGCGGTGACGCACCTCGACGTCGACGACGACGACATCGACGCCGCGATCGACGCGATCCCGCGCGCGCTCGGAGCTCTTGCCCGCGTCTGACGAGCTCGCCGCCGAGCTCCGCGCGGTTCTCGCCGAGTACCAGACGGACAAGCGGCTGCCCTCGATCGCCGGCGCCGTCCTCCGCGACGGCGAGGTGCTCTGGGCCGACGCAGTCGGTCTCGCCGACGCGGAGGCCGGCGAGGCGGCAACGCCCGAGCACCAGTACCGCATCGGCTCGATCACGAAGACGTTCACCGCCGTCGCCGTCATGCGGCTCCGCGACGAGGGCAAGCTCGACCTGGAGGACCGCCTCGACGCGCACCTCGACGTGCCGGCGCGCGGTGACCTCACGCTCCGCCGCATGCTCTCGCACGGCTCGGGCCTGCAGCGCGAGCTGCCCGGCAACGTGTGGGAGACGCTCCGGTTCCCGAAGTCGACGGAGGAGCTGCTCGCGACGCTGACCCAATCCGAGCTGGTGCTCGCGCCGGGCGAGCGCTGGCATTACTCGAACCTCGCCTTCATCCTCCTCGGAGAGGTCATCGCAAAGCTGAGCGGCACGGCGTACGAGGACTACGTCGAGGCTCGAATCCTGCAGCCGCTCGGCCTCACCCGGACGAGCTTCGCGCCCGAGCAGCCGACGGCAGTGGCGTACTCGGTCGAGCCGTACAGCGATGTCGTGCAGCGCGAGCCGATGCTCGTCGAGCGCACAGGCGGCATCGCCGCAGCCGGTCAGCTCTGGTCGACGGTCGGCGACCTCTGCCGCTGGGCGGCGTTCCTCGCGTCCCCCGATCCGAACGTCCTCTCGCCCGAGTCGCTCGAGCTGATGACGTCGGTGCAGACGATGGCCGACCCGTACCGCTGGTCGCTCGCGTGGGGCGTCGGGCTGATGCTCGTGCGCAGCGGAGACCGCATCTACTGCGGGCACGACGGCGGGATGCCCGGCTACCTCGCGAACGTGCTCGTCGACCGTGACAGCGGCCTCGGCGGCGCGGTGCTCGTGAACGGGTCGAGCGTGAGCCCGGCGGAGGTGACCCTTGCACTCGTCGACAAGGCGCGCGAGCGCCGCCCGCCCGAAGCGGAGGCGTGGCGGCCCGGGACGCCGCCGCCCGACGACCTCGCGAGCGCGCTCGGCCGCTGGTGGTCGGAGGGCGCGGAGTTCGTCTTCCGCTGGCACGACGGCAGGCTCGAGTCGCGTTGGGCCGGCGCCGCGGAGTGGGTGCCGTGGACGCGCTTCGAGCGGCTCGAGGGCGACCGCTTCCGCACGGCCTTCGGCCGCGAGCGCGGCGAGCCGCTCGAGCTCGTGCGCGACGGCGACGGCCGCGTCACGCGCATGTACTGGGCGACGTACCCGTTCGACCGCGAGCACCGGGTCACGGGCGCGACGTAGCGCAGCCCGCAGCCGCTACTCGTACTGCAGCGCCTGGAGGATGTTCAGCCGCGCTGCGCGGCGCGCCGGGAAGATCGCGGCCACGATCCCGACGATGATCGTCGCGACCGCGAACACGACCAGCTGGGTCACCGGCAGCGTGAAGACGATGAACTCGACACGCGCCGCGAGGAGCGCGCCGAGCACGAGGCCGAGTGCGATGCCGAGCGCGCCGCCGATGAGCGCTGTGATCACGCTCTCGTGGCGGATCATGCGGCGGACCTGGCGCCGCGTCATCCCGACCGCGCGCAGCATCCCGAGCTCGCGCGTTCGCTCGAACACCGTGAGGATGAGCGTGTTCACGATGCCGAACAGGCTGACGACGACGGAGAGCGCGAGCAGCACGTAGAGCACGTTGAGGATCGCGTTCAACGGGCCGATCTGGTTGTCGATGAACTCCTGCTTCGTCTGCACCTTCGCGTTCGGGAACGTCGAGAGCTGGTGCTCGAGCGCCGTCTTGTTCGCATCGGTCTCGCCGCCCTTCATCTGCACGAAGGAGTAGATGTTCTGCGGCTGGTCGTAGACCTTGTCCCACGCGGAAGTCGAGATCGTCACGGGCCCGAACGGCGAGCCGCCGGTGGGCGGGTCGAAGATGCCGTGCACCTCGAGCGGAAGCCGGGATCCGTTCGGCGACGTCAGCGTCAGCGGCGAGCCGACCTGGAGGTTGTGCTTCTTCGCATAGTCGTTGTCGACGAACGCGCCGTGCGCGCCGAGGTCGGCGAGGACCTGCTCCGAGCCGTGCGTCCACTTGAGGTTGAAGATCCCGACGGACTCCGGGTTGACGGCGGTCGCCTGGATCACATGTCCGAGAACCGCCGCGTCGCCGCCGCGGACGTTCGCGATCGCCACCACGCCGGGGGTCTTCCCGGCAGCGTCGCCGGCGGCGATCGGAATCGGTGAGAAGTTGTTCACCGCGGTGACCGCATAGCCGCTCGTCCAGAGATCGTCGACGGCGCCCTTGAAGCTCTTCGTGATGCCGGCGGCAATCACGGCCACGACCGTCACGAGCGCGAGACCGATCATGAGGGCCGACGCCGTCGACGCAGTTCGCTGCGGGTTGCGCTGGGCGTTGTCGCGCGCGAGCGCCCCGGCCGCGCCGCCGATCTTCGTCGCGGGCCAGCCGAGCACGTGTGCGAGCGGCCGCGCGAAGCGCGAGGACAACAGCGCCGTGCCGAAGAAGATCAGCAGCGTGCCGAGGCCCATGTAGAGCAGGATCTTCGTCGTCCCGAGGTCCTTCCCGAAGAGGCCGTAGGCGAGCGCCGCGAAGCCGAGGAGCGTCAGCACGATCGCGGCCGGCAGGCGGAATCGGGCGAACCGCCCCGGCGGCAGCGTTGCGCCTTCCCGCACGGCCGCGATCGGCGGCACGCGCGTCGAGCGGAAGGCGGGGCGCAGGCTCGCGACGAGCGTCACGAGGACGCCGACGAGCATCGCGACGACGATCGTGCGCGTGTGCAGCACGAGCCCGTTGTTCGGCAGCGTGAAGCCGACCGCGTCGAACAGCTTGAACAGTCCCGTTCCGAGCGCGAGACCGACCAGGATTCCGACGATCGAGGAGAGCACCCCGATCACGAGTGACTCGAGGATGATCGAGCGCAGCACCTGCCGGCGCGAGGCGCCGAGCGTGCGCAAGGTCGCCAGCTCGCGTGTGCGCTGCGCGATCGTGATCGATAGCGAGTTCGCGATCACGAAGCTCCCGACGAACAGCGCAATCCCGCCGAATGCCAGCAGGAAGTCCTGGAGGAAGTTGAGGAAGCTCTCCGTGTCCTTGGCGTCCTCCCGGGCCTGCGCATCGCTCGTCCGCACCTGCGTCGTCGGCGGCAGGATCTGCTGGATCTCACTTGCGAGCTGCTGCGGCTTGATGCCCGGCTTCGCCTTGGCGCGGATCTGGTCGAGCTTCCCCGGCTTCTGGAAGAGCCTCTGCCCGGTCTCGAGGTTGAAGCCGGCCAGTGTCGCCCCGCCGAGGCTCGCGGCGCCGCCGAACTTCACGAGTCCCGAGATGCGCATCTGCTGCACGGGGCCGTTCGCCTGCACGCCGATCGTCTGACCGACCTTGAGATCTTTCTTCTTCGCCGTCGACTGGTCGATCACGACCTCGTTCGCGAACGGCCACGAGCCGTTGATGAGCGTGAGGGTGTTGAACGCGGGCCTGGCGGGATCGACGCTGAAGCCGAGGTTCGGCGCGCCGCCGAAGACGATCACCTTGCCGTTGCGCCCGATCAGGTGCGCCTCGCCGCCGACGCCGCCCACGGCGTCCGCGACATCCGGTAGCGCGCGCACCTTGTCGAGCAGCGACTCGTCGAACGGCGGCGCCGTCGTGTTGTCGTTGTTGCTCAGGGTGAACGCCGACTTGCCCGTGATCGTGGCGTCGGTGCCGCTGTAGATCTCGGTGAAGATGCCGCCGAAGGCGCCCTTGATCGAGTCCGTGAGGATGTACGTCCCCGTCACCATCGCGACGCCGAGCACGATCGCGATGCAGGTGAGGGCGGTGCGCAGCTTGCGGCCGAGCAGGCCTTTCAGTGCGAACTTGGTCACCCGAGGTTGAGCTCGTCCATCACGTGCAACACCTCGCCGGCGCTCGTGCGGCCGAGGTCGCGCACGATCAGGCCGTCGGCGAGGAAGAGAATGCGGTCCGCGTACGACGCGGCGCGAGCCTCGTGCGTGACGATCACGATCGTCTGCCCGTATTCCTCCACCGAGTGGCGCAGCAGTTCGAGGATCTCGCCGCCGGTGTTGGTGTCGAGGTTGCCCGTCGGCTCGTCGGCGAAGACGACGGTCGGCCGCGAGACGAGTGCGCGAGCGATCGCGACACGCTGCTGCTGCCCTCCGGAGAGCTCGCTCGGGCGATGCTTGCGCCGATCGGCGAGGCCGATCGCCTCGAGCAGTCCTTCGTAGAAGTCCTTGTCCGGCTTCGTTCCTGCGATCGACAGCGGCAGGAGAACGTTCTCCTCGGCGTTCAGCATGGGCAGCAGGTTGAAGAACTGGAAGACGAAGCCGATGTGCTGCCGGCGAAGCTTCGTCAGGTCCGCGTCACCCAGCTTCGTGATGTTCGTGCCGTCGATCTCGACCTCGCCGGAGGTCGGCTTGTCGAGTCCCGCGAGGATGTGCATGAGCGTCGACTTGCCCGAGCCAGAGGGCCCCATCACGGCCGTCAGCTTGCCGCGCTCGATGTCGAGGTCGATGCCGCGCAGCGCGTCGACGGCGGTGTCGCCCTCGCCGTAGCGGCGCGTGACATCGCGCGCGGAAACAACGGTTTGAGTGGCCGGCTGGACGGCGACCTCGGTCACGCTGGCCAGGCTACCTAACGATCTCCGGCCAGAAAAGCTGCTACCGCGACGCCGCCGTAGATGGCGATCAGCAGCCCGCCCTCCCATTTGCGCGACAGCCCGTCGCGCACCGCGAACGCCACTCCCGCGGCGGCCCCGCCCATGGCGATCAGCTCGATCGGCCGGAAGCTGAGCGGGAGCGCGGGGCCGACGAGGAACGAAAGGAGCGCGACGGCCGGGACGACGAAGAGCGCGACCTGCGCGCTCGACGAGATCGCGATCTCGGACGCGAGCGTCAGGTTCCCGCGGTGCGCGATCACGACCGCGCCGCCGTGCTCCGCCGCGTTGCCGACGATCGCGACGATCACGAACGAGATGAAGAACTCCGACAGGCCGACCGAGTTCGCGAACGCGTCGAGCGAATGGACGAGGATCTCGCTGATCAGCGCCGTGACGGCGGTCGCCGCGCCGAGCGCGACGAGCGAGCGCCGCAAGCTCCACGCGTGCTCGTCCGCTTCTTCCCTGTCCGCGGCGTGATGCTGCCGCAGGTTCCAGAACGTCACTCCGACGTAGACGCCGAGCAGGACGATCGCAACGGGCAGCGTCAAGCAGCACGAGCAGGTGCCGTTCCGGGTCGCCGTGAAAGCCGGGCACCGAGGGCACGAAGAAGAGCAGCACCGCGAAGACCACGAGTGAGAGCTGCAGGACGAGCGAACGCCGGTCGAGACGTGAGTGGTCCGGCCCGATCAGCATCGCGAGCCCGAGCACGAGCAGGATGTTCGAGACGACGCTTCCCGCGAGCGAGCCGCGCACGACGTTCGGCAGTCCGCTGCTGATCGCGAAGAGCGCGATGATCAGCTCCGGCGCGTTGCCGAAGCTCGCGTTCAGGAAGCCGCCGATGCCCGGCCCCGTGTGCTCGGCCGCGTGCTCGGTCGCTTCTCCGATCAGCCACGCGAGGGGGATCAGCGCCGCGGCTGCGAGGGCGAAGAGCACCGTCTCGTCGGCGTGCAGGACGTATCGCGCGGCGAACGTGACGGGCGCGAGCACGAGCGATCCCCAGAGGAGCTTTCGCGCCACGCGGCAAGACTAATCGCGCGGCGGTACCACCCGGCGTTACCAGCTGTCGTACCGATAGTCAAGGTTGCAGAGCGTCGGACCGGGTAACCACAATTCGCCACATGGAGACACGCGTGCACATCTCGGAGCTGCCGCTTCGGCCCCAGGACGAGGTCGAGTGCCGGCGGTGCGAGGTGCACTGCGACAAGGTCGTCTACCCGGCCGCGTGCGTCGAGAAGGCGTGCCCGTTCCTCTACGCGATCGAGGAGTTCGGACACCGCTACGTCGGCTGCATGCAGAACGTGTTCGACGTCGAGATCGACGTGGACCTGCTCGCCGCAGCGGAGCGAACGCGCAGCGGCTTCGGCGCCGTCAAGGCGATGCGTCATCCGTTGCCGATGTGCACGACGAGTGTCGACGCCTGCTACGAGTCACGCCTCGACGACCTCGGGTGCGTCAATCCCGAGTTCAACGAGCTGCCCGTCGGCACGCCGACCTTCAAGGTCTTCGCGCGATTACAGGTCGACGAGCGGCCGTAGCGCCGCGGCTCCGACTGCGGCAGTAGCTGCCGCGGCGAAGAACGCGACGCGCCACGACGCGCCCGCGACGACGGCCGCGAACGCGATCGGGATGACGATCCCGCCGAAGCCGAGCACCGTCTGCTGAAAGCCGATCGCCGCGCCGCTGCGCCGAGGGCCCGCGGCTTCCGCCGCTGCGGTGAACGAGAGGCCGTTCCAGCTCATCCCGAAGACGCCCGCGACGACGAGCAGCGGCACGAGCACGAAGATCGGTCCCTCGACGAGCGCGGCCGCGGCGGCGAGCGCGACCGCGAGCACGGTGCCGAGGCGGATGAACAACGGCACGCGCCGGCCTTCGCGATCCGAGCGGCGCCCGACCGCGATCCGCATCGCCGCGCCGCCGACCTGCACCGCGGCGAGCACGAGCGCGGCGTGCGATGTCGAGAAGCCTCGCGCGTCGTGCAGGAACAGCACGACGAACGCCATGATCGCGAGCTGTCCCGCGAGCACGAACGCGCTCGCCGAGCAGAGCAGCCACATCCGCAGGTCTCGCAGCGGGCTCACGAACTCGCCCGCGATGTCCTCGTCGACGTGACGCTCGCGCAGCACGACGCCCGCGAGCACCGCCCAGAGGATCGCGTTCGCGGCAAGCGCGACGAACGCCGCGTGTACGCCGCCGGCCGAGACGAGTGCGGGCAACGCGATCGCGCCCGCGAAGCCGCCAAGCGGGATCGCCGCCTGGCGGATCCCGAGCGCGAGCCCACGTTCCGTCGGCGCGAACCAGTGCATGACCGCGCGCCCGCTCGCAGAGTTCACGGCAGCGCCGAGTGCACCGGCCGCGGCGAGCGCGCCGATGAGCGACGCGAAGCCGGTGGTCTCGGCTGCGGTCGCGAGCGCGAACGCGGCGCCGGTGAGGCCGATCACGATCGACAGCCGCTCTCCGATGCGGTCGCTCACGATGCCCCAGGGAAGGAGCGTCAGCGTCATGCCGATGTTCGTCGCCGCCAGGACGACGCCCATCTGCGCGAGGCTCAGGCCGTAGTCCGAGCGGATCGCGGGCGCGATCGCGCTGATGCCGATCTGCACCGCGGACAGGCTCGTCGACGCGAGCGTCCCCGCGGCCAGGATCAGCCAGCGGTAGTTCTGCACCAGCGCTTGTGGAGGCTGCGGACCTTCCTGAGTTGCTGCGCGTCGGGGCCGTGGTCTTCCGCGCCGGGCACCTCGAGGAACGCGGGGAGCCCCTGGAGCTTCGGATGCGAGAGGAACACGCCGAGCTTGCTGCCGATCACGCCCTCGCCAATGTTCGCGTGGCGGTCGCGGTTCGAGCCGAGCGGGTCCCGCGCGTCGTTGACGTGCAGCGCGCGCAGGCGGTCGAGGCCGATCGTCTCGTCGAGCTCCTCGAGCAGCTCGTCGACGACGTCGCGCTTCGTGATGTCGACGCCGGAGACGAACAGGTGACACGTGTCGAGGCAGACGCCGAGGCGCTCGTGTCCGTCGCACGCGTCGAAGAGCTGCGCGAGCTCGTCGACCGAGCGTCCGATCGTGCCGCCGGCGCCGGCCGAGTCCTCCATCAGCAGCCATGTCGTGTCGCTGCAGAGCTCGAGCGCCTTCTTGATCGCGGGCACGCAGCGCTTCATGCCCGCCTTGAGCCCGGCGCCGAGGTGCGAGCCGACGTGGAACACGACGCCGTCCGCGTCGATCGCGCAGGCGACCTCCATCGTGTTCTGCAACGCGGCGCCGGACTTCTTGCGGATCTCCCTGTCCGTCGCGGCGAGGTTGACGAGATAGAGCGCGTGCGCGAGCACGCCGCCCTCCGCGATGCCGAGCTCCTGCCTGCGCCGCTTGAACGTCTCGAAGTTGGCGGGATCGTGGTTCGTCGGCCGCCACATGCGCGGGCTCTGCGTGAACAGCTGCACCGCGTCGGCGCGCATCGCCTCGGCGCGATCGAGCGTCGTGTGGATGCCGCCGGACGCGGAGATGTGACCGCCGAAGAACACCCTGTGACGTTATCGGCGCTGTCCCGGGGACAGTCCCTGGGACAATGCCCGCATGTCCGTGAGGGTTCGCATGGCGCCGTCGCCGACCGGCTTTCTCCACGTCGGCACCGCGCGTACGTTCATCTTCAACTGGCTGTTCGCGCGCCAGCAGGGCGGCGAGTGCTTCCTGCGGATCGAGAACACCGACATGAACCGCGAGGTCGAGGGCGCGACCGAGCAGATCCAGCGCTCGCTCACGTGGCTCGGCCTCGACTGGGACGCGCTCAGCTTCCAGCTCGACCGCATGCACCGCTGCCAGGAAGAGGCGCAGCGCCTCGTCGAGTCCGGCCACGCGTACGAGGACGAGGGCGCGATCCGCTTTCGCATGCCCGACGACGGGACGACGGCGTACGAAGACCTCGTCCTCGGCGACGTCGAGGTGCCGAACGAGGTGCTCGACGACCTCGTGATCGTTCGCTCGGACGGCCGCCCGACCTACAACTTCGCGTCGCCGGTCGAGGACTGGCTCGACGGCATCACGCACGTCATCCGCGGCCGCGACCACATCTCGAACACGCCGAAGCAAATCAACATCCTGTGCGCGCTCGGCGCCGAGCCACCGCTGTACGGGCACATGCCCGACGTCGCCGGCGACGACGGCAAGAAGCTGTCCAAGCGGCACGGCGCGCAGTCGCTCGACGAGTTCCACGACATGGGCTACTACGCGCCCGCGCTGATGAACTTCCTCGCGCTGCTCGGCTGGAGCTACGACGACAGGACGACGATCATGTCGCGCGACGAGCTGATCGAGCGCTTCTCGTTCGATCGTGTCCTGTCGAGCCCCGCGGCGTTCGACTACAAGAAGCTCGACTGGATGAACGGCGTCTACCTCCGCGCGCTCTCGCCCGAGGAGTACGCGGACGCCCTCGTCGAATACCTGGGCCCGGGCTGGGACGCGGAGAAGGTGCGCCGGATCGCGCCGCTCGTGCAGGAGAAGCTCACGCGCCTCGGCGAGTTCCCGCGCTGGGCGAACTTCTACTTCCGCGACGACGTCGAGCCGGAAGACCCGTCGGTGCTCGACCCGGCCGTCATCTCACGCGCACGCGACGTCCTGGCAAGGCTCGAGACGTGGGAGGTCGCCTCGATCGAAGCGGCGCTTCGCGCTCTCGCGGAGGAGCTCGGCATGAAGCCGGGCCAGGCCTTCACGCCGATCCGCATGGCCGTGACCGGCTCGAAGGTCTCGCCCGGCCTGTTCGAGAGCCTCGAGCTCCTCGGCCGCGAGGAGTCCCTCAGGCGTCTGAACCGCGCGGCGGGGGACGCAGAGGCCTAGGCGGCGCGAGGGGGTCGAGCGCACGCTGGAATTGCAGCCATGCCCGCCTGCGGAACGAGGCGGAGGGTGTTGGCGGCAACACGCGCCTTGGTTTCTTACGCTCGGAAGCCGCGGTGCTCACCTCTCTCGGTCCGGGTTACTTGTTGTAAACGCGAAGACCGGTGCGATCGTTACGGGCGGAGCAGGATCGAGCCCGCGACCGTGCCCGTCAGCGTCAGCGCGACGAGCAGCCAGAGGCCGAGCAGCGCCGCGACGAGCACCAGTACCGAGCCGATCGTGACCGCGCTCGCCGCGACGATCTGCTGGGCAGTCGTTCCGACGGCCGCGGGCTGCGACACGGGTGCGGGCTGGAGCCGCGGCCGCTCGAGCCTGCGGCGTGCGAAGCGCACGCGGAAGAGGACGCCGCGCCATTCCCACACGAGCGGAGCCGCAGCCTCCGCGCCGCCGCACGCAAGCGCTTCGGCCACCTCGGCCGTCAGCTCGCGCGCCTCCGCGAGCGCCTGAGCGACCTCGTCGTGCACCGCCGCCGCGCCGGCCGGAGGCGTGAGGCCGCTGACGAGCTCCGCGGCGCGATGCAGGTCGTACTGAAGCCCGGGAAGACAATTGCGATCCTCGAGCAGCCGGTCCTGATCAGCCGCCAGCGCGTCGAGCCTGGCCAGCGTCAGCTCCAGGTCGATCCAGAGTCCACCCATCGCTGCCGCGTAGATACGCGGCGACCCGGTGCTCAGCGTCTGCCTCACTGGCCGCTCGATCATAGCCCGTTGTAGATTTACCACGATGAGCCTCACCGAGACAGTGCGGAGCCCGGCCGAGTACGAGGAGCGGCTGCAGAAATACCTCTACGAGCGTTCCGAGGAAGGCCGCGCGGTCCGCGTGGGGGAGAAGGAGACTTCGGAGCAGGCGGCGATCGTCGCCCGGTACGACGACCTCTTCTCGCGCGCGCAGCTCGCCTCCCTCCGCGAGTGCGAGGAGCAGGCCCCGGACGGCGACGAGCGCGAGCGGCTCTACCGCCTCCGCAAGACGTGCGAAGGAGGTCTCGCCGCCGCTGAGCTCGCCGAGGCAGAGGACGAGTTCCAGAACAAGGTCCTCGCCGCGCGCGTCACGTGGAAGGGCGAGGAGATGCCGCTGCGGAGTGCGCAGGCGAAGCTCGCCGTGCTCGACTCGTACGCCGACCGCGCGGAGCTCGGCGCGTTGCAGGCGGACGTGTCGGCGACGTTCAACGAGGCACGCGCGGAGCTGCAGGCCAAGGGCGAGGCGCTCGAGGCGGAGCTGACCGGGGAGCGCGAGAACGTCGCGCGCAACGAGGAGGAGAAGCAGGTGTCGCTGCGCGAGCTCGAGCAGACGCTCGCCGCGGCGAGCGCCGCCGTCGACGAGCGCTGGGCCGAGCTGCGCCGTCGGTGGTTCGACCGGCTCCTCGGAACCGATCGCGACGACGTCCCGGCGTCGTTCCACAGCGGGTACATGCGTCGCCTCTCGCCGCTCCAGTCGACGTACACGAAGGAACGGAGCGTCGAGATCTGCATGGACACGCTGCGCAACCTCGGCTTCGACATGGAGAACGACGAGAACATCCGCCTCGACCTCGACGACCGCCCGCAGAAGTCGCCGCGGGCGTGCGTGATCGCCTCCGACCCGCCGAAGGTCGTGCACCTGATCACTCGCGCGCAGGGCGGCCTGCACGACTACCAGGCGTTCCTCCACGAGGCCGGTCACGCACTGCACTTCGCCGGGTGCGACCCGTCGCTGCCGTACGCGTTCCGCCGGCTCGCCCGCGACCATGCGCTGACGGAGATCTACTCGTACATCCTCGAGGCGATCACGCGCGAGCCCGCGTGGCACGCCGCGTATTTCGGGTTGAGCGACGAAGTGGCCGCGGGGAACGCGGAGGCGACGCACTTCTTCGAGACGCTGCTCTTCCGCCGCTACGTGGCGAAGCTGCAGTACGAGCTCGACTTCTGGTCCCGGTACAACGACGTCGGCGCGAAGCCGGACGGGTATGCGGACCGGCTCACGAGCGCCGTCGGCCTCCGCTACCGCGAGGACGGCTATCTGTCGGACATGGATGCCGGCTTCTACTCGGCGGACTACCTGCGCGCGTGGATCCGCTCGGCGCAGCTCCGCGCGTTCCTGCGGCGCGAGCTCGGCGAGGACTGGTGGCGGAACGCCGAGACCGGCGACCGCCTGCGCGCGCTCTTCTTCGAGGGCACGCGCCCGTCGAGCGAGGAGATCGCCGGCCGCCTCGGGTTCGAGCCGCTCGACACGGGCCCGCTCGTCTCCGAGCTCACCGCGTAGACCGGTCGCGCGCGGTGGCTACAATGCCCGCCGCCGGGCGCATTCGTCTAGTGGCCTAGGACACCGCCCTCTCACGGCGGCGGCACGGGTTCGAATCCCGTATGCGCCTCTACAGCTTCCGGAGGAAACACGGAGCGCCAGGAGAGATCCCGCACGCGCACCATCGCCTTCACCCGATTCAGCCGTCGTAGGTAGACCGCCGTCGTCTCCAAACGGTTGTGCCCCATGAGCGGCTGCAGCGCCTCCAGATCGCCCGGATGCGTTTCCAGGAAGCGAACAGCGAACGCAGCCCGGATCGCGTGAACGTGCGCATGCACACCGGCACGTCGAGCCACGCGCTTGACCGTTTCCCAGATCACCTTGTCGCTCCGCTCCACGCGCCGCACACTCGCCTTGCGCCGGTTCGGAACGACGTAGGCGTCCTCCGCAGTCTCGACCTCGCCGCTTTGCGCGGCCGCGCGCAGGATCGCCAGGAGCTCGTCGGGGATCGGTTTGACCGCAACCTTGCCGCCCTTTTCGTAGAACCGCACGGTCGCCTTCGACAGATCGACGTCGCGCCACCGAAGTTGAGACACCGCACGACGACGAGCTCCGGAGTACGCGAGCACCGAGAGGCAAAGAACCTCCTGCCAGTCCTCGCAGCAATCGAACATGCGCTCTACGTCGTCGGCCGAGACCGTGACGACCGCCAGGTCCTCCGCACGCTTTCGCGGCCTTCGCGGGATTCTCGCCATAGGGCTAGCCGTTATCTCGCCCTCATCGATCAGGAACTCGAACAACCCTCGCATGGCGCTGATCGGAATGTTCTGGGTGTTTGCAGCCGATCCGCGCCAGCGATCGAGAAAGCGCCGCAGTCGTTCTTGTCGATCGCATCGAGCGGCGTCTCCCCGACCGAATCAATGAACGCGAACAGATGCCGCTGGTACGTCCTCTGAGTATCGATCGTCCGACCACGGCGCGCGAGCTCCCCGAGGTAGAGATCGACCGCGCTACTAAGGTCAGACCCACTTCGCCTCATCATCGTCCCACGTCATCGTCAGGCTCTTCGACCACGGGCCGAGGAACATCTCGATCGCCCTAGTCGTCTTGTCATCGATGTGACGCGGGAACTGGAAGCCCATCTCGTCTTGCAGCTGCGCGTATTCCTCACGGACACGACGCAGGACCCACGAGTCCGTCAGAGCCTGTCGGACTGCCTCGCTGAGGTTGCCTGAGTGCTGCTCCTCCGCGACCTTCCGCAGCCACTTCGCCTGATTCTCCGAGACGCGGACGTTCAGAACGACGGTCTTATCAGCGCGAGCCACGTAGCGAGTCTGTCATACAGACGTAGAGGTGTCAAGTCGAGCATAAGGATGCTCGCGCATGTCAGCCCTTCAGCGCAGCCATCTCAGCTGCGTCCTGACCGTCCGGCTTGACATATGCTTATTTCGGAATATGATCGAGACTTGGCCCGCGCCGCCACGACATCGGACGTCTTCAACGCTATCGGCGATGCCCACCGCCGCACCATCCTCGACGCTCTGATCGGAGGGGAGAAGGCGGTGGGGGCGATTGTGGACGACCTCTCGATGTCGCAGCCTCAGGTCTCCAAGCACCTCCGGGTACTCGGCGAGGTCGGGCTCGTCAGCTCACGGGCGGAAGGACGCCGGCGGCTCTACCGCCTCGAGCCCTCGCGCCTGCAGCCGTTTCACGACTGGTTGGCCAAGTACGAGCAAGCGTGGAACGAGCGCCTGGATCGCATGGACACCTATCTCAAGGAACTCCAACAGCAAGGAGAGCCCTAGTGATGCCTCATCGGCACCGATCGTCAGTCATCGAGTTTCCGAGCGAGCTCGAGATCGTCACCACGCGTGCGTTCGACGCACCTCTCGAGCTCGTCTTCGACGTGCTGACGAAGCCGGAGCATCTCCGCCACTGGTTCGCTCCATGGGACGACCAGGTGACGGAGTGCTCGGTCGACCTGCGCGTCGGCGGCGACTATCACATCATCACGATCACGCCCGATGGTACTGAGTGCTCGTTTCGTGGGACGTACCTGGAGGTCGAGCCGCCGATCCGCACGGTCGCAACCTGGCTGTTCGAAGGGTGGCCGAACGCGGACGCCGTCGAGACCACCGAGCTGCACCAAGCCGACGGCGTGACCACGCTGACCATCACGCTGGCGTTCCGCGACAAGGCGGGCCGCGACCACATGACCAAGTTCGACGGCCAGGAAGGCGGCTACGACAAGCTGGAGGACTACCTCAGATCGCTGCTCGAAGAGAAGGAAACGGCCCCCAGCTAATCGAGCTCAGCCGTATCGGGCCCGCTCACTCCCCTTCAGGGGTCATTGCAGAACACTGACCCAGGCGAGACCTTTGTCGCCTGTACGCGAGCCGGCGGCCTTCTCCCACGCTGTTTTGGCCCGCCCGCAGTGACGTCGGCTCGAGGCGTGATATGCACTCGCTTCCTTCACAGCAAGTCTTAGCCGTGGATGCGGCCGGGGCGGAGTGGTCGTGCGTTGGTGCTGATCTTTTCGAGTGCGCGGGTGAGGGCCTTGATGTCGGCGTTGGTGAGGTGTTGGGAGAAGTGTCGTTGGATTCCGTCTCGGTGGTGGCGGCGGGCGCGCTCCAGCGTCTGGGTGCCTTTGTCGGTGAGGACGATGGGGATCGTGCGTCGGTCGTGTTCGGGGCGGTCACGGCGGACGAGTCCTCCGTCTTCCATGCGGTCGACGACTCGGGTGAAGCCGCTCTTGCTGTAGAGGATCCGCTCGGCGAGTTCGTTCATTGGGATGCCCTCGGGCGACTCTTCGAGGTGGACGAGAACGTCGTACCAGCGCTGGGAGATCCCAGCGGCCTGCTCGAGCTCGGTGTCGAGTACGTCGATGAGTGCTAGCGCGCTCTCGATGTAGAGGCGCCAGCAGTGGAGCCGCTCCGGCGAGGGACTTGACAGATCTGATCCCATGTGCAATTGTCCTCTCTGCAACTGTTGCTAGTTAGACAGTCGCAGATCATATCAACGGCGGGGAAGGGAGCCCATATGGCCACCATCGCTCCGGAGCGCGCACAGACCGGGTACGCGCTGGACGAGAACGAGGGTGAAGCGTTCTGGCTGCTCGGGATGCTGCAGACGATCAAGATCGGCCGCGAGGACACCGGCGGGGCATACGGCCTGGCCGAGATCGTGGTGCCCGAAGGCGTCGGCTCGCCCTGGCACGTCCATCCCGAGGAGGACGAATGGTTCTACGTCCTCGAGGGCGAGATCACCTTCTGGGTCGCCGACACCCGCCTCTCCCTGACCGCCGGCTCGTTCGGCTTTGGCCCCAAGGGCGTGCCGCACACCTTCTACGCCGAGGCAGGCGGCGCGAGGGCGCTGGTCGGCTTCGCGCCGATGCAGTTCGAGGGATTCCAGCGGGAAGTCGGCGAGCCCGCCCCCGAGCGCGTCCTGCCCCCGCCCATGGAGGGCCACCCGGACATGGCGCGGCTCGCCCCGATCGCCAAGCGAAACGGGTTCGAGATCCTCGGCCCCCCAGGCCCGCCCCCCGGCCACTGACCAGGCAACCCACGCCGGCGCGCCCGTTCACCACACCGGACGGGCGCGCAGCCATTCACGGTCTTCTCCTCGGTGTGATGTTCGAGCGATTTTTCCTCTTCTGCCATTGTTGGACGGTTAGTCGGTTGGCCCGTCTGGCGAGCGCGACACCCCCGCGAGACGACGTAGCCTCGGGCCTCATACGGGAGCACTCGCGCAAGCGAGGCTCACTTCGACTGACGACGCGAACGCTGGCGTGGGTTCTACCCTCCGCCCATCCCAGCGCCTAGGTGCGCCCATGATCGATCAAGGCGCGCTTGCTGTTCAGGCGTAAGCTTTCGCCCCGGCGGCTCAAGCGCGTTGAGGAACCGCGCTAGCTTGTCCGTGAAGCTCACGATTCACTGATTGCCCGTCAAGGGTCACTCCGGAACGCTCGCCCAGCCAAGTGCGGTCTCACCCGGCGTACCGAGGACACCGTCAGGATCTTGACGTCCAGGGGGTGTTACAAGACCCCCTGGAACCACCGCGTCGCCAGCGGATAGCCGTGCCTCCTCAGGCGTCCCCCGCCCAGGTCGAGCTCGTAAGAGCGGCAAAGACTGGGCGATGCAGTCGAACCTTGTCACCGTGCAGTCCTGCCGAGAACCGCCGGCGGCCGGGTGCCGCTCTCGCGGCACGTCGGCGGCCGGCGGAACCGCGTCAGGCAGCCCACGTAGAACGAGGCACCGCCAGGAGCTCGTCCAATGATTCGTCGAGCTCGACGAGGTCAGCGTCAGCGGGAGCCAGGCCGAGCTCGCGAGCCTCCCGCTGACGAGAGCGACGTGTCCCTGCCGCGTAGACCTTGTCAGCAAGCCCGAGCCTTTCAGCGGTCAGGAACGCTGTCATTCGTTCGTACTGCGCGTACCCGAGCTCGCCCAGTTGCACGCGCTCGATCAGCTTCATCGCCTCAACCTCCTTCGCCATGCGCGTCACTCTGCCGGACGGCGTGCCAGCGCCGAACACGGAGCTCCAGAACATCCCAGGAGCAACCGGGTTCGCGAGCTCCGCGACCGGACGCGCCGTCGCCCACTCGAACGTCTGTTGGGCCTCAAACCGCAACTTGCCCCACCGTGGCCGACCGTTTCTTAGCTTCGAGTTTCGGCAGTAAGCACGTCCAACGATCTTCTTCCGCGACTTGATCGCAACCGTCGTGTGCGGAGGCGGTCCCTCGTAAGTCGCGTACCAGCCGCGCGGCCACCGCGCGTTCCGCAGCACTTCGAGCACCTTCCACCCGTCGTTCGGATCATCGAACACGACGTCGACGGCGGGATCGACGCGAACGTACCGCGGCTCAGTGACCGGGAGGACACCCACCATCGCCATTCGCTGTTGCACGCCGAGCCACCGCGCCTCGAACTCAGTCGGCGGGCAGAGGTCGTCTTCGCCCTCATCGCCGCGATGCGCCTGGAGCTCGAGACGACGGATCACGCCATAATTCGGAGTGTGGACGGTCCAGCTCACGAGGACGTGACGCGGACCGAGAAGATGGTTCCAGCGACCGAAGCGATCGCTCTCCGCGTAGAGCCGCCTTCCGTGCGCAGACAGCGACGGACCTCGCGCGGGCAATCCCTCGAGCCGACCGACGACAGCCTCAGGCGTTGAAATGTCCCACCGCAGGTACGTGTCATGCCAACCGGAACCGACGACCCGCGACGAGCTCACGCGGCTTCTTCCAAGACGTCAGCGAGCTCGCGCAGCACCAGCGCAGCGAGAGTGAATCCAACCGCCGCGCGACCGTTCTCCGGATCGAACGCGGCTCGCTCCGAGTACGAAGCAGCGAGAACCTCGTACTCGCCCGCCTTCTTAAGAAGGAGCTCACTGGCGTTCCATCGCCAGCTCGCTCAGAGTTTCGCGCCCTTAGCTCAGCGAGTTTCCTGCGAAGCGGCTCCGGGACTGCCTCCTCGCCGGACACGGGTTCGAATCCCGTATGCCTTTCTGAGTCACAAAGTGCGACCGTTTTGGCTTAGCTGAGCGGGTCATTTGTGACAGGCATGCCCCGAAAGCGCCTCGCGTGCAGACCCCGGTGCATACCTCGGCGCGTTGCGAGGCTTGCCACCGCGAGTTCGGGCGTAATCGCGCTCGCGCAACCCAGGCCTCTGTCGCCTGATTGGCAGCGCCTGAGTACGTTTGCCCAGCGCTGCGCGCGCATCGCGGCCTTGACATCGGCTTCGCCGCGCTGTGTCACTGCGATGGCGCCCGGTCAGAGGATCCCCGCCCCCGCCATGCCTCGGCGCATCAGGTGGCCTCTGACGCGGCCAGCGGCGGGGATTTCGTCGGCAAGAGGGGGTCGGGTATCCGGTTTCCGAGTTGAAGGAAGCCGGCACCCGTCACTGCTAGAGCAGCGGCGCCGCCCCACCAGATGGCGTCGGGCGTTGTTCCGAGCAGCACGCCGCCGACCGCGGGGCCGAGAGCCACGCCGACCACGAAGCTGAGCTGGTAGAGCGACATGTAGCGGCCGAGCAGATGCGGCGGCGCGATTTCCGCGACTAGCGGGCCGAGCACGATGAACTGGCCACACTCAGCGATCGCGATCAGGATCGCGACGCCGGCCAAGACCGTGGTAGCGGCGAGCGTCGACTGCGTGAGCGTTGCGAGCAGGACCGCGAGCAGGCCGACTGCGAATATGGCGCTGGTGGCGAACAAAGCGTGAGTGCGGCGCATCCGCGCCACCACGCGTGTCGCCGGTACCTGCGCTACGACGATGAAGAAGGTGTTGATGAAGACGACGACACCGATCCCAACGGGCCCGACAGGTGTATGCGCCTCCGCAAACGGCGGGAGGATGAAGGAGAAGAACGCGCCGCCGATCATCACGAGCGTGAGGTTGCCCGCGATCAAGGCGAGCAAGAGCCGATCCCGAGCAACAGCTCGGAAACCCCGTGCGCCCTCGCTCGCCGACGGGGCATCCGCGAGGCCAGGATCCGGGATCCAGACGAGCACAACCAGCGCGAAGACGACGAACGTGACTGCGTCGAAGAGGTAGAGGCCCTGGAACGCCTGGAGGTGATGATGGGTGGCCGCGACGATGAAGCCCGCAACCGTCGCGCCGAGGCCGAGACCGAAGTTGCCTGCGACTCGTCGGAGCGCGGTCGATGCGGCGCGCTGCTCCGCCGGGACCAGGGTCAAGGTCATGACTTGGCCGGCGGTTCCCACGAATCCGAAGCCGGCACCGGCGACGGCCGAGCAGACGAAGCCTTGCCAAGGACGGTCGACAAACGCCAAGCCCCCGTAGCCGAGTGCGTTCACAACATTGCCCGCGATCAGGATCCGTTTCGCACTGAAACGATCGAGGAGCGCACCCGAAGGGAGCGTTACCACTGCGGCCGTGCCCATGACCGTCGCCAGCACCAGTCCCGCGGTCGCCGTCGAGAAGCCGCGGACCGCGTGGAGGTAGATGATCTCGAAGGGAAGGATCAGTCCGGTGCCGAAGTAGTTGAGCGCGTTCCCGCCCTGAAGAACGAGGACAGGCCTCGGTAGGCCTGTACGCCAAACGGCGCACACACGTGCGAGCGCGCTGCTCACTTTGCGGGCACCCAACGTTGCTTCTGCATCAGCTCATCTCCGATTCGCGGTTGTGCGGACGTCAAAGACACCGCGATGCCGCGAAACGGACCGCCGGTCCGTTTCCGACGGACCTGGTGTCATGGATGCGATGACCGTCGATATCGAGCGGGCCAAGGGAGGCGACGAGCGCGCGTTCGCGTCGCTGGTCGAGCCGTTCCGGCGCGAGCTTCAGCTGCATTGCTACCGGCTACTCGGCTCCGTGCAGGACGCCGAGGATCTCGTCCAGGAAACACTGCTCGCCGCCTGGCGCGGGCTCAACGGTTTCGAAGAGCGGGCGTCGCTGCGCTCCTGGCTCTACCGGATCGCAACCAACCGGAGTCTCAACGCAATTCGCGAACGCGGGCGCCGCCCCGCCACGGAGAACACCATGAGACCGTCAAGAACCCGCCGCGCCGTCGAGCCCAGCTGGCTCGAGCCTTACGCGGACAGCGCGCTTCCGGATCCCGCTCCCGGACCTGAAGCACGCTACGAGCAGCGCGAAGCGATCCAGCTCTCGTTCATCGTCGCGCTGCAGCAGCTGCCTGCGAAGCAGCGCGCAGCGCTCGTGCTGCGCGACGTGCTCGGCTTCCACACCGACGAAGCCGCGTCGATCCTCGAGACGACGCCGCAGTCGGTCAAAGCCGCGCTCCAACGCGCACGCGCAACGCTCGACTCGTACACCGTCGAACGCCAGCAGGCGCCGCTGCCCGACTCGCCGACCGAACGGAACCTTCTCGCCACCTTCAGCGACGCCGTCGAAGCCGGCGACACGGCGCGCCTCCTAACTCTGCTGAGCTCCGACGCTCGTGTGACCATGCCGCCGCAGCCGCTCGAGCTCATCGGACACGAAGCGATCGGCGTGTTCCTCGACGACCGCGCCGAGGTTCGCGGCGCCCCGCTACAGCTACGCCCGACCCGCGCCAACGGCCAACCGGCCTTCGGCTACTACCTGCGCTCGCAGCCTCGGGGCATGATGGTGCTCACCTTGAGCGGCAGCAAGGTCGACGAGATCACCTTCTTTGCCGACCCCGCGCTGCCCGGCCGCTTCGGTCTTCCCGAACACATCTAGCCGACAAGGATGGGGTCGACGTGAAATGGAAGCCGCCGTTCAGGGTCATTCCCGAACTGTCCCACGCGAGCTAGCCGCCCTCAGGGTTGAAATGAGCAGCTCGACCCCTTTAGGTTCGCCCGAGTGGCCGTCGATATTCGCGTCTGGTCACCGGTTGCCCGTGTCTAGGCGCGAGAGGAGGAAGCGAGCGTGAAGCCACTTGCTTGCGTCGTTGGGCGTCACAACTGGAAGACAGTCAAAGAGCAGGGCGATAGCCACCGGGTGTGCTCGGCCTGCGGGAAGATTCCGAAGGATCCAAGGGGCGGGCCTAGGGGTTCAAGACTCGACTCCGAGCCCTATATCGGGCCCGGCGGTCCCTAGCCCCACATCGTCGACGCGCGCCACTCTGGCGTCGTGCCGGAACGCCGGGGCAGCCCACTGCTGTCGCTGCGGGGCTGGTCGCTTGTGGTGGTTCGCGTGTGTGTCTAGCCTCGGCTGATGGCTACGTGCGCCACGTGTGGGTATCGGGCCGAGCCGGGTTTCCGGTTCTGCCCCGAGTGTGGCACTCCTGCGGAGGCCGCGGATGTGCGCGAGCAGCGAAAGGTGGTCACGGTCGTGTTCTGCGACATCACTGGTTCGACGCAGCTCGGAGAGGGCACGGACCCGGAGGCGCTGAGAGCCCTCCTCGCCCGCTACTTCGAGCGCATGAAGGCGATCGTCGAATCGCACGGGGGCACGGTGGAGAAGTTCATCGGCGATGCGGTCATGGCCGTCTTCGGCGTTCCCCAGGTGCACGAGGACGATGCCCTGCGTGCTTGTCGCGCCGCGATCGAAATGCGGGACGCGCTGCCCGAGCTTCGCGTGCAGGCCCGCATCGGCCTGACGACCGGCGAGGTCGTTACCGGCACCGAGGAGCGCCTCGCCACCGGCGATGCGGTCAATACGGCTGCCCGCCTCGAGCAGGCGGCACAACCGGGAGAGATCTTGATCGGTGAGCCCGCGCTGCTGTTGGTGCGCGGCGCCGTCGAGGCGGAGCCGGTCGAGGCGCTCGCGCTCAAGGGCAAAGCCGAGCCGGTGCCGGCCTACCTGCTCGTCTCCCTGCTGTCCACGCCAACCCGCTCGCACCAGGCGCGCTTTGTCGGCCGGGAGCGCGAGCTCGCTCTCGTCCACGCGGGCTGGGAGCGGGCGCGGTCCGAGGCCCGCTGCGAGCTCATCACCGTCATCGGCGAGGCGGGCGTCGGCAAGTCGCGCCTGGTGGCGGAAGCGCTGCCGTTGATCGACGCTCGCGTCGTCGGCGGCCGCTGTCTTCCCTACGGCGACGGGATCACCTACTGGCCGGTGGTCGAGGTGCTGAAACAGCTCGGGGCCCTTCCCTCCGACCCTGCGGCGGCCGCGTCGATACGCGCGCTGCTGGGCGAGAGCGACGAGTCGGCAGGCGCTGAGGAGATCGCCTGGGCCTTCCGCAAGCTGCTTGAGGAACAGGCTCCGCTGGTGGTGCTCTTCGACGACATCCAGTGGGGAGAGGAGAGCTTCCTCGACCTTGTGGAGGCGGCCGCCCTGCTTACCCGCGATGCGCCGCTTCTTCTCCTTTGCATGGCTCGGCCGGAGCTGATCGAACGGCGCCCCTCGTGGGCCGCTCCCATACGGCTCGACCCGCTCGCAGCGGACGAGGCCGACGAGCTCTTGCCGGACCGCTTCGACGACGACCTGCGCGCGCGGATCGCGCGCGCCGCCGGCGGCAACCCGCTCTTTCTCACCGAGATGGTCGCAATGGCGGGCGAGGCGGACGGCGAGGTCGCCGTTCCTCCGACGCTTCGGGCGTTGCTCGCCGCCCGCCTCGACCAGCTCGAGCCGCACGAGCGCTCTGTCCTCGAGCGGGGAGCGGTCGAGGGCGAGATCTTCCACCGTGGAGCAGTCCAGGCGCTCTCACCCAACGGGCAGGTGACGCCGCGGCTGGCGGCGCTCGTGCGCAAGGGGTTGATTCGTCCCGTCAACGCGCAGCTACCAGGAGAGGAGGCGTTCCGCTTCCACCACCTGCTGCTCAGAGACGCCGCCTACGACGCACTCCCCAAGGCGACGCGTGCCGAGCTGCACCGCCGCTTCGCCGACTGGGTCGAACACCGCGGGACGCAGCTCGTCGAGCTGGACGAGCTGGTCGGCTACCACCTCGAGCGGGCCGCACGCTGCCTCGACGAGCTCGGGCAAGACAACGGCGAGCTCGCCCTCGCCGCGGGCGAGCGGCTCGCCGCGGCGGGCCGCCGTGCCTTCTGGCGCGGCGACTGGCGCACGGCGGCGGCGCTACTCGAGCGATCGCTGTCGCTCACCCGTCCTTACCGGCTCGAGCTTGGTCTGGAGGTCAAGCTCGCGGACGCGCTTTACTGGACAGACCTCCCACGCGCAGTTGCGGTTGCCGACGCCGCGGCAGAGCGCGCGACGGCAACCGGAGACGCGGCCGACGCAGCGCTCGCGCACACTGCCGCCGCGCTGGCGCGAATGCACTGCCTCCAGTGCTCCACCGACGAGGTCGAACGGCTCGCGCGCGAGGCCATCCCACTGCTCGAAGCGGCGGACGACGACGACGGCCTCGTCCATGCCTGGTATGCGCTCGCCTGGGTCGGGAACATGCGCCAGCAGTTCGAGGAATGGGCCCAGTCGATGGAGACCGCAGTGCGGCACGCCGGCCGCGCCGGCCATCCCGTTCTCGGGGTCTTCGCGCTGGCGCTCTCGGTGCCGCTGGCATACGGGCCGCGGCCGGCGAGGGAGGCGCTGGCGACGCTTGACGTTGTCGTCGCCGATCATCCGTTTCCGGGTGCCCTCATGATGCGAGCGCTGCTGCTTGCGATGCTCGACCGGATGGACGAGGCCTGGTCGGTCGCCTTGCCGGCGGAGGAGCGTCTTCGTGAGCTCGCCTTCGCCACGGGGGGCGCGTGGCTCGGCGAGATTGCGGTCCTCGCCGGCGACTACGAGGCCGCAGCGTCCTACCTCCGCGACGCCTGCGACGCGGTCGAGGCGATCGGCAACGAGGGCGAGCTGTCGACGTATGCGCCGATGCTCGGACGTGTCCTCTCCAAGCTCGGCCGCCACGACGAAGCCGAGCTGTTTGCCCGGCGCGGGCGCGAGCTCGGCCATCAGGAGGACATCATGACCCAGCACGGCTGGCGACAGACGCAGGCACTCGTCTCGTCCGCGCGCGGACAGCACGCCGAGGCGGGACGCCTGGCTCGCGAAGCAGTCGACCTCTCGCTGCGGGGCGACTCCCTCTTGAAACAGGGCGAGGCGCTCTCCGACCTCGCCGAGGTGCTCGAGGCGGCGGGTCGCCGTGACGAGGCCGCCGCGGCTCTGCGCGAGGCCCTCAACCGCTACGAGCGCAAGCCGGTCATCCCGCTCGCCCACCGCACCCGCGAGCGACTCGCAGCGCTTCAACACACACAGGTCTGATGGCCGCGTCTCTCAGTTCGCGCGAACGATGACCGCCCGGACCGTCGACGGCCACCACTGGCGCCTATCGCGCTCGCACCATCTGCGTGCGCGGCCTTGTGCAGACTTATCAGGGAGTCCCTGAGATCATCGCGCGCTCCACGAGCCAGATCAGGATCATTCGCTAGCCCGAGACGCATCAGGCGGCCTCATCAAGCAACGTGATCGTCGGTCGGCCGTCTAGCATCGACACACGTTGCCGACGCTTCGAGGCGCAGTGCGCCGCGCGTTCCGCGCCGGCCGCGACATCACGTACAGCAAGGTCCTGCCGCGCGTGCTCGACACGGGCTTCGTCGTCGACGGACGCGAGTACGACTATCTCTGGCATCCGGGCGAGGCGACCTGGCGGTCGGAGCGCGCGGTCGAGATCCCGATCGGGCTCGCGGCGATCTCCGAGGCCGATCCGCAGCGCACGCTCGAGGTCGGCAACGTGGTGCAGAAGTACGCTTGCCCACCCGCGGCGCATACGGTCGTCGACAAGTACGAGCATGCGCCCGGCGTCGTCAACGAGGACGCGCTCACGTTTTCCGGCGGGCCCTACGACCTGATCGTCAGCATCTCGACGCTTGAGCACGTCGGCTACGACGAGGAGCCGCGCGACGCCCGCAAGGCGATTCGAGCGATCGAGAACCTGCGCGGCCTGCTGAGCCCCGGCGGCGAGCTCCTCGCGACGATCCCCGTCGGCTACAACCGCGAACTCGACGACGCGCTTCGCGAGGGCAGTCTCGCGGCGGGCGTGTCGTACCTCGCACGAATCAGCGCGTTGCGCTGGACGCAGGTCGGCGCCGACGACACGCGCGAGCTCCACGGGTGGCCCTGGCCGGGCGCGGACGCGGTGTACGGCTGGCCGTGGCCCGGCGCGAACGTGCTCGCCGTCGCGCGTTGGCGATCGCCCAGTGGCAGGCGGGCGTCGCAGACGTTACTTTTTCTGTGAGATCGTGAGACGCGGAGTCCGGTCTTTGAGCCGCAATCTCCCCCGCGGCTCGAAAACGCCCGCAGCGGGGCTGTGTTCCAGCCCCGGCGTCGGCCGGGCTCCGCTCAAACAGAGATCCCGGGGCGGGCCGAAACCTGCGAAGCGCTCGAGCAGTAGATTGCCGCCGTGCCGGACGTCGCGGCCGCCGAGGCGTGGCTTCGCGAACACGTCGAGCCCGTCGGACCGCTCGAGATCGTGCGCGAGCGCGCGTGGGCGACCGTCGCCCGCGTGCCGCTCGCGAAGGGGGTCGCCTGGTTCAAGGCGTGCGCGCCCTCGCATTCGTTCGAGCCGAGGCTGACGGCCGCGTTGCACGCGCGTGCACCGGATCTCGTCGCGGACGTGCTCGCCCACGACGACGAGCGCGCCTGGCTGCTCCTCGCCGACGCGGGCACGCCGATCGACGACCTCGGAAATCCGCCCGACGCCTGGCTGCAGATCCTGCCGCTCTACGCCGGGCTTCAGCGCGGCGAGGCCGAGAATGCCGACGCGCACCTCCAGCACGGCGTCCCGGATCTGAGGGTCGCGACGCTGGCCGCGCGCTACGAGGACCTGCTGCGCCGCGACCTGCCGCTCACCGACGCGGAGATCGTTCGACTGCGGGACTACGCACCGAGCTTCGAGACGTCATGCGCGGAGCTCGCCGCCGCCGGCATTCCGGAGAGCGTTCAGCACGACGACCTGCACATGAAGAACGTCTACGCGCGCGGTGACGCGCTGCGCATCCTCGACTGGGGCGAC
This sequence comes from uncultured Actinomycetes bacterium, assembly GCA_963766345.1. Lineage (GTDB taxonomy): Bacteria > Actinomycetota > Thermoleophilia > Gaiellales > Gaiellaceae > DASVFB01. The sequence continues at coordinate 384,001 of CAVXZL010000008.1, read as the reverse complement.
GCGTCGATCTTGCATCCGTTCGCGTCCCTCGTCGTGACGTTCCGGTTCCTCGAGGAGCGGAACGGCCTCTTGCCGGAAGACCCGTGGTTCGACCGTCTGCGCGACGCGTACCTCGAGCCGTGGGGACGCGGCCTTGCGCCGACGTTCGCGCTTGCGCTGCGGGTCGGGGCGTTCGCGCACGCGTTCGCCTGGGCCGAGCTTCGCGAGCATCTGCCTCCGGATTACCGGCGCGAGTTCGAGAAGCCGTTCGCCGTCGTGCTGCGCCGCGCGCTCGCCCTCGCGGCCCGATGAGTTTCCGCCGCCGGTGCGGTCATATGCTCGACAGCGACGAAGGAGGCGAAGGTGGCAAGCATCACGAAGCTCGGCCGGGTGATCATCCCCGTGTCCGACCAGGACGCTGCGATCGCGTTCTACACGCAGAAGCTCGGGTTCTCCGTGACGTCGGACATCCCGTACGGCGACGGCGACCGCTGGGTCGAGGTGGCTCCGCCGAACGGCGGAGCGGCGATCGCGCTCTCGCAGCCGATGGGCGGCTTCCAGGCGGGCCGCGAGACCGGCATCGCGCTCGAGACCTCGGACGCGCGTGCCGCCCACGAGGAGCTGAAGGGGCAGGGGATCGACGTCGACGCGGATCTCATGGGCGGCGACGGTACCGTGCCGCTGCTGTTCGGTTTTCGCGACGGCGACGGCAACGGCCTGATGGTCGTCGAGCAGTAGGCGACGTCGACGGCGCGCGGCGGCGCTCGCTCCGGCGACGCCGCCACCGCAGCCGCCGCGTTACGTTCGCGGGTCGGCGACCTCCGCGCGAACCCGCGCCTCGCCGTCTTTCTCCACCACGAAGTACTGCTCGTGACGCTCGACGACGCGCTCGACATCAGGTAGCTCGTGCCCGGGGATGACGCCGAAATGCGCTGCCTCGCTGCGGAGCCGCTCGTAGTCCTCGACCGAGAGCTGGACGACACGCGTGCACTTGACGTCCCCGCATTCGCACATGAAGTCCACGGGATCGACGCGCCAGCGATCGCCTTCGATCTCGAGGATGCGCTCGTTCACCTGCCGGAAGAGGATCTCGTTCTTGGCGACGCGCTCCTGTCTGTCCACGCGCCCGTCTTACCACAGCGCGCGTCGTCGAGGTGCCGCGCAGCTCGCGTTACCGCGGTACGTCCGGCGCCTATGCGGAGCGTGCAAGGCGCGCGACGACCACGAGCGCGCCGACCGCGGCGGCCACGCCGAGAAGGTCGATCGCGATTCCACTACCGATGTCGAGCGACGTCGCGGCGAGCACGAGCCCGCCGGCGCCAACGGCCAGAAGCGCCAGCGTCGCGATCAGCGCCGCCCGTCGCTCGGTCAGCCGTTCGGCATCCTGCGCACGGCCGCGCAGCTCGACGGACCAGTACGCGAGCTCGGCGACCGCGAGAAACGCACCGGCGTACAGCGGCGCCCACTGGTCGATCTCGCCGCCGCCGAGCGTCCAGGCATAGAGCCCCGCGAGCACGACGAGCGGCCAGGGGAAGAGCGACGGCATCGGCACCGCGAGCGCGAGCCCGAGCAGCACCAGCGCCGCGAGTGCGACCACGCCGACGACGCCGCGATACGAATCCGCCGTGAGCGTGATCGCGCCTCCGATGCACGCCGCGACGACGAGTGCGGCGCCGCTTGCGCCTAGACGCGCGAGTACCTGGCTTGTCGCCTGAATGCTCCCACCTCCGCGAGCGCACCTTCGAGCGGCTCGCCCTCGTGCCATTCGACAATCGGGACGCCGAAGCGCTGGTACCGCGCGCGGAGCGCGTCCCGCTTGAGCCGCCACAGCCTGTACGCGAGCGCCTCCTGCTCGCCCGTCGCCGCCGACGCGAACGCGACGGGCGACACCTCGAGCACCGCGAGGTCGAAACCGCGGGCGCGAAGATCGATCAGCGTCGTCACCGCGCGCTCGTCGAGCAGGGGCGTGATCGCGAAGATCAGCGCCTTCGACGGCAACGTCCGCGGCGGGATGACGTCGACGCCCTTCCACGCGTAGCTGAGGATGATCTCGGTGTCGAGCAGCGAGTCGACGATGCGGTAGAGCTGGACGAGCCCCGAGCCGGGCAGGAGCCAGTTGAGATAGCCGCCGAAGCTGATCAACCCGACGCGGTCCTTCCGCTTGAGGTACCGGTCCGCGAGCGTCGCGGCGGCGCGAACGGCGACGTCGAGCGTCGACTCGTCCTCCTCGCGCGCCTCGACGAACGTGTCGAGGAACACGATCACGTCGGTGTTCCGCTCCGGGTGCATCTCGTTCACCCAGAGCTCGTCGCGGCGGGCGCTCGCGCGCCAGTTGATCCGGCGCAGCGAGTCTCCGTACGCGTAGCGGCGCAGGTCGGCGAACTCGATTCCCTCGCCCTTCGTGCGCGCGACCTGGTTGCCGGTGAACACCTGCGTCTCGAGCGGCGTCACGAGCGAGCGCAGCTCTTCGGCGCGCGGGTAGATCTTGAGCGGCTGTCGGCGGTCGAGCGTCCCCTCGTAGCCGAAGAGGTCGAGCCGGTCGTGCGCGCGGAGGAAGAGGTCGCCGATGAGATGCCCGCCCCATCGCTTGCACCGCGCCTGCAGCTCGATCGTCCGCTCCTCGTCCCACGCGAGCCGGAGCGTCAGCGGCGTCGCGCCGTCGACGAGCTCGAGGTTGTCCGGAAGCGGGACGTGCAGCTCGAGCCGCTCGATCGGCCAGCCCGCGTGCAGGTCGATCGTGATCATCACGATCTCGCCCTCGACCGCGCGCTCGCGATCGAGCTCGAGCGCGACGCGGATCTCCGGCTCGCGCGCGGCGAGGAGACCGGCGAAGAGCACGAGCGCGAACGGCGTCGCGAGCACGGCGAGCTCCGGGCGGCCGAGGACGAGCGCGGCGAGCAGACCGAGCGCGGCGAGCCCGGCGTACGCGCCGAGCTTCGGCGACGCGGTGCGCTTCACCGGAGCACCGTCACCGTCACCGGAGCAGCGTCACTCGGCCTTGGGAGTGGGAACGGAGTCGAGCGCCTCGCGAACGAGGTCCTCGCCGCTCACGCGCTGCACCCAGAGCTCCGGTCGGAGCGTCAGCCGGTGCGCGAGCGCCGGGACCGCGACGGCCTTCACGTCGTCGGGCGTTACGAAGTCGCGGCCGTCGAGCGCCGCGCGGCCGCGCGAGAGTCGCAGCAAGGCGAGCGTGCCGCGCGGCGACGCACCGACCTGCACGCGCGTCGACGTGCGCGTCGCGGCGACGAGGTCGACCATGTAGAGGCCGACCTGCTCCGAGACGTGCACCTGCTCGAGCGCGTGCTGCATGCGGAGCAGCGTCTCCGCGTCGACGACCGGCGTCAGCTCGATCTCGTCGACCTCGCGCTCCATCCGCCGCACGAGCACCTGCCACTCGTCCTCGCGCTCGGGGTAGCCGACGCCGAGCCGGATTAGGAACCGGTCGACCTGCGCCTCTGGCAGCGGGTACGTGCCCTCGTATTCGATCGGGTTCTGCGTCGCGAGGACGAGGAACGGCCGGTCGAGCTGATGCGTCGTGCCCTCGATCGTGACCTGCCGCTCCTGCATCGCCTCGAGCAGCGCCGCCTGCGTCTTCGGCGGCGCGCGGTTGATCTCGTCGCCGAGGAGGATGTTCGCGAAGATCGGCCCGGGACGGAACTCGAACTCGCTCGTCTGCTGGTTGTAGATGGACGAGCCCGTGACGTCGGACGGCATGAGGTCGGGCGTGAACTGGATGCGGGAGAACGAGAGCGACGTCGCCTGCGCGAACGAGCGCGCGATCAGCGTCTTCGCGAGCCCCGGGTAGTCCTCGAGCAGCACGTGGCCGTCGCCGAGGATCCCGAGCAGCACGAGCTCGAGCGGCTCGCGCTTGCCGACGATCGCGCGCTCGACCTCGTCGAGGACCCGCGACGAGATCTGTCCGACCTCCTCGATCGTCATCGTCGCGGCCGCCACGCTCAGATCCTCTCAAGCGCGTCGACGACGGAGGACAGCTCCCTGAACTGCGGCCCCGGCGCCCAGCGGTCGCGGGGCTCCGTGCGGTCGGGCCGGAGCAACTCCCAGGCCTGCGGGCCGAGGACCTTCGCCGCCTCGTCGGGGCGCCGGTCGAGATCGACGCCGTGGCGCACGAGCAGGCGGTTCGACGCGATCTCGCGGAAGAGCGGCCGCAGGCGGTGGTGCAGGTAGAACGAGCTCCCAAGCGACAGGTGGACCTCGCGCTCGAGCCGCTCCAGCTCGGCCGGCCGCTGGGGGAGCACGTCGAGCGGGTCGGCGAGCTCGTCGACGAGCGACGGCACGTGGACGTCGGGGCTCGCGCCGTGGGTCGCCCGCACCGCGGCTGCCAGGCCGAGCGCGCCGAGGAAGAGGACGAAGACGTCGAGCGCGACGTGCCGGCGCCCGGGGAGGATGAACGACACCGCGGCGAGAACGACGACGCCGACGACGACGAGAGCCGTCCAGCCCGTCATGAGGCGGAAGCCCCTCAAAATCGTTCACCGCGGGCGCGCTCGTACGGATCCTTGCCCTTCATGACGAGAGGCTTCTTCGCCTGCCGGACCTCGTCCTCGAGCCGGTTCGCGCGCAGCTCGTCGCGCACCTCGAGGAGTGCCGCGATCGCCTCGTCGCGCATCGAATGGTCGACGTCGTGCGCGCTGAACTTGGCCCACTCGAAGAGATTCGTGAGGCGGCCGAGCGCGGCGCCGCTCGCGCGCAGCTCGGGGAGGACGCGCTCGAGGTACTCGACCGGCGCCTCCGCCGGGTCGCGGCCGAGGCCGTACGACGCGAAGATCCGCTCGACGCGGGCATACGCCGCGATGATCGCCTTCCTCGAATCCTTCTCGGCGTAGAGGTCGGCGAGCGTGTCCTCGACGAGCTCCTCGAACTCGAGCTGGAGGGCATGCGTCTCCGCGGCGCCTCGACGCTCGCGCCGCAACGTCCGCACGCCGACGAAGCCGAGCACGGCGAGCCCGGCCGCCGTCGCGAGGAAGACAGGGAGCCACTTGAACTCGGGTGCCTTCGCGACCTTCTGCTTCTGCGCGTCCTTGAGCGCCTTCGCCGTCTTGCCGGGAGGAGCGACCTGGCTCGGATCGGTCTTGGTTCCGCCGATGCCGAGGTCGCGCAGGTGCGTCAGGCCTGCGGCGACCACCGCGAAGAGGGCGAGGAACGCGAGCAGGCGCATCGAGCCGCGCTGGCGGGTGCGCTGCTGCACGAGCATGTCCCGCTCCGAGAACCAGAGCCAGACGAGGAAGAGCATCATCACGACGACGACGAGCAGGAAGATCGTGAAGAGGTAGTCGCCGACGCCGCTCGGCGGCGAGTGGACTCCCGCGCTGCTCCCCGGCGCGTGATGCGTGCGGCTCGCGGCGGCGACGAGCCCCAGGAACACGAGCATCCCCGCCGAGAGCAGGACAACGAGCCACACGGAGCGCGGGCGGTTCGGGGGCCGGGTGCCTTCGGGTTGCTCCAATTTCTCTTCCGCTCATGGACCGGAGCGGATACGCCGATATGACTCGCTGATGAAGCGGAAGTTGGCGTAACTGTGCCTCAGCGGGACACCGCTCGCACTCTTCGGGGCCTGATCGAGGTCACGCGGCTCGCCCGCGCGGGCGGCAGCCTGCCCGAGCGCCTGGGCTCGCTCGCGCAGACGATCGGCGACTCGCTCGGCTACGAGACGGTCGCGATCACGCTCTACCGGCCGGCCTGGGACGACTTCCGCGTCACCGCCGTCAGCGGCCGCGAGCAGGCGCGCGAGACCCTGTGCGGCCTCACCCGCACGCACGACGACTACCGGCCGCTGCTCGACGAGCGTTTCCTCCGGCGCGGCGCCTACGTGATCCCCGAGGGCGCTCACGACTGGAGCGAAGCCGGCCCGAAGTTCACGCCTCCGGTCGAGCCGACGCCCGGCGACCCGCACGCCTGGCATCCCGAGGACGTCCTGCTCGTGCCGCTCAACGCCACGAACGGATCGCTGCTCGGCGTGATGTCCGTGGACGAGCCCGCGTCCCTCCGCCGGCCCGACGACGACGAGCTCGACGTGCTCGTCGCGGTCGGCGAGCACGTCGCGCTCGCAATCGAGGACGCCCAGGCCGACGAGACGGCTTCGCGGCACGCGGCGTCGCTCAAGCACCTCCTCAACGTCTCCTCGCGGCTGCGCGATTCCTCGGACGTGAACGAGATTCTCCAGGCGGTCGTCGACAACATCCGCCGCGCGCTCGGCTTCGAGCGCGTCTCGATCGAACTCACGCACCCGGACGGCAGCGGGTTCAGGCCGCGCTCGTCGACGGGCTGGGGCTCGGCCGGCCCGCCGCCGACGGGGTTGACGCCGGCAACACTTGCGCCGCTGCTCGACGCCGAGTACGAGATCGAGGGCTGCTATCTCCTGCCGTTCGAGGTCGCGCGGCCGCGAGTGACGCACATCCGCTACGCGTCGGCGCTCAACGGACACGGCCCGCACGCCTGGAACCGGCACTGGCTCGTCGTGCCGCTGACGGATCGTGACGGCGGGCTCCAGGGCTTCATCTGGCCGGACGACCCGGGCGACCGGCTCGTGCCGCAGCGCGAGAAGATGCAGGCGCTCCGGTTGTTCGCCAACCAGGCGTCCGCGGCGCTCGAGTCGGCGGCCCGCTTCGAGGAGTTGCAGTTCCTCGCCGACCACGATCCGCTCACGCGGCTGCCGAACCGCCGCGCGTTCGTGCGCCAACTCGACATCGAGACCACGCGCGCGCTCCGCTACGGCCACCCGTTCTCGCTCGTGCTCTGCGACCTCGACGAGTTCAAAGAGCTCAACGACCGCGCGGGCCACCTCGTCGGCGACGAGGAGCTCGTCCGCTTCGCAGGGCGCCTCACCGACGCGATGCGCCGCACGGACTACGCCTTCCGCATCGGCGGCGACGAGTTCGCGCTGATCCTCGTGCCCGGCGCCGACGCCGAGGCGAGGCTCGTGATCGAGCGGATCCGGGCGAGCGCGGACGCCGACGAGCCGGTGAACGCGAGCTTCGGCGTCGCGGTCTACGGCGAGCAGGGCGACGCCGACGACCTCTTCCGCCGCGCGGACGAGGCGATGTATGCCGCGAAGCGCTCGGGCGGCTGCATCGACGTCGCTGCCTGACCGACGGGTTCGCGTGTCAAGATTGGCCGGACTGTGGCCACACGTACCGCCGCTCAGGAAGAACGGCGCCGCCAGATCCTCGACGCAGCCGTCCGCGCCTTCGCCAAGAGGGGCTACCACGCGTGCCGCGTGAGCGACATCGCCGAGGAGGCCGGCGTCGCCTACGGGCTCGTCTACCACTACTTCGAGTCGAAGGACGCCGTCCTCGAGGCGATCTTCCGCGAGATGTGGGGGATGATGGTCGGCGCGATCAACGCCGTCGAGTCGCTCGACGACTCGCCGCGCGAGCAGCTGCGGAAAGCCTGCGCGATCGTCCTGCGAACGTGGCGCGACTATCCGGACGTCGTGCGCGTGCTCGTGCGAGAGGTCGCGCGAAGCGGCGAGCAGCTCCAGCGCGAGGTGGAGGAGATCGCAGCCGCATTCCAGGCGCTCCAGCGGATCGTCGAGCGCGGCCAGGAAAACGGCGAGTTCCGGACCGACCTGTCGCCGGGGCTCGCGTCGTGGATCGTCTACGGCGCCCTCGAGGAGATCCTCACCGGCTGGGTGCTCGGCCGGCTGCCGGGGTCCGAGGACGACATCCGCGAGGCGGAGCAGGCCGTCGTGGGGATCCTCTGCGAGGGGCTCGTCTCGCGATAGGCCAAGCCCCGTGCCCGCTTCGTCAGCGCGCGCCGGTCCAGTCCTCGCGGGTGATCGCCCAGCGCTCGTGGTCGCGCCAGCGGCCGCCGATCTTCAGATATCGCGGCGAGTAGCCCTCGTAGCGGAAACCGGCTCGCTCGACGAGGTGCTTCGACCGCTCGTTGTCCGGCTGGATGTTCGCCTCGAGCCGGTGCAGCTTGAGCTTGCGGAAGCTGTGGCGGAGGACGAGCTGGAGGCCGTCGGCCATCAGCCCCTGGCCGGCCGCCGGAGCGAACGCGTAGTAGCCGAGGTAGGCGCTCTCGAAGAAGCCGCGCGCGATCTGGCTGAGGTTGTAGACGCCGACGAGGGCGTGGTCGTCCTGCCGGCAGACGAGGAAGCAGCGCTCCGTCGCGTTCGAGCAGCGGCCGAGGTAGGCGGCGAACTCGCGCGGCGTCTCGGGTGCGTAGACCCAGGGCCGGTGCAGCTCGCGGCTCATGCGAACGAGCGCCAGGAACTCGTCGCGGTCCGAGGGGCGGGGCGCTCGCAGGTAGGCGCGCCTGCCCTGCTCGATCACTCCACGCACGGTCGATTAGAGCTGCGGGGCAAGGATTCGAACCTTGACTACTCGGTCCAGAGCCGAGCGTCCTACCATTAGACGACCCCGCAACGGCGGGCCGCAATTGTAGCCCGGATCACGTTTCGAGCCGGTAGATCGAGACGAGCCGCTTCTCGGCCTCCGTGTCGATGTGCGCGACGACCTCGACGTACGGCTCGAGGCCCGAGCCGCGCAGCTTCGCCTTCAGCAGCCCGTCCACCTGGTAGATCCCGGACGAGTTGTTCATGAGGATCTCGATCAGGATCGGCCGCTCCTCGCCGTCCTTGATCTCGACGTCCTCGATCGCCGCGGCCGAGAGCGAGTGAATCGACACGGACCCGCGCTCGAACGGGATGCGCGACCGGCCCTTCGCCATGTCGAGCGCGTCGGCGACGCGCACGATCCCGGCCTCGATCGTCAGCGGCTTGCCGTACTCGCGGTGGCTCGTGATCGCCTGCAGCACCTCCGACGTGATCACGGTGCGGTCCGGCTCTTCGTAGAGCCCGTCGAGCAGCTCGCGCATCTTCGGCTCGGCGAGGAAGAGGGAGAAGTCCTCGTGGCCCTCACGGTGCACCGCCATCCCGACGCAGTGCAGGAGGGCGCCGAGGACGACGACGACCTCCGCGTCGTCGCTCGTCATGCCGTAGTCGCGGACGAGGTTCGGCTCGATGTGGTGCTTCGTGAGCTGTCGGAGGAGCTTCAGCGCGATGTTCGTGACGATCTGGATGTGCACCCACGAGTGGTCGTTGATCTGCATGCGGACGACTGCATTGATGTTCGCGACGTGCCACCACCCCTTGAGCTGCCTGTCCTCGTTGACGCGCTCGACGAGCGTGCGCAGCTTGCGGTTGCCGCGCACCGGCACGTTGATGCGCATCTGCTCGACGGCCTGCGCGGGGGTGAGGCGCGTCTCCCGCTGCGCCTCCTCCGAGACCGGCTGCTCAATGCGCTGTTCGGTCTCTTTGTCCAGCGTCACCGGCGGCAGCTTAGTTCGCGACCGTGCCCGGGACGGTCATGGCCGTCGTCCAGGACTCGGGCCGTGTCCTGAGCGGTCCAAGGCCAACGCGGGAAAACCTCGTCGCGGCCGGAGCTCGCGCTCGCGCAGTGGCTCGGCGAGACGTGTGCCGAGTCCAGGACTCGGGCCATGTCCCGGACGACCGGTTGTGCGGTCTCGGTCGCGCCTGCCTGACGCTAGACGGCGGGCGGCGTGGCCTCGGCCTCCGGCAGCACGGGCGCGGCGGCCGGAGCGGAGAGCTTGAAGTAGGCCGTCGTCAGCGCGGCCGCAGCGAACGGGACCGTGAGGCTGTGCGCGACGAGCGAGCCGAGCCAGTCGTCGAGGAAGCTCGGCAGCGGCGAGAAGACGAGTCGAATCAACGCCGACGCGATTCCGATCGTGATGAACGTGATCAGGATGAGGCCGAAGACCGGCCAGCCGTGGCCGCGGACGACCTCGCGCGAGCGGCTGAACGACTCCCCGGCCGCGCGGCCCTCGATCACGATCACCGGCACGAGCATCGACCAGATCGTGAGCAGGAAGAGCCCCGGGACGATGAAGAGGATGAGCCCGAAGCCGATCCCGAGCGCTGCGAGGATCCCGGCGGCGATGAGCGCCGGAAGCCGCGGCCGGACGGTCGCGTACGTCTCTCCGATCGAGCGGTCGGCACGTCCGTCGCGCACGTCGCGGACGAGCTCGACGAGCGCGCCCTGCACCCAGAAGTAGCCGACGATCCCGATCACGAAGGCGATCAGGCCCCAGAAGATGCCGGCGCCGACGCTGTCGCCCGCCGCCGCGCCTGCGAGCGCACTGAGCAGGTCGAGCACCGCGAAGACGACGAGCGCCGTCAGGAAGAACTGCCAGAGAAACCGCTTGTAGAGGTTCCAGGCCTCGCTGAGGACGTCGCCGATGTCCATCGCGCGACTCTACGGCACGTCCGCGGGTTATGCCACCTGCGCGGCCCAGTCGCCGTAGAGCGACGTATAGAGGCCGCGGCGTGCGAGGAGCTCGTCGTGCGTTCCCTGCTCGACGATCTGCCCGTGCTCGAGCACGACGATCAGGTCGGCGCCGCGGATCGTTGACAGCCGGTGCGCGATGATGAACGCGGTGCGTCCGGCGAGCAGCAGCCGCAACGCGCGCTCGATCTTCTGCTCGGTGCCGATGTCGACCGCCGACGTCGCCTCGTCGAGGATGAGGATGCGCGGATCGGCGAGAAGCGCGCGGGCGAGCGCGACGAGCTGTCGCTGGCCGTTCGACAGCCGCGTGCCGCGCTCCTGCAGGTTCGTTGCGTAGCCGTCCTCGAGCTGCGTGATGAAGTCGTGCGCGCCGACCGTCTTGGCCGCGCGGACGATGTCTTCGTCCGTTGCGTCCGGCTTGCCGAACGCGATGTTGTCGCGGACGGTGCCGGCGAAGAGAAAGCCCTCCTGCGGCACGACTCCGAGCTGCCTGCGGAGCGACTCCTGGGTGACGTCGTTGAGGTCGTGGCCGTCGATCGTGATCAGGCCCGAACGCGGCTCGTAGAAGCGGGCGAGCAGCTTCGCGATCGTCGACTTGCCGGCGCCGGTGTGCCCGACGAGCGCAACCGTCGTGCCCGCAGGCACGTCGAGCGAGATGCCGTGAAGCACTTCGTCGCCCTTGCCGTAGCCGAAGCGCACGTCCTCGAACTCGACGCGCCCCTCGATCCGCGGCAGCTCGGCGGCTCCGGGACGGTCGAGCACCTCGGGCTCCTCGTCGAGGACGCGCGTGATCTGGTCGAGCGCCGCAACCGCCGAGAGGAACGTGTTGTAGAGCTGCGACAGCTGCTGCACCGGATCGAAGAAGTTCGAGAGATAGCCGACGAACGCGAACAGCGTGCCGACCGTCATGTTCCCGTCGAAGACGAGGTAGCCGCCGTAGCCGAGCACGATCGCGGTCGCGATCGCCGAGAGGAAGTCGACGAACGGGAAGTAGAGGCCGTTGAGCAGGATCGTCCGCTGGTTCGCCGCGCGGTAGTCGAGATTGACCTCGCGGAACGCGCGCTCCTGCTCCGTCTCACGTGTGAACGCTTGAACCACGCGCATGCCCGCGATGTCCTCGGCCAGCGTCGCCGTCACGAGGCCGAGCCGCTCGCGCACCTGCCGGTAGGCGCGCGCCGAATGCTTCCGGAACAACGCCGTCGCGATGACGAGCAGCGGCAGGATCGTCATGACTGCGAGCGCCAGCCGCCAGTCGAGCAGGAAGAGGATGATCGCCGTGCCGAGCAGCGTGAGCGAGTTCTGGATGAGGCTCGTGAACCCGTCGGTCACGAGCTGGTCGAGCGCCTCGACGTCATTCGTGAGGCGGCTGATGATCACGCCCGCGCGGTTGCGCTCGTAGAAGCCGAGCGACAGACGCTGGAGGTGGCGGAAGAGCGTGTTGCGCAGGTCGGCGAGGATGCGCTCGCCCGTCCAGCCGGTGAAGTAGGTCTGCGCTGCGGACGAAACGATGACGGCGATTCCGGCGAGGATCAGGAGGCCCGTCACGACCCACAGCGCGTGTGCGTCCTTTTGCTGGATGCCGTGATCGATTGCGAGCTTCGCGAGGTACGGCGGCAGCAGCGACACGGCCGTCGCGAGCAGCAAGAAGGAGATCGCGAGCGCTGTGCGCGCCTTGTAGGCCGCCGTCAGGCGGGCGAGGGTCTTGACGCGGCGGACGGTCGCGCGCCACGACCAGTCTTCGACGTTCGCGCCGCGCGCGCGCGTCAGATGCCCCCCCGGCTGGTGAACTCTCACGCGGTCGCCTCGATGCGGGACGCGAACTCCTGCTCGAGCAGGCCGTGGTCGTAGATGTCGCGGTACACGGGGCTCGTGGCGATCAGCTGCTCGTGCGTCCCGCGCGCGGCGATTGCGCCGCTGTCGAGCACGACGATGTCGTCCGCAAGCGAGATCGTCGAGAGACGGTGCGCGATGATGATCGTCGTCCGCCCGCGCATCACCTCGCGCAGGCCGCGCTTGATCAACGCCTCCGTCGTCGCGTCGACGGACGCGGTCGCGTCGTCGAGGATCAGCACGCGCGGGTCGACGATCAAGGCGCGCGCGATCGCGAGCCGCTGGCGTTGGCCTCCCGAGAGCGTGATTCCTCGCTCGCCGATCAGCGTGTCGTAGCCGTCCGGAAGCCGCTCGATGAACTCGCGCGCCTGCGCGAGGTCGGCGGCGCGGGCAATCTCGTCGTCGCTCGCGTCGCCGACGCCGAACGCGATGTTCTCGCGCACGCTCGCGGAGAAGAGGAACGGATCCTGCGAGACGACGCCGATCGCCTGCCGCAGCGACGCGATCGTCACGTCGCGCACGTCGATCCCGTCGAGGAGGACGCTGCCGGCGCTGACGTCGTAGAAGCGTCCGACAAGCGCGGCGAGCGTCGTCTTGCCGGCGCCCGTGTGGCCGATCAGAGCTGTCGTGCTGCCCGGCTCCAGCTCGAGGTCGATCGCGCGCAAGACCGGCCGTCCGGGCGCGTACTCGAAATGCACGCCCCGGTAGTCGACGCGACCCGGGCCGGCCGGTAGAGCGGTTGCGCCGGGGCGGTCGGCGACCTCCTCGGGCTCGTCCAGAACCTCGAAGATGCGCTCGCCCGAGGCGGTGGCCCGCTGCGCCTGTCCGATCCACATGCCGAGCATTCGGAGCGGCATGACCATCATCAGCACGAGGAAGTTGAACGAGAAGAACGTGCCGTACCTGAGCGACCCGTCGATCACCATGCGACCGCCGACGAGGATCACGGCGGCCTGCGCGAGCAGCGGCAGGAACGAGAGCAGCGGCACGTAGAGCGCTCGCTGCACGTTCGCCGCCACGCTCTGGCTGAAGACCGCCTCCGACGAGCGCTCGAACTTCGCCTGCTCCGCACGCTCCTGCGCGAACGACTTCACGACGTGGACGCCGACGATGTTCTCCTCCGCGACGGTCGCGACGTCGGCCATCTTCTGCTGGACGTCGCGAAGCAACGGATGCGCCACGTGGGAGTAGCGGTACGCGAGCCCGATCAGGAGCGGCGCGATCCACAACGCGACGAGCGTCAGCTTCCAGTTGACGAAGAACATGACGGCGGTCGCGCCGACGAGCGTGAGCACGTTCTGGAAGAAGAAGATGAGCCCGTAGCCGAGGAAGAAGCGCACCGTCTGCAGGTCGACGGTCGCGCGCGACATGAGCTGGCCGGTCTGATGGCGGTCGTAGAACCCGAACGAGAGCCGGAGCAGATGCGCGTAAAGCGCGCTTCGGAGGTCGAACTCGACCCCGAGCGCCTGCTGTCCCGAGATCAAGCGCCGTGCCCCCATTGCGAGCGCACGGGCGATCCCGACGGCGATGACCGCGGCGACGATCAGCTTGAGCGCGTGTTTGTCGTGCCCGTTGACCGCGCTCCCGAGGCCCGCTCCCGTCAGAAAGGCTGTCGCAAACTGCGCCGCTTGGGAGATCACGGCGAGGACGATCGACACGATGAGCGACAACTTGTACGGGCGCAGGAAGCCGAGCAAGCGGCCGAACGTGCGTCTGTACGGAGCCGCTGCCACCCTCGAAACTTAGCCCGCGGACACGCCGGTTACGCATTTCGCGCGTCGGGGTCACATGCGCGAGCGATGATCAACGAGCTGTCGCCGACGCCGCGGCCTGAAGCTCCGGGCGCATCTCCCGCAGGAGCGCGAGGAACACGGCTGTCGCGCCGAGCGGATCGCCCGCGTCCTTGCGGCGCACGGCGACGATCGGGCGGCGCGGCGGGGTGCGGTCCGCGAGCTCGACGATGCGCAGGCGGCCGCTCCGCACCTCGTCCACGACCGCGACGTGCGGGAGGAACGCGATCCCGAGCCCGAGCTCGATCATCTTCTTGGCGGAGTCGACGTTGTCGAGCTCCATCACGCCCGGCGGCGCGATCGCCGCCTCGAGGAACATCGCCTGCGTCAGCTCGTGATAGCTCGAGGCGCGGTCGAAGAGGACGAACTGCTCCTGACCGAGCTCGGCGAGACGCGCGACGTCGCAGGCCGGGTGATCCGCGTGCACGACGAGCACGAGCTCGTCCTCGTAGAGCGTGAACTGCTCGACCTCGGGATCGTTGAACGCGCGCAGGAGACCGACGGCGACCTCTTCGCGCTTGACGAGCTCGATCATCTCCTCGGAGTGGCCCGTGCGCACCGACACCTGGACGCCGGGGTGCGTTTGCGAGAAGCGGTTGAGGATCGCCGGCAGCGCGTACGTCGACACGATCGGCGAAGCGCACACGGCGACGTGCCCGGACATGCCGCGGCGCAGCTCGCCGAGGACGAGCCGGCCCTCGTCCATCGCCTGCAGGGCGCGCTCCGCGTAGGGGAGGAATGCGCGGCCCGCCTCCGTCAGGCGTACGCCTCCCCGCCGCCGCACGAGCAGCCGGGCGCCGACGTCCCGCTCGAGCGCGTTGAGCCGTGCCGTGAGCGCCGGCTGCGTGACGTACAGCGCCTGGGCCGCGCCGGTCACCGACCCCCGGCGAACGACCTGCACGAGCGCCTCGAGCTGATGATGCATAGATGGATCTTATGCGAATGATCGATAAGAACGATTCGACTTTGGTTGCGCGACCTGAGAGGGTTGGAATCCTGAGATGGCGATGACTACGGCGAGCGGGATCTCGATCGTCGGACCTCCTGCGGGTCGCTCGGACGAGATCCTCACGCCGGAGGCGCTCGAGTTCGTCGCCCTCCTCCAGCGCGAGTTCGACGGGCGGCGACGAGAGCTGCTTGCCGCGCGCGCCGAGCGGTGGCAGCGGCTTCGCGCCGGCGAGCTGCCGGACTTTCTTCCGGGGACGCGCGAGATCCGCGACGGCGACTGGCGCGTGCCGGAAGCGCCGCCGGGCCTGCGCGACAGGCGCGTCGAGATCACCGGCCCGGTCGACCGCAAGATGGTGATCAACGCGCTCAACTCGGGCGCGAGCGTCTTCATGGCGGACTTCGAGGACGCGAACTCGCCGACGTGGCGGAACTGCGTCGAGGGCCAGGCCAACGTGCTCGACGCGGCGAAGCGCACGATCTCGCTCGACACCGGCGAGAAGAGCTACACGCTCAACGACGACATCGCCACGCTCGTCGTCCGGCCGCGCGGCTGGCACCTCGTCGAGAAGCACGCGACGCTCGACGGCTCGCCGGTCAGCGCCAGCCTCTTCGACTTCGGGCTGTTCGTCTTTCACAGTGCGCGACCGCTGCTCGACTCCGGGCTCGGCCCGTACCTCTACCTGCCGAAGCTCGAGTCGCATCGAGAGGCGGTTCTGTGGCACGACGTGTTCACGCTCGCGGAGGAGAAACTCGGCCTCGACCGCGGGTCGATCCGCGCGACGGTGCTGATCGAGACGATCCTCGCCGCGTTCGAGATGGACGAGATCCTGCACGCGCTCGGCGAGCACGCCGCGGGGCTCAACGCCGGTCGCTGGGACTACATCTTCAGCGTCATCAAGAAGCTCGGCCACCGCGAGGAGTTCCTGCTCCCGGACCGCGGCGACGTGACGATGGCGGTGCCGTTCATGCGCGCGTACGCGGACCTGCTCGTGCGCACTTGCCACCGGCGCGGCGCCTACGCGATCGGCGGCATGGCGGCGTTCATCCCGTCGCGCCGCGACGCCGCGGTGAACGAGACGGCGCTCGCGAAGGTGCGCGAGGACAAGCAGCGCGAGTCCGGCCAGGGCTTCGACGGCACGTGGGTCGCGCATCCGGATCTCGTCGGCGTCGCGCTGCCGGAGTTCGGCCGCGAGAACCAACTCGACGTCGTGCGCGACGACGTGCAGCCCGATGCGGTGGCGCTGCTCGACGTCGCGTCGACGCCGGGCGCGGTCACCGACGCCGGCCTGCGCCAGAACGTCGCGGTCGGCATTCGCTACATCGCGTCGTGGCTGAACGGCGTCGGCGCGGCCGCGATCTACAACCTCATGGAGGACGCCGCCACGTCGGAGATCTCGCGCTCGCAGGTGTGGCAATGGTTGCGTCACGGTCGCTTCAGCTTCGACGAGGTGCGCGAGGCGATCGCGCGCGAGATGGAGGAGCTGCGCGACGTGCCGCGGGCCGACGAGGCGCGCGGGCTGTTCGAGTCCGTCGCGCTCGACGACGACTTCGTCGAGTTCCTGACCGTGCCCGCGTACGAGCACATCGACTGAGAGGAGCAGGCGTGTCGAAGATGATCAAGCTGGACGCCGAGCGCCTTGCGCGCGACTGGGAGTCCCCGCGCTGGCAGGGAATCCAACGCGACTACGGCGCCGAGGACGTGCTGCGGCTGCGCGGCTCGCTCGCGATCGAGCACACGCTTGCGCGCCGCGGCGCCGAGCGCCTGTGGTCGCTCATGCACGAGCTGCCGTACGTCGCCGCGCTCGGCGCGCTGACGGGCAACCAGGCGGTGCAGCAGGTGAAGGCGGGGCTGAAGGCGATCTACCTCAGCGGCTGGCAGGTCGCCGGCGACGCGAACCTCGGCGAGACGACGTACCCCGACCAGTCGCTCTACCCGGCGAACTCGGTGCCTTCCGTCGTCCGGCGCATCAACAACGCGTTGCGGCGCGCAGACCAGATCACGTGGACCGAGGGGAAGCACGACCTCGACTGGTTCGCGCCGATCGTCGCCGACGCGGAGGCCGGCTTCGGCGGGCCGCTCAACGCGTACGAGCTCATGCGCGCGATGATCGAGGCCGGCGCCGCCGGCGTCCACTACGAGGACCAGCTCGCATCGGAGAAGAAGTGCGGCCACCTCGGCGGCAAGGTGCTCGTGCCGACCGGGCAGTTCATCCGCACGCTCACGGCCGCGCGCCTCGCCGCGGACGTGTGCGGCGTGCCGTCCGTGCTGATCGCGCGCACCGACGCGCTCTCGGCGGAGCTCTTGACGTCCGATCACGATCCGCGGGACCGGCAGTTCCTCACCGGCGACCGCACGGCCGAGGGCTTCTTCCGCGTTCGCGACGGGCTCGACGCGGCGATCGAACGCTCGCTCGCGTACGCGCCGTACGCGGAAGTGCTGTGGTTCGAGACTTCGACGCCGGACATGGGCGAGGCGCGGGCGTTCGCCGAGGCCGTCCACGCGGAGTTCCCGGGCAAACTGCTCGCGTACAACTGCTCGCCGTCGTTCAACTGGCGGAAGCACCTGAACGACGACGAGATCGCGCGCTTCCAGAAGGAGCTCGGCGGGCTTGGCTACAAGTTCCTTTTCGTCACGCTGGCGGGCTTCCACGCGCTCAACGCGTCGATGTTCGAGCTCGCGCGCGGCTACGCGGAGAACGGCATGACCGCGTACGTCGAGCTGCAGGAGCGCGAGTTCTCGCTCGAGGACGACGGCTACACCGCGACGCGGCACCAGCGCGAGGTCGGCGCCGGCTACTTCGACGAGGTCGCACAGGTGATCTCGGGCGGGCTCTCGTCGACGCTGTCACTGAAGGGCTCGACGGAAGAGGCCCAGTTCGACCGCGAGGCGCTACGGGATCCCGAGCCGGCGTAGCTCCTGCCTGATCGTCCCGGCCGCGTCGGCGACGCGCGCCCGGTTCGCAGGGTCGTTGAGCCAGCTCGATGCACCCGACGGATGCGGCAACGGGATCGCGACCGCATGCTCGAGCTCGAAGCGGACGCCGACGCACTCCGTGATGCTCCTTGCGCCGAGCAGGCTGCGCGCGGCGAGGCCGCCGACGCTGACGATCAGCTTCGGTCGCATCAGCTCGAGCTCCCACTCGCGCCAGAACGCGCACAGCTCCTGCTCGCGAGGCGTCGGAGTGCGGTCGCCGCGGCCGCTCGGCGCCGGCCCGGGATAGCACCGCGTCACGGACGCGCAGTAGAACGTCGCGTAGAACGTGTCCTCGTCCATGTCGAGCCAGCGGCGCAGCGTGCGGCCCGCGCGGCCACGCCACGGCAGTCGTTCGAGCCCTTCCTGCTTCCCCGGCGCCTGCCCGAACACGTAGGCGCGCTGCCCGCGGTACGGCTGCACGATCGACAGCGACTCGAGCGGGTAACCGGCCTCGGCGCACGCGCGGCAGACGCGGTTGTCGCGCTGCAGCGAGGCGATCGACCGGTAGGACGAGCGGCGTCGGGTCAGCTCTGTCCGATGCGGAGGCGGTTGCCGTCCGGGTCGGTGAGCTCGATCTCGCGGACGTGTTCGCTCCACTCGGCGATCGCAGGCGCAACGTCGAACTCCTGCGCAATCGAGTCGAGGTCGTCGACCCGGAAGTAGAGGAGCGTGTCGGGCCGTGCGTCACCGGTGTGCTCGGAGAGGAAGACGCGCGATCCCTCGCACCGGATCGACACGAATGCGGGCGCGCCCTCGTAGAACCGGTGCGTCCACTCGTGCTCGAAGCCGAGACGCGCCCACCAGTCCTGCGCGCGGCCGGCCTCGGCGACGCGGAAAACCGGAATGACCTCGATCACGCTCGCACCATGACGAACCAGCGACCGGCATGGAGGATGTCGCCGCCGCCGAGCTCGTCCGCGAGCTCCTCGGCGCGGAAGTACCGCTTGAAGACGCTCCAGGTCGAGCCGTCGTTGAGGACCCGCTGCTGGTGCTCGGCGTCGACGTTCGCCCGCTCGCGCGACGCGTCGACGAAGACGAGCTCGCGCGCGACGCGGCGGCATTCGGCGATGAAACGCTCGCGGTCTTCGCCTTCGAGGTGGCCGTAGTAGAAGCTCGTGAACAGCCGGTCGAATGCTCCGTCCGCGAAAAGGAGGTCGAGCGCGTCTCCCTCGACGAAGGTTGCGTCCGGAACCTTGAGCCTCGCCTCGTCGAGCATCTGCGGCGACTGGTCGAGGCCGGTGACGTCGCCGTGCAGATGCCGCGTCAGGAAGCCGGTACCGCAGGCGACGTCGAGCGTCCGGGCCGCCGGGAGCGACGCGATCTCGCCGAGCAGACGCGTGACCTCCTCGAACCAGTCGCTGTCGTGGCGATGCGCGAAGCGTCCCCGCCCGAGCCACACGTCGTCGTACTCGGGAGCCCGCGCGTCGTAGTACTCCTTCACGCTCGTAGGGTATTCGGGTGCGCGTCCTCGAATCGGTGCCGAACTTCTCCGAGGGGCGCGACGGCGCCACGATCGAGGCGATCGGTGCGGCGATCGAGCGGCACGCGCGGTTGCTCGACGTCCACAGCGATGCGGATCACAACCGGTCGGTGTTCACGCTCGTCGGCGTCGAGGAGGAGCTCGTCGCCGCGCTCGTCGACGCGGTGCGGGTCGCGTGCGATCGGATCGATCTGCGCACGCATCTCGGCGTGCATCCGCGGATCGGGGCGGCGGACGTCGTGCCGGTCGTGCCGGTCGTGCCGGCGGACCTCGAGCGTGCGCGGGCTTGTGCGCTCGAGCTGGCGCGGCGGCTCGGCGGCGAGCTCGCGCTGCCGGTGTTCCTCTACGCGGAGTCGGCGCCCGGCTGCGGGCCCGCGTTCTTTCGCCGTGGCGGGCTCGACGAGCTCCAGCGCCGGCTCGACGCGGGAAGCCTCGCGCCGGACTTCGGCCCGAACAAGTTGCATGAGCGCGCGGGCGGCGTCATCGTCGGCGCGCGGCGACCGTTGATCGCGTTCAACGTCAACCTGCGGGGTGGGTCGGTGGAGACCGCGCGCGAGATCGCGACGCTCGTGCGTGAGAGCGGCGGCGGCTTTCCGGGTGTGCGCGCGCTCGGGCTCGGGCTGCCGCGCGCCGGTGTCGTGCAGGTGAGCATGAACGTGGAGGACTGGGAGGCGTCGGCGCTGCATGAGATCGTCGCGCGGGTCGAGGCGGAGGCTGCTGCGCGCGGCGCCGAGGTGAGCGGGGCGGAGCTCGTCGGCCTCATGCCGGCGGGCGCTGCCGTGGCGGCGGCGGGCGCGTCGCTGCGGATCGAGGGCTTCGACGCTTCGCGCGTTCTCGAGCTGCGGCTGCTCGACGATGCGAAGCGCTAGAGAGTTGATGTGAAACTCCGACTCTCTACCCTCTCTCCGGCGGAGGCCGCTTCAGTTGGAGGTGTGTCGGCGATGAACTTGCACGATCGGATTCGGAGATGGTGGAGTCCGGCTCAATGGCAGGACGATCACCCTTCCCAGGCGACTGAGGGCTCCCAAGGAGAGAACAAGCACTGGTGGCAGGGCGGGCGCTGGTTCTTCCGAGTCGACGCCCGCGAGTCGAACCACACTCTCGACAGCCTCAAGCCTGACATCGAGCGCGACTTCAAGAAGCCGCGCTAGAACACTCCGAGTCGCCCGAACCGGTATCTCCGGCCGTGACGACGCCCGTTTCACATCAAGCCTCCAGCACGCGGGCCTTCGACGCCGTTTCGACACCTGCGCGTCACCCATCGGCGGCGCCCGCGCGGTTAGGCTCGCCGCGGGGAGGAGGTCACGGGTACCTGGAGGCGCCCGTACCGAGCGGCGGTGGCCTCAAACGCCATGTCCCGAACCGCCGCGACGCACGAGCACCAGCGACGCCGCCGTTCCCGCGATGCCGACCACCGCGATCGCCACTGCGGCGCCCGCAAAGACGGCGCGCGGTGCGACGAACGCGAACAGCGGCGCGACGAGGAGCAGCCCGGTCGCGTGCGCACCGCGGTGCGTCAGCGAGATGAGCCCGAGGACGCGGCCGAGGACCGAGTCCGGCACCTCCTCCTGCGCCGCGGAGTTCAACAGCACGAGCGACGAGCTCTGTCCCATCCCGGCTCCGGCGGCGCCGACGACGGCACCCCAGATCGACCCGGCGACGGCCATGAGCCCGAACCCCGGCAGGTACAGCGTCCACGCCAGCTGGCTCGCGAGCGCCTTGCGGCGGATCGGCAGCCGCGCGAGCAGCGCGCCGCTCACGATCGACCCGATCGCGTAGCCGACCATCACGAGCGAGAAGCCGCCGGCTCCGTGTCCGAATGCGTCGCGGACGAGCGAAGGCACGCCGCCGATCCAGGTCCCGGACGACAGTGTCACGCCGACTCCGAGCACGACGATGCCCATCGCCAGCGCCGGCCGCGGCGCGAGCGCTGCGAACGCCTCGCGCACGTGCGGCGACTCGACGTGACCCGCACGCCTGGGCGGAACATGCACGCGCGCGATCAACGCCGCCGAGACGAGGAACGACGCGGCGTTCACCGCGAAGAACGTGCTGATCGGCAGCACCGAGACGAGCCCGGCCGCGAGTGCCCAGCCTCCGACCGACAGGGCCTGCGTCGTCGCAGCGACGAGCGCGTTCGCCTGCTGGACGTTGGCCCGCTCGACGAGCGCCGGAAGCAGTGCGCCGTACGCCGGCGCGAAGTAGCTCGTCGCCGCCTCGAGCACGAACGCCGCCGCGACGAGCGCTGCCAGGGGGAGGCGCTCCGCCAGGCCGAGCACCGCCACGGGCAGGAGCACGGCGGCGCGCGTCAGGTCGGCGCCGATCATCATCCGGCGCCGGTCCCAGCGGTCCGCGGCGAGACCGCCGTGCAGCCCGAACACGAGCGCGGGGATGCTGTCGGCGAGCCTCACGGCGATGACGCCGAGCGGTCCGCCCGCGTCGAAGGCGAACCACATCAGCGCGATGTAGTGCAGCGCGCTGCCCAGCTCGCTTGCGGCGACGGCGAGGTAGACGCGGCGAAAGTCCCGCCTCCGGAGGAGCTGCGTCGCGCGCGGCAGCGGCGCCGCGGCCGGCAGCAGCTCATCGGGAATTGCGGTCACGGGATCAGACACGCGTTGATCCTGCCGCGCAGAGCCCGGTTAGACTCGCCGAAGTGATCGCGACTGCGATGCGGAGCGGCGACCGAGCGGGACAGCTCGTATGAGGCGCCTGCGCTGGGACGCGCCCGATCCGCCGCGCGCGACGCCGAAGCACCCGTACCGCGACAGCGCGCTGATCTACGGGGCGCTCGCGCTCGTGGTCGTCGTGATCGCGTTCATCACCGGCGGCGGCGTCCTCCGCGCCTTCGTCTACGCGGCCCTCGTGTTCGTCGCGGCCACGCTGTGGAGCTGGCGCTCGTGGAGGAACCGCTTGCGCGAGGAGCGGCTCGGCAAGGCCCGCCAGAGCGACCGATAACGACCGCGCTACCGTAGAGCCGTGTCCTCGAGGAAGCAGCGCCGCCGCCGCGAGAAGGTGCAGCGGCACGAGTGGGAGTACGTCGAAGTCGACGAGGAAGGGAACGAATCGCCGGTCGAGCCGGTGAAGGCGAAGAAGCTCGTCGCGACGGAGAAGCCGAAGGCGAAGGCCGACGGGCGCACGAACCGCCCGCCGCGCCCGCGGCGCGAGGTGAAGCCTCCGTCGTGGAACCGGGCGCTCAAGCGAGGGGCCCTGTTCGTCCCGTTCCTCTACCTCTTCCTGACGGCCCTCGAGCACGTCGACCCGTTGCCGGCGATCGGCATCGCGTTCCTCTACTCGGCCGTCTTCATACCGATGTTCTTCTTCGTCGATCGCATGGCGTACCGCGCGTACCGGCGGAAGCTCGGCGAGAGCTAGCGCGGCTGGAAGTGGCCCTCGCCGGGCCATGGTGCGAGCAGCAGGAGAAGCCGCGCGCCGTCATCCGTGGAGAGCGAATGTCGCTCGTCGGCGTCGAACCGCGCGAGGAAGCCGGGCCCGGCGTCCAGCGCCTGGTCGCCGCTCACGATCCTCACGCGACCCTCGATTACGACGACCCATGCGCTCTCGTGCACCTGGTGATCGCCCAGCGCCTGCCCGGGCTCGAGACCGATCAGCACTGCGCGCGCCTCGTCCTCCGAGTGGACGACGACCGGCGAGCGGCTGCCGCCCGGCGTCTCGATCTCCTTCAGGTTCCAGCTGTTCAAGACGCTGAGTATGACGCGTGTCCGAGCGCCCGCAGCCGCGACCACTACACTCACGCGTCGTGTCGCTCGTCGTCGACCGCTACGAGATGGGTCCGGTCGGCACGAACTGCTACGTCGTCCGCGCAGACCGCGGCTCGGCAGAAGCGGTCGTCGTCGATCCCGGCGGCGACAGCACGCAGCTGAGGCTCGAGCTGGCACGTTCCGGCGCGCGCTGCAGCGCGATCTTCGTCACTCATGCAGATGCCGATCACGTGGCCGGCCTCGCCGATCTCGCGGAAGGAACCGGCGCGCCGATCTACGCGCCGCCGCGCGACGCGATGCCCGCCGAACGGGCGACAGGCTGGCTCGCAGTGCGCGACTACACCGTCAGCACCGAGCTGATCGGCGGCGAGACGCTCGACATCGCAGGCGTCGCGTTCGAAGTCCTCGCGATTCCGGGCCACTCGCCGGATCACGTCGCGTTCTTCGCGGACGGCTGCCTCTTCTCGGGCGACCTCATCTTCGCCAACTCGGTCGGCCGCGTCGATCTCGCAGGCGGCGACTGGAACACGCTGCTCGAATCCGCTCGGATGCTGACCGAGCGCTTCCCGCCCGAGACGACGGTGTACCCGGGACACGGGCCGCAGACGACGCTCGGCGCCGAGCGCGAGCGGAACCCGTACCTCTCGGAGCTGCGCGGGTGAGCCCGAAGTTCGAGGCGCCGCGCGGGATGACGGACATCCTCCCGGCGGCGCAGCCGTTGCGCCGCCGAGTGGCCGGCACGATGGAAGAGGTGTGCCGCGTCTACGGCTACCGCAGGATCGACACACCAGGCGTCGAGGACACCGGCTTGATCGTCCGCACGTCGGGCGAGGGGTCGGACGTCGTGCAGAAGGAGACGTACACCTTCGACGATCGCGGCGGCAGGTCGCTGACGCTCCGTCCCGAGGGCACCGCGCCGATCGCGCGCGCGTACGTCGAGCACGGCCTGCACCGCGAGGCGCAGCCGCAGAAGCTCTACACGATTGCCCCGATGTGGCGGTACGACCGTCCGCAGAAGGGCCGCTTCCGCGAGCACTGGCAGCTGTCGGTCGAGGCGATCGGAAGCGCGGACCCCGCGATCGACGCCGAGGTGATTCGCCTCTATGCGGAGATCCTCCAGCGCCTCGAGCTCGGCGACTGGGTCGTGGAGGTCAACTCGATCGGCGACGCGAAATGCCGGCCCGCGTACGTCGAGCGGCTGTCGGCCTGGCTCGACGCGCACGACGCGGAGCTCGGCGAGGACGCACGGGAGAAACGCGCGACGTCACCGCTGCGCGTCTTCGACGTCAAGGACGAGCGGACGCAGCGGCTGCTGGAAGCCGCGCCGAAGGTCGGGGAATCTCTGTGCGACGAATGTCGCGCGCACTTCGCGGAGGTGCTTTCGCTGCTCGACCGCTTCGGCGTTCCGTACGTCGTCGTCGCGACGCTCGTCCGCGGCCTCGACTACTACACGCGCACGGCGTTCGAGTTCAAGGACGAAGAGGGTGTCGTGATCTGCGGCGGTGGGCGGTACGACGGGCTCGTCGAGGCGATCGGCGGGCCGGCGACGCCCGGTATCGGCTTCGGCGCCGGCATCGAGCGCCTCGAGCTCGCGCTGGGCGAGCAGCTCCCGCAGGAGCCGATCGACGTCTTCTTCGTCGTCGATGCCGACGCCGATCGGATCCGTGTGCTGACGCTGATCGCAGAGCTTCGCTCGCGCGGCGTCTCGGCCGACGCGGATTACGCCGGACGCTCGATCAAGGGCCAGTTCACGCAGGCGGGCCGTCTCGCCGCGCGAACGATCGTCGTCGTGGACGCCGAAGGACCGGCGATCGACAAGCAGCGCGTTCCCTTCGACGACCTCGTCGCTACTCTCGGCGCATGAGCTGGCGCGATCTGCGATGCGGCGAGCCGCGGCCGGAGCACGAGGGCCGCGAGGTAACGCTCGCCGGCTGGGCGGCGCGCCGCCGCGATCACGGCGGGCTCGTCTTCATCGACCTTCGCGACGAGACCGGCGTGACGCAGCTCGTCCTCAACCCCGAGCACGCACCCGACGCGACGCAGGTCGCGCACGGCGTGCGCAACGAGTTCGTGCTGCAGGCACGCGGCACCGTCGTCGCACGCTCGCCCGAGACGATCAATTCGAAGATGGCGACCGGCGAGGTCGAGGTGCAGGTGAACGAGCTCAAAGTGCTGTCTGCGTCGACGCCGCTCCCGTTCCAGCTCGAGGAGGAGAACGTCGACGAGGCGCTGCGAATGAAGTACCGCTGGCTCGATCTCCGCCGCGAGCACATGCAGCGCAACATCCGTGTGCGCGCGCAGCTCGTGCGGATCATCCGCGAGGAGATGGAGCGCGAGGGTTTCCTCGACATCGAGACGCCGATGCTGTGGAAGCCGACGCCCGAGGGCGCGCGCGACTTCGTCGTCCCGTCGCGCCTCCAGCCCGGCAAGTTCTACGCGCTGCCGCAATCGCCGCAGATCGCGAAGCAGCTGCTCGTCATCTCCGGCTTCGAGCGCTACTACCAGATCGCGCGTTGCATGCGCGACGAGGATCCGCGCGCCGACCGCCTGCAGGAGCTGACGCAGCTCGACGTCGAGCTGGCGTTCCCGGACCGCGAGTTCCTCTTCGCGCTGATGGAGCGCATCGTCGCGCGCATCTGGCGCGAGTGCATCGACGTCGAGCTCGAGACGCCGTTCCAGCGGATGACCTACGACGAGGCGATGCTGCGCTTCGGCATCGACCGGCCCGACCTTCGCTTCGGGATGGAGATCCAGGACGTCACCACCGACACGCGCGACGCCGAGTTCGGCGTGTTCGCGAACGCGCCCGTCGTGCGGTACATCGCCGTGCCGAAGGAGCTCTCGCGCACCGAGGTGCAGGCGCTCGAGAACCAGGCGAAGTCGTGGGGCGCCAAGGGTCTTGCGTACGTCGTCTTCCGGGCCGACGGCGAGATCTCCTCGCCGATCGCGAAGTTCCTCGCGCCGGAGCTTCTGGAGCGCTGGCGGCAGCCGGGCCACACGCTGCTCTTCGGCGCCGACGACGCGCGCGTCGTCGCGAAGGTGCTCGGCCTGTTGCGAACGCAGCTCGGCCGCGAGTTGGAGCTCGTCGACGAGTCGCTCTGGAAGTTTCTCTGGGTCGTCGACATGCCCGCAGCGGAGTGGGACGAGCAACAGGAGCGCTGGATCGCCGCGCACCATCCGTTCACCCGCCCGACCGACGACAGCATCGAGATCTTCAAGACCGATCCCGGCGCCGCGCGCGCGGTCGCGTACGACCTCGTCGGCAACGGGAGCGAGCTGGCCGGCGGCTCGTTCAGGATCCATGAGCCGTGGCTGCAGCAGCAGGTGTTCGAGAACCTCGGCATCGGCGAGGAGGAGCAGCGCGAGAAGTTCGGCTTCCTGCTCGACGCGCTCGCGATGGGCGCGCCCCCGCACGGCGGCATCGCGTCGGGGATCGACCGGCTGACGATGGCGTTGCTGAACGAACCGTTCATCCGTGACACGCAGGCCTTCCCGAAGAACCAGGCCGGGTACGACTACATGACCGACGCGCCGATCGAGCTGTCCGACGAGCAGCTCGACGAGCTCGGGCTTCGCGTCCAACCGAAGGTTGGCGAAACGAACATCGTCGAGGCCGACGTCACGTGACGCCACGGCTCGCGCAGCGGCTGCTCGCGCTCTGCGGGGTCGCGTTCGTCGCCGCGGTCGTCGCCGTCGCCGTCACGCGCGACCGGTCGAACGCGAGCGGGCCGGCGCTTCCCGTCGCCGCGCCGGCGCCCGGCGGAGGGTGGTTCAAGGCGATCGCCGTTCCGGCGCGCGCGCCGAAGAAGCCTCGGGCGACCGCGTGCGGCTTCCGTCTGACGTCGAAGACGCTCGGCGTCGCGCATCCCGTGCTGCCGTGCGGTGCGCAGGTCTACCTCGAGTTCGGGAGCAACCGCGTGCTCGCGCGCGTGATCGGACGCGGCTCGGGCGCTGCGGCCGAGTTCGCACTCACGCAGGCGCTGGCGGACGAGATCGGCCTGCACAGCAGGCAATCGATCAAGTGGCGGTTCGCGGTCGCGCCGTCGTCTCGATGATCGAGCGCCTGACCGACCTTCCTTCCGGAACGCTCGCCTTCCGCGCGTCGGGGAAGATCGGCAGCGAGGAGTACCGGCAGATGATCGAGCCGATCTACGACGCGCTCGAGCGCGGCGAGAAGCTGAACATCTATTTCGAGCTCGCCGACGACTTTCACGGCCTCGAACTCGGCGCGCTCTGGCAGGACGTGAAGGCAGCCGGCTCGATCGGCCTCGGGCACCGCAGCTCGTGGCAGCGAATGGCGCTCGTCACGGACAAGGACTGGGTGCGGCACGGCGCGAGCGCGTTCGGCTGGCTCGCACCCGGCGAGCTGCGCCTGTTCGAGCTGTCGCAGCAAGACGAGGCGAAGAGCTGGATCGGCCAGACCTCATCCGGCTGAGAGGCCGGCCGGGCTCGTCGATCGGCGCCGATGCTTGACGTGCCTGACGTCGTGCGTGAGAAGGCGCTCGCCGTCGGGGCGGGCGCGTGGATCGAAAAGCTTCCGTCGCTCGTCCGCAGCGTCGAGGCCGACTGGGGCATCACCGTGGGCCGGCCCTATCGCGACTCGACCGAGGCTTTCGTCGCGGAGGCGACGTGCGACGACGGCATGCCTGCGGTGTTGAAGCTGATCGTGCCCCGCGACGGTGACGCGGCTGCACACGAGGCAACGGTCCTGCGGCTCGCGGCCGGCGAAGGCTGCCCGCGGCTGTTGCGGGACGACGTCGGGCGTGGCGCGCTTCTGCTCGAACGGCTGGGCCGCTCGCTCTTCGAACTCGGATTGCCGACTCGTGGACGCCACGAGATCCTGGTCGCCGCTGCGGCGCGCATCTGGCGTCCCGCTCCCGACTCGGGCCTGCCGACCGGTGCCGCGAAAGCACGATGGCTCGCCGAGTTCATCACCGCGATGTGGGAGGAGCTCGACCGTCCCTGCACCGAACGCGCCGTCGAGGACGCACTCGAGTGCGCGGCGCGGAGAGGCGACGCGCATCGCGACGAGACCGCGGTCCTCGTGCACGGTGACGTCCACCAGTGGAACGCGCTCGAAGCAGGCACGGACTTCAAGCTCGTCGATCCCGACGGCCTCCTCGCCGAGCCCGAGTACGACCTCGGCATCGTCATGCGCGAGGATCCACTCGAAGGAGATCCGCGCGAACGAGCCCGATGGCTGGCGCACGAGACGGGCTTCGACGAGCAGGCGATCTGGGAGTGGGGCGTCGTAGAGCGAGTGTCGACGGGCCTGCTCGGCACGCGCGTGAATCTCCAGCCAATCGCGAGACAAATGCTCGCCGCCGCAGACGATCTAGCCGATTGACATCCCGCGCCTGCGGTCTACCTCCGAGCGAAGTGCGCAGCACTTCGGTCGGACACGAAAACCCTCCGCGGGTCGGACCCCTTGGGAACCTGCTCTCAGCAGGTGGGTGCCCTGCCGGCATCGGAACCAGGCCTAGCCGGACGCGAGCTCCCTTCATGGTGATGTTGGTTCACCATTATGGAGCCCGACCCGCGGAGGGTCGGCGCGCACTGTAGCGCTACGCTGGCCGCCATGGTCGAAGTCATCGGCGACTCCTCGCGCGGGGAAGATTTCGCGCTCGTGCGGCTCACGATCGAGGGCGATCGCATCGTCGCGGCGGATGCTCCCGGGCTCGAGCGCCGGCTCGAGGGACTGACGTTGCTCGAGGCTGCGGCCGTCGGCGGCGAGACGCTCGCCGCCGATGCGCTCGCGAACGCCCTCGCCCAGGTCTTCCATGCAGACCCGCATCCGCAACGGGTCGAGGTCGCGATGAGCGGCGGCGTCGACAGCGCCGTGGCGCTGCTGCGGGCCGGGCCACACGCCATCGGCGTGACGCTCCGCCTCTGGACGGATCCGGCCGGACGCGACGGCGAGCGCGCATGCTGCTCGCCGAGCGCGGTGATCGCTGCACGCGAGGCGTGCCATCGTCTCGGCCTGCCGCACGTGACGCTCGACCTTCGCGAGGCGTTCCGCCGCGCGATCGTCGCGCCGTTCATCAACGGCTACGCGCGAGGAGAAACGCCCAACCCGTGCATCGCCTGCAACGGGAGCTTCCGCTTCGCAGAACTGCTCGCCTTCGCCGAGCGCGCCGGCGCGTCGCGCCTCGCAACGGGTCACTACGCCCGTATCGTCCGGCACCGCGGCCGGCTCCTGCTCGCATGCGCGGCCGATCCACGCAAGGACCAGAGCTACATGCTCGCGCGACTCGATCCGCGCTTCCTGGACCGCCTGTGGTTTCCGCTCGGGACGCAGACGAAGGAGGAGACGCGCGCGGAGGCCGAGCGCGCCGGCCTCGCTGCGGCGCGGCGGCCCGAGAGCCAGGAGGCGTGCTTCCTCGCAGGAGACGACTACCGCGACTTCCTCGGCCGCCACGGCCTCGCGACCGAGCGCGGCTCGATCGTCGACGAGGACGGACGCGAGCTCGGGTCGCACGACGGCTTCTGGCGCTTCACTCCGGGCCAGCGCCGGGGCCTCGGCGTCGCGGCGTCGCACCCGCTCTTCGCGCTGCGCACAAATGCGCGGACGAACACGGTCACGGTCGGACCGCGCACGTCGCTCGCGACGACGACCGTCCGCGCGCGCGGACGCCTCTACGCGGACGTCGAGCGCGTGCACGCGAAGCTCCGCTATCGCTCCGAGCCGATTGCGGCAACCGTCGTGCCGGATGACACGGGCTTCGATCTCCACCTCGACACATCCGTGCACGGCGTCGCGCCCGGCCAGGCGGCCGTGCTCTACGAGAACGACGTCGTCGTCGGCGCCGGCCTGATCAGCGCATAAGATCGTCCGATGCTGCTCGCGTACAGCTCCGGAGAGGTCGTCGACGTTGCGCTCGCGATCTTTCTCATCCTGGTCGGGGCGGGAATCGCATGGGTCTGCCTCGAGCTCGGCGCAACTCTGCAGCGCCTCTCCGCGTTCATCAAAGGGACGCAGGAAGAGGTGCTCCCCGTCATCAACAAGGTCGGGACGACGGTGGATCACGTCAACGCGCAAATGGAAAAGGTCGACCAGATCACCGACAGTGCCGTCGACGCGGCCGACAGCGCGGACACAGCGGTCCGCGCGGTCAGCTTTGCCATCACGCGTCCCGTCCAGAAGATCACGGGCTTTGCCGCGGGCGTGAGCCACGGCATCGCGGAGTTCAAGACCAGGCGGAACTGGCGTGGCGCCGTCGACGTGGCGAAGGTCGCGGCGACGGAGCGTGAGCAGGAGCTCGCGGAGGAGCTCCGCGAAGCGGACCGCGAGTGACCGACGTCGTCACGCTTCAACTCCCGCGCGACCGTGACTTCTTCGGAGTCGCGCACCTCGTGCTCGGCGGTCTCGGGGCGCGCTTCGACCTGACGTATGACGTCCTCGACGACATGACGACCGCGCTCGACGAGCTGCTGGAGCGGCGCGAGGCGATCGACGACGTCACGCTCGAGGTGCGGATCCGCGACAACGAGATCACGACGACCGTGGGGCCGTTCGGCGGGCGTGTCGTCGACGAGCTGCACGCCTCGGACGCTGGGCTGGGGCTGCGCCGCGTGCTCGAGACGGTCGTCGACAAGGTGTCCATCAGTGAGCGCGACGGCGGCCACTGGGTCGAGCTGCGGAAGCACATCGAGGCGGTGCCGCATGCCGGGTAACGATCGCGAGCTGCTGCGGCGCTACCACGAGCAGGGCGACGTCGCCGCGCGCGAGCAGCTGATCGAGCAGTACATGTCGCTCGTACGCTCGCTTGCACGCCGGTACTCGTACCGCGGCGAGCAGCTCGAGGATCTCGTCCAGATCGGGGCGATCGGACTGATCAAGGCGATCGACCGCTTCGACCTCAGCCGCGGCGTCGAGCTCACGACGTATGCGACGCCGAACATCATCGGAGAGATCAAGCGGCACTTCCGCGACAAGGGATGGTCCGTGCGCGTGCCGCGTGGGCTGCAGGAGCTCAACGTGCAGCTCTCGCGTCTGATCGAGCAGCTGACCGTGCAGCTCGGCCGCTCGCCGACGATCCCGGAGCTCGCGAAGGCCGCGAGCGTCGAGGAGGAAGAGGTGCTCGAAGCGCTCGAGTCCGGGCGCGCGTACTCGTCGCTCTCGCTGTCGAGCGGCGGGACGCAGGAGGACGGGGAGGAGCTCGACCCGCTCGAGTCGATCGGAACCGAGGAGCACCAGTACGAGGTGTCGGAGGACCGCGCGGTGCTGGCGCCCGGCTTCCGGGTGCTCGACGAGCGAGAGCGCAGGATTCTCCACCTGCGCTTCTTCGAAGGTCTCACGCAGTCGCAGATCGCGCAGCAGGTGGGCATCTCGCAGATGCACGTCTCGCGTCTGATCCGGCGCTCGCTGGAGAAGATTCGCGAGGAGATCGCCGCGGAAGAGGAAATCCCGGCGAAGCGCGCGGCACGGTGAAGCTCTCGATTCGCATTGCTGCCGCGCTCGTCGCGTGCGCGCTCCCCTGCGCCGCTCTCGGCCTGACGGCCGCGTCGGCCGGTGAGAACGCGACGTATTTCCCGATCCGTCTCGGGGACGGCTCGGTCGGGCCGCTGCGCCTCGGCATGACGCGCGCCGCAGCCCTGCGCTACCTGCGTTCACCGCAGTACATCGCGAACCGGAAGGGCGTGAAGTGCGCGCGTTACACCATGACGTACAACGGAAACGGTGGGTACGTCGGAGCGTGCTTCGCACCTCGCCGCGGGCTGGTCGGCTACAGCGTGAGCGGACCGGCGTTCTGTATCCGTGTACGCATTTGCGCGAACGGGCGTGACGTCCTGCCGAAACGCGCCCGGCGCGGCTTCGTCCGGACGCTCCACAAGAGCAACTCGACGTACTACACGTTCAAGCGTGTGCGTCTCCGCAGTCGCCCGTACCAGATCGTGCTGGAGGGCCCCCGCACCGACCCGAAATGGACCATGCGCGCGATGGGCTTCGGCCCGTGCGGCGCAAGCTCTCTCGTGCGGTACTACGTGCCGGTCAACTGCTGATCGGTCGATCGAGGGAAGGGAGCCGCCGCCGGACTGACGTCTGCAGATCTGCGACGATCGCCGCGTGAGCTTGCCGCAGGGAACGGTGACGTTCCTGTTCACGGACATCGAGGGATCGACCGATCTCGCGCGGGAGCTCGGCGCGGACTTCGGACGCATGCGCAGCGAGCACCGGCAGCTCCTGCGTGACGCCTTCGCCCGGCACGACGGCCACGAGATCGACACCGCGGGCGACGGTTTCTTCGTCGCGTTCGAGCGCGCGGGCGACGCCGTCGCGGCGGCGATCGACGCCCAGCGCGCGCTGGCGGACGGATCGGTACGCGTGCGGATGGGCCTGCACACCGCGGAGCCGTACGTCGACGACGAGGGCTACGTGGGTGTCGGCGTCCATCGAGCGGCTCGGATCTGCGCGGCCGGCCACGGCGGCCAGATCCTCCTCTCCAACGCGACTGCGGGGATCGTCGAGGACCTCGGCGTCGAAGGAGTGCAGCTCCAGGACCTCGGTGAGCACAGGCTCAAGGACCTGCTCGCGCAGCGGCTCTTCCAGCTCGACGTGACGGGACTCGAGTCGGAGTTCCCGCCTCTCAAGTCGCTCGACCCCGCCGGCTCGATCACGACTCTGCTGGCGGTCGACGTCTCGGGCTGGGGCGAGGCCATCCGAACCTTCGGCGACGAGCGCATGTCCGTCGCGGCGCGCAGATTGCACCGGCTCGCCATCGCCGAGTTCAGGCGTAGCGGCGGTCGTGAGCTCGAGATCGTCGCGGACAACCTGCTCGCCGCGTTCGACCGGCCGCCGGACGCGCTTCGCGCCGCGATAGGCCTCGGCAAGGCGCTTGCCGGCGAGCCGTGGTTCCCCGGAGACGAGCCGCTTCTCGCGGCAATGGCGGTTCACTCCGGCCGGGTCATGGACTTCGCCTCGAAGCACCTCGGCTCGACCGCAATTCGGTGCTATTCCATGTGCGAGATCGCCGCGGCGGGGCAGATCCTCGTCTCGCATGCAACCGAGGCCTTGCTCGAGGGTGAGGCGAGCGAGTTCGATTTGCGCGATCTCGGCGAGCTGACGATCAAGCGGTTCGATCGTCCGGCACGTGTGTTCGAGCTCCGCTGAGCCGCACCTAGAATTCGCCGATGCGCACGACCGCCGAGATCCGCGAGGGGTTCCTCTCGTTCTTCGAGTCGAAGGGACACCTGCGGCAGCCGTCGGCGTCGCTCATCCCGCGCGCCGACGACCGATCGACCCTGCTCACGAGCGCCGGCATGCAGCCGCAGATGCCGTACTTCCTCGGCCGCGAGCCGCCGCCCGCGCCGACGACGGCGACCTGCCAGAAGTGCTTCCGCACGCCCGACATCGACGAGGTCGGCCTCGACACGTTCCACCTCACGTTCTTCGAGATGCTCGGCAACTTCTCGTTCGGCGAGTACTTCAAGGAAGGCGCGATCCAGTACGCAAAGGAGTTCATGCTCGAGCACCTGAAGCTCGACTGGGACCGCATCTGGGCGAGCGTGCACGCCGGCGACCCGGAGCTGAAACTCGGGCCGGACGACGTCGCGATCCGGCTCTGGGAGGAGGTCGGCATGCCGCCGGAGCGGATCGTGCCGCTGCCGTCGTCCGAGAACTTCTGGAGCGTCGGCGGCCCGGGGCCGTGCGGGCCCGACTCCGAGATCTACTACGACCTGGGCGAGGAGCACGGCTGCGGCGAGCCCGACTGCCTTCCGGGCTGTACGCGCTGCGAGCGCTTCCTCGAGTTCTGGAACCTCGTCTTCATGTCCTACGAGCTGCATGCGGACGGGACGCTCACTCCGCTGCCGAAGCAGAACATCGACACGGGCCTCGGCCTCGAGCGCATCGCGCAGATCGCGCAGGGCGTTCCGTCGGTCTACGACACCGACGGCTACCAGCTGATCATGCAGTGGATCGCTTCGAAGTCGGGCGTCGCGTACGGCGACTCCCGCGACGCGACGAAGGCGCACCGCGTGCTCGCCGATCACGGTCGCGGGATGACGTTCCTCGTCGGAGAGGGCGTCACGCCGTCGAACGAAGGGCGCGGCTACGTCCTGCGCAGGATCATCCGCCGTGCGGCGCAGCACGGACTGCGCATCGGGATGGAGACGCCGTTCCTCCCGGCCCTCGCGGACACCGTGATCGAGCAGATGGGCGAGGCGTACCCGGAGCTCGTCGAGCACCGGCGCGAGATCCACGACCTGCTCGCGGCAGAGGAGGAGCGCTTCGCGGTCACGCTCGAGCGCGGGATGGCGCTCTTCGAGGAAGCCGCGGCGAAGGGCCGCATCACCGGCGAGGACGCTTTCGAGTTCCAGACGACCTACGGCTTCCCGATCGAGCAGACGATCGAGCTCGCGCGCGAGCGAGGGCTCGAGATCAACGAGGACGAGTACACGGCGCTGATGCAACGGCATGTGGAGATCTCGAGGGCGGGCGTCGCCGGAGGCAGCGCGAAGCGCGCGGCGGAGTTCGCCACGAGCGCGGGCTTCCGCAGCGAGTTCGTCGGTTACGAGAAGACCGACGTGCTCACGCAGATCGGCGCGCTCGAAGAGCTCGGCGACGGGCTCTTCCTCGCGAAGCTGCGCGAGTCGCCGTTCTACCCCGCGGGCGGCGGCCAGGTCACCGACGCCGGTTGGATCGAGAAGGAGGGCGGCTCGCGCGCCCGGCTGCTCGATGCGTATCGCTTCGACGAGGACCAGGCGCTCCTGCTCGAGGGCTCGGGTTTTGCGGCGGGCGACCGGGTTCGCGCGGGCGTGCCGTGGAACGCGCGCTTTCCGACGATGGCGAACCACACCGCGACGCACCTCCTGCACAAGGCGCTGCAGGACGTGCTCGGCGACCACGTGCGCCAGGCGGGTTCCGCGGTGCGTCCGGACAAGCTCCGCTTCGACTTCACGCACCCGCAGGCGCTGACGCACGAGCAGCGTGTCGAGGTCGAGCGGCGCGTGAACGAGAGGATCTTCGAGAACCTGCCCGTGCGCACGTTCGAGACGCCGATCGAGGAGGCGCGGAACCTCGGCGCGATGATGCTCTTCGGCGAGAAGTACGGCGAGGTCGTCCGCGTCGTCGAGGTGCCCGGTTACTCGCGCGAGCTCTGCGGCGGCACGCACGTCCGCTCGACGGCCGAGATCGGCGCGTTCACGATCCTCTCCGAGGGCTCGGTCGGCTCGGGTGCGCGCCGCATCGAGGCGCTGACGAGCGGAGAGGCATACGCGTGGCTGCACGAGCGCGCGCGCGAGTCGGAGGAGCTGCGCGGCGAGCTCGAGCGCGTGCGCAAGGAGGCGAAGCGGCCGCGCGCGGAAGCCGGAACGGACTTCCAGGTCGTCGACCGTGTGAACGGCGTCGTGCTCGTCCAGGCCACAGCGCTGAAGGGAGGCGCGCTCCGCGATTTGTCGGACCGCGTGCGCAAGCAGGAGAAGGCCGACGGCGCGATCGTCGCGTCGGTCGACGACGGGCGTCCGTACCTCGTCGTCAACTTCGACGAGTCGCTCGTCGGCCGCGGGCTCGACGCGACGCGACTCGTGCGCGAGCTCGGCAAGCACATCGGCGGCGGGGGCGGCGGGAGGCCGACCCTCGCGGAGGCGGGGGGGAAGAATCCCGACGGCGTCGGCGACGCGCTTGCGGCGGGCAAGCAGGCGGTCTCGGACGCCCTCGACTCGTGAAGGTGCTGGCCCTCGACTACGGCGCGGCCCGCACCGGCGTCGCGGTCTCCGATCCGACGGGCACCCTGGCGCGGCCGGTGTGCATCGTCGAAAAAGCCGGGACGGAAGCAGGCTTCGACTTCCTCGTCGCGGTCATCGAGCGTGAGTCGCCGGAGCGGATCGTCGTCGGGATGCCCGTGACGCTCCGCGGCGAGCACGGAGAGCAAGCCCATGCGACCGACGAGTTCGTCGAGGCGCTGCGCGAGCGCGTGACGGTTCCGGTCGAGACGTACGACGAGCGCTTCACGAGCGTCCTCGCAGACGGCGACGACGCGAAGGCCGCCGCGCACCTGCTGTCGAGCTACCTCGAGTGGTCGAGCGGCGCGCGCACGTGAGGCGCCTCGCTGTCGTCCTCGCGGGTGTCGCGCTCGCGGCCGCGGGCTGCAGCGGCGGGGAGAAGAAGCAGGCCGCACCGCCTCCGCCGCCTCCGCCGCCGAAGCCGCTGCGGATCATCTTCCCCGAGGGCTTCACGCGCCGCGACATGGCGGAGCGCGTGACGGCCGTCGACGCGATCGCGCGAGCGAAGCGCCACGTCTCGCCGAAGCTCTCGGCCCGCACGTACCTCCGGCTCACATCAGGGAAGGCGCGCGTTCCGGGCTTCGGCCGCAAGCCGTTCGAGGGCTTCCTCTTTCCGGCGACGTACGACTTCTTCAAGCGCACGCCGACGAAGACGCTCGTCCGCGACCAGCTCGAGACGTTCGGCGAGAACTGGGTGAAGGTCAGCCTCCGCTACGCGCGCAAGAAGAACCTGACGCCCTACGACGTGCTGATCATCGCGTCGATGGTCGAGAAGGAGGCGCAGGCGCCGCGGGAGCGACCGCTCGTCGCCGCGGTGATCTACAACCGGCTGCACAACCGGATGCCGCTCGGCATGGACTCCACGATCCGCTACGCGCTGAACGTCCCGCCGACCGAGTCGCTGCACGAGTCACAGCTGCAAAGCGACAATCCGTACAACACGAGGATCCGGGCCGGCCTGCCGCCGACGCCGATCGCGAACCCGGGGCTCGCGTCGATCAAGGCCGCCGCGCACCCGGCGAAGGCCGACTACCTCTACTTCGTGCGCAAGCCCGACCACGTCCATCACTTCTTCACGTCGAGCTACCGCGACTTCCAGAACTATGCGAACGCGCATGGCTATTAGCTCGAGGACGCGACTCGTCGCGCTCCTCGGCCACCCTGTCGCGCACTCCCTCTCGCCACGCATGCAGAACGCGGCCCTCGCGGCGCGCGGGCTCGACTGGGCGTACGTCGCGCTCGACGTTCCGCCGGAACGACTGGAAGCTGCTGTGCGCGGGCTCGCGGCCGCAGGCTTCGTCGGCGCGAACGTAACGGCGCCGCACAAGCTCGCGGCTGCACAGCTCTGCGACGAGGTGGACGCCGGGTCGGTGAACACGCTCGTGTTCGAGGAGGGGCGCATCGTCGGGACGAGCACGGACGCGGCCGTGCTGGACATCTCCGAGGGACAGTCCCTGGGACGTGTCTCGATCGTCGGTGACGGTGGTGCCGCGCGGGCGTTCGCCGCTGCCGTGCCCGAGGCGCGTGTCTTCTCGCGACGCGGCGACTGGCCCCCCGAGGTCGACGACTCCGACCTCGTCGTGCACGCGACACCCGTCAAGGGCGAGGTGTTGTTCGAGTTGCGCGAGGGGCAGACGCTCGTCGACCTGCCGTACCCGGAGAGCGCAACAGCCGCGGCGGCACGCGCGGCCGGCGCGACGGTGATCGACGGCCTCGAGGTGCTCGTGCGTCAGGGCGCCGCGTCGTTCGAGCGGTGGACGGGAGTCCCGGCGCCGCTCGACGTGATGCGGAACGCCGTACGCTCTGCGCCGTGACGTTGTCTCTGACGACCGCAGGGGAGTCGCACGGGCCCGCGCTCGTCGCGATCGTCAGCGGCCTGCCGGCCGGGCTCGTTCTCGACCGCGACGCGGTCAACGCGGACCTGCGGCGCCGCCAGCAGGGCTACGGCCGCAGCCCGCGGCAGCAGATCGAGACGGACGAGGTGGAGGTGCTCGCGGGGCTGCGTCACGGGCGCACGCTCGGCACGCCGCTCGCGCTCGTCGTCCGGAACCGCGACCACAAGAACTGGACGTGGGGGATGAGCCCGTGGCCCCCGGAGGGCGAGCGGACCGGCAAGGGCACGAAGCCGGTGACGCTGCCGCGGCCCGGTCACGCCGATCTCGCCGGCGCGCTCAAGTACGGCCTCGACGACACGCGCGACGCGCTCGAGCGCGCGAGCGCGCGCCACACCGCCGTGATCGTCGCCGCGGGAGCGGTCGCGAAGGCGTTGCTTGTGGCGATCGACGTCGAGGTCTCGGGCGCCGCCCACGACGAGGAGGACTTGCAGCGCCGGATCGACGAGGCGCGCGCCGAGCGCGATACCGTCGGCGGCGTCGTCGAGGTGCGCGCGCGCGGCGTGCCGCCGGGGCTCGGCTCGTACGCCTCCCGCGACACGCGGCTCGACGCACGGCTCGCCGCCGCGCTGATGGGCATCCAGGCGGTCAAGGGCGTCGAGATCGGCGACGGCTTCGCGCTCGCCGGGCTCCGCGGCTCCGAGGCGCACGACGAGATCGTCGACGGCTACGTGCGCGAGACGAACCGCGCCGGCGGGATCGAGGCCGGTGTGTCGAACGGCGAGGAGATCGTCGTGCGCGCCGCCATGAAGCCGCTGCCGACGCTCATGAAGCCGCTCGCGTCCGTCGACCTGGAGACGGGCGACCAAGGCCAGGCGCTCGTCGAGCGAAGCGACGTCGCGGCGGTCGAGGCGCTCGCCGTTGTCGCGGAAGCCGCCGTCGCGTTCGAGCTCGCGCGCGCGGCGCGCGAGAAGTTCGGCGGCGACGCGCTCGGCGACTTCGTCGGCGCCTGGCGCGCGTACCTCGAGCGCATCCCGTGGCGGCGCACGCGCTAGACCGGCACCTCGTCCTCGTCGGCTTCATGGGCGCGGGCAAGACGACCGTCGGTCGAGAGGTTGCGCGTCACCTCGGCCGCGACTTCGTCGACACCGACGCGACCCTCGACACGAGCCTCTTGCCCGCCGACGAGCCGCGCTTCCGGGAGATCGAGGCGAACGCGGTTGCCGATGCGCTGCGCGGCCCCGCTGCCGTGATCGCGATCGGCGGCGGCGCCGTCGAGACGCCGGACGTTCGCGATCTGCTCCGCGACGCGCTCGTCGTTCTGCTCGACGTCGAGCTGGAGACGGCATGGGAACGTGCCCGCGGCAGCGAGCGTCCGCTCGCGACGGACGAGGCGGAGTTCCGCCGGCGCTACGAGCTACGGCAGCCTCTGTACGCCGAGGTCGCAGTCGCACGCGCGCGCGACGCCGACGACGCGATCCTCGCCGCGGCCGGAGTGCACGTCGAGGTGGGAGCCCTCGAGCGGCTCGCCGAGTTCGTCGCACCGCCGGCGGCGCTCGTCACCGAGCCTGTCGTCAGCGGCATCCACGGCGCCGACACGCAGATGGCGTTTTCGTTCGCCGAGACGCACGAGCTGCCGTCGGGCGAGCCGGCGAAGCAGATCGCGGAAGTCGAGCGCCTGTGGCGCTCGCTCCGCCTCGGACGCGACGGGACGATCGTCGCGCTCGGCGGCGGTTCGCTCACGGACGCCGCCGGCTTCACCGCTGCGACGTACCTCCGCGGCATCCCGTGGGCGCCGGTGCCGACGACGCTGATCGGTCAGGTCGACGCGGCGATCGGCGGCAAGACCGCGGTCGACCTGCCGGAGGGCAAGAACCTCGTCGGCGCATTCCACTGGCCGGCGCGCACGGTGATCGACCCGACGCTGCTCGAGACGCTGAGCGCGGACGAGCGGCTGAACGGCATGGCCGAGGTCGTGAAGACCGGACTGCTCGCCGGCGAGCCGCTCTGGGAGCTGCCCGACGCGGAGCTCGTTCGCCGCTGCGCCGCGTTCAAGTCGGCCGTCTGCCTCCGCGACCCGCACGACGACGGACCGAGGCACGTGCTCAACCTCGGGCACACGTTCGCGCACGCGCTCGAGTCCGCGGCGGGCTACGACCTTCCGCACGGTCGCGCGGTGGCACTCGGCCTCCTCGCGGCGTTGCGGCTCTCGGTGCGCGAGACCGATGCCGTGCAGGACGTCCTCAGGCCCGAACGCGTGCGCGTCGACCGCGAACGCGCGTGGGACGCCCTGCAGCGGGACAAGAAGGGCCCGCTCCGCGTGATCCTGCTCGGCGACGACGGCGGCTTCGAGACGAAGCTGCCGGAGCGCGACGTGCGCGCCGCGCTCGACGAGCTGATCGCGGGGTAGATTCCCGCGATGCGCATCCTCGTGCTCAACGGCGTGAACCTCGACGTCGTCGGACGCCGCGATCCTGACATGTACGGGGGACTGTCCCTCGGCGAGCTCGAATCGAAGATCTACCAGTGGGCGCGAGACGTGGACTCGAGCGCGCAGTGCAAGCAGACGAACAGCGAGGGCGAGTACGTCAACTGGATCCACGAGGCGCTCGACTGGGCCGACGGCGTGATCGTCAACCCGGCCGCGTGGACGCATTACAGCTACGCGATCCGCGAGGCGCTCGAGCTGTTCGACGCACCGATCGTCGAGGTCCACCTCTCCAACATCGACGAGCGCGAGGAGTGGCGCCGCACGTCGGTGATCTCCGACGTCGTGGCGCATCGGGTGATCGGCAAAGGCCCCGACGGATACAAGGAGGCGATCGAATGGCTGTCGCAACACGAGTGAACGAGCGCGTCGAGCGCCTGCGGACGTCTCTCGAGGAGCCGCTCCTCGTGACGGCCGGCGTCAACGTCCGCTACCTCACCGGCCTCTCGAGCTCGAACGCCGCGCTGCTCGTCGACGAGGAGCAGGTGCTGCTCTTCACCGATTTTCGCTACGCCGAGGCCGCGCGCGGGATCGCGGGCGTCGAGCTCGTTCGGGCGCAGCGCTTCCTCCTCAACACCGTCGGCGAAAGGCTGCGCGGGCGGCGCATCGGCTTCGAGGCGAGCGCGCTCAACTACGACGGCTGGGAGCGGCTTCGCGACGCCGGGCTGGAGCTCGTCCCTCGACGTGGCCTCGTGGAGAACCTCCGCTCCGTGAAGGACGACGCCGAGCTCGCGACGATCCGGGAGGTTGCGCGCATCACCGACGAGGCGTTCGCGGCGTTCGCCGAGGAGAAGTTCGTCGGCCGCACCGAGCGAGACCTGTCGTGGCGCATGGAGCAGCTCATGCGTGGAGGCGGCGCCGACAGCGTCGCGTTCGCGCACGTCGGCGGCGGGCCGAACGGCGCGCTGCCTCACGCCGAGCCGAGCGACCGCGTCGTCGGGCCGAACGAGCTCGTGGTCGTCGACGCCGGCGCCGTGCTCGACGGCTACTACTCGGACTGCACGCGCACGTTCGCGACCGGCGGCCTTCCGGACGACCTCGCTCGGGCGTACGAGCTCTGCCTGCGTGGCCAGCTCGCCGGCCTCGAGAAGATGCGCGCTGGCGTCACCGGTGCGGAAGCGGACGCCGCGTCGCGCGAGCCGATCGAGGCCGCGGGCCTCGGCGAGAAGTACGGGCACGGCCTCGGCCACGGGGTCGGCCTGCTGATCCACGAGGCGCCGACGGCCCGGCCGGAGTCGACCGACACGTTCGAGCCCGGTAACGTCGTCACCTGCGAGCCCGGGATCTACCTCGAGGGACGCGGGGGCGTCCGCATTGAAGACCTCGTCGTCATCACGGACGGCGAACCGGAGGTACTCAGCTCCTACACGAAGGAGCTCGTAATCGTCAGCTAGCGGAACAAGGGGGGCCGCGATGCCAGCTACTCAGATCTCACCGTTCCCGCTCGTGCGCCGCGGCAGCCGGATCTTTCCGGTGCGACCGCTCCAGCAGCTCCTGCGCGCGCGGGGCCACTCCGTCCACGTCGACGGCATCTTCGGTCCGGCGACCGAGTCCGCGGTCGAGGACTTCCAGCGGGACGCCGGCCTCGGCGTCGACGGCGTCGTCGGCCCGAACACGTGGTCGCGGCTGATCGTCACCGTCCGGCACGGGAGCAGGGGCGACGCCGTGCGCGGTGTGCAGGAGGTGATGAAGTTCCACGACCAGTCGGGCGGCGAGGGGCCGCCGATCCACGTCGACGGGATCTTCGGGCCGCAGACGGAGCGGTTCGTCCGCGGCTTCCAGGAAGCACTCGGCATCGCGAAGGACGGCGTCGTCGGACCGGTCACGTGGCGCGCGCTCGTGAGCGGCATGCTCTCGGGGTAGTCGCCGGCGTGAGCGCTACGCGCTCACACGCCGTGGCGCGGAGGAGCTCGCACTGACGCGCGGCCCGGCGCGCCTCGTCGCGCAAGCCCGCCTTGAGATGGTCGAACACGCATAGTCAGTCGGCTGAAAGCCAGATCAGCCCGAGCACCGTCGGGAGTCTCCAGTTGAAGTGGACGGCGACCACGCACGGGGACGTGTCCGCGATCCCGGCCGTCGTGGACGGCGCCGTCTACGTCCCGGACTGGGGCCCGAATTTCCTCAGCGGCTACCTGAACAAGTTCGACGCCGCGACGGGAACGACGATCTGGTCGAAGCCGATCTCGAACTACACCGGAGTTGCGAACGACGCCGCACGCGCCGCGCCGGTCGTACAGGGCAACACGATCTACCTCGGCGACCAGGGCGCCCAGCCCGGGTCCCGGGCGGCGTCTCCACCGGCGGCGGGTACCTCTTCGCCGTCAACGCGACGACCGGCGCGAAGATCTGGGCGACCAAGCTCGACAACAGCCCCTACGCGATCATCACGTCGGGTGCGCTCCTCATGAACGGCGCGCTCTACGTCTGCGTCGCCTCCAGTGAAGAGGCCGCTGTCGCCTTCGGCCTGCCTGATCAAATGGGCGCACCGGCTCCAGGAGTACGACGACTGGAACGTTGCGTGCATCTTCGGCTACACGCCCAACTGTCCGACGGACCCCGGCCCGGACTACGACTTCGGCTCGGGGCCGAACCTCTTCACGGCCGGCGGCCGACTCGTCGTCGGGGCAGGCCAGAAGAGCGGCATCTACTTCGCGCTCGACGCGAAGACGGGCCAGCCGCTCTGGGTCAACCACGCGGGCCCGGGGTCGTCGCTCGGAGGCATCGAGTGGAGCCCCGCGACCGACGGCAAGCGGATCCAGGTCGCGGAGGAGAACTTCTACGGGATTCCGGACCCGTTCCCGACGGGACCGACCACAGGCTCGTGGGCCGCGCTCGATCCGGCCACGGGCAGCACCCTGTGGAAGGTCTACGACGACACGCACAACGCCTACGGCGGCGGCAACGCCCTCGGCCCGGTGACCGTGGCCAACGGCGTCCTGTTCGCACCGTCGATGAGCGGGAACGTGCGAGCGCTCGACGCGGCGACCGGCTCGACGCTCTGGAGCTACCAGATGTCCGGAGCGACGGTCGGCGGCGCCGCCGTGGTGAACGGCGTCGTCTACTGGGGGAACGGCTATTCGCACCTCGGCATCCCCGGTTGGGACGGCAGCACCAAGCTCTACGCCTTCTCGATCAACGGCAAGTAGCGGGATTCGCGAGTCGGGAGCCGTCTCGGCGGCTCTCGACTCGGCCGTTCCGTTCGCGGGCCTAGGCGAAGACGTAGACGCTCGCGCCGATATCCCAGCGCGAGTAGATCCCCGGCGCGAACCAGAGCGGCGTGCGCACGCAACCGTGGCTCGCCGGATACGTCGGCACGGACGCGTAGCCGTGGATCGCGAACCCGCGCAGGAAGAAGAGCGAGTCGTACATCCCCTTCTCGTTGAAGCCGGGGCCTTTCGCGTAGACGTGCCAGTGGCCGACCGGCGTGTTGCCGGTCGCTCCCGTCGAGACGCGCGACACCGAGACGACCTGCCCCGCGCGCACTTCGAACAGCAGCTGGCGCGACTTGTCGACCTCGATGTGGTCGCCGAAGGGGATCCGCGCGCGCGGCCGGCCCGACGTGTCGAGGACGTCCCAGAAGCGCCGGTCGACCGCGCCCGTGAGCGGCAGCCCGTGCACCTTCTGGAAGGCGAGGATCGCGTCGACGGTCGTGGAGTCGAAGTGGGATGAGATGCCGGGCAGCGCGTAGCCGTCGAGCCGGAGTGTCCGCTGCAACGACAGCACGGCCGGGCCGCCGGCGCCGAACGCGAGCGGCGGCAGCACGACTCGGATCGTGCGCGTCGCCTGCCAGCCGACGTAGCCCCGCGCCGGACGGAGCCGGAGCGTCGCGCGGTAACTGAGCAGGCTCGTCGTCGTCAGGTCGGCGTGAAAGCGGCCGACGTCGCCGATGCGCACTCTGCGGACGCGGTCGCCCTCGGTGACCGTCAGCGTCCCGGCGTTGCGCGGGAAGATCCGCCCCGCGAGGAAAAGCCGTCCGCCAATTCGGCGGGAGCCGCGCAGCGACACGACGATGCGCGGCCGCACCGGCGCGGAGACCGGGTCGGACCTGACCGGGTCGCCCGCATCGTCACGCGCCTGCGCGACGAAGACGCGGTACTGCCTCGCCGTGAACACGCG
This sequence comes from uncultured Actinomycetes bacterium, assembly GCA_963766345.1. GTDB lineage: Bacteria > Actinomycetota > Thermoleophilia > Gaiellales > Gaiellaceae > DASVFB01. The sequence goes on along the minus strand of CAVXZL010000008.1, from coordinate 339,857 downwards.
CGAGAAGGTTCCGAGGCCGTCCGTCGTCGCGCTCGCGAGAAACGTGACGCGGCCGCCGTCCCGCGTGTAGATGCCGACGGCCTCGTTCGCGACTGCGGGCTCGACGGTGCCGGAGAGCTCGACGCGCGCGCCGTAGGCCGCCGGTCTCGGATCCACGTGCAGCGTCACGACGTCGGCCGCGACCGCGCGCGCCGGCAAGGAGCAGGCGATCACGGCCAGGAGGACGACGACCCGCGGCGACACGGCGAACAGTTCGCCTCGCGGGCGTTCCCTCCTACCCCCGGGGGCCGGTCTTCCTCGAGCCGCACGGCGGCGACCCCGAGGGCTTCTTCGTCATCCGCGGCGATTCGGAAACCTCTCCGCACTGCGCACGCGGTCCCTCGTCGCGACAGCGTTCTCCTCGTCGCGTGCGAAGCACCAAACCCGCGCCTGAGACTCCTCGACTTCGACGTCGACCCGGTCGGCGGCGAGCAACTCCCCGAGCTCTCCGGCAGCAGCCGAGGAAACCGCGTCGAGCACGATCGCCCACTCTCGCGCCACGTCGTTCGTATCGTTGCCGCCGAAGCCTCAATTCACAACCGCTAGCCTTCGCCGCCGTGGCGGACACCGTCTCGACGAACCAGTTCAAGAACGGCATGCACATCGAGCTCGACGGCGGCGTCTGGCGCATCGTCGAGTTCCAGCACGTGAAGCCGGGCAAGGGCGGAGCGTTCGTGCGCACGAAGGTGAAGAACGCGGACACCGGCGCCGTCGTCGACCGCACGTTCCGCGCCGGCGAGAAGTTCGCGCGCATCTATACGGAGACGAAGAACGTGCAGTACCTCTACGACGACGGCGAGCAGGTTCACTTCATGGACCAGGAGACGTTCGAGCAGTTCTCGCTGCCGCACGCCGAGGTCGAGGACGCGCTGCCTTTCATGCAGCCGTCGTCGAGCGTCCAGATCCTCGTCGTCGGCGACAAGCCCTCGGGCGTGCAGCTTCCGGCTTCCGTCGAGCTCACGGTGTCGGAAACCGAGCCGGGCGTGAAGGGCGACACGGTCTCGAACGTGACGAAGCCCGCGACGCTCGAGACCGGAGCGATCGTCCAGGTGCCGCTCTTCGTCAACACGGGCGAGCGGATCAAGGTCGATCCGCGCGAAGGCCGTTACATCAGCCGCGCCTAGGCGCATGGGCGAGTACTTCACGTCGTTCGACGAAGCGTGGCGCGCCTTTCTCGCGCGCACCGAGCCGCTCGAGAGCTTCTACGACGAGTTCCCCGGCGGCGCGTTCGACGGCGAGGTGTGGGTGATCGAGCCTTCGCCGGAGGTGAAGCGTGCTGCGCTCCGCTTGCAGGGCGAGCTCGAGCGGTTCGATTTCCTCGAGCTCGTGCCGCACAACTTCCTCCACGTCGCCGTTCCGGACGCCGCTGTACGCGCGTTCGACTCGCCGCTCGACCTCGGGTACGTCCGGGTCAACTGCTTTCACCCCGCGGTCGTCGCGGAGGTCGAGGCGCCGGCGCTCCGTGCGCTCGATCCTACGCCGACGTTCCTGCCGCACATGTCGCTCGCCTACGTGACGCATCCGGCACCGCCGGACGAGCTGCGTCGCGTTCTCGAGCCGCTGCGCGAGACGTCGTTCGGCCGCCAGCGCGTCGACGAGCTGCTGCGGATCCATGTCGAGCTGTCGCGCGAGCGCGGGCTTCAGCCCTGGACGGTAGTGGATCGCGTGCGCGCGTAGGCGAGGGCGCGGTCGATCCGGCGTTTCGCCTCGACGCGCCCCCCGGCACCGGCGCGTTCTGCGACGAGCGGCGTCACGGCCGCGAGGAACAGCGTCACGTAGACGAGCGCGCGTTCGATCGCGTCGGCGTCGTGCTCGCCGTATGCTGCGAGGGCGGCATCGACCTCGGCCGAGGGACGGAAGCGCAGGCACGCGAGGTCGAACTCGCGCGGGCCGCGGCAGACGTTCTCCAGGTCCGACCACAGCGGGCCGTCACGCGTCCACAGCACGTTCTTCAGGTGCGCATCGCCGTGGATCGGCCGGCCGTCGAGCGGCGGCAGCCGGTCCGCGAACGCGCGAAGCTCGGGCTCGTCGAGGAGCCTTCGCACCTCGTCGAGCCGGTCGCACGTGGGAAGTTCGCCGTCATATCCGGCGAACGCGTCGTGCAGGTCTCGCAGCGACCGGCCCGCGAGAGCCGCGTCGGCGAGCGCGGGATCGTGGTCGACGTACGCCCAGAACGTGACGAGCAGGCCGTCGACCTCGTGCGGTCCGGGATGGACGTCGTGCGCCGGCGGCGCGACTGGCGCACCCGCAGCGGTGAGGAAACGCGCTGCATCGATCTCGGCTCGAGCCCAGGCGAGGCCACGCAAGGCGCCGAGGGTGAGCTGCACGCGCGCGACGACCGGCGCAGGTCGGAGGTGCACGATCAGGTTCGTCAGGTCGCGCAGCACGACAGGATCCGACGACGGGAGGCCGTGCGCGCGGCCGGCGGTGAGAGCAGCGTGAAGCGGGTCGGTCACCCGGCGAAGCTATCGAGTTAAGGTCCTGTCGTGGCCGCGCTCGTCGACACGACCATTCGCCTGCTCGGACAGGACCCGCTCGCCGAGAGCATTCCGACGTCCGACCTTCTTCGCGTCGCGGAGATCCTCGACGACGCCGGCTTCCGCTATCTCGAGGTTTCGGGCGGAGGCGTCTTCGACACCGCCGTTCGGCGCGGCGTCGAGAGCCCGTGGGAGCGGATCCGAGCGCTTCGCGACCGGCTCGAGACGCCGCTCGCGATGGCGCTGCGCGGCCGTTTCCTCGTCGGCTCGCATCCGGTAGACGCGGACTTCGTCCGCCGCTTCATCGCCTCGGCGGCGCAGAACGGCATCGCGGTCTTCCGCCTCAACGATCCGCTGAACGACGTGTCGAACCTGCGCGAGGCCGCGGAGGCGATCGCCGATGCGGGCGCCGAGCTCGCGGCCGGCCTCGTCTACAGCTCCGGCCCGACCGGCGAGACGGAGCCGCTCGTCGAGCAGGCGTCGCAGCTGCCGGAGCTCGGCGTGGCGCGCGTGCTCCTCCACGACCCGACGGGATCGCTGCAGCCGCACCGCGCGCACGAGCTCGTCACGCAGCTCCATCAGACGACCGGACTGCCCGTCGGTGTGTACTGCCAGGGCTCCGGCGGCAACGCGCTCGCGGTCGCGCTCGAAGCGGCGCGTGCCGGAGCCGACCTGATCGCGACCGCCGTCTATCCCGTCGCGCTGACGCTGCACCGCGTCTCGGGCGAGTCTCTCGCGGAGGCGCTCGCCGGGCTCGGGCTCGCGTCGGGCGTGGACGTGCAGAAGCTCTGGGAGGCGTCGGATCTGATCGACGAGCACATCGGCGACGAGCCGGTCACGCCGCTCGCGCCGCGCGTGGCCGTGCGCGCCGCCGAGCACGACCTTCCCGCGGGTCTCGTCGCGGCGCTCGACGCGAACCTGCGCGGGCAGGCGGCGGGCGACCGCCTCGACGAGGTGCTGACCGAGGTCGTGCGCGTCCGCGCGGAGGTCGGCTCGCCGCCGCTCGCGGCGCCGCTCGGCCAGATCCTCGGCTCGCAGGCTCTGCTCAACGTCCTCTCGGCAAGTCGCTACTCGATCGTGGTCGACGAGATGCGCGCGCTGTTCGAGAAGCAGTGGGGCACGCCGCCCGGCCCGATCGACGAGGACATCCGGCGTGCCGTCGCGCGCACGGCCGATCCCGACTCGGACGAGTTCCACCTTCCGGCGCTCGACGAGTTGCGCGCGCAGGCCGAGGGGCTTGCATCGAGCGAGGAGGAGCTGCTGCTGCTCGGCCTGTTCGGCGAGGAGGCGGAGCGGCTGCTGAAGGCAATCCGGGGGCGCGCGACCGGTGTCGAGAATCTCGAGACGGCGTTCGAGCGTGCGCGCGCGGAGCGGATCCGCGAGGTCGTGCGCATCGTGCAGGAGACCGGGGTCGGCGAGATCACGATCGAGGAGGACGGCATGCGCGTGAGCGTGCGGCGAACCGCGGAGCCCGAGTACGCGCCGACGGCCACGGGTCCCGCGGCGCCGGTGCCGCCGGCCGAGGCGCCGGCGCAGAACGGCCTCGTGACCGTCGAGTCGCCGATGATCGGTGTCTTCTACCGTGCGCCCGAGCCGGGCGCGCCGCCGTTCGTCGAGGTCGGCGACCCGGTCGCGGCCGGACAGACGCTCTGTCTGCTCGAGGCGATGAAGCTCTTCAATGAGCTCAAGGCCGAGTCGGCGGGAGTCGTGCGCGCGATTCATGCGGACAACGGCGACCCGGTCGAGTTCGGGCAGGTGCTCTTCGAGCTCGAGCCTCTCGTCGCCGCGCCGCTCGACGCGCTGTGACGTTCACACGCGTCCTCGTGGCGAACCGCGGCGAGGTCGCGGTGCGCGTGATCCGCGCGCTGCACGAGCTCGGGATCGAAGCGGTCGCGGTGTACTCGACGGCGGACGCGGACGCGACGTTCGTGCGCATGGCCGACCGTGCACTTCGGATCGGCCCGCCCGCCGCAGCGTCGAGCTATCTGAGCATCCCGTCGCTGATCGCGGCAGCCACGACGACAGGGTGCGAAGCGGTGCATCCGGGCTGGGGCTTCCTCGCGGAGAATCCCGCGTTCGCGCGCGCGTGCGAGGACAACGAGCTCGTCTTCATCGGGCCGACGCCCGACGTGATGGAGCGGATGGGCGACAAGGCGCGCGCGAAGCACGAGCTGCGCGCGGCCGGCGTGCCACTCGTGCCGGGCACCGAAGGGAGCGCGACCATCGGACAGGCGCGCGCGAGCTGCGGACGAGCTCGGTTACCCGGTGCTGCTGAAGGCGTCCGCCGGCGGCGGCGGCAAGGGCATGCGGCTCGTCGACTCGCAGGAGGAGCTCGAGGACGCATTCGGCGCGGCGGCGTCCGAGGCGCAGGCGGCTTTCGGCGATCCGCACCTCTACGTCGAGAAAGTGATCGATCCGGCGCGCCACGTCGAGATCCAGGTGCTCGGCGACGCGCACGGCGGCGTGCTCACCGTCGGCGAGCGCGAGTGCTCGATCCAGCGGCGACACCAGAAGCTCATCGAGGAGTCGCCGTCGCTGGCGCTCTCGCCGGAGGCTCGCGAGAAGATGGAAGCCGCCGCCGAGCGCGCCGTGCGGACGATCGGCTACACGAACGCCGGCACGTTCGAGTTTCTCGTCGGCGCGGACGGCTCCTTCCACTTCATCGAGCTGAACGCGCGGCTGCAGGTCGAGCACCCGGTGTCGGAGCTCTGCACGGGCATCGACATCGTCCACGAGCAGCTCCGGATCGCGGCGGGCGAGCGGCTCGCGGTGACCGGTCGTGCGCCGCGGCGGGGGCACGCGATCGAGGTGCGCATCAACGCCGAGGATCCGTCGCGGAACTTCGCGCCGGCGCCGGGCATCGTGCGCCGCTTCCGGCCGCCGCTCGGGCCGGGCGTGCGCGTCGACACCGCGGTCGAGGACGGCTCCGTCGTGCCGCCGTACTACGACTCGCTCATCGCGAAGGTCATCGTGTGGGATTCAGACCGCCCGGCTGCGATCGCGCGTGCCGTACGCGCGCTCGGCGAGCTCGAGGTCGACGGCGTGCCGACGACTCGGGACGCGGCGCTCGAGATCCTGCAGACCGACCGCTTCGCCGACGGCGACTACGACACGAAGTTCCTCGAGGAGCTCTACGCGGAGGCTGCCCGATGAGTCGCCGCGCCGCGCGCAGGAGCGCGTTGTTCGCGCTCTACAAGTGGGATCTCACGGGCAAGGTCGAGCTCGAGCCCGACGCGGACGCGTTCACGCGCGAGACCGTCGAGGCGGTGCAGGCCGAGGCGCTGCAGCTCGACAGTCGCATCACCGAGAGCGCCGAGGGCTGGACCGCAGATCGCCTCGGCGTCGTCGAGCGCAACGTCCTCCGCATCGCGATCCACGAGCTCGAGTCGAGCGAGGTGCCGCCCGAGGTCGCGATCGACGAGGCGGTGACGCTCGCGAAGCGCTACGCATCGGAGGACGCGGGCCGGCTCGTGAACGGCATCCTCGGACGCGTGGCGCGGGAGGAGGCAGCGTGAGCGCGGAGGATTCGCTGCAGAAGGCCGAGGAGCTCCTGAAGCGGCTCGAGGAGACTCGCGCGAAGCTCGAGGCGACGGAGGATCCGCAGGAGGCGGTCGACGTGCTCGCCGAGCTGGCCGAGATCGCGAAGGCGGTGCAGGCGCAGGTGGAGGAGGCGAAGCGCGACGCGGATGCACAGCGTTGACGAGCTGAAGACGCTCGTCGAGGACTACCTCGAGGAGCTCGAGCTGTGGCCGGAGCTCCACGGCCAGGCGCAGTCCGTCCGCTACGCGTTCGTCGAGATGGGCGGGAAGCGGATCCGGCCGGTCATCTGCCTCGCGACCGGAGAGGCGGTCGGCGCCGAGCCCGAGCACGTCCTGCCCGCGGCCGCGGCACTCGAGCTCGTCCACAACTTCTCGCTCGTGCACGACGACCTGCCGGCGCTCGACAATGACGCGGAGCGCCGCGGCAAGCCGAGCGTCTGGGCCGCGTACGGCGAGGGGAAGGCGCTGCTCGCCGGCGACGCGCTCCTCGCGGAGGCCTTCCGCCTCGCGGCGACGTACGAGTCTTCGGCGGTGGCGCGCGAGCTCTCCGAGGCGACGCTCGGCATGATCGGCGGCCAGTACCTCGACACGATGGAGCCCGGCACCGACCTCGAGACCGTGCATCGGCTGAAGACCGGGCGGCTCTTCTACGCGTCGGTCACGCTCGCGCTCGCCGCCGCGGAGGTGCCGGCGGCCGCGCAGGTGCCGTGGCGCGCGCTTCGCGGATGAGCTCGGGATGCTCTTCCAGGTCGTCGACGACATCCTCGACGGCGACGGCTTCGTCGTCACGCTCGGCGTCGACGGCGCCCGCAGGCTCGCCGATGAGGCGGCCGACCGCGCCCGCAACGCGCTCGACCGCGTCGAAGCCGACACGTCGGCGCTGGCGGGGATCGTCGACGACCTCGCAGTCCGCACGGTTTGACCGACATCCCGAGCGACTGGTACGACGGCTACTTCGAGGAGGAGTGGCTCGACGAGATCGCGCTGCACATCCCCGAGGAGCGCACGCGCAAGGAGGTCGACTTCCTGCTCGAGCGGCTCGAGCTCGAGCCGGGGGCGCGCGTGCTCGACGTCGCGTGCGGTCACGGACGGCACAGCCTCGAGCTCGCCCGGCGCGGCTTCGACGTCACCGGCGTCGACCTCAGCACGCGCTCGATCGCGCTCGCGCGCGAGGCGGCGGAGCGCGAAGGCCTGGGGGCGACGTTCGTCGAGCGCGACGCGCGCGAGCTCGACTTCGACGGCGAGTTCGACGCGGCGATCAACCTCTTCACGAGCGCGATCGGCTACTTCGACGAGGAGGCCGAGAACCAGCGCGTCGTCGACGGCGTCGCGCGTGCGCTTCGCCGCGGCGGCTCGTTCCTCGTCGACACGATCAACCTGCTCGCGCTCGCGCGCGGCTTCCGCGAGCTGGACTGGGACGAGTACGAGGCGGGCACGATCATGGTCGAGCGCCGCGAGTTCGACTTCGAGAGCGGCCGCAGCCGGGCGTCCTGGATGTTCGTCGGCCCTGACGGCAGCCGAAAGACGCTCCGCCATTCGCTGCGCATCTACGCGCCGCACGAGCTGTTCGCGATGTTCGACGCCGCCGGCCTCGACGTGGCCGGCTCGTGGGGCAACTTCGACGGCGACGAGTTGTCCTTCGAGGCATGGCGGACTGATCCTCCGCGGCGTCAAGCGCTGATGGAGTCGCCCGCGAAACACACGATTGCGATCGCGAGCGGCAAGGGCGGCGTCGGCAAGTCGACGGTGACGCTGAACCTCGCACTCGCGCTGGCGCGCGACGCTTCGATCGGCATTCTCGATGCGGATCTTTACGGCCCGGACATCCCCGCGATGCTCGGCCTCACGCGTCTGCGCGATGCGAAACGCTGGACGCTGTGGAGCGACGACCGGAAACGCCTGCGCCCGATCGAGGAGCGCGGACTCAAGGTGATGTCCTCCGCGTTCTTGCTCGGCGAGACGCAGGTGATGCCGTGGTCGTCGCTGACGCTGCCGTTCGTCCTACGGCAGCTCGTCACCGACGTGGAGTGGGGCGAGCTCGACTACCTGCTCGTCGACCTGCCGCCGGGCACGGCGGACTTGCAGGAGCAGGTCTTCCGCATGCTGCCGCTCGCCGGCGTCCTGCTCGTCGTCGGCCCGCAGGACGTCGCGCACCTCGATGCGAAGAAGGTCGTCACCCTCGTCCGCGACGCGGGCGTGCCGCTGCTGGGCGCCGTCGAGAACATGAGCGGCTTCGTCTGCCCGCACTGCGGCGAGCGCCATGACGTCTTCCCGCGCGTCGTCGAGGAGCGCTCGCTGTGGTCCGACGGCATCGAGCGGCTGGCGGAGATCCCGCTCGACCCGGCGCTCGCGCGCACGAACGGCGTGCCGCCCGCGTTCGAGCAGCTCGCAGAGACGCTGGCGCATCGACTCGCCGCCTGAGTGGAAGAAGGCAGACGCACCGGGCGTCGTATAGACGATGGGGTACGCCTACACGCTCCCGGTTCGTCAACCGGCGCGTTGCGCATTCGCAGCCGCGCGCCGTCCACCGTCGCAACCGTCCTCTCGCTGCTCGCGGCCGCCGGTGCCGCGGCCGCGCTGGCGCTGCCGCACTCCGCCGCGCAGCCGGCACGCAGACGTTGCTGACGCCGGTCGCCACGGCACCCGCGCCGCGCTGACGCTCGGAATCGAGGCGTGAAGAAGCGCCTCGACGTCCTGCTCGTCGAGCGCGGGCTCGCGGAGTGGCGCGCGCAGGCGCAGGCGCTCGTCATGGCCGGTCTCGTGCCCGGCTTCGACAAGCCGGGGACGCAGGTCGCCGACGACGCGGAGTTGACGGTCGAGAGCCCGCCGCCGTACGTCTCGCGCGCGGGACACAAGCTCGCCGCCGCGCTCGACGCGTTCGACGTCGACGTCACCGGCCTCGGATGTTGCGACGTCGGTGCGTCCACCGGCGGCTTCACCGACGTGCTCCTGCAGCGCGGCGCGGCTCACGTGATCGCGCTCGACGTCGGGTACGGGCAGCTGCATCCCCGGCTTCGCGCGGATCCGCGCGTGACGGTGCTGGAGCGGACGAACGCCCGGCACGTGACGGAGCTTCCCTTTGCGCCGCAGCTCGTGACGTGCGACGTGTCGTTCATCAGCGTCAAGCTCGCTCTGCCGCCGGTGCTGCGGCTCGCGGCGCCCGGATGGCAGGCGCTCGTCCTCGTCAAGCCCCAGTTCGAGGCCGGCCGGGCGGAGGCGCAGAAGGGCGTCGTTCGCGACCCCGACGTGCGGCGGCGCGTCGTGCGCGACATCGCCGAGGCGGCGCTCGCTTGGGGAGGCGAGACGGCGGGGGTCGTAGACTCGGGCCTGCCCGGCCCGAAGGGAAACCGGGAGCTCGTCCTCCATCTGATCCACCGACAGGAGCCGCGCCTTCCCGACGACATCGACAGCCGGATCGACGCAGCGATCGACTGAGCCCGTCAAGCGCGTCGGGATCCTGCTCCGCGAGCGCGACGGCTTCGACGAGGCGGTCGAGCGCGTGCGGGCGGTCGCGGGCGAGACCGGCGCGGAGGTGACGGAGGACGACCCGGAGCTCGTCGTCGTTCTCGGCGGCGACGGGACGATGCTGCGGGCGTTCCACATGTATCTCGGCCGGGGCGTACCCGTGATCGGCGTCAACTTCGGCCGGTTCGGATTCCTCGCGTCGATGCAGCCGGACGAGCTCGAGACGGGGCTCAGGCGCGTGTTCTCCGGCGACTACGTCGTGATCGAGCTGCCCACGCTCGAGTTCGAGCACGCCGGCGGCCGCGCCGTCGCCGTGAACGACGTCGTCGCCGCGACGTCGGAGGTCGGTCGCGTCTCGGAGCTCGAGTGGGCGATCGGCGGCGAGCCGCTCGGGACGGTGCTCGCCGACGGGATCATCCACGCGACGCCGTCGGGCTCGACCGCGTACAACCTGTCGAACAACGGACCGGTGCTCATGTGGGGGATCGACGCGATGACGGTGACCTTCATCGCTCCGCATTCGCTCGTCGCGCGACCTCTCGTCGTTCCTCGCGGTCGCGACGTCGTCGTGACGAACCGAAACCCGGACGCGCCGCTCGCGCTGCTCGCGGACGGACAGCGCGAGGGCGAGATCGAGCCCGGCGCCGCCGTCACCGTGCGTCTCGGCGAGGCGCGGAGCATGCTGGCGACGCTTCCGGACGCGACCTTCCTGACTCGGTTCCGCTCGGCGTTCGGCTAGGCGACAATGGCGGCGTGCTGCGACGCCTGCGTATCGAGAACCTCGTCCTGATCCGCGAGGCCGAGCTCCAGTTCGCTCCCGGCCTGAACGCGATCACGGGCGAGACCGGCGCAGGCAAGACGATTTTCGCCCAGTCGGTGGGCCTTCTGCTCGGCGGGCGGGCCGACGCCGCCATGGTGGGGCCTGCGGGCGACGAGACATACGTCGAGGCCGAGCTGGACGCCGAGCCGGGGGAAACGCTCGCCGAGCTCAAGCCCGCCGGCGAGGATTCGCTCCTTGTCGCGCGCCGGATCTTCGGCGACGGGCGCACGCGTGCGTACGCGTGGGGCCGAGCGGCGGCGCGCGAGGACGTGGCCGCGGCCGCGGAGGGCGCGATCGCAATGTCCGGGCAGTTCCAGCAGCGGCGGCTCGCGCGGCCGGCGTTCCAGCTCGACGTGCTCGACGCGTTCGCGGGCGCCGGCGAGCTGCGCGGCGAGCTCCGGGCGGCGTGGCGCGAGCTGGGCGCCGCGCGCCGACGTCACGAGGAGCTGCTCGAAGGCGCGGCGCGCGCGGCCGAGCGGGTCGAGGAACTCCGGGCGCTCGTCGAGGCGATGGATGGCCTCGAGCCCGGCACCGAAGAGGATCTGCGTGCGCAGCGCGAGCGGTTGCTTCGACTCGAAGATCTCGTCACCGGCACGGCCGCCGCGGCAGAGGCGCTCGCACCCGAGGACGGCGACGCGGCCGCGGCCTTCGCGGCGCGCGCCGAGCGGGCGGTGGCGCCGCTCGAGTCACTCGCGCCCGAGCTCGCGCGCGCCGGCGACGAGCTGCGTGACGTCGAGCTTCGGCTCCGCGAGACCGCGTCGGAGCTGCGCTCGTTTCTCGCCACGCTCGGCGCGGAGCCGGGCCGGCTGGAGGAGGTCGAGGGCGGGCTTCAACGTATCGCCGACGCGAGGAGACGCTTCGGTGCTCAGACCTACGACGAGCTTCTCGCTCGTGCGGCGGATGCGAACGCGGAGCTCGCCGCGCTCGACGCCGGCATCGATCCGACCGACGTCGCCGCGCGGGCGCTGGGCGTGGCCGAGGCACGCGTCGGCGAGCTGGCGCACAGCCTGCACGAGCTACGTGCAGAGGCGGCACCCCGTTTCGGCGAAGCGGTCGCGGCCGAGCTCGAAGGTCTCGGTCTCGGCGACGGCGAGTTCGAGCCGCGCCTGACTGAGCGCGAGCCCGGTCCGACCGGCGCCGACGAGGTCGAGTTCCTGATCCGCCCGAACCCGGGCCTGCCGCTCTCGCCGGTCGCGCAGACGGCGTCCGGCGGCGAGCTCTCCAGGATTGCGCTCGCGATCGCAGTCGTCGCCGGCGGCGACACGCTCGTCTTCGACGAGCTGGACGCGGGCATCGGCGGCGAGACGGCCAACGCCGTCGCGCGCGCGCTCGTGCGGGCCGCAGAGACGGCGCAGGTGATCACGATCACGCACCTGCCGCAGATCGCGAGCGTCGCCGAACGGCACTTCCGCGTCGACAAGATCCCCGGCGATCCGACGCACACGCGCATCACCGAGCTCGCTGCGGCCGACCGGAAGCAGGAGCTCGAGCGGATGCTCGGCGGCGCCGAGTTCCTCGCGACGATCGGCGGAGCCGAGAGTGGCTAGCCAGGTCGAGTTCACCGGCCCGGCGCGGCTCGACCGCAGGACCAAGCGGCTGACGCGCAGGCTCAAGCCGGGCGACGTGGCGATCATCGACCACCGCGACATCGATCGCGTCTCGGCGGAGGAGCTCGTCGACTCCGGCGCGCGCGTCGTCGTCAACTGCTCGCCTTCGCAGACCGGCCGCTTCCCGAATCCGGGGCCGTTGCTGCTCGTCCGTGGCGGTGTCCAGCTCGTGGACGTCGACGGCCAGGAGCTCTTCGAGGCGATCAGCGAGGGCGAGCTCGTGTCGGTCCGGGGCGGCGACGTCTACCGGAACGGCCACCACCTCGCATCGGGCCGAACGCTCGGCGCCGAGGAGCTGGCGAGCGCTCTCGCCGAGCAGCGCGGCCGCGTGACGCAGGCGCTCGAGGAGTTCGCCGAGAACACGATGCGCCATCTGCGCGAGGAAGGAGGCGTGCTCTCGGGCGCGGTCGAGTTTCCCGCGCTGCGCACGAGCTTCCGCGACCGGCACGCGCTCGTCGTCGCGCGCGGGCCGGGGATGAAGCGCGACCTGCGCATCGTCGCGGGCTACATCCGCGAGTTCAGGCCGGTGCTCGTCGCCGTGGACGGCGGTGCCGACGCGCTGCTCGAGCTCGGCAAGAAGCCCGACGTGATCGTCGGCGACATGGACTCCGTCTCCGACGAGGCGCTTCGCTCGGGAGCCGAGATCGTCGTCCACGCGTACACCGGCAACGGCAAGGCGCCCGGCGCGCCACGGCTCGACGAGCTCGGCCTCCCGTACCACTCCGTGCCGGCGCCCGGGATCAGCGAGGACCTCGCGCTGCTGCTCGCGTTCGAGAAGGGCGCCGAGCTGATCGTCGCCGTCGGGACGCACCTGAACCTGATCGAGTTCCTCGAGCGCGATCGCGCTGGGATGGCGTCGACGTTCGTCACGCGGCTCAAGGTCGGCGAGATCCTCGTTGACGCGAAGGGCGTGTCGCGCCTCGTGAGCAGGCGCGTGGGGGTGTGGCCGCTCGTCGTGCTCGCGCTCGCGGGGTTCGGCGCGATCGTCACCGCCGTGCTCGTCTCGCCGCAGCTGCGGCACCTGATCGAGCTCGTCAGCCTGCGCATCCAGGACCTGCTCGGAATCTGATGCCCACGTACGAGGCGACACGCGAGCTGCTCGCGCCGCGCGCGGACGTCTGGGCGTTCCTGTCGGAGCCCTACAACCTCTCGGACTGGTGGCCGGGGATCTCGGGCCTGCAGCCGGACCGCCGCGGCTTCGCGCCCGGCGCGCGCTGGCAGATCGTCGGCGACAACCGGCCGTCGCTCCTGCGCAAGCCGAACATGAGCGGGACGCTGCTCGTGACGGCTGTCGCCCCGTACGAGCGGCTCGCGTTCCATCTGACGGGCGAGCGGCTCGACGTGGAGCTGACGCTCGCCGAGCCCGCGCCCGGCCGGACGACCGCGCGGCTCGTGGTCTCGGGGCCGTTTCTCGTCGGTCTCAAGCGGTCGATGCCGGCGAAGGCGCTCACTCGGCTCCACGGGCTCCTGCAAACAGCGGCAGACTTGTAGCGGCCCATGTTCGATCTCCGCTACCACGTGGCGTCTCTCGTCGCCGTCTTCGTCGCGCTCATCGTCGGCATCCTCGTCGGCGTCGGCCTTGCGGGGAGCGGTGTGAACAAGACAGACCTCAGCCTCGCACAGGCGCAGCGGAACAAGGCTCAGAGCGACGCCGCACAGGCGCAGACGCAGGTATCGCAGCTGCAGAAGACGCAGAAAGCGTTCCAACTCGCCTATCCCGCGGTGATGCGCAACCTTTTGGCGGACAGGCACATCGGCGTGCTCTACATCGGCTCGGTCGACAGCGGCGTGAACAAGTCGATCACGGACACGCTCCAGGACGCGGGCGCCGGGCCGGCGACGCGCGTGCTCTCTCTGTCGGTACCCGTCGACCCGCAGAACGTCGACAACGTGCTGTTCGGCAAGGGGCCGAAGTTCGTGAGGTACGTCGGCAACGACAAGCTCGAAAGCCTCGGCAACGCGCTCGGCACGGAGTTCACGGCGGGAGGTCAGACGCCGCTCTGGAAGGCGCTCGGCCGGCAGCTGATCACCGAGCGGACGGGCAACGCCCGGCTGCCCGTCGACGGTGTCGTCGTGGTTCGCACCGCGAAGCCGCAGCAGGGCGACACGATGCGCTTCCTGCGCGGCCTCTACTCCGGCCTCGCCACGACCGGCATCCCCGTCGTCGGCGTCGAGAACTCGAACACGAAGCTCTCGGCCGTGAAGGTCTTCCACGCGCGCGGCTTCTCCGCGGTCGACGACATGGACGAGATGACGGGTCGCGCCGCGCTCGCGCTGCTCCTCGCCGGCGCTCAATCGGGCACGTACGGCACGGGCGACGACGCCGACGCGATCCTGCCGACGCCTCCGAGTGGCTGAACCGCCGCTCGCCGCGATCCTCGTCGCCGCACGCGACGAGGAGGAGCGGATCGCGGAGACGGTCGCGGCGCTGCGGCAGGCGTTCCCCGATACAGACGTGATCGTCGCCGACGACGGCTCGCGCGACGGCACCGCGGAACGCGCCGAGGCCGCCGGCGCAACCGTGCTGCGGCTCCGGCGCCGGGGCAAGGGGCAGGCTCTCTCCGCCGCGGAGCGCGCAGCGCCGCCGGGGCCGGTGCTGCTCGTGGACGCCGACGTCCGCGGCGACCTGAGACCGCTCGCCGGGAGTCAGGGCTTGCGGATCGCGGCGTTTGCCGCGCGGCAGGGCGGAGGCTTCGGGATCACGAAGCGCGTGGCCCGGACGCTGATCCGCCTGCGCACCGGCTTCGCGCCGCGCGAGCCGCTGTCCGGCCAGCGGTTCGTGTCGGGACAGGCGCGCGCCGCGGCCTTCCCGCTTGCGCCCGGCTTCGGCGCCGAGACGCGCATGACGATCGACGCGCTGCTCGCCGGCGAGCGCGTCGAGGAGGTCGAGTTGCCGCTCGAGCACCGCGCAACTGGGCGCGACGCACGCGGGTTTGTCCACCGCGGCCGGCAGCTTCTCGACGCCTTATTCGCCGTTGGGCCGCTGCGCGTCAACTACCGCGGGGCGCGGCTGCCGCTCGTCGGCTGGACGGTCGCGCTGCACGAGCCCCTCGTCACCGCGATCGGCCTCGCCGACGATCGCTGGAGCGGTGACGAGCGAGGCTTCGCCGCGCACCTCCGGTCGCGCCGGACGACCGGAGTGCTGAAGCTCGTCGGCATCCCGCTCGTCGCCCTCGCACGCACACGCTCCGTGTCGGGTGCGTTGCTCGTCTCGCTTTCGGCCAACGCCCTCAACCAGTTGGACACTCGTCCGGGGCGCGCGCTCAAGGCGTACATCGCCGCCGCGCTCGTCGTCGACGCGCCGCTCGCGCTCGCCGTCCTGCTCGCTCCCTACGATCTCCGCGAGATGGCGATGCTCGGAGACGGAGGCGCTAACGGCCTGGGCGCGATGCTAGGGTGGAGTTCCGTGAATCGTTTCACGGGAAGAGGCCGGTGGGTTGCGATCGGCGCCCTCGCAGGCCTCACGTTCCTCGGTGAACGTCGCTCTCTCGGCGAGCTGATCGAGCGCACGCCGGTGCTCCGCGAGCTCGACGCGTGGCGGCGGCTCCCGTGAGCGGGCGTCCCGTCAAGTACATCTTCGTCACCGGAGGCGTCGTCTCGGCGCTCGGGAAAGGAATTGCGGCCGCCTCCCTGGGGCGACTGTTGAAGGCGCGCGGCCTCGAGGTGCAGGCGCAGAAGTTCGACCCGTACCTCAACGTCGATCCGGGGACGATGAGCCCGTTCCAGCACGGCGAGGTGTTCGTCACCGAGGACGGCGCCGAGACCGATCTCGACATCGGCCACTACGAGCGCTTCATCGACGCGAACCTCTCGTCGGCCTCGAGCCACACGGCGGGCGCGATCTGGGAGACCGTCCTGCGCAAGGAGCGCAAGGGCGAGTTCCTCGGCGCGACCGTGCAGGTGATCCCGCACATCACGAACGAGATCAAGCGGCGCATCCGCAGCGCGGCCGAGGCGTCGACCGCCGACGTCGTGATCAGCGAGATCGGCGGGACGGTCGGCGACATCGAGTCGCTGCCGTTCCTCGAGGCGATCCGCCAGTTCCGCCGCGAGGCCGGGCCGGAGAACGTCCTCTACCTCCACGTGACGCTCGTGCCGTTCATCGAAGCGGCGGGCGAGCTGAAGACGAAGCCGACGCAGCACTCCGTCAACGAGCTGCGGCGCATCGGTATCCACCCGGACATCGTCGTCGCGCGCTCGAGCGAGGAGCTGTCGCCGGACATCCGCGACAAGATCGCGCTGTTCGCGGACGTCGACCTGAAGGCGGTCATCGCGTGCCCGGACGTGCGCGACGTCTACCTTGTCCCCGCCGTGCTCGAGGAGCAGGGGCTCGACCGCCTCGTCGTCGAGAAGCTCGGCATCTCCGCGCCGAAGGGCGCCGACGAGGAGTGGCGCTCGCTCGTCGAGCGGATCGACACGCTCGAGGGCGAGGTCGAGATCGCGCTCGTCGGCAAGTACGTGAAGCTGCACGACGCGTACCTGTCGGTGCACGAGGCGCTCAAGCACTCCGGCGTCCACCACGGCTGCCGCGTGCGCGTTCGCTGGTTCGACGCGGAGAACATGACGCTCGAGGAGGCGACCCGGCAGCTCGAGACCGCCGACGGCGTGCTCGTGCCCGGCGGCTTCGGCTCGCGCGGGTGGGAGGGCAAGATCCTCGCCTGTCGCGTCGCGCGCGAGCGCGGCATCCCGTACCTCGGCATCTGCCTCGGAATGCACGTCGCCGTCTCCGAGTTCGCGCGGCACGTCGTCGGCCTCGAGGGCGCCAACTCGACCGAGATGGACCCGGAGACGCCGTATCCCGTGATCGACCTGCTGCCCGAGCAGAAGGAGGTCGAAGACCTCGGCGGAACGATGCGCCTCGGCGCGCAGGCGGTCGAGCTGGCGATCGATTCACGGGCCGCCGACACGTACGGCGACGGCGTCGTCTTCGAGCGGCATCGCCACCGTTACGAGGTGAACAACGCGTACCGTCCGGCGCTCGTCGATGCGGGGCTCACCGTGTCGGGCACCTTCCAGGAGGGGCGCCTCGTCGAGATCGTCGAGCTTGCGGACCACCCGTGGTTCGTCGCCTCGCAGTTCCATCCGGAGTTCAAGTCGCGGCCGACGCGTCCGGCTCCGCTCTTCCGCGAGTTCGTCGGCGCTGCGCTGGCCCGAGCGCGCGAGCGCGGCACGGTCGCGGTCGCCGCGGCGCGCTGATCAGGAAGGCTCGTCGGGCAAGCCGAAGCTGACGTAGTACGTCAGCGCGGAGATGTTCGTCCTGCCCGCGGCGTACCTGAACGGGAACGTCGAGCCGTCCTTGTGGCGGAGCATGACGGTTCCGCGCTCGCGCTTATCGTTGACGAAGCGCGCGTAGTGCGCGTCTACGTCGGCGTCGACGGTGACGTCGTGGACGCGCAGCGTGACCAGCTCGTCGCGCGAGTAGCCGAGCATCTCGCACGCGTAGCGGTTTGCGGCGACGTACGCGCCCTCCTCGTCCGCTACGAGAACGGCGACCTGCGCGCCGTCGACGGCCTCCCCGAGCAGGCCGACCTGGACGAACGACTTCGCGACGCTCACCGGTCTGACCCTACTCCGTCGTGCGCGCTAATCCCAGGTCTCGAGGATCGGATACCCGGCGCGTGGCTCGAGGCAGTCGGCGGCGTAGAGCGCGACTCCCAGGTCCCCCGTCCAGAGCGAGTACCGCCCGCGGCCGCGCCGTTGGACCTGATCGAGCGCGTGGACGGCGAAGCGGCGCGCGCGGCTGAGCCATTCCTCGTCTCCCGTCCGCGCGAACGCCTTCAGGAAGGCGTAGCCGTTCCCGGCGGTGCCATGGCAGATGCTCGATCCCTTCTCCATCCCGGGCGGGCCGGTGTGCCAGGTGAGCCGCGCCCCCGAGAGCAGCAGGTCCTCCTCGAGATACGAAGCGGCGCTCGCGACCATGCCGGGCGCACCGGCGCACCACTGCACACGGATCTCGCCGTCGTCCAGCTCGAGCGGCGAGCCGAGCCACATTGGCCAGTTCGCGAGCCCATGTTCGACGATCGCCGTCTCGGCCAACAGCGACGCCGTTCGACTGCGAAGCTGGGCGCGGCGCTCGTCCTCGACGACGTCGTGCAGCGCGAGGACGTTTCCGACGAGCCCGTGTGGCGGGTTCAGTCGCCGCTCGGCCGTTCCATACAGGCGCTGGACCCAGAACCCGTCGTCCTCACGCCGCCGCCAGAGCACGTCCGCGCTTTCGCGGCACGCGTCCCGCCACTCGTCGCCGCCTGTCCACCCGAGCATCGCGCGCGCCGCGATCAGCGTGCCCGGGGTGCCCCACATCACCTCGTCGGCCTCGTTGTCGACGTTCTGACGCACGCGCGCGAGGAGGTCGAGCTCCAGGTCGCGGCTCGGGGACAGTCGCCACGCGACGAGGAGGATCCCGGTCTCGCCTCTGAGCAGGGCCGACTCGGCCGGAGCCGGCGCCTCTTCGCCGCGCATGAAGTCCGGTTCCTCGCGGAACGCGTCGAGCGTCCGCCGCGCGGCTGCGGCGAGGTCGATCGCCGTCTCGGCGACGCCGCGCCGGCGCAACACGTCGAGCGCATGGATCACGCCGGAAGCGCCGACGTAGAGGTTCTTCATCGGCGTCGCCGCCTGCCAGCCGTCCCAGTCGTCGGCGGGCCAGAGCGCGTCGGCGTCGTGCGCCGCGTCGACGTCGGCGACGATGCGCCGGATCGCGCCGCGGACGGACGCTTCGTCCCACGGCGTCTCGGTCAGCGGCTCGAACGCCTCCGGCCGGTAGAGCACGGAGGGCACTCTAAGCTCCTGAAATGCCCGACGTCCTCGACCTCTTCACGGAGCTCGCCGCGATGCCGAGCCCGTCCGGAGAGGAACGCGCCGTGGCCGACGCGGTCATCGGCTATCTGCGTGACTGCGCGCTCGACGTCGATGAGGACGACGCCGCCGAGCGCATCGGTGGGACGGCCGGCAACCTGTACACGCGCATCGAGGGCACGGCGCCGGGCACGCCGATCTTCCTCTGTGCGCACCTCGACACCGTTCCCCCCACGGGGAAGATCGAGCCGGTCGTCGACGACGACGGCGTGGTTCGCAACGCCGCGGGCACCATCCTCGGCGCCGACGACAAGTCAGCGATCGCCGTCATGCTCGACGCCGCGCGGCGTGTTCTCTCGGAGCGGCGGCCGCACGCGGGGATCGAGCTGCTGTTCACGCCGAAGGAGGAAATCGGGCTGCACGGCGCACGGGCGTTCGACGAGTCGAGGCTCGAAGCTCGCGTCGGGTTCGTCTACGACCAGGCCGCGCCGATCGGCGACGTGGTGCTCGGGGCGCCTTTCTCACAGGTGCTCGACGTCACGTTCCACGGTCGCGCCGCTCACGCCGGAATGCATCCGGAGGAGGGACGGAACGCGATCGCAGCCGCCGCGCGCGCGATCGCCGATCTCAGGCTCGGGCAGGTCGACGAGCAGTCGACGGCCAACGTCGGCGTGATCGAGGGCGGCGTCGCCGTGAACATCATCCCCGACCACTGCAGGTTCGTCGGGGAGGCGCGCTCGCATGACGAGGGGCGCCTCGCCGAGCTCGTGCAGGAGATGCTCGAGTCGATCTCGTTCGCGGCGGAGACGAGCGAGTGCCGCGCCGACGTCGAGTCGCGCAGGTCGTACCGCGGTTATCGCTTCAAGCGCGGCGACGCCGTCGTGCGAGTTGCGAGCGAGGCGCTCGCGCGGACCGAGCATGAGGCCAACTTCATCCTCAGCGGCGGCGCGGCCGACGCGAACATCTTCAATGAGCGCGGGCTGCAGTGCCTCAACCTCGGGAACGGCATGATCGACATCCACACCCCGGACGAGCGGATCGCGGTCGACGATCTCGAGGCGATGGTCGACGTGACGCTGGCGCTGGTCGATGCCGCTCTCGCTTAGGCGAGGCACCGTCACCGCCATCGTCGAGGCGCATGCGGAGCTCGTGCGACTCGAGGTCGACGGCGTCGCCTGCATCGCGTACCCGCGTGTGACGGGCGCAGTCGAGGTCGGCGACGACGTCGTCGTCAACGTGCAGGCGCGAGAGCTCGAGCTCGGGAGCGGCGGCTTCGACGTCCTGCACGTCAATCTCACGCGCGGGCTCGAGCTCGCGCCGGAACCGGGAGCGCACGTGATGACGCTGCCGTACACGTCACTCCAGAGCGCGGTGCCGCACGGGGAGGAGGAGGCGCTCGCCGATTCGCTCGCAGGGAGGCCCGTCGTGTGCTGCTCGCTGCATTCGCAGCTCGTTCCCGTGTGCGCGGCGTTGAGCGGGGTCGAAGTCGGCTACGTGCAGGTGGCGGGAGGGGCACTGCCGGTGTCGCTTTCGGATGCGGTGCGCGCCCTTCGCACGCGGCGGCTGCTCGCGTTCACGGTTGCGGCCGCCCCGTGCGTCGACGCCGACGTGCAGGCCGTGAACGTCTACTCCGCGCTCGCGTACGCGGCCGCCGCAGGCGCCGATGCGATCGTCTGCGCGATCGGACCTGGCATCGTCGGCACGGGAACCGCACTGGGACACGGAGGCCTCGCGGCGGCCCAGGCCGTCGACGCGGCCGCAGTGCTCGGCGGCCGGCCGGTGCTCGCGCCGAGGGTGTCGAGGGGCGACGCGCGGCCGCGTCACCGCGGTCTCTCCCATCACACGCAGGCTGTCCTTCGCGTCTGTCTCGCGACGCCGCTCGTTCCGGACGAGCTCGAGCCGGAGCGCTGGCGTGAGGAGTGCGCGGGGCTGCCGCTCTCGCACATGGGACGCGGGCCGGACGAGGATCCCGATTTCTTCGCTGCGGCGTTTGCGGCGGGTCGTCTTGCGAGAAGCCTCTTGACGTGATGGAGGAGCGGCGGCTCGGCCCGGTCATCGGCCTCGGGACGTGGCGGACGTTCGGCGGCGACGCGTCGCTCGCGCGCGACGTCGTCGGGGCGGCGCTCGAGAGCGGCGCGCGGGTGATCGACTCGTCGCCGATGTACGGCGGTGCCGAGCGCTCTCTCGGAACCGCGCTCGACGGTCGTCGTTCCGATGTCTCCGTCGCGACGAAGATCTGGGCGAGTTCCGTCGACGAAGGCCGCGAGCAGTACGAAGCGCAACTGGGCTGGTTCGGCGGTCGGATCGAGATCGAGCAGGTGCACAACCTCGTCGCGTGGCGCGAGCATCTGGAGTGGCTCGACGAGGAGCGCGCCACCGGCAGGGTCGATCGGGTCGGTGTGACGCACTACTCCTCGGGCGCGTTCCCGGAGCTCGCCGAGGCGATGCGCACGGGCCGGTTCGACACCGTGCAACTCCCGTACAACCCGCACGAGCGGGAGTGCGAGCGCGAGCTGCTCCCGCTGGCGGAGGCGCTCGGGCTGGCCGTGATCGTCATGCGGCCGTTCGGAGAAGGCTCGTTGCTGAGGCGAACGCCGTCGCCGGCCGAGCTGGCACCGCTGCGCGAGCTCGGCGTCGAGACGTGGCCGCAGGCGCTCCTCAAGTGGGTCCTGTCCGATGAGCGGGTGGACGTGGCGATCCCGGCGACGCGCGATCCCGCGCACGCGCGCTCGAACGCGGCAGCCGGCTCGCCGCCGTGGCTCGGGCCGGAGGAGCGCGCGCTGGTCGAGAGGCTGGCGCGGTGAAGCCCGACGCCTCACGCACCGTCTACGCCGGGAAGCTCGTCGACGTCGTGCTCGAGCGGTGGGGCGAGCACGGGCGCGAGATCGTCGAGCATCCGGGCGCGGTGGCGATCGTCGCCGTCGACGCGGACGACCGGATCGTGCTCGTGCGTCAGCTCCGCGAGCCCGCACGCAAGGAGCTGCTGGAGCTGCCGGCCGGGACGATGGACGAGGGCGAGGAGCCGCTTGCGACCGCGCAACGCGAGCTTGCGGAGGAGACGGGGCTCCGCGGCGGCGAGTGGAGGCACGTGTCGTCGTTCTGGACGACGCCCGGCTTCTGCCGCGAGCTGATGCATCTGTTCTTCGTCGAAGGCGTCGAGGAGGGCGAGCGGCAGCCGGAGGAGGACGAGTCGATCGAGCTCGTGCGTGTTTTCGTCGCGGGGGTCGCGTCTCGGCTCGGCGAGATCGAAGACGCAAAGACCCTGGCGGGGCTGTTGCTGTACCTGCGCAGCCGGGGGCTCTGAGCTCGCCGTCTTCACCGGCACCCAACGGGGCACCCCGACCCACCACCCACTGCGATCGTATCCGCGAGGCTGTCACGCGGTTGTGCCGAAAGCGTGCCGAGTATCGCGCCGGTATAAGGTTCGCCCGCTGTGAAGATCGGCGTCGCGAAGGAGATCAAGACCGACGAGTACCGCGTCGCGCTGACGCCCGCCGGCGCGCTCGAATTGACGAGGCGTGGCCACGACGTCTGCATTGAGACCGGCGCAGGCATCGGAAGCGCATTCACGGATGCCGCGTACGAGCGCGTCGGCGCGCACATCGTCTCGACGGACGACGTCTGGAGCGATTCGGACTTCCTGCTCAAAGTGAAGGAGCCGATCGCAGAGGAGTACGCGCGGCTGCGCGAGGGGCTCGTCCTCTTCACGTACCTGCACATCGCGGCCGACGAGCCGCTGACGCGCGCGCTCGCGGAGAGCGGCGTGACGGCTGTCGCGTACGAAACCGTTGAGACGCCCGATGGGCGGCTGCCGCTTCTCGCACCGATGAGCGAGATCGCCGGACGCCTTGCGGCGCAGGCAGGTGCTTACTTCCTCGAGAAGCCGCTCGGTGGGCGAGGCCTCCTTCTCGGCGGCGTGCCGGGTGTCGCCCCGGGCCGCGTGCTGATCATCGGCGGCGGTATCGTCGGCTACAACGCGGCCGTCATCGCCATCGGTCTCGGCGCGAACGTGACGATCCTCGATCGCTCGATCGACCGCATGCGCTACCTCGACGACATCCTCTCGGGCCGGGTGAGCCTCGTCATGTCGTCGAGCCTGCAGATCGCCGAGTCGATCAAGGATGCCGATGTCGTCATCGGCGCCGTCCTCATCCCGGGCGCGAGGGCCCCGAAGCTCATCACGCGCGACATGCTCCGCGACATGAAGGAAGGCTCGGTGTTCTGCGACGTCGCGATCGACCAGGGCGGCTGCGCCGAGACGTCACACGCGACGACGCATAGCGAGCCCGTCTACGAGGTCGAGGGCGTCACGCACTACTGCGTTGCGAACATGCCGGGCGCGGTGCCGATCACGGCGACGAAGGCGTTGACGAACGCGACGCTCCCGTTCGTCGAGTCGATCGCGGACCACGGACTGCGGGAGGCTGTCGCACAGGATCCGTCGCTGGCGCTCGGCGTCAACGTCGTCGACGGGAAGATCACGTACGAGGCGGTTGCCGAGGCGCACAACCTCGACTACACGCCGCTCGACGACGTTCTTCCGCTCGCTCCGGTCTAGCTCGAGGTCTCGCCCGAGGGCGTTGCGGGCTTCGGCTTCTTCGCCGGCGAGAGCTTCACGACGAGCCACGTCACCGCCGCAGCGAGCGAGATGACAGCCGTGCAGAAGAGGGCGATGCCGAGGAGACCGAGGACCGTCGTCATTCCGCGGCTTAGGATAGCCGCGTGGCTCGCGCGTGTGTGATCGTCCTCGATGCCGTGGGTGCGGGCGAGTTGCCCGACGCCTCGGAGTACGGGGACGAGGGCTCCGACACGCTCGGCAACGTCGCGAAGGCGGTCGGCGGCCTCGACCTGCCGAGCCTCGAGGCGCTCGGCCTCGGCAACGTCGAGGAGCTTCTCGGCTGCCCGCCTCAGCCCGGGGCGCCGGCGATCACGGGCAGGCTCGTCGAGCGGTCGAAGGGCAAGGACACAACGACGGGACACTGGGAATTGATGGGCGTGTTGACTCCGACGCCGTTCCCCACGTATCCGCACGGCTTCCCGCACGACGTCATCGACCCGTTCATGCACCGCACGGGACGCGGCGTGCTCGGCAACAAAGCGGCCTCGGGGACCGAGATCATCCAGGAGCTCGGCGAAGAGCACCAGGAGACCGGCAAGTGGATCGTCTACACGTCGGCGGACTCCGTGTTCCAGGTCGCCGCGCACGAGGAAACCGTGCCGCTCGAGGAGCTGTACGAGGCGTGCAAGATCGCGCGCGACGTTCTCACGGGCAAGCACGCGGTCGGCCGCGTCATCGCTCGCCCCTTCGTCGGCGAGCCCGGGAACTACGAGCGCACGCCGAACAGGCACGACTTCTCACTCGAGCCGAAGCGACCCAACTACTTGACGCTCGTGCGCGATGCCGGCATGCAGGTGCACGGCGTGGGGAAGATCAGCGACATCTTCGCCGGCTGCGACATCGACGAGTCGCACCCGACGAAGTCGAACATCGAGGGCATCTCGAAGACGGAACAGCTGTTGCGCGAGCTCGACGACGGGCTGGTCTTCGTGAACCTCGTCGAGACCGACATGCTGTGGGGCCATCGCAACGACCCGGTCAACTTCCACCGCTGTCTGCAGGACTTCGACCGCAGGCTGCCCGACCTGCTCGATGCGCTGCGCCCCGGCGACCTCTTCATCCTGACGTCCGACCACGGCTGCGACCCGACGACGCCGTCGACCGACCACTCGCGCGAGCATGCGCTGCTGCTCGCGTACGTCGAAGGCCGCTACGCGAACGGCGCGCGCCACGACGGCGAGTTCGGCGACGTCGGCGCGACGGTCAACGCGTGGTTGGGCGGCAAGGCTCCGCGGCGCGGCGTTCCGGGACAGCCGATCGTTACGCCTTGACGATTCATCCCGCCGAGCTGATCGAGCGGAAGCGGGACGGCGGCGAGCTCGGCGACGACGAGATGCGCGAGCTCGTCCTCGGCTACGCACGGGGAGACGTGCCCGACTACCAGATGGCCGCGTTCTGCATGGCAGTCGTCTTCCGCGGCTTGACCGGCGCGGAGACGCTGGCGATGACGGAGGCTTTCATCGGGAGCGGCGAGACCGTCGACATGGCGCACCACCTCGGGCGTCGCGTCGTCGACAAGCATTCGACCGGCGGCGTCGGCGACAAGACCTCGATCGCCGTCGGGCCGATCATCGCCGCCTGCGGCGTCCCGTTCGGCAAGATGAGCGGCCGCGGCCTCGGGCACACGGGCGGCACGCTCGACAAGCTCGAGTCGATCCCCGGCTTTCGCGTGGAGCTGAGCCTCGACGAGTTCATCGCTCAGGTGCGCGACGTCGGGATGGCGATCATCGGAACGAGCGCCGACCTCGTACCGGCCGACAAGCAGCTTTACGGGCTGCGCGACGTGACGGCGACCGTCGACAACGTGTCTCTGATCGCGGCGAGCATCATGTCGAAGAAGATCGCAGCGGGCGCGGAGGCGATCGTCCTCGACGTCAAGGTCGGCGACGGCGCGTTCATGAAGTCGATCGACGATGCGCGGATCCTCGCGGAGGCGATGCTCGATCTCGGGAACCGCGCCGGGCGCGACGTCGTCTGCCTCCTCACCGACATGGATCAGCCGCTCGGTCACGCCGTCGGGAACGCGCTCGAGATCCGAGAGGCGATGGAGACGCTTCGCGGCGAGGGGCCGCCGGACTTCACGGAGCTCGTCCTCACCGCCTGCTCGCAGCTGCTCGCGCTCTCGGACCTCGGCGTCGACGAGGCCGAGGGCAGGCGGCGTGCCGAGGCCTCTCTCTTCGACGGATCGGCGACGGCCGCGTACGAGCGCTGGATCCGGGCCCAGGGCGGCGACCCCGGCGAGGACGCGCTCGCGCACGCGCCCGTCGTCGTGCCGGTCGAGGCGCGCGAGAGCGGCTACGTCACGCGGCTCGGCGCGATCCAAGTGGGTGTCGCGGCGTTGCACCTCGGCGCGGGGCGGCGGACGAAGGAGGACACGGTCGACCACACCGTCGGCGTTCTCTGCCGGCGCAAGCGCGGCGACGAGGTCACGGCGGGTGACGTGCTCGCCAAGGTGCACGCACGCGACGAGGCGTCCGCGGCCGACGCCGTGCGCGAGATCCTCGCCGCCTACGACATCGGCGTCGAGCAGCCGCCGGCGCGCTCGATCCTGCTCGACGTCCTCTCGTCGGCCGCGACGGCGTAGCCCCACCCGGACGTGGCTAGGCTGGGCCGGTGCCCGAGCTGCCCGAGGTCGAGACGGTTCGCCGCCGGCTCGAGCCGGTGCTCGTCGGACGCAGCTTCGAGCACGTCGAGATCGAAGACGCGAGGCTGACGCGTCCGGAGGACCCGGCCGAAGTGGCGGCCGAGCTCACCGGTGAGCGTGTCGCATCGCTCGAGCGGCGCGGCAAGTATCTCGTTGTCCGGTTCGAGAGCGGTCGCGTTCTCCTGATCCACCTCCGAATGACCGGGAACTTCCTGTACGCGCCGGCGGGAGAGCCCGTCGACGTCCCGCATCGGCGCGCGGTTGTCAAGCTCGACGACGGATCGGACGTCGTGTACCGCGACATCCGGCGCTTCGGCACGTGGCTCCTCGTCGAGCCGGACGGGCTCGATCCCTACCTCGCGACGCGCCTCGGCGGCGAGCCGCTCGGCCGGGCGTTCACGGTGAAGGCGTTGAGCGCAAAGCTCGCGAACCGCAAAGCGCCGGTGAAGGCGGCGCTGCTCGATCAGCGCACGCTCGCAGGCCTCGGGAACATCTACGTCGACGAGGCGCTGTGGCGGTCGCGCATCCATCCGCTCCGTCCCGCGCGCGAGTTGGCCGACGACGAGGTCAAGGCGCTCCGCGACGGGATCAAGCAGGCCCTCGCCGCCGGCATCGCGCGGCAGGGCGCGACGCTACGCGACTTCCGGCAGCCGGACGGCCGGGCCGGTTCGATGCAGAAGGAGTTCAAGGCGTACGGCCGCGACGGCGAGCCCTGCGACCGGTGCGGCACGCCGATCGAGAAGACGCGCGTCGCAGGCCGCGGCACCTGGTACTGCCCCGAGTGCCAGCGGCGCTAGGCCGCGATCTTGTCCGTCAGCTGCCCGGAACGGTCGAGCCGCCAGAGCTCGGTGTACCCGCCGATGACGTCGTCGCCGATCACGATCTGCGGCACCGTCCAGCCGCCCGTGAGGTCGTGG
The DNA here is from genome assembly GCA_963766345.1 of uncultured Actinomycetes bacterium. Lineage (GTDB taxonomy): Bacteria > Actinomycetota > Thermoleophilia > Gaiellales > Gaiellaceae > DASVFB01. The sequence goes on along the minus strand of CAVXZL010000008.1, from coordinate 312,939 downwards.
AGCTTCTGGCGAAACGCCGGCTCGTCGTCGAGCGAGATCTCCTCGAACTCGAGGCCCCGTGACCGCAGGAGCGCCTTCGCGCGCACGCAGTAGCCGCACCAGCGCGTCGAATAGACCGTGATCGGCTTCATCCCTGTTAGAACGGAGAAACGGCGCCGAAGGTTCCCCTCGGACGCCCTCTCTAGACTGGACACGTGCCCCGTACGTACGCGACCGAGGCGGTCGTGCTCCGCTCGCTGCGGCTCGGCGAGGCGGATCGCATCGTCCACCTGTACACGGAAGAGCGCGGGCGGATCGGCGCCGTCGCGAAGGGGATCCGCAAGACGAAGTCCCGTTTCGGCGGCCGGCTCGAGCCGCTGTCGCACGTGACGCTGCAGCTGCATCAGGGCTCGGGCGAGCTGCAGACGGTCACCGGCGTCGACCTGGTGCGGTCACACAGCGCGGTCCGCGAGCAGCCGTACCGCCTGAGCGTCGGCCTGATCGGCGCGGAGGCGATGCTCCGCCTCTTCACCGAGCAGGAGCGGAACGAGCGCGCCTTCCTCGCGCTGACGCGTTTCCTCGACGTGCTCGACGAGACCGGCGCGCGCTCGACACGCGCCGCTCTCGACCCGCTCGCGCTCTCGTTCCAGCTCAAGCTGCTCTGGGTCTCGGGCTACCTGCCGCACCTGACGAGTTGCGCCGAGTGCGGCGCGGACGATGCGCCGCTCGTCGGCTACTCGCCCCAGGCCGGAGGTGCCGTCTGCCGTGCTTGCGGGAACGGCTCGCTGTCGCTCTCGCCGGCGGGGATCGGCGGCATCGAGACGCTGCTCCGGGAGCCGCTCGCCTCGGCGTCGGCCGCGGGTCTCAGCGAACGCGCGGCCCGCGACGCCCTCGGCGTCGTCACGGCGTCATACGAGTACCACGGCGGATTTCGGTTGCGCACGCTCAGCGCCTAGACCTGCAAGGCGAAGCCGCTGTGCGAGCCGGAGGCAGCCTGTGCCTCGTCCTCCTGGGGCAGCGGCTCAACCTCGTCGAGGTAGACGTTCGTGAACGCGCCGCGCTGCTGCTCATGGAACTCGATCCGCGCGCGCCGGCCCTCGGCCGCGACGGCCGCACGCGCGATCTCCTCGCGGAAGGTCGTGTACTCGTTGCCGTCGCCGTCGCGAAGCACGTACCGCACGTTGCCGGACTTCGTCTTGAGCGCCTTCACCTCGGCGACGTCGACTACGGCTTCGGCCATGCCGAACCTCCTTCCCCGGGAGCGAGTGCCTTACTCCGGCTTCGGCGACTTCCAGGGACGTTCGAGTGCGTCGTCGAGCCACGCGCGAACGCCGTCGAGCGGCAGGCGCTCCTGCGCGAGCGAGTCGCGGTCTCGCACGGTCACCGTCGAGTCCTCGAGCGTCTGCTCGTCGACCGTGAACGCGAACGGCGTGCCGATCTCGTCCTGGCGGCGGTAGCGCCGGCCGATCGCGCCGCCGTCGTCGTACTCGACGGCGTGCCGCTTCCGCAGTTCCTCGTAGAGCGCGCGCGCATGGCTCACCATCTCCTCGCTCTTGCCGATCAGCGGCAGGATCGCCGCTTTCACCGGCGCCACGCGCGGGTGCAGGCGGAGTACCGTGCGCTGTCGCTCCGCGACGACCTCCTCGTCGTAGCCGTCGACGAGGAACGCGAGCAGGATGCGGTCGATCGACACCGCGGGCTCGATCACGTGCGGCGTGTAGCGCTCGCCGTCCTGGCCGACGTACTCGAGCTTCGTGCCCGAGTGCTCGGTGTGCTGCGTCAGGTCGTACTCGCCGCGGTTCGCGATCCCCTCGAGCTCCGACCAGCCGATGGGGTAGAGGAACTCGAGGTCGGTCGTCGCGCTCGAGTAGTGCGAGCGCTCCGACGCGTCGTGCTCGCGCTTGCGCAGGTGGCTCTCGCGCAGCCCGAGGTCCGTGTACCAGCGGTAGCGCGCGTCGACCCAGTAGTCGAACCACTGCTCTGCCTCAGCGGGCGGGACGAAGAACTCCATCTCCATCTGCTCGAACTCGCGCATGCGGAAGAGGAAGTTGCCGGGCGTGATCTCGTTACGGAAGGACTTGCCGACCTGCGCGATGCCGAACGGTGGCCTGCGCCGGGCGAGCTGGAGCACGTTCTTGAAGTTCACGAAGATGCCCTGCGCGGTCTCGGGCCGTAGGTACGCGAGCGAGCCCTCGCCCTCGAGCGCGCCGACCTGCGTCTGGAACATGAGGTTGAACTGCCGCGCCTCGGTCAGGTCGCACTCGGAATGCTCGCCGGGCCGCTTGCTCGGCCTGCGGCCGCACTGCGAGGAGTCGAGGTGGTCGGCGCGGAAGCGCAGCTTGCACGTGCGGCAATCCACGAGCGGATCGGTGAAGCCGGAGACGTGGCCCGACGCCTCCCAGACGCGCGGGTTGAGGATGATCGCCGAGTCGAGCGCGACGATGTCGTCCCGCTCCTTCACCATCGCGTCGAACCAGAGCGTGCGGATGTTGTTCTTCATCAGCACGCCGTAGTGGCCGTAGTCGTACGTCGAGCCCAGGCCGCCGTAGATCTCCGACGACGGGAAGACGAAGCCGCGCCGCCGCGAGAGCGACACGATCTTGTCCATCGTCACGGGCTCGGTCGTCCCCTTCATGCGGCGGAGGTTACAGCGGTCGAACGGCGCGCCACGACGAGCCAGCCGGACACGTCGGGCGCAGGCCCGTGGACGCTCTCGCGGAAGACGGTGCGATCGAGGGCTCCCGCGAGCCGCCACAGCTGATTCGAGAGGAGCTGCTTGACCAGCGGCTTCGTCAGCAGCGCGACGTTGTTCTCGAGAGCGGCGGTCACGACGGTCGCCGGCCCGCCGAGCGGCGTGAGCTCGCGAACGTGGAGCCCTGCGCTCTCGAGCATGTGCTCGAGCGCGTAGCGGGTGAACCGGAAGCGGTCCTCCGGCGGTCCGTGCGCGCGCCAGGCCTGGCGGGTCGTCACGACGAGCGCGCCGCCGGGCGCGAGGACGCGGGTCGCCTCCGCCAACGCGGTCGCCGGCTCGGCGACGTACTGGAGCATCTCGATCATCAGTACGAGCCCGAACGTCGAGTCGTCGAACGGCAGCGCCGCTGCGTCGGCGACGACGTGCGTCACGCCCGGCTCGAGCGACGCCGGATCCGGTTGGGTCACGTCGACGACGGTGTAGTCGCCGACCGCGCCGAGGAGACCGCGCCAGCGGCCGTTCCCGCCGCCGACGTCGAGCACGGCCCGGGTCGCGGGCAACGTCTCGTAGACGCCGCGGATCGTCTCGAGCCGCGACTCGGGGAGGATCGGGTTGTGCGACGCGAAACGCGCCTCGCGCTCGGCGTGCCAGCGCCGGATCGCCCGCCGCACGGCCGAGCGGGGAGCGGGCGGCGCGCTGAACCTCTCTTCCACGAGGCGGCACGTTAACGCGGTCACCCGTACATTCCCGCCGTGAGCACCTCCTTCGTCGAGCTGCACGTCATCTCGGACTCGACCGGCGAGACCGCGGTTCGGCTCGTGCTGGCGCTCGAGGCGCAGTTCCCCGATACCGAGTTCGAGGTCGTCCGGCACCCGCGCGTCGAGACGCCCGACGATGTCCAGCTCTCCGTGTCCCGCACGAAGGACCGCCCGGCGGTCATCGTCTACACGCTCGTCGACCAGACGCTTCGCGCGACGATGCACGAGCTCTGCCGGCGCGACGGGCTGCACTGCTGCGACCTGCTCGGGCAGCCGATCGAGGAGGTCGCGGCGGTCGCCGGCAAGGCCGCGCGCATGGAGAGCGGCCGCCGTCCGCCGCTCGACTCGCAGTACTTCAAGCGGATGGAGGCGATCGAGTTCGCGGTCAAGTACGACGACGGGCTCGGCGTCGGGCTCGCCGACGCGGACATCGTGCTCGTCGGCGTGTCGCGGACGTCGAAGACGCCGCTCTCGATGTACCTCGGCTACCTGGGCTACAAGGTCGCGAACGTGCCGATCGTCCGCGAGGTCGAGCCGCCGAAGCAGCTGTTCGAGATCGACCGCGCGAAGATCGTCGGGCTGACGATCGACGCAGAGCGCCTGTCCGAGATCCGCCAGGTGCGCGCGCGTTTGATGCGGCTGTCGACGAGCGCGTACTCCGAGCTCGTCGAGATCTACGAGGAGCTCGAGCACGCGGCCGGCATCCACCGGCAGCTCGGCTGTCCCGTCGTCGACGTGTCGGAGCTCTCGATCGAGGAGACGGCGCAGCGCGTGCTGCGGCTCGTGGAGCGGCGCAAGGCCGCGGCAGCCGCACCGGCGACATGAACGAGAAGCCGCCGGTCTCTCTCTGGCGGTGGGCGCTCTGGGGGTGCCTGCTCGCTCCCGCGCTCGTCCTATTTTACGGCGTGTTCACGCCGATCTGGCTCGGCGTGCGCATCGTGCGGCTAATCGCCCAGGCACGTTCGCGGTAGATCACCGACGCGGCCCCGAGCCGCTCGTGCCAGGATTCTCACCGGATGGACCGGTACGTCTACGACTTCGACGACGCGGAGGCGGCAGGCCGCGAGCTTCTCGGCGGCAAGGGCGCCGGGCTCGCGGAGATGACGCAGATCGGCGTTCCCGTTCCGGCGGGCTTCACGATCACGACGGACGCGTGCCGCGCGTACATGCGCGAGGGAAAGCGAATGCCGGCCGGGCTCGAGGCGGAGATCGACGAGCACGTCGCTCACCTCGAGGAGCGCGCCGGCAAGCGCCTGGGCGATCCGGCGGACCCGCTGCTCCTCTCCGTGCGCTCGGGCGCCGCGGTCTCGATGCCGGGGATGATGGACACGATCCTCAACCTCGGCCTGAGCGATGCCGCGACCGAGGGTCTCGCGCGGAAGACCGGCAACGAGCGCTTCGCGTTCGACTCGTACCGGCGCCTGATCCAGATGTACGGCGAGGTCGTCGACGGCATCGACTCGCACGACTTCGAGCAGCGGCTCACCGACCTCAAAGAGGCGAAGGGCGTCCAGCAGGACACCGACCTCGACGCGGAGGACCTGAAGGCGCTCGTCGACACCTTCAAGACGATCTACGCGCAGGCGACGGGAAGCCCGTTCCCGCAGGACCCGCGCGAGCAGCTGATGCGCGCAGTCCGCGGCGTCTTCGCGTCCTGGGACAACCCGCGCGCGCAGGTGTACCGGCGCGCACACGACATCCCGGACGACCTCGGCACGGCCGTCAACGTGATGCAGATGGTCTTCGGCAACAAGGGCGACACGTCTGCGACAGGCGTCTGCTTCACGCGCGACCCGGCGACCGGCGAGCAGGGCCTCTACGGCGAGTTCCTGCCGAACGCCCAGGGCGAGGACGTCGTCGCGGGCATCCGCACGCCGCTGCCGCTCGCGGAGCTGCGGGAGGCCCTGCCCGAGGCGTTCGACCAGCTCGTCGAGACGATCGCCATGCTCGAGCGCCACTACCGCGACATGCAGGACATCGAGTTCACCGTCGAGGAGAAGAAGCTCTTCCTGCTCCAGACGCGCGGCGCGAAACGGACCGCCGCCGCGGCGCTGAAGACGGCCGTATCGATGGTCGACGAGGGGCTGATCTCGCGCGAGGAGGCGGTCTCGCGCATCGACCCGGCCTCGCTCGACCAGTTGCTCCATCCCCGTATCGATCCGAATGCCCGCCTCGAGGTCGCGGCGAAGGGGCTGAACGCGTCGCCGGGAGCGGCGTCCGGCGGGGTCGTGTTCGACGCGGATACTGCGGCGGAGCGCGGCGGCGCCGGGGAGAAGGTCGTCCTCGTCCGCTGGGAAACGACCCCGGACGACATCCACGGGATGATCGCCGCGCAGGGGATCCTCACCGTCCACGGCGGCATGACGTCGCACGCGGCGGTCGTCGCGCGCGGGATGGGCAAGCCCTGCGTCGCCGGCGCTGACGGCGTGACGATCGACGAGGCCGCGAAGACCGCGACGATCGGCGGCACGACCGTCCGCGAGGGCGAGCCGATCACGCTCGACGGCGGCACGGGACGCGTCTTCATCGGCACGGTCGAGCTCGTTCCGCCCCAGATCAACGAGGACTTCGAGACGGTGCTCACCTGGGCCGACGACTTCCGCCGCCTCAAGGTCAGGGCCAACGCGGACACGCCCGAGGACGCGGCGAAGGCGCGCGAGTTCGGAGCCGAGGGCATCGGCCTCTGCCGCACCGAGCACATGTTCTTCGGCGAGGAGCGCCTGCCCCACGTACAGGAGATGATCATGGCCGAGGACGTGTCCGGCCGGCAGGCCGCGCTCGACAGGCTGCTGCCGATGCAGCAGTCCGACTTCGAAGGGATCTTCGAGGCGATGGCCGGCTTGCCCGTGACGATCCGTTTGCTCGACCCGCCGCTCCACGAATTCCTGCCGTCCGAGGAGGAGGCGTCCGACGACAGGATGCGCCGCCGCATCCGCGCGCTGCGCGAGGCGAACCCGATGCTCGGGACGCGCGGCTGCCGCCTCGGGCTGATGTTCCCCGAGATGTACGAGATGCAGGTGCGCGCGATCGTCCGTGCGGCGATCGCCGTCGGCGAGCGAACCGGAGAGGCGCCCCTCGTCGAGATCATGCACCCGCTCGTCGGTTTCGCCGAGGAACTGCGCCGGCTGCGCGAGCTGACCGTCCGCACCGTCGCGGAGGAAGGCCAGATCGAGTACCTGTGCGGGACGATGATCGAGCTCCCGCGCGCGTGCGTGCGTGCCGACGAGATCGCCGAGCACGCGGACTTCTTCTCGTTCGGCACGAACGACCTGACGCAGACCGCGCTCGGCTTCTCGCGCGACGACGCGGAGGGGAAGTTCCTCACGTACTACCTCCAGCACGGCGTGCTCGAGCAGAACCCGTTCGAGACGCTCGACCGAAGCGGCGTCGGCGACCTCATGCGCATCGCGGTCGAGCGCGGCCGCAGCGTCAAGGACGATCTGAAGATGGGCATCTGCGGCGAGCACGGGGGAGAGGCGAGGTCGGTCGCGTTCTGCGACGAGCTCGGCCTCGACTACGTGTCGTGCTCGCCGTACCGCGTGCCGCTGGCGCGCCTCGCGGCCGCGCAGGCGGCGCTCGCCGCGACAGGCGCGGCCGAGTACGTCGCCGCCGGCGGCTAGCAACGGGTCAGCGCAAGCTCCCCCGCTCGGGGGAGGCACGGCGACCGGAAACGCCGATGGTGAGGTGACGGACAGCGACGCCCGATCTCGTCCGCGCGTTTCCTCGTGGGCGTGGCTTCGCTCGCGATCGCCGGAGGCGCGTACGCGTTAACTTCGTCGATCACCGTCCCGAGGTGAGTCGGCGCCGTCAGCGGGACGTCCGTCGCCATGAAGGTCGACGAGACGTTCTCGCTCGTGTTCCGATCGAGGATGAGATCTCGATCGCGGCCGTTCCTGGTGTCGACGTGCCGGTGACGACGATCTGGTTCGTCAGGTTCATAGCCTCCGGCCCATTGCGTCGCGCTGTGAGCTTGGAAGATCCTCCGCGAGCCACGCGAGGTCGTGCTCACGCCCGGCGTCGAGCTCACGGGCACGGTGTTCCCTGCCCGTCCGAACGCCACGGCTGACGCGATCATCGCGACGAGCAGGATCGTCGGAGCGCCGAAGCGCACGAACGCGGGCGTGCGCCGCTTCGCGCGGGCAGTGGGAAGCGGCGCGACGACCTCGTTCGCATGAGCACGACCGCGCTGGCCGGCTCTCCCGGCACGCCGCGCTAGACGTAGCCGGCATGAACCGCCGATCCTCGATCGCCGTCACCGGCCGTCGCCATCCTGGCGCGGCTCGCGGAGGATCTCATCCTCGGCCGGAACTCGACCGTAACGGCTGCAGCGTCGGCGCCAGCTCGTCACAGTCGACGACGAACGCACTCGATCGGCGCTCCCGGCACGAACGACGTGTGCATCGGCGCAGCGGGCGCGAAGAACACCTACACGAACTGCGAGCACCAGTACTAGCTAAACGCGGACGACGATCTCGTCGAGCGGCTTTCGCTCGAGGTCGGGCACCTCGGCGTCGTCGGCCGGATAGCCGACGGGGATGAGGATGAACGGCCGCTCGTTCTCCGGCCGGCCGAGGATCTCGCCGAGGAAGCGCATCGGGCTCGGCGTGTGCGTGAGCGCGCACAGCCCCGCCGCCTGCAGCGCGGCGAGCAGGAAGCCGACGGCGATGCCGACGGACTCGCGCACGTAGTAGTGCTTGACCTTGCGTCCGTCCTCCGGCCGCCACGGCTGCTCGAAGACGACGATGACGTACGGCGCGTCCGTGATGTGCGTCTTCACCCAGTCGGTCCCGATCGGCCGGATCGCGTCTTTCCACTCGTCGGTCGCGCGGCGCTCGTAGAAGTCACGCTCCTCGGCCTCGGCGCCCTCGCGCAGCCGGCGCTTCGTGTCGGGATCGGACACAACGACGAACGTCCACGGCTGCTGATGCGCGCCGGACGGGGCGGTGCCTGCTGCGCGAAGTGCGTTCTCGACGAGCTCCCACGGCACCGGCTCGGTCGAGAAGCGGCGGATCGAGCGGCGCGCCTGGAGGAGCGCCAGGAACTCGCGCGACTGCTCGAGCGCCACGACGTCGGGCGGGCGCTCGTAGACGAGCGGAACGGGGCTGTAGTCGCTCATGCGTAGCCGCGCACTTTCCAATACGACACCAACACGCTCAGCAAGCCGACTCCGATCAATGCGGCAACGCCGACGAGCCCCGGACGGCCGTGCACGAGGCTCGTGCGCCCGAACCGGGTCAGCGCGAGCGCCGCGCCGATGCCGCCGATGAGGCCGCCGATGTGACCACCGACGGAGATCCCGCTCATCGTGAACGAGAAGAGGAGATTGATGACGATCAGCGTGAACGCCTGGCCCGCGATCTGACCGGTCGCCTGGTACTCGATGATCAGCAACGCTCCGAGGATCCCGAAGATCGCGCCGGATGCACCGACGGTGATCCCGGTCGGCGTCGTGATCAGCGCGCCGGCCGACCCTGCGAGACCGGCGACGAGGTAGAGCGCCAGGTACTGAAGGTGGCCGAGGTAGCGCTCGACGGGCGCGCCGAGCCACACGAGCGCGAGCATGTTCAGCCCGATGTGAAGGAGGTTCGCGTGCAGGAAGGCGGCCGTGATCAGCCGCCACCAGTCACCGTTCGCGACGGCGGGGCCGAAGAGCACCCACTTCGCGAAGAGCTTCCCGCCGGGGCTGTTGATCCCGGAACCTTGCGCCACCGTGATCAGGTAGACGATGACGTTCAGGCCGATCAGGCCCCAGGTCACGAACGGCTGCTCGGTCGACATCGAAACCGAGCGCATCGACACGGTGCGCCGCTCGCTTCGCGTGCATGCGACCGCGCGCCGCCGACGCGCCGCCGACACGCGCCTTTCCTTGCGTCGCGTGGTCGGGGCAGCGCGGGCCGACTGGCGTCATCCGCAGGCATTCCGTGCAGATCGGCCGCTCGCACTCCGTGCACGAGAGACCCGTCTCGCGGTCGGGATGGCGGTAGCAGTAGATACGTCTAGCCTAGTCGGGTGCGTGTTCACGTCGCGTTCACGCCCGCCGAGGAGGCGTCGGCCCCGGTGGGGATCGTCGTCGACGTCCTGCGCGCGACGTCGACGATCGCGCAGGCGCTGGCTTCGGGTTACGAGCGCGTCCTCTGTTGCGGGGAGATCGACGAGGCGCGCGCACTTCGCGCGGCCATTCCGGATTCGCTGGTGGGCGGCGAGCGCGAAGCCGTGCGCATCGAGGGCTTCGACGTCGGCGCCTCGCCGCGCGAGTTCCTCGAGCGTCGCGCCCAGACGTTGATCCTTTCGACGACGAACGGTACGAGCGCGATCCTCGAGGCGGCCTCGCGCTGCGAGACCGTGCTGCTCGGATCGCTGCTGAACCTCGACGCGCTCGTGCGCCACGTGACCATGCGCGGGGAGGACGTCGCGATCCTCTGCGCTGGGTTCAAGGGAGCGTTCGCCCTCGACGACGCCTACTGCGCCGGGCGGATCGTGCAGGAGCTCGGCGCCGAACGCTCGGACGCGGCGATCGCTGCCGAGCTCGTCGCCCGCGCGTTCCCGGACGCGCATGCGGGACTGACCGCGCGCACGTACGGGCCGCCTGGGCTCGACGAGGACATTCGCTTCTGCGCCCGCGAGAGCGTGCTCGACGTCGTGCCGGGCTTCGCCGGCCGCGAGGGCGCGGCGGCCGTCGTCAGCGCGTGACGGAGACGAGCTCCAGTCGCTCGTCGCCGCCGCGAACGGTCTGCTCGAGCACGGTCCCGGTCCCCCGGACGTAGTACTTGTGGTCGACGACGCCGGGCTCGAGCGGCGTCCACTCCTTCGTCAGCAGCGCGCGGTGCGACGACGTGTACGGGACGCTGACCAGGGCACGGCGCGTCACCACCTCGAAGTGATCCTCGGCCTGGCCCTTGTAGAGCTCCTGCCGCCCGAACCGCCCGGGAACGGGACGCGCGGGCATGTAGATGCCCGCTCTCGCGCCGTCGCGTCCGGCCAGCCACGAGCCTTCGGTCGTCGTCACGCGACCGCGCGCGTCGAGCTCGGCGGTTGCCTCGCCGAAGTACCAGACGTTGCCGCGGCGGTCCTGCGAGTACCAGTCGCGCGTGCGCTCCTCGAGTTTCCCGTTCAGAGAGAGGCGGTCCCTGACGACGACGCACGGCGCGCCCTGGATCGTCCTGACGGCGTGCGTGACGGTGAGGACGTCGCGCGCCGTCTTGCCATCCTTGACGCCGCGGTAGACGTAGACCGTCCCCGGGCGGAGCGGGAACCAGGGGTTCGTCACGTCCGCGGTGAAGCCGGGCGAGGCAAGTGCGAGGCTCGCGAGGGCGGCGACGAGCACGAGGAAAGTTTGCCGGATCGCGTTGCAGGGGAACGTGTGTTCTGGTAGAACATACGTTCCCATGATCGCCTGTCTCTCCATCCCCGGGTTCGAATTGCGGGCAGCGCTCAGGCTCCGGCCGGGCGTCGCAGTCCGCCCGGCGGCGCTCGCGCCGCCCGAGGGGACGGAGCCGCTGCTGGGGCCGGTGACAGCCGCCGCCGAGGCCGCGGGCGTCAAGCCGGGCATGAGGCTGGGGGAGGCGCTCGCGCTCTGCCCGTCGCTCGTCCTCGTCGAGGCGGACCCGCAGGGAGCCGAACGGGAGTGGGAGAGCATCCTCGGCCGGCTCGAGGACGCCGGCCTCGCCGTCTCGCCGGCCGAGCCGGGGACGGCGTTCTTCGAGACGCGTCTCGTCGAGCGGCTCTACGGGGGGATGGAGCCGGCGCTCAAGCGCGCGCTCGCTGTGGTGGGTGCGGCCTGGGACGCGCGGATCGGCGTGGCCGAGCGGAAGTTCGCCGCGCTCGCGGCCGCGCACGTGGCCGGGCCGGGGCAGCTCCTCGTCGTGTCGGACGAGCGCACGCGCGAGTTCCTCGCGCCGCTGCCGCTCGACCTGCTGCCGCTGCGGGAGGAGCAGCAGCAGGAGCTGAAGGAGCTGGGAGTGCGGAGGCTGGGGGAGCTTGCGGGGCTGCCGGGCGGCGCCGTCGCCGAACGTCTGGGGCCGGACGGCCGGCGTGCCTGGAGCCTCGCGAGAGGCGGTGAGCGGCGTCGCGTACGGGGGCGCCGCCCACCGTCCGAGCTCGTCGAGCGGCTCGAGTTCCCGGACGCCGTCGGCAACGAGCTCACGCTCAGGCGCGCGTTCAACGTCCTGCTCGACCGGCTGCTCTCGCGGCCCGAGCGGGAGCAGCGGTTCGCGCGCAAGGTCGCGATCGCCGCGCGCGTCGTCGGCGGCGCGTCGTGGCGCCGGACGATCACGCTGCGCGACCCGACGATCGAGCGCGACCGGCTGCGCACCGCGCTCGCGCCGAAGCTCGCGGAGCTGCCGGCGCCGGTGACGGAGCTGCGGCTCGAGCTCGTCGAGCTCACCGAGGCGACGGGTCAGCAGCTCGAGCTGGTGCAGGCTGCGGGCGCGGAGCTCGACACCCGTCTCAGCGAGAGCCTGCGCCAGGTGCGCGCGAGCACCGGCTCGGGCTCGGTGAACACCGTCGTGGAGGTGGCGCCGTGGTCGCGGATACCGGAGGCACGCGCGCTGTTCGTTCCGCGGGACGACTGAACGCTCCTCGGCCGGCTCTGGTCGAGGCGAACGCGTCAGGGGTTCCTCAGCTAGTGAATCGGCAGTCGGTCGCGCTCGTGCGCGAGGAGTGGCGCGTCGTCGACCGCTGGTGGACGGAGGAGCCGGTCGTCCGGCGGTACTTCGAGCTCGTGCTCGACTCCGGTCAGAACAGCGTCGTCTTCCGTGACGAGGAGCGCGCTTGCTGGTTCACCCAGCGCGCGTGATCAGATCACGCGCTTGACGTGGAGCGTCGTGCCCTCGATCGCGCGGATCTCGAACATGTGACCACGGCAGGGGATGAGGTCACCGACCTCCCACGTGTTCTTCTCGCTCGTGAGGTCGCCGAGCGCCTCGCCGTCCTCGCCGATGAGCTCGTACCGAAACGCACCTGCCACCGTCCGCTCCACCGGAGCCACCTTATCCGGCATTTCGGCTGATGGGGGGTCGCGTTCCTGACGACCCGCTGGCAAGTGAGGCCGGAGGTCACAGTGCAAGTAGCACGGGGCCGGAAGGCATCGCGCCGTCCAGCGGGGCGAGCCGCGCGCGGAGGCCGGCTCCGCCGGCCGGGAGCGCGCGGCGGTCAGGGACGCGATATGTCGAGCTCCACTGTCACTCCGCCTATTCGTTCCTGGATGGAGCGTCTTTGCCCGAGGAATTGGCCGTCCGCGCGGCGGAGCTCGGCTACGGGGCGCTCGCGCTCACCGACCACGACGGGCTCTACGGCTCGCTCGAGTTCGCGTACGCGGCAAAGGACTTCGGCGTCCACGCGATCACCGGCGCAGAGGTCACGCTTGCCGACTCGTCGCACGTCACGCTGCTCGTCGAGTCACCGCGCGGCTACGCGAACCTCTGCCGGCTGCTCACTGCGGCGCACAGGGACACGCGGCCGCCGGGACGTGAGACCGAACCCGTGCCGCCCGCTCTCGATCAGGCGCTGCTGGAGGAGCTCAACGACGGGCTCGTCTGTCTCTCCGGCTGCGCGCGGAACGGGCTCGCCGTGCGCGACCCGAACGCCGCGGCTCGGCTTGCGCATGGCTTTGGCCGCGACCGGTTCTACGTCGAGCTGCAACGGCCGTACGAGCGCGGCGACGTGCGCCGGAACGCTGCGCTGCGCGACCTCGCGGAGGCGCTGCACGTCGAGACCGTCGTCACCGGCGACCCGCACGCGCACGCGCGCTCGCGCGTCGGCTTGCAGGACGCGCTCGTCGCGATCCGCAACCGCACGTCGCTCGACGGCTGCGAGCGCGAGCGGCGCGGCAACCACGAATCGGTGCTGCTCGCACCGGAGGAGATGCACGAGCGCTTCCCCGACGACAGAGCCGCGGTCGAGCGCACCGGTGAGCTCGCGCAACGCCTCGAGTTCGACCTGACGCAGGAGCTCGGCTACCGCTACCCCGACTTCTCCGACCGCGACGAGCCCGCGATCAAGCAGCTGCGCGAGCTCTGCGACTGCCTCTTCCGCGAGCGCTACGCGTCGGCCAACGGACACAAGCGCCGCGCCCGCGCGCGGCTCGACGAGGAGCTCGACCTGATCGAGCGCATCGGCCTCGCCGGTTTCTTCCTCCTGCACTGGGAGGTGCTCGAGCTCGCTCGCGAGGTGGCGCGGGAGGTGCGCGGCGAATCCATCGCGCGGCAGGTATTGCCGCCGGGACGCGGCCGCGGCTCCTCGGTCGGCTCGATCGTCTGCTACCTGACCGGCCTCTCGCACGTCGATCCCGTCGCCGCGGATCTCTCGCTCGGCCGCTTCCTCAACGACGAGCTGCGCTCGGTTCCCGACATCGACCTCGACTTCCCGCGGGACATCCGCGAGAAGCTGATCGTGGCCGTGACGGAGAAGTACGGCCGCGAGCACGCGGCGCTCGTCGCGTCGTTCGCGACGTACCGCTCGCGCGGCGCGATCCGCGACGTCGGCAAGGCGCTCGGCCTTCCTTTCGCGGATCTCGAACGTCTGGCACGCATCACCGACGGCTGGAGCGCGACGCGCGTGCGCGACGAGCTCGCCGCGCTGCCGGACGCCGAGGCGAAGCTCGCCTCGCCGCGCTGGCGCGCGTTCGTGGAGCTGTGCTCCGAGATCGCGGGCCTGCCGCGCCATATCTCGCAGCACCCCGGCGGCATGGTCATCTCGACGCGGCCGCTGATCGAGCTCGTCCCGGTGCAGCCCTGCGCGATGGCCGGCCGGCAGATGGTGCAGTGGGACAAGGACTCGTGCTCCGATGCGGGCTTCCTGAAGATCGACCTGCTCGGCCTCGGGATGCTCTCCGCGGTCGAGGACTGCGTCGAGCAGGTCGCGCGCGTGCACGGCACGACGATCGACCTCTCGCGCATCGACCTCGACGACCGCGACGTGTACAGGGAGATCCAGGACGCCGATACGATCGGCACGTTCCAGATCGAGTCGCGCGCGCAGATGCAGACGCTGCTGCGCACGCGGCCCGAGAACCTCGACGACCTGACGATCCAGGTCGCGATCATGCGGCCTGGCCCGATCCAGTCGAAGTCGGTGCACCCGTTCATCGATCGGCGCCAAGCGGTTCGCGAAGACCCGTGCTACGTGCCGCCGGTCGAGCATCCGCTGCTCGCAGAGCCGTTGCGCGAGACGCTCGGCACGATCATCTTCCAGGACCAGGTGCTCGAGGTCGCGATGGCCGTCGCCGGTTTCTCGATCGGCGAGGCGGAGGGACTGCGGCGCGCGCTCTCTCGCAAAAGAAGCGAGGCGGCGATCGAGGCGTTCCGCGGCCGCTTCGTCGAGGGCGCGATGGGCAAGGGTCTCGACGAGAAGCTCGCGCACGAGATCTACGACAAGGTGCGCGGCTTCGCGGGGTTCGGCTTTCCGAAGTCGCACTCGGCCGCGTTCGCGCTGCTCGCCTACCAGTCCGCGTGGCTGCGACACCACCATCCCGCGGAGTTCCTCTGCGGACTGCTGAACGAACAGCCGATGGGCTTCTATCCGCCCGCGACGCTCGTGCGCGACGCGCAGAAGCACGGCGTCGAGGTGAGGTCGCCGGACGTGAACCGCAGCGAGGTGAAGGCACGCATCGAGGACGACGCCGTGCGCGTCGGGTTGAACTACGTCGCGCAGGTGTCGGATGACGACGCGGCCCGCGTCGTCGCGGCGCGTCCGTTCGCAGACGTGCGCGAGCTCGCGCAGAAGACCGAGCTCTCGCAGGACACGCTCGAGTCGCTCGTCGCGGCGGGCGCGTGCGACTGCTTCGAGAGTCCGCGGCGGGTGCTCCTCTGGGAGCTCGGCCTCGTGCCGCAGTCGGAGACCGTGCCGGGCTCGGGCGGCGTCGAGCGGCAGCTCGCGTTACCGCTCGATCCGACCGTCGAGACGCCGGCACTGCGCGAGCACACGCCGTGGGAGCGGATGCTCGCCGACTATCGCCTGACGACGCTTTCCGTCGGCGTGCACCCGCTCGAGCTGCTCCGGCCGCACCTGCCGGCCGGTGTGCTGTCGAGCGCGGAGCTCGAGCAGTGCCGCAACGGCCGCCGCGTGCGCGTCGCGGGGATGGCCGTGGCGCGTCAGCGTCCGTCGACGGCGAAGGGCGTCGTCTTCATGCTGCTCGAGGACGAGCACGGCCAGATGAACCTCATCGTCCCGCCGCCGGTGTACGAGCGCTACCGCGCGCTCGTGCGCGGCGAGCCGCTGCTGCTCGCGCACGGCCGCTTCGAGCGGCGCGACCGGAACATGAACGTGCTCGTCGACGGCCTCGAGTCGCTCGGCCCGCTCGCGCGGCAGATCGCGGAGCTCGACGTCGGCGAGTCGCTTCCGCGCGCCCACCATTTCGGACACCGGTGACTTGCGTCACGTTCGCGTGACACCTCCGGCACGGTGGCTCGGCACGGTGGCTGATACCTGCCTTGTCCGTTCGGATGATTCGCGAAGCGGCTTGTGGGGCTGCGGTTGCTGCATTTCGTGACATGGTCGTGACACTTCATCGCGGGTGGCTGCCACCCAACGTGTCCCGAAAAGACACGCGCGGTCGCGCGAGCGCGGCTTGAGTACCGGCAGGCGCGTTCGACCGGCGCGCTAACCGACGTTCGTGCAGGTCATCGCGCGGAGCTCCATCCCGAGAGCTCCAGCCTCCTCGCAGGCTCGGATGATTCGCGCGACGTCCGCGACCGCGGGATGGTTCGGCTCGAGCTTCCCGCGCGCGAGGGCGGCGCTGCCGCGGACGATGCTGACGACGCCGCGGAGGTCGTGCGCGACCCTGCAGGGTGTCCTGGCCACGCCTACATCCTCGCGGCGACGTTCGGCGCGTCGCCCGACGCAGATGCGCCAACTCAGTGATCGACGGCGCCCGCTTCGAGATGGGGGCGGACCTCCTCGTAGACGTCGGCCGCGCCCTCGACGAGCTTGTCCACGAACGAGTCGCGTTCGAGCGTCAGCGGCCCGTCGTGCCTTTCCGGAACGATGCCTGCCTCCTGAAGATAGGCGAGCAGCGAATGGCCGTCGTCGAGCACGAGCACGTTCCAGTCCGACGCACGCGTACCCGCCACCTGTTCCAGCTCCTCGAGCGTCCCGCGCTCCCCGGCCCACGTGCCGCCGAGCTTGCGCCCGCGATCGCCGGACCGCGATCCGTCCGCGTCGGCGGAACCGCCGTTCTCGGCGGTCGCACGTAGCCGCGCCGCCACGAGGTCCGCCGAATGCGCCTGCCCGGGGGCGAGGCGCGGGACGAGGATGTCCCTGAGCGCGGCGGCGAGCACGGCGGCGGGCTCCGATGGCGAGGCCGATGCCGAGGACGGCGTCGACGTGGGCTGGGCGTCCGCGGTTGCTTTCGGATACGAAAACGACATCGACTCGCAGTACATGTGCGCCTCGACCGTCGCGACCGCCGCGGCACCGGCGGTCTCCTTGACGCGACGGATCCGGAAGATGCCGAGGCCGTGCAGCGAGAGCGTGAAGAGGACGTCCTGCCGGTTTGCGCTCAGGAACTCGAGCTTCCCCTCCTTTTCCTGATCCTGGCCGTTGTTGCCCTTGACTACGAAGTCGTCGTGCCAGGCCAGGAAGTCGCTCGCGTGCAACTCGGCGACCGTGACGACGACGTCCGGTATCTGCAGCGTGCTCGTCTCGACGTCGATGTGCGTCTCGCCGATCGCGTCCGGGGCGGCCCTCTGGACGACCGTCAGCCCGTCGACCCTGCGCACGCTCGTGCAGTCGACGCCGTCGATCGTGAGGCGGAAGTTGCTCGCAAGCCACTTCCCCTGCTTCGCCTCCGTCTTGACCTGGCTCTTCAGTCCCGAGCCCTTGTTGTGCTGCGTGAGCTCCGGCCTCACGGTGACCGCAAGGCGCGCGCTGTCCCTGGAGCTCGCGTCGAGGGCGGGAAAGCCGATCTCGGAGATGATCCCGTTCTGCCACGCGAGCCGCTCCTTCTCACTGCCGGTGTAGTCCTGGAACGAGATCGCTCCGTCCTTCCGCGTGTGCTTGCGATCGAGCGTCGACGCGATCCACTCGAAGAACAACGTGCTCATGTTCGCGCCGGCGACGAGCGCGAGGTCGTCGAAGCGCACGCCGGCCAGGTGCTTGTGCGCGATCCCATCGGCACCGACCCTCTCGACGACGACGTCGCTGAAGACGTCGCCGCCCTCGACCGATTCCACGAAGCCCGCCGGCGTGCCGTCGAGCTCCACCATGAACCTGCCTGTCGTGTAACCACGCTGACTGCTGGCCACGCGAATCCCCCCTTGTCGCGCCGATTCCGGAGGTGAAGACGTTATCTCGCATGGTGATTGCATTCCTGCTGTGAGCCGCACCGACGGGTACGCGCCGATCCGCGACTACGCAGCGATCGGCGACGGCCGGACGATCGCGCTCGTCGCGCGCGACGGATCGGTGGACTGGCTGCCGCTGCCGACCCTCGTCTCACCGCCCGCGCTTGCCGCTCTGCTCGACTCCGAGCGCGGCGGCAGGTTCGTGCTGCAGCCGGAGGGGCGGTTCGAAGTCGAGCGGCAGTACGCGCCGGACACGAACGTCCTCGAGACGACGTTCCGCACGGCGAACGGGACGGCGCGGGTTACCGACACGGTCACGATGCGCGCGGTCGGTCTGCTCCCGTGGTTCGAGCTGGCGCGGCGCATCGAGGGGCTCTCGGGTGAAGTCCGCTTCCGGTGGGATCTGGACGTGCGCTTTCCGTTCGGCGGCGGCGAGGGGACGCACGTCGAGCTGCTGACCTTCGGCGCCGAGGACGGCGCGGTGACCCTGCGCGACGGAGAGCGCGCGCTGCTGGCGCTCGTCGCGGTCGAGGACGAGCCGCTGCCGCGTCCCGAACGCGACGAGGTCGAGCGGCGCATCGACGAGACGGCGGACGCGTGGCGCACATGGATTCGCGACCATGCGTACGAAGGCCCGTGGCACGACGCCGTCACACGCTCGGCGCTCGCGTTGAAGCTGCTCATGTACGAGCCTCAGGGCGGCATCGCCGCAGCCGCGACGACATCCCTCCCAGAGCGGCTGGGCGGGGACGCGAACTGGGACTACCGCTTCTGCTGGGTGCGCGACGCGGCGTACACGCTCGATGCGCTGCTCGCGCTCGGCCGGCGCGAGGACGCGCATGCGTCGTTCTCGTGGCTGCTCGACGCGATCGCGACGACGGCGCCCGACATCCGACCCTTGTACCGGCTGAGCGGAGGGCCGGACCTCGCGGAGCGCATCGTCGACCTCGACGGCTACCGCGGCTCGCGTCCGGTGCGCACGGGCAACGCAGCGGTAGACCAGACGCAGCTCGGCGTGTACGGCGACCTGCTCGACACGGCGTGGCGCTACGTCGACGAGGGCAACGCGCTCGACTCGGCGACGCAAGGGCTACTCGCGTCGGTGCTGGATCGGCTCGCATCGACGTGGCGCGACCCGGACTGCGGCTTCTGGGAGGTCCGCGGCGGCGAACGGCACTACACGCACTCGAAGCTCTCCGCGCAGATCGCGTTCGACCGTGCGCTCCGCCTCGCGCAGCAGGGCGAGCTGCCGAACGACGACGCGCCGAAGTGGGCGCGCGAGCTCGACGAGGTCCAGAGCTTCGTCGAGTCCCGCTGCTGGTCGGACGCGCTGGGCGCATACCGCTTCTACGCCGGCGAGGACAAGCTCGACACGACGACGCTGCTCGGCTACCGGAGGCGCATCCCGCAGCGCGCGACGGAGCGGCTCGAATCGACGATCGCCGCCGTGCGCCGCGAGCTCGGCGCCGGTGGGCCGCTCCTCTACCGGCACAGCGACGCGGTGGGGCGGGAGGGCGCGTTCGTCGCCGCGTCGTTCTGGCTCGCAGACGCGCTCGCACGCGCGGAGCGACTCGACGAAGCCGCCGACGTGATGGACGCGACGGTCGCGCTCGCCAACGACGTCGGTCTGTTCTCGGAGGAGATCGAGCCGGCGACGAACGACTTTCTCGGCAACTTCCCGCAGGGGCTCAGCCACCTCGCGCTCGCGCAGGCTGCCGTGGCTATCGCCCGCGCTACCCGGAGGGTTCGGCCAAACATCGACTGAGCCGCCGGGGCGCGCTACTCGCCCCGAAGCCGCGTCCTCAGTCGCGCCGATAGAAAGCAGCTATCGGCGCTCCCTACGTCCTTGCCTCGGAACGACCATCGCACCCCGGCGACGAGCGACGTTCCGCCAAACCCTCCTAGCTCTCCTCGATCGTGAGCGCGAGCGCGCGCCAGCGGTCGACGACGCCGTGGTTGAACTCCTGCACGTACTGCTCCGCGTCGTCTTCGTCGAGGGTGCGCGCGTACGCATCGCGGGACTCGGCGAGCCGGTCGGTCGCCGCCTCGATCGCGAGCTGGTAATCGCCGTAGAGCTCCTCGGCGTCGTCGCGGTCGGCGCGGTTGTACTTGTCGAGCGCGAGGTCGACGTCGGCGAGCAGGTCGCCGTCTTCCTCCTCGAAGAACGCGAGCTGGCGCTCGATCACCTCACGGAAGCGCTTGCGACGGAACACCCTCGTACAGTACGACGATGCTCGTCCGAACTTGGAACCTCTTCCACGGCAACACGAAGCCGCCGTCGCGCCGCGCGTTCCTCGAGGCGGCCGTGCGGCTCGCGGTTGCCGACGCGCCGGACGTCGTGTGCCTGCAGGAGCTACCGGCGTGGTCGCTGCCGAAGCTCGCCGCATGGACCGGCTATTCGGTCGTGCCGGCCCTCGCCGACCCGCCGTCCATAGGGCCGCTGCCGTCGACTCCGAGGATCGGGAGGACGATCACGTCGATCCATGCCGGCGTTCTGCGCTCGGCGTTCTCGGGTCAGGGGAATGCCGTGCTCGCCGCGCCGGGCCTCGAGCTGCGCGAGCAGCAGGTGTGCGTCCTCAACCCGTGGGGCTTCCGGCGCGCGCAGGCGCGCTGGCTTCGGCTCGGTCTTGCGGCACGCATCGCGTGGGGGAAGGAGGGGCGCGTTTGCCAGGTCGTGCGCATCTCCGACGGCAGGCGGACATTCCTCGTCGCCAACCTCCACGCGACGAGCTATCCGCCGGACGAGCGGCTCGCCGACGCCGAGCTGCTGCGCGCGTTCGTCTACGTCGACGGGCTCGCCGAGCCGCGCGAGGGCATCGCTGTCGCCGGCGACTTCAACGTCACGTTCGCGCGGTCGCGGACACTGCTCGACGTGAGCGGCGACGAGTGGCGCTTCTCGCGTCCAGGGCAGGGCATCGATCACGTGCTCGTGCGGAACCTGCGCATCGCCGAAGGGCCGACGCGCTGGCCGGTCGAGCGGCGCGCACGCGGCTTCGCGACTCTGTCCGATCACACGCCCGTGGACGTGGTCGTCGAGTGACGTTCGCCGAGGCCCGCGCCCTGTTCCCGGCGCTCGAGCGCGTCGCGTACCTGAACGCGGGCACGTTCGGGCCGCTCGCGCGGGAAACGGTCGCGGTCATGCGCGAGCAGCTGGAGCGCGACCTGGCGCGGGGCAGAAGTGGGAAGCCGTACATCGAGGAGATGACCGAGGAGCGCGCGAGGGTGCGCAGCGCGATCGCGGAGCTGCTGAGCGCCGATCCGGAGCGCATCTCGCTGACCTCGTCCACGACCGACGGCTGCAACATCGTCCTGCTCGGCCTCGGTCTGGAGCCGGACGACGAGATCGTCACGACGGACACCGAGCATTTCGGCCTTGCCGGGCCGGTCTTCGCGTCGGGCGCAACCGTGCGCGTCGCGCGGGTGCAAGAGCTCGGCGCCGACGAGGCGCTGGAGGCGATCGTCGCCGAGGTAACCGAGAGGACGCGGCTGCTCGCGGTGTCGCACGTGATCTGGACGAACGGCGTCGTCCTCGACGTGCACGCGCTGAAGGAGCGGACGGGGCTGCCGATCGTGGTCGACGGCGCGCAGTCGGTCGGCGCGATCGACGTCGACGTCGGCGCGGTCGACTACTACACGGTGTCGGGGCAGAAGTGGCTTTGCGGCCCCGAGTCGACGGGCGCGCTCTACATCGCCGACGCCGATGCGCTGCGCGTCGCGCGGCCGGGCTACTTCGCGCAGCAGTCGTTCGAGCCCGGCGGCCGCTATGTCCCGCGCGAGGGCGCTCAGCGGTTCGACCCCGGCTGGATCTCGGTCGCGTCGCTGAAGGGATTGGCGACCGCGCTCGGCCTCGCGCCGGATTGGCGGTTCGCACGGATCGCGGAGGCCGCAGGGCGCTGCCGCGAAACGCTTGCGGACCGTGTGCGCGTGGTGACGCCGCCGGGGCAGGCCGGTCTCGTGACGTTCGAGGTCGAAGGCGATCCCGAAGCCGTCGTGGCGCAGCTGCTCTCCGAGAACGTGGTCGTCCGCAACATCCCCGGCACGAAGTGGCTCCGCGCGTCGTGCGGCTGGTGGACGAGCGACGACGACATCGACCGTTTAGTCGCGGCTCTGTAGGCCAAGGCCGAACCGGCCATGGCCGGGGTCTGACCCCAGACATGGCCCCCGCGGACTCGTCAGCCGTGACGATTCTGTGCCGGTTGCCCGCGCCGCCCGCGCCGCCCGCGACGTGCAGCGCAAGCGACGTACCTTTGGCTTCCGATGCCGCGCCCGCCTCGATCGCAAGCGCCGGGGACGTACCACGTGTTCGCACGGAGCGTTTCCTCCCGGCCGCTGTTCCCGGACTCGAACGCGCGCCGGCTCTTCCTCCGGCTCGTCGGCCTCGCGGCCGGTCGGCACGCCTGGCACGTCCTCGCGTACTGCGCGATGACGACGCACTATCACCTGTTGACTCGAATCGAGGAGCCGAACCTCGGTCGCGGCATGCAATGGCTCAACGGTGTCTTCGGCGCCGCGCTGAACGCGCTCGAGCACGATCGTGGCCACGTGTTCGGCGCGCGCTACGGCTCGTCGCCGGTGACGACCGACTCGTATTTTCTGGAGGTCGTTCGCTACATCGCGCTCAACCCGGTCCGCGCCGGCCTTTGCACCGACCCGGCCGACTGGCCGTGGAGCAGCTACCGCCTGGTCGTTCGCGACCTGCCGACGCCGTCGTTTCTCGAGGTCGGCGAGGTGCTCGAGCTCTTCGGCCCCGACCGGCGACGGGCGCGCCGCAGGCTCGAGTCGTTCGTTTCGGACGGCATCGTCGCGGCAGCGTCTGCTTCGGCCATGTCCGGGGTCTGACCCCAGCCATGGCCCGAACGGACGTGGCGGCGAGGGCCTAAGCGGAGCCGTCCGACGTCCGCAGCCCGAGCTCGCCGGCGATGGGCTGCAGCGCGGCGACGACGTTGCGGATGTGCTCGTCCAGGTCGATTCCCAGCTCCTCCGCACCCTTGTAGACCTCGTCCCGGTGCACGCCGGCTGCGAACGACGGCTGCTTCAGCTTCTTGCGCACCGACTTCGGCTCGAGCCCCTCGAGACCGGTCGGCCGTACGAGCCCGCAGGCGTGGACGAACCCGCTCAGCTCGTCGCAGGCAAACAGCGTCTTCTTCAGGAGCGTGTCCCGCGGCAGCCCGAGATGCTCCGCGTGCGAGAGCACCGTCTCGACGACCTCTTCCGGATACCCCTCCTCGCGCAGGATCGGCGCGCCGTCCTGCGGATGCTTGTCGAGCGTCGGGTGCATCTCGTAGTCGAAGTCGTGCAGCAGTGCCGACACGCCCCACAGCTCCTCGTCCTCGCCGAACTTGCGCGCGTAGAACCGCGTCGACGCCTCCACCGCGAGCGCGTGGCGAAGGAGCGACTCGCCCTTCGTGTAGCGCGTCAGCGTCTCCCAGGCCCGATCCCGTGTGACTTCCACGCAGCGGGGTAGGATAGCCGCCTCGCGGAGCACAATCCGTTACCGGGGACTACACCACTGGCGACCACCGCTGTCACTCACGCGTTGACCGAGGCCTTCGTGATCGAGGGCGGCAGCACGCTGTCCGGGACGATCCGCGCGGCGGGGAACAAGAACGGAGCGCTGCCGATTCTCGCCGCCTGCCTGCTCACCGACGAGGAGATCCGGCTCACGAACGTCCCCCGCATCCGCGACGTCGACACGATGGTCGCGCTGCTCGCCGACGTCGGCGCGGACGTCGAGTGGACGGGACGCAACTCGATCCGCGTCCAGGCCGCGAACGTCGAGAAGCGCGAGCTCGACGAGGAGCTCTGCAGTCGAATGCGCGCATCGTTTCTCCTCGCGGGCCCGCTGCTGTCGCGGCTCGGCGCCGTGTCGGTGCCGCCTCCGGGCGGCGACGTCATCGGCCGGCGGCGCCTCGACCCGCACATCCACGCGTTCGCGGAGCTCGGCGCGCACATCGAGCTGGGCCACCGCTTCGACATGAGCGCGCGCGACGGCCTGCGCGGCAACCACGTCTTCCTCGACGAGGCGAGCGTCATGGCAACGGAGAACGCCGTCATGGCGGCGGTGCTCACTCGCGGCGAGACCGTGGTCGGCAACGCGGCGTGCGAACCGCACGTGCAGGACCTCTGCCGCTTCCTCGTCTCACTCGGAGCGGATATCCAAGGCATCGAGTCGAACGTGCTCCGCATCCGCGGCGTCGAATCGCTGCGCGGCGGCGAGTGGCGCATCGGCACCGACCACATCGAGGTGGCGTCGTTCATCGGTCTCGCCGCGATCACCGGCGGCGGCGTGACCATCGAGGAGGTCGAGATCAAGGACCTGAAGTCGATTCTCCCGGCCTTCGCGCGGCTCGGCGTGAAGGTGGAGGTACGCGACGCGAGCGTGCACGTGCCGTCCGGCCAGCAACTCGTCGTGCAGGACGATCTCGGCGGGCACATCGCGAAGATCGAGGACGGCCCGTGGCCCGCGTTTCCCGCGGACCTGACGTCCATCGCCGTGACCGTCGCGACGCAATCGTTCGGGACGCTGCTCATCTTCGAGAAGATGTTCGAGAGCCGCCTGTTCTTCACCGACAAGCTCGTGTCGATGGGCGCGCGCATCATCCTCTGCGACCCGCACCGCGTCGTCGTCACCGGGCCGGCGCAGCTGTACGGCCAGCGGATGGAGAGCCCGGACATCCGCGCGGGCATGTCGATGCTCCTCGCAGCGCTCTGTGCCGACGGCCAGTCGACGATCGGCGCCGTCTACCAGATCGACAAGGGCTACGAGCGGATCGACGAGCGCTTGCGCGCGCTCGGCGCACGCATCGAGCGCGTCGCGGCCTAGCGTCTAACGGAGCGTGACGGTGTTGCTCGCGGCGCCGGCGAGCTCGAGCGAGCCGGTCCAGTGCGCGCGCAGCTTCATCGGCGTCGCTTTCGCGAGGCTCGCCTGCGCGCGGCCGGCCGCATCCGTGGGCACCGTCGAGAACCGCTTCCACTTGCCGCGCACCTGCCGCTCGAACGCGACCGGCCGCCCTGCGCTCGAGACGGCGGTGAGGAGCGACGACAGGGTCGCGGTGAGCGTCGCGCGATGCTTCACGACGCGTACGGACAGCCGAAGCCCCGCACGCGAGGACTCGGCCGTCGCTCCGGTCGCGAGCGCCACGGCTGCAGCGACGTCAATCACCCCGAAGCCGAGCTCCTGCGTCCACGTGCCTTCGCCCGACGCGCTCTCCTTGAGCACGCGAGCGACGTCGGTCGCGCCGAGCAACGGGTTCGCCGCCATCACGAGCGCCGCGGCGCCCGCGACCTCCGGTGCGGCGAACGACGTGCCGCTCCCGTAGCCGTACAGTCCGTGCGCCGAGCCGGGCAGCGGAACGCGCGGGTACACGGATCTAGGCGCGGCGGACGACACGGCCGAGAAGACGCCGTCGCCCGGCGCCGCGAGAGAGACGTACGTGCCGGTGTTGGAGAAGGGTGCGTGCTCGCCGGAGTCCGTCGACGCCGCAACCGCGAGACCGATCCCGCCGAGGCCCCTGGACCCCACCGGCTGCAGCAGCGCGGCCGGGTAGAAGACCGGATTGCCGCCGAGGTGCTCGTTCCCGGCAGCGGCGACAACGAGGACGCCGTGTGCGGCCGCGTAATCGATCGCGTTCTTCTCGGCCGCCGTGGACGTAGCACCGCCGAAGCTCAAGTTGATGATCCTTGCGCCGTGATCGACGGCGTACGCAATCGCCGCCGCCTCGTCCGCGTCCGTCAACGACCCATCGCCCGCGCCGGCCTTGACGATCATGAGCTTCGCGTCGCCGCCGAAGCCCGCGATGCCTTCGCCGTTGGTGACCGAGCCTGCCGCGAGGGCGGCGACGAACGTCCCGTGGCCGACGCTGTCGCGCACGTCGCTCGACTGGCTGCGCTGGCCGAACACGACCGGGCTCTTGGCCGCGATGTCCGGTGCAGCGACATCGGCGCCGGTGTCGATCACCGCGATCGTGACGCCGCTCGCGGCGCGAAACACCGACTCGGGAACCGTGTCCTCGTGCGCGGCGGCGAACTGCCATTCCCACGCCGAGCTCTTGCCGAGCACGGCCTGCAGCCCCGGCTCCGTCTGGCTCACGCGCTCGCGCACGCGCTGGACGAAGCGGATACCTGGCCGCCGCGACACGCGCTCTGCATCGGCGGCCGAAAGGCTGACGCGCGCGATACGCAGCGCCGGGATGCGCGCGGCGACGGCGTGCCCGACCGCGGCGTGCAACGCACTTGCAGTCGTATAGCCGACGCTGTACTCCGCGCGCGCGGACGCTCCGTCGAACGTGCGCGCAGACGCCGAAGTCGTCGTGCACAGAGCTGCGACGGCGCACGCGAACGCAACCAGGATCCGGCCGGTCATCCCCCGGATCACGCTAGACCTCTCGCGGCGGGAGCGAATGGGCCGACCGGCCCATCTTTCAAAGCCACAAAAGGACCGTGCGCTACGCTCGCAAAAGGATGACGGCGGCCGACCGAGCGGAGCAAGCACGCACCCAGGTGCGGGTCGACGTCGACGGGCGCGGCAACGCGAACGTCGCCACCGGCGTCCCCGTGCTCGACCATCTGCTCGTGCTGCTCGCCGAGTACGCCGCGTTCGACCTCGCACTCGAGGTCGCGCCCGGCGACACCGAGGAAGAGGTTCGTGCCGCCGGTCGTGCGCTCGGCGAGGCGCTCGCTGCACCATTGCGGAAGGACGGCGTCCGCGGCCACGGCTCGGCCGTCGTCCCGTCGGCGGAGGCGCTCGCGCACGTCGCGCTCGAGACGAGCGACGAGCCCTTGCTGGTCTCGCACGTTGACCTGTCGGAGGCGCGGCTCGGCGGCGCGTCGACCGACATCGTCGCCTCGTTGCTGCGCGAGCTCTCGAACGGCGCGTCGCTCACGCTGCACGTGCGGCTGCTCGACGGATCGGACGCGCATCACGTCCTCGAGGCGATCTTCAAGGCGCTCGGCACCGCGCTCGCGCAGGCTTGCCGGCCGCGTACGCGAAAGGAGTAGCCGCATGTCTGAACGTATCGTCATCCGCACCGAGGCGGCCCCAGCCCCCTTTCAGGGGGCGCCGTACTCACAGGCGATCCGGCACGGCGACCTCGTCTTCGTGTCGGGTCAGCTCGGGCTCGATCCCGGCGACACGGCGATCTCCGGCTCGATCCAGGAGCAGACGGAGCAGATCTTCCGGAACCTGAAGGCGATTCTCGAGGAAGCCGGGAGCGGCCTCGACCGCATCGTCAAGACGACCGTCTTCCTGACCGATCTCGGCAACTTCCAGGGGATGAACGAGGTCTATGCGCAGCACGTGGGCGAGGACCGCCCTGCGCGCTCGACCGTCGAGATCTCGGCGCTGCCCTCGGGCGCGCTCGTCGAGATCGAGGCGATCGCAACCCTCTGACGTCCTCGAGGGAACCGGACGGAGGCCGGCTCCTCCAGACGCGCTTGAGGACGCCAGAGGTGCGCCGGCTCGTGAAAATGCGCTGATGCAACACCGGGTCGAGGACTACGTGCGCGGGCTCGGACTCGACGCATACGTCGTGGGCGGCGCCGTGCGCGACGGCATGCTCGGGCTCGAGACGCCGAAGGACGCCGACTTCCTCGTGCTCGGCGTCGACCACGAGGGGCTGCGCGCACTTCTCGAGCCACACGGCCGCGTCGAAGACCTCGAGGTCGCGGGCAGGCAAGTCGGTTTGCGGCTGTACCCGCGCGACCGCGAAACGCGGAAGCTCGCGCCGGCGGGAATCGAGTTCGCGCCGCCCCGGCGCGAGCGGAGCACCGGGCCCGGACGCCACGACTTCGAGATCGTCGTCGACCCATCGGCGTCGGTGACGAGCGATCTCGAACGTCGGGACTTCACGGTGAATGCAATGGCGCGTCGCCTCTCGGACGGCGAGCTCGTCGACCCGTTCGGCGGTCAGGAAGATCTCGAGGATCGCGTGCTGCGCACGGTCTCTCCGCGCTCGCTCTCGGAGGATCCGCTGCGCACGCTGCGCGGGCTACGGCTGGTCTCGCAGCTCGACCTCGCGCCCGACGACGAGACGTCGCGCCAGCTCGTCGAGGAAGGGCCGAACGTGAGGCTCGTCTCGGCCGAGCGAATCGGAGGCGGACTTCAGGCGGACGGCATGGGCGAGCTGTCGAAGCTGCTGCTCGGCTCGCGGCCGGCGAAGGCGCTGCGCCTGGCTCGCGACACCGGTGTGCTCGTGGCGATCATCCCGGAGTTCGCGCCGGCGATCGGCTTCGACACACAGAGCGCACGGCAGGGGAAGCCGCTCGACGAGCACATCTTCGCCGTCGTCCAAGCGGCGCCGAAACGCCTCGAGGTGCGGCTCGGCGCGCTGCTCCACGACCTCGGCAAGCCGCATTCGCGGATCGAAGATCATGCGGCAGAGGGCGCGCGAATCGCCGACGTCGTGCTCGAACGGCTGCGCTATCCAACCCGACTGCGCCGTTACGTCGTCGAGCTCGTGCGCGCGCATGCGTTCTTCCTCGACGATGTCGATGCGCTCTTCGCGCGGCGCTTCCTCCGTGAGCACGGCGACGCGCTCGCGCATGACCTCGTCGACCACAAGGAGGCGGATCTGCGGGCGAAGGACGTCGGCGATCACGAGCTCGAGGCCGTCGTGCGTCTGCGCGCGCTGCTCGAGGAGGAGGCGTCGAGCCCGCATCGGCTGTCCGACCTCGCGGTGGACGGATCGGACTTGCTCGAGCTCGGCTACCTCGAGGGCCCGAAACTCGGCGCCGCGCTGGCGGGCCTCCTCGACGAGGTCGTCGTCGACCCGAGCCGCAACCGGCGCGAGTCGCTGCTCGAGCGCGCGAAGGAGCAGCTCGCGTGACCCACCTCCGCTGGGACGTCCCGGGGCCGTACGACGTCGTGTTCACGACCCGGAACGGCGGCGTCAGCGAAGGCCCGTTCTCGTCGCTCAACCTCGGCCGGAAGACCGGCGACGACGTCGAGCGCGTAGACGAGAACCGCCGGCGCGCATGCGCCGAGATCGGTGCCGACGCCGATCGGCTCGCCCTCAACTACCAGTTCCATTCGACGCTCGTGCACCGCGCGCATGCGGGGTCGCGCGGCGTACGCGGCGACGGCCTCTGGACGGACGAGCGGGAGCTGCCGATCCTCGCGATGAGCGCGGACTGCCTGCCCGTCGCGCTCGCTCGGACGGACGGCGACGCTCCCGCGGTCGCGGTGGTGCACGTCGGCTGGCGCGGCCTGTTCGACGGGATCCTCGAGAGCGCGGTCGATGCGTTGGGCGGCGACGAGCTTGCGGCGGCGATCGGACCGGGCATCGGCCCGTGCTGCTACGAGGTGCGCGAGGACGTCGCCGATCCGTTCCGCGCGCGCTTCGGCGCCGGCATCGTCCAGGGCGGAAGGCTCGATCTGTGGCGCGCTGCCGAGGCCGCATTGCGCGACGCAGGCGTGGCGCGCGTCGACCGCTTCGACCTCTGCACGGCCTGCCGCCCGGAGCAGTTCTTCTCCCACCGGCGCGACGGCAAGCCGCGCGGAGTCCAGGGAGTGCTCGCGCGTGTCACCTGACGAGATCCGCGAGCGATACGGACGCATCAAGTCGGAGGTCGGGCCGTCGGTGACCGTCGTCGCGGCGACGAAGTACGTCTCGGTGGACGACCTGGAGGCGCTCGCCGCTGCCGGAGTCGACGTCGTCGGCGAGAACCGCGCGCAGGACCTCGAGGCGAAGCACGCGCGCTACGGCGACCGCTTCCGCTGGCACTTCATCGGCCACCTGCAGAGCCGCAAGGCGAAGACCGTGAGCGAGCTGTGCGAGCTCTGCCACTCGCTCGGGTCCGAGTCGGCGGCACGGCGCCTCACGATTCCGGCGCTCGTCGAGGTGAACCTTTCGGGCGAGCCGACGAAGTCCGGCGTTCCACCCGACGATCTCCCACGTCTCCTCGAGCTGTACCCGGATGTGCGCGGCCTGATGACGATGCCGCCCGCGAGCGACGACCCGGAGGCGTCGCGGCCGTACTTCCGCCGCCTGCGCGAGCTCGCGCAGGAACACGGCCTCCGAGAGCTGTCGATGGGCACGTCGCAGGACTACCGCGTCGGGGCAGAGGAGGGAGCGACGTACGTCCGGGTCGGCTCCGTTCTCTACGGGAAGTAGGATTTCGACCCGAAGTGGCGCTCGGAGACCTCTGGAACCGCACCCTCGTCTACTTCGGTATCGCCGAGGAGGACGAGTGGGACGACGACTACGCGGCGACGGAGGAGCTCGAGCGGAGCTACGAGGAGCGCCGCGCAAACGTGCGTCGCCTCTCGCCGCGCAAGCGCGACCGCGATCCCGACGACTGGACCGAGCCCGCGCAGCGCGAGGAGGCGCGACCGGCGCGGCTGCGCCGCATCGACACTCCCGCGGCCGCCGGCCCCGCGCCCGCGAGCGTCCACCTCGTCATCCCGCGCAGCTTCAACGACGCCCAGCAGATCGCGGACAAGTACAAGGAGTCGATCCCGGTCATCCTCAACCTGCAGGGGTCCGACGCCGAGCTCTCGAAGCGCCTGATCGACTTCGCGAGCGGCCTCACCTACGCGCTCGAGGGCGGCATGCAACGCGTCGCGGACAAAGTGTTTCTCCTGACCCCTCGGAACGTCCAAGTGAGTGCCGAAGAACGCGCGCGCCTGCTCGAGCGCGGCGGCTTCTTCAACCAGGCCTGACCTAGGAAGCGGGACGTCCGCGCAGAACAGCAGCGTATTGGGCGACTTGCTTCAGTCAATGCTGCTCGCAGACACCGTTTCGCGTGTGGAGAGCTTCGTCGACGTCTTCATCGGCGTCTACATCCTCCTGATCCTCGCGTACATCATCCTCTCCTGGGTCCGCTTGCCGTACTCGATCTGGCTCAACCGGATCCAGCGCTTCCTCTACGACGTCTGCGACCCGTACCTCCGTGTGTTCCGGCGTTTCGTGCCGCCTCTCGGGGCGCTCGACCTCTCGCCGATGATCGCGGTGCTCGTGCTCGTCGTCCTTCAGCAGGTGCTCCACACGATTCTCAGTCAGCTGCATTGAAAGAGGAGGTTGCGACGTGGCACTCACACCGGTCGAGATCAGACACATCAAGCCGAGCCGTTCGCTGCTCGGGTACAACCGCAAGGTCGTCGACGAACTGCTCGAGGACGTCGTCGAGAGCTTCGAGCAGGTGTGGCGCGAGCGCGCCGACCTCGCGGACAAGGTCGAGCGGCTCGACGGCGATCTCGTGCGCTACCGCGAGCTCGAGACGCTCCTACGCACGACGCTCGTCTCGGCGGAGCGCGCGTCGCAGGAGCTCAGGGAGCAGGCGCGCCGCGAGGCGAACGTGATGCTCGAGGAGGCACACGCCGAAGCGCGCGGCGTCAGGCGCGAGGCGCTGGCCGACCTCGAGCGCATGCGCACCGAGGCGGCACGCATCCGCTCGCTGCTCGGGGCTGCGCTCTCGACGCTCGAGCTCGACAATGCCCTCGACAGTGGCACCGTGCAGACCGAAGCAAAGGCGGCGTAGGGCTAAGCTAATGCCCGATGGGCCCGGGGACGACACGGCTGAAGCTGCGGGTTTCGCCCGGCGCCCGTCGTCCCGGCATCGCCGGTCGTTACGGTGACGCGTGGAAGATCCGCGTCGCCGAGCCGCCCGAGGACGGCCGCGCGAACGAGGCGGTGCTGCGGCTGCTCGCGGAGACCCTGGACGTGCCGCGCGCGAACGTCGCCCTCGTTTCCGGACATGCGGCACGGGACAAGATCGTCACGCTCGACGGCCTCGAGCAGTCGCAGACGGAGCGTCTGCTGGCCGACGCCGGGAAGAAAGGCTGACGTGGATTCCGATCGCTTTCGCACAGCCCTGATCGACGAGCGCGCGCGCATCGAAAGCGCGATCGAGTACCTGCACCGCGAGACGCCCGGCTCGCTCGAGGACGAGACGGAAGAGGTGCTCGGTAGCTCAGACAACCATCTCGGCGACGCAGCATCCGGAACGCTCGACCGCGAGATCGACTACACGCTCGAGGGCCACTCCGAGCAGGTTCTCGTGCACATCGATGCGGCGCTGGCGCGCATCGAGGACGGCACCTTCGGCACGTGCGCGACCTGCGGCAAGCAGATCCCCGAGGAACGACTGGAGGCGCGGCCGTGGGCGAGCCTGTGCATCGACTGCCAGAGAGACGCAGACCGCCCGTGACGGATTCGTCGGCACGCGTTCAACCGCCCGACGTGCGCGTCGGCTCCGCGACCGACGGGCTGACGCCGTTCTCGACGGCGTCGCGCTCGCTCGCCGCAGGGCCGACCGAGTGGCTCGCGCTCTGCGCGGTCGCCGTCGCGGCGATCATCGCCGACCAGCTCACGAAGCACATCGTCTCGTCGCAGCTCGCGCTCGACGACCAGGTGAGGCTGATCGGACCGCTCTCCATCCACCACGTGCAGAACTCCGGCATCGCGTTCGGTCTCTTCTCGAGTGCGACCGGCGCCGTGATCGTGCTGACGACGTTCGCCGTCGGCTGGATGCTCCTGTTCTTCGCGCGGTCGGGCTCGCGGCATCCGGTGCTTCCGGTCGCGCTCGGGCTCGTGATCGGCGGCAGCGTGTCAAACCTCGTCGACCGCGTGCGCCTCGGTCACGTCACCGACTTCCTCGACTTCAAGTACTGGCCCGCGTTCAACCTCGCGGACAGCTTCATCGTGGTCGGTGTCGGCATCCTGCTCCTCGCGCTCGTCGCAGCAGATCGTCCTGCGCGTCCGCGTTCCTGACGACGCCGCCGGCGCGCGACTCGACGCGTTCGTCGCGACGCACCTAGGCTCTCGCGCCGCGGCCGAGCGCGTGATCGCCGAGGGGGTGCACGTCGACGGTGTACGTCGAGCGAAGTCGTGGCGCTTGCAGGGAGGCGAGAAGGTGGAGTTCGAGGAGCCGGCCGCGCCGCAGCCGTTACAGCGCGAGGAGCGCGAGCTTCGCCTCGCCTACGAGGACGAGCATCTCCTCGTCGTGGACAAGCCGGCGGGGCTCGTCGTCCATCCTGCGAGCGGCCACGCCACGGGCACGCTCGTCCACGCGCTCGTCGGCGTGGCGGCCGGGGGCGAGGAAGCGCGGCGCGGCATCGTGCACCGGCTCGACCGCGACACGTCCGGGCTGATGGTCGTCGCAAAGACCGAGCAGGCGTACGCCCGGCTGCAGTCGCTCGTCCGCGGACGGAAGCTGGAGCGCGAGTACCTCGCGCTCGTGCGCGGCAAGCCGCAGTCGCTGCGCGGGCGGATCGAGGCGCCGATCGGCCGCGACCGCAACGATCCGCTGCGGCACTCGCTCGACACGGACACGCCGCGCGAGGCGATCACGCACTTCGAGCTCGTCGAGCTGCTGCTGGAGCACGCGCTCCTGCGCGTGAGGCTCGAGACGGGGCGAACGCACCAGATCCGCGTGCACCTCGCCGCGATCGAGCTGCCGGTATCCGGCGACCGGCTGTACGGCGTGAAGGGCGACCTCGGCCTCGAGCGCCAGTTCCTCCATGCGGCGCGACTCGCATTCCCGCACCCGATAACGGGCGAGCGCGTCGAGGTCGAGTCGCCGCTGCCGCCCGACCTTGCGGCCGCGTTGGGCAACGCACGAGGAGGCCGGCGCGCGGACTAGCATCTCGGCGGTGCGTATAGCCGCCCTGCTCCTTTGCGTTGCGGCGCTCGTGAGCGTCGCGCCTGTCGACGCCGCAAGGCGGCCGTCAGTGCCGATCGACAGGTGCGTTCCCAAGAGCGAACGCACGAAGGCGATCAGCTTTCGGACGGCCGACCGCATCCGCCTCAGCGGCGTGCTGCTCGGAACGGGAAGGACGGGAATCGTGCTGTCCCATGAGAGCAGGGCGAGCCTCTGCAACTGGCTGCCGTTCGCGCGCGTCCTCGCGAAGGCCGGGTTCCGGGTGCTGGCGTACGACTCCCGCTCGTCGGGGGAATCGCAACTCGTGCTGCCGATGAACAGCCTCAAGGCGACGTACTACTACCGCGACGTCATCGCGGCGGCGAAGCTGCTTCGCGCGAAGGGCGCGCGACGGATCGTGCTCGCAGGAGCGTCGCTCGGAGGCACGTCGTCGATCATCGCGGCACCGGCGATCGGCTCCTCGCTCGCCGCCGTCGTCTCGCTCTCGGCACCGGCGACGGACTCGGCCCTGAAAGCGGCGGCGAAGTCGAGCGCGCCGGCCTTCTTCGCCGCGGGCGCCGACGACGTCGACTTCGCCCACGATGCCCAGACGCTCTACGACGCGTCCCCGGCAGCGGGGAAGCAGATCGCGATCTACCCGACCGGGGCCCACGGCACCGCGCTGCTCGCGGGATCCCAGGGCGCGGCTCCGCGTCGGGCGCTGCTCGACTTCCTCGCCTCCTCCAAGTAGCGCGGCTACACTCCCGAGGCTTCTGTCCCGACTCCCCGGCGTCCGCGTGAGCG
This sequence comes from uncultured Actinomycetes bacterium, assembly GCA_963766345.1. Lineage (GTDB taxonomy): Bacteria > Actinomycetota > Thermoleophilia > Gaiellales > Gaiellaceae > DASVFB01. The sequence goes on along the minus strand of CAVXZL010000008.1, from coordinate 278,851 downwards.
GGGGTGCCGGCCGCTCAGGCCGGTTCCGTTCGAAGCGCCGCCGGCGCACGTTCGTCAACCACAGAGAGAGGAATTCCATGGCTGTTGTCTCCATGCGCGAGCTTCTGGAGGCCGGAGTGCACTTCGGTCACCAGACCCGCCGCTGGAACCCGAAGATGAAGCGATTCATCTTCTCCGAGCGCGGCGGCATCTACATCATCGACCTCCAGCAGACCCAGTCCCTGCTCGAGGAGGCGTACAACTTCGCCCGCAACCTCGCCGAGCGGAACGGCACGGTCCTGTTCGTCGGCACGAAGAAGCAGGCGCAGGACGCGGTCGAGGAGCAGGCAAAGCGGGTCGGCATGCCGTACGTCAGCCACCGCTGGCTCGGCGGCCTGCTCACGAACTGGCGCACGATCTCCGACCGCATCGACCGCCTTCACGACCTCAGGCGGCAGAAGGAGGAGGGACAGCTGGAGCTGCTGCCGGCGAAGGAGCGGCTGAGCATGCTGGCCGAGCTCGAGAAGCTCGAGTCGAACCTCGGCGGCGTCGCGGACCTCCGCCGCCAGCCGGACGCGGCGTTCGTGATCGACCTGCGGAAGGAGCAGCTCGCGGTGCGCGAGGCGCGCCGGCTCGGCATGCCCGTCATCGCGCTCGTCGACACGAACTGCGATCCCGACGAGTCCGACTACCCGATCCCCGGCAACGACGACGCGATTCGCTCGTGCAGCCTCATCGCCCGGGTGATCGCCGACGGCATCGAGGCCGGGAAGCACGGCGTCACGCAGCAGGAGATGCAGCAACAGCAGCAGCAGCCCGACCAACAGCAGCAGCCGGAGGCGCAGCAATCCGAGCCGCAGCCGGAGCAGCCTGCAGAGCAGGCTCAGCCCGCGGCGCAGCCCGAACCGGAGGCGGCGGCCGCGTCGGACACTCCCGCAGCCGAAGCTCCCGCGGCGGAAGAGCCGAAGCCCGAGACCTCACCGCAGGAGGTGACGACGTGACAGCGCCCGTGATCTCTGCAACTCTCGTCAAGGAGCTCCGCGACCAGACCGGAGCCGGGATGATGGACGCGAAGCGCGCGCTCGTCGACGCGGGCGGGGACATCGAGGCGGCGCGTACGCTTCTGCGCGAGCGAGGCATGGCGTCGGCTGCGAAGCGCGAAGGTCGCGAGACGAGCGAGGGCCTCGTCGGCTACCGCATCTCGGAGGGCCACGCGACGATGGTGGCGGTGGGCTGCGAGACGGAGCCGGTGTCGAAGAACTCGGAGTTCCAGGACTTCGCCAAGAAGGTGCTCGATGCGGTCGACACGGACGGCGTGAGCGCGGTGGAAGGTCTCGACGACGAGCGGCAGGAGCTGATCGGCAAACTCGGCGAGAACATCGCCGTCCTGCCGCCGGCGCGGTTCGAGACCGTCGCCGGCGGCGTGCTCGAGGGCTACGTCCATCCGCCCGCGAACAAGCTCGGCGTGCTCGTGCAGCTCCGCGGCGGCGACAAGGACCTGGCGCGGAAGCTCGCGATGCACATCGCCGCGTCGAGCCCGCAGTGGATCTCGCGCGAGGACGTTCCCAGTGAGACCGCTGCCGCAGAGAAGGAGATCTATGCCAACACCGACGAGGTGCTGTCGAAGCCGGAGCAGGCGCGCGAGAAGATCGTCGAGGGGATGCTGAACAAGCGTTTCTTCGCGGCGAACGTGCTCAACGAGCAGCCGTGGATCCACGACACGACGAAGACCGTCGGCCAGGCGCTCGCGGACGAAGGCGCAGAGGCGCTCGAGTTCGAGCGCTTCGCGCTCGCAGGATGACGCTTCCCGAAACGACGACGGAGAGCGCGGGCGCCGACATGACGCCCGCGTTCCACCGCATCCTGCTCAAGGTCTCCGGCGAGGCGCTCATGGGCGCCCCGCGAGTACGGCATGGACCTGCCGACGATCGACGCGCTCGCTGCGGAGATCGTGGAGGTGCAAGCGGACGGCGTCGAGATCGCGATCGTCGTCGGCGGCGGGAACATCTACCGCGGCATGGCGGCCGCGGCCGAGGGCATGGACCGCGCGACCGGCGACTACGCGGGCATGCTCGCGACGCTGCTCAACGCGCTCACGTTGCAGGACGCGCTCGAGCGCGCCGGTGCGAACACGCGCGTCCAGTCGGCGATCGAGGTCGCGCAGGTCGCCGAGCAGTACATCCGCCGGCGGGCGATCCGCCACCTCGAGAAGAACCGGATCGTCCTCTTCGCCGCGGGCACCGGCAACCCGTACTTCACGACCGACACGGCCGCGGTGCTGCGCTCGCTCGAGATCGGCGCCGAGGCGATCCTCATGAGCAAGAACGGCATCCAGGGCGTGTACGACGGCGACCCCGACACGAACCCCGACGCGAAGTTCCTTCCGGAGCTCACGTACCTCGACGCAATCGAGCAGGGGCTCAAGTTCATGGACGCCACGGCGCTGTCGCTGTGCATGGACAACGGGACGCCGATCTACGTCTTCGAGCAGATACCGGGAAACATCCGGCGCGTGGTCGCGGGGGAGCGCGTCGGGACGATCATCACGAAACAAGGAGGGCAGGGCACTCCATCCGGCAATGATTAGTGCATTTCTGGCGGAGCACGACGCCGCCATGCGGCGTCCTCAGTCGGCCCGATATCACGTGATATCGAGCCTCCCTGCGTCCTTGCCTGGCGACCTCGTGCTGTCGCCAGAAACGCGAAATCATCACCGGAAGGAGTGCTGAATGGCAACGACAGAGGAGTTCATCGCGGACGCGGGCACCCGCATGGACAAGTCGGTCGAGCACGCGCGCAACGAGTTCAGCACCGTGCGCACCGGGCGCGCCTCCGCCGCGCTGCTCGACCGCATCACGATCGACTATTACGGGACGCCGACGCCGCTCAAGCAGCTCGCGACCGTCAACGTCCCCGAGCCGCGCCTGATCACCATCCAGCCGTTCGACCCGGGCTCGATCAAGGCGATCGAGAAGGCGATCCAGGAGTCGGACCTCGGCCTGCAGCCGTCGAACGACGGCAAGCTCGTTCGCCTTCCCGTGCCGCAGCTCACGGAGGAGCGGCGCAAAGAGCTCGTGAAGGTCGTTCGCCACATGGCCGAGGAGCATCGCGTCGCGGTGCGCGAGGTGCGGCGCGACGCGCTCCGTCACCTGCAGGAGCTCGTGAAGAACGGCGAGGTCGGCGACGACGACGAGCGCCGGTCCGAGCAGGAGGTGCAGAAGCTCACCGACGCGCACACGAAGTCGATCGACGAGCTTCTGAAGCACAAAGAAGCGGAGATCATGGAAGTCTGATGTCCGCGCAGCCGCTACTCGAGCCCGCGGAGGTCCCGTCCGCCGTTGCAATCGTCATGGACGGCAACAGCCGCTGGGCCGCGCGGCGCGGCCTTTCGGTGGCGGAGGGGCATCGCGCCGGGTCGCGTGCGTTGCGCCCGGTCGTCGAGACGTCGATCGATCTCGGCATCGACTCGCTTGCCGTCTACGCGTTCTCGACGGAGAACTGGGCTCGCCCGGCAGAAGAGGTGCAGGCGCTCATGGAGATCTTCGGCGAGACGATCGACCGCGAGCTCGGCGACCTCGCGAAGGAGGGCGTGCGCACGCGCTTCGTGGGGAGACGCGATCGCGCGCCCGCGTGGCTGCAGGAGAAGCTCGCCGACCTCGAACGCGCGACCGAGAGAGAGTCCCGGCTCAGCCTCTGGATCGCGTTTGACTACGGCGGCCGCGCGGAGATCGTCGAGGCGGCGCGCCGGCTCGCGGAGAGCGGCGAGCCGGTCGACGAGGAGTCGTTCGCGCGCCACCTGTACGAGCCCGACATGCCGGACCCCGACGTCGTCGTGCGGACCTCGGGCGAGGTACGAGTCTCGAACTTCCTGCTCTGGCAGCTCGCGTACTCCGAGCTTGTCTTCACCGACAAGCTCTGGCCCGACTTCGGGCCGGACGACCTTCGTGCCGCCGTCGCCGAGTACGCGCGGCGCCGCCGCCGCTTCGGCGGCCGTTGAGCTCGTTCGTCTCCCGGCTGCTCGTCGTGGCGATCGGCGCGCCGATCGTGCTCGGCGCGCTCTGGCTCGGCGGCTGGTGGCTGTTCACGCTCGTCGCGCTCGGCAGCCTCGTCGCGCTGCACGAGTTCTACGCGATGGCGCGCCCGTTGCGGCCGCTCGTGCTCGCCGGCTACGCGGGTGCGATCGGCGCGCTCGTCGGCGCGAAGCTCGGCGGCGTCGAGTGGATGCTCGGCGGGTTCCTGTCGACGCTCGTCCTCGCGTTCCTCTTCTTCCTCGTGGCGACGACGCGCGCACCCGCCACGGCGGCGATCAGCTCGACCGTGTTCGGCGCCGCGTGGATCGGCTTCGGGCTCGGGTTCCTGTTGCTTCTGCGCGCGGTGCCCGACGGCAGGCTGGCCGCGTTCACCGTGATCATCGCCGTCTGGGTCGACGACACCGCCGCGTACCTGATCGGTCGCGCAGTCGGCAGGCACAAGTTCTCGCCTGCGATCTCGCCGGCGAAGACGTGGGAGGGCTTCGTCGCGGGGACCGCCGCCGGCGTGTTCGCCGTCTTCGTCTCGCTCTACCATCAGGACTTCCTCTCGATCCCAGACTCGATCATCCTCGGCGTCGTCGTCACGGTCGCGGCCGCGCTCGGCGACCTGTTCGAGTCGGCGTTCAAGCGCGACCTCGAGGTGAAGGACAGCGGGCGCCTGCTTGCGGGGCACGGCGGCGTGCTCGACCGGGTCGACGCGTTCCTCTTCGCGCTGCCGGCGGCGTACTTCACCATCGTTGCGCTCACCTAAACTGACCCGGTGAAGCGGCGGATAGCGGTTCTCGGCGTCACCGGCTCGATCGGACGCCAGGCGCTCGAAGTGATCGCGGCGAACCCGGAGCTCGAGCTCGTCACCGCGACGTCGGGCTCGACGCCGATCGACGGGCTCGCGCCGGTGACGCAGGTCGGCGGCGACGCGACGGAGGTGCTCGAGCGGACGCAGCCGGACGTCGTCCTGAACGCGATCGTCGGCTTCGCCGGCATCCACGCGACACTCTGGGCGCTCGAGCGCGGCGTCACGCTCGCGCTCGCGAACAAGGAGAGCCTCGTCGCCGCCGGTGAGCTCGCCCGTGACGCCTGGGCGCGGGGTGGAGGGCTGGTGCTGCCGGTCGACAGCGAGCACTCGGCGGCGTTCCAGCTCCTCGGAGACATGCCTCGGGACCAGGTCCGGGGACTCGTCCTCACGGCGAGCGGCGGTCCCTTTCGCGGGCGCTCCCGTGACGAGCTGGAGGACGTGACGCCCGCGGACGCTCTCGCTCATCCCACCTGGCAGATGGGGCCGAAGATCACGATCGACTCTGCGACGCTCGCGAACAAGGGCCTCGAGCTGATCGAGGCGCACTTCCTTTTCGACCTCCCTTACGACGCGATCGAGGTCGTCGTCCACCCGACGTCGGTCGTGCACGCGATCGTGCGCCTTCGCGACGGTGCGAGCCTCGCGCATCTGGGGTATCCGGACATGCGCGTGCCCATCTCCTTCGCCCTGACGCATCCCGCTCGCGAGCGGACGCCGCTTGCGCAGCTCGACTTCGCCGGCGGGCTAATCCTCGAGTTCCAAGAGCCCGACCTGGAGGCGTTCCCGCTGCTCGCGCTCGCGCGGGAGGCCGGCGAGCGAGGCGGCACGTTCCCGTGCGCGTTCAACGCGGCCAACGAGGCGGCCGTGCAGGCGTTCCTCGAGGGGCGCATCCGCTTCCTCGACATCGACGGCGTGGTGGCGGACGTCCTCGCCCGCATCGACGGCGCACCGGCGCGGGACGCGGACGAGCTCGTCGACGCAGACCGGTCCGCGAGGAATCTCGTAGCAGTGGCATGAGCACCTTCGTCGCGATCCTCGGCCTCGCGTTCCTGATCCTCATCCACGAGGCCGGGCACTTCTACACGGCGATCGCGGTGAAGATGCGGCCGCGGAAGTTCTACATCGGGTTCCCGCCGCCGCTCGCGCGCGTCCGCCGGCGCGGCATCGAGTACGGCATCGGGACGATCCCGCTCGGGGGCTACGTGAAGATCCCGGGGATGCACCGGCCCGCGGCGCGGGATCTCGACTTCCGCCTGCAGCCCGTCGTGCGCCGGACCCCGAGCCTCGTGCCGAAGGTCGAGGGGGTCAAGCGCCTGCTCGCAGCCGGAGACTACGACGGGGCGCGTTCCGCGCTCGAGGACCTTGCCACGGCTCTCCGTCACGCCGGCGAGCCGACCGACGGCTTGACGGACGTGCGCGACGCGCTCTCGGACGACGCGTACTGGCGCCAGCGCCCCTGGAAGAAGATCCTCGTCATCTTCGCGGGACCGGGGACGAACGCGCTCTTCGCGGTCGTCGTTTTTGCGGTCCTTTTCATGACGGGCGGCGGGAAGGCGACTGCGACGATCGACCAGGTGGTGCCGAAGACACCGGCGGCGCACATGGCGCTCCGCGCCGGCGACAGCATCGTCGCGATCAACGGTCAGCAGCTGAAGAAGGCGTCGGACATCCCGAAGCGGATCTCGAGCTCGCACGGACGGCCACTCACGCTGCAGGTTCGCCGTGGCGACAGGATCCTGATCCTCGGTCCGACGCGGCCCGAGAAGATCCAGGGTGTCTACCGGCTCGGCTTCGCGTTGAAGGGCAAGGGCCTGCCGCCGCCGGCGGCGTTCTGGCACTCCGTGAAGTTGACCGGCGTCGTGTCGCGGGACATCGTCACCTCGCTGACGCACATCGTGCACAAGCAGGGCCGCGAGCAGATCTCGAGCCCGGTCGGGATCGTCCGCGGCTCCTCGGCGGCCGTGCAGCAGGGAGCCGACACGTACCTGTGGACGCTCGGGCTGATCAGCCTCTCGCTCGCGCTGCTGAACCTGCTGCCGCTCCTGCCGCTCGACGGCGGGCACATCCTGCTGTCGCTGCTCGAAGCGGTGCGCGGCCGTGCGATCGCGCGGGAGGTGTACGAGCGCTTCTCGGCGGTGGGGATCGCGCTCGTGCTCTTGCTCTTCTTCATCGGCCTGTCGAACGACGTCGGCCGAATCGGCGGCGGCTAGTTCGGGCAGTTCTCGGTGTCAGACACCGTTCCGGCGACGGAACGGCTTGACCGTGCGCATTCGTTTCGTCAGAAGCGAACGCTCAGGCCATGTCTCCTCCGTGTTCGGTGTCAGACACCGTTACAGCGGTGTAACGAGATGTGCCAAAGGCGCAACAAAGCGCCGGGGTAACCTAAGAGCCGTGGCGAGCGAGCGGCAGATCACCGTCGGCGGCGTGAAGATCGGCGGCGGCGCTCCCGTCGTCGTGCAGTCGATGACGCTGACGAAGACCCACGACGTCGAGGCGACGACTGCCCAGATCGCCGCGCTCGCGTCTGCCGGTTGCGAGATCGCGCGCGTCGCCGTCCCGAAGAACGAGGACGCGGCCGCGCTCCAGAAGATCGTCCGCCTGTCGCCGATCCCGGTCATCGCCGACATCCACTTCAACGCGTCGCTCGCACTGAAGGCGATCGACGCGGGAGTCGCAGCCGTGCGCATCAACCCCGGCAACATCGGCGGCCCCGACAAGACCGCCGAGGTCGTCAGGGCGGCAAAGGCCAAAGGCACGCCGATGCGCATCGGCGCGAACGCCGGCTCGCTCCCCGACCACCTCGAGGAGCTCGCGCGGAAGGACACCGCCGAGGCCCTCGTCGCCGAAGCGACGGAACAGGTCGAGCTGCTCGAGAAGCTCGACTTCCGCGACTTCAAGATCAGCGTCAAGGCGTCGCACGTGCCGACGATGATCCGCGCCTACCGCATGCTCGCCGCGAAGGTTCCGTACCCGCTGCATCTCGGCGTCACCGAGGCCGGCACGCCGTTCGCGGGGTCGATCAAGAGCGCCGTCGGCATGGGCGCGCTGCTGATGGACGGCATCGGCGACACGATCCGCGTCTCGCTCACGGCGGACCCCGTGAAGGAGGTCGAGGTCGCCTGGGAGATCCTCAAGGCGCTCGGCCTGCGCGAGCGCGGCCCTGTGATGATCGCGTGCCCCTCGTGCGGCCGTGACAACGTCGGCGTCGAGAACCTCGCGCGCGTCGTCGAGGAGCGCCTGCGTAGCTACCCCGAGGCGTTCGAGGTCGCCGTCATGGGCTGCGCCGTGAACGGCCCGGGCGAGGCAGGCGACGCCGACTTCGGCATCGCGGGCGGCCGCGACGTCGGGTTCGTCTACGCGCACGGGCGCGTGCTGAAGAAGGTCTCGTCCGACATCCTCATCGACGAGCTGTTCTTCGAGATCGACCGCTGGATCGAGGGCGGCATGCAGCGCCCGAAGCGCCTCAAGATGGCAAAGCCGGCCGCGCTCGCGATGGCTGAAGCCTCGCTCATCCCGCTCGACTAGCCTCTAGCGGCTCATGGTCGCACGCGCTTCACAGCTCTTCCTGCCGACGCTGCGCGAGGACCCCGGCGACGCCGAGGCCGTCTCGCACAAGCTGCTCGTGCGCGGCGGGTTCATCCGCCAGGTCGGCGCCGGCATCTGGACGTTCCTGCCGCTCGGCTGGCGCGTGCACCGGAAGATCGAGCAGATCATCCGCGAAGAGATGGACGCGATCGGTTGCCAGGAGATGCTGATGCCGGTTCTGACGCCGGTCGAGCTCTGGAAGGCGACGAAGCGCGACTTCATCGACGAGCTCTTCCGGCTCAATGACCGCAAGGGCGCCGAGTACGTCCTGCCGCTGACGCACGAGGAGACCGTGACGTGGCACGCACGCGAGCTCCAGAGCTACCGCCAGCTCCCCCAGATGCTCTACCACTTCTCGATCAAGGAACGCGACGAGCTGCGCCCGGGCAAGGGCCTCATCCGGATGCGCGAGTTCATCATGAAAGACGCGTACTCGTTCGACCGCGACGAGGCGGGGCTCGACGAGAGCTTCCGCAAACAACGCGGCGCGTACCACCGGATCTTCGACCGCGTCGGTCTCGAGTACAGCGAGGTCCAGGCAGAGCCGGGGATGATGGGAGGCAAGGAGTCCTACGACTTCCTCGCACCGGCAGGCGCCGGCGAGAACACGCTCGTGACCTGCGAGCACGGCGACTTCGCGGCCGATGTCGAGATCGCGCACACCGTTCCGAGGCCGCCGGCGTTCCCCGGCCGGCTCGCCGCGCCCGAGGAGGTCGAGACGCCGGGCGTGACGACGTGCGACGCGCTCGGGGACTTCCTCGGAATCGACGTCGCAGCCACGTCGAAAGCGATGCCGCACGTCAAACAGGACGGGACGGTCGTGCTGGCGCTCGTCCGCGGCGACGACAGGCTCGAGACGGCGAAGCTCGCGGCCGCGTTCGGCGAGCCGCTGTGGCCCGCGACCGACGAGCAGATCCGAGCCGCCTTCGGCGCCTCCGGCGGCTCGCTTGGCCCTGTGGGCTTCGACGGCGAAGTGGTCGCCGATTTCGCGCTTCGGGACGGGCAGTTCGTCGCCGGTGCGAACCGCGACGGCTTCCATCTGCGCGGCGTCGAGTCCGGCCGCGACTACGAGCCGAGGTTCGCCGATCTGCGCCAGTCAGCCGAGACCGACACGTGCCCGCAGTGCGGCGGCGCGCTTCGCTTCCAGGTCGCGATCGAGGTCGGTCACATCTTCAAGTTCGGCAGCCGCTACTCGGAACCGCTCGGCGCCACCTTCCTCGACGAGGACGGCGGCGAGAAGCCGCTCGTCGGCGGCAGCTATGGCATCGGCCCCGCCCGGGTGATGGCTGCGCTCGTGGAGCAGAGCCACGACAAGGATGGGATCATCTGGCCGGAGACCGTCGCGCCGTACGAGGTGCACGTCGTCGCGCTGCCGGGCGCGGAGGAGATCGCCGCGCAGGCGGCCGCCGCGATCGAGGCGAGGGGCCGCAGCGTGCTCCTCGACGACCGCGACCAGCGCGCGGGAGAGAAGTTCGCCGACGCGGATCTGATCGGCTGCCCCGTGCGCGTCACCGCCGGGAAGAAGAGCCTCGAGGACGGCGCCGTCGACATCCGGGACCGTGCCACCGGCGCGGAGAGGCGCGTTAACCTCTCCGACCTCTGATGCCGCGCAAGCGCCGCTTCAGCGACGAGCCGTTCGGAACGACGATCCAGCGGCTGATGGCCGAGCAGGACGTGACGTACCGAGCGCTCGCCGATAAGACCGGGCTGTCCGCCGGGTATCTCAACCATCTCGTGCACGGCAACCGTCCCGTGCCCTCGGACGATGTGATCGCCGTGCTCGGCGGCGCCCTCGGCGTCGAGCCGGAGCACTTCCGCGAGGTTCGCATCCGGCGCATCGCCGAGCGCCTCGAGACGATGCCGGACCTGATCGACCGGCTCTACAAGCGCCTGCGCTGACTCACCGGCTGCGACGTCCGCACCGGACACGCCGAAACAAGCGTCTAGGCGCGAGCGTCATCCGGACGTAAGCTCCGATCGCCCTGGTCGCTCGCCCGCCCGCGACGCAGGTGTGACTCGCGGGCATGTCGATCATCGAGAGCGGCTCGTCCCTCGCAAAGGAGCGAAAAATGCGCGCGTACTCGTTCATGTTCCGTCTCGGCGTCCTCCTGTGCCTCGTGTTCGCCTCGGTCGTCGCCGCCGGTTGGAAGTGGGTCGCGATGGGCCATTGACCGGGTAGTAGGATCGGCCCGTCGTCAGGGGAACTATCGAGGGGGTTCGTCATGCAGCGTCGCATCGTCCTGCGGTTTCTCGTCGTCGCTCTCGTGTGCGCGGCGCTCGGCGTCGTCGCGCCGGGCGGATCGGCGAAGCAGCCGGGAAGCCACGATCGGATCAGCTACCACGGCTGGACAAGAGGAGTCGACTTCGCGGCCGGCACGTTCGAGGGCGCGCGACCGGTCGCCGTCGGCGACGGCGCGATCACGTTCGGCACGTCGGCCGGCGCGCGGGCGTACGACGATCCATTCGACTCGACGGCGCAGACGACCGCCTACGACTACGACCGGTGGACATCGCCCGCGTACACGCCGGCATTCGGGCTCACCGAGCTCGTCTCGAGCTGGACGGCCGACACGCCGGTGGGCACGTGGATCCAGGTCGAGATGCAGGGGACGACGACGGCCGGCACTCCGACGAAGTGGTACGTCATGGGCCTCTGGACGTCGCGGATGCCCTCCGAGACGAGCGGTGACATCCACCGCACGTCGCTCGGCGGTCAAGGGGACGCCGACGGGACGATCGCGATCGACACGTTCCTTGCCGCGAAGGGCGTCGCGCTGACGTCGTACCGCCTGCGCGTCACTCTCTACCGCAAGCAGGGCACGACGGCCGTACCGACCGTGCGCTCGGTCGGCGCGATCGCCTCGGCTCTGCCGGACGACACGTCCGTCGCCGCCGGGCCGCTCGGCGGTGCCGAGGGCACGACGCTCGACGTGCCGCAGTACTCACAGGAGGTTCACCGCGGCGAGTACCCGGAGTTCGACAACGGCGGCGAGGCGTGGTGCAGCCCGACGTCGACGGAGATGGTGGTCGAGTTCTGGGGCAGCGAGCCGGGCGCGTCGGATTTGAGCGCGATCCCGTACGCCGACCCGAGCGTCGACTTCGCCGCGATGCACACGTTCGACTGGCACTACAGCGGCGCCGGCAACTGGCCGTTCAACACGGCGTATGCGGGCTCGTTCGGCCTCGAGGGCCAGGTCGTGCAGCTGCGGTCGCTGACCGAGGCCGAGCAGTTCATCAAGGCCGGCATCCCGCTCGTTGTCTCCGTCGCGTTCAAGAAGAACGAGCTCGACAACGCGGGTTACGGCACGAACGGGCACCTGATGGTCATCCGCGGGTTCACCGCGAGCGGAGACGTGATCGTCAACGACCCGGCATCGCGCTTGATCGCGAGCGACGCCGCCGTCGAGAACGTGTTCGACCGGCAGCAGTTCGCCGACGTGTGGCTGCCGAGCTCGCGCAGCGGCGGCATCGCGTATGTGATCCACCCGGCGGCGTCGCCGCTGCCGCCGAACGTGCAGGGGCTACCGGCGAACTGGTGACCGCGCGTATGCGAGGCTAGGGCGTGAAGATTCGCGCCGCGGTGCTCGAGGAGTTCGGCCAGCCGCTCGTCGTGCAGGAGGTCGAGCTCGCGGAGCCCCGTGCCGGCGAGGCCCTCATCAGATTGGTCGCATGCGGCGTCTGCCACACCGATCTCTACACGGCGTCCGGCGCCGACCCCTCCGGCTACGCGCCGACCGTGCTCGGGCACGAGGGCGCGGGCGTCGTCGAGCGCGTCGGCGCGGACGTCACCTCCGTCGCGCCGGGTGACCACGTCGTGACGCTGTTCTCACCGCAGTGCCGCGAGTGCGTGCACTGTCGCAGCGATCGCACGAACCTCTGCCTCGCGATCCGCGAGCAGCAGAACGCGGGCTACCTGCCCGACGGCACGACGCGTCTGGCGCGCGACGGCGACCCGATCCGCCATTTCATGGGGACGTCCGTGTTCGCGGAGTACACGGTGATGCCGGAGATCGCCCTCGCGAAGGTCAGCGAAGACGCGCCGCTCGAGCACGCGTGCCTGTTCGCGTGCGGTCTCTCGACCGGCCTCGGTGCAGCACTGAACACGGCCAAGGTCTCGCCGGGGTCGACGTGCGTCGTCTTCGGCGCCGGAATGGTCGGTCTCGGCGCGGTCGTCGGCTGCCGGCTCAGCGGCGCGGAGCGGATCGTGGCGGTCGACCTCTCGCCCGAACGGCTCGAGCTCGCCCGTGCGCACGGTGCGACGGACACGCTCGCAGGCGGCGCCGACGTCGTCGACGAGATCGTCGCGATGACGGACGGCTTCGGCGCCGACTACACATTCGAGGCGACCGGCAACGTGAAGGTGATGCGCCAGGCGGTGGAGGCGGCCCGCATGGGGTGGGGCCTCTGCACGATCGCGGGGGTCGCGGGCAAGGGCGAGACGCTCGACGTCGTGCCGCGCTTCCTCATCACCGGCCGTCGCATCGCCGGCTCGTCGTTCGGCGGCGTCAAGGGCCGCGACCAGGTGCCGCACTTCGTCGAGCGCGCGCTCGCCGGGGACATCGATGTTGCGTCGTTCGTCTCACATCGCATCACGCTCGACGACGTGAACCGCGGCTTCGAGCTGATGGAAGCGCAAGACGGCATCCGGAGCGTGATCGAGTTCGCATGATCATCGAGCGCGTCGAGCATCCGCAGTGGCTCTCGAACGCGTACCTCGTCGCGGAGGGGCCCGGCGGCCACGGCTTCTTCATCGACGGGAACGGGCTCGGTGAGCGGCTCGAGCAGCGTGCGGCCGACGACGACATCACGATCACGCACGTCCTCTGCACGCACGGCCACGGTGACCACGTCGTCGGCGTCGAGGAGCTAGCCGCGCGCCACGGCGTGCCGCTACTTGCGCACGCCGATACCGACGTGCGCGCGGACGGGCGCCTCGCCGACGACGACACGCTTGAGAGCGGCGGTCTGGCCGTGCGCGCGCTGTACACGCCCGGCCACTGCGACGACCATCTCGCCTTCCTCGTCGACGGCTCGCACTGCTTCACGGCCGACGTCCTCTTCCGGGGCACCGTCGGCGGCACGGCCGGCCCGACGGGTGACCTCGCGAAGCTGAAGCACTCGATCCTCGACGTCCTGCTCGCGCTCGATCCCGAGACGCGCGTCTTCCCGGGGCATCGCGAGGACACGACGATCGCCGACGAACGGCGCTCGAACCCGTTCATCCGCGCGTGGCTCGACCACGAGGGGCTCGGCGAAGAGCCGTGCCGCGTGAGCGGCGAGGAGGCGACGCTCCTCCTCTGGGCGGACGATTACGACGGCGGGAACAAGGCGCTCGTGCGCCTGGCGTCCGGCGAGGAGACGATCGTGGGCGGCTCCCGTGTCGAGCGGCGCTGACATCCCGCCGTGTCGCGGTTCAGCGTGCGAAAACGGGTTGATACGGTGTGACCCGTCGCGGGGCGTGGCGCAGCCTGGTTAGCGCGCCAGTCTGGGGGACTGGAGGTCCCGAGTTCGAATCTCGGCGCCCCGACTATGAAGAAGTGGCTGCAAAAACTCATGTTTTGGCGTAAGACGAAGTAACCCAAGTCTTCACTCGACTGCGCCCGATCTGTGCCCAAACGCTTCGAGCGTCGTGTCGGCGTGCTCAACTTCCGCTTCCGCGGCCGTCGTGATGAACAAGTCGAGCGCCGCCCGCGTCCGGTCGAGCGAGTCCGGCAGCAGGTGCCCGTAGGTGCGGTCGATCTGCTCGACGCTCGTGCCCATGAACCGCGCGAGCTCGAACAGCGAGACACCTGCGGCGATCGCGAACGACGCGAACGTATGCCGTAGCGCGTAAGGCCCGCGGTGCTCGACGCCGGCCGCTTTGAGCGCCGGTGTCCACTCGTCGCGGCGCCAGTTGTGGAGGTTCAGGTAGCCGCTCGCCTCGCCGGAGAACAGTCGGATGCCCGGAAGAAGCCCTCGCGGGATCGCCGAGAGCGCGTGCGCGGCTGCTGTGGGCAGTGGGACGGTCCTGAGCGAGCGTGCCTGCTTGCCGTAGAGCTTCACCTGCGCGTCTGTGTAGACGCGCCGGACGTGCACGATGCCTGCGCGTGTGTCGACGTCGCGCCACTCGAGCGCGATCCACTCCTCGGGACGCAGCCCGGTCAGGCCGACGAACACCGGCAGCGGTGCGAACCGCTCTGGCAACTCCTCGCCCACGGCCTGGAGCTCGGCGACGGTCCCGAAGGCGGGAACCTCCCGCCGTTTCGGCTCGGGGTTCGGCACGAGCGTCGCAATGTTCTCGTCGAGCAGCTTCACGCGAACGGCGTCGTGGAGGACCTGCCGTAGCGCCTTGTGGATCGCCCACGCGGACCGCTCGGGCAGCCGCTTCCGCCACGCGCCGATCGCCTGCGGGTCGAGCCGGTCGACGCGCGTGTCGCCGAACGTCTGCGTCGCGTACTTCATCCGCTCGCGGAGCGTGCGGAGCGTGTTCTCTTCGGCGGCGTGCTGCTCGAGGTACTCGGCGACGAGTTCGGTCAGCGTCGGCATGTCGCGGCGTCGGAGTGGGGAGGTCGCCGCGCCGAAGCGCAGCGACCTCCTTCGCCTTCCCGTCGACCCACTCGCGAGCAGCCGACTTCGTCTCGAAGCCGCCCTGTGACTTCCGCTGCCCGTGCTCGTCGTACCAACGCGCTTGCCAGCGGCTTCCGCGCTTAACGACGCTTCCCGATTGCTTAGCTGGCATCGCTCAGTCCTCCTCGGATCACCCGGAGCTGCGGCTTCTGCTCGTCGTCGTTCTCGTCGTGCATCGGTGGAATCGGATCGCCGTTGACTAGCGCCTGCGTCAGCGCCTCGAGATCCTCCAGCCAAGTGAACAGCGGCCGCCCCTCATCGCTGCCATTCCGAGTTTGCAGAATCGTTCTTTCAGAGAGCACGCAATCCATCCATCGTTTGCGGCCGTGAGTTCGGGACGCATATCTCGGCCCAGGTGACGTGTTCGGAGGCGTGCCGAGGGCGGGGCGAGGGTATCCTGCCCTTGCGTTCTGCCTCCCCAAGTGCTTAGTTATCGCGAAGCGCTGTCCACAGCAGTGCTAGGAGAGAGAGGCGGGAATGTGGCCCTGCGGCCTTCTATTTGGCCCTTCTCGTCCGAGTCACCGCTCGGGCTCGTCAGAGCACGGCTCCGTCCCGGCGTCCGCGAGGACACCGGGAGCGGAGCTCGATCGGCCTACCTCGGCCCCAAAGTCCTGGCCGCTCCACAGACAAGCCAGGCACAAACCAAAGGAGCACATATGAGGAAGACCGTCAAACTCACTCTAACGTTGACCGTGGTCGCCGTCGCCGCCCTTACGTTCTGGGCGGTCGCGGCCTCGGCGACGTCAGGGGCGCACTTCTTCTCGGCAACGGGAAGCGTCAACAACAGTGGCGCGCTCGTCGTCTCCTGGGATGAGGCGGGCGTCGGCCAGCAGCAGATCAACTACGTGCTCACCGCTGACAGCACCGCTACCTATGCCTGCCTCAACGGCGGTGGCAACCATCCCAAGGCAGCCAACAAAGCGACCTTCGCCGGGCCGCTCACCTCACCCAGCGTTGGCTTCCTGCCACAGAACGGACGGGTAGTCGGAAGCATCTCTGTCGGCCCACTCTCAGCCGGTAGCTTCTCCTGCCCGAGCGGGCAGACGCTCGTTCTCGCGTCCGTCAGCTACACGAACATCCTGCTCACAGACACCACGAACCACATCTCGACCAGCGTCGCCGACACATCGAGGACGTTCTTCAACGTCTAATCGACGAAGCCGGGGGGCGCGCTCTGACGCCCAAACTGCCGAGCGGTCGCATTCGCGCCGGGGCCCGTCGGAGGGCCCCGGCGCAACATTGCGATCTGAACATCGCCCGCCTTCGGGAACTCATTCTGAAACGAGTTCTAAGAGCCGACACCCGCGACCCGTAAGATCGAGCCCGGTGATCCGTGACGTTAGAGCTGCACGACGTCCGTCGAGAGCGTCGAGCCGCCGCCGAACGCGTTCGGCCACGCCTGGCACCGCCAGGAAAGAGAAGGGGCGCCGCCGCGGCGCCCCTGTTTCGTCGTTGCGGCTGCCGCGCGTTAGACCTTGAACCGAACGGAGGCAGCGTCGAGCGCGAACGGCGTCGGAAGCGAGACTGCCGGGTTCGCGCAGGCAGCCTGGGCGGCTGCCAGAGAAGCAAACGACGAGACCCACGAGAAGTCGGCTCCCATCGGCCCGCCCTTGTGGATCGAGTAGCCGTAATACGGCGCGTCGAAGCCGGTGCCGGCGAACGACGTCTGGCGACCGACGACGTAGACGGTCGTCCCCGCCGCCGTCGTGTACGAGCCCGAGCAGACCGAGCCGACGTACGAGAACGTCGAGGTCGGC
This sequence comes from uncultured Actinomycetes bacterium, assembly GCA_963766345.1. Lineage (GTDB taxonomy): Bacteria > Actinomycetota > Thermoleophilia > Gaiellales > Gaiellaceae > DASVFB01. The sequence continues at coordinate 262,097 of CAVXZL010000008.1, read as the reverse complement.
GTCTGAACCGAGACCTTCGAGCTCTTGCCGTTGTTGCGGGCGTGGATCTGGAACTGGATGTGCCACTGGACGGCGCCAACCCGCTCCTTCGCGGTTCCGGCTGCCAGGAGCCGATTGTTGTTGTTGGTGTTGCTGTTGCTTTTGTCGTTGCCGTGGCCGTTGCCGCCGGCGGCGACAGGTACCGCGACGACGGCCAGTAGGGCGACAGCGCCTGCCGCGGCCAGCAATGCGCTTCTGCGTTGAACAAGCCTCTTGGTCATGTCTCGGTTTCTCCTTCTTGGAGCAATCACCGGACCTCGAACGAGGCAGGGAGGACATCCCCCTACCGAAGACGATCCCGCGAAAGCACGGAACTTGTGATTGGCTCGGGAACCGCGTGGGATGCAAAAACTCGATCAGCGCGTCGTCGAGACAGACTGGAGCGGCGCGACTTGACCTGCAAGTGGAAATGCGTCACCCCTGACCGCATTAGGCGCGCTAGCGTCGGCGCGTGTTCAAGTACCTGCTGGTCACGCCTGCCGCGAACCGCACGACCCGCAGCGTTCGTCACGGCCGTACCCACCTGGCAGGTCGCACGGTCCCGCGACGCTTGGAGACCGTTGAGACAAACGCACGCTGTCGGAGGAAGGCGCCGCTGTCTTCTTGAGTCATGAGTCGTAGAGTCGTATGTCTGGAATGTCGGTCTTCTTCGGTGTGCTCGGCTTCTCGTGATGGTTGCCGTCGCCGTCTACGAGATGATCCAAGAACGCCGCTTGGAGGCCGCTGAACGGGAGTGGCTGCGGACGTGGGGATCGCTCCCCAAGCGCGACTGAACGGCGTCCGCAACGGTCATCTAGCGCCGCAAGACCTCGCGTCGTAGCGTTGCGACGATCGGACGCATGCCCTTCAAGTACCTCCTCGTCACGCCTGACGGCGAAACCGCACAACCCCGCAGCCTTCGTCACCGCGATTCCGAACTGGAAGGAAGGCGAGGTCCTGATGCTCGGCGACGCGCAGCGCCTGCGCATCGTTCACATCAACCTCGAGCTCGACGAAGACGCGCTCGACCTGCTGTACGAGCAGGGCATCAACGGCATGTGGATCGTCGAGCCGCTGGAAGTGACGGAGCCAGGGTCCCGAGCTGCGTCCTCCCCCAGACGAGCTCGGCTTAATCGAAGGGTTTGCCGCGCCTCCCAAACGACACCCTGGCTCCTAACAGAGAAAGCTACAACGCGGTCTTGAACGGATGTCCCAGCCGAACGTCTAAGTCGGCCCAAGACTGGTCGGGTTTGTAAGCATTGAGTGGCGGAGTCGGGGTAGGCCACGCTCCCCCGTGGCTTGGCGCCGCGTGGGGTCGCCGCAGGCCTCCGGCGCCCACCCTGGCTCCGCGTGTTCGACCGTGCGGCCGCACGAATTCCCGTGGTGTGCACCGAGGTGTGCACCAGCCGAGCAATCGGGGGCATCGGTGACATGGCCGACCCGCTCCGTTGAGCCAAACCGCGTAGCGGTGCGGTGAGATTTGCGCCGGGTAGGAATCGAACCTGGCTGCAAATCGCGATGTTTTTCGGGCCGGGGGGCTTCGCCGAGCACTCGAACGCAGGGCGCCGATCCGGGATGGACTATCCGGATGGAGCTCCGCGAATCGCGCCGCGCAAAAACGACCACCTCGCTGCGATTGACTTAAAACGCAGAAGGGAGCAGGATTCAGCAAATAAACCTGGGGGGAAGTGGGGAGTTCATCAATGAGGCGCAAGGCTGTGGTACTTGTGCTCGGTGTGTTCTTCGCCTTGGCTGCTGCCAGCCCGGTTTTGGCTGATCAGCCTCCGGGGCAGCTTGGCTACGAGGGGCAGCCCGGCAATCAGGGCGGCGCGAGCGGCAACCCGGGAAACAACGGGAACGGCACCTCGCCCGGACTGCAGGGCTACGAGGGCCAGCCCGGCAACCAGGGCGGCTAGGACGGCCCCTTCGGAGTAGTTCGCCGGCGGCTCCGGCCTGAAGCCCGGGGTCGCCGGCCTCCCAACCCGGGCGGTTTGTACGCCCATCGCTGACCGTCGAGGCGCCGGGCCCCAGTGGCCCGGATGATTGACGGCTGCCGCTGGAGAATGCCCGCGCGTTAGCGTCGAGCCGGCGAGGTCGGTCTCCTTTACGGCGAGCCGATACGAGTCCGTCGCGGCTGTGCCCAATCCGTGCCCAAACGCCCCTAAGCGATCGTCTCTTGCAGAGCCGAATCGCACTCTGCGAGCGACCGGAAACGCCTGCTAAACGGCACTTCCCGCCACTCGCCGGACTTCGACGCCTGACCGTTGGGTAAGCCTGGGGGACTGGAGGTCCCGAGTTCGAATCTCGGCGCCCCGACTATGAAGAAGTGGCTGCAAAAACCCATGTTTTGGCGTAAGACGAAGTAGCTCCTGCGTCCACGCTCCCGACCCATCCGGAGATCGACGAGGTGCTGATCGCGCACTTCAACGCATCAACGGGATGTGGGGTCGTCGAGCCGGCCGAGTAGCGGCGCGACGTTCGACCGCACGGCGGGCCGGCGCGCCAACACTGGCGCGGCTTGCGCGGTCCAGCCGAGTCTCGCGGCGCGAGGCCGCGGCGCTTGTTAGAGCGAATCTGCCGCGGCGTCGTACCGTGTCCAGCGGTAGAACCGCCCGGACGGAGGTCCTGAGTTCGAATCTCGGCGCCCCGATTCAACGGAAGCCCTACTCTGAGGAGGGGTTTTCGTCGCTTAGGGACGGCGGTGAACGAGTACGGCGGAGCCAGGTAGAGCCGCCCTGGCCGTCAGTCCGTCCGGGCGCTCCGACCCCCGCAGGCGCTCGGCCCCCTCATCGCCGCAGCCCCGTGCGCCTGGCTCCGCGGCGCGCATTAGAGCGCATGGACTGCCTATCGTCAACAGCAACCGCGATCTACGCCTCGTCGGCCCTGTTGATGGCATAGACGACGCCGGCGGCGACGCTGCGATCGGCAGGAGCGTTCCGAGCGGAACCCCTGCCGCATGCACGAGGTGCAGAATCTCCCAGGCAGTGTGCGCTGCCTCGGGCCCGGCCCGGCTGCGGTCGCGACGGAAGCGGGGGCCGGCCGTCCCTCGTTCGAGTGACTGCACCCCCGAACGGGGTACACGCGGGAGCCGGAAAGCGTCGATCTTGAGTCTGGTTGACCCATCCTGCGATGACACCTGCGCGCATCCTCATCGTCGACGACGACCGCCACGTCCGCGATCTCGTCCGCCGGCTCCTCGAACGGGCGGGCTACGCGTGCGCGGTCGCCGAGAACGGGTTCGAGGCGCGGCGCCTGCTCACGAGACGCCGGTTCGAGCTCATCGTCTGCGACCTGCAGATGCCGGGCGAGTCCGGCCTCGACGTGATCTCGCACGTCCGCCGGGCGTATCCGGACACGGCCGCGATCATGGTCACCGGCGTCGACGACGAGCGGCTCGCCGACCACGCGCTCACGCTGGGCGCGTACGGCTACGTCGTGAAGCCGTTCTCGCACACGGACCTGTCGATCCAGGTGCTGAACGCCCTGCGCCGGCGCGAGCTCGAGAGCGCGCAGCGGCACGAGCGCGAGCGGCTCGAGCACATGGTCGAGGAACGCACAGGCGCGCTGCAGCGCGCGGTCGACGAGCTCAAGCGCTCGGAGGAGGAGACCGTGCGCCGCCTCGCGGCAGCCGTCGAGGCGCGTGACCACGAGACCGCCGAGCACATCGAGCGCGTCGGGGACTTCTCGGCGCTCGTCGCCGAGTACCTCGAGCTCGAGGAGGCGCACTGCGAGCTGATCCGCCGGTCGAGCACGCTCCACGATATCGGCAAGATCGGCGTCCCCGACGAGATCCTCCTCAAGCCCGGCCCGTTGACGCCTGGAGAAGTGCTCGCGATGCAGCGACACGCGAAGATCGGCTACGACATTCTCAGCGGCTCGGGTCTCGACCTCCTCGACCTTGCCGCGACGATCGCGTGGACGCACCACGAGCGGATCGACGGCACGGGCTACCCGCGCGGGCTCGCCGACAGCGAGATTCCGCTCGAGGGTCGCATCGTCGCCGTCGTCGACGTCTACGACGCCCTGACGAGCGACAGGCCGTACCGGCCCGGGCTCTCGCACGACGACGCGCTCGCGCTCATGCGCGAGGGGAGTGGAACGCACTTCGACGCGATCGTGTTAAACGCGTTCATGCAGGCCGTGGAGAGCGTCGCTTCGGCGAGCGAGGCGGCGGTCGCGTGACGTCCGCGGACGTGCAGCTGACGTGCGTGGTCGCCGACGACCATCCCGCCGTCCTCGACTCGCTCTCGCGCGTGATCGAGGGACACGGCATCGCGGTCGTCGCGCGCGTGCGCGACGGCGAGGACGCGATCCGGGCGATCGACGAGCACCAGCCCGTCGTCGCGGTGATCGACCTGCGCATGCCCCGTGTGTCGGGCATGGAGGTCGCGCGCCGCGTCGTCGATCGCACGCGCGTGATCCTCTACACCGGGCACAGCGACGGCGCGCTGGTCGCCGAGGCGCTCGACGCCGGAGTGAAGGGGTTCGTCCTCAAGGAGGCGCCGCTCGGCGACGTCGCGAGAGCGATCCAGGTCGTCGGGGGCGGCAGCGTGTACGTGGATCCGGTTTTGGCCGGCGCGCTCGCAGCCGGCGGGACGAGCGGATCGGTGAAGCTGCTGTCCCAGCGCGAGCGCGAGGTGCTGCGACTGCTCGCCGACGGCCTGCGCAACGAGGACATCGGCCAGAGGCTGCACATCACCGCCGAGACGGCACGGGCTCACATCCGCAACGCGATGCGCAAGCTCGGCGCGGCCACTCGCACGCAGGCGGTCGCGACGGCTCTGCGCCAATCGATGATCGAATAAGAACGAGTTCTGAACAGCGGGCGGCAGTGATAGATTCGCCGCCGTGCGAATCCTCGGGCTCGTTCTTGCGGCGCTCGTGTTGCTGGTCCCGTACGCGAACGCGACGACGCCGAAGGCATCGTCCACTCCGACGACGGCGGTCTTCTACTACCCGTGGTTCGGGAACCCCGCGCGCGACGGCGCCTACGACCACTGGCAGCAGAACGGGCACGCCCCCGACGCCGACATCGCGTCCGCGTATTACCCGTCGCGCGGCACGTACTCGTCCCGCGACCCGAGCGTGCTCGACGGGCAGATGCGGGAGATCGAGCGTGCGCGGATCGGCGAGATCGTCGTCTCGTGGTGGGGTCGCGGCTCGTCCACCGACGAGCGCCTGCCGGGCGTGATCGCGGCCGCACGAGCGCACTCGATCGAGGTCGCCGCACATCTCGAGCCGTACGCCGGCCGTTCGATCGCGAGCGTCACGGCAGACATCGCATACCTCGAGACGCTAGGGATCAGCGACGTGTTCGTCTACCACGCGACGGACTTTCCGGCCGCGGAATGGCAGCCGCTCACGTCGTCGCTGAGCAATGTGCGCCTCTTTGCGCAAACCCCGCTGGCGGGCTACGCGAAGAACGGCGGATTCCAGGGCATCTACACATACGACACGCTGACGTACCGCGCGCGCACATTCGCCCGCATGTGCACGGCTGCTCACAAGCAGGGCCTGCTCTGTGCACCGTCCGTCGGGCCCGGCTACAGCGCGCAGCGCGCGACGGGAGACGGGCGAACCGTCGACCGTGCGAACGGGCGCACATACGACTCGATGTGGAACGCGGCGATCAACGCCGGCGCCGACCTGACCACGATCACCAGCTACAACGAGTGGAACGAGGGAACGCAGATCGAGCCTGCGTGCATCCACGAGGGCTATGCCAGCTACGACGGCGCGTGGGGCCTGCGCGGCAACGTCGCCGACCGCGCTTACCTCAACCGCACGCGCTACTGGATCTCGCGCTACGTCCGCCGGCGCCTCGGAGGCCCTCAGCTGAGCGAACGCGGCTAACACCGCCGTTCCCGGGTCAGCCGCGCCGCGGCGCTTATCCTGTGACCGTGTCCGCGCCCGCAGTGTCGGTGAGGCTGCAGCAACAGCTGCCGAACGCCCTGACGCTCGCGCGGCTCGTCGTCATCCCGATCTTCGCCGCGCTCATCCTCACGTCAGACGGAGGGCGGAGCTGGGCCGCCGCAATCCTCTTCGGGGCCGCCGCCGTGACGGATCAGATCGACGGCTTCCTCGCCCGCCGCTGGCGTGTGGAGTCGAGCTTCGGCAAGATCGCCGACCCGCTTGCCGACCGGCTTCTCATCGACACGGCAGTCATCCTGCTCTGGCACGCGGGCCGCCTGCCGTGGGCGGCCCTCCTGATCCCGCTCCGTGACCTCCTGCTCCTCGCGGGGTACAAGCCCGCCGTGGAGCGTGGCTACACCTTCGAGGTCAACTTTCTCGGCAAGGCGGCGACCTGGCTGCTCTATGCGTCGCTCGGCTTCACGATGGTCACGGACAAGGGGACGCTGTGGCCGCGCGTCATCTTCTGGATCGGCTTCGGCCTCGCCCTTGCGGCCCTCGCCGCGTACCTCTGGAAAGCCCGCCGGGAGGTGAAACGGTGAAGGCAGTCGTCATGGCCGGAGGAGAGGGGACGCGCCTGCGCCCGCTGACGTCCAACCAGCCGAAGCCGATGGTCCCGATCGTCGGGAAGCCGTGCATGGAGCACATCCTCGAGCTCCTGAAGCGCCACGGCTTCGACGACGTCATCGTGACCGTCGCCTTTCTCCCGCAGGCGATCCGCGGCTACTTCGGCGGGGGAGACGCGCTCGGGATCGACATCTCCTACTCCGTCGAGGAGTCGCCGCTCGGCACGGCCGGCTCCGTCCGGCTCGCGGCTGATCAGCTCGACGAGCCGTTCATCGTGATCTCGGGCGACGCGCTCTGCGACCTCGACCTCGCCGCGCTCGTCGAGACCCACCGGCAGAAGAACGCCGCGGTCACGATCGGCCTCGTCTCGGTCGAGAACCCGCTCGAGTTCGGCATCGTCGTGACGGACGACGACGGACGGATCGAGCGCTTTCTCGAGAAGCCGTCGTGGGGACAGGTCTTCTCCGACACGATCAACACGGGCATCTACGTCATCGATCCGGAGTGCCTGCGTCACGTGCCGACGGACCGCCCGTACGACTTCGCGAAGGAGCTGTTCCCGCTGCTGCTCGAGATGGGCCGGCCGCTCTACGGCTGCGTTCTCGACGGCTACTGGCAGGACATCGGCAACCTCGACCAGTACCGCCAGGCCAACTACGACGCGCTCGACGGGAAGATCGACCTCGACATCCCGGGGATCCAGCTGCGCGGGAACATCTGGATCGGCGAGGGCGTCGAGATGGAAGACCTCGACCAGGTCGAGGGGCCGGCGTTCGTCGGGAACAACTGCCGGATCGCGCCGGACGCGAGCATCGGGCCGCACTCGGTGCTCGGCACGAACTCGACGCTGCGCGAGCGCGCACGCATCGAGCGGGCGATCATCGAGTCGGGTACGCACATCGGCCGCAGCGCGATCATCGAAGGCGCGATCGTCGGCCGCTCGTGCGATCTCCGCACGCATGTGCGCCTCCACGAGGGCGTCGCGATCGGCGACGAGGTGACGATCGGCGCCGAGAGCGTGATCTTCCCGGGCGTCCGGATCTACCCGTACAAGGAGGTGGAGTCAGGCGCGCAGATCCACTCGAGCCTGATCTGGGAGTCGCGCGGCGGCTCGCGCATCTTCGGCCGCGACGGCGTCCAGGGGCTGATCAACGTCGACCTCACGCCCGAGGTGGCGCTCTGGCTCGGGATCGCGCTCGGCACCGCGCTCAAGCGCGGCGCGCGCATCGTTACGAGCCGTGAGGCGCCCGCGGCCTGCCGGATGGTCAAGCGCGCGCTCATCACGGGAGTGCTCTCGGCGGGCGTCGACATCGCGGACCTACGCGTGATTCCGTCGGCGATCAACCGCCATCTGCTGAAGGCGGAGAACTTCGATGCGGGCGTCCACATCGGCGTCAACCCGGCCGACCCCGAAGTCGTCGCCGTCCAGTTCTACGAGCGCCCGGGAATCCAGATCACCGCCGCGCTGCAGAAAGAGATCGAGAAGAACTTCTCGCGCCACGAGGCCCGCCGCGTGAGCGCCGCGGACGTCGGGACGATCTCCTACCCGGCCCGCGCGGCCGAGACCTACGCCGCAGACCTGCTCTCGAGCATCGACATCGCGGCGATCCGCGAGCGGGGCTTCAGGATCGTCGTCGACTACGGCTACTCGGCCGCCTCGCTCGTCCTGCCGCTCGTGCTGGGGCCGCTCGGCGTGGACGTCGTCGCCGCGCATGCCTTCACGACCGGCCGCCTCACGCCCGACGTGCCGCCGCTCCACGAGTCGATCGGCCAGACGAAGAACCTCGTCCGCGCGGTCGGCGCCGAGATGGGCGTTGCGTTCGATCGGGCCGCCGAGCGGGTCTACCTCGTCGACGAGCAGGCGAAGGACGTACCGGTGGACAAGGCGCTCCTGCTCTACCTCAGCCTAATCAGCTCGGATGGACGGCGCGGCCGGCTCGCGTTCCCGATCACGGTCACCAGCCTCGTCGACCGGATCGTCGAGGGCAGCGGGCTCGAGGTCGTGCGGACGCCCGCGACGCTCGCCGACCTGACGAAGGCCGCCGCCGGGGACAACGTCGTCTTCGCCGGCGCGGTCGGCGGCGGCTACGTCTTCCCGGAGTTCCTGCCCGCCTACGACGCCGTGGCGAGCCTCTGCAAGCTGCTCGAGCTGCTCGCGCCGGTCCGGCGGCCGCTCTCGGCGCTCGTCGCGGACCTGCCGGCGTCGACCCTCGTGCACCGACGCCTGCATTGCCCGTGGGCGCTCAAGGGGACGGTGATGCGCCTGCTCACCGAGCGGTTCCGCGACCGCGTCGTCGACCTGATGGACGGGATCAAGGTCTTCGACGAGCGAGGCTGGGCCCAGGTGCTCCCCGACCCGGACGAGCCGGTCGTCCACATCTACGCCGAGGGCCGCAGCGATGAGGAGTCGCAGGAGCTCGAGGCCGAGTTCAGGCGGATCGTCGAGGAGATCATGCAGACGGAGGAAACCTTAGCCGTCGGCTAGAATCTCAACCTGAGCTTTAGAGTTTGACGATTTTCGTCCTGGCCTTCGACCGAAAGGACCTCCGTTGGAGCCGCTCCCCGACCTCGCCAGCCTCTCCGACGCCGAGCTGAAGAATCTGATCGACGAGCTGACGCGGGAAGAGCAGGAGGTTTCCTACCGGCGGAGGATCCTCCACGGCAAGATCGACATCCTCCGCGCGGAGCTCGTCGTCCGCCTGCAGAAGTCCGGGGGCAAGAGCGTGCTCGAGCACGTCGACGTCGACGCGCTCACCGACATCCTCACCGGCAAGGCCACGCCGCCCGCGTGAGTCATCGGTACTGCCCCGAGTGCGGCTTCCAGAATCCGGAGACCGCGAACTACTGCGCCAAGTGCGGCTCGCTGCTCGTCCCGGAGGAGGGCGGCGAGGCGACGATGGCGTTCACGCCCGAGCAGGCCGAGGAGCAGCGCCAGGCGGAGCTCGCCGAGCTGGGCATCACGGGCCCGGCGCTCGTCGTCCGCTCCGGCGGCGGCCGCACGGGGGAGACGTTCGTGCTCGAAGGCGAGGAGACGGCGATCGGACGCTCGCCGGACTGCGACATCTTCCTCGACGACGTCACGGTGTCGAGGCGGCACGCGATCGTGAGGCGCCGCGACGGCGCACTCGAGATCGAGGATCTCGGCAGCCTCAACGGGACGTATCTCAACCGCAAGCGGATCGAGTCACCGGCGAAGCTCTCCGACGACGACGAGCTGCAGATCGGCAAGTACAGGTTGACGTTCCTCGGATGACGAGCGCGCCTGCATCGAGCCGCACGAGGCTGCTGACGATCGGCGCCGTTTGCGAGCGCCTGAAGGAGGAGTTCCCGGACATCTCGATCTCCAAGATCCGCTACCTCGAGGGCGAGGGCCTCGTCACGCCGGCGCGGACCCGCGGCGGCTATCGGCTCTTCGGCGAGGAGGAGCTCGAGCGGCTGGAGAGGATCCTCAGGCTCCAGCGGGACGAGTTCCTGCCGCTGAAGGTGATCCGGGAGGAGCTCGAGAAGCCGACGTCGCCCGAGCGGCGCCGCAAGCGCGCGCGCGGGCTGCGGGACTCCGAGGACGAGCTCGACCAGTCGACGCTCTGCGAGCGCGCGGCGATCGACCGGAGGCTCACGCGCGAGCTCGAGGAGTACGGGCTGCTGGCGCCGCGCGTCGAAGGCGGCGAGCGTCTGTACAGCGAGAGCGATGCCGAGATCGCGGCGATCTGCGGCCGGCTCGCCGGCTTCGGCATCGCACCCCGCCACCTGCGCACGTTCCGCACGTCCGTCGACCGCGAGACGGGCCTGCTCGAGGCTGCGATCGCTCCCGCGCTCCGCTCGCGGAACCCTGAGCGGCGGCAGCAGGGCACGCGCGACCTGCAGACACTCGGTGAGCTCGCGCAGGAACTGTCGCAGCGCCTGTTCTGGCGCGGTCTCCGCGGCCTGGTCTCGTAAGCTCAGCGCGTGGAGCTGAAGGAGAAGATCCGGGAGGTCCCGGACTGGCCACAGCCGGGCGTCGGGTTCAAGGACGTGACGCCGTTGCTCGCCGACCCCGACGCGCTGGCGCAGACGATTACCGAGCTCGGTACGTGGACGAGGCAGCACAGCCCCGACCTGATCCTCGGCGCGGAGGCACGCGGCTTCATCCTCGGCGCCGCGATCGCGCGCGAGATCGGCTGCGGCTTCGTGCCCGCGCGCCGGCCGGGCAAGCTGCCGCCCGAGACGGTCAGCGCGACCTACCAGCTCGAGTACGGCACGAACGCGCTCGAGCTCCATCCCGATCTGATCCCGCGCGGCTCGCGCGTGCTCATCCACGACGACGTCCTGGCGACGGGCGGGACGGTGGAGGCGATCGGCGGTCTCGTCGAGCAGCTCGGCGGGGTGGTCGTCGGCGTCTGCTTCATCATCGAGCTGACGTTTCTCGGCGGCCGCGACCGACTCTCGCAGTACGACCTGCACGCGCTGATCAAGTACTGATCCGCCCGCGAAAGTTTCTCGGCCGACGTGCCGATTACAACTAGGGCCATGTACGACGTCTTTCGAAGCCGGTACACCTTCGCCTGCCCGACGAGGAGCGAGACGCTCGTGGCGCTGTCCGCCTTCCGCCGGCTCGTGCGGCTGCCGGGCGCGGCGCATCCCGCGCTCTACCAGATCGAATTCGACTGCAGCTGCGGCGACACGCACGTCGGCCTCGTCGCGGACGACGATCTCGACTGGGCGCCTCTCGGTCTCACGGCCGGCACGTTCCTGAACCTCATGACTTCGCGCGTCGACCTCGTCGGCGACGAGCTCGCGGAGGTCTCGGCGCGGCGGATCAACGCGGGGGAGTGGCCGTGGAGCTTCTTCTGCTACCCGGAGGAACGGCCGCGGCCGGTGTTTCCATCGTCGTTCTCGCGGCTCGCTCCCGGCGGGAAGGCCGTCGGCGTCGCCGTGCGCTGCCCCGTCTGCGCATGCACCTCCGTGAACCTCGTCTCTGAGGCGCACATCGACCTGCCGTTCCACAACGACCCTGCCGTCGGCGTCGTCGAGCACGTGTTCGCCGTGGACGTGGACAGCACGCTCGAAGAGTTCCGCGCGGAGCTCCATTCGGCGGCTTTCGACTACCGGCGCCTCGCGCTGGAGTAACCGGGCCCCGCGGCCGCGCGTTCTCTCCATAGCGACCAGCGGAGGTGAATGCATGCGCATTTTCTCGAGACGCGCACGGAACGAGGACTACGACAACACACGGAACGCGGACCACGACAACTATGACGGGAACGGCACGTACGACGGGGACGGCACCACGACGACGACGGCAGAGACCACGCCGCCCTCGGCGGCGATCCAGCGCGCGTACGCCGACCGGCAGGCGCCTGCTACGACGGCCGACACGGTGCCGACGACGACACAGCCTGCCGCGACGACCGCGCCGGTCGACGACGACGGGCGCCGGTGGCACCACGGCCCGACGCGGGCCGTCGTGACGCTGCTCGCCGCCGCCGTTGCCGGGCTCCTCGCCTGGCTGACGACGAACATCAGCCACAACACGACAGGCGGCTACTGGGCCGTCTACGGGATCCTCGCGGGCGCGGGGCTCGTGATGGCGCTCTCGCAGCTGCTCGGCGGCTGGACGAAGTGGGGGAGGCCGACTTTCTCGCCGACCGTCTTCCTCCTGGCGTTCGTCCCGACTGCGATCGCCGTCGGCTGGATCCTCCTCTTCCACCAGCCGCACTCGACGTTGTGGCGCGGCAACGTCACGAACTGGTCGGGGAACATCGGCGTCGACAGCATCGTGAAGGACATGGGCGGCAACCTGCTGACCATGCTGTCGTTCGGGCTCGGCCTCGTGTTCGGCTTCTGCTTCGACACGACGCCCGCGCTGCGGCGCAGGGTCACGCCGGCGCCCGCGACCGCGCGGCGGTACGACACCGATGCGGACGACCCGATCGCGCGCGAGCGGCTGCGTGAGCGCGACCAGGAGACCATCCGCTCGTAGCCTCGTCTCACTCAGTTCGAGGGATCGGTGCGGCCGAACGCCGCGCCGATACCTCGGGCAGAGTGACCCGCTCGAAGAGCAACGCCGAAGACCTCCTGCTCGCGCACGTGCGGCTGCTCTCGGCAGAAGCGCCGAGCGGGCCACCGCAGGGGCGGCTGGCCGAGCGGGTCGAGCCGGCGCTCGTCGCCTTGCTCGTCCGTGCGCTCCGGATCCGCGAGGCGGCGCCGCGCGGAGCGCTTCGCCTCTAGCTCAGGGGCGCCAGCGCCGCGGGACGCGGTCGCGGGGCCGGGCGAGGTCGTCTTCGCCGCGCACGCGCACGAAGAGGAAGATCAGCGCCCCGCAAATGAGGGAGAGCATGAACGCGGACCCGCCGGAGACGCCGACCGCGAGCATCCCGAGCCAGAGGAAGAGAAAGAACACGACCGCCCAGATGAACGCCTGAACGCCGTGGTCGACCGAGGGCGGACGCAGGTGCACGCGAGCACTCTATAAACCCGATCCGCCGGCTCCGCGCCTTGGCGGCGGCGTGCACGAATCCCTAGGACTTCCCGCAGAAATGAAACAGCCTCCCGAGGGAGGCTGCTTCATTCGCCGAGCCGGTCTCGCTTCCGTCCACCTCGCCCGCTGACTTTCGGCTTCCGCCTACGGCCTTCGCGCGGGGCTTCGACCTACTCACGTCCCGTACTCGACGCAAGGGGGACAGTAAGACCTGTCCGGCACGGACGCAAGAAGTTCACAAACGGACCTGCCGCATTTTGCGAAGTTTTCTTTTTTCAACATTTCCACAGCGAATCGTCCAACCTGTGGAGAACCGATAACGGTCTTTCCACAGCTCGCGAGGCTCAGATCTCGGCCGCTCGCGAATCCGCTGCACACGCCGGGAGTCGGCGCCCGGCCGACGCGCAGGAGGTTGGGGACAACTCACGCTCCGGTCGTCAGCAGGGCGCAGTAGGGGATCGACGTCGCCGGGTCGACCCAGATCGCGCGATAGTCGAACGGCGGGGTCGCGGCGGCCGGATCGGCGGCTGCGAACGACCCGTCGGCCGCGACGCCGGAGCTGCCGACGAACGTGCGCGAGCCGTCGGCCGCCTCGCGGTAGAGCGCAACGGCGCCCGAGCTCGCGCCCTCGACGCGGCCGGTGAGGTGCTTGTCGAGCGAGACGTGAACGGAGAGCGGGACGGGGGCGCGCAGCCAGTCGAGGCCGGCGTTGGTGGCGAGCAGCAGCTGTCGCGCCCCGCCACGCTCGACGGCGTAGCCCGCGACGAGCCCGTCAACGCTCACGTCCCCGACGAGCCCGAGGCACGACCCGCCGAAGCAGCGATTGGCGGCGAGCTCCGGCCCTGACGGCGTGAGAGCGAGCGCGGCGAGTACGGCGTTCTCGAGCGCGACGGCGCCCTGAGCCGTCGAGCCGTGCGACGCGAGCACGACCGCGGGCGGCCCGAGAGTGGGGAATGCCTCCGTCCAGGCCGCGTAGACGGTCGACCCCGCGACGGCGGTCGCGACGGCGCCGGTGGGGAACCCGAGCGCCGAGGAGTGGAGGAACTGGCCGATCCAGTCGCCGGGAATCGGACGCCACTCGATCGCCGCCGGCGCGAAGGTCTCAACGACGCGGATCTGGCCGTTCGGCATCACGACCGGCGCCGCGCCCGCGAGCGACGGCGTCTCCGGGAAGCCCTTCTTCGTCACCGCCTGCGTGCGAAGCGCGCCGCGTGCGTCCGTGCGGACGAGCCGGAGGACGGTCTTGTTGGACGCGTGCCAGAGCGCGTAGGCGACGACAGGACGCCCGCGCAGGTCGAGGGCGATGCCTGCCGGCCCGATCAGGTCACGTCGCCCGTCGGGCCTGATCGTGTGCCAGCGCCACTCGCCCGAGGAGACGCTGCGGGCGACGCCGAGCCAGCGCCCGTCCCGGTCGCGCAGCAGCACCGTCGGCAGCCCGCCCGCCGAGACCACGAGGCCGTCGATCTCGACGTCGCGCGCCGGCAGCACGAACGGCGATCGAGCGTCCCAGCCCGCGACGCGCCGGGTTGCGACCGTCAGCGTGCCGTCGGCGACGTATGCGACGACGGCCTCGCTGCCGGGCCCGAGCGCCAGCCGAGCGTCCGAGACCGGCGGTCCGCGGTACACCGCCTCGGCTGCCGCGTCCCCGGCCCAGAGAGCGAGCAGGACGAGGGGGAGGACGAGCCGCCGCACTCCCGGAGGATACGGAGAGCCGTTTCTCCCTCGACTTGACATAACATCGCTTAACGTGCATGGGCAGTAAGGCGTGCAAATCGCGCCGAAGCCGTGCCCGGCCGACCGACGTGAGGCTCGTGATCTCGGCGGCCTCGCGGACGGTAGGCAGAGCGCAAATGTTAGAAACGTGTTTCGATTAACAGCGATGACGGGTAGAGGCTCTCAGCCACCGATGCCGGTAGAGATCGAATCAATCCTTCAGCACGAAGACGTGCAGCTGCTACTCGAGACGAGCGAGGCATCCGGCAGCGCGCGGCAGTCCGAGCTGAACGACCTCACGGAATTGCACGAGTTCGACGTCTTCGAGCTCGATCTGCTCTACCGCGAGCTCGAGACCCGCGGCGTCGAGATCGTCGACGATACGAAGGAAGTCGAGAAGGCGCCGCCGCCGCCTCCTCCGCCGGCGCCCGTCGAAACGACGACGGACGCGCTGCAGCTCTTCCTCCGCGAGGCCGGCCGGCACCAGCTGCTGACGGCGGCACAGGAGGTCGAGCTCGCCAAGAAGATCGAGCGGGGCGACATGCAGGCGAAGCAGCGGATGATCCAGTCCAACCTGCGCCTCGTCGTCTCGATCGCGAAGAACTACCGCAACCAGGGGCTGCCGTTCCTCGACCTCATCCAGGAAGGGACGCTCGGCCTGATCAGGGCCGTCGAGAAGTTCGACTGGCGCCGTGGGTACAAGTTCTCGACGTACGCGACCTGGTGGATCCGCCAGGCGGTCGCGCGCGCGCTCGCCGACAAGGCACGGACGATCCGCATGCCCGTGCACATCGTCGAGCGGCTGCAGAAGATGAACCGTGCCGAGCGCATCCTCTGGACGCAGCTCGGCCGCGAGCCGACCCTCGACGAGATCGCCGAGGAGGCGAACCTCACCCTCCAGCAGGCGAAGGAGGTCAAGGCCGCGGCGCGCGCGTCGACGAGCCTCGACCAGCCTGTCGGCGACCAGGAGGACGCCGTCTTCGGCGACTTCGTGGCCGGCGACGGTCCGCTGCCCGACGAGCAGGTCGAGGTCACGCTGCGGAGCGAGGCGCTGAAGCAGGCGTTGTCGGCGCTGCCCTGGCGCGAGCGCCAGGTGATCATCCTCCGCTACGGCCTCGTCGACTCCGAGCCGAAAACCCTCGAGGAGATCGGCCGCCGCCTGGGATTGACGCGCGAGCGCGTGCGCCAGGTCGAGGTCGAGTCCCTGCGCCGCCTCTCGAAGCTGCAGGAGATGGAACGCCTCTAACCCGCTCCGCGGCGCGCGCTCAACGCGTCAGCGGGACGATGGAGCGCTCGTAGGCCGCGAGGCTCTTCGGCTTCCGGCCGAGGTCGAACTCCCCGTCACTCACTCGGGGATCACGAAAGTCTTGTCCGGGTAGGCGTCGTACAGCTCGGTCGTACGGTCGAACGCATAGGTCCCGAAGTCGAGAGCCGCGACGATCGAGAGCCACACGGCAAGCCGAGACAGCAGCCGCATGCGGCGACCTCACAATGGTCGGGCGCCGCGACAAAGCGCGGTTCCGCTCAGTCGGCTGCGAGGTAGAGCTCGAGGTCCGGCGCGAAGAGCCGGAGCTCGCTAAGGGCGCGGGACTCGAGCTGGCGGACGCGCTCGCGTGTGATGCCGAGCCCCTCCCCCACCTCTTCGAGCGTCTTGGGATCCGAGCCGGAGAGGCCGAAGCGCAGCTCGACCACGTGGCGCATTCGAGGGTTGAGGCTCTGGAGGGCGCGGGCGAGCTCCTTCTGGCGGAGGTTGAGCGCGGTTTCCTCGTCGGGCCGGTCGCTCTTCGTGTCCTCGATCAGGTCGCCGTAGAGCGACTCGCCGTCGCCGACGGGCGTCTCGAGGCTGACCGGATCCTCGACGAGGTCGAGCAGCTCCTCGATGCGAGGCTCCGGGAAGCCGCTCTCCTCGGCGAGCTCCTTCACCGACGGATCGCGGTTGAGCTTCTGTGCGAGCTGCCGGCGCGCGCGCATCATGCGGCGCACCTGCTCGGCGACATGGACGGGCAGGCGGATCGTGCGGCCCTGGTCGGCGAGCGCGCGGGTGATCGACTGGCGGATCCACCACGTGGCGTACGTCGAAAGCTTGTAGCCCATGCGGTAGTCGAACTTCTCCACCGCCCTGATCAGCCCGAGGTTGCCCTCCTGAATCAGATCGAGCAGAGGCACGCCGGCCCGCGTGTAGTGCCGGGTGATCGACATGACGAGGCGCAGGTTCGACTCGATCAGCTTGCGCTTCGCCTCCTCGTCGCCGGCGTCCTTGCGGCGGGCGAGCTCGCGCTCCTCCTCGCGGGTCAGCAGCGGTCCGTCGCCGATCTGGCGCACGTAGAGCCGCAGGGGGTCGTTCGTGGACTTCTGGGCGGCCTGGGCCGCGTCCTCGCGCTCGCGCGATTCGCCCTCCACGGGCTCCGGAATCGGGTGGGGCATCTCCACGCCAATCTCATCGGTCGCGGCCCTCCCGGCCTTGAGCATTCGAGGTACCCCGCACGAGGGATGGAGGAGCCTGCGTAAAGCTTCAGAATTCGTTTACGAACTTTGGTTAGCGTCAGGAGTCAGAGGGATAGAGAACTAGTAAGTCATCCGAAGGGGTCCATACGGTTTCTTTCTCATGTGCGGCATAGCTGGCTACAGCCTGAGTCCTGACTCGACCGTCGATCGGACGCTCGCAGCTCAGGCCCTGCTCGCCGGCATCGCCGACCGCGGCGCGGACGCGGTCGGGTACGCCTACCGCGCCCCGGGAGAGGCGTTCTCGACGGTCGTCAAGCAGCGGACGCCCGCCAGCAACCTGCTCGAGCGCCTCGAGGTGCCGCAGACCGCGGGACAGGCACTGATCCACGTCCGCGACTACACGAAGGGCCATCCTTCGATCCCCGCGAACAACCACCCCGTCAGGCACGGGCCGGTCGTCGGGATCCACAACGGGATCATCGTGAACGACGACGAGATCCTCGACTGTTTCGAGTGCGCCCGGGCCGAGCCGAAGATGTCGGTGGACAGCGAGGCGATCCTCGCGCTCGCGGCTCACTCGCATGCGGAGCCTCGCGCGTTCGAGGACCTGCAGGGCGCAATGGCCACGGCCTGGTTCGACGAGCGCGCGCCGGACGTCCTCTACCTTGCCCGCGGCGCCCACCGGCCGCTCTGGATCGGCATCGGCCGCCGCGAGTTCGTCTTCGCCTCCACGAAGCACGCGCTCGAGGTCTTCGAGCGCTACGCAAGCCTAAAGCTGAAGAAGCACGACGTGCGCGAGGGGACGTTCGCTGCGATCAAGGACGGCGAGGTCGTGCGGAAGGAGCGCTTCCGCCCCGATCTCGAGTTCGTCGAGGAAGAGGAGCTTCCCGCCGTCCGCGCACCTGGCCAGCGCGAGGCGTGCCTCCGTACGCTCGCACTGCTCGCCGCCGCGTAGTCCTCAGCAGCCCGAGTCGACGGGACGGGCCGGAGGCCCGAGCAGCACGCGGTAGCGGCGCGCCCGCCGTGCGAGCGCCGCGCGGTAGATCTGCATGTCGGCCCGCGTCCAGTCGCCGTGCGTCTGGCATCTCCACGCGGGGTAGCGGTCGCGGTGGTAGGAGCTCGTGAGGCTCTCGTTGTGGCCGATGACGTTCCGGAGCCGGATGCCGTAGCGGCTCATCAGCCAGAGCGTCAGTTTGAGCGACGCGTCGAGCTGCCGCTTGTCGGCAAGGATCTGCCCGTCGCTCGTCCCCACGTGCTCGATCCCGATCGCGGTGTAGTTGAGCCCGACCGTGTGCCGGCAGATGATGCTCGGCGGGACGAGTCGGTAGATCGTGCCGTCGCGGTCGATCACGAAGTGCGCGCAGACGCCGGGCTGCTCCCCGAGGTTCGATGCGTTCGACGCGAACGTCGCATACGCGGAGGCGAACGTGTCGGAGGCTGTGTAGTGCTCGACGATCACGTGCGGGTGCACGAGCCGCCAGCTGTCGATGCCGTAGTGGCGCTTCGCGTATGCCCGCGTCTCGGCGAGCCGGGCCGGTCCGAACGGGATCGGCTTCACGACGATCCGCGGACGGGGAGCCGTCGCACCGCTGCTCGCGCCCGTCGCGAGGACGAACGCCGCTGCTGCGATCGCCGCCGCTACGCGCCTCAAATCGCGGCCGCCGTCCACGTCCTCCTGCCGAAACGCACGGCGAGAGGGTTGAACGCCGCCACGAACCGGATCTTCGCCTGCGTCGCCTGCCGGTCCTCGTGCGCCGCGGCCGCGAAGTAGGCGCTCGTCGGAGGGCACGGCCCGCGGGCCGCGTAGCCGAAGCCGTTGCGGTAATCGGCGTCGGGCCGGAACGAGTGGCGGAGGGTTGTCCGCAGGAGCGCGACGGCGTTCATCGCCGCCGCGGGAGGGCTGCCGATCCGGGCGACGTCGTCGAGCGCCCGCCGGCGGTTCGCGACCGTCTCCTTCATGCGACTGCTCGCCTCGCTGCCGCTGATCCGGCAGTGGCAGCCGGCGTCGAGGACGTCCGCGACGGTGCGACGCTCGGCGGCAGACGCGCGCAGGATGTGCTCGATTGCGACGACTGTCGCCCTGAGCGAGGGCCCGGCGGGCGTTGCATCGTGACTCGAGCCCCTCGTCGCCAGGACCGCTGCGACGGCACCCGTGGCTGCGACGACGACGAGTGCGCCGGCCGCGCCGCAAGCCACCGCCGGCGAGGCTGCCGCGGCCGCACGACGGTCGCGGCTTCGGGGGCCGCGACCACAGGAGCGGCGCGCGTCGCTTCCAACGCAGCACCGAACGCGTCGGCGAGGGCGCCCGCGGTCCCGTAGCGCGCGTCTGGATCCTTCGCCAGCGCCTTCAGGAGCACGTCGTCGAGAGCCCGCGGCAGATCAGCGCGCTCGCTCGACACGAGCGGAGCGCCCTCCGCGACGTGCGCGTGGAGCACCGCGTACTCGGTGTCGCCCACGTACGGTACGCGTCCGGCCAGACAGTGGAAGAGGACGCAGCCGAGCGAGTAGACGTCGGCGCGGCCGTCCACCGGCCGCCCCTCGATCTCCTCGGGCGCGGCGTAGTCGACGGTGCCGAGGAAAGAGCCGGTCTGCGTCAATCCTTCGGAGTCGCTCCGCCGCGCTCGTCGACGTCGGCGAGAACGCAGACGACGTCGCCGTCGCGGAGCGCCGTCCGCCCGGCGACGGGCTGGAGCTCGTTCCCACGCCGGAGGAACGTGCCGTTCACACTGCCGCCGTCCGCGACGAACCAGACGCGACCCTCGCGCTCGAACGTGCAATGACCCGCGCGGGAGACGACGCGCTGCGGGTCGGGCTGAAGGCCGATGTCGTTCAGCTCCGGCAACCGGCCGACGCTCGCGCGCGCGCCGGACAGGACGACCGTCGTCGCCGCGTCCCCGTTCGGCCCCGAGACGGAGACCTCCGCCGTCTGCCCTCGAAATTCCATCGACCGCCTATCTCACGTCCATGGATCGGCGGCCGGCCGCCGCCAATACTCGTTCGCAGGACAAGGCTACAACGCGAAAAGGAGGACACCATGTCCCGCACCATCGCACTCACCCTCTCGGCCGCGGCGCTGCTCGCGGCGCTCACGACGGCGGCAGCCGCAGAGCGGCAGGCGCCGCTCCTCACGCTCCCCCGCGCCGCGGAGGCCGGGCAGCAGACGCAGTTCGGTCGCATCGGCTCCCTGACCCGAATCGGCTCGCGGTACATCCTGCGCTTCGACCCGGCTTCGCTCCTCACCGGGTACACGGCACAGCGTGCGAAGCGCGAGGACACCGGCTCGAGCGAGGTTCCGAACGACTACTACATCCTCGACGAGACGCACCGGCTCCTCTCCTATGTCGTCCCGGCCGCGACGCCCGTCACGGTGCTCACGCACGGGACGAACACGACGCCGATCTCGATGGCCGCGCTCGCGCGTCGCGTGCGGAGCGGGCGGGAAAAGGGCGTCACCTTCTGGCTCCTGATCGGGAACAAGTACCCGACGCCGGTCTTGTCGATCGATCAGCAGTACCGGCCGTGAGGCAAGCTTAGAACTCGTTTCACAATGAGTCTTGTGCCGCCCGGGACGCGCTGGGCGGCGCGATGCGGCGTCCTCGGTCGGCCCGGTATGCCTGCATATCGAGCCTCCCTGCGTCCTTGCCTCGCACCGCCCATCGCGCCCCATCGACGAAGCGCATCATGAAACGAGTTCTTAGACGAGCCGCCCGTCGCTCGTGACCTGCGAGCCCGCGGCGAGGAGCCGCTCGCGGACGAGGTACTGGAAGGTCGCCCATGCGCCTCGCTTCGCGTCGAACATGCGGTAGACCTGCCACTCGGTGAAGAGGGACGCGTCGTCCTTCCGAGCCTCGGCCCAGTCGGCGAACTTCGGCAGCCGCCGCAGGTGCTCCGCCAGGCGAATCCCCTGCTCGACGGCCCGCTCGACGCGTTCCTCCCCCACCGGCACGTCGAAGCCCGCCTCGCGCAGGGCGTTCGTCAGCGAGCCGAACGTGTGCCAGTAGAGCGACTTCGACGGCACCGAGCCCTTGTGCGCATCGAGGTCTCGCGCGGTCGGCGGCCGTCCCAGCTCGTCGCCGAGCTCTCGCAGCAGGCCGACGAGCTCCGCGCGGGTCGCGAAGCGCCGGGGCACGAGACCCGCGTCGCGCTTCGCCGCATTCCAGCTGCCGAAGTGCTCGATGACCGTCTGTGGATGGACGGTCGTGTGCGGATCGGCCGCGAACTCCCGCATCGTCGGGGAGCGGCCGAGCCGGTCGGCGCACGCCTTCAGCTCGTCGAGGATCTGCTTGTCGGTGTAGCGCTTGCGCAGTCCCGCCTGGAACTCGGCCAGGGCGGCGGGATCGATACGGCGGCTGGGTCTGGGCGCCGGCTTGCGGGGCACGACAACCAGGATATAGCGAGTTGGCGAATCCGCAAATCCGCCCGAGCAGAAATGTGACGCTAGGCCGTGGCGAGCAGCGACGCGTCGCCGAGCAGCGTGTCGACGGAGAGCGCGCGATGGAGCGCCGCGACGCAGCGTGGGCAGAACTGCGTCCCCTCCCCGCGCCGCAGCTCCGCGAGCGCCTCGTCCGCGGGACGGGCGCTGCGGTAGACGTGGCTCGTCAGCATCGAGTCGAGCGCGTCCGCGACGTGGATGATCCGTGCGCCGAGGGGGATCTCCTCCCCGCGCAGCCCGTCCGGGTAGCCCGTGCCCTCGAAGCGCTCGTGATGGTGCTTGATCGCAGGCACCGCGTCGCCCAGGAACCCGAGGCGCTCGATGATGCGCGCGCCCTCCTCCGCGTGGTTGCGCATCAGCGACCACTCCGGCCCGCTCAGGCCGCCGGGCTTGAGGAGGATCGCGTCGGGGATCGCGAGCTTGCCGATGTCGTGGAAGAGCGCCGCCTGGCCGAGGACGTCGAGCTCGGCCTGCGAGAGCCCGAGCTGAACGCCGATCGCAGCGGCGAGCTGCCGCACGCGCCGCGAGTGTCCCGTCGTGTACGAGTCGCGCGCGTCGACGGAGGCCGAGAGCGACTCCATCGCCTTGGTCGAGCGCTCCTTCAGGAGCCGGTTCGCCTGCTCGAGCGACACGTTCTGCGCCTGGATCGCCTCGGCGGCCGCGCGCAGGTTGCGCGCCGACCGCTGGGCGTACGCGAGGTACGCCTCCTGTGTCTTGCGCATCAGCAGAACGGGAACGGCGAAGACCGCGAGGGCGTACAGGCCCGCGGCGTCGTACGCGATCGCGATCGCGCCGGCCACGAATCCGTAGGCGAGATAGTGCGGCAGGAGCGGCGCGTAACGCTCGCGGAAAGCCCTCTGTACCGGGACGTCGTCTCCAGCTGCCGCGACGAGCGAGTGGAGGCCGGCGTCGACCGCGAAGTAGGCGACGCTCGCGACGACGCCGGTGCACGCGATCACGAACGGACGGCCGCCGAAGACGGAGAACACTCCCGCAGCGGCGAGGGAGGCGAGCGTGATGGCGCCCGTGTCGAAGATCAGTTGCCGCACCTTCAGGCGACGGGTGCTCCAGTCTGCGGCGACGGCCGCGATCGCGAGCACGAGCGCCGCCCGCGGGCCGAAGAGCGCCGCTCCGGCGAGCGCGCCGACGATGGTGATCGAGATGCCGCCCTCGTCGATGTTCAGGGCCAGGGCCTGGCCGCCGCCGACGAGCGCGATCATCACGACGAGCCCGAGCAGGTCGTTGCCGACGCCGAGCAGGACGCCCGCGATTCCGGCGGTCACGCCGACGACGCCGACGAGCGTCGTCAGCAGCCCTGCGCGGACGGGCACGCTCCGCAGGTTCGGGCGCGTGGGCCGCGGAAACGTCACGACCGCTTCCGGCACGGCCACGGTCATGAACGGCGCGTGCTCGCGTGCCGAAGGCTCCGGCTGCACCTCGACGGCGGGCACCGAGGCGAGCGGCTGGGGATGCGGCTTCGTCAGCAGGCTCGATTCGGGGCCGGCAGCGACGACGCGGTTCCGGCCCTGGAGCTTCGCGCGGTAGACGGCGAGGTCGGCCTCGTGCACGAGCTCCTCGGCGCCGGTCGCATCGGTCGGGAACTCCGCGACGCCGATCGAGATCGTGGCGCGAATCGGGTCGCTCGTCGTCTCCACCTGGAAGCGGCGCGACGCGAGCGAGAGCCGGATCCGGCCGGCGATCTCGAGCGCCTGCGCCGAGCCCGTCTCGGGCAGGAGGATGGAGAACTCCTCGCCGCCGAAGCGCGCCGGGATGTCGTAGTGGCGGAGCTCCTCGCGGAAGACGTCGGCGACCCCTCGAAGCACGGCGTCGCCGGCGAGATGCCCGTAGTCGTTGTTGATATCGCGGAGCAGGTCGAGGTCGCACATCAGGAGCGAGAGCGGCCGCTCGAACCGCTCGGCGCGCGACAGCTCGTCCGCGAGCACGGAGGCGAAGTGGCGCGCGTTGAAGAGGCTCGTCTTCGGGTCGATGCGCGCCTGCAGCTGCAGTGCAGGCACTGCGAGCGAGCGGTTGATGAGAACGATCGGCGCAAGCGTGAGCGGCAGCAGCCACGGGTTCGAGCTCCAGAGCGACGCGACTCCCACACCGAGCGCCGCGAGGACGAACTCGGCCGAGACCGACTCGCCCGCGAACAGCCCGGACTCCCGGATCGAGATGTTGCGACCGAGGCGGAACATCGCCGCGAGCAGGCCGTGATTCACCAGGACGTAGGCGGCGCAGGCCGCGAGACCGGCGACGGCGGTGCGCGCCTGTGCGTTCGAGAGGATCCCGTCGCGCTCGAGCACCCACCGGTTCACCGCGAGCGCGGCGAGCACGGTGAGCGTGTAGTTGAAGATGTTGAACGTCGCGATGTACCAGGGCTGCCGCTTCTTCAGCCATTCCGGCAGGTGCTGGACCACGGGGACGAGCGCGGCGAGCGGCGGTGCGAGGAGCAGCGCAGCCGGAAGCAGGAAGACGCCTGTCGTGTGGTACGAGAGCGTTCCCTCGCTGTTGCGGCCCCGCCGCGGAGCGACGACGACGTACAGCTGCGCGAGCGCAGCGCCGGTCGCGAACACGAAGAAGGCGAGCCAGCCGTGCCGCACGGTCGTGAGGTCCTCCAGGCGCGGCCCCGCGACGGCGACTGCCGCCGCGCCGACGACGAGGTAGAACGCGAACGCAGCCTTCGGCAGCCGCGTGTCAGCGGCCTCTGTGGGAGGTGCTTCTGGCGAGTCGAGCGTCGCCGGGACCATCGTCATGCGTTATCCGCCTTCCGCAACCGCACGCAGTGCGCTCATCCGTCGTCAAACGCTACGGGGCGAGAGGCAGGCGCATCATCACCCGTTCGGGCGATAGCGGGACGAATCCCCCTTTCGGGTTACTCTCGAATCCGTGCGCGTTCCGCTTGCAGCCGAGATCTTCGCCGCACGTGCGGCGGCCGGCCTCTCGCGCCTGACCGGCCGCGGCGGCGGGACGACGGTTCCGGGCAAGCTGCTCTGGAAGCTCGACCCGTCGGCGATCGACCGGCTCGCCGAGCGCCTGCCTCGCGGGTCCGCCCTCATCTCTGCGACGAACGGGAAGACGACGACCGCGGCGATGGCGGCCGAGATCCTGCGCCCGCTGCATGCGCTTGCGCACAACCGGTCCGGCGCCAACCTCATGTCGGGCGTCGCCTCGGCGCTTCTCGCCTCGGACGGCGCCGAGCTCGGCCTGTTCGAGGTCGACGAGGCGGCGCTGCCGGAGGTGGCGTCGCGCGTGCGCCCGCGCGCGGTCTGCCTCGGGAATCTCTTCCGCGACCAGCTCGACCGCTACGGCGAGCTGGAGCTCGTCGCGGAGCGGTGGCTCGCGGTGGTCGAGCGGCTGCCGGACGGTGCGGCCCTCGCGGTGAACGGCGACGACCCGCAGCTCGGCCGCCTCGCAGGGGCCCGCCCCGGGACGCTCGTCTTCGGTGTCGACGACCCGAGGCTCGCGCGGCCGTCGCTCCAGCACGCGGCGGACTCGAAGTACTGCGTCTCCTGCGGGACGCCCTACGAGTACACCGCCGCCTACGTCGGTCACCTCGGGGACTACCGCTGCCCCGCCTGCGGCAACGCGCGCCCGCCGCTCGACGTCGTCGCGCGCGAGATCGAGCTCGCGGGCCTCGAGCACGCGTCGTTCTCGCTCGTCACGCCGGAAGGGACTCGTCGCGTGCGCCTGCGCGTGCCGGGGCTCTACAACATCTACAACGCCCTCGCCGCAGCGTCGCTCGCGCGCACGCTCGGCGTGGCGCTGGACGAGATCGCGGCGGGGCTCGAGCGCTTCGGCGCAGCGTTCGGGCGCTTCGAGCGGATCGTCATCGGGGAGCGGAGACTGTTGATGTTGCTGATCAAGAACCCGGCCGGGGCGAACGAGGCGATCCGGACGCTCGTCGAAGGACGACCTCCGCGGGTCGCCGTGATCGCGCTCAACGATGCGATCGCCGACGGCAAGGACGTCTCCTGGATCTGGGACGTCGACTTCGAGCCGCTGCTCGACGGCCTCGAGCGTGTCGTCGCGACGGGCGACCGCGCCGCCGAGCTCGCGCCTGCGGTGCAAGTACGCCGGGTTCCCGCCGGAGCGAATCGACGTGCTTCCCGACCTGCGCGCCGGGCTCGAGCGCGGGATCGCCTTATCGGGGCCGGAGGAGGAGCTCGTCCTCCTCCCCACGTACACGGCGATGCTCGCGCTGCGCAAGCTGATCGGCGAGGTCGGCGCGGTGCGGCCGTACTGGGAGCAGGCCGCGTGAAGATCCGCGTCGGGCACCTCTATCCCGACTACCTGAACATCTACGCCGACCGCGGCAACATCGCCGTGCTGGCGCGGCGCGCGGCCTGGCGCGGGCACGAGCTCGTGGTCGAGGCGGTCTCGATGGGCGACGTCGTACGGCCGGACGCGCACGACCTGCTCTACGTCGGCGGGGGCCAGGACCGCGAACAGGCCCTCGTCGCGGTCGACCTCGCCGCGAAGGCCGACGCCCTCCACGAGGCCGTCGCGAACGGCGCGGCCGTCCTCGCCGTCTGCGGCGGCTATCAGCTGCTCGGGCGCTACTACCGCGACCGCGACGGCGTCGACCTGCCCGGGACGGGCCTCTTGCCGCTCCACACGATCGCCGGAGAGCGCCGCATGATCGGGGACGTCCTGCTCGACTGCGAGTGGGCCGGCCGGACGCTCGCCGGATTCGAGAACCATGCCGGCCGCACGGTGCTCGACGTGGCCGCGACGCCGCTCGGCCGCGTCGTGCACGGCTTCGGCAACGACGGCGAAAGCGGCTTCGAGGGCTGCCGCGCGGGCCGCGTGATCGGCACGTACCTCCACGGCCCGCTGCTGCCGCGAAACCCGTGGCTCGCGGACTGGGTGCTCGCGCAGGCGCTCGCTCATGCGTCGGGCGGCGAGCCGCCGGAGCTCGAGCCGCTGCCGGACGAGCTCGAGGGACAGGCGTACGGGGTTGCGGCCGACCGCGCGCGGGCGCGCGGCGGACGCTTCTAGCGCGCGTCGCGTGCACGTCTTCTTCCACGACGCGGGCGTCTTCTTCCATCACCTCGCCTCCGTGGACTTCGGCGCGCTGGGGATCGCGCTCGTGTTCCAGGCCCTGCGTCTCGTCGTGCGCACGAGGGCGTGGCGGAACATCATCGCCGCGGCGTATCCCGGCACCCGCGTCCGCTGGCGCAGCGTGCTCGGCGCGTACCTCGGCGGGGTCGGCCTGAACGCGATCACGCCGGCGCGCAGCGGCGACGCGCTGAAGCTGTTCCTCGTCCACCGGCGCGTCGAGGGCAGCACCTACCCCACGCTCGCGGCGACGCTCGTCGTCGAGACGCTGTTCGACGCGTTCGTCGGAATCGCCCTTCTGCTGTGGGCCGCGCAGCTCGGCGTACTGCCGAGCATCCACCGCCTGCCGAACCTGCCGAACATCGACCTGCGCTGGGCATTCCAGAACCCGGTCGTGCTCGAGGTCGGCGCGCTCGTCCTCGGCATCGGGATCGGCGTGCTGCTCGTGGTCGCGACGCGGAAGGTGCAGGCGTTCTGGCAGCGCGTGCGCCAGGGCTTCGCGATCCTCGCGGACTTCGGCGACTACGTCCGTCGCGTCGTCTCGTGGCAGGCGCTGAGCTGGGTCTTTCGCCTCACGACGATCTTCTTCATGCTGCGGGCGTTCCACGTGCCGGCGACGATCCACAACGCGCTGATCGTCCAGATTGCGCAGAGCCTGTCGACGCTGCTGCCGATCGCGCCCGGGGGCGCCGGCACCGAGCAGGGTCTCCTGCTCTACCTGCTGAACGGCAAAGCGAGCAGGAGCGCGCTCCTCTCGTTCAGCGTCGGGATGCACATTGCGATCGTCGTGCTGAACGTCGTGCTCGGCATCCTCGCCGTGATGCTGATCACGAAGACCCTGCGCCTGAGGGGCCTGCGCGACGAGGCGGCTGCCGACGAGGCTGCGGCGACGCCGGCGGACTAACCCGGGCGGGTGCCTACGGCGCCCACAACGAGCCGAGGTACGCCAGCGGGTCGCCCGGACGCCAGCGGCGCAGGAAGCGCTGGATCGGCGGGTGGAGCACGATCGAGTCGAGCTCGTCGCGCGCGAAGAGGCGGTGGCCGCGGACGGCTGCGTCCTCCGAGCGGACGGTCTCGAGCGAGCGGCCGGTGAGATCGCCCGCGAAGACGATGTGGACGACGTGCTTCGACGACGGCATGTGCCTCGGCGCGATCGACTCGACGATGCAGACCGGGCCTTCGACCGGGAAGTCTTCGTCGATCCCGATCTCCTCCTCGAGCTCCCGGTAGAGCGCATCGGTCAGGCTCTCCCCCACGTCGACGCCGCCGCCGGGCAGGAGCCAGTATTCACGCCCGGGTTTCTCGTGCCGGCAGAGAAGGATCTGCTCGTTCCAGCCGAGCAGCGCCGAGACGCGGATCCGGGGCTCGAGCATCAGTGCACTATGCGGCGCTCGAGCCGAAGCCGCGCTCGCCGCGTTCGGACTCCGGCAGCTCGTCGACGACGTGCAGCTCGACCTGCGGCACCGGCAGGATCACAAGCTGCGCGATGCGCATCCCCGGCTCGATCGTGAACGCGTGCTCACGGTCGGTGTTGAGGAGGATGATGCGAAGCTCGCCGCGATAGCCCGAGTCGACGAGCCCGGGCGTGTTCACGATCGTGATCCCGTGCTCGATCGCGAGGCCGGAGCGCGGCTGGACGTAACCGGCGTAGCCGGGCGGGATCGCGACCGCAACACCCGTGTGGACGAGCGCCCGTTCGCCGGGCTCGAGCACGACCCGCTCGCACGCCGACAGGTCGAGACCCGCGTCGCCCGCATACGCGTGCCGCGGCAGGACCGCCTCCGGCCGCAGCCGTCGGATCGGAAGCTCGACAAGATCGTTCGGGGTCGCGCTCAGCCGGTCTCCCGCCGGCGCTCCGCGTCGGCGATCACGAACCGCGCAAAGCGAACGAGGTCGCGGCGCGGCAGCCGCGCGCGCACGAAGACTCCCTCCGGCTCGTCGCGTCGCTCTTCGACGGGAGCGCCGAGCGCGTACAGCTCCGCAAGTCGCGCCCCTTCGGCGTACGGCACGAGCAGCCGTACCTCTTCGAAGCGCTCCGCGAAGTGCTGCGCGATCCGTGCGCGCAGGTCGTCGAGCCCTTCGCCGGTCAGCGCCGAGATCGGCAGGGCGTCGTGATAGCGGCTTGCAAGACGCCGTCGCGCGAGCGCGTCCAGACGGTCGACCTTGTTGAGCACGAGCATGACCGGCAACGTCGACGCACCGATCTCGTGCAGCACGCTGTCGACCGCGTGCAGCTGCTCGACGAGTCGATCCTCGGGCTGCGACGCGTCCGCGACGTGCAGCACGACGTCGGCGACGAGCGTCTCCTCGAGCGTGGCCGCGAATCCTTCGACGAGCTGATGCGGCAATCTGCGGATGAAGCCGACCGTGTCGGTGACGAGGTAGCGCCGGCCTTCGTGCTCGAAGCCGCGCGTCGTGGGATCGAGCGTCTCGAAGAGCCTGTCTTCCACCGAGACGTCCGCGTCCGTGAGCGCGTTCAACAGCGTCGACTTGCCGGCGTTCGTGTACCCCGCGAGAGCGATCGTCGGCACGGACGTGCGGATGCGTTCGTTTCGCCTCGTCGCGCGCTGGCGCGAGACCTGCGTGAGCCGGCGCCTGACGACCGAGATGCGCCGGCGCGCGAGGCGGCGGTCGGTCTCGAGCTGCGTCTCGCCGGGGCCGCGCGTGCCGACGCCGCCGCCCAGCCGCTCGAGGTGCTGCCACATGCCGCGCATGCGCGGCAGGTTGTATTCGAGCTGCGCGAGCTCCACCTGGAGCTTGCCCTCGGCGCTCACGGCGTGCTGCGCGAAGATGTCGAGGATCAGCTGCGTCCGGTCGACGACGCGCGCCTGGAGCGCGTCCTCGAGGTAGCGCTGCTGCGCGGGCTCGAGCTCGTCGTCGACGATCAGCGACTCTGCGCCGAGCCGCGTGAACGTCTCCTTCAGCTCTTCGGCCTTGCCCTTGCCGACGTACGTCCGCATCGCGGGGCGCGCGCGGTGCTGGACGACCGAGCCGACGGGCTCGACCCCTGCGGCGCGCGCGAGCTCCTCCATCTCGGCCAGCTCCTCGGCGTCGTCTGTGCCCGGAGCGAAGACCGCCAACAGCAGCCCACGTTCCAGCTCCGAGGGCGGCTGGCCGGTCGTCACCCGGTTGATTATGCCGGGTGCCGCTCCTGGCCCATAACCGGGTGTGGCCGAGACATATGCTGGCCGTCGTGACGTCGTCTCCCGGTCAATCGCTCGCGTCGAGAACGCTCGAGCTGGTGAACATCGAGTCGCCGAGCCGCGGAGAGGCCGCCGTCGTCGAGTACGTCCAAGGGCTCATGCCCGACGCGCCGGCGTACGACGACGACACCGTCCTCTTCTACCCCGGGCGCGTCGTGCTCGCCGGTCACTACGACACGGTTCCCGCGCAGGACAACTTCCCGGGGCGCATCGAGGACGGCTGGGTCGTCGGGCTCGGCGCGACCGACATGAAGGGCGGCGTCGCGGTGATGATCGAGCTCGCACGCGCGGGCGTGCCGTTCGGCTACCTCTTCTTCGGACGCGAGGAGCTCCCGGCCGGTGAGAGCTCGCTGCCGGCGTTCTTCGAGCGCCACGGTCTCGAAGCCGACCTCGTCGTGATGCTCGAGCCCACGGACAACACGATCCAGGCCGGTTGCCTCGGCAACCTCAATGCGCGGCTCGTCTTCCACGGCACGAGCGCGCACTCGGCGCGGCCGTGGCTCGGCGACAATGCGATCATGCGCGCCGTCGCGGGCCTCGCGCCGCTTGCGTCGCTCCATCCGAACGACGTCGAGATCGACGGCCTCGTCTTCCGCGAGGTGCTCAGCGTGACGCAGATCGAAGGCGGTATCGCGACGAACGTCATCCCGGCGCGGGCCGAGGCGATCCTCAACTTCCGTTACGCGCCCGACCGTACGCCCGAGGACGCCGAGGCGCGCTTGCGCGAGCTCGTCGAGGGCCGTGGCGATCTGGAGCTGCTCGGCAATTCGGCTCCGGCGCGCGTCGCCGCCGCGTCGCCGCTCGTGCAGGCGCTGCGCGAGGCCGGCGATTTCGAGGTCGAGCCGAAGCAGGCCTGGACGCCGGTGGCGGAGTTCTCCGCGCAGGGGCTCGACGCCGTGAACCTCGGGCCGGGAGCGACCCGTTACGCGCACGCGCAGGACGAGCGCGTGGAGATCGCGGCGCTCGCGGAGACATACGACGCGCTCGCGCGCTTCGGAGCGGCGCTGTGAACCCGGTTCTCGAGGCGTTGCAGACGTATCCGTTCGTACGCTTGGACGAGGCCAAGGCGGACGCGCGCGCACGCGGGATCGAGCTGATCGACTTCGGCATGGGCGATCCGATCGAGCCGACGCCCGCGTTCATCCAGCGCGCTCTCGCCGATGCGTTGCCGCTGACGGCGGGCTACCCGCGCGCACCCGGGCTGCCGGAGCTCCGCGAGGCGATCGGCGCGTGGCTCGCGCGTCGCTTCGATGCGCGCGTCGACCCGGAGAGCGAGCTGATCCCGACGCTCGGCTCGAAGGAGGCGATCTTCCTCTTCCCGCTCGTCGCCTGCACGTCGGAGAAGGATCTCGTGCTCGTGCCGGAACCGGCGTACCCGGTGTACGAGCGCGGCGCGATGTTCGCCGGCGCCCGGGTCGAGTTCCTCGCGCTCGAGCAATCCCACGGCTGGCTGCCGGACCTCGACGCGGTCGACGACGAGACGTGGGAGCGCTGCGCCGTTCTCTGGCTGAACTATCCACACAACCCGACGGGCGCCGTCGCGCCGCTGTCGTATCTCGAGGAGGCGGCGGAGCTTGCACGCGCGCACGGCTTCTATCTCGCGTCGGACGAGGCATACACGGAGCTGTGGTTCGAGGACGCGCCGCCGTCGGCGGTGCAGCTGGCCGACCGTCGCCGGGTCGTGGTCTTCCAGACGCTGTCGAAGCGTTCGTCGATGACGGGCTACCGCTCGGGGTTCGTCTGCGCCGATCCGGAGGTGATCGCGGCGCTGCGATCGTTCCGCCCCAACACAGGCACGGCGCCGCAGGAGTTCGTCCAGCGCGCGTCGGTCGCGGCCTGGAACGACGAGGCGCATGTCGAGGAGATGCGGACGCGCTATGCGCGGAAGCGAGAGTTGCTGGCGCCCTTGCTCGACCTCGCGCCCGGATCGAGCGAGGCGACCTTCTATCTGTGGTTCCGGGTCCCCGAGGGCGAGTCGTCGGAGGCGTTCGCGGCAAGGTTGCTCGAGCAGGGCGTCGTCGTGGCGCCCGGGTCGTACTTCGGTCCGTCGGGGGAGGGCTACGCGCGGCTCGCGCTCGTGCCGTCGCTCGAAGAGTGCGAGCGCGCAGCCGAGATCCTGCGGGACGTGCTGTGAGCGTCGAAGAGACGATCGCGGCGCTCGACCGCGGCGACGTTCGCGTTGCCGAGAAGCGCGACGGCGAGTGGGTCGTCAACGAGGAGGCGAAGTCGGCGATCGTGGAGTACTTCAAGCTGCGGCAGGTCGAGCCGCAGGAGCTCGGGCTGTTCGAGTACCGCGACAAGATCCCGCTCAAGCACGGCTACGAGGCGCTCGGCGTGCGAGTGGTGCCGCCGGCGACCGCGCGCTTCGGTGCGTTCCTCTCGCGCGACGTCGTGCTGATGCCGAGCTACGTGAACATCGGCGCGTGGGTCGGGCCGCGGACGATGGTCGATACGTGGGCGACGGTCGGGTCGTGCGCGCAGATCGGAGCCGACGTGCACCTCGCGGGCGGCGTCGGGATCGGCGGCGTGCTCGAGCCCGTCGGAGCGCGGCCGGTCATCGTCGAGGACGGCGCCTTCGTCGGGTCCCGCGCGGTGATCGTCGAAGGCGTCGTGGTGGGCGAGCAGGCGGTGATCGCGCCGCAGGTGGTGCTGAGCGCGACGGTGCCGATCATCGACGTCACGGGTTCCGAGCCGGTGGAGCACCGCGGCTACGTGCCGCCGCGCTCGGTGGTCGTGCCGGGCACGCGGCCGAAGGTGTTCCCGGCCGGCACGTTCCAGCTGGCTTGCGCCCTCATCATCGGCAAGCGCAAGGAGTCGACCGACCTGCGTACGAGCCTCAACGATGCGTTGCGCGAGTACGGCATCGGCACCGGCTGACGTCGCCTGCGATCGACTGACGCTCACGGGGCACCCCGGACCCACCACCCACTGCGATCGTATCCGCGAGCATGTGACGCCGCTGGAACGAAAGCGTGCCGAATCAGTGCACGCGCTTTGCCGTACCGGTGAGCCACGCCCGCCCGCGCTCGAGCCGCACGAGGAGGTCGCCGCCGGGGAAAGACACGACGACGTCTCCCTCGCCGTGCGTCGCGGCCGCGACCGCCACGGCGCTCGTGCCGGACGCGCTCGTCTCCCCCACGCCGCGCTCCCACACGCGCGCCGTCACCCGACCCGGCGCATCGACGCGCGCGACCTGCACGTTCGTGCGCTGCGGAAACCGCGGGTGCGTCTCGAGCAACGGCCCGACGCGCGGCAGCTCGTCGGGATCGCCGACGACGACCGCATGAGGATTGCCGACGTCGACCGGAATCACCTCGTACCCGGCGATGGACTCGGCCGGCGCGACCTTCACCTGTCCGATGCCCTGCTCGATCTGCCCGTCGCGCAGGCGCCGCGCGACCACCTCGCGCTCTCCAACGCGAACGGTCGTGCGCGCTCCGCCGAGCCACGCCGCCGCGATGCGCGTCGCGTTCCCCGACAACTCGGCGGTCGAGCCGTCGGGATTCCAGATGACGACCTCCGCCCAATCATCGCCCCGGGCCACGACCTGCACGATGCCGTCGGCGTCTCCGACCTCGCGCCGCACACGCGCGGCATCGAGAGGCTCCTCCGTCACGAGATAGACGTTGCCGTGCGCGTCCCACCGCTCCATCGTCAGAGCTCGTACACGTAGAAGCGACTGCCGGGATTCGCCTCATACGGGAACGGCGGTGGGTCGCTCGTCTCGGCGAACCCGCACTTCTCGTAGAGACGCGCCGCGCGCGGATTGTCGCCCTCGACCGACAGGCAGACTCGCGCTGCCCGAGCTTTCCGCGCCCACTGCAGCACCGACTCGACGAGCTCGCGCGCAGCGCCGATGCCGCGCAGCTCGGGCGCCACCCACATCGCGACGAGAAACACCGTCGAGGGATCGTCGGCGACGAAGCAGCTGACGAGCCCGTCGAACCGGCCTTCGCCCTCGTAGCCGAACGAGGCCTGCCGCTCGGTCGGCTTCGCGCGCTCGCGCCACCGGTCGTCGGGATGGCCCGCCGCTTGCTCGTACGTCTCGATGAATGCGGCGGGATCCCCCGCAAGCGCACGCAGGCGCACGTCGCGCAGCCGTCGCCAGTCCTTTTCGCCGATCCGTGTGATCACGGCTCCAGCATCCCACGGCGGCGCGCCGTCTCGACGATTTCAGCGGCAACGTCATCCTCCGGCCGCGCTGCGTCGAGCGGCACGAGGTCCGGAATGCGGCGCATCCACTTCCGCTGATAACGCGCGAGGCGTCGATTGTTCGCGACGAGCGCCTCACACGCCTCCTCGGTTGGAAGGCGGGCAAAGTCCGTCAGTCCCATGACCTTGCTCGCGGACCGCGACAACGGACGCGCGAGAGCCGCGCGCGCCTCCTCGACGACGCCGCGTTCGAGCATCGAGGCGGCGCGCGCACGAATCCGTTGTTCGAGCACGTCGTCGGGAACGTCGAGCCCGAAGATCAGCGTCCGGTGCCTGGTCTCTCCGCTCCAAAGACCGTCACCTACGAGCGTCGCGCCACTCTCGGCGAGCTCCAGGGCGCGTACGACGCGGCGCCGGTCGTTGGGGTGCACGCGCGCGGCAGCTTCCGGATCGAGCAGCTGCAGCCGCCCGTGGGCGTGCACCCCGCCGTGCTCGTCGTAGAACGCTTCCCAGCGGTGACGGACGTCCGCCTCGGGAGGGGGCGGGAGCTGCAGGTCGGACAGCGCGGCGCGCAAATAAAGACCGGTCCCCCCGACGACGACAGGAGTTCGCACGCAGTCGAGGACATCGTCGATCGCCTCGTGCGCGAGCCGCTGAAACTCGCCGACCGACACGTCGTGCTCGACATCGAATGCGCCGACGAGTCGCGCGGGATACTGCGGCGCGGCGGTGAGCACCTCGAGCCCGCGAAAGAGCGCCGCCGCGTCGGCGGAAACCACCTCCGCCGGGATACGCTTCGTCACTGCTGCGGCGACCGCCGTCTTGCCGCTCGCGGTCGGGCCGTAGATCGCAAGGACCGTGTCAGCCACGCAGGCGCTTGCGCACGAGTTCCAGCTCCTCGTCGCCGACGCCGCCCGCGCGCAGGTAGGCCTCGACGCTTCCATAGCGACGCTCGAGCTCCCTCAGGACGCCGAGCATCGACTCGGCGGGAGTGGCGGCGATCCGCCGGATGCGCTCGCGCTCGGCCTCCGTTCCCGCCTCGGCGAGCCACACCTCGTGCCGCGGCCGAAGGCGCTCCTCGCTCAAGGCATAGTCGGAGGCGATCTGCTCATCGTCGACGCCGGCCGCGTGCAGAAGCAGCGCGACGAGCAGGCCGGTGCGGTCCTTGCCGCCCATGCAATGCACGACGACGCCGCCTTCCGGCGCGCGCGCGACCGCCGCGAAAGCTGCTGCGACATTGGCACGGAAGCGTTCGAGGAACACGAGGTAGACCTCGCGCGTCCCCGACGCGGTGTCGGCGGCCGACGTGGACGCCGCTTCGACTTCGGCGAATGCGTCCTCGTCTTCGTAGAAGAACGGGAAGTGGCGGACGTCGACCGGCAACTCTGCCGGTGGATCGGCTTCGAGCTCAGCGTCCATGCGCAGGTCGACGACGGTCCGCACGCCGTAGTCGACCGCTGCACGCCAGCCGTCGTCCGTCAGCTGCCGGACACTGTCGGCGCGCACGATCTCGCCGAAGCGCGTCTCGCCGCCGTCGATCGTGCGATGTCCGCCGAGATCGCGGACGTTGAGACAGCCGTCCCAGTCGAGGTCGCGGCTACGCGGCAACGGCAGCGCGTTGCGTGCCTTGAAGCGTCTGCGACGTCGCTCCCTCGACGAGGACGCCGACGAGCTCGCCGGGCTTCGCGGTGCCGGCGAAATTCACGGTCGTGTTCCGCCGCGTGCGTCCGCGTAGGAACTCCGGATCCGTGCGCGACGGCCCCTCGACGAGCACCTCCTCGATGCGCCCGATGCGCACCTGGTTACGCGCATTCGCCACGCGCTGCACGACATCGACGAGCCGCTCGATGCGCTCCTGCTTCGCCTCGTCCGGGACCTGATCCGCGGACGCGGCTGCCTCGGTGCCCTGGCGCGGGGAGTACACGAAGGTGTACGCGCCGTCGAAGCCGACCTCCTCGACGACCTCGAGAGTCTCGCGGAAGTCGTCCTCGGTCTCGCCCGGAAAGCCGACGATGATGTCGGTCGTGAGCGCGAGATCGGGAACGGCCGCGCGCAGATCTTCGACGAGGCGCAGGTAGCGCTCGCGCGAGTACGTGCGCCGCATCGCCTTCAGCACGCGCGTCGAGCCGGATTGCAGCGGCAGGTGCGTGTGCTCGCACACCGCCTCGCACTCCGCCATCGCCTCGATCACCGGTCGGCGGAAGTCCTTCGGGTGCGGCGACGTGAAGCGAATGCGCTCGATCCCGGAGACGGCGTCACATGCGCGTAGCAGCGCGCCGAACTCCGTCCCGAGCTCGCGGCCCCACGAGTTGACGTTCTGGCCGAGCAGCGTGATCTCGCGCACGCCCTGCGTCGCGAGCCCCTCGACCTCGGCGAGTATCTCGCCCGGGCGCCGCGAGACCTCGCGGCCGCGAACGGACGGGCACGATGCAGTACGCGCACTTCGAGTTGCAGCCCATCGAGATCTGCACCCATGCCTGGAAGCGGCGCTCCCGGTGCATCGGCAGCGCGGCGGCGAAGCGCCGCTCCTCCGCGATCCCGAACGCGCTTCGCGGAACGCCGAACCCGCCCGCCCCGAGCCACTCGCCGAGGTGCGGGATCGAGCCGGGGCCGAATGCGACGTCGACGTCCGGGTAGAGCGAGAACAGCCGCTCGCGCTGCGCCTCGGCATAGCAGCCTCCGACCGCGATCACGGTGTCGGGTCGCCGGCGCTTCTGGGCGATCGCGTCCCCGATGTACGCGGCGAACTTCGTGTCGGGCTTCTCGCGGATCGTGCACGTGTTGAACACGATCACGTCCGCGGCGTCGCGGGAAGGCGCCTCGCCGAGGCCGAGCTCCTCGAGCATGCCCTTGATCCGCTCGCTGTCGTGGGCGTTCATCTGGCAGCCGAACGTCGTGACGAAGTACCTCCGCATCGGCAGAATCGTAGCCGTGGTGGCTCCCAGCCTCTCGGCGGTCGAGGTCTTCGCCCTGGCGTCGATCGCGCTCCTACTCGTCCCGGGGCCCGCGGTTCTGTACGTCGTCGCGCAGAGCGCCGAGCACGGACGAAGTGCCGGGCTCGCATCGGTCGCCGGCATTCACCTGGGCACGGTCGTTCACATCGTTGCGGCGACGGTCGGATTGTCCGCGCTGATCGTCGCATCGGCGACGGCGTTCACCGCGGTCAAGCTCGTGGGCGCCTGCTACCTGATCTACGTCGGCATCCGCAAGCTGCTCGAGCGCGACGTGCCGCTACGCGTGGCGCAGGGAACACAACGCCGCCTGTTCGCGCAGGGGATCGTCGTGAACGTTCTCAACCCGAAGACGGCGTTGTTCTTCCTCGCGTTCCTGCCCCAGTTCGTGGATCCCGGCCGAGGCGCAACGTGGTCGCAGGTCTTTGTCCTCGGCGTGCTGTTCATGCTGCTCGGATTCGTGACCGACTCGCTGTACGCGCTCGCGGCGGGGACGATCGCCGGAGCATTTCGCCGCCGGCGCAGGGCGTTCCGCTACGGCTCGGGCGCGATCTTCATCGGCCTGGGCACCCTTGCCGCGCTGACGAAGCGCACCTGACGCTACGCCGCGTCTATGTGCGCGGGCGCCTCGCGTCTTACGTCGAGGCGATTCGACGCGACGTCCGTCGCGCGACTCTCGCGGATGACCGTCACCTTGATCTGCCCCGGATACTCGAGGTGGTCCTCGATCTCCCGTGCGATCTCGTGCGACAGGAGGACCGCCGTGTCGTCGTCGACCTCCTCCGGCTTCACGATGACGCGGATCTCGCGGCCCGCCTGCAGCGCGTAGACCTTCTCGACGCCGGGCCTCGAAGCGGCGAGCTCCTCGAGCGACTCGAGGCGCTTGATGTAGTTCTCGAGGCTCTCGCCGCGAGCGCCCGGCCGTGAGGCCGAGATGGCGTCCGCGGCGATCAGGAGCACGGACTCGACGGTCTGCGGCTGCACCTCGTAGTGGTGTGCCTCGATCGCGTGCACGACGCCCTGCGTCTCGCCGTAGCGGCGCGCGAGCTGCGCAGAGATGAGTGCGTGCGACCCCTCGACCTCGTGCGTCATCGCCTTGCCGATGTCGTGCAGCAGCCCCGCGCGCTTCGCGGTCTTCACGCCGGCGCCGAGCTCGGCCGCCATCACGCCGCAGAGATGCGTGACCTCCAGCGTGTGCTTGAGGACGTTCTGGCCGTAGCTCGTGCGGTAGCGCAGCCGGCCGAGGATCTTCACGAGCTCCTCGTGGAAGTCGCCGCAGTTCGCCTCGAACACGGCCTGCTCGCCGGCCTGGCGGATGTAGTCCTCGATCTCCGACTTCGACTGGTAGTACATCTCCTCGATCCGGGCGGGATGGATGCGTCCGTCCTCGATCAGCTTTACGAGCGTGAGCTTCGCGGTCTCGCGACGAATGCCGTCGAACGACGAGAGCACGACCGCCTGCGGCGTGTCGTCGATGATGAAGTCGACGCCGGTCATGTGCTCGAGGGCGCGGATGTTCCGGCCCTCGCGGCCGATGATCCGCCCCTTCATGTCGTCCGACGGCAGCTCGACGAGCGTGACCGTCGTCTCCGAGGCGTGTGAAGCGGCGACGCGCTGCAGCGCGTCGGCGACGAGGTTCCGCGCGCGGCGCTTCGCCTCGGTACGCGCCTCCTCCTCCATCTGGCGCACCTGACGCGCGAGCTCGTGGCGGATCAGGTCGACGGAACGCTCGAGCAGGTGCTGTTTCGCCTCGGCGATCGTCATGCCGGAGAGGCGCTCCAACTCTCGGAGCTCGCGCTGCTTCGCCTCCTTCAGCTCCCCGTGCAGTGCCTTCGACGCGTCCTCGCGGTCGGCGAGCCCCTGCTCCCGGCGCGAGAGCTCGATCAGCTTCCGTTCGAGCTCCTCGTCCCGGGACTGGAGTCGCTCCTCTGCGCGAGCGAGTTGCGCGCGGCGCTCGTTGACTCTCGGCGTCGCTCTGGGCGCGGAACTTGACGGCTTCCTCGCGTGCCTCGACGTGAGCCTCGCGACGCATCGCCTCCGCCTCGCGTTCCGCGTCCTGCAGGAGCTGCTGCCGGGCCCGCATCGCCTTGTCGAACCGGGAGGCGCCGACCGTGCGAACGACGAGAACCCCGAGCACGCCGCCGACCACGAGGCCGATCAGTATCCCAGCGGCGACGAGCACAGACGCACCTCCGGTCGTGCCGGCACGCGGGTCTCGGAATCTGCGGAGGCGAAGGGGGTGGCGCCCCGCGCCGCGAGAGCTGTTACGGGTCTACGTCGCTAAGTGGGATCGATTGGTGGACGTGGTCTCTCGGGGTTCGCTCGTTCGATTCGGAAAGCTTCGTGTGCAGGCAAATCGTCGAATTCAGGAGTTTCATCCTACCGCTCGTCAGTCCTCCTGCGCAAAGCCACGACGAGCGAGCCACGCCGGAGTGCGGTCTTCGAAGCGCGTGGCGCGTTCGGATTCCGGCTCGAGACGCGCCAGCGCGTCCTCTGTCGGCAGGCCGCGACGCTCGAGGTCGGCGCGGATGTAGACGTCCCCGTAGCCCCGCTCGGCGAGGTGCCGGGCGCGCGTCTCGGCGGTGCGCTCGTCGTCGAGATAGCCGAGATGCTCGAGGTCGTCGAGCGTCTGCCGGCGCTCCTCGACTGCGAAGCCGCGCTGCTCGAGCCGCGCGTCGAGCTCCGACCGGGAGCGGTCGGCGGCGCGCAGTGCCCGCAGGGCGACGTCCTCGGCTCTCGATTCAGCTCTTGGCGACGGCAACCTCTTCGCGGGCCTTCGCTGCGTCCTCGGGTGCGGCGGTCGGGAGCAGTCGAGCCGAGACGATCTGGTCCGGGCCGAGCTGGACCTGGAGCGCCGCGAGGATTCCCTGCGTCACGTCGGGATGCTCGCGCAGGAATGCCGTCGCGTTGTGGCGGCCCTGGCCGAGCCGCTCGTCGCCGAAGCTGAAGTACGAGCCGGACTTCTGCACGACCTTCCGCTCGATGCCCGCGTCGAGGACCGTGCCCTCCCACGGGATGCCGAGCCCGTACATGATGTCGAACTCCGCCTGCTTGAACGGCGGCGCCACCTTGTTCTTGACGACCTTGACGCGAACGCGGTTGCCGATCGCCTCGACGCCGTCCTTCAACGTCTCGATGCGCCGGATGTCGAGCCGCACCGACGAGTAGAACTTGAGCGCGCGGCCGCCCGGGGTCGTCTCCGGGTTGCCGAACATGACGCCGATCTTCTCGCGTAGCTGGTTCGTGAACAGGCAGATCGTGTCGGTGCGGTTGAGCGTGCCCGCGAGCTTGCGCAGCGCCTGGCTCATCAGGCGCGCCTGCAGCCCGACGTGGGTGTCGCCCATCTCGCCTTCGATCTCGGCCTTCGGTGTCAGCGCCGCGACCGAGTCGATGGCGACGACGTCGAGCGCGCCGGAGCGGATGAGGAGCTCGGTGATCTCGAGCGCCTGCTCTCCCGTGTCCGGCTGGGAGACGAGCAGGTTGTCGATGTCGACGCCGATCCGCTTCGCGTAGCCGGGATCCATGGCGTGCTCCGCGTCGATGAACGCGCAGATGCCGCCTCGCCGCTGCGCCTCCGCGATCACGTGGTAGACGAGCGTCGTCTTGCCGGAGGACTCTGGGCCGAAGATCTCGACGATGCGCCCGCGCGGCAGGCCGCCGACGCCGAGCGCGAGGTCGAGCGCGAGCGACCCGGTCGAGACCGCGCCGACTCCGACCGCCGCGTGGTCGTTCATCTTCATCACCGCGCCCTTGCCGAAGTTCCGCTCGATCTGCCCGAGGGCAGTCTCTAGTGCCTGTTCACGATCCAACGTTCCTCCTTTTCAACGAACAGAGCGCGATCCACTTGAGCCTCCTAGACGCACCGATTCGAGGACGACATACTCCGCCCCGGTCGGGCGCAGCACGGAAAGGTAAGCAGCAGCTTCGGACGTCACGAACGGCTCCAGCTCTGGCAGCGGCGGCCGCAGCCGCGGCCGCTCTCGGAAGCGCAGGACCGTGACGTGCGGGAGCCAGGTGTCGCGCTCCGCGCGGCCGAGCAGGTCGCGCTGGAGCCCGAGCGCCAGCCGCTCCGTGCCCTCGTCGCGCGAGAAGACGAGCATGCCGACGGACTGCGTCTCGCGATAGCGCTCCACGGTGAAGGCCGGCGGCTCGGTCCCGGCCGCGCGGCGCCGCAGCGTCTCGACGACCTCGTCCACCCGCGAGCGAGGCTGCCGGCCGAGGAAGGCGAGCGTGAAATGCAGGTTCTCGCGCGGCACGACCCGCCCCCGTTCGAGCGTCGCCTGCCAGGAGACAATCGCATCGGCCGCGTCGTCGGGAAGGCGGAGGCCGCAGAAGAGCCTGACGTACTCATCGCCAGCGACCCTAGCCGCGCGTGTCACGCACGTTCGTCACGGCTCTGTGTCAGAACCCGCCGCAGCAGGTGGAGCGCGGCGACGGTCGCGCGCCGGCGAATCGACTCGCGGTCCTGCCCGTACGTGAACTGGATCCCGTGCGACGCCTCAGGAGTCTCGGCGTGCACGTGCACGAGCCCGACCGGCTTGTCTTCGGTGCCGCCGCCCGGCCCGGCGATCCCCGTCACGGAGACGGCGACGTCCGCGCCGAGCCGCTCGCGTACGCCCGCGCTCATCGCGGCAGCCGTCTCCTCGGACACCGCGCCGTACCGGTCGAGCGTCTCGCGCGAGACTCCCAGCTCGCGCTCCTTCACCTCGTTCGCGTAGGAAACGACCGCGCCGAGGAAGACGTCGCTCGAGCCCGGCACGGACGTGAGCCGCGCGGCCACCATGCCGCCGGTGCACGACTCGGCCGTGGCGAGCGTCCAGCCGCGGGCGCGGCAGAGGTCGAGCACGACCTCCTCGATTCGACGTTCGTCCTCCGCGAACAGGTGCCGCGCAAGCCGCTCGCGAAACACCTCCGCAAGCCCGCTTGCCGGGCCGTACAGGTCGACGTGGATCTCGAAGTCGCGCGCGCAGATCGTGGCCACGACCCCCGGCGGCTCGCCGCCCGCCTCGGTGAGCGTGCGCGCGATCTCGGACTCGCTCGCGCCGTAGAAGCGCAGAACGCGGTGCTCGGGCGGCTCGGCGTGCGCGAGAACGCCCTTCACCGCGTCCGTCTCTAGCGCGCGCGGCCAGAGCCGTTGCAGCTCCGCCGGCGGGCCCGGCAGGACGACCACGACGGCGTTCCGCGCGCGGAGGACGAGGCCAGGCGCCGTGCCCGCGAGGCCGAGCGAGACCGCGCCCTCGGGCAGCGTCGCCTGCTTGCGCACCCCCGCTTCGAAGTCCGCGTACGGTCGCTTCAGCCGGGCCGCGACCGCACGCGAGATCTCGCCGATGTGGGCCCGCAGCACCTCGTCCACGTGCAACGAGAGGCCGGCGGCGCGCGCGACGAGCTCCACGGTGCGATCGTCGTGCGTCGGCCCGAGTCCGCCCGAAACGACGCAGAGGTCCGCCTGCAGACCGACGTCGAACGCGGCCTCGAGCTCCCGTTCGTCGTCGCCGACGATCGTGATCGACGCGGGCTCGAGCCCTAGGCGGACGAGCTCGCGCGCGAGGAAGGGCCCGTTGCGGTCCGTGCGGTCGCCGCGCACGAGCTCACTGCCCGTTATGACGAGAGCGCTACGCAGACGGAAAGATGCCGCGCGCCGTGACGACGAACGCCTGCGGCTTGCCGCCGGGGTACGTGACGCGCCGGCCGTTGACGACGATGCGCAAATTGCCGGGCGTGCCGGTGTTGATCCAGAGCCGCTGGCGCGTGAAGTGCTTCGTCTCGCCGGCGGAGAGCTCCTTGCCCTGCAGAAGGATCCGTCCGGTCGGCCCGCCGCTCCGCACGGCTAGGAGCAGCGCGTTGCCGTGAACGGCGCGCAGAGTCACGCGCGCGAGCTTCGGATTGTGCGCCGGCTTCTTGTGGTGCTTCGGCTTGGGCTTCGGCGTCGTGTCGGTGGAGATGCCGGCGACCGGCTCGTCGGACGGAGAGCCGGCAGTCCACGCGACGATTACGAGGGCCGTGATGACCGCGATGCCGAGGAGCGTGGCGACGAGCACGCCGCCCTGCACACGCCGTCGGTGCTTCGTCTGCGCGGTGCGCCGCGCGCGGATCGACTGCACCTCGACCGGCGCCACGTACCGCGAGTTGAACTCGTCGACGTAGAGCTGGCCGTCGAGGCCGAGGTACTCGGCGTAGGTGCGCAGGAAGCCCTTGATGTACGAGTCGCCGGGGAGCAGGTCGAACCGCTCCTCCTCGAGCGCCTGCAGGTACTTGCCGCGGATCTTCGTACCGCTCTCGATCTCCGGAAAGTCGAGGCGCTTGCGCAGGCGCGCCTCGCGCAGGCTGGAGCCGATTTCGAACACGTCGGCTCAGTGTAGACCCGCTACGCGGAAAGTCTGTTCAGCAGCTCGTACACGCCTACCGACAATGCTGCAGCGAGCGCGAGGTAGACGCCGAGCGCGCCGAGGAACCGTCCGGCGCGCGTGACACGCCTCCC
Organism: uncultured Actinomycetes bacterium; assembly: GCA_963766345.1. GTDB lineage: Bacteria > Actinomycetota > Thermoleophilia > Gaiellales > Gaiellaceae > DASVFB01. The sequence goes on along the minus strand of CAVXZL010000008.1, from coordinate 218,716 downwards.
TCCCACGCGACCGATCGTTCGCTCCGTGCGGCGGCGGGCCGCGCGCGCGAGCAGCAGCGCCGCGACGCCGAGCAGGAACGCCGGGATCGCCGCCCACCCCGCGTGCAGCAGCTCGATGTCGCGGTAATGCGTGACGGCGATCGCCGCGGGCACCGTCGCGACCGAGAGCAGGCCGACGACCACCGCCAGCCACGCCCTCGCGTTCGCCCGGCTATTGCTTCTTGTAGGGAATGCCATCTGCCGCGGGCGGAATCGTACGGCCGATGACTCCGGCGACGGCCACGAGCGTGAGGAGGTACGGGAGCGCGGTGAAGAGCGTCGAGATCGATGTCGAGTACGCCTGCAGGTTGACGCCGAGCGCGCTCGAGAAGCCGAACAGCAGGCACGCGGCGGCGGCGCCGAACGGCCGCCAGCCGCCGAAGATGAGCGCGGCGAGCGCGATGAAGCCGCGTCCCGCGGTCATGTTCTCGGTGAACGCGCTGCCGAGCCCGATCGAGAGGTACGCGCCGCCCGCACCGGCGAGAATGCCCGACACGATCACCGCCGAGTACCGCACGGCGTACACGTCGATGCCGACGGTGTCGGCCGCCCGCGGATGCTCGCCGCACGCGCGGATCCGCAGCCCGACGGGCGTTTTGAAGACGACGATCCACGTCAGGAAGACGACGATGATCCCGATCCAGATCATCAGGTTGAGGCTGCCGAAGACGTCGCCGATGAAGCCGTGTCCGAGGAAGCCGAGGTGGACGTCGGGGATCGTCGACAGGTCGCTCGGCGTTCCCTGCTGGCCGTAGAGCTTGAAGAACAGATAGCTCGTGAAGCCGAGCGCGAGGAAGTTAATCGCCGTGCCGCCGACGATCTGGTCGCTGCGTAACGAGATCGAGAAGACCGCGTGCAGGAGGCCCATCGCCCCGCCGGCGCCGACCGCGATCAGGACGGCGAGCGCCCAGGAGCCCGTGATGTCCGAGCCCCAGACGGCGAAGAACGCTCCCATGAGCATCATCCCCTCTAGGCCGATGTTCACCACGCCCGAGCGCTCCGAGAAGAGGCCGCCGAGCGCGGCGAACGCGAGCGGCGTCGCATACCGCAGCATCGCCGCGAAGAGCGCCCCCCAGACGACGACAGTGTCGAGCTTCGTCGTGCTCGAGCGCGTCGCAAAGTAGCCGATCAGCAGTCCAGCGACTCCCGCCGCGATCGCGTACCAGCCGATCCGCCGCTCGCCGCGAATGAGCCAGAACGCGAGTCCAAGTGCGATCGCCAGGAGGCCGATCGCGATCGGAAACGCGGGACTCCGCGCGCCGACGGGCGGCAACGCGACGAGCGCCGCGCAGACGCCGACGGCAATCGCGGCGAAGCCGAGCGCGCGCGAGCCCCACGGGATCCGCCACGTCATGCCGGCGACCGTTTCGGACGCCGGCGGCCGCGCCGCAGCCAGCCGAGCATGATCAGGATGAGCACGTCCGCCCCGACGAAGAGCACGACGAGCCCCTGGATGATCACGGCGAGACTGCCGCCGACGCCCGGGGCGAAGATCGACGGATCGAGGTTCCGCGACGCCGTCCCGGTCTGCAGTGCCGCGAACAGGAGCGCCGAGAGCCCGACTCCGACGGCCGTGTTCCGCCCGAGCAGCGCAACGGCGATGCCGATGAAGCCGATGTTCGTCCCCTGGATCGTCGTGATGTCGACGCGGTACTGCCAGCCGAGGATGTCGAGAGCTCCGGCGAGGCCGGCGAACATCCCGGCGATCGCCATGGCGACGAAGTAGTTGCGTGGGACGTTGATGCCGCCGTAGCGGGCGGCCTCCGGGTTGTGCCCGACCGCCCGCACCTCGTAGCCGAGCGTCGTGCGGTTAAGCACGAGCGAGTACACGACGAGGGCTGCAATCGAGACGAAGAAGCCGATATGCAGTCCCTGCAGCAGAGGATCACCCCAGAACGTGTGCAGGTGCGCCTTGTCCGGAACGTCGTTCGAGGACGGAACCGCGCCCGCGGCCGCACCCGAGTTCGTCTGGAGTGGACCGCCGACGTCGAACAGGTACGACCCGACCCAGACGACGATCCAGTTGAGCATGATCGTGGTGATCACCTCGTGTGCGCCGACCGTGCCCTTGAGGAGGCCCGCGATGCCCGCGAGGGCGGCGCCCGCGACCATTGCGCCGAACACCGACACGAGGATCAGCAACAGGCTCGGCAGGTTCACCACGTTCGGGAGTTCGGTCGCGATCAGGACGGCGGCGATCGAGCCGGCGAGGTACTGCCCGTTTCCGCCGATGTTGAAGAGGCCGCAGCGGAACGCGAAGGCGACGGCGAGCCCCGTGAGCACGAGCGCCGTCCACAGCAGCAGGGTCTGCTCGAGGTTGGACGCCGCCTGCGAGGTGATGTCGTCCGTGTTCCATGGGAACCAGACGGTTGCGCTCGAGAACGGAACGCCGATCGAGTAGCTCCCCACGTTGAAGAACCAGTCGAGCCCCGCGCCGCGGAAGATCGCGCGGTATGTCTTCAGCGTGTCGCCGATACTGCCCGTCGTCAGCAGTACGACGACACCGCTGACCAGGAACGCGAGGACGAGCGTGAGCAGCGGCGCGATCAACCCCTCCGCCTTCTGGAGGATGCCGTACCGAGCGACGAGGCTTCCCGGCTCGGGGTCGCCGAGCGGCTCGGGCTCGAGCTGCTGGACGTCCGTGCTCAGGCGACCGCCCTCGCTGTTGACTCGGCCGTACGGGGGGAACCCTCCTGGCAGCGCAACTTCGTCACGCTGCGGCCTCTTTCCGTCCGCCGGTCATTGCGATTCCCAGCTCCTCCTCGGTCGCGGCCGACGAGTACTCGCCCACGATCTCGCCCTCGAAGAGGACGACGATGCGGTCGGAAAGCGACAGGATCTCGTCGAGCTCGAGCGAGACGAGCAGAATGCCTCGGCCCTCGTTGCGCTCCTCGATCAGCCGCGCGTGGACGACCTCGATCGCACCGACGTCGAGCCCGCGCGTCGGCTGGGCGGCGATCAGCACCTTCGGGTCGCGGTCGATCTCGCGCGCAAGGATCACTTTCTGCTGGTTGCCGCCTGACAGCGCCCCGGCCGGCGTCTGAGGCCCGCCGCCGCGGACGTCGAACTCGCGGATCAGCCCGCGCGCCTTCTCGACCAGCCGCTTCGGATAGAGCCAGCCGAGGCGCGCGTTCGGCGACTTGCGGAAGTCGTGCAGCGCGACGTTCTCGGCGATCGAGAACTCGAGCACGAGGCCGCGCCGCTGCCGGTCCTGGGGGATATGCCCCACTCCGGCCTCGAGGACGTCCCGGGCGCTCGCGTGGCGGAGCTCAACGCCCGTGATGCGGACCGAGCCGCTCTCGATCTTCATCAGACCCGTAATCGCGTCGATCAACTCCGTCTGCCCGTTGCCGTCCACACCGGCGATGCCGACGATCTCGCCGGCGCGCACCGAAAGCGAGACGCCGCGCACCTTCTCGATGCCGCGGTCGTCGAGCACGTGCAGGTCCTCGACCTCGAGCAGGACATCTCCCGGGTGCGCCGGCTCCTTCTTGACGCGGAGGAGCACCTCGCGCCCGACCATCGCACGCGCAAGCGACTCCTGCGTCGCCCCCTCGAGCGGCACGGTCTCGATCTTCTTGCCGCGCCGCAGCACCGTGACACGGTCGGCGATCTCCAGCACCTCGTTCAGCTTGTGGCTGATGAAGATGATCGAGATGCCCTCGCGCTGCAACGTCTGCAGGATGCCGAAGAACTCGCTCGCCTCCTGCGGTGTCAGCACCGCCGTCGGTTCGTCGAGGATGAGGATGCTCGCGTTGCGGTAGAGCGCCTTCAGGATCTCGACCCGTTGCTGCTGGCCGACGCCGATGTCCTCGATCCGCGCGTCCGGATCGATGTGAAAACCGAAGGTTCGCGCCAGCTCGCGCACGCGCTCGCGTGCGGAGTCGTAGTCGAGAAAGCCCTTGGCGCTCGGCTCGATCCCGAGCACGATGTTCTCGGCGACCGTCATCACCGGGATGAGCATGAAGTGCTGGTGCACCATGCCGATCCCGCGCTCGATCGCCTCCTTCGGCGAGCTGAAGGTGATGCGCTCGCCGTTGAGGAAGATCTCACCCTCGTCGGGCTTCGAGAGCCCGTAAAGGATGTTCATCAGCGTCGTCTTGCCGGCGCCGTTCTCCCCGAGCAAGGCGTGCACCTCGCCGCGGCGGAGGTCGAGATCGATGTGGTCGTTGGCGACGGTGCCGGGGAAGACCTTGGTGATTCCCCGCAGTTCGAGGACGGGAGCCGGGCCCTCAGCCATCGCGGGCGATTCTACGGGGGTGGGCGGAACCCACCCCCGTGAACCGACTTGTCTAGAACTTGACCTGCGCCTTGACCTTGATCTTGCCGCTTGCGATCTGCTTTGCGATCGCGGTGGTCTTGGTCACGTACGCCTTCGGGATCTTCGGGCTGATCGAGCCGAGACCCATGCCGCCGTTCTTGAGGCTGAACACGTAGTCCTTACCCGTCTTCAGCTTGCCCTGCTTCGCGAGGGTGGTCAGGTCCTCGACGGCCTTGTCGACCTTCTTCAGTGCGCTGGTCATGATGTGCGGACCGAGGTAGCGCTGGTCGGCGTCGACGCCGATGCCCCAGACCTTGTTCTCCTTCGCCGCCTGCAACGCGCCGAGGCCACAGCCGCCGGCGACCTGGAAGACGACGTGCGAGCCCTGGTTGATCTGGTTCAGCGCAGTCTCGTGGCACTTCGCCTGATCGTTGAAGGTCGGATCGTTGGCGTAGTTGGCCAGCACCTTGATGCCCGGGTTCGCCTTCTTCGCGCCCTGGATGTAGCCGCTGATGTAATGCACGATCGCGGGCACGTTGTTCGCTCCGACGGCGCTGATCGTGTCGAAGCCCTCCTTCTTCGCCTCCAGACCGGCGAGGTAGCCGACCAGGTAGCCGCCTTCCTGCTCGGCGAAGACGATGCCGGCCGCGTTCTTCGGCTTCTTGCTGAAGAGGACGTACGGCTCATCGACCCCGGCATAGCGAAGCGCCGGGAACTTCGGCGCGACAGCGTTGAGCGCCGTGTAGTTGAGGAAGCCGACCGCGAAGATCATGTTGTAGCCGGCCTTGCTCGCAGCGAGCATGTTCGGGATGCGCTCGGACTCCGAGTGCGTCTCGTAGACGCGCGTCGCGATTCCGAGCTTCTTGCCGATCTTCTTCCGACCCTCGTTCGCGAGCTGGTTGAACGAGCGGTCCTGAAGGCTGCCGATGTCGGTGACGATCGCCATCTTGAACGGCGTCGCCGCGGTCTTGGCCGGCTTGGCCGAGCCGATTGATGTCAGCACGAGCGCAGTCGCCGCGATGACGAGCACCGCAAGCGCAGCGATGCCTGTGCGGGTGAACTTCACTAAGCCCTCCTAAAGGTAAATGGTGCGGTCCCTAAACGATAAGACGCCCGATCCTAACCCGCTGTTAGGACACGGGTCTAGGCACAAACAGATCATTCACAAAGCGTTTTACGAACCCGCTCCGGGCCTTCAGGTCTGATCGCCGATCTCGGCGAGGACGCGCTCGTCCACGAGCACGCGACGGGGCTTCGATCCTTCATATCCGGAGATGATCCCGCGGCGCTCCAGCATGTCGATCAGGCGCCCCGCGCGCGTGTAGCCGACCCGCAAACGGCGCTGCAACAGCGAGACGGACGCCGTCTGCGTCTGGACGACGATCTCGATCGCGCGCTCGAGCAGCGGATCCTCGTCGGGGTCGAACTCGCCGTCTGCGACGTCGTCTTCGGACGGCTCCACCTCGGGCGGCACGAGGAGCGACTCGTCGAGCTCCTGCGGCCTCTGCGCACGTGCCTGCTCGACGACGAGCGAGACCTCCTCTTCGGTTACGTAGGCTCCTTGCAAACGCTGCAGCCGCGACGTGCCGAGCGGCTTGAAGAGCATGTCGCCCTGGCCGAGGAGCGACTCGGCGCCGTTCCCGTCGAGGATCACGCGCGAGTCCGTCTGCGACGACACCGCGAACGCGATGCGCGACGGGACGTTCGCCTTGATCATTCCGGTGATCACGTCGACCGACGGCCGCTGCGTCGCGAGCACGAGGTGGATGCCGACGGCGCGCGACTTCTGCGCGAGGCGGATGATCGCGTCCTCCACGTCCTGCGGCGAGATCATCATCAGGTCCGCGAGCTCGTCGATGACGACGAGCAGGTACGGCATTGCCGGCTCGCCGCGCGCGCGCAGGGCGCGGTTGGCCTCGCTGAGGCTGCGCGAGCGGAGGATCGACATCTTCTCGTAGCGGCGCTCCATCTCCGCGACGACGTTCGCGAGCGCGGCCGCGGCCTGCTTCGGCGACGAGACGACGGGCGTCAGCAGGTGCGGGATCGACTCGTAGTAGCCGAGCTCGATCCGCTTGGGGTCGACGAGGATCATCCGCACCTCGTCGGGCGTCGCGCGAAGCAGGATCGACGTGAGGATCGTGTTGATGCAGCCGGACTTCCCCGAGCCGGTCGTGCCGGCGATGAGGATGTGCGGCATCCGTGCGAGGTCGGTCCACACCGCATTGCCGGAGATGTCCTTGCCGAGCCAGACGGAGAGCGGCGACGCGGTCTGCGGCAGGTCGTCGTAGATGTCGCCGAGCGTGACGAGGTTCGGCGACAGGTTCGGGACCTCGACGCCGACCGCCTGCTTGCCGGGAATCGGCGCGAGGATGCGGATCTCGGTCGTGGCGAGCGCGTAGCTCAGGTCGTCCTTCAGCGCGGCGACCTTCGAGACCTTCGTGCCGGGCGCGAGCTGCAGCTCGTAGCGCGTCACGCGCGGGCCGGCGATGCGGCCGACGAGCGTCGCGTCGATGCCGAAGTGCTCGAGCGTCTGGACGAGTGCCTCGCCGATCCGGTCGGCTGCGGCGGGATCCGCCTTGCCGTTCGACTGTGACCTGTGGAGCAGGCTTCGGTCGGGCAGGACGTACTCGGGGCGATCCTCGCTCAGGTCCTTGACGTCGAACAGCGTCGGCGGATCCTCGTCGAGGTGCTCGGGCTGGACGAGCAGCGGCTGCGGATCGCCGCCGACGACGTCCGGGAACGCCTCGACGGCGTCGAGCGGCGGCTTCGTCGCGACCTTGAGCTTCGGCTTCGGCGCCGAGGCGCGCGCTGCGGCGGCCGGACGCGGCCTCCGCTTCGCCGCGCGGCGCACGGCCTGGTGCGAGCGGCGGACGAGCGCACCGACGGAGGCGCCGGTGAGGAGCAGCGTGCCGATGACGAGCGCGAGGCCGCCGACGATCGCGGCGCCCGGGCCGAGAAGCTTGTGCAGCCCGCCGCCGAAGACGTCGCCGAGAAAGCCGCCGTGCGCGGAGCCGAGCGTCGTCAGGAGCCCGAAGGCGAGCACGATGAGCCCGATGCGAAACGGCCGAAAGTCCACGAGCTCGCTCCGCGCGACCATGAGCCCGCCGACGCCGAGCAGCGCGAGCGGGACGACGTACGCGGCCACGCCGACGAGCCCGTGCACGGCGTCCGCGGCGGGCCCGCCGACGAGACCTCCGTTCCAGCCGCCGTAGAGAACGACCGCGAGAAAGAGCCCGAGGGCGACGAGCCCGAGGCCCCAGAGCTCGGAGTGATGACCGTGCGGACGGCCGCGCTTCGGCTTCGCGCTCGTGCGGCGCTTCACGCGCGAGGGTATGCGAGGCCTGAGGCCGCGCTTCTTCTTCCGGGCCGCCACGCGGCGACCCTTCTGCGCGCCGGCGCGGACTCCTGCGGCGCCGGCTCAGGCGCCTGGCGGATTTCCGCCACGCATCGGGCGGTGCGGCCCCTCGAACGAGAGGCCGGCGTCCGTCAGATTCGCAGGCGTCGCCCGGAACCCTCCAGGAAGGAACGACATGCCGATCTCGGAGCTCGACTACCCGCTGCCGAACCGCCCCACCGGCCGCCCATGACGGTGGCGAGGCCCTCGGCTCACGACGTGCCGACGATCTCCTTGAAGGCCGGCTCCTCGCGGATCGACTCGAAGTCGGAGTCGCTCCTCGCGAACGAGCGGAAGCGCTCCGAGAGCTCGATCGAGCGGCGGAGATGCCTGAGCGCGTCCTCCTTGCGCCCGGCGAGGCTCTCGCAACAGGCGAGGTTGTACATCGCGTCCGGGTACTCGGCGGCCTCGATCGACGCGCGCCCCGCATCGGCCACGCCGGCGTAGTCGCCGGCGTCGTACAGCGGCTTGAGCGGCGCCCACACGTCGTAGCCGTGCGGCTCGAACGCCTTCCCGGGAACGGCGCCCACCGCGACGAGCGTCGTACCCGGCTCCTCGGCGAACGCCGTCCGCTTCACGCCCGGCTTGACGAAGACGAACGTGCCTGCGGCCGCGTCGTGCCGTTCGCCGTCGATCTCGAACACCGCGCGACCCTGCGACACGAAGTAGAGCTCTTCCTGCTCGTCGTCGGCCTCGTCGTGCTCGTTGATGATCCGGTCGCCGGCCTCCTTGCCCGTCCACGTGCTGACGCCGAACGCCCGGATCCCGAGCGTGTGCCGCACGGGCCGCCAGGGCTCGCGGCCGTCCGTGATCTCGTCGATGTCGTCCAGCCGCACGATCGCGTAACCGCTCATCGAATCAGTCCCCCTTCAACGGAAGGGGGCCGCGCGAGCGGCCCCCTTCGGAGTTGGCGAAAGCCGGGATCCTACGGCTTGGGTGGGCTCCCGGAAAGGACGACCTTCGTCGACGAGTTGTTCGACGCGAACGGGTCGAACGTCGTGCTCGCCACGGTCGCCGTGTTCGTGATGTAGCCCGTCTTGCCCTTCGGGACGATCGCGATGGTCAGCGTCCGGATCGACAGCGGAGCCATCGTCCCGAGGTTGCAGGTCGCCGTGAACCCGGTGAGCGTGCACGCCGGGTCGAGGATCGCGACCCGGTCGTTCGCGCTCAGCGGCAGCGGATCGGTGACGACGACGTTCGAGGCGTTGCCGGGCCCGTTGTTGATCACCGTGAGCGTGTACGTGATCTGCGCCGAGGCCTTGTAGGTGTCGGCGTCGGACGTGGTCTGGATGCCGACGTCCGCGACCTGCACCGACGTCGTCGCGCTCGCGGTGTTGTTCGACAGGTCGGGATCGAGCACTGGGCTCGAGACGGTCGCCTCGTTCGTCACGACCCTGTTGTCGCCGGGGTTGACGCTCACGACGAGCGTCATCGTTCTCGTCGCCGAGGGCGCGAGCGTCCCGTAGGTGCATCGCGTCGGATGCGCCGGGTCGCCCGGCACGCCCGGCACGCAGGTCCCTCCCACGCTGCTCACCGAGACGACGGTCACGACGCTCGGCAGGAGGTCCTGGATCACGACGCTCGTCGCCGTCGACGGGCCGCCGTTGTGCACCGTGAGCGTGTACGTGATGTTCGTGCCTGCCACGAGCGGATCCGGCGCGTCACTCTTCGTGAGGCTCAGATCCGAGACGGCGAGGATGCTGACGCCGTCGCACGCCTCGTCGTTCGCGTGGTTCGGATCGGGCGTGTCGCTCGAGACGCTGGCGCAGTCGTTGACGTCCTGCGCCTCCGTCGCCGTGAACGTGACCACGATCGTCGTCCGCCCGCCCGCCGGCTCGGTGCCGAGGTCGCACGTGACGACACCTCCCGCGGTGGGACACGCGCCGCCGGGACTGGCGTTCGCGCCGAGGATCGTGAAGGAGCCGTTGCTGACGTTCGTGTCGGTCAGGACGACGCTGCGTGCGTCGGAGGGACCGAGGTTGTCGACGAGGATCGTGCACTTCGCCGTGTCGCCGGCGAGCATCGGCCCGTCGGGCTTGCAGAGCTTCGTCACGCGCAGATCCGCGCGATCCTCGACGATCGTCGATGCGCTGTCGCTGTTGTTGTCCGTGTTCGGATCGATCACCTTGACGCTCGAGACCTCCGCCGAGTTCGTGATTCCGGTCGGGCCGGAACTCGCGGCGTTCGCCTTGACGTGCGTCTTGATCACCACCGTCGAGCTGTCGCCGTTCAGCACCTTCCCGAAGTTGCACGTCAGCGTCCCGGTCGGACCCTCGGTGCAGATGCCGCGGTCGTCGGTTACGAAGTCGACCTTCGACGGCAGGTGGTCGATCACGCTCACGTCGGGCACGTCGTTCGGGCCGTGGTTCGTGACCGTGAGCGTGTAGTAGAGCTGTTCGCCGGCCGCGACCGGATCGGGGCTGTCCGACTTCGTCAGCTCGAGGTCGGCCGTCGGGAACGGAACGCAAGCGCCGTCCGCGTTCGACCAGTACGTGTCGACCATGATCCCGTTGTCGAGCCGAACGGGATCGGTCGGCTCGTCGCCGACGCTCGAGCAGATGTCCGCGGCCTCACCCTCGGTGAAGAGCGGCGTGAGGTTCGTGAGGTCGAACTTCGAGTTGTCGATCCAGCCCAACACGACATTCGGATCCGTAGCCGCCTCGATCACCTCGTGGCTCACGAGCTCCGAGAGCTGGTCTGGATCGCCGTTCGCACAGTCGAGCGGGATCGCCGCGAAGGTGACCTGCGCGCCACCGAGCAGCGTGATCGTCGTCCCCATGAAGTGGTAGGCGCCGAAGCCGTCGCAGCTGTGGTTGATGCCGAAGTTGTCGATCGTCGTCCCCTTCGGCAGGTACACGACGTAGAGATCGTTGCCGCCGAAGGGTCCCGCGGTCGGCGACGGCACTCCCGTCGGCGCCAACGACGTCTCGCACTCGATGAACGCCAGGATGGAGACGAAGTTCGTCGTCGACCCCGGGTCGCTCGAGCAGGGATTCAAGATCCCGCCCGACGTATCCGAGCCGTCGAACGACGCGTGGCCGACGTCGTACTGCCCCGCGAAGTCGAAGTAGTTGCTGTCGACGAGCTTCTGCGTCATCGCGTCGATGCTGTCGGTCGAGAAAGCGCTGGAGTGGTGGTCGTTCCAGTCGGGATCCCAGAAGACGTTGTGGATGCTCGCGTTCTCGAGGACGCGAGGCGTCAACGGACCGAAAGGTGGAGGAAGCAGAAACGGCGTCGGGAAGAAGAACAGGTCGATCGGCGGCAGCGAGACGAAGGCGTTCACCGCCGTCTGTGCGGCGAAGTTGCCGCGGTTGTCGTCGAGCCGGTTGGGCGCCGTGCCGGCGGGCGCCGGCGACGCCGAGACGAGCACGAGCAAAGCGACTGCGACGAGCGCCGCTAGAGCGGCGAGTCGGCGCGCGGCCGAGACCGACGGTCTTCTGGAGACCATGTGTTACCTCCTTGTGGTGGGCTAGGTGCCGCCAGCACGGACCCCCACGGAGCGAAAGACATGGTTTCCGGCCGAAGCCGGTGATCGCCGCAGCAACGAGCTTCGATGCCCCCACATCGGTCCCCCCCGTCGTTACTGACTGGCGGGAGTTAACGCGGTCGGCTGCGCGAAGTCAATGGATCCTTTGGCTCATATTCTGAGTTCATGGAAACGCAGCCGTCTGCCGTCCACACACAGCTCTTGGAGCTTTTGCGGGCAGAAAGCGTCGATTTCCGGGTCACGCACCACGACGCCGTCACGACGAGCGCCGACGCCGCCGCGGTGAGAGGTGCGGAGCTTCGCTCCGGCGCGAAGGCGATGCTCGTCAAGGGCAAGAGCGGTTTCGTCCTCGCGGTGCTCGCCGCCGATCGCAAGGTCGACTGGAAGCTGCTCGCACCGCTCGTCGGCGGCAAGGGCGCGCGCTTCGCGAACGACGACGAGCTGCGCGAGGCCACCGGGTTGACGAAGGGAGCGGTGCCGCCGTTCGGCCGGCTCTTCGGCTTGCGGACGATCTACGACCGCAGCCTGCTCGAGGTCGAGACCGTCAACTTCAACGCCGGGACGCACACGGACTCGATTGCGATGTCGCGCGCGGACATGATCCGCGTCGGCGGCGGCGAGCTCGAGACGTTCTCGGTCTAGGAAGGGCGCGTGAGCGCGTCGACCGTCGGCGTCGACGCCAGGAGCTCGTGCTCCTGGGAGACCTCGATCTCCTCCGCCGAGAGGTGCAACACGACGCCGCAGTCGACGACGAAGCGCGTCATCTGTCGGCGCACGGTACTACGGTCGCCAGTACGTTTCGTCGTGATGGCGACACGTGAGACAGGCTGCCACTGCGGACAACTTCGTCTGCAGGTCTCGGGCGACCCGCTGGCCGTTTCGATCTGCCACTGCCTCGCGTGCCAGCGTCGAACCGGCAGCGCCTTCGGGATGCAGGCGGGCTACACGGCGGACCAGGTGGAGGTCAGCGGCCGCTTCCACGACTACTCGCGCATCTCGGACGAGGCCGACCGGAAGGAACACGTCTTCCACTTCTGTCCCGAATGCGGCTCGCAGGTCTTCTACACCGAGCCGTCCGAGCCGGACCTCGTCGTGGTCTCGGTCGGCTCGTTTGCCGACCCGTCGTTCCCGCCGCCGACGGAGTCGGGATACGACTCGCGGCGTCACCCGTGGGTGCACCTTCCCGACTCGGTCCAGCGCTACGCGCCCGAGCTGTGGGACCCGGTGCGACCGCTCTACGAGGCCGGCAACTACGCCGAGGCGGCCGACAGGGGACGCGAGCTCATCGACGCCCATCCCGAGCAGGCGTTCCTCTACTACAACACGGCGTGCTGCGAGAGCCTCGCCGGCCGAACGGCCGACGCGGTCGGGCACCTTCGCCGGGCGGCCGGCATGTGGGACGGCTGTCTCGACATGGCGAAGAACGACTCCGACTTCGACCCGATCCGCGACGAGCCCGCGTTCCGGGAGTTGATCGGCCGCTAGAGGAAGCTGCCCGCCCGGCGGCTCAGCGTGCGAACAGCGTCGTCCATGCCGCTCGCGGCGAGTCGTCCGAGTCGCCGCCAGTCCGACTCCGGATGCTCGAAACGGAACACTCGTCGTGCGAACGGGAAGTCGGCTCGTGTGACCGGCACCACCTCGAGCGGCACGACGGGATCGAGGCTTATCCACTCGGCGGCGACGTCGCTCGGCTCGAAGGTCGCGCGCGGAAGCACGTAGACCGCGCCGGGCGTCCAGACGGTCCGCGGGTCGCCGCGCACCGCGAAGAAGTACCTGCTCGCCGGCAGCCCGCTCTCTTCCGGTCGCAGGCACATGTTCCAGCGGCCGATCGCGCGCTCGGTGTCGGTGACGGCGAAGAACATCGCCCAGAGCGGATCCGGCGTCGCGAAGACGGCGCGCACCGGGCGGTCGTGCGCGGTGAGCTGCTCGCGAGGCTCGAACACGTCGATCGTGCGGGCATTCGACCCGTGGAAGAGCACCTCTCCCCTCCTCGCGGCCGCGACGAGCCGCGCGTGGGCGCTGCCGTCCACCGGCCGGGGCGCCTCGGGAAGGCGTAGCGGGTTCCGCCGATGTGCAACGAGTCGATCCCCGAGCCGGTCCGCAAGAGTCGGTGCCGTTCGCGTCATCCGTTCCACGCGCTTCTTCTCGACGGTTGGCTAGGAGTACTCGTCGTGCTGAGGAAGGTCGTCGAGGATCTCGTACCACGGAGCCTTGGCACCGACGAAGATGTGCGCCGTCGGCTTCAACGCCGGCTCGTCGACGAGTGATCCATACGCGACGCGGACATGCGTTCCGCCGCGCGCCGTCCAGCAGAGAAGCGACCCGCACTCGCCGCACCGCATCGCGTGGAGCGCGTCGGTGTCGCCGATGAGCATCAGCGACTCGCACCCTTCGTCACTTCGAGCTTCTCGCGCGCTCGATCTCGCCCCAGGGCAGGAATGCCGAGCCCGTCGTCGCACGGCAGTTCGAGCAGTGGCAGTTGAACGCGGCGACGAACTCGTCCGCGACCTCGTAAGCGGCGGCAGTGCACGCGCAGCGTCCCCTCAGCACGACGACACCTTAGAACGGGCACGCGCGCTGGGCTACGCGCCGGATGTTGAACTTCTCGCCGGCCTGATCCAGACTTCGCCGCATGGTCATCGCGATAGTCGCGATCGTCCTCGTGCTGGTGATCATCGGTGTGTGGGGCCTGCTTGCATGGCAGCTCCGGCAAGGCGCGGAGCCCGTGTCGACGTCGTGGGGCGGGCAGTTCCGGCGACGAGACAGGGACTGAGGCTTCGCTTACTCGGTCCCTGAGCGCGCGCTCCGACCGTCGCCGCGGAGCCTCAGCCCCGCAGCCGGTAGCTGAGCCGCACGAACTGCTTGTCGCGGGCAACGTCGACGAGCTCCAGGTCGGCCGCCGTCAACCGACGGGGCAGCAGCGGAGCTCCACCACCGAGTGTCACCGGCGCGATGCCGACGAGAACCTCGTCCAACAGGCTGCAGTCGGCGAACTGCCCGACCAGCTCGCCGCCACCGACGAGCCAGACGTTTCTGTCCCCCGCCGCCTGCGTCATCTCCCTGTGCACCGGACGAACGTCTCCCTGGACGAACCGGATGTCCGCACCCGGAACCGGCGACGGTGTCCGATGCGTGAAGACCCAGCACGGCGTCTCCCCGTAGTAGGCATGCCACTTCTCAGGATGATCGAGCAGCCGGTCGTGGTCGAGCGCCCACGCATAGGTCGTCGCTCCCATCGCCATCGCGCCCACCTCGGCGAAGAAGCGCGTAAACGAGTCGTCATCACCCGCCGAGCGATCGACCTCGAAGAGCCAATCGAGAGAATTGTGCTCGTCCGCGATGTACCCGTCGAGGCTCGTTGCCGTGTAGTACTGGGTCTTCGTCACGCCGTCACTCTGCCGGGCGCCCCACGGGCCAACCCGAGCGGCTGGGCCACTGTTCGCGCCTGAGCGTGTGTCGCCCCACCGATAGCTCCCGGCCGATCAAGCCTCGTCGACGGCGAGCGATGCAACGCCCGCGGTCGAGGAGATCGTGACGACGTGGCCCGAGCGTTGCTTTCGCATCACTGGAAGTACGGCACGAGTCACGTTCAACGGGCCGAGAAGGTTCGTCGTCAACTGCGCCTCGAACTGCTCCGGCGACAGCTCCTCGAAGAAACCGGCGAAGAAGTTGCCCGCATTGTTCACGAGCACGTCGATGCGGCCGAACCGGTCGCAGGCGGCTCGGACCGCTGCCTCTGCCGACGTGAGGCTCGTGATGTCGAGTTCGACGACGAGTAGGTCGCCGGATTCTCCGACGGCTTTGGCCACGGCGTTGGGATCCCGGCCGGTCGCGACCACGAACTGTCCCGCGGCAATGGCGGCCTGAGCGATGTCAACGCCCATACCGCGACCTGCGCCAGTGATGAACCAAACCTTCCTGTCAGCCATGTGCCTCGGCCCTCTCGCGTGCCGTTGTTGAGGCATCGAACGCTACTAGCGTGAGGGTCCTCGACTGCGCGAACGGCTTTCGCCCGGTAGGTGCTCGAGTTATACGGCTGCTTCGGCGTGCCTCGCCGTGCAGCTTCGAACGAAGAGCAAGCGACTCCGAGCAGCGTCTGGCACGCGGAGGGCGCCTAGGCTGCGAGCGCGCGCAGGTCTTCGAGCGTACGGCCGAGCAGGTTCTCGCGGAGATCGAACAGGCCGGCCCAGAGCGACGAGCGGTCCGGCGTCAGGCGCATTCGCACCGCATCGCTGAGGCCTTCCAGCGCGCGCACGAGCACGGCCAGCTCGAGGTACGTCTTCGCAACCCGGTTCGGGCACGCGGGGACTCCCGCGCGACGCAGCACCGGTCCCCAGTCCAGGAGCTCGGCGATCGACGGTTGCGAGTACCACGTTCCGCCCTCGGCGACCGCGGGCTCGAGCTCCATGAGGTAGCGCGACAGCGGCGCCTCGAGACCCGTCAGCGCGGTCTCGATGCGGTCGGCGGCGTGGCGCAAGGCTGCGTCGCGTCCGCCGGGAGTCGACGGATGCGCGTCGCCCCGGTTCCACCGCTCCAGCAGCCGGCAGAACGCGAGTGCGGCCGCTTCGCACGCACGCAGCTGACCGATGAGCCTCGCAGCGGAGCGAATCTCCGCCGCGTTGTCCGCGATCGCCTCGGGCCAGCCGCCGCGCGTCTCCTGTAGTCCGAGTGTGCTCATACCTCCACGATCACCGGAAGGATCATCGGCCGCCGGCGCGTTCTGTCGTAGATCAACTGCCCGACCGAGTCATGCAGGTGCTCCTGGAGCAGCTTGATCTCCGAGACGTCGGTCGAGAGCAGCTCCTCCAGCACGCGCGCCGCCTCGTCGCGCGTCTCTTCGAGCAGCTCGTCCGCACCCGTGAAGCCGCGGGCGATCAGCTCCGGCCGCGCGGTCGTCCCGTCCTCCGGCGCGAGCGTCGCGACGATGATCAGGACGCCGTCTTCCGAGAGCTTGCGGCGGTCGCGCAGCGCGACGTCTTGCACGTCGCCGACGCCGAGCCCGTCGACGAGCGTCACGCCCGCCTGGATCTGGTCGACGACGCGTGGTCCGCCGTCCCCGAGCTCGACGACCGTTCCGTTCTCGGCGAGGATGATCTGCGACGACGGGACGCCCGCGTCGCGCGCGAGCTGCGCGTGCGCGGCCTGCATCCGGAACTCGCCGTGCACCGGCATCACGGCCTTGGGTCTGAGCAGCGAGATGATGGTGCGCAACTCTTCCGCGTTGCCGTGCCCCGAAACGTGCACCGGCGCGATCTCCTGGTGGAGCACCTCCGCGCCCGCCTGCGCGAGGCGGTTGATCGCGTCGTGGACGCGCAGCTCGTTCCCCGGAACCGGCTTCGCCGAGATGATCACGGTGTCGCCGCGCTCGACGCTCACCGCAGGGTGGTCGTGATATGCGATGCGCGTCATCGCCGACATCGGCTCGCCCTGGCTGCCCGTGCAGAGGATCAGCTGCTGGTTCGGCGGGAGCTCCTGCAGCTCATCAGGCTTGAGGAGCACTCCGTCCGGCACCTCCATGAAGCCGAGGTTCCGCGCGATATTCGCGTTCTTGCGCATCGAGCGGCCGACGATCGCGACCTTCCTGCCGTGGTCGACGGCAACGTCGATCGCCTGCTGCATCCGATGCACGTTCGACGCGAACGACGACACGAGGATGCGACCGGTGCGCAGCGGGAAGATCTGGCGGAACGCCTCGCCGACGACTCGCTCCGACGGCGTCACGCCGGGGCGCTCGGCGTTCGTCGAGTCGCCGAGCATGAGGTCGACGCCTTGGTTGCCGAGCTCGGCGAGCCGGCCGACGTCGGTCTTCTGCCCGTCGACGGGCGTGTGGTCGAGCTTGTAGTCGCCGGTGTGCACGATCAGCTTTCCCTCGGCCTCGATCGCGAGCGCGGCCGAATCGGGGATCGAGTGCGCCATGCGCACGAACTCGACGCGGAAGGGCCCGATGTCGACGGGCTTGCCGACGTCGGCCTCGCGGAGGTCAACAGCGCGCAGCAGGCCGTGCTCGTCGAGCTTCGACTTGATCAGCCCGAGCGTGAGCCGCGTCGCCCAGATCTCGCGCACCTTCGCGACGCGCAGCAGGTACGGCAGCGCGCCGACGTGATCCTCGTGGCCGTGCGTCAGCACGACCGCGCGCACGCCCGCCGGCCGGTCCGCGAGGTACGACATCTCCGGGAGCACGAGGTCGACGCCGAGGTGCTCGTCGCGCGGAAACGCGAGCCCGGCGTCGACGACGATCGCCTCGCCGGCGGCCTCGTAGACGGTCATGTTCTTGCCGACCTCGCCGAGGCCGCCGAGCGGGATGATGCGAATGCTCACGGCCCCATCATGGCACCAGGCGGTTACGGTCACGCGGGAAGAGCGTCGTCTCGCGGACGTTCGAGACGCCGACCGCCTGGGCCACGAAGCGCTCGAGGCCGAGGGCGAAGCCGCCGTGCGGCGGCATCCCGTAGCGGAACGCGTCGAGGTACGACGCGAAAGGCGCCACGTCCATGTCGCGCGCCGCGAGCGCCGCGAGGTAATCCTCGTACCGATGCAGGCGCTGGCCGCCGGTCACGATCTCGAGCCCGCGGTAGAGGAGGTCGAAGCCGCGCGACCACTCCGGACGCTCCGGGTCTGGATGCGTGTAGAAAGGCCGCTTCCATGTGGGGAAGCCCTCGACGAAGACGAGCTCGCCGTGCTCCGCGCAGATGCGGCGCTCGTCCGCCGGTGAGAGATCGGGCTCGTCGCCGGTTCGCACCTCCTCGAACCGCACGACGGGGACCTCGTCGGGCGCTCGCTCGCCGACCGCTTCGATCATCGCGACGACGGCTGTTCGCACGACGTCCATTACGTCGCGGTGGTCGTCGATGAAGCCGAGCTCGGCGTCGAGCGACACGTACTCGGCGAGATGCCGTCCCGTCTCGTGCGGCTCGGCTCGGAACACCGGCCCGACCTCGTAGACGCGTTCGAACACGCCCACCAGCGTCTGCTTGAAGAACTGCGGGCTCTGCGCGAGGAACGCGTCCCTTCCGAAGTAGTCGACGCGGAAGAGGTTGGCGCCGCCTTCGGTCGCGGTCGCGACGATCTTCGGAGTCTGGATCTCGGTGAAGCCGCCTGCGTCGAGCGTGCTGCGGAACGCCGCGACCGCCCGTGCTGCGAGACGGAACCGCTCGCGGACGACCGGATGGCGAAGCGCGACCGGCGCCGCATCGAGACGCACCGGCAACGACTCCCGCGGCTCCGGCCGGTGCAGCTCGACGGGCGGCGCGGCGGCCGGCTCGGCCAGGACGCGGATGACCGGTTCGTGGACCTCCACCCCGCCGGGCGCCTGTTCGTTCGCGACGGCGAGGCCCTCGATCTCGAGGACGGTCTCCGGCAACAGCTCGCGCGCCTGCTCGAGGACGACCTGCGCCAGGCCCGCGCGATCGCGCAGGACGAGGAACGACACGCGCGACAGGTCGCGCCTGCGGTGGAGCCAGCCCTGGAGCAGCACGCGCTCTCCCGCGTGAGCAGCCAGCTCGTTCGTGAGGATCCGTTTCATCTGAGGCACCTCCCTTCGACGACTCGCCTGGGGGTGCGGGCGGGAGGCGGTCCCGCGGTGCCACCGCACTTCGCCTTGTGACGTAGCGTCACTCGGCCTCGTTGGGCCCCGTGACGGCGGGCCGGCCGACGGCTCGGGAGGCGTCACTCTCCGTCGTCGCCGTGACGGGAGAGTAGCGCGCGCTCGGTTACTGCACGCCGGCGACGGCCGCGAGCACGGCGTACAGCTCCGAGAAGCGGCGGTTGCAGCTGCCGCGGACGGTGACCCGCTTCGATCCAACCGTGACGAAGGAGCCGGCGAAGTCTGGCAGCGTTCCTCTGCACACCGTTGTGGCCGGCATGCGGAAGAAGCCTTCGGTCTTCGCGAGGTCGACGAGGCCGTGCACCGCGTCCTGAGTCAGCGTGAGACGCGGCCGCGCCAGCCTCACGGATCCCTGCGCCGTGACGCGTCCGGTTGGCGAGATCATGACGGTGAAGGGCGCGATGTTGCCGCCGCTCCGGCCGAACGCGAACGCCCGCGGGGACGACGCGTGGGCAGCCTGTGCGCCGAGCGCAACGGCGAGAGCCGCAACCGCCAGGCGCGTCATGTGTCTACGCGGCGACGAGAGCGCCGAGCCGCTCGAGGCAGGAGCGGATGCGCTCCGTCTCCTCCTCGGTCGCGTCGACGAGGGGCAGGCGCAGGCCGCCGACGTCGTGCCCGAGCAGGTTCAGCGCGGCCTTGATCGCGATGGGATTGCCGACGACCTTGAGCAGCTCGTAGGCCGGGCGGAGCGACTCGTCGATCTCCTTCGCGCGGGCGGCGTCCCCGTTGCGATAGGTGGTGACCATCTCCTTCACCTGCGGACCGGCGACGTGTGTGTGAACGCAGACACCGCCGATGCCGCCGAGCTCGAGGAACGGGTAGATCAGATAGTCGTCGCCCGCGTAGAGGTCGAGGCCGAAGCCCGGAATCTGCGCGGCCTCGTCGAGGTCGTCGTGCGCCTGCTTGACGGCGCGAACGGTCGGGATGTCGGCGAGCTGCTCGATCGTCTCGGGCTCGATGTTGACGACGACGCGGCTCGGGATGTTGTAGACGACGATCGGCAAGTCGCTCTCGGCAGCGATCGCCTTGAAGTGCTCGACGATCCCGCGCTGCGGCGGCTTGTTGTAGTACGGCGTCACGACGAGGAGGGCGTCGACGCCGATCTCCGTCGCCTTCTTCGTCAGGTGGATCGAGTGCGCGGTGTCGTACGTGCCGGTGCCGGCGACGACGGTGGCGCGACCGTTCAGCAGGTCGACGGCCGTCTCCCAGAGCGCGAACTTCTCGTCGTCGGAGAGCGTCGGCGACTCGCCGGTCGTGCCGCAGACGACAATCCCGTCCGAGCCGTTGTCGACGAGGAAGGTCGCGAGCTCGCGGAAGCGGTCGAGGTCGACGCTGCCGTCGGCGCGGAACGGCGTCGCGATCGCGGTGAGGACTTCGCCGAGGATCACGTGATTCTACGCTTCGACGCTGCGGCCGCGACTCCCGCTCGTGCGCCTTGCGTCACAGCCACGACACACGCCCGCGATGGTGGCTGCCACCCAGGATGGCTCCTCTGGCCACGTAGACGTTCTCTCGACGGAAGCCGTCCTGCTGAGTTACGGCACAAAGTTGTCACATGCCCGTGTTGGTATCAGCCACCAGCCATGTGAGGAGGAGCCACGGCCGTTCAGGACCCGAGCACCTGCTCGAAGGCGTGCTTCGCCTCGGCGCCTAAGACGGCGAAGACGACGCGGCTCAGGGTGCGCGGCTCGTGCTCGCGTACCGCTCCGACCATCAGCGCGGCGCACTCGTCGAGCGGGAAGCCGCCGACGCCCGTCCCGAACGCGGGTAACGCGAGGGACTCCGCGCCGAGGTCCTCCGCGACGCGCAACACGCTCCGCGTCGTCCGCTCGACGAGCTCCGCGTTCGTGCGTAGGTCCTGTCCCATCACCGCGCCGTGGATGACCCACCGCGCGGGCAGCCGACCCGCGCCGGTCGCCACGGCTTCGCCGACGCCGATCGGCCCCTTCGCGATCGCCTCGCGCTCGATCTCCTCCCCGCCCGCACGCTTGAGCGCGCCCGCAACTCCGGCACCCATCCACAGGTGGTCGTTCGCGGCGTTCGCGACCGCGTCGACGTCGAGCGCCGCGATGTCGCCGTCGACGACCTCGAGCTTCATTCCGGCTCGTTGCCGCTGTCGGATCCCATCTCGAACGGCGTCGCGACTCCCGCGTAGCTCACGTGCGTGACGAGCCCGTGCGCGGCGTGCGGAAGGTTGTGGCAGTGGAACATCCAGACGCCGGGATTCTCGGCGAACACGGCGACGTCGTAACGATCGCCGTTGCCGATCTCGAGCGTGTCCGACCACCACGGGGTGATGCGCCTGCCGTCGCGCGCGAAGACGAGCATGTGGTGACCGTGGAGGTGCATCGGGTGCGCGATGTGCGAGTGGTTCGAGAAGCTGAACTCGACGGTCTCGCCGCGGCGCAGCATGTACATCGGCATGCGCGGAAACGTCTTCCCGTTGATCGTCCACTGCCACCCGAAGTGCATGCCTCCCTTGAAGAAGCCGAGGCGTCGTCCAAGGTCGACTTTGAAGTGCCGGTCGAAGTGCGCCGGCACCGCCGCCGCGGGAGCGCCATAGGTCGCGGGATCGAAGTCCGCGCCGAACTGAGCCTCAGGGACGACACCCCGGCCGGGATCGAGCACCAGGCCGACGTCCTGGCCGCGAACGGCGAGACGCACCGGCGAGCTCGGCATTCGGAACGCCAGGTCGTAGCGGCCGCCGGCCGGGACGGCGATCGTGTCGACGCTCAGCAGCCGACCGCCGGGCTTCTCGCGTGCGTCGATCGCGACGACGCGGAACGCGCTGCCGACGAGCGCGAACCGGCGCACCGTGTTGGCGGAGTTGACGAGCCGCAGGCGCACCGGCGTCCCGGTGGCGACGCGTCGCCGCTGCTCGCGGTCGCTCGCGCCGAGCAACGCACGCCCGCCGATCGTGTGCGCGAGCGCGACGACGTCCACGCCGTGCTGCGGTTCACGCGGGGTGACGACGAGCGCTCCGTAGAGCCCGCGCTCGACCTCACCCGCCGAGTGCTGATGCGAGTGGTACCAGTACGTCCCGGGCTCGTTGATCCGAAAGCGGTAGACGTACGAGCCGCCCCGCGGCACGGCGTCTTGCGTCACACCTGAGACGCCGTCCTCGGCGTTCGGAACGTCGACGCCGTGCCAGTGGATCGAGACGTTCTCGTCCACGTCGCGGTTCACGAGCGTCACCTCGACGAGCTCTCCGGTGCGAACGTGCAGCTCAGGTCCCGGCAACCGGCCGTTGAACGTCAGCGCGCTCACCGCGTGTCCCGACGGCAGCCGGACGGCACGCCCCTGCGCCACGAGCCGGAATCTCACATCCGGCGGACCATCGGGTCCGTCGAGCGTGGAGATCGCAACGCCGTGAACGTGCTCGGCGCCCGCGGTCGGCGAAGCGCCGCCGTAGTCCATCGGTGCGAGCTCCATCGCCGAGTACGAGCCGGGGACGCGGCTCGCGTTCCAGGCGACACCGACCCAGACGCTGACTGCTACGGCCGCCGCGATCCCGGCAACGACGGCGACGGCCTTCGCCCACGTTGCCGCAGAGCTAGGCCGCTTCTGCAGCCGGCACCTCCTCCGCGACGGCCGTCCCGCGCCACAGCACCCACGAGAGGTAGCCGAGCATCCCGAGAATGATGAAGGCGTTCACGGGGTGGAGCGCGGCGACCCAGCGGCCTCCCGACGGAAGGATTGCCTGCACGAACAGCAGGATCGGCAGGATGATCGAGAGCACGCGAAGCCGCATGTTCGGGAACCACGCGAGCAGCGCGAGGATCAGGAGCAGCAAGGCGCCCGGCTGCGCGATGAAGAAGCCGAAGTCCCGGTGCAGGTTGAGCTGCTTCGCGTCCTCGATCGGAGAATCCGTGTCGCGCGCGCCGAAGATGCCTTCGCCGGCGAAGTAGACCTGCAGGACGATGAGCAGCACGTAGAGCGGGTACAGGTAGCGCAGGATCGAGCGTGTTACCCGGCGGACACCGGCCATGGGTCTTGGACCTCCTCGGTTTGACGTCGCAGTCCGCTAATCCAGACAGATCGGTCGGCTGTTCGCAACGTTCAGCCGAGTTCCTTGCCCATGATCAGGAACGGACGGCCGGAGCCGAAGTCGAGGAACGGGACGATCACCCGCCAGCCGTGCCCGCGGTAGAGCGCGAGCGCCGGCTCGTTGTCGGTCTGCGTCGAGAGCACCGCCGTCGGTGAGTCGAGCTCGTCGAGCACCGCGTCGTGGAGCCTGCCGCCGATCCCGCGCCGGCGGAACTCCGGATGGACGTGCAGCTCGGTGAACTCGAAGTGCCCGGGCGCGAGCCAGCGCTCCGTCCCCTCCGGACCGAGCGCGGCGGCGACGCGGTCGTGCCACCACTGTCCCGGCGCACCGAGATAGCCGTAGACGAAGCCGGCGAGCCGCTCGTCGACGAAGGCGCCGAAGAAGCGGAAGCCCTCCCGTGCCACGTGGCGCGGCAGGATCTCGTCGATGCGGGAACGCGAGGCGTCGGGCCAGATCTCGCCGATCTCGTCGCGGTGCCCGAGCACCTCCTTCCCGCTGAGCCCCCGGACGTCGACGCCGAGGTCGATCGTCACGGGACGACGCCCTCGTCGCGGCCGAACACCGAGCTCGAGAGCACGTAGAAGAGCGCGATCCCCGCGAACAGGGCTGCCCCGACCTCCGCCTGGAACACGCCGACAACCGTTGCGCCCGCGTACATCGGCACGCCCGGACGATAGCTTCGCGTGATCCCGTCGACCTCCCGCCGGTCCGCGTCGGGACGGAGAAGCCGACCGCCGCCGCCGATCGCGTACCGCCACATGAGGTTGAAGAAGATCGCGGTCACCGTCAGCGTCACGCCGTAGGCGACCGCGGCCGCCTCGCCGTTGTCGGTGCGGACGTACGTCGCGAGCAGCCTCGTCGGGAACGGGATGAACGCGATGCAGAGCAGGAAGAAGACGTTGATGAACAGGAACGTCCGGTCGATGCCGCGCAGCTGCCTCAGGACGGTGTGGTGGTTGACCCAGATGATCCCGATCGTCAGGAAGCTGACGGCGTAGCCGACGTACGCGGGCCACAGCTTCGCGAGCTCGTGCGCGAGGCTGTGCTCGCCGAGCTCCGGCACCTCGACGTTCAGGATGAGGAGCGTCGCGGCGATCGCGAAGACGCCGTCGGCGAACGTCTCGAGCCGCGCGGTGCTCAAAGGATCGGCGTCGAGGCCGACCGTCAGGCCCGGCGGGAGCCCGCGCAGCTTCTCGAGCGCGAGCAGCACTCCCGGCACGTAGGCCGCGCGCGAGTACGCGTCGTGCCGGATCGTCAGCAGCTGCCCCACGCCGGCGAGCAGCACCTCCTGATGCGCGACGAGCCCGGGGAGCCGCACGGAGTGGATCGGCGTGTCGCCGCCGAGCAACTCCGCTGTGGCGCGCGCGGTGCCCGACGGCGCGTCCTTCTTCGCCTCGTTGTGCAGCTCGACGATCTCGGCGCGCGGCAGGAACTTCGCGGCCTCGGCGGCGAGTCGCATCATCAGCACGGCGCCGATCGCGAAGTTCGGCGCGAACAGGACGGGGAGGCCGCGCGCGCGCGCACGCTCGTCGACCGGCGCCAGGTCGGCGCCGCTCGTGCCGATCACGCAGGGCACTCCCGCATCGAGCGCGGCAAGCATGTTCGGCACGACGGCGTCCGGCGCGGTGAAGTCGATCGCAGCGTCCGCTTCAGCGAGCTCGACCAGCTCGTGCCCCGCTTCCTCGAGCGCCGGAGCGAGCACGCGCCCGACCTTGCCGCCGCGGCCGTAGAGGCAGATCTTCACGCCGCAGCGCGGCGGACGAGCGCGGGATTCACGTTCGCCACTGCTGCCGCGAACACGTCCTCGTCCCCGCCGATGCCCGACGCCGAGAGCCCTTCCGGCTCGAGCAGGACAGCCGCGAGTTCGGTCACCGCGTCCTCGTCGACGGCGTCGATCTCGGCGATCAGGCGGTCGAGCGAGAGCAGCTCGGTATCGGTGATCAGCGACTTGCCGAGACGACTCATCCGGTTCGACGTCGACTCCATCGAGAGCACGATCCGACCCTTGAGGTTCTCCTTCGCGCGCGCGAGCTCGTTCGGCCGCAGGTTGCCCGCAGCGACGTCCGCGAGCTCGCGCGAGGCGATCTCGAGACATTGGGTCAGGTTCTCCTCGCGCGTGCCGACGTAGAAGCCGATCAGGCCGGTGTCCGTGTACTGCGACGTGAACGTGTAGACGGCGTAGGCCATGCCCCGCTTCTCGCGGATCTCCTGGAAGAGGCGCGACGACGCTGACCCGCCGAGGATCGAGTCGAGCAGTGAGGCGGCGAAGCGCCGGCGGTCGGAGCGCGAGATTCCGGGCGCGCCGACGCACACGTGGTACTGCTCCGTGTCCTTCTGCTGGAAGCGAAGGCTCGGCGGCGGCGGCGCGACGAGCGGCCTGCGAACCCGAACGCCCTTCGGCGGCACGTCCGCCGGGCGCCGTTGCGCGCGCTCGATGAGGCGGACGATCTCGCCGTGGTCGAGGTTCCCGGCCGCGGACACAACGACGTTGCCGCCGACGTACATCTGGCGGTGGTATGCGGCGAGCGCGCGCCGGCTGACGCTCGCGATCACCTCGCTCGTGCCGATCACCGGCCGCCCGAGCGGCGCGTCGCCGAAGACGGCCTCGGAAAAGAGGTCGTGCACGAGCTCCTGCGGCGTGTCCTCGTACATCGCGATCTCCTCGAGGACGACCTCGCGCTCGGAGTCGAGCTCCGCGAACGTCGGCGCGAAGACCATGTCCGTCATCACGTCGATCGCCGTCTCGACGTGCGCGTCCGTCACGCGCGCGTACAGCATCGTGTGCTCGCGCGACGTCGCTGCGTTGAGCTCGCCGCCGAGCGTGTCGAACGTCTCCGCGATCTCCTGGGCTGTATAGCGAGACGACCCCTTGAAGAGCAGATGCTCGAGGAAGTGCGAGACACCGGCACGCTCCTCCTTCTCGTCGCGCGAGCCGGCGCCGATCCAGTAGCCGAGCGCGACGGAGCGGACGCTGGGCACGCGCTCCGTGATCACGCGCTCGCCCGAGTCGAGCTCCGTCACCTCGTACTTCTGCACCGCCGCATCGTAGGGGATGACTTCCTGTGCCCTCCCGCACAAGTCGACCGCGACGATGACGACGATTCGCCGGGCCCGACAGATCGTTCCGTGCGCGCCAGGTCAGCGGTCGCCGGCGTCATCGCGTCGCTCACCCGGCAACCGCTGGAACGATTTGAAGTGCCGCGGCTTAGTGGCTTCTCCTACAAAGTGCGGTTTGGGAGCTGCCGCTTCGGTGAGGACCTAAGGGAACCCGAGGACAGGAGGTACTAATGACGACGCCGACAACAGGCATCTGGACGTACCGCGAGAACGTGTCGATGGCGGGAGACCTGACCGGCTACAAGGTCGAGGCGCAGGACGGCAGCATCGGCAAGATCGACGAGGCGAGCAACGAGGTCGGCGTGGCGTGCATCGTCGTCGACACCGGCCCATGGATTCTCGGCAAGAAGGTCATGATTCCGGCGGGCGTCGTGCGCGACGTCGACCCGGACACCGAGACCGTCTTCGTCGACAGGACGAAGGACGAGATCAAGAACTCGCCCGAGTACGACGAGGATCGGTTCAACGATCCCGAGTATCGCGGCAAGCTCGGCACCTACTACGGCGACCGCTAACCGCCGTTTGTCGGGACGCGAACTCCACTCTGCCCGCCGGGCGCCAGCATACGGCGCCCGGCGGGCAGGAAAAAGCGGGCCGGCGCGGTACTCGGTCATGCGTCGATCTCCTGAACTTGCCGTGGGTCGTTCGACGTTTGCCCGAGATTCAATATGTGCGCGCCCAAGTGACTTGACAGATGACCTGCTACCCTCCCCGGCCGTGGCGGCGGCAGGCCTACATAGGCAGACCTTGTCCGTCGCCGTACGAACGCACTGCATGTGTCGAGGTGCCATTCACCAGAGGTCGACGCCATGTCCTCGAAGAGAACGCCTCACTGTTCTTGACGGCTACAGGAGTGTCAAGAGCGATCCCTGTAACTCGACCAGGCGCTCGAGGCGTCGCCCAGCAAGGAGGCTCCATGTCGGGCAATAGGAATTCGCCTGTTCTTCACATCGTCCTCATCGTCGCAACCGCGATGCTTGTGCTCACGGTCGTGCCAGTCGCCTTCGCGGGCAAGGGCAGGCATCCGGGAGGCGGTGGAACAACCTCGGGCGGCAGCCTTACCGTCTCGATGGTCGTCGATAACAACGGGAACGGACTGCCGAATTGGGGCGACACGATCACCTTCAAGGTCTCGACAACCGCGACGACCGAGCCGCACGTCAACGTCACCTGCTACCAGAACGGTGTCACCGTGTACGGCGCTTCGACGGGCTATTACGCAAGTTATCCGTGGCCGTGGACACAGAACATGACTCTCTCCTCCCAGAGCTGGACACAAGGAGCAGCCGACTGCACGGCGGTCCTTCAGGCTTACAGCGGCACGAGCGTCAGCACGCTCGCAACGTTGAACTTCCACGTCGACGCCTGAAAGACGACGCGTGACGCCTAGCGAGGGCGGCCTCTAGCCGCCCTCTTCGTCGTCGCGACCCTTCGCGCCAGGCTCGGCGATGTCGCCGCGACGAGTTCGCCAGTTCGAGGGAGGATGAACTCACCGGCTGTGCCGATGAGAACCCTGACAGTGCTGTTCCGCAAAGTCAGCGACGGGCGCTCGGGGCCGCGCTCAAGGAGGTTCTATCGTGGATACCCGCAAGACGTCTAGGCACCGCGCTGCGTTCTCTGCGGCAGTTGCCGTTCTCGCGCTCGCTCTCGTCCCCGCAGCGTTCGCCGCGAAGGGCGGGAACGGCGGAGGCAAGAACACGACCAACACCGTTGGACTGGAGTTGTACGTCCTCGACTCGGACGGCTCGACCTGGATCGAGGGCGCGCAGCCGAGCTACGGGGGAACGGTCAAGTTCGCTGTTCCGTCGACGACGACAGCGCCGAACGTCGAGCTGGTCTGCTCGCAGAACGGGACCGTCGTCTACGCAGCACTCTCCGGTTGGTACGAGACGACGACCTGGACCCGGAACATGTCCCTCTCGTCGCAGGCCTGGACCGGCGGAGCGGCCGATTGCACCGCGACGCTCTACTACATCAGCGGCCTGCGCACCGTCACGGTCGGCACGCTGAGCTTCACCGCCGCTGCGTAGTCCGTCAACGCATGAGACGAAGACGGCGAGGGCGGCGATGGCGCCCGCCCTCGTCCTCTTCTCATCGCCGACATCACTCTCGTGAGGGTGCGCCTCATAGATCGTCGCGCCGATGCTCGGCGAGACGCACCTCGATTCGGAAGCTACCCGGGCGCATAGGGGCGCCCCTAGGAGGTAACCGTGGCAACTACGATCTCACCCGCACGCCGCTTTGTCTTCGTTGCGGTGATTGTCATCCTCGTGCTCACGATCGTGCCTATGGCTTTCGCCGGCAAAGGCACGGGCGGAGGCAAGCACGGCGGCGGCACGACGACGGGCAGCGGCACTATGACCCTCGCGATGGTGGCCGACGCCAACCAGAACGGCCTCCCGAACTGGGGCGACACGATCACGTTCAACGTCTCGACAACTGCGACCACCGAGCCGCACGTCGACGTCTCGTGCTCCCAGAACGGCGTCGTCGTCTACGGCGCCTCGACCGGCTACTACGCGGCCTACCCGTGGCCGTGGACGCAGAACATGACCCTCTCGTCGCAGAGCTGGACGGGCGGATCGGCGTCCTGCACGGCGACGCTGCAGGCCTACAGCGGCACGAGCGTCAGCACGATCGGCACGCTGAGCTTCACAGTCGCGGCTTAGCTTCACAACCCAAACGCTGCACGGCGAGAGGCCCCGGCATTCACCGGGGCCTCTCGCGCTAGCTGCGGTCTTAGTCGCTCTCGGGTCGGTTAGGGCCCGCTGTCGTTGTTGACCGTGACCGTGGTTGTCTCACACCGGCTGGTCGAACCCACGACCGCGTTCGAATCCGTCGGCGTGAAGACCGCACGCCATGA
Organism: uncultured Actinomycetes bacterium; assembly: GCA_963766345.1. Taxonomy (GTDB): domain Bacteria; phylum Actinomycetota; class Thermoleophilia; order Gaiellales; family Gaiellaceae; genus DASVFB01. Next base: position 189,904 of record CAVXZL010000008.1, on the reverse strand, counting down.
GACGGTCCTGGACGCCGTTTGCTGGGTCGTGTTGGTCGTTGCGAACGGCGCGCTGGTATCGGTTTCCGTGTAGAGCACCGTTCCCGTGCAGTTCCCGCTGTCGTACAACGTGAACGCCACACTGCCGCTGACGGCTGTTCCACCCGCTGTCGTCACGCTCGCCGTGTCGTTCGGCGTCCATCTCTGCGCAGTCGCCGTGGTCGAGGTGTCCTTTACATCGAAGCACTCCGTCGTCGAGTTCGTGTGCGACAGAGCCGTCGTGTAGTTGGTATCACCGGGCCATTCGGCGCGGAAGCAGTAGTGGCCCGGGGATAGCGGGTTGGCGATCGTGTTGACCGCCGGGGAAATCGCCGTGGAAGTACCGGCCGAGTTGCCCACCAGAGTCCCCGTGCCGAGGTTCGTGCCGCCCGTCGCGCAGGAGCCGCCGGCCGCGACGCCCGAGCACAGGAAGAACGTCACGTCGCCGGCCGGGTCGTGCGTCGGGCTGCTGCCCACGATTGTTGCGGTGTCGGTGATCGAGGTGCCCGGCGTGACCGGCCCCGCGTTCGACACCTGTGTCGACATCGTCGCGCTGCAGCTCGCGAACTGGCCGAGCACGAAGTCCTTCAGCGTCGCCGTGGTGGACGTCGAGGAGCGGGTCTCGGAGGCGACGCTCGAGAAGCACTCGCCGCCCAGGTTGAAGGCCGACAGGTTGATGCCGCCCTCGTAGAACTCGCCGTTCAACGCCTGGTTGTTCGGCGTACCGCTCTTGTCGACGAATGTCCACGGCATCGTCTTGGTGGTCGGATTGACGATTCCGCAGAAGGAGTCGTTGGGTGCCTGGAGGTCACATCTCGCGTTACCGGACTGCGACAGGAGTTCGAGGTTGCCGCTGACGGCCGGGTTCCACCTGTACACCGAGATGAACGACGTGGTGCCGCCGTTGCTGAAGTCGCTGATCACCAGCAGGTCGCCCAGCTTGTGCACGCCGTTGAAGCTGGAGCCGCCTCCGCTTGGCGTGTTGCCCAGCGTGATCTGGTTCTGGAAGAACCAGAAGCCCTGCTGCGCGTCACCGCTGTTGTCGAAACGATCGGAGCCGAAGTAGAGCACGTCGCACTTCGTTGCACCGGTCGTATCGCCCCCCGGCCCCGGACAATTCGCGTTCGAATTGACGCTGTAGCGGGCCGCGAAGCTGTGCAGCAGATTGTCCTTGTCCGGCAAGCCGCCGGCGTCCTTCCACGCCCACGAGCTGATGTCGTTCGGATCCTTCGACCCGCCGCCGGTGAAGATGCTGGCGCTCGGGTTCAGTTCCGCCGTCCAAGACACGGCCGTCGCGCCGGTCGTGTTGGAACCGGTCGGACAGGCAGTGGGGTTGGCCTGGTGGCAAACCCGGTCCCAGTCGTCCGCGCCGGTCGAAGCCGGGGACCCCAGGTCCGCGGTCATGGCGTTCCCGTCCAACTGGAACAGCGTTGTGTCGTGGACCGCCAGCGCGCCGCCGGCCAGGAACAGGGCGAGCGCCGCGCCGAGAAGTGTCGGCAAAAGCAGGAAGCGGACGCGCCAGCGCCGTTGGCTGGGCGTCTCGCCGATAATTCGTTGCGTCATCTTTCATGCCCTCCTTGAGGTGATCCAGAGTGATGGCCGCTGCAGCCGCAAGTGCAGGCGGCGGGGGTCGAACGTGTGACGGGACCCTCCTTTCCGCGGACGCGAAACGAGGCGCCGGCCCTGAATGATCCGCACCTCCACCGCATCTCCCCGTCCGCACTCTCCCGCTTGAATCGCGCGCCGGGGCCCCACGTCCCGGCTCCATTTGAGGCTAGGACTCAGCCCATACAGGTGTCAATGACGCGTGTGCTGTATCCCCGCCTACGGCGATTACACGATTCTGAGAATCCGATTACGCGAGAGACGCCCCGGTTGCCGCGGCCTCAGAACGCAATCTGCGCGGAAGCACCACGCACCGTCACCGCGGGCGAGTCCGCTGTCACGACCGAGAAGTCGGCGCTGGCACGTGCGCTCTCTCGACGGTGCCTAGCGGTCTGCCAGATGCACTCGACGGGTATGCGCACGCCCTCGAGAGATGGAGAAGGCCCCGGCTCTTGGAGCCGGGGCCTTCTCTTACCTCGTGGAACGAGCCGTTACCTCGCTAGTTGGCGATCGTCAGGCTCGTGGTCTCGGTGCACTTCGTGAAGCCGTCGACCAGCGGGTCGCTGCTGGTGAAGACGACCTTCCACGACGTCGTCGTCGACGCGCTCACCTTGACCGTGCTGTTCGACGTGCTCCTCGTGGCCGGCGAGTTCTCGTCCGTCAACGTGAACGTCTCCGCCGGAATCAGGATGCTCCCGGAGGTCTCGCCACAGTTGCCGCCCGAGTAGAGCGTGAACGACAGCGTGCCGTTCAGATTCGTGTCGCCCGCCGACGTGACCGTCGCCGAGTCGTTCGGCAGCCAGTCCTGGGCTGACGTTGCCGACGTCGAGTCACGCACGGTGAAGCACTCCGTGTGGTTGGAATCGCTCGAGCCGGTGTAGTTGGCCGCGTTGGTCCCGCCCGGCGTGAACACGGCGCGGAAGCACCAAACGCCGACCATGTTCGCGACGACAGCGGGGCTCGACGTGACCGAAGCCGACGGCGGATTGGAGTTTGCGTCCGCCGAGAGCGTGCGCGGGTTGTCCGCCAGCGCAGTGCCGCCCGCGGTGCACGTCTCTGAGCCAGCGGTGCCCTGCACCTGCAGCGGGCTGCAGATGAAGAAGTCGACCGTGCCGGTCGGCGTGCCGCCGGCGGTCGTGCCCGTGACGACGGCCTTGTCGAACACCGACGTGCCAACGGCCACCGGAAGGGTGATGTTGGTGCCGGCCGGCGCCTGCGGCGTCGTGACGGTGCTCGTCGTGTCCGGGCTCACGGTGACGCACTCGGTGTGAGCTGAGTCACTCGAGCCGGTGTAGGTGGTACCGGACGGCGTATAGACAGCCCGGAAGCACCACACTCCGGCTTTGTTCGCGGTCACACCCGGGCTCGACAGAACCGACGATGACGGCGGGTTCGAGTTCGCATCCGCCACGAGCGTACGCGGATTCCCGCTCAGCGCCGTGCCGCCGGTCGCACACGTCTCCGCCCCGGCTGCGCCCTGGACTTGCGTCGGGTCGCAGACGAAGAAGGCCACGGTGCCCGGGGGATTACCACCCGCGGCGGTTCCTGTCACCACTGCCTTGTCGAAGAGCAGGGTGCCGAGCGCCACCGGGCTCGTCAGTGCGACGCCGCTTCCGTTGGAGGGTGTCGTGACGGTCGTAGTGGCGATCTGCCGGACCGTGAAGCACTCCGAGTTGCCCGTGCCAGAGTGGACATACGGACCGTCGGTGTAGTTCGTGTCGCCAGGCCACGTCGCCCGGAAGCAGTACCGTCCCGGCAACAGTGGCGTGCCCGACGTGTTCACCGCAGCCGACGTGGCTTGTGCCTCGCCCGGCGGTGGGCTCGAGTCGGCGAGAGCCACCGGGCTTCCGACCTGAGTGCCGACGTGGCCTGTGCTCCCGTCGCAGGTGTCCGTGCTGCCTGCAGCGAATGAGCACATGAAGAAGGTCACGTTCCCGGTAGGCGTCGGTGGGCTCGTTGTACCCGATCCCTGAACCGTCGCGAGGTCCGTCACGCTCGTGCCGGGCGAGACTTCGCCGCCCGCCCCTGCGCTCGGGGTCGTTGTGATCGTCGCTCCACAGACCGCGAACTGTCCGAGGACGAAGTCCTTCAGGGTCGCCGTCGTGGACGTGGAGGAGCGGGTCTCGGAGGCGATGCTCGCGAAGCACTCGCCGCCCAGGTTGAAGGCCGACAGGTTGACGCCGCCTTCGTAGAACTCTCCGTTCAGAGCGCCGTTGTTCGGCGTTCCGCTCTTGTCGAGGAACGACCACGGCATCGGCTTCGTGGTCGAGTTGACGATGCCACAGAAGGCGTCTTTGGCCCCCTGAAGGTCACACCTGGCGTTCCCGGACTACGACAGCAGTTCGAGGTTCCCACTGACGGCGGGATTCCACTTGTACACCGAGATGAACGAGGTGGTGCCGCCGTTGCTGAAGTCGCTGATGATGAGGAGGTCACCGAGCTTGTGCACGCCGTTGAAGCTGGAACCGCCGCCGACCGGCGTGTTGCCCAGCGTGACCTTGTTCTGGAAGAACCAGAAGCCCTGCTGCGCGTCCCCGCTGTTGTCGAAGCGGTCTGACCCGAAGAACAGGACGTCACAGTTCTTGGTGCCATCGGTGTTGCCGCCGGCTCCCGGACAATTCGCGTTCGACGGCACCGAGTACCGGGCCGCGAAGCCGTGCTGGAGGTTGTCCTTGTCCGGCAGGCCGCCGGCATCCTTCCAGGCCCAGTTCGAGATGTCCTGTGGATCCTTGGACCCGCCGCCCGTGAAGATCGAGCTGCTCGGGTTTGCCTCCGCGCTCCACGACACGGCGGTCGCGCCGTGCGTGTTAGTAAACGGGGACGGACAGGCAACTGGGTCGACCTGGTGACAGACGTTGTCCCAGTCGTCCACCCCTGTCGTAGTGCCGCCCGAGAAAGCGACGGACGTATCGCTACTCAGGGCGTTCCCGTCCAACTGGAACAGGGTCGTGTCGTGCACGGCCTGCGCGCCCGCGACAACGAACAGCGCGATACACGCAGCCAACAGGAGCGGCACGAACAGAAAGCGGCGCCTCCGCGTGCTTCCCTTCGGCCCCATCATTCGTTTTGCCATCTAGAAGTCCTCCCTCATGGGTTTTCGCGTGGATGGCCAGGTTCGTACCATCGGCCCTCGATGCACACCGCTTGCACGCAGCCGCATAACGCCCGATCGCCCTCCCCAGGGGTAGTCCACACGCAGATTCACACCAACGCTACGCGGGCGGCGCAGACGCTACAAGCCTGCAAAGACCCGATCTTGACGCCGGGCTTGTAGGTCCTGCGCCTACACGAACCAACTAGGTTGGGTTGAACGAATGACACATTTGCGCTAAAAAGAAGGTGCGGCCCGGGTATCAAGTCGACTCGGGGGAGAGCGGGGAAGAGCGGAGCGTGCGGTGGCTGAGCAGCGGAGTTATGTCGTCCTCGTAGACGACGATCCTGCATTCCGGGAGTTGCTGGGAACGGTTCTCGACCGGGCCGGTTACGAGACGGTCGCCGTCTCGAGCGCCGAAGAGGCTCTGATAGTCATCGACGAGCAGCGGCCCGACGTCGTGGTGACCGATGTCGGCCTACCCGGCGTGAGCGGCTACGAACTCTGCCGCCAGATCAAGGATCGCGGAGACGAGATCGGGGTGATGATGATCTCGGGCCAGCGCATGGAGCCGTTCGACCGGGCCGCCGGAATCCTCCTCGGCGCCGACGATTACATGGTCAAACCCGTCGATCCCGGCGAGCTCGTCGCGCGCGTGTGGCGGCTCGCGCGACGGTCGAACGTCGATCACCTTCCGAGCACCGACGACGGCGCGCTCGACGTCCTGTCGGCGCGCGAGCGCCAGGTGCTCGACCTACTCACGGGCGGCTCGAACCAGGCGGAAATTGCCGATGCCCTCTTCATCAGCCCGAAGACCGTTGGCACCCACATCCAGCGCGTTCTGACGAAGCTCGACGTGCGAAGCCGGACGGAGGCGGTTGCCCTCGCTCTCAGGCACCCCGTCTCCGACGTGAACGGTCATGCCCTCACCGGCGATCCTGATTCGCCTCTTGTGATCACGTAGCGAGGCGCGGCTCAAGCCGAACGCGCCGAGAGCCGATAGGACCCGGTCGCGGGTTACGTTTTTCGCCAGCCGAGCACAAGATTTGACGGATTGCGGTATCTAGGTAGACAGGTACCAACATGAAGGAGGAGACGAGCACGTGAGCAAACCAGGCGGTACAAGACGCAGACGGATCGGTGCGGCGGCGGTTCTGTCCGCGGCCTTGCTGGTTCCGCTCGGGGTCTTCGGGGGCACGAGCTTCGCCAGCTCGAGCGCTGCGGCGCGTCAGTACAAGATCACGATCTGCCACCACACGCACTCGAAGAAGCATCCGACGGTGACGATCAGGATCAGCAACAAGGCGTGGCCGGCGCACCAGAAGCACGGCGACACGCAAGGCGCCTGCCCGGCTCCGGCGAAGCACGGGAACCATTCCGAGCATCACGGCAAGAACGACCAGCACCACGGCAAGAGCGACGAGCAGCACGGGAAGAGCGGGAACGCCGGCACGCAGGGCCAGACGCAGAGCGGTCAGCAGGGCAAGAGCGGCGATCACGCCAACGACCACGCGAACGAGAACGCCAAGGGCCACGGCAAGTAGCGCCGTCCAGGCGAGTTTCAGCGAGAGCCCCGCATCGCGGGGCTCTCGGCTTTCAGTGGAACGTTCCTCCTAGTCCTGGAACGACCTCACCGGTCAACGCGAACAGCGCGAGCAGGACGACGACAGTGAGCAGCGCGGCCCTCGCTGCCGGCGTCGCCCGGCGGACACGATCGGCGTCACGGGCGGCGACGAGGACCGAGGCGGCACAGGCGAGTCCCGCCAGCGTCACGACCGGCAGCTCCCAGTCCCAATCGAGCGCCGCGTGCGCAAGAAAGGCGACGTAGGCGCCGATCGCTCCGGCGGTTAACGGATGCGTTCGAGCCGTGAATGCAGCCGCGAGGGGCAGTGCGAGGGTCGCCGCGAGCAGCGCTAGCCCGACAGGGCCGAGCTCGGCCAGGGTCTCGACGTAGAGGTTGTGCGCATCGAGGGCGCCGCCGGCCAACGATGGGTCGCCGTCCCGCAGCCAGTAGTCCGCGAACGTTCCCGCGCCCGAGCCGAGGAGTGGATGCTCGCCGTACTCCGTCCATGCGACGCGGAGGTATGCCGGGCGAGCGCCCGTCGAGAAGAACCCCGGAACACGTCCGAAAGAGACGACGGCTGCGACCACGAGCAACGCGATGAGGGCGATCGCCGCGACACCTCGGCTGCCCGCTCGGCGCGGCGGTCGCACGCGCGAGGAGATGCGCTCCGCCAGCGCGGGTGCGGCAGCCAGCGCCGCCGCGAGAAGGAACAGCCAAACGGCGAGCAGCCTGCCCTGACGCCCAGGCTCGGTCGTCCGCACCGCGTCGGATAGCCCGCTCTGTTCGGACAGCGCAACGGCAAACGCGGCCGCCGGGGCGATGAGGACGACGAGGATGCCGAGCCGCAGACGTCGCCGATCGACCAGGAACATCGCGGCCAGGCCGGAGACGACGGCAAGTGCGCTTGCGCGACTCGCCGTCAAGGAGAGCGCTGCCGCGAGAGGGCGCGATCGATGCTGCGGCAACCGCACGCAACCCGCGCGACGTCGCGTGTGCCGCAAGTGCGATGCCGACGATGGACGCCATCCCGGTGAAGATCGCCAACCCGTTGGCGTAGCCGACGGGCCGAAAGAGGAGATTCAGCTGGAACTGGTCAGGCGCACCCGGCTCGAGGAGGTAACGCCCGAGGGCATAGGCGATGACGAGACTCGCGGCAGCCCAGACTCCGATCAGGACGTCCTCGGTCGCGCGTCGAGTGGCCGTGAACGCGATCGTTGCCGCCCCCCCGAGGTATACGAGGCCGCGTCGAACCTCGAGCCACGGCTCGGCGTGATTGACCGACCACGCGAGGGAGAGCGTGGTCCACAGAAGAAATGCGGCCAGCAGTCCGAGCCACCACCACTCGAGTCGTGAGACCTCGATTTCGTCGCGGAGCAAGAGAACGAGCGCTGCGACCCAGAACAGGCCGACCGCGGCAGTCGCCCAGGCGCCGGAGAAGAAGCCCCCGTTGTCGAATGCGAGCCCGACAAGAGCCGCGAACACGACGACACCGGTCAGCCGGTCTTCGAAGTGCGCCCGTACGAGAGAGGCGGCCGAGGCCGCCTCTCTGTCACTCCTTCCGGCCGCGCTAGTTCCGGTCGCGGTCCCGGCCTCTGCCGCCGCGGCGGTCGCCGCCGCGCGGCGGACGCTCCTCGCGCTCGCGCGGAGGCGCGTTCTTCGCGCGCTCGATCAGCTCCTCGGGGCTGACCATCGAGCCGTTCTCGTGCTTGGCGATCAGCTTGAGGCCGATGCGCCCGCGCTCCTTGTCGACTTCCTGCACCTTGACGTCGAGCACGTCGCCGCGGGAGATCACGTCCTCGATGTGGCCGACCCGACCGGGGCCGACGTTCGAGACGTGGAGCAGGCCGTCGGTTCCCTTCTTCAGCTCGACGAAGGCGCCGAACTGCGTCGTCTTGACGACCTTCGCGCTCTTGTACTCGTCGCCGACCTCGGGGCTCTTCGTCAGACCCTCGATCGCGGCGATCGCGGCCTCGGCCTTCGTGCCCTCGGTCGCGTAGATGAGGATCGTGCCGTCCTCCTCGATGTCGATCTGCACCTCGTGATCCGCCTCGAGGCCGCGGATCGTCTCGCCGCCCTTGCCGATGACGAGGCCGATCTGCTCGGGATCGATCTTGATCGAGGTGATCCGCGGAGCGTGCGCCGCGAGCTCGGTGCGGGACTCCGGCAGCGCCTCGAGCATCTTGCCGAGGATGAACTCGCGAGCCCGGGCCGCCTGCGAGAGCGCGTTCTCCATGATCTCGCGCGTGACGCCCGTGATCTTGATGTCCATCTGCAGCGCGGTGATGCCGTTGGCCGTGCCGGCGACCTTGAAGTCCATGTCACCGAGGTGATCCTCGGCGCCCTGGATGTCCGTGAGGATGACGTAGTCGTCGCCCTCCTTCACGAGGCCCATCGCGATCCCCGACACCGGCGACTTGATCGGCACGCCGGCGTCCATCAGCGCGAGGGTCGAGCCGCAGACGGAGCCCATCGACGACGAGCCGTTCGACTCGAGCGTCTCGGAGACGATCCGGATCGTGTACGGGAAGTCGCTCGCCGGCGGGATCACCGCCTCGAGCGAGCGCTGCGCGAGCGCACCGTGACCGATGTCGCGCCGCTTCGGCCCGCGCATGAAGCCCGTCTCCCCGACCGAGTAGGGCGGGAAGTTGTAGTGGTGCATGAACCGGCGCTCCGACTCGAGCGACAGGTCGTCGATCCGCTGGCCCTCCTTGGCCGTACCGAGCGTGAGCAGCGACATGATCTGCGTCTGCCCGCGCGTGAAGAGCGCCGACCCGTGCGTGCGCGCGCTCACGCCCACCTCGCACTCGATCGGGCGGATCTCCTCGAGATCGCGGCCGTCCGGACGGCGCTTCTCGACGGCGATCTTCTTCCGGACGAGATCCTTGTAGATCGCCTCGGCGGCACGCTTCACGAACTGCTTCGTCAGCGTGTCCTTCACGACCGGCGCCTCGCCGTCCACCGTCGCCGGGCCGACCGGGAACGGAAGCTGGACGGTCTCGATGATCCGCTCGAAGAGCAGCTGCCGCTTCGCGGACTTGAGCTCCTTCGAGTCCTGCTCGGCGTCCGTGAGCGCGCGGAGGTCGTTCTCGAACTGCTCGCGAACCGCGCTTTCGACCGCGGCGAGCCGTGACCGCTCGAGCACGATCGCGAGGCTCGAGCGCGACTGGAGCTGCTTCCTGATGTCCTCGTCCGTCGAGTCCATCGAGAGCGGCGGCGCGAGCTGGTCGACGAGCTCCTCGACGACCGCGCCGGCCTCGCGGAGGCCGTGCTCCTGGATGCGCCGGCGGATCTCCTCGCCGTGCGACGACTCGAGCTCCTGCGTCAGCTCCGGATCGAGCCACTTCGCCTTGCCGGCCTTCTCGCGGAGCTCCTCCTGCGCCTCGCAGAGCTTGCGGATCTCCGCGTGCGCGAGATCGAGCGCCTCGAGCAGCACGTCCTCCGGCACCTCGTCCGCGCCGGCCTCGACCATCGTGAGGCCGTCCTTCGTGCCGACGACGATCAGGTCGAGCGACGTCTCCTCGTTCGTCTCCTGCAGCGTCGGGTTGATGACGAGCCGGCCCTCGATGCGGCCGACGCGCACCGCGCCGATCGGGCCGAGGAACGGCAGCGGCGAGATCATCAGCGCCGCCGACGCGCCGTTGATGCAGAGGATGTCGTGCCCCGTCACCATGTCGGCCGACAGGACGGTGCAGATCACCTGCACCTCGTTCTTGAAGCCCTTCGGCCAGAGCGGCCGGATCGGGCGGTCGATCATGCGCGCGGTCAGGATCGCGCGCTCGGTCGGGCGACCCTCGCGCTTGAAGAAGCCGCCGGGGATCTTCCCGGCTGCGTACATCCGCTCCTCGACGTCGACCGTGAGCGGGAAGAAGTCCGCGCCCTCGCGCGCCTCCGTCCGCCCCTGCGCCGTCGCGAGCACCATCGTCTCGCCGGAGCGGACGACGACGGCGCCGTCGGCCTGCTTCGCGAGCTTGCCCGTCTCGAACGTGATCTCGCGCCCGCCGATCTCGACCGAGACCTCGGCGCGCCGTTCAGTGGCAATAGCCATGTTCTCCTCCACTTTCCTTCGTTCGAGGGTGGAGGTTTGAGTCAGCGCTGCCCGCGAGCGCTCGCTCAAACTTCCACCCCCTATGACCTGAGCTAGCGCCTGAGGCCCAGCTCCTTGATGAGGGCGCGGTAGCCCTCGAGGTTCGTGCGTTGCAGGTAGTTCAGGAAGCGGCGGCGGCGGCCGACCAGCTTGAGCAGCCCGCGGCGCGAGTGGTGGTCGTGCTTGTGCGTGCGAAGGTGCTCGGTGAGCTGGTTGATGCGCCGCGTCAGCATCGCGATCTGGACTTCCGGCGAGCCGGTGTCCGTCTCCGCGCGGCCGTGCTCCTTGATGATGTCCTGCTTCTCTTCCTTGGTGAGGCTCATCTATCTCCTCTCGTGGGTGTCTCCGTAGTCCCAGCACGCCGCCAAGGAAGAAGGCGTTCGGCCGAGGTTACGGTCGCCGCGTAGGGTAGCCGACGCCCGGAAAGTAGGCTGTCGCGGCGATGAAGCCTGGAATCGCGGCCGGGAACCCGGCGACTGCCGCTGCCGGCGCCGAGATCCTCGCGAACGGCGGCAACGCGGCCGACGCCGCTGTCGCCGCGACGCTCGCGTCGTGCGTCGCCGAGTCGATCATGACGGGGCTCCTCGGCGGCGGGCACGCGATCTACTTCGATGCCGCGTCGGGAGAGTCGTGGAACCTCGACTGCTTCTGCTCGATCCCCTCGGGCGAGGGCGGCGAGCTCACGCACCTCCAGGTGCCGTTCGGCGAGGAGCACGTCCACTACGCGATCGGTGCTGCGTCGTTCGCGGTGCCGGGCGTCGCGGCCGGAGTCGGGGCGCTCCACGAACGCTTCGGGCGACTGCCGTGGAAGGACGTCTTCGAGCCTGCGATCCGGCTAGCCCGCGGCGGCGTGGCGATGAGCCCCGCCCACGCTTCGTGCCTCGCGATGCTGGCGCCGGTCATGACGATGGACGCGGGCGCACGGATCTACGCGCCCGAGAACGTCCTGCTGCAGGCGGGCGACACGCTCCGCCAGCCCGGAATCGAGAAGGCGCTCTCGCTCCTCGTCGCCGAGGGCGCCGCGTCGATGTACACCGGTTCGCTCGCCCAGTCGGTGCTCTCGCTGATGCGCGCACGCGGCGGGATCGTCACCGCGGACGACCTGCGCGAGTACGAGGCGATCTGGAGCGAGCCGCTCGAGCTCGACTACGCGGGCAAGCGCGTCCTCACCCGCGGCGGGCTCTCGAAGCTGCCGGACCTGCTGCCGCGGCTCGCGAGGCTTCGGGGCCTGAGCGAGACGGAGCGCGTGCTGCAGGTCCTACCCGTGCTCGCCGTGCGCGGCGCGGAGACGCACACGACGAACGTCAGCGTCGTGGACGACGACGGGAACGCGTGCGCGTTCACGACGAGCCTCGGCCTCGGCAGCGGAGACTTCCTCCCCGGCCTCGACCTGCATCTGAACAGCATGCTCGGCGAGGTCGACCTCGTCGTCGGAGACCTCGTTCCCGGCGAGCGGATGGGCTCGATGATGGCGCCGTCGCTCGTGCTCGACGGGCAGGGGCTCGTCCTCGCCGCCGGCGCCGCCGGAGGCACGAGGCTGCCGACGGCGCTCACGCTCGTGCTCGCGGGGATCCTCGACGAGGGCCTCGAGCCGCAGGCAGCCGTCGACCGGCCGCGCTTCCATCCGACCGATACGACCGTCAACGCCGAGGCCGGCGTCGACGAGGAGGCGCTGGCGTCACTCGAGCGCGAGGGACGTACCGTCCGGCGCTGGCCCGGACTCCACCACTACTTCGGCGGCGTGAGCACGGTCGGCCGGACCGGCGCCGCCGCCGATCCCCGCCGAAGCGGCGCGGTGATCATGGTCTGACAGCGGCGCGCGCCGCCTCGACGTCGGCCGCGATCGCCTCGACGAGCTCGGCCTCGCTGCCGAAGGATCGCTCGTCGCGCAGGCGCTCCCACAGCTCGACCGCGAGGCGCTGCCCGTAGAGGTCGCCGTCGAAGTCGAGCAGGTGCGCCTCGACGCGGAGGGTCGTGCCACCGTAGTGCGGGTTGACGCCGATCGAGATCGCGGCCCGGTAGCCCAGCGCGGCGCCGGCGTAGATGCCGCGCGGCGGCAGGATCTGCTCCGCACGCAGGTCGAGGTTCGCCGTCGGAAAGCCGAGCAGCTTGCCGCGGCGATCGCCTTCGACGACGATGCCCTCCACTTCAAAGGGCCGTCCGAGCAAGCGAGCCGCTTCGCGCAGGTTGCCCTCGGCGACGAGCCGGCCGACTTCGTCCGTCACGCGCGTCCCATCCGGAGGAGGGCGTCCTTCGGAGCCCGGGCGCGCGCCTCGGCCGGCAGGCGCTCGAGCGCCTCCGCCGGCGGGAGCATCCGCTCCGGATCGGCGGCGTCCACCGAGAAAGGCCCGATCTCGAGCCGCCGCAGCGTCCGGCAGTGGCCGCCGAGCGCCGCGGCGATCGCCCGGACGTACGTCCCCGAGCTGACGCGCAGGTCGAGCGTGGCGACACCGCCCGCATACGCGACGACGTCGAGCGCGTGAACCTGCGAGCGCCGTGTCGGCATGGCCACCTCCACCCCACGCCGCGCGAGCCGGTACGCACGCTCGCCGCCGATCTTCACGGCCGATGCTGCCGGAATCGGCAGCTCGACCTCGCCGCGGAGCGCCGCGACCCGCTTCTCGAGCTCGGCCGGCTCCGGCGCGTCATGCCGCTCGACGACCTCGCCCTCCGGATCGCCGGTCGAGGTCGTCGAGGACAGGTCGACGTCCGTGACATAGCGCTTGTCGAGGCCGACGAAGCACGGCTGGAGCTTCGTCGCCCAGCCCGAGAGAACGAGCAGCAGCCCCGTGGCGAACGGATCGAGCGTGCCCGCGTGACCTGTCCGCGCTCCGGTGCGCCGCCGCAATCCGGCGATCACCTTGAACGACGACGGCCCGGCCGGCTTGTCCAGCAGGACGATGCCGGCAGGCTCAAGCGCCCTTGGAACCAACCTGCGCGAGGTACTCGCTGCGGATGAAGTCGGTGATCTCGTCGACCGACGCCTCGCTCGAGAAGCCCGCGGCCTGCCGATGGCCGCCGCCGCTCGACTTGCGCGCGATCGCCGAGACGTCGATCTCGTCGGTGCTCGAGCGCAGCGACACGCGCCGCGTCGGCCCGTCCGACCTCGGCGGCTCGCGAATCAGCACCGAGACGAGCGCGCCCTCGACCGCACGCAGGTAGTCGATGATCCCCTCGCTGTACGGCTCGGCCGCGCCGACCTCGGTGAAGTCGTCCCGCAACAGGAACGAGACCACGAGCGCGCCGCCCTCGTACACCTGCGCGCGCTCGAGCGCACGGGCGAGGAGCTTCAGCTTCGCGAACTGGACGTTCTCGTAGACGCCCTGGAAGACGCGGTGCACGTCCGCGCCCGCCTCGACGAGCTCGGCCGCGAGGCGAAGCGCCTTCGGCGTCGTGTTCGCGTACTGGAAGCGACCGGTGTCGGTGACGAGCGCGATGTAGAGCGCCTCCGCGATCTCCGGCGTCAGCTCGACGCCGAGCTCGGTAAAGACGTCCCGAAGCACCTCCGCGGTGGACGACGCATCGGCGACGATCAGGTTGACGTCGCCGAACCGCGTGTTGTCGTGGTGGTGGTCGATGTCGATCGTGAACGGCGACTGGTGCAGGATCTCCGGATCCGGGCCGAGGCGGCTCTCGTTCGCGCAGTCGACCGCGAGCAGCACGCGCCCGTCACTCGCCGGGAGCGTCCGCTCGAGCTCTTCGAGCGGCATGAACGTGTACTCGCCGGGCAGCGGTGCGTGACCGGCGAGGTACATGTAGACGTCCTTGCCGAGCTGGCGCAGCGCCAGCGTCGCAGCGAGCAGCGACCCGAGCGCGTCGCCGTCCGGGTTCTCGTGCGTCGTGACGAGGAAGCGGTCGTGAGAGCGCAGCGCCTCGACGACCGCGTCGAGGTCAGCCTTCCCGGTCGCCGTCGTCTGTGACGAGCTCATCGATCAGCTTCGACATCCGAACCCCTCGTTCAACCGACGGATCGTATTCAAAGGTCAATTGCGGTGTTCGCTTCATCCGCACCTCGCTCGCGATGCGCCGCTGGAGGACGCCGTGCGCGGCATCGAGGCCGGCGAGCGACTGCGCGCGCTTGCGCTCGGAGCCGAGCACGCTGACGAAGACCGTCGCCTCGCGCAGGTCCGTGGACGTGGCGACGCCGGTCACGGTGATGAAGCCGATGCGCGGATCCTTCAGCTCGCCTATGGCCTCGGCGAGCACCGCGCGCAGGGACTCGTTGACGCGGCGCATGCGGTCACTCATCGAGCGTCACCACCTGCCGGTCGACGTGCGTGCACTCGAACTCCTGCCCGTGCAGGAAGCGCTCGGCATCGTCGAGCAGGTGCTCGACCTCGCGGTACTCGCGCGCCACGCACGACGCGGTGATGCGCGAGCGCTGCCACAGCTCGTGATGGTCGACCTCCGCCACCGACGCGCCGAAGCGCTGTTGCAGCTGAGCCTTCACGGACTTGACGAACTTGCGCTTCCCCTTCAGTGAGCCGCTCTCGGGAAAATGCAGCTCTGCAGAAAGGATTCCGACGTAGCCGGCGCCCATTGCGCCGCGAGGCTAGGAAGCCGTCGCGGGGGCGGGCGCGTTGAGGTCGGTGCGCTCGACCTGTCGCGTCTCGAAGCACTCGAGCACGTCGCCCTCTTTGACGTCGTTGAAGTTGTCGAGCAGGATGCCGCACTCGAAGCCCTCCTGGACCTCGCGCACGTCGTCCTTGATCCGACGGAGCGAGCCGATCGTCGTCTCGTAGATCACGGTTCCCTCGCGGACGACGCGAACCTGCGCGCCACGCCGGACGAGGCCGGTCGTGACCATGCACCCGGCGATGTTGCCGAGCCGTGAGGCGCGGAAGATCGCGCGCACCTCGGCCTCGCCGAGGATGGCCTCGGTCTCGATCGGCTTGAGCATCCCGACGAGCGCCTTTTCGATGTCCTCCGTGAGCTGGTAGATCACGCGGTAGGTGCGGATCTCGACGTTCTCGCGCTCGGCGAGCGCGCGCGCCTCCGCGCTCGGGCGGACGTTGAACCCGATGATCAGCGCGCCGGTCGAGCTCGCGAGGTTGACGTCGTTCTCGGTGATCCCGCCGACGCCCTGGAGGACGACGTTCACACGGACTTCGTCGTGCTTGATCTTCTGCAGCTCGGAGACGGCGGCCTCGACCGATCCGACGACATCGCCCTTGAGGACGAGGTTCAGGTCCTGGACACCGCCCCGGCCAAGCTGCTCGAAGAGTGACTCGAGCGAGAACGACGATGCGCTCCTCTGCGCGAACTGCTCGCGGCGCAGGCGCTCGCCGCGGGTGTGCGCCAGCTCGCGCGCGCGGCGCTCGTTCTCGACGACCCGGGCCGTCTCGCCCGCGGGCGGCGGCTTGTCGAAACCGAGGATCTCGACCGGCGTCCCCGGGGTCGCCTCGCGGAGCTTCTCGCCGCGGAAATCGTTGAGGGCGCGCACGCGGGCCCAGGCGTCGCCGGCGACGATCGGGTCGCCGACCTTGAGCGTGCCGCGCTGGACGAGCATGGTCGCCACGGGGCCTCGACCCTGGTCGAGTCGAGATTCGATGATCGGGCCGGACGCCTCCGCGGTCGGGTTCGCCTTGAGCTGCTCGAGCTCGACGTCGGCGACGAGCAGGACCTTCTCGAGCAGTTCGTCCAGGCCGAGGCGCGTCTTGGCGGAGACTTCCGCCACCTGCGTCGTCCCGCCCCACTCCTCGGGCTGGAGCTGCTCGGTCGCAAGCTCGCCTTTGACGCGCTCTGCGTTCGCGTCGGGCAGGTCGACCTTGTTGATCGCGACGACGATCGGTACGTCGGCCGCACGCGCGTGCGAGATCGACTCCTTCGTCTGCGGCATGACGCCGTCGTTCGCCGCGACGACCAGCACCGCGATGTCGGTGACCTTCGCACCGCGGGCGCGCATGGCCGTGAACGCCTCGTGGCCCGGCGTGTCGATGAACGTGATCCGGCGGCCGTTGTGCTCGACCTGGTAGGCGCCGATGTGCTGCGTGATCCCGCCGGCCTCGGTCTCGACGACCGCGGTCTGGCGGATCGCGTCGAGCAGGCTCGTCTTGCCGTGGTCGACGTGGCCCATGATCGTGACGACCGGCGGCCGCAGGACGAGGTCGGACTCCGCGTCCTCGAAGACCTCCGGCTCGTCGTCCTCCTCGCCCACGTGCTTGATCGTGACCTCGCGCTTCAGCTCGGCCGCGATCAGCTCGACCTCCTCGTCGGAGAGCGACTGCGTCGCAGTCCGCATCTGGCCGAGGTTCATCAGGATCTTGATCAGGTCGGGCATCGGGACCCCGAGCGCCTGGGAGTAGTCGCGAACGGTCACGCCCGACTGGACGGTGACCGGGCCTGTCGGCGCGACGACCTCGCGCGGCTGCTTCGGCGGGCCGACTTCCTGGCGGCCGCGGCCCTGGCGCCCCTGCGGGCCGCCCGGGCGGTTGCCGCCCTGGTCGATGACGACGCGGCGCTTGCCGCGCGGTCCCGCGCCGCCGCGGGGCCTGATCGGCCTGTTCGGTCTACCCGGCATTCGACGTCCTAGTGTAGAGACGCGCGAGCGCGGGATCGACGGAGACGTTCCGGCGCAGAACTCGGTTGAAGCCGCGTCCCGCCAGGGCACGCTCGAAGCAGGACAGCCGCCGGCAGGTGTACACGCCGCGCCCGGGCAGCGTGCGGCCGGGCTGCAGCTCGCCGCCGACGGCGGCGAAGCGGACGAGCTCCGACTGAGGTGCCTTGCGGCCGCACCCGGCGCACGTGCGTGTCGGCGCGTCGCTACGCGGCAGGAGCGCGGCCCTCCTCGTACTGCTGCGTCGGAGCCGGCTCGACGGGAGTCTCCTGTACCTGGTCTGCCACGGTCTGCGCGGCAGGTTGCTCCGGCGTGACGCTGGCTTCGGACTGCGTGCCGTTCTCGGACTCGGCCGCGTCGGACTCCTCGGCCCCGGCCGTGGCCGGCGTGACCGTGCCGGGCGCGTACTCGCCCGTCCGCGCCTCGATCTTCGCGAGCTCCTGGTGCGCCGGCACGCCGCAGAAACGGGAGCCGGGCAGCGACGTGTTCGGACACCGCTTGCCGTTCGCGAGCAGAGCCGCGCAGCGGCCGCTGAAGTCCGCGTCGCCCTCGCCGCCGAAGGCGGCCTCGGCCTCCTGCTGTGCGAACTCCGTGTCGGAGACGATGTCCACCTTCCAGCCCGTGAGCCGCGCGGCGAGGCGGGCGTTGAGGCCCTCCTTGCCGATCGCGAGCGCGAGCTGGTCGTCGGGGACGACGACGGTCGCGTCGCGCGAGGCGTCGTCGATGTAGACCTCGCGCACGCGGGCCGGCGACAGCGCCTTCGCGACGAAGCGCGCCGGCTCGGTGTTCCACGGGATGATGTCGATCTTCTCGCCGCGGAGCTCGGACACGACCATTCGCACGCGCGACCCTCGCGGACCGACGCAGGCGCCGACCGGGTCGACGCCCTGAGCGTGCGACTCCACCGCGATCTTCGAGCGGTAGCCCGGCTCGCGCGCGACGCCGCGGATCTCGACGAGGCCGTCGGCGATCTCGGGCACCTCGAGCTCGAACAGCGTCTTGATCAGCTCGGGATCGCGGCGGGAGAGGATGACCTGCGGGCCCTTCGTGCCGCTCCGCACCTCGGTGATGACGGCCTTGATGCGCGAGCCCTGCTCGTAGCGCTCACCGTCGACCTGCTCGGATCGCGGCAGCAGCGCCTCGACCTTGCCGAGGTCGACGAGGACGTTGTTCCGGTCGCCCGCCTGCTGGACGATTCCGGTCACGACCTCGCTCACGCGGTCGACGTACTCGTCGTACATCATCTCGCGCTCGGCCTCGCGGATCCGCTGCAGGATCACCTGCTTCGCCGTCTGCGCGGCGATGCGGCCGAAGTTCTCGGGAGTGACGTCCTCCCGCTTGATCTGCTCCTCGGGCACCTGCGACCAGTCGAGCTCGAGGTCCTCGTCGGAGAGCAGGGTGTGGTTCTTCTCGCCGGTCTCCACCTCGAGCCGCTCGAGCTCATCGATTGCGTGCTCGCGCGCCTCCTCGACGAGCCGCTCCTCGAGGTCACCCGGGATCTCGATCGAGTAGACGCGGAAGTCACCCTCGTCATCGAGCTCGACGGTCGCATGGCGCGCCGCGCCCGGAGTCTTCTTGTACGCGGCGAGGAGCGCGTCCTCGAGCGCCGTGATGAGCGTGTCGCCGTCGATGCCCTTCTCGCGCTCGATCGTGCGAACCGCCTCGATGATCTCTCGCGTCATGTCTCTCCCTACCCTTCGTCGATCAGGTTGCCTCGCACGATCTCGTCGTACGGGACAGCCACGGATTCCGTCTGCGTGCGGACGGTGACTTCGCGCTCGCCCGCCTCCACGACCTCGCCGCGCACACGGCGCTTCGCGTTCGTGCGAAGCGCGACCCGGCGGCCGACGACGCTGCGGAAGTGCTGCGGCGTGCGCAACGGTCGCTCGATGCCGGGCGACGAGACCGAGATTTCCCACTCGTGCCGGTAGTCGACAAGGAGATCGGTCACGCGCGCGCAGAGCTTGTGGTCGACACCGCGCACGTCGTCGATGAACACCGTGAAGCCGTCGGGCTTCGTGAGCTCGACGGCGAGCACCTCCGTCTCCGGGAGTGCGGTCTCGACCTTGCGTGCGATTTCGCGCGTCAGATCCTTCTCTTTCTCGTGTGTCGCGGCCAACGTTTGTGCTGCTCCCTCATAAAAAATGGGCGCCGCGCGCCCATTTCGGTACTGCTCGAAATGTGGTGTAACGAGAATAGCAAGCCGTGCCGCAAACTCTTGCCGCCCGGCCGAGCGCGGCGGTCCCGGCGCGCGCGGGGTTCTAGCTGCGACGCGAGCGCCTCGACGCTCTGCGCGACCGAGAGATCGGCACGCCGGCAGCCCTCGCGCGCTCCCTCACGACCAGCATCTGCGCCGCAAGCGTCACGGCGAGCATCAGCGGGATCGAGGTGGGCGACGCGGCGACCTTGGCGCCGATCGCAGCAGCGACGGCGATCAGCGCGATTCGTGTGACGAGGAGGCCGCCCCAGCCGACGCCGATCGTCGTCCACGACGCACGCTCCCACAGCTCGCCGCCTCGCGAGAAGAGCTCGATCGTTCGCCCCCGGATCACGCCGAAGCCGATCGACGCCGCTGCGCTCAGGACAAGCAACACGGCCGAGGCGGCGGTGAGCGTCTGGTGCTCCGTCGTGTCGGTCAGCAAGACGAAGCCGTAGATCCCGAGGGCGACGGGAAAGAGCAGCGATCGTTCGCGGAAACGATCGCTCCGCCGCTGCCGCACGACGAAGAACACGACCACGGCAACGCCGCCGAGCACGTACATCGCGTCTTTCGCGTCCACTCAGACCTCGAGGATGATCGTCACCGGACCGTCGTTCACGAGCTCGACCTGCATCTTCGCACCGAAGACGCCGGTCCGAACAGGGACTCCCAGCTCGCGAAGCGTCTGGACGAAGAACTCGTAGAGAGGCCGGGCGACCTCCGGACGCGCCGCGTCGGAGAACGACGGACGGTTGCCCCTCGCCGTGTCAGCGATGAGCGTGAACTGGCTCACGACGAGGGCGGCGCCGCCGGCGTCGAGGAGCGAGCGGTCGAACTTGCCCGAGTCGCCTTCGAAGATGCGCAGGCGAGCGATCTTGCCGGCAAGGCGTTCAGTTTCCGCCTCCGTGTCGCCGTCGGCGACGCCGAGCAGGACGAGAAGTCCGGCGCCGATCTCACCGCCGGGCGTCGAGCGAGCGCGCGAGACGCGCTGGACGACGGCTCTCAGCTAGTCGAGCTCCTTGATGCGGGACTGGTAATCCTCCTTGCCCGGCCGGAGCGAGTTCGCGAGCTTGTAGTGACCGTTCGCCTCGTGCGCCTTGCCCTGCTTCTCCAGGCAGCGGCCGAGCGCGTAGTGGGCGTAGTCGTCGGTCGGCGCGAGCTCGAGCATCGCGCGGAACTCCGACTCCGCCTCCTGCCAGCGGTGGATCCGGAAGTACGCGATGCCGAGCGCCTCCCGGATCGAGGCCTTCTCGGGCTCCCGCCGCTTCGCCTTCTCGAGCGCGACCGTCGCCTGCGCCGCATGGCCGTTCTTGAGGTGCGCCTTCCCCTGCTGGAAGAGGTCGTATGTCTCGTGTTCGCTCATTCGAGGTAGGGAAAGTTCTCCCGAATCAGGTCTACAGGATGCGTCAAATCGCGAGTTCCCGCGACGACGACGCCGCGAACATCTGCCGCGCGCGCGAACGCGTCGGCGAGCTCGAACGGCGGCCCGGGCAGATCCGCGAGCAGCGGCACGAGCTCGGCGCCGAGGCCCCACAGCGGAACGCCGGTCAGACCGTCCGGATCGGCGAAGAACCGCGCGACGCGCGCATCGAGCGGAGGCTCGCCACGCCGTGCGGCGACGGCCCCGGGCGCATCGCCCCACTCGGCCACGAACGTCTCGAACGTGCCGCGCCCGAAGACGTGGTCGGCGCCGGTCACGAGCGCGGGCGCCCGCGCGCCCCCGTCGAGCGCGAGTCGCACGGCGTCCGCGGAACCGTCTCTCGTGGGTTGGCGGACGTAACGGATCCGGACGCCGAAGGCCGATCCGTCGCCGAGCAGCCCCTCGACCTGCTCGGCGAGGTGTCCCGTGACGACCGTCACGTCGTCACAGCCGGCTGCGGCGAGGTCGCGCAGCAGCGTCGCGACCACGGGTCGGCCGTCGATCGGCAGGATCGGCTTCGGCCAACGCTCGCTGATCGGGCGCATGCGGGTGCCCTCCCCCGCGGCCATGACGATCGCCCGCAACTAACCCGTGAAGCCGAGCGACCGCAGCGACACGAGTCCGCGCGCCCGGCGGACGACGCCCAGCCGTCGCCGCAGCTGCTCGCGCAACCGGGCGAGCTCCTCCCGCGCACGCGCGGCCGCGGGCTCCGCGTCGGACAGCGGTGCGAAGCGCGCGGCCGCGAGCGCGTCGGCGAAGCGGCCGGCGTCCACCTCGAGCTCCATCCGCAGGAGCGCGGCGACCTCCTCGGGTGCAGCGCTCGGCGCGACGCGGATGCGCTGGTCGGCGAGGAAGTCGCGCAGGTCGGCGCGGCACGCCGCAGCCTGGCGTCGTGGATCAGGCGTCGCGTAGCGGAGCTGCCGGCGTGCCGCCTTCACGAGCGCGAGCAGCCCGATCGCGAGCGCGAGGACGATCGCCAGCAGCTTCCCGAGGCTGCCGCCGCGCTGCTGGATGCCGAACGGCCCGCCGGAAGACGGGCGCGCCGGCCGGATGTCCGTTCCGCGGAAGATGACGCCCGGGTTCTTCTCGCCGAACGAGAGGTCCTGGTGCAGCGCCGCGGTGTTCAGCAGCGACGCCGCTACTCCGGAGATGAAGCGCTGCGCCGAGGCGACGCGGAAGTCGGGCGAGGACACGGAGTACGCCGCCGACAAGGACCCCCGGCCCGGCGTCGGATCGAACGGCAGCCAGCCGTAGCGCTCGAACCAGACCTCGACCCAGGCGTGCGCGTCGTGGTCGGTCACCGTCCACGTCTTCGTCTCGGGGTCGTAGACGCCGCTCGTGAATCCCTCGGCGACCCGCGTGGGAATCCCGAGGTAGCGGAGCATGAGCGCCATCGCGCCGGCGAAGTGCTGGCAGTAGCCGCGCTTCGTGCGGACGACGAAGTCGAGGAGCGGCTCGGCGCGGGCGAGCGGTGGATGCTGCGTGTAGACGAAGCCGCCGGTGCCGCGGAGCCACGACTCGAGCGCGAGCACCGCCGCGTACGGGCTCCGCGCGTTGCCGACGACGCGGCGGGCCTGGGAGTAGAGCGGCTTGTAGTCCGGATACGCCGCGAGGAAGCCCTTCATCACCGCCTCGCGGTCGGGCGTGCCGAAGCGCGGCGCGACCATGCCCGGGTAGACCTCGAGGTACGGCAGCGCGGCCTCGCCGTAGTCGTGGCCGGTCGCCGCGAGCTGCGCGGACGTCGGATGCGGCGAATAGCTCCAGGCGGCGTAGCGCTGGCCGCGCTCGAGCTGTCCCGCCACCACGCCGGAGGCGCCCTGGAAGAAGTCCGCCCCCGAGAACGCCGGCTCGAAGCCGACCGGGACGCTCGGTGCGACGATGTGGTCGTCCGCAAGCGACGCGATCTCGAACTGCGCCTTCTTCCACGTTGCCGGGTCGCGCGCGACGGCCGGGGTGAGCGGGTCGTTCTGGGTCAGGTCGAGCCGCCCGTCGAAGAGCTCCGCGCGTTCCGGCTGGCGGTACTCGACCCAGCGTGCGCCGGTGAAGAGGTCGAGCGTCGTCGAGCGCCAGTAGAGCGACCGCGGGGACGCCTGCACCTTGAAGACGGTCGTCGTCTTGCGCGGCCAGGTGAAGCCGTCGTAGTTCGAGTCCCAGACGTAGCGCACGCCGACCTGGGCCGGCGGACGGGAGATCGGCTTCCACGTCTGCCAGTGCAGGAACTCGCTCTTGGCCACCGCCGGCTGGGTCGCGGCCGCGAGCGCGGCGGCGACGAGCCCGGCGCCGAGGAGCGCGGCGCGCCCGATCGACGGCAGCGGATGCTCGCGCAGCGCGGCCAGGAGGAACAGCGCGACGCCGAGGATCACGGCGCCGCGGAGGAGGTCGCGGTCGTTCGTGAGCAGCGTCGCGGGCCACGTCGCGCCGACGATGAAGACGGCCACCGCGACGAGCGGCCGCCCGAACGAGGCTGCGAGCGCGACGCCCGCCGCGAACACGAAGCCCGCGAGCAGCAGCAGCGCATGGAAATGGACGTGGAACGACGGATCGAACGGGAGCCGGACGTCGTACGCGTCGAGGAAGCCGTCCCAGAGCCGTGGCGCCGCGCGCCACGGGTGGTGCGAGGGAACGCGCGACGCAACGGCGATCGCGACCAGTGCGGCGACCGCGAAGAGAAGGAGCCGCTGCCAGGCGCGCGCGGCGAGGGCGGGCGCGACGGCGAGCAGCACGAGCGCGAGCGCGCGCCAGCCGTCCCGCTGCGGGTGCTCGAGCCGGAGCCAGCTCAGCATCAGCACGAGCCCCGGCACGAGGCAGACGAGCGGGACGCGCAGGCTAGGCACGGGCCGCCTCCGCGAACGCGGGAGCGCCGAGCACGGCCGCGAGGTCGTCCCCCTCGCGCAGAACGGCGACGGCGACGCCCGCCGACTGGAGGCGCAGCAGCGCGGGCTCGCGATCGTGCGTCCCGTCGACGTAGACGAGCGCGGTGTTGCGGCGTCCTCGCGCGCGCTGCTCGAGCCGGTCGACGAGACCGCCGTCGAGCCTCGCGGTCACGACGACGACGTCGAGTGCGAGCGTCGCCGGGTTCCGCTCGCCGGCGAGCAGCTGCCACGGCGGCTCGGTGCCGTCCGCCTCCGCGCCGGCGAGCAGCTCGAGCGCGCGGCGCCAGTCGCCTTCGGCCTGGACGCGCTGGGTCTCGAGCTTCGCGCCGCCGAGCACGAGCGCCGCGCGGCGGCTGCGGCGCGCATACGCATGGAGGATCGAGCCTGCCGCGCGCACGGCGACGTCGAACACTCCTTTCGGGCAGCCGCGCCAGGCGTCCAGCACGACGGCGACGTCGTCGCGCGGCGCGTCCTCGAGCTCCTTGACCATGAGGTGACCGCGCCGTGCGGTCGATCGCCAGTGCACCTTCCGCAACGAGTCGCCCTCGACGTAGTCGCGCACGCTGTGCAGGTCGAAGCCGCTCGGGCGCTGCAGCAGGACGCGGCGGCCGTCCCGCGCCTGGGAGCCGGCCTCCGTGAACAGCCGCTCGAGCTCGACGAGCCTCGGGTAGACGACGAGCGAGGCCGCGTCGGCGAGGCGCGGCTCGCGGCGCTCGAGGCCGAAAGGATCCTCGACGACGACGAGCGCCTCCTCGATGCGGTAGCGCCCCCGCGGCACGGCCTCGAGCACGTAGCGCGCCCAGAGGTGGCGCCCGTCGCGGCGCAGCTCGGTGCGTCGCGCGCCGAGCCTGTCGTAGCGCTCGACGAGCGTGATGCCGGCGGGAGCGAGCTTGGACTCGAGCTCGAGCTCGACGCGCACCGGGACGTCGTCGCCCTCGAGCGGCAACGTCGGCAGCGACCGCCGCAGCGCCACCGGCCGCGCGGTCAGCCGCACCGAGAGCCACGCCAGCAGCACCGTCAGGATCAGGCCGACGGCGACGACGTAGAGCGGCCGCGACCCGAAGGCCCAACCCGCGACGTAGGTCAGGATGCCGAGGCCGAGCGCGGCGCGGCCGCGAGTCGTCATACAGGGACTGGCGTCTTCTCGATCGCCTCGCGAACGAGCGCCTCCGCGGACAGGCCGGCGGAGCGCGCCTCGGGCGAGACGATGAGCCGGTGCGCGAGCACGGGCTCGGCGATCGCCTTCACGTCGTCGGGCGAGACGAACGAGCGGCCGGCGACGAGCGCCCGCGCCTTCGCGACGCGGAGGAGGGCGATCCCGGCGCGCGGGCTCGCACCGAGGTAGAGCCGCTGGTCGCCGCGCGTGTGCCGGAGCACGGCGACGATGTAGCGGTTGACGCTCTCCTCCACGTAGACGGCCTTCGCGTCCTCGGACACGGCGAGCACGTCCGCGGCGGTGCAGACCGGCTCGAGGGCGTCCTGCGGCGGGTCGGTCGTCTGCTGCGCGAGCATCCGCGCCTCTTCCGCGAGCGGCGGGTAGCCGAGCGAGAGCCGCATCGTGAACCGGTCGAGCTGCGCCTCGGGCAGCGGATACGTCCCCTCGTACTCGATCGGGTTCTGCGTCGCCGTGACCATGAAGGGCCGCGGCAGCGCGTAGCTGACGCCGTCGACGGTGACCTGCGCCTCCTGCATGCACTCGAGGAGCGCCGACTGCGTCTTCGGCGACGCGCGGTTCACCTCGTCGACGAGCAGGAGGTTCGCGAAGACCGGGCCGTGCCGGAAGTCGAACTCGTTCGTCCGCTGGTCGAAGACGTTGACGCCGGTGATGTCCGTCGGCAGCAGGTCGGGCGTGAACTGGATCCGCGAGAACGTGCAGTCGACCGAGCGGGCGAGCGCCTTCGCGAGCATCGTCTTCCCGACGCCCGGGAAGTCCTCGATGATCAGGTGGCCCTCGCTGACGAGGCAGAGGGCGACGAGCTGCAGCGTCTCGACGTCGGCGTGGACGACGCGCGCGACGTTCTCGACGACGCGGTCGACCGTGCGCGCGGAGCTCGCCGCGTCGACGGGCCGGGGTTCAGTCGACATCGAGCAGTTCAGTCGACATTGAGCAGCGCGACCGCCTCGTCGAGCACCGCGGCCGCGATCCGCGACTTCGGCGCCCTGGCGATGCGCTTCTCCCCCTTGCGTGTGATCAGGACCACTTCGTTGTCCTTCGCGTCGAAGCCGATGTCGGATCTGGACACATCGTTGTAGACGACGAGATCGACGTTCTTGTCCGTGAGCATCGCGCGCTTCCGCTCGAGGCCGCTCTCGCCGCGCTCGGCGCCGAAGGCGACGATCACCTGGCCGTTCTCCCGCCGGGCGGCCAGCGTCTTGACGACGTCCTCGGTCGGCTCGAGCCGGACCGTCCACGGCTCTGGGCCCTTCGCGCGCTTCGTCTCCGAGGGCTCGGAGGGCCGGTAGTCGGCCACCGCGGCGGACATGAGGACGAGATCGACGTCCGCACGGGCCAGCGCCTCGTGCAGGAGCGCCGCAGCGGTCGGGGTCTCGACGAGTTCAACTCCGTGCGGCGGCTCGACCGCGAGGTTCGCCGCGAGGAGCGTGACGCGGGCACCGCGGCGGCGGGCTTCCTCGGCGAGCGCGACGCCCATCCGGCCGGAGGAGCGGTTGCCGACGAAACGGACGGCGTCGAGCGGCTCGCGCGTGCCCCCGGCCGAGACGAGGACCGTTCGCCCCGCGAGGTCCGGCGGCGCGAGCAGCTGCGTGACGCGCCTGAAGATGTCCACCGGCTCGGACATGCGCCCGGTGCCCGACTCGCCCTCGGCCAGCTCACCCTCCTCGGGACCGATCAGCTCGACTCCTCGGTCGGCGAGCGTCCGGACGTTCGCCTGCGTCGCGGCGTGCGACCACATGCGGTGGTTCATCGCCGGCGCGACGAGCACGGGCCCGCGGTGCGCGAGCGCCGCCTCGGTGAGCACGTTGTCCGCGATCCCCTGCGCGAGCTTCGCGAGCGTGTTCGCTGTACACGGCGCGACGACGAGCAAATCCGCGTGCGCGAGGTGTGGATACAGATCCTCGCCCGCGGGCCGCCGCGCGAGCGCATTGAACGTCTTCGCCGTGACGAACTCCTCCGCGCCGCGGGTGACGACCGGCACGACGTCGTGCCCCGCCTTGACGAGCAGCCGCGTCAGCTCGCAGGCCTTGTAGGCGGCGATGCCTCCGGTGACGCCTAGGAGAACACGGGCCATACGCCCGTCATTCTGCCCTAGCGCTTCTGGTACGAGTACTTGAGCTTGCCCTCGGCGATCTCTTCGAGGGCCATCGTCAAGTAGTTCTTCGACCGAGATTCCACGAGAGGCGGCGGAAAGTCGTCGAAGGTGCCCTCGCCGAGCTGGTGGTGGTAGTTGTTGATCTGCCGCGCGCGCTTGGCGGCGATGATCACGAGCGCGTAACGCGTGTCCACGTGCTCGGTCAGCTCGTCTATGCGGGGATGGATCATCCGCGGGTCATGGTAGCGGCGCCGTCCAACTCTCGCTCGACGATCGCCGCCAGCCGGTCGGCGGCCCGCTCGCGGTCGTCGTTCTCGACCACGTGGTCGAACTCTTCGGCCTCCTCCAGCTGCCGCCTCGCGAGGTCGATCCGCTCCTCGATGACGCCGCTCGACTCCGTCGCCCGCTCCCGAAGCCGGCGCTCCAGCTCCTCGACCGGGGCCGTCACGAAGATCGTGACCGCTCCGGGCACGGTTTCCTTGACCGTCAGGGCGCCTTCGGTCTCCAGCTCGAGCAGCGGCGCCCGTCCCTCCTGCCGGATCCGGTCGATCTCCGAGTAGAGCGTGCCGTAGCGGTTGCCGACGTACCAGACCCACTCGAGGAAGCCGCCCGCGTCGACCCGCCGGGCGAACTCGTCGTCGCTGAGAAACCAGTACTCGACGCCGTCGCGCTCGGCGGCGCGTTGCGGCCGTGTCGTCGCGGAGACCGCGGCGCCGAGCACGGGGAAGCGCGGCAGGAGCAGCGAGATGAGCGTCCCCTTCCCGGCCCCCGACGGACCGGTCACGACGAAGACGGGAGGCTGCGGACTAATTGCGCGCGAAGAGGCCAACGAGCTCGGCCCGTTGCCGCTCGGAGAGGCCGCCGACCGTCTTCGACTGGCTGATGCGGCACTGGTTGAGAAACCGCGCCGCCTTCACTCGACCGAACTTCGGCACCGCCATCAGGATGTCGAACACCTTCGCCGTCGACACGTACTCGGGCGGCGCGTTGAGGATCGCCTCGATCTTGACGCGACCTTCCTTGAGGTCCTTCTTCAGCTGTGCGCGCCTGACGCGGATGTCGTTGGCCCTCTTGAGTGCCTCCATCCTCTGATCGCGTGAGCGCGCCGGAGCTTGGGCCTGGGCCTTCGTCGACGACACCATAGAGCGAGCGAGTCTAACAACCTGCGAGCGCGGGTCAATCCCGCTACGAGATCAATGACAAAAGCGATGCAACTCCACCCTCGTGTGCGACGCCACGCATGTCGTGAACGTCGGCGACGCCGAGTGCAGCGATCTCCGCGGCGAGCTCCGCGCGCACCCGTTGTGGTGCTTCGGGATCGCGGAAGAGCACGGTCCCGAGCGCGACGTCCTGTGCGCCGACGGCGATCAACTCGAGCGCGTCGCGTCCCGTCATGACACCGCCCATGCCGACGATCGGCAGGCGCGTCGCGCGCCAGCATGCGTACACCGCGGCGAGCGCAACCGGCTTCAGCGCCGGACCGGAGAGGCCCCCGGACCAGGTGCCGAGACGTGGCTCGAGCGTCGCCTCGTCGAGTGCAGTCCCGCGCATGGTGTTGACGAGCGAGAGGCCGTCGGCGCCGGCGGCCTGCACCGCACGCGCGACCTCGGAAATATCCCAGTTTGCAGGGGAAAGCTTCGCGTAGAGCGGAAGGCTCGTGACTGCCCGGCAGGCTGCGACGATCGCCGCTGCGGTGTCCGCCGCCTCCTCGACGTTGGGACAGGAAAGGTTCAGCTCGATCGTCACGTCGTCGAGACCTGCACACGTCTCTGCGTACTCGTGCGCGGCGAAACCGCCGACGGAAATCCACACCGGAACGCCCAGCTCGCGCAGCCGCGGCAGCGTCTCGGCGACGAACGCATCGCGTCCCGGGTTGGCGAGCCCGATCGAGTTCAGCATGCCGACGTCGGTCTCCGCGATGCGCACCGGCGCGTTCCCCTCGCGCGGCAGCGGCGTCACCGTCTTCGACACGAACGCGTCGAGCGAGCGCGCAACGTCGGGCGCGGTCAGCGCGTCGAGACAGCCGCTCGCGTTGAGGATCCGCATCGCGTTCGACGGTAACGGATCAGGAGGACGTGCGAACGTGCGCGCGCATCAACCGGTCGCCTCGACCGAGCGCCCGCTCAGACGGATCCGCGGGTCGAGCATCGCGTACGTGACGTCGACGATGAGGTTCAGCACGATCACCGTCAGCGCGATCATGAACATCACGCCTGCGAGCACCGGCAGGTTGAACGCGCCGCCGGCCGATCCGCCCGAGACGTCGAACCCGCCGGTGGCGGTACCGGAGGCGAAGCCGAGCGAGCCGATCGCCAGCGTCCCCGCGCCGTGCAGGCTGAACATCGTCTCGATGTAGATCGCGACGGTGAGCGCGAGGCCGATCTCCATGCCGATCATCGTCAGCGGCTGGAGCATTGCGTTGCGAAAGACGTGCACGCGAAGCACCCTGAAGCCCCCGGCGCCCTTCGCGTGCGCCGTGAGGACGTACGGCGCCTCGAGCACCTCGATGAGCGCGCCGCGCAGCATCCGCACGTAGAGCGGCAGGAAGATGACGGCGAACGTGATCCACGGGATCGCGAGGTGCGAGCTCCACCCTCCGATCCCGCCGCAGGTGTGCGTCGTGTAGTCGATGCTCCCCGGCGTGAGGTCGGTCAGCTCCCTCGAGCCGCGGAGCGGGCAGTAGTAGTAGGCGGGCAGCCAGTGGAGCCGGTTCGCGAAGAGGCCGCGCAGCCCGATCCCGATGATGAACGGGTGCAGGGCGAC
This sequence comes from uncultured Actinomycetes bacterium, assembly GCA_963766345.1. Taxonomy (GTDB): domain Bacteria; phylum Actinomycetota; class Thermoleophilia; order Gaiellales; family Gaiellaceae; genus DASVFB01. Next base: position 160,461 of record CAVXZL010000008.1, on the reverse strand, counting down.
CCCCGCGATCGTGACCGTGAGGATGATCCGGTCGATCGCGGTGTTCGCTCGTAAGGCCGAGATCGTCGCCAGCGGCAGGGCGAGCACGAAGAGCAGGATCACCCCGCCGAAGACGACCGACCACGTCACGGGGAGCGCCTGCTTCAGGAACGTCGTCACGGGCTCGTTCTGGTAGTAGTCGCGGCCGAAGCTCCCGTGGCGGACGATTCCCCAGACGAACTTCCCGTACTGGACGACCACGGGGCGGTCGACGCCGAGCTTGTGGTTCGCCTCGGCGATCTGCGCCTTCGTCGGGTTCACATCGCCCACGAGCGCGCGCCACGGCTCGGCCGGCAGGAGCCAGAAGAGCGCGAACGTGATCCAGGTGAGGGCGAACAGGATCACGAGCCCCGAGAAGACGCGCCTGATGATGTAGCTCACAGCCGCACCGCCTTCGAGCGCGAGCCGGGGTCGAACGCCTCGCGCACGCCTTCGCCGATCAGAGCGAGGCAGAGGACGGTCAGCGCGATCGCCGCAGCCGGGAAGACGGTCGTCCAGACGGACGTGTAGATCCCCGACGAGAGCCCCGGCTGGTCGACGATGAAGAAATGGCCCCAGTTCGTCGCGAGCATGTTCCCCCAGCTCGCGTCCGGCAGAGGCACGCCGATGTTGAGGAACGAGATCGCGGACTCGAGGACGATGTTCGCGGCGCAGATGATCGCGAAGTAGACGGCGATCGGGCCGACGAGATGCGGGAGGAGATGCGAGCGGACGATCCGCGGCGTCGACGCGCCGACCATGCGCGCCGCGTCGATGAAGTCCTGCCTTCGGAGCTGGAGAACGACCGCGCGCACGATCCGGGCCGGGTAGAACCAGCTGAAGAGCCCGATCAGGAGCACGAGCGAGAGCACGCCGGGCGCGAAGAGGTGGTGAAGCGTCACGCCCTCCATCCGGCTTCGCACCGAGTAGCCGAGCGCCGCGAGCAGCAGCAGGATCGGGAAGCCCATGAAGAACTCGGTCAGGCGCGACACGGTCGCGTCCGTCATGCCGCCGACGAGCCCGGCGAGGGCGCCGAGCGGGATGCCGATCAGCAGCGCGAGGAACGTCGAGCCGAGACCGATCTCGAGCGACGTCTGGCCACCCCTGAGCAGCCGCAGGAACTCGTCCCGGCCGAGCGTCCCGTCGGCGCCGAGAACGAAGATCGTCTTGTCCTTCGCGGCGAGCGCCTCGGCGGTGCTTCGCCCGTTCGCGACGTGCGTCCAGGGCCCCGCCGGCCTCAACGCCTCGCCGTTCGCGAAGGGGAACTGGTCGTCGGCTCCGTGCCCGAGGAGGTGCGTGAAGACCGCGTAGCCGACGAAGCAGAGGAACACGAGCAGGACGAAGACGACGAGGCTGCCGAGCGCGAAGCGGTCGCGCTTGAACCGACGCCAGAAGAGCGCCCACTGGCCGGGCGGCTCGACCCGCGGCACGGACTCGACGGCGGCGGCCTCGGCCGCACGCAGGTCGATCCGGACGTCGACGCTCGTCATCTCCGAAGCCGCAGAGCCTCTACGACGGGCTGTCTGCGGTCCTCCAGTCGTTCCGGCAGTGGTTCGGCCAGCCCGGGGCGAACTCCGGAAGCCGGGCGTACGGCCTGCGCACGTGCACCTCGGTGACGCGCCAGTCCCTGTCGTTCTGCTTTCCCTCGTAGAAGGCGTTGTTCGCGGAGCCGAAGTAGATCGTCTGCGTCCCTCCCCTATGCGCGACGAGGTACTCGTTCCGGAAGTAGATGGTCGAGGCGGGAATCGGAAGGGCCGTGCAGGCGCCGCCCGGGTAGGCCGTCCGCAGCCGCCGCCACGTCGAGCCGGGCCCGATCCCGGCAGGCGTCTTCTGGCTGCGGAGCGTGACCGCGACCTCGACGACGCGGTTCTGCACGAGCGTCACCGTCCAGCTGCCGTAGTCCCACGCGAGCTCGGTCGCGCTGCCCTTCCGGCCGTTGACGATGTAATCCTTGCCGAGCACGCGGAGCACCTGCGCGCGCGTCATGCCGAGCTTGACCTTGCCGACGCCGACGCCCGGGTAGATCGTCAGCTCGGCCGCCGACGCGGTGCCCGCGGCCACCGCGGCGAGGACCAGCAGGAGCGAGAGCGTCCTATGCAGCGACCTTCTCCGGGCTGTCTGTCGTCCGCCAGTCGTCAGAGCAGCGATATTGCCGTTTGGCACCGAATTCGTCCAGCGGCTCGAACGGGCTGCGAACCCGCACCTCGACCACGGTGTAGTCGACGATCCGCTTCGGGACGCCGCCGAAGACCATCGTGAGCGAAAAGAGCGACTGCAGATAGTCGGCGCCCAGGCGTTTCTTCACCTGCGCCGTCGTCATCCCGAGCTTGACCTGCCCGATGCCGATGTCGATGCCGGGAGAGATCGTCTCCTCGAGCGCCGACGCGCTCGGCGCGGCCGCGACGAAGACGATGCAAAGCAGCATTGCAAAGAGTCTTGGCACCGGTCGCCGAACATATCAGTGCTGCCGGACGCGCGGGACTTCGTTTGTGCCCGTGCGAACTCCGGCAACGGCGGCCGCGATCAGCGCTTCGATTCAGCGGTTCAGGGCCGGCTGCGACGCGCGCGACCGGAGCACAGGGCCCTCGATGCAAAGGCGCTTCAGCCTGCCGTCGATCTCGACGACGCAGCCGTAGCACGCGCCGAAGCCGCAGGCCATCGGCGCCTCCCACGCGAGCTGCGCGTCGGGCTCGAGCCGGCGCACGGCCTCGAGCATCGGCTCCGGCCCGCAGGCGAGGACGTCGTGGCCCGACGGCATCGCCTCGGTGACGTATGTCGGCTCGAGCACGACCTCTGCATTCGGGACGAGCGCAGCAGCTTCGGCGTGCCATGCGCTCCGGAAGCCGAGCACGGCCGGCGGGCCTCCGAGCCAGTCCGAGAGATACGGAAACGGCGCGACGCCGATTCCGCCTCCGACGAGGAGAGGTTTTGGAACACGCCGAAAACCAGAGCCGAGCGGACCGAGCACCGCGATCCGGTCGCCGGGTCTCGCGCCGCAGAGCGCACGCGTGCCCGGCCCGATCGGGTCGATGAGGAAGCCCAGCTCGCCCTCCGGCGCGAGGCAGAGCGACATCGGCCGAGGCAGGAGCCGGCCGGGCGCCTCGAGCATGAAGAACTGACCTGGGATCCCGGGCTCGATCGGCCCGCGCTCGAGCCGGAGGAGCGTGTACGGCCCGACCGGCTCGGCCCCGACGACGTTAAGCCGAGCGCGCTTCAGCCTCGATCCGCTCCTGGAGCGAGACGGCGACCTCGGTGCGGGCGCTCGCGATCGCGTGGACGGCCGCGGCCGCGCCGGACAGGGTCGTGATGCACGGGACACGGTTGACGAGCGCCGCCTCGCGGATCAGGTAGCCGTCCGCACGGGCGCCGTAGCCCTGCGGCGTGTTGATCACGAGGTCGCAGCGGCCGCGGCGGACGAGGTCGACGACCGTGGCGCCGCCGCCGTTCTCGATCATCTTGCGCACGCGCTCGACCTCGAGCCCCGCCGCCTCGAGCGTCGCCGCTGTCCCCTCTGTCGCGACGAGCGAGAAGCCGAGCCCGGCGAGCGCCGCCGCGACGGGCACGAGCGCCGGCTTGTCGGCGTCCCGCACCGAGAGGAAGACGGTGCCGCTCGTCGGGAGGGGGCGGCCGGCCGCGCGCTCCGCCTTGGCGAAGGCCGTCGGCAGGTCGGCGGCGCTCGCCATCACCTCGCCGGTCGCGCGCATCTCCGGCCCGAGCACCGGGTCGCTGCCCGGGAAGCGATGGAACGGAAGGACGGCGGCCTTGACGCTGACCTGCGCCGGCGGACGCTCCGGCGGCAGCTCGAGCGCGTCGAGCTTCTCGCCGAGCGCGAGCCTGCACGCGGCGCGCACGAGGTTGACCCCGGTGGCCTTCGAGGCAAACGGCACGGTCCGCGACGCGCGCGGGTTCGCCTCGAGCACGAACACCTCGCCGTCCGCGACGGCAAGCTGCACGTTCAGCAGGCCGACGACGCCGAGCCCCTTCGCGATCGCGCGCACCGTGTCGGCGATCTCGTTCTCCTGAGACGCGGTGAGCGACGGCGCCGGCAGCACGCAGGCGGAGTCGCCGGAGTGGACGCCCGCCTCTTCCACGTGCTGCATGAGCGCGCCGATGTAGGTGTGCTCGCCGTCCGACAGCGCGTCGACGTCAATCTCGATCGCGTTCTCCAGGAAGCGGTCGACGAGCGTGCGGCCGTGGACGTTCGCGTGGAACGCGTCGACGACCTGCTTGGGCGTGTGGCAGACGCGCATCGCGCGGCCGCCGAGAACGTAGGACGGGCGGACGAGCACCGGGTAGCCGATGCGGTGTGCGGTCGCATACGCCTCGGTGGCCGACTCCGCGATCCCCCACTGGGGGCAGAGCACGCCGAGCGACTCGAGCAGGGCGCCGAACCGTTCACGGTCTTCGGCCAGGTCGATCGAGTCGAACGGCGTGCCGAGGACGCGGAAGCCCGCCTCCTCGATCGCGCGCGCGAGCTTCAACGGTGTCTGGCCGCCGAACTGGATGACGACGCCGGCGGGCTGCTCGCGCCGCAGGACGTTGACGACCGACTCCGCGTCGAGCGGCTCGAAGTAGAGGCGATCCGACGTGTCGTAGTCGGTGGAGACGGTCTCCGGGTTGCAGTTGACCATCACCGACTCGTAGCCGAGGTCGCGGAAGCTCGTCGCCGCGTGGACGCAGCAGTAGTCGAACTCGATCCCCTGGCCGATCCGGTTCGGGCCGGAGCCGAGGATCACGACGGAGCGGCCGGGCTCGGGCGGAGCCTCGTCCGCCTCGCCCCACGTCGAGTAGAAGTAGTTCGAGCGCGCCTCGACCTCGGCGGCGCAGGAGTCGACGCGCCGGTAGGCGGGGCTAAGGTCGTGCTCGCGGCCGATCGCCGCGTCGGACAGGCCCAGCCGCTTCAGCTTCAGGGTGTCCGCCTCGTTCGCGAGCGCGTGCTTGATCCGGTCGATCTCCTCCCGGAACCACGGGTGCACGCCTTCGGGCAGGTCGTCGAACGTCGCCCACGGCGTGTTCGCGCCCGCGTCGAGCTCGCGCGAGCGGTTCGCCTTCAGGTACGCCTCCGCGAACGTGCGGCCGATGCCCATCGCCTCGCCGACCGACTTCATCTGCGTGCCGAGCGTCGTGTCGGCGCCGGGGAACTTCTCGAACGCGAAGCGCGGGAACTTGACGACGACGTAGTCGAGCGTCGGCTCGAAGCTCGCCGGCGTCGTCCGCGTCAGGTCGTTCGGGATCTCCGGCAGCGTGTAGCCGACCGCGAGCTTCGCCGCGACCTTCGCGATCGGGTAGCCCGTCGCCTTCGACGCGAGCGCGGACGAGCGCGAGACGCGCGGGTTCATCTCGATCACGCGGAGCTCGCCGGTGTCGCGGTGGCGCGCGAACTGGATGTTCGAGCCCCCGGTCTCGACGCCGACCGCGCGGATGACGGCGGCGGCGGCGTCGCGCAGCTCCTGGTACGCCTCGTCCGGCAGCGTCATCTGCGGCGCGACCGTGACCGAGTCGCCGGTGTGGACGCCCATCGGGTCGAGGTTCTCGATCGAGCAGACGATCACGACGTTGTCGAGCTTGTCGCGGACGACCTCGAGCTCGAACTCGTCCCAGCCGCGAACCGACTCCTCCACGAGCACCTGCCCGATCGGAGACTCGTTGAGGCCCTTCGCCACCTGCGCGACGAGCTCCTCGCGCGTGTACGCGAACCCGCCGCCGTGGCCGCCGAGCGTGAAAGCCGGGCGCACGACCGCGGGCAGGGCGACGCCCCCGAGCTCGTCGACCGAGTGCACGATCGTCGATACGGGCACCTGCAGCCCGACCGACTGCACCGCCGCGCGGAAGAGCTCGCGGTCCTCGGCACGGTTGATCGCGTCGACGCCCGCGCCGATCAGCTCGACCCCGAGCTCCGCGAGCACGCCCGTCTCCCCCAGCTGGATCGCGAGGTTGAGCGCCGTCTGGCCGCCCATCGTCGGCAGCAGCGCGTCGGGCCGCTCCCGCTCGAGGACGCTGAGCACGCCTTCGACGTCGAGCGGCTCGAGGTACGTGCGGTCGGCGAAGCCGGGGTCGGTCATGATCGTCGCCGGGTTCGAATTGACGACGATCGTGCGGAAGCCGTCCTCGCGCAGGACCTTGAGCGCCTGCGAGCCGGCGTAGTCGAACTCGCACGCCTGCCCGATCACGATCGGGCCGCTGCCGATCAGGCAGATCGAGTGGAGGTCGTCGCGCCTAGGCAGCTTTCAACTCCTCGACGAACTCGCCGATGATCGGCCATGCGTCGTGCGGGCCCGGGCCCGCCTCGGGATGGAACTGCGCCGAGCGCGCGTGCTCGCGTGGGAAGTCGAGCCCCTCGACGGTGCCGTCGTAGAGCGAGACGTACGTCGCCTCGCGCTCCTCCGACGCCTCGACGGCGAAGCCGTGGTTCTGCGTCGTGACGAGCACGCGGCCCGTCGCGCGCTCGAGCACGGGATGGTTCGCGCCGCGGTGGCCGAACGGCAGCTTGTACGTCTTCATCCCCGCTGCGAGGGCGAGCAGCTGGTGGCCGAGGCAGATGCCGAGCACCGGCACGCGGCCGAGCAGCTCGCGCACGACCGCGACTTCGTCGTGCAGCGGCTCGGGATCGCCGGGGCCGTTCGCGAGCAGGACGCCGTCATGTTGCGCGAGCTCGTCGGCGTCGACGTCGTGCGGGTAGACGGTGACGGCGGCGCCTGCAGCGGCGAGGCGCACGAGGATCGAGCGCTTGACGCCGTAGTCGACGACCGCGACGCTGACAGCGCCGGACTCCGAGTAGGCATAGACGTCGTCTGTCGAGACGTCGGCGACGAGCGCGCGACCCGCCATCGGCGGCTGCTCGCGCACCGCGGCGAGCGTCTCGTCGATCGAGACGTCGCCCGCAGCCGCGGCGGCGCGCATTGCACCGCCCTCGCGCAGGTGGAGGACGAGGCTTCGCGTGTCGATTTCCGAGAGCCCGACGATGCCGCGCTCGTGCAGCCAGTCCGTCCACGCAGGGCCGCGCGCCTCGCGCATGAGCGCCGCACGCGCGTGCGGCCGCTTCGACTCGGAGCGCGTGGGAGCCGTGCCGTAGTTGCCGACCATCGGCGCGGTGAAGCAGACGAGCTGCTCGGCGTAGCTCGGGTCGGTCACGACCTCCTGGTAGCCCGTCATCGACGTCGTGAAGACGACTTCGCCGAACGCGCAGCCCTGCGCTGCGACCGACTCGCCTTCGAAGACCGTGCCGTCCTCGAGGACGAGGAAGCCGTTCACCCGGCCGCCTCCGCCTTCGTGAGCCACTCGCCGTGCTCGAGGTAGTGGCGCGAGCGCGTGGCTGTCAGGCGCGCGAACCCGTCGTCTCGTCCTTTCGACCACTCGAGCGACGCGCGGACCGCTTCGAGGATCCGGTCGTTGCTGACCGGCTCGAACACGTCCAGCCAGGGCCTGTCGTGCAGCAACGGAACGGCGTGCGACTCGGCTAGCGCGGCGTCGAGCACGAACCAGAACGCCTCCGCGTACGTCTCCTCGCCGTGATTGAGGTTCAGCTCGACGTCGGGCGGCGCTTGGCCTTGTACATACATGGCCAACTCCAGATCGCGAACAGGACACGCCACGCCCGCGACTCGCGTCGATGACACGCTGCCGCTCATCATGGAGCGGCCGCTCGACGACGACGACCACGTCGACGTCGCTCGTCGCGGGATCGAAGCCACCGACGGCACTCGAGCCGACGAGGAACGCCTCGACGGCGGGCACGTGCACGTCGATCGCGCGTACGACCTGCTCCACGTACGCCTCGGTGCGCGCGTCGAGATAACCGACCGCCGTCGTCACCCCTCGTGCACCACGCGCCCGTTCGCCACCGTCAGCCGCACCTTGCCGCGCAGCGTCTTGCCGAGGAGCCACGAGTTGACCGAGCGCGAGCGGAAGCCCTCCTCGGTAACCGGCCAGCTCGAGTTCTCGTCGATCAACACGAGGTTGGCGGGGGCGCCGACCGCGATCCGCGGCGCGTCGAGCCCGTAGGCGCGCGCCGGACCGGCCGACATCCGCTCGAGCAGCGTCTCGAGCGGCAGCAATCCCGGCTCGACGAGGTACGTGTAGAGCGCGGCGAACGCCGTCTCGAGCCCGGTGACGCCGAACGGCGCCTCCTCGAACGGCACCTCCTTCTCGTGTCGCGCGTGCGGCGCGTGGTCGGTGGCCACGCAAGAGATCGCACCCGAGCGCAGGCCGTCGATGAGCGCGGCGCGATCGTCCGCGCTCCGCAGCGGCGGGTTCATCTTCACGTTCGCGTCGAGCGAGCGCACCGCCTCGTCCGTGAGACAGAGGTGGTGAGGCGTGACCTCGGCGGTGACGTTCTCCGCCTGCGCGAGCACCTCGACCGATTCCTTCGCCGACACGTGCATAACGTGCAGCGGCTGGTTCTCGTACGCCGCAAGCGCGATGTCGCGCGCGACCATCACCGACTCCGCGACCGAGGGATAGCCCGCGAAGCCGAGCTCGGCGGAGATCGCGCCCTCGTGCATCTGTCCGTCGCGCGAGAGCGACGGCTCCTCCTCGTGGAGTGCAAGACGCCTGCCCGTGATCGACGCGTACTGCAGCGCACGGCGCATGAGCCCGGGCGAGCGCACCGGGTGCCCGTCGTCGGTGAAGCCGGCGGCGCCCGCGTCCGCGAGCTCGCCCATCTCGGTCAGTTCGGCGCCGCGCTGGCCCTTCGTGATCGCGGCGAGGAAGCCGACCGGGATGACCGCGTCGGAGCCTGCCCCTTCGATGAGCGACCCGAGCACCGCGGCCGAGTCGACGACGGGATCCGTGTTCGGCATCGCGAGGATCGCGCAGAAGCCGCCCGCCGCGGCGGCCGCGGTACCGGAGGCGATCGTCTCCTCGTCCTCGCGCCCCGGTGTGCGCAGATGCACGTGCGGATCCACGAACGCCGGCGCGAGCACGAGGCCGTGCGCGTCCTCGACCCGATGCGCGTTCCGCTCGAGCGACGTTCCGATCGCGGCGATCACGCCGTCGTCGACACGGACGTCCACGTGCGCGTCGATTCCCGCGACGGGGTCGAGAACGCGCGCGCCCGTGATCACGAGCGAGTCCTTCGGCGCGTTCTTCTGCGTCAGCGCGATCATGCGACTCCCAGCGGCGTCCGAGCCGCGGCATCGACGAGCGCGGGCCCGTGCGTGAGCAGGTCGTAGAGCACCGCCATTCGGACGACGAGCCCGGCGCGCACCTGCGTGACGATGAGCGCGTCCTGGTCGTCGGCAACGGTCGGGTCGATCTCGACACCGCGGTTCATCGGGCCGGGGTGCATGATCTTCTGCCCTTCGCGCAGGCGCTCGGGCGTCACTCCCCATCGCGCGGTGTACTCGCGCAGGCTCGGCACGTAGTTGGCGCCCTCCTGCATGCGCTCTTTCTGCATGCGCAGGACGTAGACGACGTCGGCCGCCTTGATCGCGTCGATGTCGGCGGTCGTCTCGCAACCCATCGCCTCGATGCCGCGCGGGATCAGCGTCGGCGGCCCGACGAGAGTGATGCGAGCGCCCATGAGCGCGAGCGCCTGGATGTTCGAGCGCGCGACGCGCGAGTGCAGGACGTCGCCGACGATCGCGACGTGGAGGCCCTCGATGCGTCCGAACTCCTCGTGGATCGTGTAGAGGTCGAGCAGCGCCTGCGTCGGATGCTGTCGCTTGCCGTCGCCGGCGTTGACGATGTGCGCCTGCGTCACGCGAGCGACAAGCTCGGGTGCGCCGATGTGCGGATGCCGGATCACGATCACGTCCGGGTCGTAGGCGCCGAGCGTGAGCGCCGTGTCCTTGAGCGATTCGCCCTTGTCCACCGACGAGCCGGAGCTCTTGATCGACATCGTGTCGGCGGAGAGACGCTTCGCCGCGAGCTCGAAGCTCGACGACGTGCGCGTGGACGACTCGTAGAAGACGTTGACGATCGTCCGGCCGCGAAGCGTGGGCAGCTTCTTCACCTCGCGCTCGAGGGAACGCTCGAAGCTGCGTGCGGTGGCGAGCAGCCGTGAGACGTCGTCCTCGGTGAGGTCGTCGATCGAGATCAGGTGGCGCCGCGGCGGCTCCTTCGGCGGCAGCGCGTCGCGCATGACGCGGATGTCGGCCACTAGTGACTCTCCTCTGCGGTGGGGATGAGCAGAACGCGGTCGACCTCGTCGACCTCGACGAGCTGCACCTGGATGCGCTCGTCGCGGGACGTCGGCAGGTTCTTGCCGACGTAATCGGGCCGGATCGGCAGCTCGCGGTGGCCGCGGTCGGCAAGCACTGCGAGTTGCACGCGCGCGGGCCGGCCGTAGTCGAAGAGCGCCTCGACTGCGGCGCGGATCGTTCGTCCGGTGTAGAGGACGTCGTCGACGAGGATGCACGTCATTCCCTCGAGCGGGAACTCGAGCGTCGTCGAGCGGACAACCGGCTGCGCATGCAAGGGCGCCTCGCCGGCGCGCACGTGGACGTCGTCGCGGTAGAAGGTGATGTCGAGCTGGCCGAGCGGAAGCTCGACGCCGGCGCGGTCGGCGACCAGCCGGCGGAGGCGCTGGGCGAGCGGGACGCCGCGGCGGTGGATGCCGACGAGCGCGACCTCGTACAGGTCGTCGTTCCGCTCGATGATCTCGTGCGCAATGCGGGAGAGCGTCCGGTCGATCGCCTCGGCGTCGAGAACGACCTTCCCCGCTGACACGCTCGCCTGCGTCAAGGCACAGGCGGGGCCGCGGGTGTGTAGGCGTGCAGTCTCATTCAGCTCCTTTCCGGCCTCGCTGGACCGGTCTTAAAGGAAATGCCGTCGGCACTCTAGCGCCGCGACCGGACGCGGTCCGGGGGAAGCTGCGCTGCGTTACGTCACATTGCCGTTAGGTGCCCGTCACGGTGGCAGCCGCCGGACATGCCCGCCACGGCCAGGCGTGCTTTCCGGTTGAAAGGGCCGCTCGTGCGCGTTTCGTGACACCTGCGACGCACTTACTCATGAGCGGCTGCCACCGCGTCGTGCGCTGCGGACAGGAACAGTGCGGACCACTGGTGTGCGTCGAGATCGCGGGGACGGGCCGCGCGGTCGAAACCGGCTGCCGCCGCGGCTCGCTTCAGTGTCAGCGGTGGCACGACCGAGCGCAGGCTGTGGGCGAACGCACGACTGACAAAGCGCCGGTACTGCGGCGCTCGGGCGGCAGGCACGAGCTCGTGCTCGCGCCGCACGATCCGCAGCAGCGCGGCATCGACATCCGGTCGCGGGTCGAAGGCGCTCGCGTCGAACCGCCGGACGACCGCGAGCTCCCACCACGGCCCCCACACCGCGGTGAGCTGCGTCGATGGTACGACGACGGCGCGCTTGCGGGCGACCTCCCATTGCACGATGAGGTCTGCGCGCCGTAACGGGAGCTCGAGGTCGTCGAGCAGCCGCCGCAGGGTCGCGGTCGTCCGGTGGAAGGGGATGTTGCCGACGACGCGGAACGGCTCGTCCGGCAGCGGCACCGCGAGCGCGTCGCCTTCTACGACGTCGAACCGGCGGCGTAGCGCCGCCGCGAGTGCAGGATCGAGCTCGATCGCGATGACGCGCCGCGCGCGTCGCGCGAGCGGTTCCGTAAGGCGACCGTCGCCGGCGCCGATCTCGACGATCAGCTCGTGCGGCCGCACGTCGAGCCCCCGGACGATGTCGTCTGCGAGCCGCCTACTGCGGAGGAAGTTCTGCGAGAGCCCGCGGCTCGTGCGCCGCGCATGACGCGCGCGGTCTGCCACGGAACGTCACCGTGAAGACGCCCATCACCCGGATCGTACCGCCGACATGACGAGCCAGTGCGTGCGCGACTCGATCGACGCCGGCAGCTCGGACTCGGCACGCGCAAGACCTGCGGCGTACTCGTCTTCCGAGATCAGCCGAAACGTCGAGATGTGCTTCCCGCGAACGCGCGCGAGCACAGTCTCCCGCGACAGCTCCACACGTTGCTCGAGTCGATGCTCCTCGATGTCGCTGAAGCCCGCGTCTCGCAGCGGCGCGACGAGTTGCTGCGGCGTTTCGAACCGCGCTCGATCGATGACCGGAATCGACGGGAAGAACTGCGCTAGGTAGTAGTCGTCGAACTGCTCCGGCGCGAACGTCCCGATCACGAGCCGCCCCTCGTCGTCGAGCACGCGACGAATCTCCGCCAGCGCCGCGCGACGCTCGACGTGGTGGAAGACGAGCAGCATCACGACCCGCTCGAACCAGCCGTCCCTGAACGGCAGCGCCTCCGCGCGGCCCTCCTTCAGGCCGACGCCGCCGGGACCCTTGCTTCGCGCGACGGCGAGCATCTCGGGCGACGGGTCGACGCCCCATACGCGGGCCGCCGCATGTTCGGCGAGCCACGCGGCCAGCGTCCCGGTGCCGCAGCCGATGTCGAGCACGCGCCTCCCTCGCAGGTCGCCCGCCTTGACGAGCAGCGCGTACACGTCCGCGCGCAGCGCTGGCTCCGCGTGACGGAGCTCGTCGTAGTGCGGCGCGAGCGCGCCGAAGTCCGAGGAGGAGCTACGCCTCGCCGATGATGTCGTCCGGCTCGGTGAGCGCCTCGATCGCGTCCTTCGCGTCGTCGAGCGACGCCTCCGGGACGACGACGGTCAGCGGCTCGTCCAACGCACTTTGCAACTCCGACGCGATGCCGGCCGAGGTGAGGATCTCCTGGATCTCCTCCGCCTCGGTGATGTCGCCTGCGACAGCGAGTTGAACCATGCGCGTCATCGAGGCTCGGACGATACCGCTTCGGGGTCCGAGTGAAGGGCACCGCCCTTGACGAGCGACGGTCCTCCCCGCTCCGGGAGCGGGATCTCGATCACGTCGAAATCGCGCGGCACCACGGTTTCCGAGAAGGTCTCGCGCGCCTCGCCCAGCACCTCGCGGCCGAAGTACCGCGAGGAGAGATGCGTCAGCGCGAGCATCCGCACGTCCGCGGCGGCCGCAACCTGCGCGGCTTCGCGCGCCGTCGAGTGCGAGGTCTCTCGCGCACGCTCGCGCTCGTCGTCGCAGAACGTCGCCTCGTGCACGAGCAACTCGGCCTTGTGCGCGAGGTCGATGTAGTCGAGCGTCGGCGCCGTGTCGCCGGTGATCAGCACCTTGCGGCCGGGACGCGCCGGCCCGAGCACCTGAGCAGGTGTGACGACACTCGCGTCGTCGAGCGCGATCGCTTCGCCGGATTGCAGGCGTCCCCGCTCGGGGCCCGGCGGCACGCCGAGCGCGTCGGCCTTCGCGACGTCGAAGCGACCGGGACGCGACTCTTCCACGATGGCGTATCCGAGCGCGGGGACGCGATGTGTCACCTTGAACGTGACGACGCGGTACTCGCCGCGGTCGAGCACGTCGCCCGGCTGCAGCTCGACGAGCTCGAAGGGATACGTGAGCTTCCCGAAGATACGCCGCAGCGCGACGAAGAGATCGGTGAGACCGCGCGGCCCGTAAATCGTGATCGGGAGCTCGCGTCCGCGCAGCGCAAACGTCTTGAGCATCCCCGGCAGCCCGAGGTAATGGTCAGCGTGGTAGTGCGTGAGAAAGACCTCGCGGAAGTCGATCAGCCCGACGTTCGACTTCATGAGCTGCCGCTGCGTGCCCTCGGCGCAGTCGATCAGCAGCCGGTCGCCGCCGCGGCGAACGAGGAGAGCGGTCGGCGAGCGCCGACCCGTCGGCATCGAGCCGGCCGTGCCGAGGAACACGACGTCGAGATCCACCAAGCAAGTGTAAGGAGGGTCGCCGCGCGGGTTTCGCCCATGGCAGATCGACCAGAGGGGCCGCCGCTCTCGAGCGACCCCTCCAGTTCGTCAGCCGGGCACGCGCAGCCGCTCGCCCGGCACGATCGTCGCGCCGGCGAGGTGGTTCGCCTGCTCGAGCTTCCAGATCCCCTGGCGTGGATCGCCGTCGTAGTTCTTGGCGGCAATCGACCACAGCGTGTCGTGCGGCTTCACGATGTACACGCGCTCGGGGCCTGCGCCGCTCGAGGCGCGCGCGACGATGCCCCAGATGACGAGCGCGGAGACGGCGATCAGAAGCACCTTGCCGAACATGTGTTCGCACGATACAAGCGAACACGCGTTCGTGTCAAGTCAGGTCGATCGGCGCCGCCTCGATCGCACCGGCGGCGACGTCTAGCAGCAGCATCCCCCGCACGGGAGCCCGGCGGCGCTCCGTCGGCGAGCCCGGGTTCAGGATCCAGACCCCGTCGTCCCGCGACACCTCCGGCACGTGCGTGTGCCCGTACACGATCGCGTCGCAGTCGGGGAACCGCGCCCGCAGTCGCGCGGCGCGGCCGGCCGCCGGTCCCGGAATGTGCACCATCCCGATCCGCACGCCCTCCATTTCGACGACGCGCTCGAGCGGTAGCACCTTCTTGAGCGCCGGCTCGTCCATGTTCCCGTGCACCGCCTCGACCGGCGGCCCGAGCTCGCGCAACGACGAAAGAAACGCCGCAGAGACGAAGTCGCCCGCGTGCAGGATCAGATCCGCGGCGCGACAGAGCTCGACGCAACGCTCGGGTAGTCGGCGCGAGCCGCGCGGCAGGTGCGTGTCGGAGATGACGGCGACGGTCGCCGTGCGCTAGATCTCGGTGTCGGGCTTCTTGATCTTCTTCGCCTTCAGCGTCACGACGCGCTTCGTGTTCAACGAAGAGGTGATCTTGACGCTGTAGGTGTACGTCCGCGAGTTCGCGTACTTGATGCCCTTGAACTTCACGCCGGTCTGCGTGTACGCCTTGATCTTGCCCGTCACCTTGACGGCGCGGAGCTTCTGATGCAGGCGCTTCGCGCGCGCGAGCGCCGGCTTCGTCGGCGTCGCCGTCGCGACGAACGTCGCGTCCTCGAACGCCTTGACCGCGAAGAGGTTGCCGTTCTTCGGCTTCCACGTCGAGCTCGCTCCGTCGACCTGCGCCGAGTGCTTCCACAGGACCGGCCCGCCCTGGCAGCCGGTGGCGATCGCGTCGCGCACCGCGTTGGCCGCGGGCTTCATCGCCCTGTTGGCGCGCGTCAGACCGCTCTGCAGCCGGTCGCGGTCGGCCTCGTCGATCCAGTGGAAGAAAAGGAGTGCGCCGACGTGGTTGTCGCATGCATAGCGCTGGATGACCCGCTTGTAGTACGCCGCCTGGGTCGCCTCGTCGATCGTCGGCGTGTTCTCGCTGCCGAAGTAGCCGGGCAGCCCGCGTGTGTCCGTCTGCCAGCCGGCCTCGTCGAGCAGCCACGTCACCGGAGCGCCCGACTGCGCACGCTGGACGCCTGCCTCCTCGAACGTCGGCTGCCCGGTGCCGTTGAAGCCGTCCCAGAACGCCTGCTCCGCACGGTCGAGGTTCGCGACGCTGACCTGCGGCCACGGCGCGCCCTTGTCCGGCGGGTCCGTGTTCACGAACGGGTACGGATGCAGCGCGACGCTGTCCATGATCGGCTTCTTGCGGCCGCTCTTGCGGTACGCGTCGCCGACGGCCTTGATGAAGCGAACCGGAGAGATCGTGTTCCTTGCCGAGCCGGGACGGTCGTCGCCCTTCGGCGACACGGCGATGCCGATCACGTTGATGTCGGGGCGCACCGCCTTCAGCGCGTCGTAGCTCGCCGCGAGCGCAGCCTCGTACGTCGTCGCCGACGCGATCGTGCCGTTGGCGTTGAACGTGGGGTACCAGAAGCGCCCGAGGTTCGGCTCGTTGCCGACCACGACGTCGTTCACCGAAGGGAATGTCCGTGCGACGAGAGCCGTGTACGCGGCGAACTTCTTGACGCCGTTCGGGTCGCCGGTCACGTCGGTGTTGTGGCCGGGCTGGATCCCGAGAATGACGCGCATGTTCTTGTCCTTGGCCGCGTCGATCGCGCGCTCGAGCTGTTCTCTCTGCTGAACCGTCGTCGGCGCCGACGGCTCGTAGTCGACCGAGACGCGAATCGCGCCGAGCAGGTGCGAGGACATCGATGCGTAGACCGCGGCGCCGCCGTCGTCGAAGCCGAGCACCTGGTCCTCGGTCGCGCCGACGACGAACGGCAGCGGAGCGACCGGCTTCGCGGGCGCGCCGGACGAAGCCCCCGCCACGGCGAGAGCCGCGACAGCGGCCAGGATCAGCAGAGATTTGCGCACGGCGAGTCTTTCGTCCCTCGGAAGTACCAGTCCTTTATCGCAGCCCGACCCCCTCTTCGATATGGGCCGCGTGGATCATTTGTAGCGCAGGTTGGTCCTAATCGGCAAGCAGCGCGGCCGTGAGCCGCTCGGCCCCGAAGCGGACGGGGTCGCCGGCTGGGAGCCCCGTCTCGTCCTCCGCGGCCTCGATCGCCCGGCGCGCCTCCTCGTCTTCGAGACCGCGGGTGTTGAGCGCGAGGCAGGCGACGCGGCTCGGCCGCGCGACGAGCGACATCCGCTCGTGCAGGTCGACGAGGTCGCGCAGCGGCGGGATCGGGAAGCGCTCGTCGTCGTTGACGTAGCGCTGCCCCGCCCGGTGACAGAGCACGAGCAGGTGCGGCGCCGAGCCGTGGAAGAGCCCGAGCGTGACGCCCGAGTACTGCGGATGAAGGAGCGATCCCTGCCCCTCGACGATCAGCAGCTCGCCGCCGCGGCGACGACCCTCGACGACGAGACGCTCCGCGGCGCCCGCGATGAAGTCCGCGACGACCGCGTCGACCGAGATCCCCCAGCCGGCGATCGCGATGCCGGTCTGTCCCGTCGGCACGAACTCGGAAGCGACGCCTCGCCGCTTCGCTTCGCGGTCGAGCTCGAGCGCGACGGTCATCTTCCCGATCGCGCAGTCGGAGCCGACGGTCAGGACGATCTTCGCGGGCACCTCGAGGTTGTCTCCCGTCGGCACGTTGAGATCGTGCGGCGGCTTGCGCAGGTCGCGGAGCTCGACGCCCTTCTCGCGTGCGAGGTCGACGAGCTCGGTGTCGCTCGTCAGGAACTCGTGCAGCCCGTTCTCGACGTCGAGGCCGTTCGAAATGCACGCGCGGATCTGCTCGCGGAACGCGGGCGGGAAGCGGCCGCCCGCCGTCGCGACGCCGACGAGCGCTGTGTTCGGGTTGAAGCCGAGCGCGTCGTCGACGGAGCCGACGACCGGGAAGCCGTGCTCGGTCTCCCCCTCGCGCTCGGTGTCGAGCAGCGCGACGACCTTCTCCGGCGCGTAGCGCATGACGCCCCGCGCCGTCTTCCCGTAGTGCGGGTCCCCCGACTTGCCCTCAGCGAGAAGTAGGTACCGCTTGTCTGACACCGAGCCCCGGGGACGTTGACGGAAGCTGGACGCCGTCGACGAGCTCCACGCCCGGCCACGGGTCGTCGGCGAGCAGGACGTTGCCGTCGAGGTCGACGTGGTCGCACAGCGACGCGAAGTGCGCGCCGGCGGCGATGCCGAGCCCCGACTCGATCATGCAGCCGAGCATCACGCCGAGCCCGAGCGCGCGTGCGGCGTGAGCCATGCGCACGGCCTCGCGGATCCCGCCCGACTTGTTCAGCTTGATGTTGATGCCGTGCGCGCGCTCGGCGCACGTGGCGACGTCGCCTAGCCTCCCGCAGTCCTCGTCGACGAAGATCGGAACCGGCGAACGGCGCTTCAGCTCGGGCCCGTCGGGATCGCCGGCGGGAAGCGGCTGCTCGCAGTACTCGAGGTCCATCTGCGGCAGGCACTCGAGTGCTTCGTCGAGTGACCAGTACTCGTTCACGTCCACCTGCAGCGGGAGGTCGGTCACGCCGCGGACCGCGCGCACGCGCTCGACGTCGAGCCCGTCGCGGCCGCCGAGCTTCAGCTTGAGCCGACGGAAGCGACCTTCGCGCGTCGTCTGCTCGGCGCGGCGCGCCATGTCGTCCGGGTCGCCGAGCCAGATTGTCCACGACGTCGGCGGCCCGGCTCGCCGCAGGCCGAGCAGCCGGTGCACCGGAAGACCGAGAAGCTTGCCCTGGAGGTCGTGCAGTGCGGCGTCGATCGCGTTGCGAGCGGCGAACTGCTCGCGCGGCAGCCGGTCGAAGATCTCGTCGAGCGCGAACGGGTCGTCGCCGAGCGCGTCGGCGTTCGCCTCGACGAATGCGCGCGCGGACTCGGCCGACTCGTCGTAGCGCTCGATCGGCGCGGCCTCACCGAAGCCGCTCGCGTCGCCGTGTCGCACCTCGATCTGCACGACCTCGGCCTCGTCCTGGGACGTGCGCGAGATCGTGAACGTCTCCGCAAGACGCAGCGTGACCACGCGGGCGCTCAACTCCACGTGCGAAAGCCTAATTGCGACGGCGGCCTTGCCCGGCTACAGTCCCGCGCGCCGTACAGTTCACGACCTCGGGGAGGGGTTTCAATGAGAAGGCTTGTCCTGCTGTGCGCAGCAATGCCTCTGGCTCTGCTCGCGCTCACGGTCTCGCCCGCCGCCGCCCGCACGTCGGCCGGCGTGCCGATCAGTGCCTACTGCGGGCTCGCAACACCGGACTTCACCGCGCTCTCGCAGTTGACGACGACGTCGACGTTCGCGCGAGGCGGCGTCGTCCGTGAGCCGTCGAGCTCCGACACGCCGGACGAAGTGCCGGCCTCGGCGCAGGGCAAGGGAGGACCGAGCTTCCGCGCCACCGTCGACGTCTACTTCCACATCGTCACGGACGGCTCGCTCGGCGCGGTGACCGACGCGGACGTCCAGCGGCAGATCCAGGTCGTCAACATGGGCTTCGGCGGCTTCGAGGGCGGTACCGACACCGGCTTGCGCTTCCGCCTCGCGGGCATCGACCGCACGGACAACGCTGCGTGGTTCTACGCCGGGCCCGGCTCGCCCGACGAGCGCGCGATGAAGAAGGCGCTCCACAAGGGCGACGCGGGCGACGCGAACATCTACTCGACGACCGCCGGCGCGTTCCTCGGCTGGTCCTACTTCCCGTCCGAGTACAAGACGCATCCGTACATCGACGGCGTCGTGATCGACTGGGCGTCGATGTACAAGACGTCGACCGTCTACGAGGGGCGCTACGACCTCGGAAAGACGGCGACGCACGAGCTCGGGCACTGGGTCGGGCTGTATCACACGTTCCAGGGCGGCTGTAACAACTTCGGCGACTACGTCGAGGACACGCCGGCGGAGCTGACGCCGACGTCGGGCTGCCCCGCGGGCAAGGACACGTGCTCGGAGCCGGGGCTCGACCCGATCCACAACTACATGGACTACTCGTACGACTCCTGTTACGACCAGTTCACGCCGGGTCAGACGGCGCGCGCGCAGGATCAGTGGCTGTTCTTCCGCGCGAACGGCGGCGACACCGCAGGTAACTGAGACGCAGCCTCGGTCGGGCGGGCGCGCGACTGCGCCTGCCCGACCCGGGGCTAGACTGTCGACTCCCCGCGCCCGTAGCTCAGGGGATAGAGCGCGCGCCTCCGGAGCGCGAGGTCGTAGGTTCGATTCCTACCGGGCGCATGAGCGGCTGCGCAGGCGTGAGAGGGCGGCGCAGCCATGTCGCACGCCGCCCGAAGACTCCATGCCCGCGGTCGACGGGGCAGTTCCAGCCATCTTGCGGTCGCTGCCTTGGCACGGCTAGACATCGCGCACGGCCCCGGAGTAGCTCAACTGGCAGAGCGGTCAACTGTCCATTGAAGAGATGCCGGTTCGAATCCGGCCTCCGGGGCCCAGGACACCGAAGGCCCGCCTATGGCGGGCCTTCGTGTAGCTCAAGAGATTTTGGCCAACTGTCCACCCGCATCGTAGCTCGGAGTGTCTTCCGCGACACTCGCGCGCCCGAAGTCTCTATCCGCACCGCTTACCGCACGGCCGTGATCAGCGCCAGCTTCCAGCCGAGCGTGAAGCTGCCGCCGGGCGCCTCATCCTCGCGCGCACGTCGCTCGATCGCTTCGAGGTAGCGGCGGTACAGCGCCGGGGATGCGCCGGCGGGCGTCCCGAATCCGCGGCGGTAGGCGACGTACTCGTCGACGCTGTCGAACTCGTTCACGAGCTCGATGCTGCGGCAGGTGACGGAAGCGAAGCCGGCGCGCTCGAGACGGCGGACTGCCCCGCTCGGGCTCGGCGTCGGGAGCGGCGGGCGGCCGATCGACTCGACGGCGTCGGAGAGGAGACGGAGCTCGTGGTAGCTCGCGCCCCACATCGAGAGCGCGAGCCGGCCGCCGGGGCGCAGGATGCGCGCGGTTTCCTCGAGCGGCGCGACCTCGTCCTGTACGTAGGTCAGCCCGCTGAGCACCAGGTCGAACGACGCGTCGAGGAACGGCAGCGGTGCGTTGTAGTCGACGATCGCGTAGGCCGTGTCGGGTCGTTGGACGGAGCGGCGCGCGACGGCGAGCATCGCCGGCGAGAGGTCCGTCGTGACGAGCGAACGCACGCGGCCGGCGACGCGCTTCGTGACGAGGCCGGTGCCCGCGCCGAGTTCGAGCACGTCGTCGCCCGGCTGCGTCCGTGCTGCGGCGACGAGCGCGCCGGCGATCGGCGCGTAGCGCGGCTCGATCAGCCCGGCGTACGCCTCGGGGGCGTCGTAGGCGGGTGCCGCGCGATGCGGCGGCGGTGATGTGCGCGTGTCCTCGAGCTGGAGCATGTGTCCTCCTTCGATGTCGGTAGGGATCGAACGGCGGCGCCGCGCGCCGGAGGCGCCGCCGTCGCGTTTCGCTAGTGCTGCGGGAACATGCCGTCGACGCAGACCGAATACGTCAGGCCGTTCGGCGTGATCGGGCGGAGGTCAGGAAGTGCGAACGTCGTCTTGCCGTCGCCTCCGTACTGCGTCCCGAGCAGCCAGTACAGGGCTTCGTTCTCGGCGATGTCCAGCAACCGCCCGTCTGCGGGCAGGCCGCCGGCGGTCAGGCGTCCCGCGGCCAACCGTACGCGGCCGATCGTGCACGACGGACCGTGGGCCGCAAGCGCGGTGCCGGTGGTGACCGTCGCGTCGAAGCGCCCGAGGAACGACTGGGCGGACTGATCGGAAGGCCCGGGCTGGCCCTGCTCGCCTGCCGGGCCCTGAGGACCCTGCGGGCCCCCCTGCCCGGCGATGCCGAGCTCGTCCCAGTCCACGGCCGCCTCCTTCGACGTGCAGCCCTTGGGGACATTCGTCGCGGGGTTCGTGAAGCGGAGCTTGCCGCTCGCCCTGTCGTAGCAGGCGTGGATCGTCGCGGGCGGCGACGCGTAGGCGTAGCCGATCGATCCTGCGATCACCGCGACGACGGCTGTTGCGACCGCGAGCACGAGCTTGGAGCGTGTGGTCATGTCGGTTCTCCTTTCGCGTCCGTGGCGGCTACTGAAAGCCGCCGCTGGGGAACACGCCGGGGTCGCAGATCGAGTACGTCATCCCGTTGGGCGTCACCGAGCGCAGATCGGGCAGCGCGAAGGTGGACACGCCGTCGCCTCCGTACCGGTTCCCGAGCAGCGAGAAGAGCGCCGCGTGTCGTCCCTCCCTTGTGTCGTGTTTGCTTGCCGCGGTCAGCCCGCGACGACGGTGAACTTCAGGAACGGCTCGGTGACGTGCCAGACCGAGCGCGTGCCGGCGTCGAACGACGCGATGTCGCCGGCGCGCAGCTCGACGCGCTCGCCGGTGTCCGGCAGCTCGATCGAGACCGCGCCGCGGATGACGTGGAACGTCTCGTCGCCGGGAAAGACGTAGTCGTACGTCGCCGGCTCGGAGCGCCAGAGCGCGGCCGCGAGTGCGTTGCCGGCCGAGCCCTCGGTGCGGAGCCACCGCACCTCGCCCGCCTGCTCGGCGCCGACGAGGAACGGCTCGAAGCCGTCGGCGTCGACGCTGGCGCTGACGTGGGTCTCCTTCAACTGGGTCATGCTTTCCTCCCTGATCGCGGGACTGCTTGTCGCGGAGCAGCGTCGCCGAGGGGTGTTGCAGCCCAGTTGGACCGCCGTTGCAATCTCGTGGCAGCGCGTTTGAATAGCGACGTGGCAGTCGCTCCCGACCCGCTTCGCACCGCGCCCGAGACGTCCGCGCCTTTCCGCATCCTCGGACCGCTCGAGGCGGACGGTCGAAGCGGGATCCTCGCGCTCGGAGGGCCGCGACAGCGCGCCGTCCTCGCGGTCCTGCTCCTCGAGCCCGCGCGGGTCGTGACGGCGGAGACGATCGTCGCGGCCGTCTGGGGAGAGGATGCGCCGGCGTCGACGGTGCGCACGGTTCGCTCGTACGTGTCGCGGCTGCGGCGCCTCGTCGGAACCGAGGTGCTGCAGCCGCGGCGGCGCGGCTTCCTGCTCGCCGTAGATCCCGACGCAGTCGACGCGATCCGGTTCGAGAGCCTCGTCGCGGCGGCACGCGCCGCCCGGGACGCCGGGGACGCCGCCGCGGCGAGCGAGCTGCTGTCGCGTGGCCTTGCGCTGTGGCGCGGGCGCGTCCTCGAAGACCTGCCGGAGCTCTCGTCGCACCCGGAGGTGGCCCGGCTCGAGGAGCTGCGGCTGCACGCGCTCGAGGAGCGCGCCGACGCCGACCTCGCGCGCGGCGAGACGGTGATGCTCGTGGCGCAGCTCGAGGCGCTGGTCACCGAGCACCCGCTTCGCGAGCGCCTGTGGGAGCAGCTGATGCTCGCGCTGTACCGATCCGGCCGCCAGGCCGACGCGCTCGCGGCCTATGCAAGGGCGCGCGCGGCGCTCGACGAGCTCGGGCTCGAGCCGGGGCCGAGGCTCGAGGAGCTGCAGGTGCGCATCCTCCGGCACGACGTCGACGCACCCGCAGCGGCGCGCGAGCCGCCGACGAACCTGCCGACGCCGGTGAGCAGCTTCGTCGGTCGCGAGCGCGAGCTGGAGCAGCTCGACGGGCTGCTGCGCGAGTCGAGGCTCGTCACGGTGACGGGCATCGGCGGCGGCGGCAAGACGCGTCTCGCGCTCGAGGCCGGCCGCCGCGGGCGCGGTCGACACGGAGGAGGCGTGTGGTTCGTCGACCTCGCCGCGCTCCCCGACGGCGCCACGCTTCCCGACGAGATCGCGCGCGCCGTCGGCGTGGGAGCGACCGCGCTCCCCGCGATCGAGGCGGCGGCCGCGCGCATCGGCTCGCTCGACACGCTCCTCGTCGTCGACAACGCCGAGCACGTGCTCGACGCGTGCAGGACGGCCCTCGTCGAGCTGCTCGCGGCGGCACCCGGCGCACGCGCGCTCGTGACGAGCCGCCGCCCGCTCGGAGTCGCCGGCGAAGTGCTCTACGTCCTGCCGCCGCTCGCCGAGGCGGCGCCGCAGCTCTTCGAATCCCGCGCGCGGGCCGCCGAGCCGGCGATCGAGCTCGACGCCGCGGCGCTCGACGACATCCGTGCGATCTGCGCCATGGTGGACGGCATCCCGCTCGCGATCGAGCTCGCCGCAGCGCGTGTCCGCGCGCTGAGCGTCGGCGAGATCCGCGCGCGGCTCGCGGACGGCGGTGTGCTCGGCTGGCCCGGCGGCGCAACCGCGCAACGCCACCGTTCGCTGCGCAACGCGCTCGCGTGGAGCTACGAGCTGCTGACTCCGGAAGGTCGTGCCGCGCTGCGCCGCCTCTCGGTCTTCGCCGGCGGCTTCACGCTGGCCGCGGCTGCCGACGTCGCGCCGCCGCCGTCCGGCTCGGACGCGTTCGCCTCGGTCTCGGAGCTCGTCGACGCGTCCCTGCTCGTCGTCTCGCGCGGCTCGCCGACGCGTTACCGGCTGCTCGAGACCGTGCGCGCATACGGCCGCGGCCTGCTCTCGGACTCCGGCGATACCGACGACGCGGCGCGCGCGCACGCCGTGCACTACCTCGAGCTCGCCGAGCGTGCCGCGGCTGCCGCGTTCGCACCCGACGAGGACGTGCTCCTCACGCAGGTCGACCTGGAGTACGACGAGCTTCGCGTCGCCCTGGCGTGGAGCCTCGGCGAAGGAGATCGTGCACTCGGGCTTCGGCTCGCGCGGGCGCTCGCGTGGTTCTGGCCGACGCGAGGCCACACGCTCGAAGGGCGCTCGTGGCTCGAGCGGGCGCTCGCCGTCTCCGAGGATGCACCCGCCGATCTGCGCGCCGACCTCATCGGCGGTCTGGGCACGGTGGCGTATCGCGTCGCGGAGCTCGGCGTGCCGCAGCGGTTGTTGCGGGAGGCGGCGACGCTCGCGCGCGAGGCGGGATCGCACGTCAGCGAGGGACGCTGGCTGCACAACCTCGCCGGTGCGCTGCGCGCGACCGGGGACGTTTCCGCGGCGCGCGAGGCGGCGGACGAAAGCCTTGCAGTGAAGCGACGAACGGGCGATGTCGCGGGCGCGGCGTGGACGCTCGGCTTCCTGGCCGATTGCGCACAGGACGACGGCGACGTCGCCGAGGCGCAACGGCTCTACGAGGAGGGCCTCGTCCTCGTCCGCGCCGCCGGCGAGCCGCCGCGACTCCTCGTCGGTTTCCTCGCGAGCCTGGCGGAGCTCGCGCTCCGACGCGACGAGGTCGACCGCGCCGAGGACCTCGCGGAGGAATCACTCTCGCGCGCGTTGGCGCTCGGCGAACGGTGGCACGTGGCGGTGGCGAACGCCACTCTCGGCGAGGTCGCGCGCCGTCGCGGCGGGCTCGACGGCGCAGAGAGTCGCGGCCGCGCAGCCGTGCGCGAGGCGTGGGAGATCCGCGAGTGGCGCGTCGTCGCCGAGGCGCTCGACGTCCTGTCCGCAGTCGCCGCCGACCGCGGCGCAGCGGAGCGCGCCGCGATGCTTGTCGGAGCGGCGGCCGGGATACGAGGCCGCGGGCGGACGCGCCCGCGCGCTTATCCCGCGGCCGCCGAGGTTGCGGCGAAGGGCGCGGGTGCTGCTCTGGGCGCCGGCCGGCTCGACGAGCTGGCGGCGGCGGGAGCCGAGCTGAGCGACGAAGGAGCGGTCGCCTACGCGCTCGACGGCGAGTAAGAGAAAATCGCCGCCGGACGAGACACCGGCGACAAGGGAGGACACGGCATGAGCGAGGCTGCACCGGATTACAAGGCCATCACCGAGCGGCAGCAGGGCGTCTGGTCAAGCGGCGACTTCGGGCGCGTCGGCGCGCTCAACGTGCTGCACGGCGAGCTGCTCTGCGAGAGCGTCGAGCTCCATCCCGGCGAGCGCGTGCTCGACGTCGGCGCCGGCAGCGGAGTTGCTTCACTCGCCGCAGCGCGTCGCTGGGGCGATGTCACGTCCATCGACTTCGTGCCCGACCTCCTCGAGCAGGCGACGCGGCGCGCCGAGGCGGACGGCCTGCGGATCACGACGCAGATCGCCGATGCGCAGAACCTCCCGTTCGAGGACGGCTCGTTCGACGTCGTCGTCTCGACCTTCGGCGCGATGTTCGCGCCGGACCAGCAGCGCGTCGCCGACGAGCTCGTGCGCGTCTGCCGCTCCGGCGGGCGCATCGGCATGTGCAACTGGGCGCCGGGCTCGATGATGCACGAGGTGTTCGGCGCGACGGGAAAGCACGTTCCGCCGCCACCGGGCGTGCAGCCGGTGTTCAACTGGGGCGACGAGGACAAAGTTCGCGGGTTCTTCGGCGAACGCGTGTCGCTGAAGTTCATTCCCCGCGAAGTGACCTGGCGCTTTCCCTCGCCCGGGCACATGCTCGACTACTTCCGCGAGTGGTACGGGCCGACGAAGGTCGCCTTTGGTGCGCTCGACGACACGGGGCAGGAGGCGCTCGCGAACGACCTGCTTACCGTCTATCGGAAGCACAACCGCGCCGACGACGGCACGCTCGTCGCGCCTTCGGCTTATGTCGAGGTGATCGCCGTCAAGGCCGAGTGAGTACTAGCCGACGCGGCCCATCTGGTCGATGCAGACCGTGATCGCGAGGATCAGCGCATCGTCCTCGTCCGGGGCGATCTCGATGCCGTACGTGTCGCGGACACGGAACCAGCGCTTGGAGATCTCCGCGACCGGGTGGCCGTCACGCTCGACCTTGTACTCGTGGTCGACGATGTTTCCCTTGGCCTCCAGGTCGGCGCCGCCCGCGACGTCGACCGAGTAGCGGTCGCGTAGCGGCGTGATGAGCGCCTTCTTGATCGTCGCCACCGTCTCGCCGCCACGCTCCACCTGCATCGTGTCGCGGATGTGGAGCTTCTTCTCCTGGATCTTGTAGAGCTCCTCGCCCGACGGTGACTCGAGGACGAACGTCTGGCGGACCCGCAGCGCCTTGCCGTCGACCTTGAACACGCGCTCGCCGTCCGCGTTCTCGATCCAGAAGTCGTCGCCGATCGCGAACATCTTCTCGCGCATGCGGTACTGCGTTCCGCCCGGCCCTCCGCGTCTGCGTAGCAACGGCACGGCTCGATCATCTCACGCCGGCTGCGGCACGGGAGCGCGCGTCACCCAGCTCTTGTTCCGCACGGTGAAGAGCGCCCACAGGTTCAGCCAGACAGGCAGCCCTCGTAGAAGAACATGTAGAGGAACAATCCCGGCAGCTTTCCGGTGCGCGCAGCGGCACGAAGATGTAGCGGATCAGGAGCAGGAAGATCCAGCTCGGCAGGATCGCGGTGAAGAAGAGCGGCGGGTTCGTCACGACGACGACGACGATGAGGCCGATGCGCAGCCCGAACGCGAGGAACGGCGCGCTCAGATCCCAGATCAGGATCTGCAGCCAGCTCACCGCCTCGGCGACGTAGACGACGTCGAAGCCGCGCTTCGGCACGAGGTTCGTCAGATGCCGGCAGCCGCTGCAGCAGACGACGCTGCGAATGACCGACTGCGCCTGCTTGTTGATGTTCAATCCGATCCAGTAGTAGGTGCCGATCATCCGCGTGAGCAGGTTCTGTCGCTCGTTGAGCAGCAGCACGTTGCCGGTCGACGCGCCGATCTTCGGGTCGAGCAACGGCTCGACGACACGTACGAGCGCGGCCGGTGCCAGCAGCGTGTCGCTGTCGATCGTGACGACGAACGCGACGTCGTCTCGAGCATGTGCGTCGTCGCGTGGAAGAGCGCTTCGCGCTTGCCCGCGTTCTTCTCGAACTCGTGCAGGCTGATCGGCAACTCGCTCGCGAGCTCGCGAACGAGGTTTAGTAAGAAAGCCTTCTCAAATGTGCTGCTACATCCGGTTCGGCGCTCGGGAGCTCGACCACGAACGCCGCGCCTGCCCCCGGCTCGGACTCGACGTCGAGCCGGCCGCCCATGCGCTGGACGAGCTCGCGCGAGATGTAGAGGCCGAGCCCCGTACCGCCCGAGGGTCGCGTCAGTTCCGGCCCGGCTCGGTAGAACTTCTCGAAGATGCGCGTCTGCTCGGCGTGGGGAATCCCGGGCCCGGAGTCGGCGACGACGAGGCGCACGATTCCATTCGCAGTCTCGACGCGCACGTGCACGGGCGTGTCGCCCCCGTACTTGACCGCGTTATCGACGAGGTTCACGAGCACCTGCTGGATGCGGTCGCGCGCGCCGGTCGCGGTGCCGACGTCCGGTGCCACTTCGACGTCGACGTCCGTCGTCGGCGGCAGGTGCGACCTCATCGTCTCGACGGTCGAGCGTGCGAGCTCGCCGAGGTCGACCGGCTCGGTGTCGACCGACAGCGTGTCGCGGTCGAGTTGCGTCGCGAGGAGCACCGCCTCGGTGATTTGGCTGAGGCGCGCCGACTGCTCCGCGACCATCTCGAGCATCTGCCGCTTCTGCCCGGGCGTCAGATCCGCCTCCCGCTCGAGCAGCGTCTGCGCGGCGCCGTAGACGGCGGCCATCGGCGTGCGCAGCTCGTGCGAGATCGTCGAGATCAGGTCGCTCTTCTCCTCGTCCAGCCGGCGCTCGCTCGTCAGATCACGGAAGGCGTAGACGAGGCCGCCGTCGCCGCGCACTGCGACGAACGACAGCCACAGGTCGCGACCGCCGACGGCGACGGGCAGCGTCACCGACTGCGTCGACGCGCCGTGCCCGGACACGGGAATCCGCTCGACGAGCGCGAGCCAGTCGGGGAAGAGCTCGGTGAGAGGTCGGCCGCAGGCGTCGTCGGTGCTGAGGCCCGTGACCTGCGCGGCCGCTCGGTTCCAGAGACGGACGATGCCCGCCTCGTCGACGAGGAAGATCCCGTCGCCGACGAGGTCGAGCACGAACGCGGCCTGCTCGCGTTCCGCGGCGACCGCCCGCGCCGCCACCTCGGCCGCCTCGAGCCGCCGCTGCTCCTTCTGGAGGCGCGCGTTTCGCACCGCGGCCGCCATCTGCTGCACGAGCGCGTCGGCAAGCTCGAGCTGCTCCTGCGTGTACGAGCCGCTGTTCGCCATCACCTGGACGACGCCGACGACGCGACCCTCGTGCTTGACCGGCACCATCATCGCCGCGCTCGATCCGGGCGGCCCGGACTCGGGCAGCTTGCGGACATTGCCCTCGCGGTCGACGTCGTAATAGGTCCCGCCGGGATCCCGCACGACCTCGGCGACGTCGTTGAAGAGGAGCGGCTGGCCGTTGACGATCACCTTGCTCTGCATGCCGCCGCCCTCGCGGTTGAGCGCGATCGGTGGGAAGACGGAAACGTCGAGCCGGTTGCCGTCTGACCAGGCGTACTCGCAGCGGATGAAACCGTCGCTCTCGTCGTACGACGAGACGAGGACACCGTCGAGCAGCACGAACTCCGCGAGCAGGTCGTGAAAGCGGTCGTAC
Source organism: uncultured Actinomycetes bacterium (assembly GCA_963766345.1). Classification (GTDB taxonomy): domain Bacteria; phylum Actinomycetota; class Thermoleophilia; order Gaiellales; family Gaiellaceae; genus DASVFB01. The sequence goes on along the minus strand of CAVXZL010000008.1, from coordinate 132,043 downwards.
ACGCGGTCCGGCTCGACGGTCTCGCCGAGCGTCCGCGCAGCTCGGAGGAGAAGCTGAGCGACCCTGGCCCTGCGTTCGAGCTCGCGCTCGTTCACGCGGCAGACGGTAGCTCAGTTGCGCGCGTTATTGAACGGCGCGCACCCTCCAGATCTGGCCCGCGTCCGAGACCGAGATCCAGACGTCGCCGGCTGCCGACGCGATCGAGAGCGGCCCCTTGCCCGCGGCGAGCGTCGAGCGCACCTCGTTCTTCGCCGGATCGACGATCGAGATCGTTCCGTCGTCGATGTTCGGCACCCAGAGCTCGCCGTTGATCCACGCCGACCCGAGCGGGTTCGCGCCGACGTCCACACGCGCAGTGACCGCACCCGTCGCGGGATTGACGCGGAAGACGCGGCCGCTCTCGCTCGAGACCCAGAGCGAGTCGGGCGACGGCGTGATCCAGTCCACCTTGGCGAGCGAGATCCGCTTCACGACCTTGTTGGTCCTGACGTTGATCTTGAACAGCTTGCTGCCGCCGAGATCGGCCACCCACAGCGAGCCGAACGCGAAGACGACGCCGTTCGGCGTTATGCCGGCCTTGATCGTGGCCGTCACCCTGTTCTTCTTCGGGCTGATGCGGCGGACGGTGCCGTCGAGCTCGCTCGTCACCCAGACGCTGCCGGCCGCGAACGTCGCGCCGTACGTGTTGGAGCCGATGCGGATCTTTTTCAGGACCTTGCCCGTGCGCGGGTCGATCCGCCCGAGCGTGTTGATCGAGCGGTCGGCTACCCACAGGCTGCCGGCGCCGTAGGCCATGCCGAACGGCCGCGATGCGAACGCGGTCCTGTGCGTGACCGTGTTCGTCGCCGGGTCGATCCGGACGACGCGACCGAGGGCAAAGTCGGTCGACCAGATCGAGCCGGCGGCGGAGAGCACCATCCCGGCCTGCGCGCCCACCTCGACCGTGGCGATCGGCGTGAGCGGCGCCGGCGCGGCCGCGGCACAGACGGCGGTCGCGCCCGCTGCTGCGAGCGCGAGGAGGGTCAGTCCATACTTGCCGCGTCTCCCTTGCATTAGTGCAAGGTTGTAGCAAAAGTAGTGCAAGATTGCATTAGTGGCTCGCACCGGTCCACCAACAGTTCTGTTCGAGGTCTTCTGGGCGCACCAGAAGCGCAAGCGCCTGCTCGAACACGCGCTCGGCGACGTCGAGCTCCCCGCCGAGGACTATCCGTTCTACGTGACGATCGGCGCCGACGGGCCGTTGACGCCGACCGGGCTTGCGGAGTACCTGCTCATGCCGCTCTCGACCGTGATCTTCCGCGTGAAGCGCCTCGAGGGGCGCGGGCACGCGGAGCGGGTGCCCAATCCAGACGACGGCCGCTCCTTTCTCATCGGCCTGACGCCCGAGGGCCGGCGGCTGCTCGACGAGGCACGGCCGGTCTTCCGCGACTACGCCGAAGCGGTCGAGGCGCGGCTCGGCCACGACCATGTCGCATCGCTGACGGATGCGCTCGGCGCGCTACGCGACGCCATCGACGAGGAGCTGAGCAGTCGGGATAAACCGCCCGTTCGTAGCAACAGCGCTCGACGGTCTGAAACGGCAGGCTGATCCGCTCGAGCTGCGTCGGCTTGCCGCCCGATGCGAGGCGCACGCTCACGGTCGCCGATTGTTGCGAGCACCTCGGAGGCTACGGCCTATGCGGGCGTCGCACACTCCCTCGGACGATTTGCACCCGAAGACGGGAGCGAGCATCCTTCGACCGCCAGGCCTCAGATGAACACCTACACCGCACTCGCCAACCGTTACCTCGTGCTCATCGAGGGTGGGCCGCCGACCAACTACTCGGCGTGGTCGCCCGAGCTTCCAGGTTGCGCAGCGACCGGAGACACAATCGAGGAGACCGAGCGGAGGATCCGCGAGGCGATTGCCGTGCACCTCATCGGGGTCGCCGAGGACGGCGATCCTCTCCCCGAACCGTCCGGCCCGGGCGTGTACGTCGAGCTCGGTTCGCCCGCAGCGGCCTAGCAAACAATCGTGTCACGGCAGACTTGCGGACGTGCGCGCCTACCTCCGCAGCCTGAACCCAGACCTGCCGCGGCCGGTCTGGATCCTCCAGGTCGGCGGGCTGACGAACGCGTTCGGGAACGGGATCGTCCTCCCCTTCCTGATCATCTACCTGCACAACGTGCGCGGGATCCCGCTCGGCCTCGCGGGGCTTGCGGCGGCGGTCAACTCCGCGGCGGCGCTCTTCTCCGGCTTCGTCGCCGGCTCCCTCTCGGACCGGGTCGGGCCGAAGCGCGTGCTCATCGGCGCGCTCGTCGTCATGGCCGTCGCGATCTCCCTCTTCCCGCTCATCGACAACGTCTGGGAGGCGTTCGCGCTCAACGTCCTCCTCGGCTCGGGCAGCGGCTCGTTCTGGCCGAGTCAGTCGAGCATGCTGACCGGCCTCGCGCCGCCGACCATGCGCCACTCGGCGTTCGCCATCCAGCGCCTGACGATGAACCTCGGCGTCGCGCTCGGCGGCTTCGTCGGCGGCCTCATCGCAAGTGTCGCGCACCCGAGCTCGTTCACGGTGCTCTTCCTCCTCGACGCGGTGACGTTCGTCGGCTACGCGATCGTCACGGCGACGCTGCCGTCTCCGATGTGGGGAAGCGAGAAGCAGCGCGGCCGCTACGCCGACGTCGTGAGGGACGGGCCGTTCATGCGCTACGTCGTGCTGAACGCCGCGTTCATAACGATCGGGATGGCGGTGATCGTCGAGTTGCTCCCGCCCTACGCGAAGAACTACGCCGGCGTGAACGAGCGCGAGATCGGCCTCCTCTGGATGGTCAACTCGATCGTCGTCGTGCTCGCGCAGCTGCCGATCGCGAAGCTCGGCGAAGGGCGCAGCCGCATGCGCGCGCTCGCGCTGATGGGGGTGATCTGGGCGGGGACGATGCTCCTGATCGGGATCGCAGGCGTCTGGTTCGACGCGACGAGCGCGTTCCTGCTGATGGGCATCGCCGTGATCGCGTTCGGGATCGGCGAGTGCCTCCACGGGATCGTCCACGGCCCGCTGACCGCAGACCTCGCGCCGCCCGCGCTCGTCGGGCGCTACATGGCGTTCGGCAGCCAGTCGTGGCAGGTCGGCTGGATCATCGGGCCGGCGGTCGGCGGCTTCGCGCTCCAGCACGCGCCGAACCTGCTCTGGCCCGTCGCCGCGGCGCTGAACCTCGTTGCCGCCGGCGCCGCGCTCGCGCTCGAGCGGCACCTCCCCCGCTCGGTCGCGCGCGCGCCGGTGCGGGTCGAGCCGGTGGAGGTTGGCTTGTGAGGATGCGGGGGTAGGATGGCGAACATGGTGGACATGGCAACGAGCGACGACCCTCTCAGTCCCGATGCCGAGCCTGCCCCGCATCCGCAGCCCGCGCCGCCCGCGTGACGTAGCCGTCTCGACGCCCGCCGAGCGCAGGCGTCTGAGCGAGCTCGAGGCCGGCGGCCTCACGTGGATCCACCTCGACGCGCCGTCGAAGAACGAGGCCGAGGAGCTCGCGGAGCGATTCGGCTGGCACGCGCTCGACGTTGAAGATGTGTTGTCCAAGCGTCAGAGGCCGAAGGTCGACGACTACCAGGACGACGGGTACCTCTTCATCGTCCTCCACTTCCCGGTATACGACAGCTCGATCGGCCGCCTGAACGCGGCCGAGCTCGACGTGTTCCTCGGCCCGGACTACCTCGTGACGCTCCCGGCCGTCGAGCTGCTGCCGGTGACCCGGCTCTTCCGCCGCTGCAGCGAGGACGAGGAGCTGCGCGCGCAACTCTTCTCGAAGGGATCGGGTCGCCTGCTCTACGAGGTGCTCGACGACCTCTTCGACTACTGCTTCCCGATCCTCGACAAGATCGGCCACAAGCTCGACGTCATCGAGGACGACATGTTCGAGGGGCTGTCGTCGGAGGTCGTTCGCGACATCTCGAACGTCAAGCAGGAGATCATCAGCTACCGCAAGATCATCAAGCCCGAGCGGTCGACGCTGCGCCTGCTCGAGCGGCACGTCGAGCGGTTCCTGCCCGAGGAGCTCGAGCTCTACTTCGACGACATCGTCGACGCCGCCGAGCGGATCTGGGACCTGCTCGACAACTACAAGGAGGTCGTCGAGGCGCTCGAGCAGACGAACGAGTCGGTGATCACGCACCGCGTGAACCGCATCCTGCAGATCCTCACGATCTTCAGCGTCGTGCTCCTGCCGCTGACGCTGATCTCGGGCATCTTCGGCATGAACGTCGACTTCCCGGGCTACGGCACCCACGCTGCGTTCTGGGTGATCGTCGGCGTGATGGTCGCGACGATCGTGGGCATGCTCGGCTTCTTCCGATTGAAGCGCTGGCTGTAGTGAGTGTTTGACGAAACATCGGCTGAGTCGCCGAGCCGCGCTGGTCGCCTCGAGGCAGCGTCCTCAGTCGCGCCGATAGAAGACAGCTATCGGCGCTCCCTGCGTCCTCGCCTCGGAACGACCTTCGGGGGCCCGGCAACGAGCGACGTTACGCCAAACCCTCCTACCAATTGACCCATCTGGGTCTCCATGGGAGACCCGTGCAGTGACGACGATGAAGACGTGTTTCGCTTCATCCTCATCTCGCCGGACGACCAGCCGTACGAGCCGCCGAGCTTCGTCACGGCGAGCGACGACTGGATCGCAGGCGACGAGATCGTCCCCGGCAACGGCGGCATCGCGCGGATCCTCGACGTCGACACGGAGATCCACCAGCACCTGCGGGCGCTGGGCTTTCGCGGCGTCTTCACGGTCGAACCGGCGTGATGCCTTCGCTCTGCGTGACGATCTCGTCGAAGTAGCGGCGCACGAGCGTCATGAACAGGCGCCGCGGCCACATCGGCCCCGGATCGGTGTGGTCGCCGCCGAACGCCTTGGTGCACTCCACGTGGTCGTGATGCCCGGCTCTCCCGCGACGAGCGCACGCGCGTCGAGGAAACGCGTCGGGATCCCGAAGAGGTAGCAGTGCTTCGCCGTCTTGTACGCGGCGCGCTGCAGCGTGACGAGGTGCGACCTCCACACGACGGCGCTCCAGCGTGCGAAGCCGGCCTGCTCGATGTGGAAGCCGAATGCATTCGCGTGTCCCGCTCGTATTCGCCGCGTGGTAGCGCCGCGAGCAGGGAGCCGCGATCGGCTGCGCGTCGGCCATGGCGCCGGAGGCTATGTGGTACAAGCGCCGCTGTGACGAAGCCGCTGTGGGCGCCGTGGCGTCTCGAGTACATCGCGAAGGCGGACGAGGACGGCGCGTGCATCTTCTGCGAAGCCGACGAGCAACTGCTCGTACATCGCGGCGAGCGGGCGCTCGTGCTGCTGAACAAGTTCCCGTACTCGTCGGGGCACCTGATGGTCGCGCCCGCTCGGCACACGGGCGACTTCATGTCTCTCGATCGCGACGAGGCGGTCGAGATCCACTCGCTCGCGTCGCAGGCGATCGGCGCGCTCGCGCAGGTCTACGCGCCGCAGGGCTTCAACCTCGGGTGGAACCTCGGCCGGATCGCCGGGGCGGGGATCCTCGACCACGTCCACCAGCACGTCGTCCCGCGCTGGGCCGGCGACACGAACTTCATGCCGGTGCTCGCGGACGTGAAGGTGCTGCCCGAGCACCTGCTCGAAACGGCACGGCGTCTGCGCGAAGCCTGGCCGCGCTAGCGGCGGCGCCACGGCGCGCCGTGGCCGGGCAGCACGAGCGGCACGTCGAGCGCGCGGAGTCGCTCGTACGACGCGGCGGCCTCGTCCGCGTCGTCGTTCCAGCGGATCAGCCGCGGGCCGGTGGCTCCAGTGACGGTGTCGAGCGTCACGAGTGCGTCGCCGCTGAACAGCACGCCGCGATCCTCGAGCAGCAGCGCACAGTGTCCGGGCGTGTGACCAGGCGTGTGCAGGACGCGCGGCCGACCCGCGACATCGAGCACGTCGCCGTCGGCGAAGGTCCCGACCGCCGGCACGCCCTTGATTCGCTTGCCGCCGGTCCCGGCGGCGTGAAGCAGGTAACGCGCGAAGCGAGGACGCCACGCGTCCGCGAAGAAGCTCGGCGGCGGCTTCGGCCCTCCTGTGCGCACGACGTCCGCGTCGGCCGCATGCACAAGCACGCGCGCGCCGCTCTCTTCGTGCAGGCGTGCGGCCGAGCCGAGATGGTCTGCGTGCGCGTGCGTGATGACGACGGCACCGACGTCCGCGACGCTGCGACCTCTCTCTGCCAGACCCATCTCGAGCTGCTCGAAGTAGCCGGGATAGCCCGTGTCAATGACCGCGAGCTCGCCGTCCTCTTCGACGAGGTACCAGTTGACCCAGCGGCTCCCGAGCCGGTAGATGCCGTCGGCGACGTGCTCGATGTGTGAACCCTAGACCGGCGAGATGCCGGGCTAAGATACCGCCACGCGGACGTAGCTCAGTTGGTAGAGCATCAGCTTCCCAAGCTGAGGGTCGCGAGTTCGAGCCTCGTCGTCCGCTCTCTCTCAGCGGGAGCCCGAAGACCGTGGCTCCGCTTTGCCCGGTTCGTCTCTGCGACGGAAGCGGATTAGGGTCTTTGACGTGGCGACGCAGGACCCCGAAACGCAGGCAGCAGTTGTGCCCTCAGCCGAGCGGCCGATCCGTGTTGCGGAGGTGGTCGGTGCACTCTCTCTCGCAACTGATCTGGGCACCGGGCAACCGCTCGAGCACGCACTGCGCACCGCCGTGCTCGCCGTCCGCCTCGGCGAGCTCGCCGGAGCGTCGGCATTCGAGCTCGCCGACACGTACTACGTCGCGCTCCTCCACGCTTCGGGGTGCACGTCGAACGGGCACGAGGCGACGCTGCTCTACGGCGACGACATCGCGCACCGAGCCGCGTTCTACCTCATCGACCCGGCCAACCCGGCGGAGGTCCTTGCCTTCTACCGGGCTCATGTCGGGGCGGGTCGCCCTCCGGAGGTGCGCGCCGCGCTGATCGAGGACGCGATCGCCAACGCCGGCCCGCGGGCCCACGCTGCGTTCGCGACGATGTGCGAGGTGGCGCAGCGGTTCGCGGGGTGGCTCGACCTCAGCTCGAGCATCCAGGCAGCGCTGGAGTACGTCTTCGCACGCTGGGACGGACGCGGGTTCCCGGACGCCCGCGGCGACGCGATCCCGCTGCCGATGCGTCTCTTGCACGTCGCACGCGACATCTCTCTCTTCCTCTCGGCCGCCGGCCCCGAAGACGCACGGCGAGTCATAGAACGTCGCGCGGGTGCCGCGTACGAGCCCCGGCTCGCCGAGCTCGCTCGAGGGAGCTTCGGCGAGCTCCTCGCCGGGCTGGACGAGACGCGAATGTGGGCGCAGGCGCTCGAGATCGAGCCGTTCCCGCAGCTCTGGATCGGAGGGGAGAAGGTCGACGCCGCCTTCACGGCGATCGCCGCACTCACCGGCCTCAAGTCGCCGTGGCTGCGTGAGCACTCGACGGCCGTCGCCGATCTCGCCGAGGCCGCCGCCTGGCGGCAGGGACTACCGGCAGCCTCCGTAACAGTCGTTCGGCGCGCCGCGCTCGCGAACGACCTCGGCCGCGTCGGCGTGTCGAACGCGATCTGGGAGAAACCCGGCCGGCTCAGCTTCGGAGAGTGGGAACGGGTGCGACTCCACCCTCACTTCACCGAACGCGCCTTCGCACAGTCGCAGGAGCTCGCTCCGATCGGGATCCTGGCCGGCTCACACCATGAGCGGCTCGACGGCTCCGGCTACCACCGCGGCACACGCGGGCCGGGCCTCGATCAACCAGCCCGCATCCTCGCCGCCGCCGACTGCTACGCGGCGATGCGCGAGCCGCGGCCGTACAGGCCGGCTCTCGATGCGCCGGCGTCCGAGGCCGAGCTCATACGAGAGGCCGGAGAGGGACGCCTCGACGCCGAGGCCGTCGACGCCGTGCTCGCCGCCGCCGGCCACCGGGTACCGCAGCGACGCAGCGAGCTGCCGTCCGGTCTCACCCGGCGCGAGTTGGAAATCCTGCTCGTGCTCGTGCGCGGCAAGTCCAACCAGGAGATCGCCGACCATCTCCGCATCTCTGCCAAGACGGTCGGTAACCACGTCCAGCACGTCTACGAGAAGGCCGGCGTTCGCAGCCGCGCCGCGGCGACGCTCTGGGCGTTCGAGCACGACCTCGTTCGCACCGCATAGGGCATTCGCCCCATTCCGCCGGGGCGTCCGGCGGCGCACACTCACCGCACCATCGGCGTCGACCTGCGGGGCCGAGAACGCAAGAGGAGGAGACAGGTGATCCTGGCAACGACACAGGTCGAGGATTTCGACCGCTTCCTGAACATCTTCTCGACCAAGGGCGCCGAGAAGCGCCGGCAGCACGGGTCGAAGGGCGCAACCGTCTTCCGCGATCCGAACGAGGCCGACCGGGTCTGGGTGCTCTTCGACTGGGACGCCGACGGCTGGCAGAGCTTCGTCTCCGACCCGGAAGTCCCCCCGATCATGCAGGAGGCAGGACACAAGGGCCGCCCCCAGGCAGCGGGGCTCGGCGGCCGCTACGACGCCTAGCCACGGCGACACCGGCGTCTACAGCAGGGACGGCACGGCCGACACGTTCGTCCAGAACAGCAGGTTCGGGGAGCCCGGCGCCAGGCCGGGCTCCACGTTCGGAGCCATACTTGTCGGACATGGCCACTGCGGCCCCCAAAGGCACCGTCACCCTCATGTTCAGCGACATCGAGGGGTCGACCCGCTTGCTGCGGCGGCTTGGCGACGTCTATGCCGACGTGCTCTCGATGCACCACGAGCTCGTTCGCGAGGCCTTCGGCCGGCATCGCGGGTACGAGGTCGACATGCAGGGCGACGCGTTCTTCGTCACCTTCGCCTCGGCCAACGACGCGGTCGCCGCGGCAGCGGACGTGCAGCGGGCGCTCGCCGGGCACGACTGGCCGGACGGCCACGAGATCCGGATCCGGATCGGGCTCCACACGGGCGAGCCGAGCTTCGTCGACGGCCGGTACGTCGGGCTCGACGTCCACCGCGGCGCGCGCGTGATGGCGGCCGGGCACGGAGGACAGGTGCTCGTCTCCGAAGCGACGCATGCACTGCTCGACGAACGCGTGCGGCTTCGCGACCTCGGCGCGCACCGGCTGAAGGACCTCTCCGAGCCGCAACGCCTGTACCAGCTCGAGATCGATGGCCTGGCGGCGGAGTTCCCGCCGCTCAACACGCTCGAGAACCGGCCGACGAACCTGCCTGCGACCACGAGCACGTTCATCGGGCGCGAGCGTGAGCTCACCGACGTGGAATCGCTCCTCGTCCTCCCCGACGTGCGCCTGGTCACGCTCACCGGGCCCGGCGGCGCCGGCAAGACACGCCTCGCGCTCCAGGTCGCCGCCTACCTGGTCGAGCACTTCTCGAGCGGCGTCTTCTTCGTGTCGCTCTCCCCCGTCAGAGACTGGGAGCTCGTGGTGCCGGCGATCGCCCGGGCGCTCGGCCTCCGCGAGTACCCGGGCGAGCCGATGCTCGACACCCTGACCGAATACGTGCGCGACAAGGAGCTGCTCCTCCTGCTCGACAACGTCGAGCAGGTGCTCGCCGCCGCGCCTGCGATCGCCGGCCTCCTCGGGGCGGCGCCCGAGCTTCGCGTCCTCGCGACGAGCCGGGTGCCGCTCAACCTGTCGGGCGAGTCGACGTATGTCGTCCCGCCGCTCGCGCTGCCCGCTTCGCGCCGGCTGAAGGATGTCGGCGAGCTCGAGCGCTCGGAGGCCGTGAGGCTGTTCGTCGACCGCGCTCATGCCGCCGCGGCGGACTTCGCGCTGACGTCCGACAACGCCGAAGCCGTCGCCGAGATCTGCCGGCGTCTCGACGGGCTCCCGCTCGCGATCGAGCTTGCGGCGCCGCGCGTTCGGGTGCTCACGCCGGCCGCACTCCTGCGCCGTCTCGACCAGCGGCTGAGCATCCTCACGGGAGGCGCCCAGGACCTCGACGAGCGCCAGCGCACGCTGCGCGCGACGATCGAGTGGAGCCACGAGTTGCTGCTCGAAGACGAGAAAGCGCTGTTCGCCCGGCTCGGCTCGCTCGTCGGCGGCTGCCGCCTCGAGGCCGCCGAAGCCCTGTGCGACCTCGGCGGCTCTCTCGGGACCGGTGTTCTCGACGGCCTCGGGTCGCTCGTCGACAAGAGCCTCCTGCGGCGGACGACCGACTCCGACGGCGAGCCGCGCTTCTGGATGCTCGAGACGATCCGCGAGTTCGCACTCGAGATGCTCGAGGCCTCCGGCGAGGCTCACGAGGCGCGGCGGGTCCATGCGCTCTGGTACGCGGACGAGGCGGAGCGGCTGGACGTCGGCTCACGGACCGGCGACCGCCAGACCTGCCTCGGGCGGCTCGACGACGACTATGCGAATTTCAGGGCCGCGATTGGGTTCGCCCGGGAGACCCGCGACGGCGACCTCATGCTCCGTCTGGTCACCGCACTCTGGGGCTTCTGGTCGACGCGCGGGTACGTGGCGGAGGGACGCGGCGCGCTCGAGGACGCGTTCGAGCTCACCGACCGCCGCCCGCCGCGGGCCGTCCTCGGGCTCTGCACGCTGCGGGTCCTGGCCGGAACGAGCGAGGGCGTGCTCGAGGATGCGCGCGAGGCGGTGCGCGCCTCCGAAGAGCTCGGCGACGAGTTCAGCCTCAGCCAGGCGTTGAACCTCGTCGGCCGGATCGAGGGCGGGGCGATGGGCCACATGGGAAGAGCCGAGCAGGCGTTCAGGAAGGCGCTCTCATACGCCGAGCGCGGCCACTACCCGGCCGAGAAGGCGGAAGCGATCGGCTGGCTGTTGCTGAGCACCGTCTGGGGACCGGTGCCCGCCGCCGACGGAATCGTCCTCTGCGACGAGTTCGCCGAGTCGGAGCAAGACGACCCGACGATCCAGGCGTGGTGCTCCGTCGCACGTTCCGTGCTCGAGGCGATGAGAGGCGATTTCGAAAAGGCCCGCGAGCTGCTGGCGGCCGGCACACGCGAGCTGGACGGGCTCGGGCTGACCGTGTGGGCGGCGAACACCGCCCAGGAGGCGTTCCTCATCGAGAGCATCGCGGGAAATCCGGCTGCCGCGACGGAAATACTTCGGAGCGGTTACGAGACGCTCGACCGGATGGGCGAGCGCGGCTTGCTCTCCACGGTCGCAGGCTTCCTCGCGCAGGCTCTGTACGCAGAGGGCGACTACCACGAGGCGGCTCAGTTCAGCAGGGCGAGTGAGGACGCAGCTGCGACGGACGACGTCTTCTCGCAGATGCTCTGGCGAAGCTCACGCGCGAAGATCCTCGTGCGGCAAGGCGACGTCGAGCGCGCCGAGGCGCTGGCGGAGGAGGCCGTCCGGCTCGGCGAGGCAACCGATCTCCTGAGCACGCGGGCGGACATGCTCTGCGACCTCGCCGAGGTTCTTCGTCTGGCGGGCCGGCGAGCGGACGCCTTGCCCGCTCTCGCGACGGCGGCTCGGTTGTACGAGCAGAAGGGCAACCTGCCGGGGCTCGAGCGGGCGCAGGCGCTCGCCGCCGGCCTGAGCCCGGCGTCGTCCTCCGCCTGACGGCCGAGCGCGGAGCCGGGCATAGAATTGGGCCGGTCACTTCGGCCACGTCGAAAGAGAGGGGCACGAGCGATGTCTGAACAGCCCACGGGCGGAGGAAAGCCGGCGCCCAAGCCTCATGTGAAGCACCACCTCGAGAAGAGAGGCGTCGATCACGAGGAGATTCCCGAGGAGGTGCTCGCGGTTCTCAACAGCCTCTCGGACGACGAGCTGAAGGCGCTGCGGCGCGTCGGAGCGAGCATGGAAGACGCGAACATGGATCCCCCGCTGCGCGCCGCAATGGTGCACTGAGCGCGCCCGGCGCGCGAACCGACACTGCGAGCATCCGCCTCAGGCGGAAGATCGCCGTCGCGATTCGCCCGCTCGCAACGGCCTACGACGCGCTCGTCGAGCACCCGCGGCTCGCCGAGCTCTGGCCGGAGTACCTGCTCCAGCAGCACGCGATCATTCGCGCGACCGTGCCTCTGACCGAGGCGGCGCTGAAGCGTTCGTGCGAGCTGTCCGATGCGGATCCGCTGGCGGCGCCCCTCGCGGCGTATCTCGAGGAGCATGTCGACGAGGAGCTCGGCCACGACGAGACGCTGCTCGACGATCTCGGGCTCCTCGGCGTCGACCGAGCGAGCGCCGTTGCGCGGATGCCGTCGCCGACGGTCGCGGCGCTCGTGGGGAGTCAGTACTACTGGATCCTCCACCACCACCCCGTCGCGTTCCTCGGCTTCGTTGCGCTGATGGAGGGGTACCCGCCGACGCCCGAGCTGATCTCGACGCTGATCGAGCGGACCGGCTTTCCGCCCGAGGCGTTCCGGACCTACCTCGAGCACGGCGACCTCGACCCCGGGCACCGCGATCACCTCGACGAGACGCTCGACTCGCTCCCGCTGACCGCCGAGCACGAATCGATGCTCGGCGTCTCCGCGATCGCCAGCGCCGATCTGGCCGCGCGGGCGCTCGCGGACCTGCTCGACGATTAATCCTCACACCTCCCCCCTACACTCGGTTGCCTATGCGGCCGATAGGAGTTGGTGTGGCGGCGTTCTCTCTGCTCGCGATCGGCTGGCTCCTGGCGCCGACGGCGTTCATCGGACGCCAGTTCAGAAATGCCCCGGAGGCACTTGCCGCGGCGCAACCGGCGTGGTTGTGGGCCGCGGTCGCGGCATTCGTGCTCGCCGTCGTCTGCGCCGGCTGTGCCTGGCGGTCGGCCTTCCGCCTCTGCGGAGGGAACATGGGCCGTGTCGACGCGTGCGCGCGGTACGGCGCCGGGTCGCTCGTGAACTCGCTCCTTCCCTGCAACCTCGGCGGCGCCTGCCGGGTCGTCCTGTTCTCTCGCGCCCTGCCGGCCGAGCAGCGCCTCTGGGTCGCAGGCGGCGTGCCGGCAGCGGTCGGGGCCGGACGCGCCCTGGTCATGGGCGTGCTCGTGCTCGCGGCGGCGGGCAGCGCGGCCTTGCCGGCGTGGACGGCGCTCGTGCTCCTCGCGGCCGGATGCGGCGCAGCCGCGGTCTGCCTCTGGGCGCGACACCGGTGCGCCGGCACCGGCCGGCTCTCTCATCTCCTCGACGTGTTCGCAGCTCTCGGCCGTTCGCCGCGCGGCGCAGCCATCATGCTCGCCTGGCTCGGCGGCTCGGTCGCCGCACGGGTGGTGGCGGTCGCATCCATCTCCGCCGCGGTCGGGTTGGCGGCGCCCGTCTCCACCGCGCTCGTGCTCGTCCCCGCTCTGGCGGTGGCAACTCTCGTCTCCCTGAGCCCCGCCGGAATCGGTGTGACGAGCGGCGCGGTCGCGCTCGTGCTCCACCAGCGCGGAGTCGACCTCACCACGGCACTCGGCGCCGGGCTCACGCTGAACATCGTCGAGGCAGCCGCCGGGCTCGCGACCGGCATCACGAGCGCGTTGATCCTCGCCTCTCCCACGCCGACGGCACGTCGCCGCACGCTCGTCCTGGTCACGGCGTGTGGCTGCCTCGTTGCGGCGGCGGTGGGCATCGCCGGCTTCTCCGACCTGGCGTAAGCCCGAGCGGGAGAACCTGCTCGTACACTCGGGCGCATGGACGAGGCGACTCTCGAGGCGCTCGAGTTTCCGGCGCTCGTCGCGCGGCTCGCCCGGGCGACCGCCACCCCGCGCGGCGAGGAACTCGCCCGCACGCTCGTTCCCTCGGATGACACAGACGAGGTCGCGCGCCGCCAGATGCTGACCGCCGAGGCGATCGCGCTCCTCGACGTCTCGGCCGAGCCGCCGCTCGAGGGGATTCACGACGTTCGCTCGTCGGCCGAGCACGCGGCGCGCGGCGGCGTGCTCGCCCCGGAGGCACTGCGTCGCATCTCCACGACGATCTCCGGAGGGCTCCGCGCGCGCGCCGCGCTCGACGAGGAGGCGGAGCGCGCGCCGCTCCTGCACGAGATCGCCGAGGCGATCGAGCGCGACCTGGCGCCGATCGCGAAGGAGATCGACCGCTGCGTGGAGGACGACGGCTCGGATCTCCGCGACGGCGCCTCTCCCCTTCTCCGCCGCCTGCGCAAGGAGCTACGCGGCCTCCGGCACACCGTCGTCGAGGAGCTGCGGCGACTGGCGCGCTCGCGGGGCATCCGCGATCACCTCCAGGAGGACTTCGTCACGCAACGCGGCGGCCGGCCGGTGCTCGCGCTCAAGGCGAGCGCACGCCGCAGCGTGCAGGGGATCGTCCACGACTCGTCCGGCTCGGGGCAGACGCTCTTCGTCGAGCCGTTCGAGATCGTCGAGCTGAGCAACCGCCAGTCCGAGGCCGCGGGCGCCGAGCGCGAGGAGGCCGAGCGCATCCTCGGCGACCTCTCCGCGTCGGCCGGCGCGAGGGCACACGCGCTGACGGCGCTCGTCGAGGCGACAGGAGCGCTCGACGTCGTGCTCGCCTGCGGGACCCTGTCCCGCCGCTGGCACGGCGCGCCCGTCGAGCCGTCCGAGGAGGTGCGGCTGCTCGGCGCGAGGCATCCACTCCTCGACCCGGCGACGGCCGTGCCGATCGACCTCGACCTCGGCGACCTGCGCGCGCTCGTCATCAGCGGCCCGAACACCGGCGGGAAGACCGTCGCCCTGAAGACGCTCGGTGTCGCGGCGCTCCTGCATCAGTCGGGGCTGCGGCCGCCCGCGGCGCGTGCGGTGCTGCCCGTGTTCGACTGCCTGCTCGCCGACATCGGCGATCAGCAGTCGATCGCGATGAGCCTCTCGACGTTCTCGGCGCACATCGCGAACGTCGTCTCGATCCTGCGGACGGCGACCGGGCGCTCGCTCGTGCTCGTGGACGAGCTCGCGTCGGGGACCGACCCCGCCGAAGGCGCCGCGCTCTCGCAGGCCGTGCTCACGCAGCTCGCGCGCCAGGCGCGGCTGACCGTCGTCACGACGCACTACCCGGAGCTGAAGGAGTGGGCGAGCGCGACCGAGGGAGCCGCGAACGCGGGAACGGGCATCGACGCCGAGACGCACGAGCCGCTCTATCGGATCGTCCTCGGCCGCCCCGGCACGTCCTACGCGCTACAGACGGCCGAGCGCCTCGGACTCGACGAGTCGGTCGTCGCGGATGCACGCGCCCGCGTCGCGCCCGAGCGGCTTCGGATCGCCGAGCTGCTCGCGGAAGCGGAGGCGGCCGAGCGCCATGCTGTCGAAAGCCGCGAGGCGGCGGCGGGCGAGCGCGAGCACGTGCGCAGGCTCGGCGAGCAGGCGCAACGGCGCGCCGATGCTCTCGACGCGCGACTGCAGGAGGTGCGCGCTTCCGCGGCGCAGGCGCGCGAGCAGGCGATTGCCGAAGCCGAGCGCGACCTCGCCGAAGCGCGCGCAGAGCTGGCGGGGCTCCGCGAGGAGATCCGCGTCGCACGCAGGCGTCAGCGCGAGGCGGTGCGTCATACGTCCGCCGCGGCGGCGAGCGCCGAGAGCGAGCGCGACCGGCGTCTCAGTGCGGCGTCGACGCGTGCGGCGCGAACCGAGGAGGCGCTGCGCGCGCTGCACGAGCCGCTGCGACAGACCGCCCCGCTTGCCGTCGGCGATCCCGTCACCGCTCCCGCGCTCGGCCTGCGCGGCTCGATCGCGAGGATCGACGGTGACGAGGCGGAGGTGATCGGCGGCAGCGGCCAGCGCGTCCGCATCGCGCTCGCCCGCCTGCAGCCCGACGCGCAAACCGACCGCCCGCGCGACGCGACCGAGCCGGCGGTGACGGTGCTCGCGAGTGCGCGTGGCGATGTCTCGGACGAGCTCGACGTGCGTGGCACACGCGCGCAGGAGGCGCGCGAGGCCGTGCGCTCATTCGTCGACGACGCCGCTCTCGCGGGCCTCGCTCAGGTGCGTGTCGTCCACGGCCGTGGCACCGGCGCCGTCCGCACGGCGGTGCGCGACGAGCTCGACAAGCATCCGCTCGTCGAGTCACGCGAGACCGACTCGGCCGACGGCGCGACCGTCGCGCACCTCGCGCGCTAGACGCGTCCCGAACAGCGTCTTTCGCCGGCCGGGACGCGCTGCGACGCTGCCTTCGTGTCACGCCTCGAGCTCGCGCTGCTCTTCGCGGCAGGGACCGCCGCGCTCCTCCTGCTCGTCGTGAAGCCGCACGCGCAGCCGCCTCCGTCCCCGTACTGCCGGGCCGGCCCGCCGCTTGCCGGCGTCTACCACTCACCGCGGCTCGAGGTGAAGAAGCGCTGCGCAGTCGCGAGCGGCGTCGTCACGAAGGTCAAGTTCGAGGAGTTCGACGGCGACGTCCACGTCGGCCTGCACACGAGCGAAGGCGACCTCGTCGTCGAGGTGATCCCGCAGGACCGGGCCACGGTTCCGATCCCCGAGACCGGCGCGCGCGTCACCGTCGTCGGACCGAAGGTCTGGGACACCGCGCACGGTTGGCCCGAGATCCATCCGGCCTGGTGGATCTCGAGCGGCCGGATCGTCTCCGCGTCGACCCAGGAGGTTGCGCGCGTAGAGTCGCTGCTGCGGGATACTCAGAGCCAGGAGGTGAACGATGGCTGACTTGGAGAACACAGCCCGTGCGCTCGTTGCCGAGGGGAAAGGGATCCTCGCCGCGGACGAGAGCGACGGAACGATCAAGAAGCGTTTCGACTCGATCGGCGTCGAGTCCACGGAAGACAACCGGCGCGCCTACCGCGACCTACTCTTCACGACCGACGGCATCGAGGAGTACATCAGCGGCGTCATCCTCTTCGACGAGACGATCCGCCAGTCCGGGCACGACGGCACGCCGTTCCCGAAGCTGCTCGAATCGAAGGGCGTCATCCCCGGGATCAAGGTCGACGAGGGCGCGAAGCCGCTCGCGCTCGCGAAGGACGAGACGGTCACGGAAGGGCTCGACGGGTTGCGCGCGCGGCTCGAGGAGTACCGCGGGCTCGGCGCGCGCTTCGCAAAGTGGCGCGCGACGTATTCCATCGACGCGGACCGGCCGAGCGAGTACTGCGTGTGGACGAACGCGCACGCGCTCGCGCGGTACGCGGCGCTCTGCCAGGAGGCGGGGATCGTCCCGATCGTCGAGCCGGAGGTGCTGCAGGAGGGGACGCACACGCTCGAGCAGAGCGCACGCGCGACCGGCCGCGCGCTGCAGGCCGTCTACACGGAGTTGCACGACCAACGCGTCGATTACCGGGGCACGCTGCTGAAGCCGAACATGGTGCTCTCCGGCTACGACGCGTCCGACCGAGCGGGTGTCGAAGAGGTCGCGGAGGCGACGCTCGAGATCCTCTACAAGCACGTGCCGGCGGGAGTGCCGGGCATCGTGTTCCTCTCGGGCGGCCAGACCGACGAGGATGCGACCGCGCACCTGAACGCCATGAACAAGCGCGGCCCTCATCCATGGCAGCTCTCGTTCTCGTACGGGCGTGCGCTGCAGGCGCCGGCGCTCAAGGCGTGGGTCGGCAAGCCCGAGAACGTCGAGGCGGCGCAGCGGGCGTACTACCACCGCGCGAAGATGAACGGCGCCGCGCGCACCGGCGTGTACGCGCCCGAGATGGAGCGGGAGGCGGTGCCGGCGTAAGGCGTTGGCCCGTACCGGCGCTCGCCGCAGCGGGCATGCTCGCGCTCGTCTCCGGCGCAACGGCGTCGCGTGATGCAAATCTCGACTTCGCGCTGAGAGCGGTGAAGCTGCACTGCCCCGGTCCGGAACGGCAGGTCAGCACGTCCATGTGGACGCACGGCGCGAGGTTCAACGCGCTCTACGGGAATTGCCGCGCGGCGGACGGTCGCGACCAGCACGTCTGGTTCTTCGCGGGACATCGCTTCGCGGGCACGGACGCGCTGACCGCGTCGCGGGACATCGTCGGTCTCTGGCGCGACGACAAGACGATCGCGTTCCTGTACGTCCTCTATCGCGCGCGCGATCCGAACTGCTGTCCGACGGGAGGAGGCAAGGTCGTCCGCTTCCGACTGCGCGGAAGCAGCGTGCGAGTGCTCGACCCGCTGCCGCGGAACCGCTAATCGGACTCAGGTGTGAGGACGCTGGCGCACTCGAGCGCGATCGCCCGCGGCGTCAGTGGCGACGCTCGAGTGACGAGTGATCCACGCGCAAGGGCACCGCGTCCGGACGAAGCTGGCATCGGTCCTGGCCCGACGAACGACAATGGTTCGCGTCGATCGGCCGGTGCGGCGCGAGCTGACGCGGTGCGGAAGGGCGACGAGTCTCGGGTCGCGCCCTTCGACATATGGCCTTGCCGGCAGGTCTGCTGTGGCTTGCAGCGACGGCTCCGGTGTACACTCGTTCCTTAGCAAAGCGGCACAAGTCCTTTAGAAAGAGGAGGAGAAGTAGTGAAACTGCGGCATTTTGTTGGAATCTTCGTCGTGCTCGCACTCGGAATCGGAGGGTCGTCGGCTCTCGCGTCGCCGCCCGGTTCGCTCACTTGCACCGGTGGACCGATTGCGTCGGGCACCTATAAGGGAATCACGGTCACCGGGAACTGCGGGTTCGTTTCGGGTGCCGTGATCACGGTCGACGGCAACCTGGTAGTCGCCGACGGCGCGTCGCTCAACGATCATGCGGCTTCGACGGCGACGGTCAACGTCTCCGGGAACGTGCTCGTTGGCAAGGGTGCCGTCCTCGGCCTAGGAACGTACAACCCGAGGGCACCGCACAACTCCAGTGTCGACGGAAACATCATCGCGAACCAACCGTTGAGCCTCTACATCAGCTTCCTGACGGTTCACGGGAATCTGGTCTCGCACGGCGGCGGCGGCGGCGTCACCGGCGAGTTCCGCAACTTCCCGACGAAGGACAACACGATCGACGGAAACCTGATCATCGACGGGTGGACGGGCGGCTGGATCGGCGCGATCCGCGATCACGTCGGCGGCAACCTCATCTTCAACGACAACACGAGCGTGATCAACGGTCTCGTCAGCCCGCCCGTGCCGGGTGAGGTCGACGGCGACTCGAGCGAAATCATGACGAACGTTGTCGGCGGCAACCTGATCTGCCACGGCAACACGCCTGCGGCGCAGGTCAACCCCGACGACGGCGGCCAGCCGAACGTTGTCGCGGGTCAGAAGATCGGGCAGTGCGCAGGGCTCTGACCCTGCACGCCGACCGAGGGGTCTGAACGAACCGGATCAAGGAGCGGGGTGGCGAGAACAGTCTCGCCACCCCTGCTCGCCTCGACGCGCCGCTAACAACCGCCGCCCTGGCACGCGCCGCACTCGACACGCTTGCGGTGAGGGAACGCAGATCCGGGAACATTGCCGCGCACTCGCGCAGGCGAAACGGCCGTCGCTTGGACTGCAAGAATCTGCTGCGTGAACGAAGCGCGGCTTGAGGACGCCGGCTCCGGGCTAGCCCCCGTCACGGAGGGTTGGTTTGTCGTCAACGTGCGCGATGCCGAGTGGTTCTCGTCGCAGACAAGGGGCGCGGCGTGTTGGTTCGCCAACGAGTACGGCGAGTCTCCGATCGAGTTCGCGCAACTCGGGATCAATGTGACCGTCCTCGAGCCCGGCCAGAGCGGCGTTTACCACGCCGAGGCGAATCAGGAGGCCTTCCTCATCCTCGCCGGTGAGTGCAGGCTGCTCGTCGAGGGCGAGGAGCGACGTCTCCGAGCCTGGGACTTCTTCCATTCACCTCCCTGGACGGAGCATGCCTTCGTGGGAGCTGGCGAAGCGCCGTGTGTGGTCCTGATGGTTGGCGCGCACGCAAGCCCGGAAGTGCGGTATCCCGTGTCGGACCTCGCAGCGCGCTACGGCGCGAGTGTGGAGAAAGAGACATCCGATCCGGAGCAGGTCTATGCGTCTGCCGAGCGTTTCCGGCGAGAGCGGCCGTCGTACTGGTCACGGCTCCCCTGGGGCTAGAGCCGTTCGCGGTAGCCGTCGGGCGTCATTGCGGAACACTGGCGCAGCCGACGGTCGCTAGCGGTTTCGGTTCGGCCACCAGTCCGGCGGGGTGCCATTCCCAAGCGGATATCTCATCGCCTCGTCGAGACAGGCGACATGAACGAAAGTGCGCAACGACCACTCTTGGTTTGCTGCCGCCGCCTCCACCGCGACCGGGTCATCCTCGGAATCGGTTATCGGCTTTCCGCATATCGCACAGTCGGTTATGGGGAGAGACGCTAGAGGAGATCGACAACGACGAGACTCTGCGTTTGTCCAGGCGTCATTCCTGAACGCTGGCCCCAAACCCGTTCACGAGCGAGGGGCGACTCGAACGACGTCGAACGGATGTCAGTGCGTTCGACCGAACTCGTGATCGCTGGTGTGCTGCTGATGTGCGTCGCGGCGGTTCCTTCCGGGTGGCAGGAGCGACGGTTCTCCCGCTTCTTCGGAGGCGACCACCCCGTCGTGCGCCGACGGCCCCGACGCCCGCTCGGGAGACTGATTAGCGCACTTTGCTTCGTCGCAGGCGTCGCGTTCACGCTGGTCGGGGTTCTGGAGATCCTTCGGTAGCGACGCGCCCGGCGTTTTCTTCACCCGCGCGAAGACACCGATCGTCTCAGGGCGGCTCTGGCGTCATTCGTGAACACTGGCCCAGGCAACCGTCGGGCGTCAGGCGAGCAGCGTCAGGTACCTCACGCCGGGTAGCGCCGTGTAGCCGAGCGATTCGTAGAGAGCACGCGCAGGACCATGTCCCGCGTCGCCTCCGGTTCCGACGGCGGCGATGTCCATGCCCTGCGCGCGCATATGCTCGGCCGAGCGAGCTATCAACTGCCTCGCGACGCCGCGCCGCTGGTAGCGAGGATCGACGGCGATGATGTCGACAACGCCCATGCGCTCGTGGAAGGCGTTGAGCATGACGGCGGCAAATCCCACCGGTAGCCCATCAGCAACCGCGACGAAGACCGTTCGGTCGACACTCGTGGCGCAACTCGACCGCACGGATTCCGCCTGCGCCGCTCTCCAGTCCGGTTGATGAAGGCGCATGAAGATCGCGTCGCCCAGAACCTGCTGGAGCGATTCGAATACCGGCTCCCACGCCCGCAAAGAGAACTCGACAATCGTCTCCAAGTCTGACTCTTCGTACGGACGAATCTCGATCCCGGCGCTCACGGCCCGCGTAACGTAGCGCCACCCAAGGTCAGGCGTCATTGCGGAACACTGGAGCAGCCCAGAAGGCTTGCGGCTGAGCAATACTTTGGGTTGTGCCTCCACCTGGTCAGCTTCATGAGCACGAAGGGCGTCTTGCACAGCGTCTTGGTCGGCACGACCCTCACCCGCGAGAAGACCACCTCGGGACTCGGAGTCGGAACACCGGTTGAACGTTTGCGCGGCCTTCAACGCATGAGTTGCTTCACGGGAACGGCCTGGTCGCCCATCCGTACTTCGACCCGCAGCAGCAATCGAGCCCGCACTGTGTCCTCGCGGGTACAGATCTGCGGCGAACGATTTTCGTTCTGAGGTGTGTCGAGCCGGTGAACCTCGGCTGCCACAAGTACTTCGTCCAACGAGTCATCGTTCGCAGCAACTTCTAGCTTCAGGCGTCAGTAACGCACGCTCGCGCAGCCGCGGGCACTTACGCTTGAGTTGATCACTCGACCATCAGGGGTCTACTCTCCCGCCGATGGCGGACAGCGAACGGGGTGACCATCGCGAAGCCAATGAGGTGAGCTCGGAGGATCAGGTGTTCACTCCGGAGACCGACAAACTGATCCGCGATATCGCGACGATTTCGGATCGCTGGAGCATCAACCCGTACATGTTCGGTCAGCCATCAGCAGAGGCAGATCGCGGGCAGAAGCCGAGACTGCGTGATGCGCTCGTTGCCCTTCGCGACGGTTTACGTCGTCGACGCAAGCGGCCGTCCGGCGGCGAATAAGAGGTTCGACCGCCGAGGTCGCGGAGGCGGCAGGCCAGTCAGGCGTCATGGCGGAACGCTCGCGCAGCGGAGGCGCTCGCCAACGCGCGTCTCAGCGAGCTATCCCCACGGGAACAAGTCGAAGATGTCCGCGATGCGGCCGAAGAGCGTCTTCCCCTCTGGTCGGCCGACTCGTTTCGACCAGACGATGTCGCGCCCACCACGAGGGGCGTCACGACGACGTAGCTCACGACGATCCCGTGCGCGTACCACCGAGGCACCTGAGTGAAGACAATCCCGAACAAGCGAAGGGCTGGCAGGAGCGCAATCGCAGAAACGACGATGAATGGAACGAAGCGCATCATCGATCCGGCTACCCCAGCTGATCGACCGGCGATGTTCGGATCTTCTGCCATGTCGACGGTCTACGCCGGCTTGTTGCCGTCGGGCGCATTCCGACATGCCGGCGCAAGCGAGCAACGTTCTTCTCGATCACACATGGAGGGCAAGCTCCACGGAGGACGCCTCAGTGAAAGCACGCCGTCTCATTCAGGCCGCATTCCTTACCACCGCCGCCGTTACCGGTTCAGCATCGGGGAAGGCACCCGCCGCGGAAGCATCGGCGGCACACCGCTACACACTGCGCGTCGGCGACAAGATGACGATTCCCGCCGTTGGTCAGCTCTGTGCCGTCTACAAGGAGGGCGGCGCACCGGAACTCTTCTGTGCGCGGCCGCGGCACGCACGCCACCAGGTGACGATCTTCCTAGACAGCATGGAGGTCTGGACGGTCGGTAACCCAGACGCCGCCCCCGTGTGGTCGGGGAGGCCTAGCAAACAACCGGTGAACTTCGCGTGCCACACCGTGTCGAACGAGTCATCGTTCGCAGCAGCTTCTAGGTCAGGCATCAGTCCCGCGCACTCGCGCAGGCGCACGCCTCTCAGTCGGCAAGAGAAAGGGCCCGGCGACGCCGGGCCCTTTCGGTAATACAGACCCCTGCTCTGGCTTACGCGAGGGCGAGGACGCCGTCGCTATGCGCGACGACCTTGCCGCTCGTGATCTTCGGCGCGTTCGGAATCACCGAGTCGAACTTCTGGTCGGTCATCCACTTCGAGACGAGCGCCGTGGACTTCTCGGCCTGCTCGGAGGTCTCGAAGAGACCGAACGAGCTGAGAATGCCGCTGCCGGCCTCGATCAGGTAGTAGCCGGTGAAGCCGGGGAGC
This sequence comes from uncultured Actinomycetes bacterium, assembly GCA_963766345.1. Taxonomy (GTDB): domain Bacteria; phylum Actinomycetota; class Thermoleophilia; order Gaiellales; family Gaiellaceae; genus DASVFB01. The sequence continues at coordinate 109,101 of CAVXZL010000008.1, read as the reverse complement.
TCGCGGAGCTGCGGGACGAGCGTCTCGTTGACCTTGCCGACGACCTCGTTGATGCGGGTCGTGTCGACACCCTCGTAACGACGAATGGTGGCATGCATGTGATGCTCCTTCGTTTCTCCTTCAGGGCAGCGCGCTCGAATGGGCGCACTGCGGCGGTCAGGCCAGGGTCACAGTCGGAGAGGAACGTGCTAAAGAGCCTCGGCGGCTTCAACAGCTAGAGCCAACGCGCTGACCACACTGTAGCCGCGATTGCTCGGGGCTGCGGTGGTTGTCCGTGGCGTGAACAAATGGACGCTCCAGCGCTGACGGAGGCGTCTTCGACTCTTTACACGGCGCCGGTACCGTCCATGTGGAAGAAATCGAGTTGCGTGGGCACCCCTCCCTGCGTCGCTGCAGGTAGTGAGGGCTATTGGAGGTCTATGCACGTTCACGCAATGCGCAAGCTGTTCTTCGTGATCGCGGTTTTGGCCATCGTCGGCGTTGCGCCGGCGTTCGCGCAGGCCGCGAACATCACGATCAGCAAGACCGGATTCTCACCCGCCGCGGTGACGATCGCTCCCGGTGACTCGATCACCTGGACGAACTCCGACACCGTCGATCACCAGGTCAACTCGACCAAGGCGAGCCTGGCCTCACCGGTGCTGCACGCCGGGCAGACGTTCAGCTTCAAGTTCGCAACCGCCGGCAACTTCGCTATCACCGACCTGCTGGTCAAGAAGCTGAAGTCCGGGATGGTCTCCGTCCAGACTGCGAGCCCTGCGCGTCAGACCGTGTCGCTGCTGGCATCGTCGAGCCGTACGACGTACAAGGGCCCGGTCAACCTCTCGGGTGTCGTCTCCAGCAATGCGCCGAACCAGACGGTGACGATCAGCGGGCAGCCCTACGGCCAGAACGCCTTCGTCAAGCTCGCCGACGTCACGACCACCGCGGGCGGTGCGTGGACCTACACGGCGCGCCCGACGATCCGGACGGTCTACCAGTCGACATGGGGCAAGCAGGTCAGCACGCAGGTCACGGTCGGCGTCCGGCCGTCCGTGAGCATCCGCGCGCTGGCAGGGAACCGGTTCTCGACGAGAGTGCTGGCGGCGCACTCGTTCGCGGGCAAATACGTCCAGCTGCAGCGCCGCTCGGCGACAGGCCAGTGGCTGATGCTGAAGCGCGTCCGGCTCAACTCGACGTCGGCCGCGACGCTCAAGGCCGGTCTCCCGTTCGGGACTTCGACGCTGCGCTTCGCGTTCAGCGTGAACCAGGCAGGCGCCGGGTACCTCGCCGGGTTCAGTCGCACGCTCGTCTATCACCGCGGCTAACACGCGCGACGCACATCCGAAACGACGGCCGCCGCGTACCCGCGGCGGCCGTCACGGGTCTCGGCGGGCTGCGACCGAGGCGTCAGTCGTTCCCTCGAGGAACTCGCGCTACATCGAGAAGGGCTCGACCCGGACACGATCGCAGCCATGATCGAGAGGAAGTCGCAACTGCGCCGCCGGCCGTCGTGCAAGACTGAGACTGCCGCGAGGAGAGCCGACATGCAAGCCGAACCACCGCCACCGCCACCGCAGCCGACGCCCGAAACGGAACCTGTCGAGCCTCGCGGCGCGCGCCTGCGCCGCCGCGGGCACCACACCGGCCTCTACGCCTCGGCGTTCGCGCTGGTCGCGCTGCTCGTGATCATGATCGCACTCGCGGTCGCGAACACGCGTCAGGTGAAGCTGAGCTGGATCGTCGGCACGAGCCACGCTTCACTCGTCTGGATCATCCTCGTGGCCGCCGTCCTCGGTTGGCTGCTCGGAATCACCACCAGCCTCATCTTCCGTTTGCGCACCCGACGGCGGCGCCCGACCTAGCGTCAGCCCGATGCGCCTTCCGACGGGCTGGAGTTGAACAGCTTCCAGTACCCCTCGGAGACGACTTCGACGGTGCCGTCCGTCACCTTGAAGGCCGTCTCATCGTCGATCGCATACGCCGGATTCGGGATCCCGGCCGCCCATCGTTCTGCCTCGGCCTTCGAATTGCCGGGCAGGTCCTCATGCTCCACCACGTGCGGACAGATCGAGAAATCGACGATCCCCAGCGTTTCGTCGCCGCCGGTGGGCGGCTTCCAGCCGACGAAGTCCTCCCCGATGCGGGGGGTCATCACCATGCTCCCGGCGCTCAGCCCCACCCAGACCGTGTCGCGGAGCGACGGCAAGAGATCCATCAACCCCGACTCCCGCATCCAGTGGCACAGATACTGCTCGCGTTCTTGATGCCGGCGGACGTGAGTAGAAGCTTCATGGGGCCTCCCGGGGTCACTGGTGCAGACGAAGACTTACGGGTGGGTTCGCGATAGGACCGGCAGACGGTCCGAAACTCATCGGCTCCTCGAGCAGGCATGATCTCGCCGTGGATCCGGCGGCGAGGTAGCGGTTCGGCGCGGCGGGCAGCCGCGCGTTTCCGGCGCAGAGTGCCGAGGCCCGCAGAGCGGGTATTCGGACGTGCGCGTGACCCGCTACGACTCGGAGGTACCACGAATGAATCGACAGAACCTCTTCTCCGACACCTGGGACGGAGACAACGAAGAATTCGGGACCCGGCACCGATTCTTCTGGCGTCCGGACGACGCCAGGATGGGCGCAACGCTCTACGAGCTGGCGCCGGGCTCGTCCGGAATGCGGCTGCACATGCACTTCGGAGCCGAGGAGATGTTCTTCGTCTTGAACGGTCGTCCCGTCTTCCGGAACCAACACGGCGAAGAGGAGCTGGCTCCGGGCGACTTCGTCTTCTGCCCCGAGGGGCGTGCCGGGCTCCACACGTTCGCCAACCCCACCGAAGAGCCCGCTCGGATCCTCGCGATCAGCGCCGGCAGCTTCCCGGACGTCGTCGCCTACCCCGAGGACGGATATGCATGGGTGGCGACCCGTGATCCCGATCCCGAGCTACTCGCAAGAGGCGGCGACCCCGGCATCATCGCCCGCTTCGAGATCCCGATCGAGTAATCGCTCGGGCCGGACCGACCGCCCTTGGCGCGAAGGGGCCGCGAGCGGCCCCTTCGGGCGGCGACAGCAGCCGAGTGTCATGATCCCGCCGCCCTGACGGGCCGCTCTGGCGCAGGCACGAACAGAGGAGTCAGCCGCATGACTCGCAACGACCGCACCCGCAGCCGGGCGCGCGAGCCGCTGGGCAAGCTCGTGCTCGCGTGCGGCGCGGTGCTCTCCACGATGCTTGCCCTCGGTCTCACGTCTGCCGTGGCCGCAGGGCCTACCGTTCCCTATGCGCTTCCGGTCACCCTGCCGGCGACGACGATCTCGCCGCCGGTCGACGCGGCGGCGCCGTACACGCCGACCGTTCTGAGCCTCATCGCGCAGCTCGAGGCTCCGCCGCTGACGCTGGCGAAGATCCAGAACGCGTCGACGCTCCTGCACGACGGCGCGAACGCGACGTGTCACGCCGTCGGCCCGGTCGGCGGGCCCGTCGGTCTCGACGCGTCCGGCAACCCGACCGCGACGACCCTCGCCGGCAACGTCACCACGCTGTCGTCTCAGCCGGACGCGACGCACCTCGTCGTGGCGAGCGCGACCGGACTGAACACGGCCGGCCAGACGATCTACGTCGGCGCCGGCGCCACGGCCGAGTCGGCCACGGTCGCCTCGGCGTCCGGCACCACGATCACGCTCAACCCACCCGGCCTGACGAACGCGCACGCCGCCGGCGAGAGCGTCACCAACGACCCGGCGCTCACCGGCGCGGGCGCGACGTTCCCGGTGATCAAGGTCGCGAGCGTCACCGATTTCACCTCCGGCGAGTCGATCTGGGTCGGGAACACCTCGAACGCCGAGCACGTAACCATCGCGAGCGTTGGCACGTCCGGCGCGATCGGCACCGGCATCACGCTGACCGCCGGCCTCGCCAACGTCCACGCGACCAACGAGAGCGTCTACGTCACGCTCACGACACCGAGCATCACGAGGCTGTGCTGGGCGGACGCGCAGGGGATCAACCCGACCGGCGGCCCGAGCGGGCCCGGCGGCGGCGCGCCGAACGGCCAGACGCTGACGACGTCACCGAACGAGATCCTCGGCGATGCGAGCACGTTCGACCGCCGGCTCATGAACATCTGGGGACAGACGGAGGCGGTCGAGGGACGCGAGCTGATGATGACCGGCCTCTTCGGCCCGCAGACGGACCTCAACCGGCTGCCCAACTGGGGCCGCGGCCATCAGACCGGCGGCGAGGACCCGTACCTCAGCGGCGAGCTCGTCGCGGAGCAGATCCACGGAATCCAGGCCAGGGGCTTCATGTCGGAGATGAAGCACTTCCTCATGTACAACGGCCAGAACCAGAACGCGAACTCGGACGTCCAGGACCAGGCGGCGCACGAGCTCTACTTCACGCCGTACGAGCACGGGTTCGTGGACGGCCGCGCAGCGGCGACGATGTGCTCGTACCAGATCTGGCGCGACACGTCGACGAACCCCGCGCTCGAGGATCCGATCGCCACGCTGACGTGGCCGAGCCCGTACGCGAACCCCGGCGAGAACCCGCAGACGTGGCCGCTGAACGAATCGCACTTTTCCTGCGAGCACCCGCTCAGCCTGACCCACGTGCTCCGCGGGATGTGGGGCTCGAAGGCGATGGTCGGGACCGACTACCCGGCGCAGCACTCCACCTCCGGGATCTTCGAGGGCATGGAGCAGGAGATGCCGACGACCAACGGCTTCATGGCCGGCGGCAACGGCAACAACGACCCGACCGGCAGCACGTGCGCGTACTACACGGGCAACCCCGGCGGGTTCACGCCGGGCGACTGGGATCCGAACTGCACGAGCGACAGCGCGCACATCGGCGGGATCCCGAATCACTTCCAGGGATCCGCCGGAACGGGCTGTCCCGCTCCGTCGGGGCCGACGGCCGCCGGCGGCTGCACGCTGAACCAGGCCGTGCTGAACGGCGTCGTGCCCCTGTCCGTGTTCAACCAGGCGCTCGCGCGCGTGCTCTACCAGGAGGAGCGGTTCGGGATGCTCGGCTGCGATCCGTATCCCACCGCGATGTGCAAGAGCCCGGGCGGCATCGGCTCCGACCGCAGCGGCAACGCGCTCATCCCGCCCGGCCCGGCGAGCGGGGCTTCGCCGACGACGGACCTCGGCACCGAGAGCGGCGACGCGGGAGTCGCCGAGCTCACGTCGGAGGAGGGCTCGGTTCTCTTCAAGAACGCCGACCGCGCGCCCGGCTCGGGGGCCGAGCTTCCGATCCGTTCCTCGGACCTGACGACGGGCAACGTCGCCCTCGTCGGCGCGGCTGCGGAGTACGCGGTCGCCTCGCCGAGCCGCGAGGCGTCGCAAGGCTTCCCCGACCGGATCGCGATCAACCCGCTGACGACGCTCGGAGCGCTGAGCGGGCACCCGGACGCGTTCGTCAACGTGCCTGCGCACAGCCCGACAGGCTTCGTGGTGCCGACGTCGGCGCTGAAGACGCCGGGCGACACTCCGGGCCTCGCCCGCACGACCGGCACCGGCTCGCCGTCGACCGACGCATCGCTCGACTTCGAGGCCGCGCACGCGAACCAGCTCTCGTCCGCGAGCACGCTCTACACGTGGAGGGGCTGCCTGTACGTGCCGGCCGGCGGCGACTCGTACACGTTCCGGTTCCAGAACACGCCGAACAGCACCGTGACGTTCGCCCTGAGCACCGACTCCGTCGGCGGATCGACGACGTTGTCGGCGCCCGCGAACCCGGGCGACACGAACGTCAAGGTCGCGAGCGTCACCGGCTTCGTGGCCGGCCAGCAGATCACGATCGACATCGGCACGATCGCCGAGACGCGAACGATCGCGTCGGTCGGAACCTCGGGCGCCGGCGGGACGGGCGTCACGCTGACCTCGGCGATCTCCACCTACCACCAGAGCGGCCAGCCGGTCGCCGCGGCAGGCCCGAGCATCACGACTCTGGCGGCGGCGAGCGCGGCCGGCGCGACGAACGTCAAGGTGCAGAGCGTCACCGGCTTCGCCGTCGGCCAGACAGTCGTCGTGGACGGCGAGAGCCGCGTGCTGACGACGGTCGGTACCGCCGGCGCGACCGGGACCGGCCTCACGCTCGCATCTCCGCTGACGAACGCGCACGCGAGCGGCGCCGCAGTCGGCCTCGCCGGTCCGGGCGCCCCGGGCGAGGGCACGAGCAACACGTCGTGCTCGGCGGCCTGGGCAACACTCGGAGCCGGCAGTCCGGTCAGCCGCACGCTCAGCACCGCGAGCACCTTCTACCAGGGCCACTACCAGGGCAACGTCCCCGTGGCGACGACGAACGCCGGCTTCGTCGACCAGGGCATGCAGAACCGCCAGTGGCCGTCGGGCGTCGTCGACACCGCCGGCGCGACGATCCCGCTGCCGACGTCCGGCGGCGAGTACTACGCCCTGCAGATCGCCGACACGACGCCTGCAACCGCTCCTGCGAGCTTCCGCTTCGCGTACTCGCGTGTGAACGGCGACAACGCCGACGCGGCGGCCGCCGCGGCCGGCAAGAACATGGCGATCGTGTGGGTCAACGACCAGGCCGTCCCGGACGGCACGAGCCCGACCTCGCTCGTGTCGGGCATCGGACCGAACTACGTCGACCTGATCAACGCCGTGTCTGCCGCGAACCCCAACACCGTCGTCGTCCTGCAGTCGGCGTACGCCGACACTGTCGACACGTGGCTGCCGAACGTCAAGGCCCTGCTCGAGACCTGGAACAGCGGGCAGGAGGGCGCGGTCGCGACCGCACGGCTCCTGCTCGGCCACGCCAACCCGAGCGGCCACACGGCCATGACGTGGCCGAAGGGCCCGGGCGACAGCATCTGGGGCTACAACGAGACGACGCCGCTCTACCCCGGTGACACGACCGGCACGCACCCGGAGCGCCTGAACGGCGCGGCCGGCGGCGGCACGAACGAGTCCGAGGGCATCTACACGGGCTACCGGTTCTTCGACAAGGAAGGGCTCACGCCCGAGTTCCCGTTCGGCTTCGGCCTCTCGTACACGACGTTCGGCTTCTCGAAGCTGAAGGTGCATCGCACGAAGGACGGCGGCCTCGACGTCGGGTTCCGTGTCGAGAACACCGGCGACGTGGCCGGCGCCGACGCGGCGCAGGTGTACGTCGGCCCGCCGAGCGATCAGCCGGCCGGCGTGCAGTTCGCCGTGCGGTCGCTCGCGCAGTTCGATCGCGTGACGCTCGCTCCGGGCGAATCGAAGAAGGTCACGGTGCACGTCGACCGGCGGGCGCTCTCCTACTGGTCCGAGGCGCAGCAGCAGTGGATCCTCGATGCAGACGGGCGCACCGTCTCCGTCGGCGACGCCGATGCTGTCTCGCAGCTGCCGCTGCAGAAGACCGTGCATGCACCCGGCAAGGGAGACGTGACGTGCTCGAACGAGCAGATCAACGCCGCCGCGATCGACGGCAACGTGAAGGTCGAGAAGGGCGACTGGTGCGACCTCGTCGACGTGACGGTGCACGGCGATCTCCACATGCACGAGACGAGCGGCGTGAGGCTCCAGAACGTCGACGTCGCGGGCAACGTCGACATCGACCATGCCGGCGCCGCGGCCGATCCGCTCAGCGCGAACACGAACCTCATCTGCTCGACCACCGTCGGCCACGACCTCGTCATCCACGACAGCGCGACGGGTGCGCCGTGGAGCATCGGGGCCTGCGGGCCGAACACGATCGGCCACGACTTCCACTTCGATCACAACGGAGGCAGCAACGACATCTCGGGCAACACGATCGGGCACGACCTGGCGTGCGACAAGAACTTCGCGCTGACCGGTCACGGCAACACGGCCGGCGGCAAGAAAGAGAAGCAGTGCGCGGGACTGTGACCCGCGGCTGATCCGATCAGAGCCCGAGGCGCTCCCGGCAGCGGGAGCGCCTCGGGCCTCTGTGCGGAAAACGCCGATGACACCGGCGCGCCGCACTTCGTAGCGTCGGTTGATTGACTTCAAGACGGGGCGCCAAGGCGCCCGGAGGCAAAAGGGAGGGAGTCAGCCGCATGACTCGAAACGAACGCACCCGCGCACGAGCGCGTGAGCCGCTGGGGAAGCTCGTGCTCACGCTCGGTGCCACGCTTTGCACAACGCTTGCACTCGGCCTGACGTCCGCCGTCGCCGCAGGCCCGAACGTCCCGTACGACCTGCCGGTGTCGCTGCCCTCGTCGGCGACGGGGCCGCCGGTCGACGCGGCCGCGCCCTACACGCCGGCCGTCCTCAACGTCCTCGCGCAGCTCGAGGCTTCGCCGATGACGCCGGCGAAGATCCAGAACGTGGACACGCTGCTCCACGACGGCGCGAACACGAACTGCCACAACGTCGGGCCCGTCGGCGGCCCTGTGGGCAACGACGCGTCGGGCAGCCCGACGGCGACGACACTCGCCGGGAACCTCACGGCGCTGTTCACGAACGTCGACCCGACGCACATCACCGTGGCGAGCGCGACAGGGCTCGCCGTCGGCCAGACGCTCTACGTCGACGCCGGCGTGAACGCCGACTCCGGCGTGATCTCCGCGATCAGCGGCACGACGATCACGTTCGCTGCGCCGCTCGCGCACGTGCACGGATACGGCGTGCCCGTGACGAACGACGCGGCGTACTCGGGCGCCGGTCAGACGTTCCACAACATCAAGGTCACCAGCGTCACCGGCTTCACCGCCGGCCAGACGATCTGGATCGACAACATGTCGAACGCCGAGCAGGTGACGATCGCCAACGTCGGCACCGCCGGCGCAGGCGGCACCGGTCTCGACCTCACCGGTCCGATCACGAAGGTGCACCCGACGGGCGCCGCCGTCTTCACGACCTTCACGACGCCGAGCGTCACGAAGATCTGCTGGACGGACGCCCAGGGCGTGCTCAACACGTCCGGCAACAACGCGCGCGGCTCGACCGGACCGATGACGCTGATGGGCCTCGGCGCGAGCTTCGACCGCGGCCTCGCGAACGCGTGGGGCCAGACGGAGGGACGGGAGAGTCGCGAGTTCATGGTGACCGGCATGTTCGGTCCCCAGACGGACCTCGACCGGCTCCCGAACTGGGGCCGCAACCTGACGACGACGGGTGAGGACCCGTATCTCAGCCACGAGTTCATCGCCTCGCAGATCGAGGGGATGCAGGGCGTCGGCGCGATGTCCCAGATGAAGCACTTCGTCGTCTACAACGGGCAGAACCAGAACGCCAACACCGACATCCAGGACCAGAGCCTCCACGAGCTGTACCTGACGCCCTACGAGGGCGGCTTCGTGTCCGCCCGCGCCGCGGCGACGATGTGCTCGTACCAGATCTGGCGCGACACGTCGACGAACCCGGCGCTGGTCGACCCGATCTCGGCGCTCGCGTCCGGGCCGAGCCCGTTCGCGAACGCGGGCGAGAACCCGCAGACGTGGCCGCTCAACGAGTCGCACTTCTCGTGCGAGCACCCGCTCAGCCTGAACCACGTCCTACGCGGGACGTGGGGCTCGGCCGCTTTCGTCGGATCGGACTACCCCGCAACGCACAGCACGTCCGCGATCACGAACGGCATGGACCAGGAGATGCCGACCCAGAACGGGTTCCTCGCGGGCGGCAACGGCACCTCCGACCCGACGGGCTCGACGTGCGCGTACTACGTCGGGAACCCCGGCGGGTTCACGCCCGGCCTTTGGGACCCGAACTGCACGAGCGACAGCGCGCACATCGGGGGGATCCCGAACGGGTTCCAGGGCGGCCCCGTGAACGCGGGTTGCCCGGCGCCGACGGCTCAGACCGGTGCCGGAGCCACCGGCGGCTGCACGCTGAACGCAGCCGTCGCCGCTGGGCTGATCCCGCTGTCGGTGTTCAACCAGTCGGCCGCGCGAATCCTCTACCAGCTCGAGCGCTTCGGGATGCTCGGCTGTGACCCGACACCGGGCCCGACGTGCACGAACCCGGGCGGCGTCGGAGGCGACCGGACCGGCACGGCGAACCTGCCCGACGGGCCGTCCGCGGGCGCTCCCGTGCTCGGGACGAAGAACGGCGACGCGGCGATCGTCGAGCGCTACTCCGAGGAGGGCGCGACGCTGCTGAAGAACGACGGACGTGCGCTGCCGCTCACGTCGGCCGACCTCGCCGGCGGCGTCTTCGTCACCGGGTCGAGCGCGAACCACACGGTCGCCGACCCGACGAACGAGGCCTCGACCGGCTTCATCGGCCGCAACGCGGTCAACCCGCTGCAGCAGCTCAAGGCCCTGAGCGGGAACCCGGGCGCGTTCACGTTCTTCCCGGCGAACGATCCGGACGGGGCGCCGATCTCGCCGTCGCAACTCTCGACCACGAACGACGCGAGCGGGCTCGGCGGGCTGAGCCTGTCCATCGACGGCGGCCCGCCGACGAAGGACACGAACCCGATCGACCACACGGCCGTCAACGGCAACCGGCTCGCGCCGGGCCACGTGTACACGTGGAGCGGCTACCTGTACGTGCCGACCACCGACACGTACACGTTCGCGATCCAGCAGAGCGACACGTTGCCGACGACGTTGAACTGCCCGCAGACCGGCCAGTTCATGACGCCGCCGTCGACGCCGACGCTCACGATGTGCTCGGCGTTCACGGCCGCCAACGCGAGCCAGACGAACACGCCACCCGACGCGGTGCAGTTCGGCTTCAACGGCGCGCAGCGGAACCTCAACGCCGTGACGGCGAACGTCTACGGCGCGACCGTCCCGAGCAACCCGACGAACGCCGGCTACACCGACCAGGGGCTGATCAGCCGCACGTGCGCAACGGGCACGGCTCCGCTCGAGCCCGGCACGGCCAACTGCACCACGACGGAGTCGAACCTGACCGGCGGCACCTTCTACCCGGTCTCGTTCACGGTGAACACGAACCAGTGCGTCTCGACACCGCCGGCCGCGAACGCGGGCACGAACCCCGGCGTGCAGGCAGTCCTGGCACCGTGCGGGCCGACGAGCGTCCGGCTCGCGGTGACCCGTGCGGCCGGTGACATCGCCGACGCCGCAGCGATGGCCGCTGGGAAGTCGAAGGCGATCGTCTTCGTGAACACCGGGAGCGGCACGAGCAACAGCGCCGTCTCGCCGCCGGGCACGCCGTACGACGGGCACACGATCTCCGCCGTGACCGCGATGTCGGCGGCGAATGTGAGCCTGATCCAGGCCGTCGCAGCCGCGAACCCGAACACGGTCGTGGTCATCAACTCCGACAATCCCGTCGACACGTCGTGGTCGGGATCCGCCAAGTCGATCCTCGAGATGTGGTTCGCCGGCCAGGAGGGCGGCACCTCGACTGCGAGGATCCTGCTCGGGCAGGCCAACCCGAGCGGGCACACCGTCCTCACGTGGCCGGCCAACAGGACGGACACGATCTGGGGCTACAACGAGCCGGCGAACGCGCTGTACCCCGGCTCGACCGCCGGCCAGCATCTCGAGCGGCTGAACAACAACGCCGGCTGCTCCGGCACCGGCAACCCCGGCTCGCTTCCATGCCCGGCCGCAGGCGGCACGAACGAGTCGGAGGGCATCTTCACCGGCTACCGCTACCTCGACAAGCTCGGGATCACGCCCGCCTTCCCGTTCGGCTTCGGCCTCTCGTACACGACCTTCGCGTTCTCGAAGCTGAAGGTCGACAGGGCGAAGGACGGAGGCCTCGACGTCAAGCTCAGGCTCGAGAACACGGGCGGCGTGGCCGGCGCCGACGCCGTCCAGGTGTACGTCGGGCCGCCGAGCGACCAGCCTCCCGGCGTCCAATTCGCCGTGCGGTCGCTCGCGCAGTTCGAGCGCGTCGAGCTCGCTCCGGGCCAGTCGAAGGAGGTCAAGCTGCACGTCAACCGCCGGGCGCTCTCGTACTGGTCCGACGCGAAGCAGCAGTGGGTGCTCGACGGCGACGGCCGCACGCTCTCCGTGGGCGACGCCGACGAGATGGCCCACCTGCCGCTGCAGACGACGCTGAAGCTCCCGCCGAGCGGGGACATGACCTGCTCCAACGAGCAGATCAACGCCACCACCGTCGACGGCAACCTCCGGATCGAGAAGGGCGACTGGTGCGACCTGGTCGACGTGACCGTCACCGGCAACCTCCACGTCGACAAGACGAGCGGGATCCGGCTCGAGCACGTCGACGTCTCGGGCAACGTCGACATCGATCACGCGGGCGCCGCGGCCGATCCGCTCAGCGCGAACACGAACGTGATCTGCTCGACCACCGTCGGCCACGACCTCGTCATCCACGAGAGCGCCACGGGTGCGCCGTGGAGCATCGGTGCTTGCGGGCCGAACACGATCGGCCACGACTTCCACTTCGATCACAACGGAGGCAGCAACGACATCTCGGGCAACTCGATCGGGCACAACCTGACGTGCGACAAGAACTTCGCGCTGACCGGTCACGGCAACACGGCCGGCGGCAAGAAGGAGAAGCAGTGCGCGGGCCTCTGAGCCGCGCCTGACGCCGACGTCTGTCTCCCGGGGCGTCCCTCGTGGGCGCCCCGGGTGGCTCTCCGGCTACGCCGGCTGTGACGCGAGCCGGTCGCGCTTGCTGCGCGACGCGGTCGTCTGGCGCTTCGATGCGGAGAGCTCGACCTTGCGCAGCCGGATCGACTGCGGCGTGACCTCGATCGCCTCGTCGTCGCGGATGAACTCGAGCGCCTGCTCCAGCGAGAGGATCCGCGGCGGGATCAAACGAACGAGCTCGTCGGCGGAGGACGCGCGCATGTTCGTCAGCCGCTTCGGTTTCGACGCGTTCACGTCGAGATCTTCGGCGCGTGCGTTCTCGCCGACGACCATCCCTTCGTAGAGCTCGTCCCCCGGCTTCACGAACAGCGAGCCGCGCTCCTGAAGCGCCGCGATCGCGTAGCCGGTCGCCTGACCGCGGCGGTCGGCGACGAGGCTGCCCGTCGGCCGCGTTCGCAGGTCGCCGTGCCAGGGCTCCCAGCCCTCGAAGACGTGGTGGAGGATGCCGGTGCCGCGCGTCTCGGTGAGGAACTCGGTTCTGAAGCCGATGAGCCCGCGCGCGGCGACGAGGTACTCCATGCGCGCCCAGCCCGTCCCGTGGTTGACCATCTGCTGCAGCCGCCCCTTGCGGAGCGCCATGAGCTGCGTCACGACGCCGACGTAGTCCTCGGGCACGTCGATCGCGACACGCTCGACGGGCTCGCAGCGCTTGCCGTCGACGTCCTTCGTCAGCACCTCGGGCTTGCCGACCGTGAGCTCGAAGCCTTCGCGGCGCATCAGCTCGACGAGTACTGCCAGTTGCAGCTCGCCACGGCCCTGAACCTCCCAGGCGTCAGGCTGCGACGTCGGCAGCACGCGCAGCGACACGTTGCCGACGAGCTCCTGCTCGAGGCGGTTCTTGATCTGCGTCGCGGTGACCTTGTCGCCCTCGGTACCCGAGAGGACGCTCGTGTTGATGCCGATCGTGACCGAGAGGCTGGGCTCGTCGACCGTCGTCACGGGGAGCGGCCGCGGGTCTTCGGGATCGGCGATCGTCTCGCCGATGGTCACGTCCGGCAGGCCGGCAAGCGCGACGATCTCCCCCGGTCCCGCCTCGTCCGCGGGAACGCGCTCGAGCGCTTCCGACACGTAGAGCTCCGTCACACGCGCCCGCTCGATCGTCCCGTCCGCGCGGCACCATGCGATCTGCTCGCCCTTGCGCAGCGTGCCGTGATGGATCCGAAGCAGCGCGAGCCGCCCGACGTACGGGCTCGCGTCGAGGTTCGTGACGAGCGCCTGCAATGGATGCTCGGGGTCGTACGCCGGCGGAGGAATCGTCTCGAGCAGCACCTCGAAGAGCGGCGCGAGGCTCGGGGCGAGCTCGTCCGGGGCAAGCCCGGCATGCCCGGCGCGCGCGTTCGCGTAGACGATCGGGAACTCGATCTGCGACTCGTCGGCGTCGAGGTCGAGGAAGAGCTCGTAGACCTCGTTCACGACCTCCTGCGGCCGCGCGTCCGGCCGGTCGACCTTGTTGACGACGAGCACGACGGGCAGCCGCTGCTCGAGCGCCTTGCGCAGCACGAAGCGCGTCTGCGGCAGCGGGCCCTCCGACGCGTCGACGAGCAGCAGCACGCCGTCGACCATCGTCAGCCCGCGCTCGACCTCGCCGCCGAAGTCCGCGTGGCCCGGCGTGTCGACGATGTTGATCTTCGTGTCGCCCATCCGGACGGCCGTGTTCTTGGCGAGGATCGTGATGCCCTTCTCGCGCTCGAGATCGGTCGAGTCCATGACGCGCTCCGCCACGTCCTGGTTCTCGCGGAAGGAGCCGGCCTGCCAGAGCATCGCGTCGACGAGCGTCGTCTTGCCGTGATCGACGTGCGCGACGATCGCGACGTTGCGAAGGTCGTTGCGGTGGGCGAGTTGGCCGGCGACGGGCACGGCCGGAGAGGGTAGCCGCCGCGTCAGGCGAGTTGATGGGCGCGGAGCCACTCGGCGACGCGCGGGAACAGCTCGGGTGGGAATCCGCCCTGGTCGAAGAGCGGATGCGGGGCGCTCGGGAAGAGCACCGTCGTGAAGTCGTGCCCGGCGGAGAGCGTCTTCAGCAACTGCATGCTCGTCCCGGCCGGCTGTGCTCGGTCGCGCCCGGCGTACAGCCAGAGCACGGGAATGTTCAGCTTCCGGATCCACGGCTGCGGGTCGTAGCCGCTCGGTCCGGCGACGTGCGCCTGCCGCTCGGCCTCGGCGATCGACAGCGTCGCCGCGAGGCTCGCGTAGTTGTCCGACTCGCCCTGCGTCACCGTCGGCCCGGACTCGACGACCGACCACGAGACGACGCTGCCTGCGCGCACCGCCGCCTGCGGGATGATCCAGCCGCCCTGGCTGAGGCCGTAGAGGCCGACGTGCTTCGCGTCGATGCCGCTCTGCGCAGCGAGGAAGTGGGCAGCCGCGGCGGCGTCGCCCGCGAGCGTCTTGATCGTTTCCTCGCTCGCAAGGCTTCCCGTGTACGTGCCGCCGGACTGCCCGATCCCACGCTTGTCGTACGCGAGCACCGCGATGCCGCGCGACACGAAGAGACCCTCGAGCCACTGCGCCTCCTCGCGCAGCGTGTCGCCGGAGCCGGACACGTAGACGACGCCCGGATGCGGCCCCGCGCCCGGCGGGATCGTGAGCGTTCCGGCGAGCGTGGCGCTGCCGCTCCGGAAGCGGACGTCGAACTGGCGCACGTCGAGACGCACCGCCGGTTTGCTCGGTGCCGGGCCGAACGCGCCGGTCGCAAGATCGATGGCGAACGGGCTCGTCGAGTAGCCGTGACGCGTGAAGCGCGCGACCTCGACGTTCGGCGACGCAAAGTAGCCGAGGGCCGTGTCGACACCGCGTCCCCTGTGCAGCGCGACCGTTCCCTTGGCCGCGCCCTGGGTCGCGACGCCGACGAGGCGCGCGCCTTTCTTCTTCACTGCGAAGCGGAGGCCGAGCGGCAGGCCCGGCGCGGTGAAGCTGATCGTCCCGCGCGACCGCGTGACGGGCACGCTCGCGCGCGCGACGTGCCCGGGGCCGAGCGTGACGATCGCGCTTCGCTGCGCGAGCGCGACCGTGACGTCCGAAGGCTCCGCGGCGCGGAACGTCACGGTGCCGGTGTACGTGCCGGTGACGGCGGAGGCGACGAGTATCGAGAGAGCGGATGCGATCACGGGCGCAGGAGCTCCAGGGCGTGCTCGGCCCACGCGATGTCCGCGCGCGCGTTCTCCTTGCCGCGCAGCAGCGTCAGGTACGGGAAGAGGTGCTCGTCGTGGTCGAAGGTCTGTTCGATCTCCTCGAGCTCGGCGAGGTGCTCGCGCGCGCGGTCGCGAACGGCCTCGAGATCCGCGACGACAGACTCGACCGGGCGGTGGCCGCCGAAGAAGATCCGGAGCTCGAGCGGATTCTTGTTCACCGTCGACTGCACCTGCTCGAGGCCTTCGCGCAGCCGCTCGAGGCCCAGGTCGGTGAGGCGGTAGAGCGTCTTGTCGGGCCGCGCGTACTGGCGCACGAGCCGCGACGTGGCGAAGCCGTTCTCGACGAGCTTGCGCAGCACGGCGTAGAGCTGCGTCTTCGCCGGAGTCCAGAAGAACCCGACGCTCCGCTCGGCCTCGCGCAGGAGGTCGTAGCCGGAGCGCTCGCCGTCCGCGAGCAGGCCGAGCACCGCGACTTCCGTGGCCGTGACCGGCGGAGCGACCGTGTTCGTCATAGTCCGGGGCGGCATAGTTCGCTCCGAACTATGACAGCGCGTCGTCAGCCGCGCAAGCGGACGACGAACCAGCCGTTGACGTCGTCGCAGAGCACCTGCGTCGGCCTCTCGTGGACGTACGAGTAGACGGGCCGGCGGTTGAACGTCACCTGGAAGCGGCCGTCGGGGCGGCGGATCGTGCCGAACGTGCCCTTGATCCCGGCGACATGCCGCGTGACCGCGGCCTTGCTGCGGACGACGAGCGGCGGCCAGAGTCGCGCGCACGAGCCGGTGCAGTGGACGCGGAAGTCGTTCTCCTGCGTCCAGTAGTAGAGCGCCTGCTTCTTCGGGCTGGCGAGGATCGGCCCGAAGCGGTCGTCGACGTAGCGGACTGCGGGCGTGTGCGTCGCGGCGCGCGCCGATCCGAGCGCGAGCGCGGCGACCGCGGCGACGAGGAGCGTGACCGTCTTCATCCCCGTGCAGTCCGCGCGGGCGGCGATTCGTTACCGGTACTGGCGGCCGGTGAACGCCTGGAGCTTCTCCAGGTGGTGCCTCGCCTGCACCATGCGCACCGTCCCGGAACGCGAGCGCATCACGATCGAGTCGGTGACGACGCCGTTCGGCTCGTAGCGGACGCCGCGGAGGAGCGAGCCCGTCGTGACGCCCGTCGCGGCGACGAAGACGTCGTTGCCCGCGACGAGATCGTCGGTCGTGAGCACGCGCTTCGGATCGAGGCCGGCCTCGGCGAGCCTGCGCCGCTCGTCGTCGTCGCGCGGCCAGAGCCGTCCCTGGATGCCGCCGCCGACGCACTTCAGCGCGGCGGCGGAGATGACGCCCTCGGGCGTGCCGCCGATGCCGTAGAGGACGTCGACCCCCGTGCCGCCGCGCGCGGCTGCGATGGCCGGGGCGACGTCGCCGTCGCGGATCAGGTTCACCTTCGCGCCGGCCTCGCGCAACTCCGCGATCAGATCGTTGTGCCGCTCGCGTTCGAGCACGACGATCGACAACTCGCGCGGGCTGACGCCCTTCGCCTTCGCGACGGCGTTGACGTTCTCCGTCGGCGACGCCTCGATGTCGATCACGTCGATCGCGTCGGGGCCGACGGCGATCTTCTCCATGTACACGGCGACGCCGGGGAAGAACATCGTGCCGCGCTCGGCGACCGCGATGACCGCGATCGCGTTCGGCTGGCCGAGCGCCGTCAGCCGCGTGCCCTCGAGCGGGTCGACCGCGACGTCGACGGGCGGACCGCTGCCGTCGCCGACCGACTCGCCGTTGAAGAGCATCGGCGCCTCGTCCTTCTCCCCCTCGCCGATCACGACCGTGCCGTCCATCGCGACGGTGTCGAGCATCGCGCGCATCCCGTCGACCGCCGCCTGGTCCGCCGCGATCTTGTCGCCGCGGCCGATCCAGCGTCCCGCACCCATCGCCGCCGCCTCGGTCACGCGGACGAGGTCGAGCGCGAGGTTGCGGTCGGGGCGCGTGGTCGTGCGCGGCGACTGCTCCACGGCGCGTGCCACGAGGCGATCCTACTCGGTCACGCGGCGCAGGAACCCGACGAGAGCGGCATACGCCCGCCGCTTGTGCGTCGACGACAGCAGATCCCAGCCGTGCTCGCCGCCGTCGAACTCGACGAGCTGCGCGTCCGTCGCCGTCGCGGCGCGAACGAGCTGACGCGCGTCTTGCTCGTCGAGGTACGGATCCTTGCGCGAGCCCATGACGAGCAGTGGGACCTGGATCGCGTGCATCGCCGCGAGCGCGTTCAGTCCTGCGTTTCCGAGTGCAAGCTCTCCGGAGAGCGACGCCACGCCGGCGATGGTCGAGCCGAGCGCCGGGGCGGCCACGAGAGCCGTCACTCCACCGTACGACGCCCCGACGAGCGCGACCCTCTTCGCGCCGAGCTGCTTCAGCTCGTCGACGGCGCCGCGCATGTCCGCGACGGCGCCGCGCATTCCGCCGTACGGGCCGCGGCGCGAGAAGCCGAACGCGCGCAGGTCGACGAGCAGCACGTGGAAGCCGCGGTGCGACAGCACGGCGCCGTAGGGCTCCCAGCCGCAGAGGTCGGACGGCGACTCGTGCAGCAGCACGAGTCCCCGGTCGCCCCTTCCCGCCTCGGCGCCGTCGAGCAGCGTCCCGTCCGATGCCTTGAACCACAGGGTCCGCCACTGCGCGTGCGCGCCGCAGCGCGCCGCGACGGCCGGCAGCGCAGGCCTCTTCACCGTCTCCGCGTGCTTGCCTCCGCAGCCCGCGAGCAGCAGCGCGAGGAGCGCAAGCCCGAGGCGCTTCACATCCGCTCGGGGGCCTCGACGCCGATCAGGTCGAGGCAGCGCGCGATCACGTGCTGCGTTGCGCGAACGAGCGCGAGGCGGAACTCGCGCTGCTCGCTCTCGAGCACGCGATGCTCGTGATAGAAGCGGTGGAAGTCGTCGGCGACGCGGATCGCGTAGTTCGGCAGCGCCTGCGGCGCGCGCCGCTCGGTCGCCTCGGCGACGAGCGTCGGAAACTCGAGCAGCCGCTTGATCAACTCGCGCTCCTCGCGCGCCAGTGGCCCGACGGGCGCTGTCCCGAGTCCAGGACTCTGGACAGGGGCGTTTCGGAGGATGCCGGCGATCCGAGCGTGCGCGTACTGCACGTAGTAGACCGGGTTCTTCTGCGTCTTCGCCGCGGCGAGGTCGACGTCGATCTCGATCGTCTGGTCGGGGCCGCGGTTCACGAGGTACCAGCGCGCCGCGTCGACGCCGACCTCGTCCATGAACTCGTCCAGCGTCACGATGTCGCCGCGGCGCTTCGACATCCGCGTCTGCTCGCCGCCTCTCGTCAGGTGCACGAGCTGGTAGAGCAGCACCTCGACGCGCAGCGGCTCGTAGCCGAGCATGCGCGCGATCACCGCGTACCAGAGGCGCACGTCGAAGTGATCTGCGCCGAGGACGTAGATCACGCGCTCGAACCCGCGCTCGAGCTTGTCGCGCAGGTACGCGATGTCGGCGGCTTCGTACGTCGGCGTCCCGCCGCGCTCGGCCGAGCGGATGAGCACCCGGTCGCGGTCGTCGCCGAACTCCGTCGAGCGGATCCACACGGCGCCGTCGCGCTCGTACGTCGGCAGCCGTTCGAGCAGCGCCGGCAACTCCTGCTCGAGCGTGCTCTGGAGCGAGAACGTGTCGAAGTGGATGCGGAAGCGCTCGAGCGTCGCCTCGATCGAGTGCAGCATGTGGGGAACCGGATCGCCGTCGCGTGCAGCGAGCTCGCGAATGTACTCGCCCTGGTAGCCGTCCTCCGGCGGGTCATCCCCGCGCCGCACCGCCTCGACCGACGCGCGGAAAAGGTCGAGCTGGCGGCCCGCGTCGTTGTAGTAGTACTCGCGCTGGACGTCGTGGCCGGCGTACTCGAGCAGTCGCGCGAGCGAGTCGCCGTAGGCGCCGTTCCGCGCCGCGGAGACCGGGATCGGTCCCGTCGGGTTCGCCGACACCATCTCGACGTTGACACGCTCGGGCGTCGTGGCCGAGCCCGACCCGTAATGCTCGTCGATCTCATCCAGCGCGCCGGCGAGGAAGGCATCCGCGACGAAGAGGTTCAGAAAGCCGGGACCCGCGACCTCTGTACGCTCGACCTCCGGAAGCTCGGCGACCCGCGCGGCGAGCTCCTCGGCGATCTCCCGTGGCGCCCGCCGCCGCACGCCGGCGAGCCGCATCGCGACGTTCGTCGCGTAGTCGCCGTGTGACGGATCGGCCGGCCGCTCGAGCTCGAGCTCGACCCCGGCGAGCTCGGCAATCGTCGCGGCGAGGCGCGCGAGCGCGTTAGCGGGCAACGGCCCTGTTCGGGGCGAAGAAGTCCTCGAGCTTGCGGATCTCCTCCGGCGTGCCGACGCCGATCAGCACGTCGCCGGGCTCGATGAGCTCGTCGGGCGACGGCGTCGTGTCGAACGTCCCGTCGCGCTTCCGCAGCGCGACGATGATCGCGCCGGTCTCGTCGCGCACCCGCAGCTCGCGGATCGACTTGCCCGCGCGCTCGCACGTGCGCGTGACCTCGATCTCCTCGAGCATGAAGTCGTCGCCTTCTGCGGTCGTGACGACGTCGAGGAACGCGGTGACCTGCGGCTTGAGCACGAGATTCGCCATCACGCGGCCGGCCGTCGAGTACGGCGTCACGACGCGGTCGGCGCCGGCGAGCTTGAGCTTCTTCTCCGCGTCCTCGTCGCTCGCGCGCGCCACGATCGTGAGGTCGGGTCGCCGGTTTCGCGCCGAGAGCGCGATGTAGAGATTGTCCGCGTCGGAGTCCGACGACGCGACGAGCCCGCGCGCGCGGTCGATGCCGGCCTTCGTGAGATCCTCGTCCTCGGTGCCGTCTCCCTGGATGTAGAGGTCGTTGCATTCGCGCGCCGCAGCGAGCGCGTCTTCGCTGAAGTCGAGGACGACGTAGGGGACGTCGGCCGCGCGGAACTCCTGCCCCACGCGCTGGCCCACGCGGCCGTAGCCGCAGATGATGAAGTGCTCGCTCATCCGGTCGATCGCTCTCCACCTCCTCCGCTCTGCAAGCGCGCCGCTCACGACGCCGCCGGCGATCGCCTCGACGACTGCCGCGCCGACGTACGCAAAGATAGTCACCCCTCCGAGGACGACGAGGACGGTCCAGAGCTCGCCGCCGATGGTGCGCGGCGGCGAGTCGAGCCCGTTGAGCGTCGCGGTGACGACGGTGCGGTAGAAGGCGTTGACCCAGCTGTGCTCGACGAGGATCCTGAAGCCGATCGTCCCGACCGCGAGGAGCACCACCGCTGCGACGTAGATCCGGACGATGCGCCGGAGAGTGAAGTGCCCGTCCACGCGCTGTATCGTAGGTGTGTGGAAGACGGGCCCAGCGAGCGCCAGCTCAACATCCATATCGACCCCGAGGTCATGGGCGGCGTCTACGCGAACTTCGCGAATGTGTCCTTCTCGCAGTACGAGTTCACGATCACGTTTGCGCGCGTCGACCACGAGGTCGAGGAGGGCGACGTGCCGGGAGTCGTCGTCGCGCGGGTGAACGTCTCGCACAAGTTCATGCGCGATCTGCTCGACGCGATGGAGGACACGTGGTCGAAGTGGCAGACGACGGAGGGGATCCGGAACCTGCCCGAGACCGGCGAAGAGCGCTAGCGCGAACTGCGCCTGGCCCACGCCTCGACCATCGCGATCCGCTGCGCGATCGTCGGGTGGTTCTCGAGCCAGAGGTAATCGACGAGCGACGGGTTCGGCTCCTGCAGGCTCGTCTTCTGGAAGTCGACGAAGAGCCTCCGCGCGGACCGCGCGTCGTGCGTCGCCGTCAGCGCCGACCAGTCCGCCTCCGCCTCGTAGCGCCGCGAGACGGCGTTCACGAACGGGGCGGCGAGCACGTTCAGCACGACGAGCGTCAGCAGCGCGAACGGAAGCACGCCCGGATCCTGGATGCCGCCGCGGCGCCTGGCGATGACGGTGACGAGCCACGCGATCGGCAGCACGGTGAGCGCCGACCATCCGATCCCCTTGAGCGTGTGCCGGTGCGCCACGTGCCCGAGCTCGTGCGCGACGACCACGCGCACCTCGCCTGGTGAGAAGCGGCTGTCGAGCAGCGTGTTCCACAGGATGACGTTCGCGGACGGCCCGAAGCCGCTCGAGTACGCGTTCGCCTGATTCGTCACGCTGCTCACGTCCTGGATGTGCACCGGCGTGCCCGGCACGCCCTCGCGGCGCTCGAGCACGCGAATGTCGGAGCGCAGGCGCGCGCTGTGAACGCCGTGCGTCCCGAACTGGAGCAGCCAGCCGCTGAGGAACACGAACAGCGCCGCGAGCGCGACGAACACCGGCCCGCCCACGAGCCACCAGCGGTCGCCGAGCCAGCCGGAAAGGCTCAGCACGATGACGACGAAGACGAGTGCGTACAGCGCCTCGAACGAGAGCAACGCCCAGGGCTCGAAGATCCACGAGAGGTAGTCGTGCGGCGCGAGGCCGTGCCGCGCGTCCCACCACTGAGCTGCGAAGCCGAACGGCAGCGAGACGAACCAGAGCGTGACGAGCATCAGCATCGCCACGATCACGCCGGCGCCGATCCGCCCCAGCCCGAGCGTGCGCACGAGGCGCGGAGCGCGACGACTCAACACGGCGAGCGCGACGACCGTCGCGACGATCTGCAACAGCCAGAGGACGTCCAGGAAGCGCTGGTAGTCCGCGGCGCGCTCGACGGCGCGCGCCGAGAAGAAGCGGTGCACGTCGAGGCCTCCGACGTCGAGGCCCGACGGAACGCTCGTCCGCCAGAGCAGAAACGCGGCAACGAGCCACACCGCGCACAAAACCACTACCGTTGCCCACCGCCCGATGCCACGCGTTGCAGTCATCTCGGACGTCCACGCTAACGAGGAGGCCCTGCTCGCGGTGCTCGAGGAGATCGACGCCTGGGCGCCGGAAGCGATCTGGTGCCTCGGCGACGTCGTCGGCTACGGCCCCGCTCCGAACCGCTGCTGCCAGGTCGTCGCCGAGCGGGCGGACCTCTGTCTGATCGGGAACCATGACCTCGTCGCGCTCGGCACGCTCGACGTCGCGGACTTCAACGACGAGGCGGCGGCAGCAGCGCTCTGGACGCGCGCCGCTCTCGACGAGCGCTCACGTGCGTTCCTCTCGGAGCTCGAGCCGAGCGCCGCCGTCGGCGACGTCGCGCTGTTCCACGCGAGCCCGCGCGACCCGGTCTGGGAGTACGTGCTCAGCGCCGAGACGGCGTACGTCAGTCTCATGACGACGAACGCGCCGCTCGTGCTCGTCGGCCACAGCCACGTCGCGCTGGCGATCGGCCTCGATGACTCGGAGCTGCACGGCGGCCTCGCCCCGCCGGGCACGGAGGTGGAGCTCGACGGGCGTTGGCTGCTCAACCCCGGCTCGGTCGGCCAGCCTCGCGACGGCGACCCCGACGCCGCGTGGCTCGAGCTCGACACCGACGCGAGGTTTGCCCGGTTCCACCGCGTTGCATATCCCATCGAGCGCACGCAGGCGGCGATCCGCGAGCAAGGGCTCCCGGAGCCGCTGGCGACGCGCCTGGCGCACGGAACCTAGAGACAGGGGGTCGAAGGAAATGGCAGAGCTGACGAATCTCGAGTCGAAGCTGGGCGAGGTGCTCGGTCTCGCGATGGCCGCGCAGACCGCGACGCAGAAGGTGCAGAAGCTGGATGGTCTGACGCCCGACCTCGAGGAGCGTCTCGTTCAGATGCACGACGAGGCGAAGGAGACCGAGGAGCGCGCGACCGAAGTCGCCGGCGAGTTCGACGGCAAGAAGACGGCGATCCTCGACGAGGCGCGGGACGTGAAGAAGAAGGCGAGCGACATGATGTCGACGTACCTCGAGAGCGCCTCGGACGCGCTCGACGGTTTCGAGTTCCTCACGATGGCCGAGGCCGGCGAGGTCGGCCACTGGGAGATCCTCAACACGCTCACCGAGCGCGCGCGCAAGGCGAACGTTCAGGAGCTCTGCAGCTGGGCGATCCCGATCCAGCAACGCCACTTCGAGGACGTGCGCAAGGGCTCGCTGAAGCTCGCCGCAGAAGAGGATCCGAACGAGCCGGCGGAGTAGCGCCGGCTAGGCCTTCCGGCTAGGCCTTCGAAGCGACGCGCTCGGCGGCTTCGGCCGTCTTGCCGAACATGATGCCCTCGCGGGCCAGCGCGGCCTGGACCTCTTCGCGCGCCTTGTAGATCCGCCACTTGACGGTGGCGAGCGTGATCTCGAGGGAGTCGGCGATCTCGGTGTACGCGAGGCCGACGACGTCGCGGAGCAGGAGCGCCATCTTGAGGTCGACGTTCAGGGCCTCGACGGCCCGCCAGAGCGCGTCGACCGCCTCGATCCGCTCGAGCGGCTGGTCGAGCACCTCGAACGGCGCGATCTCGTCGAGCGAGCAAACCGACCGAGGCCGCCGTTCACGGGCGCGAAGCTCGTCGAGCACCCGGTTCTTCGTCACCTGGAAGAGCCACGTCGTGAACTTCGAGCGGAGAGAGAAGCCCGGGAGGCCCTGGAAGACGCGGAGGAAGACCTCCTGCGTCAGATCCTCGGCGAGCGACCGGTCGCCGCCGACGAGGCGGAGCACGTAGTTGAAGACCGGCGTCTCATACGCTCGAATGATGAGGGTGAAGGCGCGCTCGTCTCCGCGCTGTGCCTTCCGCAGAACCCCCAGATCAGGCTGGGTGAGTGACACTGGCTGGCCGAGTATAGCCCGGGTCTAGGAGACTCAAGCGCGTCATTTGTACGGATTTCGGGACGCCGAGAAGCGCCAAAACAGTGGGCGCGACGTCGGCAAGCTCGCCTCCGTCACGCACCTGAACGTTTGGATCGGTGACGACGAACGGCACCCGATTCGTCGTGTGCGCGGTATGCGGGCTGACGCCGTCGTCGGCGATGAGCTTCTCCGCATTGCCATGGTCGGCGATGATCAGACAGACGCCGCCGGCGCTGGTGACGGTGTCGACGACGCGGCCGAGGCACTCGTCGGTCGTCTCGACCGCGGTGACGGTAGCCGGGATCGAGCCGGTGTGGCCGACCATGTCGGGGTTGGCGAAGTTGATGATCCCGAACGCGTAACCGTTTCCGATCTCGTCGCAGAACGCCGTCGCCGCCTCGCGCGCCGACATCTGGGGCTTGTGGTCGTAGCTCGGCACGTCGCGGGGGCTCGGCACGAGCAGTCGCTTCTCCCCCGGCCACTCCTCTTCACGGCCGCCGTTCAGGAAGTACGTCACGTGCGCGTACTTCTCCGTCTCGGCGACGTGGAGCTGCCGGAGGCCGGCGCCCGACAGCGTCTCGGCGAGTGTTCCGGCGACGTCCGTCTCCTCGAACGCGACGGGACACTCGAGGTCGTCGCTGTACCGCGTCATCGTCGTGAGGTCGTACCCGCGATCGAGCAGTACGCGCGAGAGCTGGCGTCCACGGTCAGGCCGGAAATTGAAGAAGATCGCCGAGTCCTCGCGCTCGAGCCGCGGGTGCCCCGCGACAACGATCGGCTCCAGGAACTCGTCAGTGACACCGCGGCCATAACTACTCCGAATCGCGCCGAGCGGATCTGTCGTCACCTCGCCGATGCCGCCCGTGATCGCGGCGAAGGCGCGGTCGATGCGCTCCCAGCGCTTGTCGCGGTCCATCGCGTAGTAGCGGCCGACGACCGTCGACACGTGCTCGAGAGGCAGCTCGGCGAGGTCCTCGGCGGCGCTCGTCGGCGACACGTCGCGGCCGTCGGTGAAGGCGTGCAGCCATGTCTTGTCCGGCGCGAAGCGGAGGAGAGCGCGGACGTGGTCGATGTGGGAGTGGACGC
Organism: uncultured Actinomycetes bacterium; assembly: GCA_963766345.1. Taxonomy (GTDB): domain Bacteria; phylum Actinomycetota; class Thermoleophilia; order Gaiellales; family Gaiellaceae; genus DASVFB01. The sequence goes on along the minus strand of CAVXZL010000008.1, from coordinate 83,706 downwards.
CGCCGTACGAGACGAGCCCGAGCAGGTGAACGCTGCGGCCGCGCTCGAACGCCGAGCGCAGGGCGGGGTTCTCGAAGAACGAGCCGTCGACGATCGAGCGGTTGACGCGCATGAGGTCCTGGTAGAGCCGGCGCCCGGCGCCGATCGTCAGGTGGCCGACCTCGGAATTGCCCATCTGGCCCGGGGGTAGGCCGGCGGCCTCGCCCGACGCATCGAGGGTCGAGTGCGGGAATTCGCGCCACAGGCGGTCGAAGACCGGTGTGCTCGCCAGCTCGACGGCGTTGCCGGGACCGGGCGGCGCACAGCCCCACCCGTCGAGGATGACGAGCGCTACGAGGGGGAAGCTGCCCGGCAAATCGCGAGGAAGGATTCGACGTCGAGCGAGGCGCCGCCGACGAGCGCGCCGTCCACGTCGGGTTGCGCCATGAGCTCGGCCGCGTTGTCGGGTTTGACCGAGCCGCCGTACAGGACAGGAACGTCGAGCAGCGACTTGAGGAAGGCGTGCGCCTCCTGCGCGAGCTCCGGCGTCGCGGTCTTGCCGGTGCCGATCGCCCAGACCGGCTCGTACGCGACGACGAGGTTCTCGTCGCGCTCGAGCACGGAGACCTGCCGGCGCAGCACGTCCTCCGTCTCCCCCGCCTCGCGCTCGGCTTCGGTCTCGCCGACGCACGCGATCACGGAGAGGCCGGCGTCGAGCGCGGCGCGCGCACGCCTGGCGACCGTGTCGTCCGTCTCGCCGAAATGCTGCCTTCGTTCCGAGTGGCCGACGATCGCACCGTAGACGCCGAGCTCGCGCAGCATGGGCGCCGACACCTCGCCGGTGAACGCGCCCTCGCTCTCCCAGTGCACGTTCTGCGCCGCGACGGCGACGTCGGTGCCGGCGAGCACCTGAACGGCCGTCGCGAGCGAGACGTACGGCGGGCAGACGACGACGTCGACGTCGGAGGGGCGCAAGTGCTCTCGCAGCTGCCTGCAGAAGTGCGCGGTCTTCTCCGGCCCCTTGAACATCTTCCAGTTGCCTGCGATCAGCACGCGGCGATCCTACGCGGAAGGGATTGCCGCCACACCCGGGAGCTCTTTGCCCTCGAGCAGCTCGAGCGCAGCCCCGCCGCCGGTCGAGGCCCAGTCGACGCGGTCGACGAGGCCCATCTCGGTGAGCGCGCGGATCGAATCGGCGCCGCCGACGACCGTGAACGCAGCCTCGTTCGCGGCGACGGCCTCCGCGACCGCGCGCGTTCCCTCGGCGAAGCGGGGCCATTCGAAGACGCCCATCGGCCCGTTCCAGAAGACCGTCCTGGCCTCTGCGAGCTCGCTTGCGAAGCGTTCGCGCGTCTGCGGGCCGATGTCGAGGCCGAGCCAGCCCTCCGGGAGCGCGTCGTACGCCGTCACGCGCGTCTCGGCGTCTTCCTCGAACGCGGCAGCGGCGACCACGTCGGTCGGCACGACGACGGGAAAGTCGAGCGGGTTCTCGTCGCGGATCTGCTCGGCCATCTTGCCGCCGATCAGCACGGTGTCGGCGCGACCGCCGAGGTGCTGGAGCACGCCGAGCTTGTCCTCGACCTTCGCGCCGCCGGAGACGAGGACGAACGGCCGCTCGACGTCCTCGAGCAGCCGGCCGAGGTTCTCGAGCTCCTCCTCGAGCAGCAGCCCCGCATACGCCGGTAGCAGGTGCGCGACGGCCTCGGTCGACGCGTGCGCGCGGTGCGCCGAGCCGAACGCGTCGTTCACGTAGAGGTCGCAGCCCTCCGCGAGCTCGCGTGCGTACGACTCGTCGTTCTTCGTCTCGCGCGCATCGAAGCGCGTGTTCTCGAGGACGGTGACGCGGTCGTCGGGCAGTAGCTCGCCGAGGCGTTCCCGCACGGGGACCATCGAGTACTTCGCGCGATCCTCCTCCGTCTTCGGGCGGCCGAGGTGCGAGCAGACGCGAACTTCGCGCGCGTTGCGTTCGAGCAGCAGCTGGAGCGTCGGCAGCGACGCGCGGATCCGCGTGTCGTCGGCGACCTCGCCGTCCTTCAGCGGCACGTTGAGGTCGGAGCGGACGAGCACGACGTTGCCGTCGACGTCGGCGTCGCGAACGGAGCGCGCGGTCCGCACTACAGCAACTTCGGAATCAGGTCGACCAGACGACACGAGTAGCCCCACTCGTTGTCGTACCAGCCGATCACCTTCACCTGCTTGCCGTGCGCCATCGTCGACAGCCCGTCGATGATGCACGAGTACGAATTGCCGACGATGTCGGACGACACGATCGGGTCCTCGGTGTACTGCAGGATCCCTTCCCAGTGATCCGAGGCGGCCGCCTTCCGGTACACGTCGTTGAGCTCGTCGACCGTCGCCGGCCTGGAGAGATCGACGACGAGATCCGTGACGGACCCGTCGGGAACCGGAACGCGCATCGCCATGCCGTCGAGCTTGCCCTTCAGCTCCGGGATCACCTCGCCGATCGCGCGGGCGGCGCCGGTCGACGCGGGCACGATGTTGAGCGCGGCCGAGCGCATCCGCCGGAGATCCGGCTTGCCCTTGCGGGTCATCGCCACCTGATCCTGCAGCTGCTGCTCGGTCGTGTACGCGTGGATCGTCGTCATGAAGCCCGACTCGATGCCGAAGTTGTCGAGGAGAAGCTTCGCCATCGGCCCGACCGAGTTCGTCGTGCACGACGCGTTGGACACGAGGTGGTGCTTGTCCTTGTCGTAGGCGTCGTCGTTGACGCCCATGACGATGGTGATGTCGGGGTCGGTCGCGGGAGCGGAGATGAGCACCTTCTTGGCCCCGGCCTCGAGATGCTGCTGCGCGCCCTCGCGGTTCGTGAAGAGGCCCGTCGCCTCGACCACGACATCGACGCCGAGGTCCTTCCACGGCAGCGCGGTCGGGTCGCGCTCCGCGAGCACCTTGAACGACGTGCCGTCGACGCTGATCTCGTCGCCGTCCACCTCGACGCCGGCAAGACCGCCGTGCGACGAGTCGTAGCGCAGGAGGTGCGCCAGGATGTCCGGCGCCGCAAGATCGTTCACCGCGACGACGTCGAAGTCGCCCTTCCGCGCCAGGTGCGCGCGAACGAAGTTTCGCCCGATCCGTCCGAAGCCGTTGATGCCTACCTTGAGTGCCATGCGCCTCCCGTGTCGGTTCGCGGGCCACTCTAAAGAACCGCCGGGCTCCGGCGATCCGGGAGAAGCGGGCCGGAGAGGAAGCTCCGAGGACGATCTCCCTCTCCGGTTTGCCGCGCTGAGGACCGCGATAACGGACGGGGTCTGAATCCGTCATCGGACGAGCGCGGACCCGCCGCTCTCAGTATGGAGAGTTCATGCCCCTTACGACAACACCATCGCAAGTCGTATAGACGAGGGTTGCAATTCAGATGTCTGATAGCTCGACGATGCGCGCCAGGCGCTGGTGAAACGCCGCCTTCGTCACCGGCGGGCGGCATTTGCCGGCCAGCGCGCGCAGTGAGAGCGTCGGGTGCCGAAGGCGCAGGTCCGCCGCCTCGCGCAGGCGTGGCGGCAACGTGTCGAGTCGTCCGTTCGCAGCCAGTCGGGTGACGGCCTGTGCCTGCCGATGCGCGGCCTGCGCCGTTCGGACGAGGTTGGCGTGGTCCGCGTTTGCGAGCCGGTTGGCCCGCGCGCGCGTGGCGCCGACGACGGCTCGCTCCTCGAACGACAGGACGGCGTCGGCCGCGCCCGCGGCGTTCAGCACGTCGGCGATCGCCGCGGCTCCCTTGGCATAGGCGACGGCGTGACGTCCGCGGTCGAGGACCCGCAGCTGGAGCCGCTCGCGCCGTGCGACGTCCGCGAGGAAGTCGGCTCCGGCGACGCCCGTCGCGCGGATCTCGAGATGAGGTGCGCGAGGACCGCTCACCGAGCCGCCGCCCAGCAGCGCGCCGCGCAGGTACGCGCGCCTGCAGCACGCTCTGCGGACGACTCGGAGCGGCGGTCGCTCGAGCGGCGCGTTGCGTGAGCCCAGCACGCCGGCCTCGTGGAGGACGCGCAGCGCCTGCGCGCCTCCCTCGACGTGAAGCTGGTACCGCGTCGCCCGGTCGAAGGCGCGGCGGTGGTAGGTGCGGATCTCGGAGTCCACACCAAGCTCGCGCAGAAGCGTGAAGGCCCGGCGTGCGACCGCCGACTCGCTGACGTCGAGGTGCAGCGAGACGTCCCCGCGCCCACGGAGGTGCAACCGCCCCGCCGAGTGGAAGAGGCCCGACAGCTCGGCGAGACGGTCGCAGTCGTCGGTCGCGGCGACGCGCGCGAGCTCGCGCTTGACGTCGTCAGAGAGCGACATGCTCGAGCCCGAGGAGGCGGCGCTTGTAGGCGGAGCCGAGAGAGCCGTAGCCGCCCAGCCCGTTCGCGCCCACGACGCGATGGCACGGGACGAGGACGCCGAAGCGGTTCTGCGCGCAGAAGGTGCCCGCGGCGCGTGCGGCGCCGGGGCGTCCGGCGAGAGCGGCGAGCTCGCCGTAGGTGACGACGTCGCCGCGCGGGACGTCGCGGAGTGCCCGCGCGAGCGCCTGTCCGTACGGAGTCAGGTCTTCGAGATCGAGCTCGACGTCGGAGAAGTCCTCGGCCGCGCCGGCGAAGTAGGCGCGGAGCCGGGCGACGAGAATTGACGCGAAGTCGTCGCCGTTCGGTGCGTCGCCGTCGGCTAGCGTCGGCGCCGTGGGCTTGGGGTTCTTCCCCCACCCTGGGTGGGGGAATGGGGGCTCGCCGCCACCGCGATCGCCCTGTTCCGGCACCGGTCGCGGCAGCTCGTGCCACAGCACGCGCCCCGCATCCGTGCACAGCTCGGCGACGCCCCAGCCGTCGACCTCGTAGCGCACCCACGTCACCGCCACGACGGCTCACCTTACAATCGGCGCCCGTGACCGCACACGGCCTCGCCCGCCCACCCGAGCCGTACAACGAGCCGATCAAGAGCTACGCGCCCGGCTCGCCCGAGCGGGACGAGCTGCGCAAGCGGCTGGACGACCTCGCCGGCCAGCGGCTGGAGCTGCCGCTCGTCATCGGCGGCAAGGACGTCCCGCTCTCGGACACGTTCGACCAGGTCATGCCCCACGACAAGGATCACGTCCTCGCAGCGGTATCGAAGGGCGGGCGCAGAGCACGTCCACCAGGCGATCGACGCCGCCGCGACCGCGTGGCACGACTGGTCGCGGGCGCCGTGGGAGGAGCGCGCCGCGGTCATTCTTCGCGCAGCGGAGCTCCTCGCCGGCCCGTGGCGCGCCACCCTCAACGCCGCGACGATGCTCGGCCAGTCGAAGACCGCGCACCAGGCCGAGATCGACGCCGCCTGCGAGCTGATCGACTTCTGGCGGTTCAACGTCAGCTACATGACGCGCATCTACGAGGAGCAGCCCGTGTCGTCGCCGGGCGTCTGGAACCGGCTCGAGTACCGCCCGCTCGAGGGGTTCGTTTTCGCGGTCACGCCGTTCAACTTCACCGCGATCGGCGGCAACCTGCCGACGAGCGCCGCGCTGATGGGGAACACCGTCGTCTGGAAGCCGGCGTCGACCGCCGCCTACTCGGCGCACTTCGTGATGAAGCTCCTCCAGGAGGCCGGCCTGCCCGACGGCGTGATCAACCTCGTCTACGGATCGGGCGCCGAGATCGGCGACGCCGCGCTCGCGAGCGAGCACCTCGCCGGGGTGCACTTCACGGGGTCGACCGGCGTGTTCCAGGGCATGTGGCAGACGATCGGCGCGAACATCGCGAAGTACCGCAACTACCCGCGCATCGTCGGCGAGACCGGCGGCAAGGACTTCATCCTCGCGCACGAGTCCGCCGATGTGGACGGGATCGCGACGGCGATCGTCCGCGGCGCCTTCGAGTACCAGGGACAGAAATGCTCGGCGGCATCACGCCTCTTCATCTCGGACAATCTCTGGCCGCAGTTGCGCGAGCGCCTAGCCGACGAGATCGACGCCCTCCCGGTCGGCGACGTGCGCGACTTCTCGAACTTCATGGGCGCCGTCATCGACGGCAAGTCCTTCAAGACACAGGCGACGGCGATCGACGAGGCGAAGGCGAACGCGAAGATCGTCGCCGGCGGCTCGTACGACGACAGCGACGGCTGGTTCGTCCGCCCGACCGTCGTCGAAACGGACGACCCGGACTTCCGCCTGATGAAGGAGGAGCTCTTCGGGCCCGTGGTGACCGCGTTCGTGTATCCGCACGACCGGTACGAGGACACGCTCGAGCTCGTCGACAACGGCTCACCGTACGGCTTGACGGGCGCGGTGTTCGCTCGTGATCGCAGCGCGATCGAAGCGGCGCAGGACCGGCTGCGCTACGCGGCCGGCAACCTCTACGTGAACGACAAGCCGACCGGCGCGGTCGTCGGGCAGCAGCCGTTCGGCGGCGCGCGCGCGTCGGGCACGAACGACAAGGCCGGGTCGATGTGGAACCTCATCCGCTGGGTCAGCCCGCGGACGGTGAAGGAGACGTTCGTGCCGCCGACGGACTACCGGTATCCGTTCATGGATCCGGACTAGCTTCGCGCTGCGCGCTCGCTTCGTTCGAAATGCTGCGCATTTCGAACGACGAAACCGGACAGTCGCGCTTCGCGCGCGTGTCCTTTTGGCGACTCTTGTTGGGTTGCCGCTTCGATCGACGTGGTCGTCGGCGCGGCAAAGCCGCGCCTTGGGCGGACTGCGGAGCTTACGGTTAGCCGCGGCCTGCCTTGTGCAGTTGCGCGTAGATCTTCCGCGCCGTCGCGGCGGGGAGATCGGGCACGCCTTCCAGCTCCTCCTGCGACGCCTCGAGGAACCGCTCCGGCGAGCCGAAGTGACGCAGGATTGCGCGCCGCCGCGCGGGGCCGACGCCCTGCAGCGTGTCGAAGATCGTCTCGAACGAGCGCGCCTCCCGCCGCTGCCGGTGGAAGCCGAGCGCGAAGCGGTGCGCCTCGTCCCGGATTCGCTGCAGCAGCTGCAGCCCCGGCGAATGCGGGTCGAGCACGATCGGATCCGGGCGGCCCGGCACGAACACCTCCTCCACCCGCTTCGCGAGCGCGATCACCGCGACGCGCGGCAGGTCGTACGCCTGCATTGCCGCGAGCGCCGCCGACAATTGCCCCTTGCCCCCGTCGATCACGACGAGGTTCGGCGTCGCGAAGAACGACTCGTCGTAGTCGTCGTCCGTCCGCCTGCCCAGCCGCGCGAAGCGGCGAGACACGACCTCCGCCATCGCGGCGAAGTCGTCCTGCCCGTCGAGCGAGCGCACGGCGAACTTGCGGTAGTGCGCCTTCTTCGGCGCGGCATCCTCGAACACGACCATCGAGCCGACGGTCTCGACGCCCTGGATCGTCGAGATGTCGTAGCACTCGATCCGCAACGGCAACGACTCGAGGTTGAGCGCCTCGCGCAGCTCCTCGAGCGCCTCGGCGCGGCGCGCGCGGCGCGTCGCGGTGGCCTCCTTCGCCGACGCGAGCACCTGCTGCGCGTTGTCGGCGGCAAGCTCCGCGAGCCTGCGCTTCTCGCCGCGCAACGCACGCCGGACTTCCACGCGCGACCCGCGTCGGTCGGAGAGGAACTGCTCGAGGGCCGAAAGGTCGCCGGCCTCCTGCGGCACGATGATCTGCGGCGGCAGTGACGGCGTCGCGCCGTAGTACTCGACGCAGAACGACTCGAGCACCGCGGTCACGTCCTGTGCCTCGACGTTCTCGAGGTGGAACGAGTAGCGGTCGATCATCTTGCCGCCGCGCAGCGGAAAGATCTGCACGACGCCGCGGTCGCCGTCGAGCGCGAGCCCGAGCACGTCGACGTCGCCGACGTCGCGCCGGTCAGCGGCCTGGCGTTCGGCCAGGTGCTGGATCGAGAAGAGCCGGTTGCGAAAGCGCGCGGCTTCCTCGAACCGCTCGTCCTCGGCGGCGTCGCGCATGCGCCGCTCGAGCTCGCGCTGGATCGGCTCTGTGTCGCCGGAGAGAAACTGCACGACACCGTCGATGATCTCCGCGTACTCCGGAGCCGAGACGTAGCCGACGCAGGGCGCGTGGCAGCGGTCGATGTGGTAGTCGAGGCACGGAATTCCCGAGTGCCGGCCGGGCTTGGGCCCCTCACACGGGCGGAAACGGAACACGCGATTGAGCACGTCGAGCGTCTCGCGCACCTTCTTCGCGTTCGCGTACGGGCCGAAGTACACGACACCGCGCCGGTGCCGCTCGCGCGTGAACATCACGCGCGGGAACTCGTCCTCGACGGTGACCGCGATGTAGGGGAACGACTTGTCGTCGCGGAGCCGCACGTTGAAGGGCGGCCGGTGCCGCTTGACGAGGTTCTGCTCGAGGTGCAGCGCCTCGACCTCGCTCTGCGTGACGATCACCTCGACGTCCGCGACGCGGTCGGGCAGCTGCGAGATCGTCGGCCGGTCACGGCCGCGCGCCTGGAAGTACGAGCGCACGCGCGGGCGCAAGGACTTTGCCTTGCCGACGTACAGGATCTGCCCTCGCTCGTCGCGGAAGAGGTAGACACCCGGCCTCGTCGGCAGGTTCCTCAGCTGCTCGCTGACGCGTTCGGACGGCATCGGCTCAGGCTAGCCTTGACACCGTGAGCGATCGCGGCCAGTACGTCGCGTACACCTACTACCGCGTGGATCCCGCGTGGCGGCGGCTGCCCATCGAGGAGCGGGCAGCGGGCAAAGACGCCTTCGCCGAGGCGATCGAGGCGTTCGCGCCGCAGTTCGGGCACGTGAGCGCGTACTCGTGCGTCGGCGTCCGCCCGGATTGCGACTTCTTCGTCTGGAAGATCACCGACCGGTACGACCTGCTCGGGGAGCTGGGAGCGGCGCTGAACGCGACGCCGCTCGCCGGCTGGCTCGAGACGCCGTACTCGTACCTCGCGACGACGAAGGCGTCGCAGTACACGAGCGCCCGCAGGGCGCGCAAGATCACGCCGCGCAACTCGCCGTACCTCGTCGTCTACCCCTTCGTGAAGACGCGGCCGTGGTACGCGCTGCCGATCGAGCAGCGGCAGCACGCGATGGACGAGCACATCCGCATCGGCGCCGAGTTCGCGTCGATCCACAACCACACGACGTACTCGTTCGGGATCGACGACCAGGAGTTCATGACGGCGTTCGAGTGCGACGAGCCGGCCGACTTCATGCACCTGATGCTCACGCTCCGCGAGACCGAGGCGTCGAGCTACACCGAGCGCGACACGCCGATCTTCGTCGGGCAGCTGCTGGAGATCCGCGCCTGCCTCGACCTGCTGGACGGCGCCTCGGCACGTATCGAGGCGTAGATCGAGTCGCGACTATCGGCAGCCGCGTTTGACCGATCGTCACGCGGCAAACACTGTCCGCGGGAGGCGACTTGTCCGTCAGGCTCCTCGTCGTCAGTGACAGCTGGCTCTACCGGTACTCCCTCGGGCGCGAGCTCGAGGCACGGTCGTTCACGGCCTCGGTCGCGCCGAGCGCACACGCTGCCGCGCGCATCGCCTCCTTCGCGCCGGACGTCGTGCTCGTCGACGTGCGCCGGCTCGAGACGTTACGCCTCGTCCACGAGCTGGCGACGTCGCGATCCGCGCGCATCCTCGCCGTCGAGCTTGCCGACGGGGACGTCTGCGCCCTCGCCTGCGCGGAGGCCGGCGCGATCGGTGCCGTCCGCTTGTCCGCGACCCTGGACGAGCTCGTCGACGCCGTCGAGTCCGCGGTCGCGGGAGAGGCCGTCTTTCCACCGTCGGTGGTCGCGCTCCTCGTCCAGAGGGTCGCCTCGCTGACGAGCTCGAGCCGGCTTCGTTCGCTGCCGACCGAGCTGACCCGGCGCGAACGCGAGGTGCTGGAGCTGTTGACCGACGGCCTGTCGAACAAGGAGATCGCGAGGCGCCTCACACTCGAGCTCGCGACCGTGAAGAACCACGTCCACCACATCCTCAGGAAGCTCGACGTAGCGCGTCGCACGCAGGCGGCCGCTGCTTTCCGCGCCAGCGAGGCGGGCCGGTCGCGCGCCAACGGCTCATCCGGCGCGATGAACCGTCTTTGAACCCAAAGGTTCATTGCTCCCGCGGCCGCGCGACCGCAGCATGGTGCGGCCGCTGAGGCAGGCCCGCGGCGCCGCTGGCTCCACAAACGAGGAGGGGACGATGAGGTGGGCGCGCTGGTTCCGTTGGGGCGGCAGAGCTGCCGTCGCGGTGGTCTTTCTGCTGATGTTCGCCACAGTCACCTCGAGCGCGCAGGCGTCGTGCCTGTCGTTCGGGTGCGAAGGCGGCTCGTACGACGGCTCGACCGGGAGCACCGGCGGCGGCGGCAACTCCACGCTCGGAGTTGCGATCAGCTCGCCTTCGCCGTACGCGACCGCGAACGGCACGGTCAGCGTCAGCGCGAAGATCAGCGGCACGAAGCAGAACTACGTGAACCGGATCGAGTTCTACTTCGACGGAATCCTGTTCGGCACGGCGACGAAGAGCCCGTGGAAGGTGGACTGGAACACGCTCGACGCCACGTATCCCGCGTACGACGGGTACCACCAGCTGACGGCCGTCGCGTATGACGGGCACGGCTGGGCCGCCTCGATGCCGGTCACCGTCATGGTCTCGAACACGTCGGGCACGAAGTACCAGGCGACGTGGTCGTCGCCGGACTTCCCGCAGACGTCCACATACGATGCGGGCGCATCGCCTCAGCCGACCTTCCCGGTGACGGTGACGGTCACGAACGCGAGCCAGTCCACGTGGTCCGCGTCGACGATCAAGCTCTACTACCGCTGGTACAGCCCCGACTCGACGCCGGTCGTCACGACCAGCTCGCCGATCTCGCTCGGGAGCGACGTGCCGGCCTTCGGGTCGCGCACGCTCGTCGTGCAGGTCACGCCGCCGACCGAGGACGCCGGCATCTCGCGCGGCCAGTACCGGTTGCGCTTCGACCTCGCGGAGTCGGGCACGACGTGGTTCGCGGCCAAGGGGAACCCGCCGCTCGAGAACCCCATGATCGTCAACAAGCTGCTCGAGGCCGAGGCGCTCGGCGTCCAGCCTTACTTCGGCTATGCGCAGGATCCCGTCGGCGCCGGGATGACGCACTCCGTCAATGTCGCGAACGGCAACTCGCTCCTCCAGTGGACGCCGATGACAGCCGTCGGACGCGGCCTCTCCACGTCCGTCGACATCGCCTACAACAGCCTCGAGAAGAAGACGGAGTCGCCGCTCGGCAACAACTTCTCACTCGGCGTCGCGACGCTGATGCGCTTCGGGCTCCCCCTCGACATCCACCCGAACAACGCGGACACCAACTGCCCGAACACGACGAGCTGCTGGATCGCGTTCACGGACACGACCGGCACCAAGCACACGTTCATCGGACACACGGCCGCCGACGGCACGATCTGGTGGCAGGAGCCGGCCGGAACGCATCTCTATCTCCGCCGCTACTCGACCACGGACTCGACGAAGCGGTGGGCGATCACGCGCCCGGACGGCGTGACGTATTTCTTCGACTCCCAGGGCTATCCGACGAGCGTGTCGGACCGGAACCAGAACGTCATCACGTACACGCTCGAGAACGTCTCGTCCGCCGACGATCCGGGCGGGGTCAGGGAGCGGATCAAGCAGGTGACCGACCCGAGCGGCCGGAGCTTCACGATCGCCTACTTCGCGAAGAGCGAGGTCAAGAAGCCGGAAATCCGCGGCAAGGTGAAGTCGATCACCGACCACCTCGGACACACGCTGACGTTCGACTACTACGCCGACGGCAACCTGCGGAAGATCACGCAGGTCGGCGGCTCGAACCCGGACGGCACGTACGTCCCGGACCGGAGCTTCGTCTTCACGTACACCACCTCTGACGGCTCGGGGCCCGCGATCACCAATCCGTACCTGCGGATCGACCCCGATCCGGCGACCGCGAACGAGTCGACGCGTCTCTACAGCGTCATCGACCCGCGTCAGCACGAGACGACGTTCTCCTACCTCACGAGCGGGCAGGACAAGTGGAAGCTCTCGTCGATGACCGACCGCTCCGGCTCGGGCCTCACGACGTACGGCTACGACGACACGAACCGGATCACGACCGTCACCGCGCCGCTCTCGCGCGCGACGAGGTACGCCTACAACACGGGCGGCCAGGTCACGCAGATCACGGACCCGCTCGGGCGCGCGACGACCCAGACCTGGAACGGCGACCTCGAGCTCATCTCCGTGACCGCGCCAAACGGCGGCCTGACCTCGTACGGCTACAACGACAACGGCCAGCAAGCGAGCCTCATCGACCAGCTCGGCAACCGGACGGCCTGGACGTATCGGAACACGGCTGTCGACGCGAACGACGTCTCCGGCAAATGGCGAACGGGCCGCACGATCCCGCACATCAGCGACCTCATCTCGATGACGACGCCGCGCCTGTACACGACGCAGTACACCGTGGACGCGAACGGCAACGTGACGCAGATCGCCGATCCGACGGGAGCGCAGACGACGTTCACGTACAACGCTGACGGCACCGTGGCGACGGCACAGGACGCGGACGGCAATGTGACGTCGTACACGAGCTACGACCCGAGCGGTCAGCCCACGAGAACCGTGGACGCCGCCGGCGGGGTCGAACAGCGCGGGTACGACGCGAACGGCAACCTGATCTGGATCCAGGACCCGCTGCACGCGTCCGACTCCGGGACCGACACGCGGAACTACCGCACGTACTTCGACTACGACGCGTTCGGGCGCCTGGAGCGGTCGACGATGCCGAAATCGACGAGCGGGGCACGGGGCACGCTCGTCGTCACGCGCACCGACCGTGACGCGAACGACAACGTCGTCGGCGACTACGCGCCCGGTTATAGCTCCCCCGGGCCGGAGACGACGCAGACGTACGACGCGATGGACAGGCTGACGCAATCGACGTCGCCGAACACATCGGTCGACCCGTACGGCGAGCGCACGCAATACCTCTACGACCTCGCCGGCCGGCTGACCCAGCTGACCGACCCGAGGGGCGTGCTGACGACGTACACGCCGTACGACTTCGCCACGTTCTACACGTATGACGCCGCCGATCAGGTTACGAAGACGACGCAGTACCTCGTCGACGCCGCGGGCCAGATCACCTCGACGCTGAACACGTTCGATTGCTACACGGCGGGCGGCGACGTGCGCTGGGACGTCGGCGCGCGGGCGCACCTCTCGTCGGTCGACTGCTCGGCGGGCACGCCGCCGCCGTTCACGACGCAGTACACGTACGACCTCGCGCGCGAGCAGCTGTCGATGACCGACCCCGGCGGCACGACGACGTCGAGCACATACGACCCGGACGGAAACGTCGGGACCGACACCGACGAGAACGGCGACGTCACCACCTACGGCTACAGCCCGCGCGACGAGCTTGTGAAGGAGATCCGGCCGTTCGACACCACGGTGACTCCCGCGCGCATGCTGACGACGGTCTACCAGTACGACCCGGTCGGCAACGTCAAGCGCGAGATCAGCCCGCGTGCGTACGACGCGTCGGCCGACAAGGTCACGTTCACCGACTACGTCACGGCGTACGTCTACGACAAGCTGAACCGGCTGGTGCGCACGGATCTGCCGACGAGCGGGACGTACCCCACTCCGCAATACATCCACCAGGCATACGACGCGAAGAGCAACATGACGCTCTACACACTGCCGGCGACCTCGCCGGACCCGGGCGGTGTGGCGGCGAACAAGAAGATGACTCTCACCTATCTCGACCCGGGCTGGATCGACACGAGCAAGACGCCTCACCTGCCCCGGCTGCACTTCGACTACGGCCCGGACGGGCAGCAGACGTCGCGCATCCCCGACGACCCGGCAGGCAATCTCGACACGGCCCACGCCGAGACGTGGACCTACAACGTCGACGGCGACACGAAGACGTATGCCGACAAGGCCGGCCGAACGACGACGTACGGCTACGACGCGAACGGCAACCTCGCCTCGGAGGCGCACGCGAGCGTTCCGCCGGGCAACGGCATCATCGTCACCTACGCCAACGACGGCCTCGACCGGCTGTCGAAGCTCACGCTGAAGCGCGACCAGGACACGAACGACGTGTTCAGCACCTACGCGTACGACGAGGACGCCAACGTCGTTCACCGCGAGCTGAACGGCGTCGAGGATCCGGGCGGGAACATCGTCACGAACGGGCGCAAAGCCGACCTCGCGTGGGACCCGAACGACGAGCTGCTGCAGTTCAACGACTACGGCTGGACGACCGCGACCGGTGACGACGCGCGCATCACGAAGACGTACTGGCCGACGGGCGTCGTGAAGACGTCGGCGCTCGAGCGGTCCGGACCGTCAGGCTGGGCCACGGAGTCCTCGAGTTCGTACACGTACAACGCGGATGACAGCAAGGCCACCGAGACGACGAAGAACGCCGGCGGCGCCACGCTGGAGTCGCACACGCTCTCCTACCTCGATGCGAACAACCAATACGTCAACGGCAACATCACGAAGGACGTCTTCACGCTCGTCGGCCCGAACACCGCGGCGCCGTGCCGGACGTCGACGTGCACGTCGGCCTACGCGTACGACCCGCGCGAGCGGGTCGTCCAGCTGGAGACGACCCGGAACGCGGTGACGACGACGAACTACTCCCTTGACGCCGCCGGCAACGTCATGACGCTCGACGCGGCCGGCGACCAGACGACCTTCACGTACAGCGGCGACCAGCTCACGTCACGGACGCACGGCACCGACGCCCGCAAGTACTGGTACGACTGGTTCGGGAACCTCGACTGCGTAACGCGTTCCACCGGCACCGCGGCCGACTGCAACACCGGATCGGCGAACGTGCTCGCGGAGTACAACTACGACGGCGTGGACAGGCTCAAGAGCGTCCGCACGTTCAACCTCGACGGCAGCAGGGACCGCACGACCGACTACGCCTACGACGTGTTGAACCGCACCCTCCAGGAGACGGAGTCGCACGGGACCGGAGCCCCGAGGACGAGCTCGTTCACATACCTGGACGCGAGCGACCTCGTCAGCAGCGAGCAGGCGAAGGACGGCTCCGGAGCGATGCTGAACACGAAGGCCTACAGCTTCGACGGCGGCGGCACCCCGTTCGACCTGAGCGTGACGCCGGCCGGCGGTGCTGCGAGCCGCTACGACTACGAGTACGACTCGCACGACAGCGCGTCGCTTCTCGTCGGATCGTCAGGCAATGCAGCGGCGTCCTACGGCTATACGCCCTACGGCTCTTCCGACGGCGAGCTCAGCAACGGCGACACGAACGCGAACGACCCGATGAACCCGGTGCGGTACACGTCCGACCGCTATGACTCCGGAAGCGGCAATCTCACGATGGGACCGAGGCAGTTCTCGAGCGACGACGCACACTTCCTCCAGGAGGATCAGCTGTCTGGATCCGGCGAAGACGCCTTCCTGACGCAGAACGAACCGGACCAGAACCGCTATGCGCTCGCCGGCGGCAATCCCGTCAACTACCGCGACGTCGACGGCCACATGGTGCTGCCGGACGGAGGAGGCGGAGGAGTGAGGAAGCCGCGCTGCGTCAAGGCGTGCAGATGGTCGCTGCCGTTCCCGCTCTCATCGCATTACGACGGTCCCGACCAGGGCGTGGACTACCGCCCAAAGCACAACGTGAAGGCGATCGCGGCGGGTGTCATCTACCACCACTCGCCTCCCGGCAGCTACGACACGCCGTTCGGCGACGGCGAAGCCGTCTACGAGCACCTCGACCGCATCGTCTGGGTCAAGCGCGGCCGGTCACTGCACCACTACCGCAACATCTACTACTCGGAGCAGAAGTCACTCGTCGCGCAAAGGAGGTTCGGCGACATCTCCGTACGCGTGAAGGTGGGTCAGGCCGTCATGATCCCCGGCGCCGACGAGCTCGGCTTCGCAGTCGACAACACGAAGCTGCACGAACCGAAGGGAACGCGCGTCGGAACGACGGGCAACACGGCGGCGACGGTCGAAGGATGCGACTTCTACTACCTGCTGTACTGGATTCGGCACACGCTCCACCCGCGGTTCTCCGCGGTGCCGCCGCGCACGTGCACGCCGCGGGCTCCGTGATCGGCGTTCGCGCAGGTCTCGCTCTCGCCGCTTTGGGCGTCGCCGTCGGATGCACGGCGACGCCCAGCGCCTCCCGCAAGCCGTCCCCGGCGCAAGCCGTGCGCACGTGCGTCGATCGCTGGAACCAGGGGAACATGGCCCACTGGGGCCCGGACCTGGCCTGGGTCGGCGTCCGCCGGTTGAGCGCGGAGCAGCTCGCGGCTGTGGGCCTCGCGGATCCCGCGGTGCCGCGCTGTGTGGTCTTGCTCGCAGTCCACTCTCCGCGGGAGACCGGCAGCGGCTGCCCCGGCGAGAAGGTGATGCCGGGGCACCCGCGATTCTGCGTCGACCGATCGGAGACCTACCTCTGCGCGCTCGGGCCCAACGGTGCGTACGGATGCCCGACGAACGCCGAGGGCGGGCCGCCGCTGAGGACGGTGAACGCCGGGACGAACGCGCACGGCATCCTGACGCATGACCCTCCGCTCGCAGGAACACACCCGACGCCGCCGCTTGCCTGGCAGCGGCGCTACCCGAAGATCAACGGTTGGATCGAGCCATGGACGCGCACCGGCAGGCTTCGTGCGGGGCTCGTCCTCGCCGGCACTCGGCGCGGTCCATGCTTCGCCGGCTCGATGCAGACGTTCACGCGTGACGCGCTCGCCTGCCGCACCGCGGGATTCGACCGCTTCGACCCCTGTTTCGCGTCGAAGCGCAGCTGGCGAGCCGGAGACATCGCGGCCTGTGCGAACGCTCCCGGCGGAACGACGTTTCTGCACTGGGTGATTACGCGCCGGGTGTAGGGAGCGCGAGTCACAAGTCCTCGCGGGGGAAGCCCGTCGGCTCCCCCGCGACAGATGCTCAGCAGTGCGGCAGCAGCTGGTCGCTCGTGACCCAGCCCTGAGCCGCGACGAGCTTGTGGTGGTAGCAGGCGCCCGTGGAGTCGGACGCGACATAGTCCTCGCTGTCGCGACCGCCCGACGCCGTGGTCACGCCGTTCGTCCTGTTCAGCAACGCCGAGGCGTTGACGGTATCGCTGAGCGAGCTCGCGAACGTCTGCACGCCGTTGACCGTCACGGTCGTGTTGCGGACGAGCGACTGCTCGACGCCTGCCGGCAGCCTGAAGAAGTCCTTCTGCCCCTGCTCGGGCACCTGGAAGAGCGATCGCATGCGCAGCGGGTACGACTCGGAGACGCGGCGCACCGTCGTGCTCGCCGGGGCGGACGTCGTCGTGACCGTGTCGATCGTCTCGTCGTGCGTCAGGTTCTCGAGGAAGTTCGTCAGGTCGAGCTCCTGCTTGTTGCCGAAGCCGAACGTCTGGTCGACCGACGTCGTGATGCGGCCGGCAGACGTGTCGACGTAGCCGCTCACGCTCAGGTGCCGCGACGCCGACGTCGTGAAGACGCCACCGTTGGAGCCGACGTTCTCTCCGTACGTCTCGCCCGCACCGGGCGCGATCTCGTGCGACGTGACGGCTCCCGTCGTGTGCGCGAGCACCGGATCGCGGTAGAGCAGAAGGTCGCCGCCGATGCCCCAGTAGTAGCCGTCGTGCGCGACCTGGAGCCCGATCGTGTGCGGCGCGCCGTCCGTCAGCAGCCCGACGTACGGAGTCAGGTCGATCGCCTGCGGCGGCATGTCGAACGCGTTCACCGCGGGCATCGGGCGCCACAGCCACGGGTTCACGCCGCCCGTGAAGACGAACGGGAACGGCCACGCGATGCCCGCAAGCCTCCCGTCGATCGAGACCTGCACCTCGCGGAAGGCACCGCCGCCACAGAGCCCGTTGGGCCCCGCGAAGTCGTCGGGCTGGCTCCCGAACCAGAACTCGTCGCACGAGTTCCCCTTGAGGTAGAGCTCGAGGTACGCGCGCGTGAGGTTCTGCGGAAACGTGACCGTCGTCGTGCGCACGTCACCGGGCCCGTAGAAGTAGTCGGAGTCAGCGTACGGAAAGCCGATCACCTGGTCAGCGTGCTCGGGCGCCGGGTACGTCCCGGTCGCCTGGTAGTACGTCACCTTCACCGTTCCGTAGATGACGCCGGTGTAGATACCGGTCACGTAGTTCTGCAGCTCGACCTTGATCGGCTCCGGCTGCGCGAACAGCGAGGCGTACCGGGTCGCGTCGTGCTCGACGTGCCACGTGATGCCGTCCGGGTCGGGCTCGGGCGTGCTCGACTGGAAGACCTCCGCCCCACCGACCCACACGTTCATGAGCCGGTCGAACTGGCGCCCGGCGACCTTGCCGGTGAAGTCGAGCACGACCTTCGACCACGGGCCCGGGCACGCCGCCGGCGGCGCGAGCGTCCCGTTGAAGACGCCCTGGCCGACGGACGAGTTGAAGGCGAAGTCCTGCATCACGGTCACGCTGCAGGACTGCGTCGGCGGGCGCGCGATCGGCGGCGCCGCCGTCAGTGGATCCTGGTAGTTGACCTCGTTGCCTGCCGAGGCCGGCACGGAGCCGGCGAGAACTGCGCCGATCAGGCAGACCGCAAAGAAAGACGGCCTACCGAGGCGTCGCGTCAGTCGCATGAATTCCCCTTTCCTGCACTGGGCGGTGCGGAAGCGGGGCGATGCTAACAATGCGTCAGCCGTACGTGTGCTGGTCGCGCCAGACGCGGAACATCGAGAAGCCGCAGATCCCGAGGATCACGAGGAACGCAACGGCGTCGAGCCCGGCCGCGCCGCGCAAGAGGTACACGCCGAACGTGACGACGGCGAGGATCGCCGCTCCGTAGAACGCGGCGTACGCGCGTCGCGGCCAGACGGCGATGTCCTCGCGCCGCTCGCGCCACATCAGGTAGACGAAGAACGCGATCGCGAGGAAGAACGCGATCCGAGCGAGCAGGAACAGCGCCGTCAGCGTCGGCTGCAGCGACAGGGCGACGACGACGGCTGCGATCGCTGCGATGATCAGGAAGCCGCGCACCGTCGGGTGTTCCGAGAGCCAGCGCATCAAGCGGTCATGAAAGCACGGACCGCAAGCGCCGCCGCCACGAGCGTCGCCCCCGCGAACCAGAGCAGGCGGCGCTGCGGGTCGTCCGGCGCGTAGAGCCACGGCGCGAGCACTGCGAGCAGCGCGAAGGTCCCGTACGCGTAGTGGAGCTTGTCCGGCGCGCGGTTGTGGTTCGACAGCAGAAGCAGGCCGAGCCCGACCTGCGCGATCAGCACCGTCTGGGCAAGTGCGAGGGCATGCTGGACGGCGAAACCCGCGCTCCCGCGCCGGTAGGCCCAGAATCCGAGCGCCGCCGAGCTCCAGGTCACCGCAAGCACGGCGAATGCAACTGCGTGGTGCACCGTTAGCATCGAACGCAACCTAACGAGGAGGCGAGATGGTCGAGGAAGGGAAGCCCGCACCAGATTTCGAGCTGACGAGCGACAGCGGCGAGGCCGTCAAGCTCTCGGAGCTCCGCGGCAAGCCGATCGTCCTCTACTTCTATCCGAAGGACGACACGCCCGGATGCACCGCGCAGGCGTGCGCGATCCGTGACAACTACGACGAGTTCGCCGAGCGCGGCGCGGTCGTGCTCGGCGTGAGCCCAGACAGCGAGACCTCGCACGTCAAGTTCAAGGAGAAGTACGGGCTGCCGTTCACGCTCCTCGCCGACCCCGACCACCACGTGGCCGAGAACTACGGCACGTGGGTCGAGAAGAAGAACTACGGCAAGACGTACATGGGCATCGAGCGGTCGACCTTCCTCATCGACAGCGAGGGTCGCGTGGCCAAGGTGATGAGGCGCGTGAAGCCCGACACGCACGCCGACGAGGTGCTAGCCGCGCTGCCGGACTGAGCCAAGAGCGGCGGTACAATGCGCTCCGCGCGGATGTGGCGGAATTGGTAGACGCGCACGGTTCAGGTCCGTGTGGGGGCGACCCCGTGGAGGTTCAAGTCCTCTCATCCGCATAGCCAGATCAAGCGGTTCTTGTGCCTGGTCGGTGCACAAACGGGACGGAGGATGGAGTTGGCGCGTGAGTTTCAACCGGTGGTGCCGTTCAGGCCAGAGCGGCGGCCTCCGTTCGCATAGTCGTGTCGAAGGCGCCTCGGTGGCCGCCGCGGGCTATCTCGATGCGGTAGACCGCTTGAAAGGCGCGGTCGCAAACGACGACCACTTCCGTGCGACCTCGAGGCGTGCGGCATGCAGCTCATCGATATCGAGCTCGGATCGCGGCGGCCTTACCGGGCTCGTCGGCCTGCAGAGAAGGTGATTACCCCCTCGGAATAAGCGAGTATCAGGCTCGTGCGCTGGCGTGAGTGGCTCGGCGTCGGGGAACGGCGCTGGAAGAAGGCGCCCGACGAGGAGGTGCAGCCGGCCAAGACCCTCTGGGACTGGTTGCAGCTCCTGGTCGTGCCCGCGATCCTGATCGGCGTCACGTTTGCATGGAGCGCCGCGCAGACGAGGAACAACAACAAGCGAGACGATCGGCGCATCGCCGCAGATCGAGCCGCCGCCGAAACAGCGCGCCAAGACGCGACGCTTCAGGCCTATCTCGACCAGATGAGCGGCCTGATGCTGAACAACAAACTTCTGATTTCCGAGGAGAGCGACCCTGTCAGGCAGGTCGCGCGCACCATCACGCTTACCACGCTTCGCCGCCTCGACAAAAAGCGAAAAGCCGAAGTCGTCCGCTTCTTGTACGAGGCCAAGCTCCTGCGCGCGGGCATTCCCCGCGTCGTGTTGACCGACGCAGACCTCAGTCACGTCGATCTTGTCGGCGCCGACCTCGAGCGCGTCAACCTCAGCAACGCCGACCTCGGGGGCGCCCACCTCACAGGCGCCGTCCTTCCAGGCGCCCACTTCGAGAACGCCGACCTTCGAGGCGCCCACCTCGAAGACGCCTACTGCGAGGAAGCCAACCTCCAAGGCGCCCAACTCGAGGGCGCCCACCTCGAGCACCCCAACCTCAGGTTCGCCCACCTCCCGGTCGCCGAACTCGGACACGCCCACCTCGAACACGCCGAGCTCCAGTTCGCCTACCTGTGGGGCGCCGACTTCAGGCGCGCCGACCTCAGCGACGCTGACCTCGAGGGCGCCGACTTCGAGAACACCAGGCTCGGAGGGGCCAACCTCCGGAGCGCCAACCTCGTGAGCGTAAAGAATCTTGATCTCGGCGTATTCATCGACGGGCTACGTCCGGACCAGCAGAAGGCATTTCTCAACTCGCAAAAGAAGTTCCTCGACTCGCTCTCGCGACAGGAGTTGGCGAAGTTCAACCTGACCCCCGACAAACTCGCGAAGTTCCGCCGGGAAGCTAAGGCCTAAGGACCAGCGATGTCGGCGGACGCCGAACCGTCTTCGGAAAATCCGGCCATTTCGGAAACCCGGCCGCCGCGCATTAGCGCGACTCTTGAGTAGAAAAGCAGGGCAGAGCTACTCGCAAACGCGAAAAACCTCCCCGTTGCAATCTCGCCGGACGAGTTGCATTCTCGTTCGAATTCCGCTCGTTGCTGCGACTTCGCCCCCTTCCCTCGCAGCAACGCTCCCCCAAACAAGGAGGGCGGCGGGTTCCCCCCTCAACCCTGCCGCCCTCCTCTGACGCCAGCTCGGACTCCCACCGCAGTTCCCAGGTCTAGCCTCAAGCTAATCCGCCCGGATCACAGCGTCCATCGGACGAGCGGCCTGATGACCTAACTCGAAGGTACGGACCGAGCGACAGGGCGCGGCGTGCGACGATCGCCACGGATGCCGTACGGCTTCACGTATCTGCTGGTAACACCGACGGTGAGCCGCACGACCGGCCGCATTCGTCACCGCGATCCGAACTGGAAGGCCGACGAGATCCTCACGCTCGGCGACGGCCGGCGCCTCCGCATCGTGCCCATCAACCTCGAGCTCGACGACGACAGCCTCGAGGAGCTGTATGAGCAGGGCATCAACGGCATGTGCGTCGTCGAGCCGGTTTGAGGCCATCGCCGTCGCGTATTCGCAAGCTCGCGCTGTACCCATTTTGTGCCCAAACGCCTCGCAACCCGCTCGTGCTGTGAAGCCGAAAGAACAACCGGGAACGGCTACATTCCACGGGAAACACCACGGCGGACCACGAGACGACAACAGCCACCACGGCCCTGCGAACCCGTGGAGGTTCAAGTCCTCTCATCCGCATAGCTCGACTCTTGGGACGATCTGCGAGGAGGAAACGGTCTGAGCCAGGCGAGATCATCGGTTTGGATCGGCCGCGCACACGACGCATCGCGCTCTCTCGGGCTCCGATTGCGCTTCATGGGCGCGCTCCTGCTGCTGATCCTGCCGCTCGGCGCCGCAGCCTGGGCCTTTGGGAACTCCGCCGCTTCGAACGAACGCTTGCGGACGGAAGCGCGTCTCGACCCGTCGCTCCGCGCAGCCGTGAGTGAGTACGGCCGAATCGCCGACCACGCTCAGCTCGATGCCATTCAGCTCGCGACACGACCGCAGGTGCAGCGTGCGCTGCGGGATCGCGACCATGCGGCCCTCGCCCGCCTGCGTCGCAAGCACTCGGACTTGGAGTTCCTCGTCGGTCGGCGCCGTGAGCAGAGAAGGAAAGGGTCGGTGCAGCGGTCGATCGCCGTCGTCTCGGGCGACCGCGTCGTCGGCAGCATCGTCGCCGACGTCACGCTCGACCGGGCGACGCTCACCCACATCGCTCAGAACGCCGGGCTCCTCAAGCAGAAGGAGATCCCGGCGGCGGTGCGCGGCACCCGCGTCGTAGCCGCGTCGATCCCGATCTCCCCCTCGCAAACCGAGATCGGCATGACTCCGAGCACCGTCACCGTCGGGGGAGCGAAATACATTGCGATCGCGCAGCCCCACTCGAAGGCGACCGGCCTTGCCATCCTCGCGCCGAACGACGTCGTCGAAGATAAAGCGGCCAACATCCGAAACCGCATATTCGCGTTCGGTCTGCTGGTGCTCGCCAGCGTGATGATCATCGCGTACGGCCTTGCACCGCTGCTCGCGCGGACGCGTGTCGCACAGGAGCAGCGTGCGATCGCCGAGCGGGTCCTCGAGCACGTCGCGGACGGCGTGCTCCTCCTCGACCCGCACGGAACCGTGCGTTTCTGGAACCACGCGGCCGAGGTGATGACCGGGATCCCCGCCAAGAAGGTGCTTCGGAAGCGGGCGGAGAACGCCCTCCCCGGCTGGCGGGCGGCGGCGCAGCGGATTCCTGTCGGAGATGCGCGCGGCCGCAACGGCGGCGTGAAGTCCGCCACGGTGCCGCTCGACGTCGGACCGGAGGAGTTGTGGGTCGACACATCTGCCGTCCGTTTCGCCGACGGAATCGTCTACACGTTCCGCGACATCACCGAGAACGAGCGCCTCGATCAGGCCAAGACGGATTTCGTCGCAACGGTCTCGCACGAGCTGCGGACTCCCCTCGCCTCGGTGTACGGCGCCGCGGTCACGCTGCAGGAGCGCTTCGACGTGCTCGAGCCGGAGCAGCGTTCCCAGCTCCTCGCGCTCCTGGCGGAGCAGGCGACCCGGCTCTCCACGATCATCGACGAGCTCCTCCTCGCAAGCAAGCTCGCCGGTCGAATCGACTCCGGGCAGCTGCAGCCCGACCACGAGGGCTTCGACGCCGACGAGCTCGCGCGGCTCGTCGTCGAGGCGGCGAAACTGCATGCGCCGCCGGGCATCGAGATCGCGCTCTCGACGCCGCCGTGGCTCCCACACGCGAGCGGCGACAGCGACAAGGTCGCGCAGGTCCTCGCGAATCTCGTCGAGAACGCGGTCAAGTACACGCCCGGCGGCGGTCGTGTCGACGTCGTGCTCGAGCACGAGGGCGACCGAATCCGCTTCGAGGTGCACGATCCCGGCCTCGGCATCCCTCTCGACGAGCAGGAGCGGATCTTCCAGAAGTTCTATCGCCTCGATCCCAACCTCACGCGCGGGATCGGCGGCACGGGTCTCGGGCTCTACATCTGCCGCGAGCTCATGCGCCGGATGGACAGCGACATCCACGTGGACTCGACCGTCGGCGTCGGCTCGACGTTCTGGTTCGACCTTGCGGTCGCCGCACCCGTCGACCGCGTCGTCGAGCCAATCGGCTCGGCCTGAACTTTCCGGCCTCTGGCTACGATTATGTCCTGAGACGCGGGGTCATCATCTGCGGCGTCGCTGCGCTCGCGGCATGCGTAGCGGCAGCGCCGGCATCGGCGCGCACTTCCTCGTCGGTCGAGGTCGTCGTGACGCTGCGCTCGCCCGCGCTCGCGGATGCCGCCGTGAGCAACCGGGCTCTTGCGGCGTTCACCACGCGCGACAGGCGGCTGCAGCTCGCGTCGCCGTCCTCAGTCGGCTATCTCGAGCAGCTCGATCGCGAGCAGTCGGTCGTCGCCCGCCGGATTGCGGCGGCGGTCCCGGGCGCGTACGTTCACTGGCGCTACGGCGTCACGCTCAACGGCCTCGCCGTCGTGGTGCCGCGCGGAAGCGTGGCACGGCTCGCCCGGGTTCCCGGCGTCGCGCGCGTCTGGTCGAGCGCGACCTACAGCGCGAGCCTCGATCGAACGCCGCAGCTGATCGGCGCACCCATCGTCTGGGGGCCGGCACTTG
This sequence comes from uncultured Actinomycetes bacterium, assembly GCA_963766345.1. Classification (GTDB taxonomy): domain Bacteria; phylum Actinomycetota; class Thermoleophilia; order Gaiellales; family Gaiellaceae; genus DASVFB01. Next base: position 59,238 of record CAVXZL010000008.1, on the reverse strand, counting down.
GAAACGCGGGCCAGGGGATGAAGATCGGGATCATCGACCAGGGCATCGACCAGACGCATCCGTTCTTCAACTCCGCCGGCTACCAGTACCCGCAGGGCTACCCCAAGGGGAACACGGCCTTCACGACGCCGAAGGTGATCGTCGCGCGGTCGTTCGTGCCCCCCGGCGTGACCTCGCCCGAGTCGACGCTGCCGTTCGCGAACCTCGGCGGAGACGACGAGCACGGCACCCACGTGGCGGGTATTGCCGCGGGCGACCACGGCACGATGGCGCCGTTCTTCACGACGCAGCCGCTCTCCGGCATCGCGCCGGCCGCGTATCTCGGCAACTACAAGGCGCTTGCCGTGCCGTCGGCCTGCTGCGGCCTCGACGGCAACGCGCCCGAGATCGCCAAGGCGATCGATCAGGCCGTCGCCGACGGGATGGACGTGATCAACCTGTCGCTCGGCGAGCCGGAGATCGATCCGGCGCGCGACATCGTCGTCAAGGCGATCGACGGCGCTGCGAAGGCCGGCGTGATCCCCTGCATCGCCGCCGGCAACGAGGGCGGCAACGGCGGCAAAGGCTCGGTCAGCTCCCCCGCCGATGCGCCGCTTGCGATCACCACCGCCGCTGCGACGACGGGGCGCGGCGTCGTCGCCGACGTCATCGCGAACTTCTCGTCGGTCGGGCCCACTCCCTACTCGCTGACGCTCAAGCCAGACGTGACGGCGCCGGGCGTGAACGTGCTCTCGTCCCTGCCGAAGTCGAGCTGGGCGGAGTTCAGCGGCACGAGCATGGCCTCGCCGCACGTCGCAGGCGCGGCGGCACTGCTGCGGCAGGCGCACCCGACGTGGACGGTGGCGCAGATCAAGTCCGCGCTCATGCTGACCGGAGATCCCGTCTACACGAACCAGACGCGCACGGTTCAGGTTTCGACGCTCTACGCCGGCGGTGGACGGATCAACGTCGCGCGCGCGACGAGCCCGCTCGTGTTCGCCGCGCCGTCGAGTGCGTCGTTCGGCCTCATGAAGCGGGGCACGAGCAAGAAGATCGAGATCGCGCTCACCGACGCAGGCGGAGGCGCCGGCGAGTGGACCGTGTCGCTCGCGCATGCGGCGGGACAGCATCCATCGGTGCCCGCATCCGTCACGGTCCCGGGCACTCTCACCGTCACGGCTCAGATCGCCGCCAACGCCGCCGAGGGCGACGGCACGGGCCTGATCGCCCTCCGGCGCGGCGCGGACGTGCGCCAGATCCCGTACTGGCTGCACGTTGAGGTGCCTCGCCTCGCGAAGCCCACGAAGGTCCTGACCAGGACGGGGACGTACAGCGGCAACAACCGGAAGGGCAAGGCGAACGTCTCGTCCTATCGCTACCCCGAGGGCGTGCGCGGCGTGGGACTGCCGGGGCCCGAGCAGGTCTTCGCAGTGCACCTGCGGAAGCCCGTCGCGAACTTCGGCGTGCGCGTCGTGTCGCAGGCGCGAAACGTCGAGGTGACCCCGCGCGTCGTACGCGACGGCGACGAGAACCGCCTCACCGGCTATCCCGGGCTGCCGGGCGACCTCAACCCGTACCGCGAGTCGCTCGGCGAGACCGTCCAGGTCGTGGGAGCGATCCTTCCCGGCAGCGGCACCTACGACGTCGTGTTCGACTCGGCCGGCCGCGTGAACGCCGGCGGCTTCACGTTCCGGTTCTGGCTCAACGACGTCACGCCGCCGTCGGTGAAGCTGCTCGGCTATCGCAGCGGCGTCCTCCGGCTGGCGATCAGCGACCGCGGCTCCGGTGTCGATCCGCGCTCGATCATCGCGGGCCTCGACGGCAACAGCAACGTCAACGGCTCGTACGCCAACGGTGTCCTTTCGATCCGCGCGGGCTCGCTCTCCGGCGGCAAGCACACGATCGAGGTCGACGTCTCCGACTACCAGGAGGCGAAGAACATGGAGGACGTCCTGAGGATTCTCCCGAACACGCGGATCTTCAGAACGTCTTTCACCGTCCGCTGACGGTCGGCGTTAGTCGCGTTTGTCGATCGTCGGCAGGCGGCTGAGGTCGCGCTCGACGCTTGCGGCGAACTCCTCGAGGGAGTCGGTGTCATCGGAGTGGATGACCTTCAGGTTCGCCTTCCGGCGCGCGCGCTCGCGACCCTTCCGGCCCTCCCTGCCGAACGCCCGATCGAGGCGGGGCCACTCGGCAGCGACCAGCACGGCGATTGCGGCGATGAAGAGCGCGATCCAGACGACGCTCACGACGCGATTCTACCGACCGCCGCTCCTCCGTTCGTCTCGGCGACTCCGCCTGGAAGGGGGGTTTACAAACGATCCTTTTCGGTTCAGGCTACGCAGACCGCAAGACGCTCGACGCCGTCCAAAGGAGTCCGCACGTGCAGGTCTGGATGCTTCTTCCGTACTTCGTCCTCTGGGCCACGCTGATGAACGCGCTGTTCGTCAAGGCGAAGTGGCTCCCGCCGTGCTGCGCCCGCTGCGGGCGGCGGCCGGCCGAGGGCGATCACTGCTTCTGCGAGTACGGCCGCTACTAGCCCGTCGCTAACGTAGAGCGCGTGAAGCGCTCTGCCGTCGCGACCGTCATCGCCACGCGCCGCTCGGCTCCGCGGCCGGTCGGCTCGAAGCTCGTCGTCAGCGACGACGGTTCGATGGAGGGCTCCGTCTCCGGCGGCTGCGTCGAGTCCGACGTCTACGAGGCCTGCCGCGGCGTCCTCCGCGGCGAGTCGCCGCGCGTGATCACGTACGGCATCACGGACGAGCAGGCGCTGTCGGTCGGGCTGCCGTGCGGCGGCGAGATCGACGTCTTCGTCGGCGAGCAGGCGCCCGAGCTGTACGAGCAGATCGGCGATCGGCGCGCGGTCGTCTTCACCGATCTCGACTCGGGAGAGCAGCGGCTCGTCTTCGAGGGCGAGGACGAGTCGACCGACACGCTCATCCGCGGCGCGCAGTCGCGCGTCGTCGGCGAAATGTTCGCCGACGTCTTCGGCCCGCCGCCGCGGCTGCTCGTCTTCGGCGCGATCGACACGGCCGAGGAACTGTGCCGCGCGGCGAAGAGGCTCGGCTGGCGGACGATCGTCGCCGACGCGCGGTCGCGTTTTGCGACACGCGAGCGGATGCCGAGCGCCGACGAGCTGCTCGTGCTCTGGCCCGACGAGGCGCTCGCGGAGGTGAAGCCGGATCACGCGACAGCTGTCGTGGTGCTCACGCACGACGACAAGTTCGACATTCCCGCGATCGTCGGGACGCTTGCGACGGACGCCTTCTACCTCGGAGCGATCGGCTCGAGGCGGAACCAGGAGCGGCGCCGCGGAGTGCTGCTCGAGGAGGGCGTCGTCGGAGGAGGCGCTCGAGCGCGTGCACGGGCCGGCGGGGCTCGACCTCGGAGCGCACACGCCCGCTGAGACTGCGCTGTCGATCCTCGCGGAGATCCTCGCGGTCCGGTCGGGACGCTCGGGCGGCGCGCTGCGCGAGTCGACGCAGCGGATTCACGTCGAGGTCTAGTTGCTCTTCGACAACGAGGCGCCGCTCGACGTCATCGTCATCCTCTCGATCGTCGTGCCGCTGATCGCGCTGGGCGTCCTCTGCTGGATCTTCTGGCGCGCCCGGAACGACCCCTAGGGGCGTTCGCCGTCGGCGAGCCGCACGACGCGCCGCTCCGTCACGAGTGCGGTGATCAACTCACACGGCGTCACGTCGAACGCGGGGTTCGCCACCGCTGTGCCCGCGGGCGCGATCGGGACGCCCTTCAGCGACACGACCTCCTCCGCGCCGCGGTCTTCGATCTCGATCTCCGCGCCGGTCGGCGTCTCGGCGTCGAGAGTCGACTCCGGCGCGACGACGAGGAAGGGCACATCGGCGTGTCGCGCGCCGAGCGCGAGGCCGAACGTGCCGATCTTGTTCGCGGTGTCGCCGTTCGCCGCGACGCGATCTGCGCCCGTGACGACGACGTCGGCGGCGCCGCGCGCAAGCAGCGACGAAGCGGCAGCGTCGACGACGAGGCGGTACGGCGCTCCGAGCCGTTGCAGCTCCCACGCGGTGAGCCGGGCGCCCTGGAGCAGCGGCCTCGTCTCGAGGACGAGCGCCTCCTCGAGGCGGCCCGCCTCGTGCAGGGCCTGCACCACGGCGAGCGCGGTTCCACGCTCGACCGTTGCGAGGCCGCCGGTGTTGCAGATCGTCATCGCACGAATCGGGCCGTCGCCGACGAGCTCCAGCACGAGCTCGGCCCCACGCTCGCCCATCCGTTGTGAGGCCGCGATCTCCTCGTCGCGGATCGCGAGCGCCGCGGCAAGCGCAGCGTCGAAGCCGTCGGCAGCGCGTGCGTCGACGCGATCGACCATTCGCGAGAGGTTCACCGCCGTCGGACGGGCGTTGCGCAGCGAGCGGACAGCCGCCGCGTAATCCGGCTCGGACAGCGCCAGCACGACGCCGAATGCGCCCGCGACGCCGATCGCCGGCGCCCCACGGACGGCGAGCCTGCGGATCGCATCGACGAGTGCCGGCACGTCCTCGACGCGCAGAACGACGAGCTCGTCCGGCAGGCGTGTCTGGTCGATCAGCTCGACGGCGCCGTCCACCCAGTCGATCGTCCTCGTCACGCGATCACAATACGCGCACATGGACTGGGCCCCGGGCGATCTCGAGCAGTGCGTGGAGGCGACGCAGCGGCTCGGCGCGGACCCGTCGCTCGTGCTCCACGGAGGCGGCAACTCGTCGGTGAAGACGGCGTGGCAGGACGTCACCGGGCGCGAGGTCGACGCGATCTACGTGAAGGGGACCGGACGCGACATGGCGACGATCACGGCCGACGGCTTCCCGCCGCTGCGCCTCGAGCGGCTGCGCGAGTTGCTCGAGCTCCAGGCTCTCGGCGACTCGGAGATGGTTCGCGAGCTGGCGGCGGCACGGCTCGATCCGTCGGCGCCGCAACCGTCGGTCGAGGCGTTGCTGCATGCGTTCCTGCCGTACCCGGCGGTGCTGCACACGCACGCCGACGCGATCGTCACGCTCACGAACACCGCCGACGGCGAAGGGCTCGTACGCGAGGTGTTCGGCGACGCCGTCGTCGTCGTCCCCTACGTCATGCCCGGGTTCGACCTCGCGCGCGAGGTGCGGCGGCTCTGGCCCGAGCAGGCGCGCGAGGACACCGTCGGCATGGTGCTCCTCAACCACGGGCTCTTCACCTTCGGCGCGACCGCGCGCGAGGCATACGAGCAGCACCTCGAGCTGATCCGCATCGCGCGTCAGCGGGTGCCGCGACGCGCCACGCCTGATCCACCCGGGCTGCCGGACGTGCCACTCACCGATCTCGCTGACCTGCGGCGCGCGATCTCCGATGCAGCGGGACGCCCGATGATCGTGCAGCGGCACGCCGACGCGGACGTACGCCGCTTCGTCGCGCGCCGCGATCTCGCGTCGCTCGCGACGCGCGGGCCGCTGACGCCGGAGCACGTCATCCGAACGAAGCGCACGCCGCTCGTCGGACGGGACGTCGCCGCGTTCGCACGCGAGTACGCCGACTATTTCGCCCGGCATGCCCACGAGGCCCTGACGATGCTCGATCCCGCGCCACGAATCGTCCTCGATCCGGCGCTCGGCATGCTCGCCGCGGGCGCGTCCTTCCGGGAAGCGCAGATCGCCGCGGAGGTCTACCACCACACGATCCCGGTGCTCGAGGCGGCCGAGGACGAGCTCGGCGGCTACGTCGCGCTCCCGCCCGAGCGGCTGTTCGATGTCGAGTACTGGGAGCTCGAGCAGGCGAAGCTGCGGACGTCGACGGCGCCACCGCCGCTGAGCGGCATGGTCGCGCTCGTCACGGGCGCGGCGTCGGGAATCGGGCGCGCGTCCGCGGAGGCGCTCGCGGCGGCAGGCGCTGCGGTTACGAGCCTCGATCTCGCGCCGTGGGACACCGGCCTGGCCCTCGTTGCGGACGTCACGGACGCCGCCGCGGTCGGCGCCGCACTGCGCACGACCGTCGAGACGTTCGGCGGCGTCGACATCGCCGTGCTCGCCGCCGGCGTCTTCGGAGCGAGCGAAGCCGTCGCGGACCTCGACGCCGAGAGCTGGCGCGCGACGCTGGACGTGAACGTCGACGCGTACGCGCGGCTGTTCCGCGAACTCCATCCCCTGCTCGTGCGATCGCCGGCCGGCGGCCGTGTCGTCGTCGTCGGCTCGAAGAACGTCGCCGCGCCGGGCCGCGGTGCCGCCGCCTACTCGGCGTCGAAGGCCGCGCTGACGCAACTCGCCCGCGTCGCCGCCCTCGAGTGGGCACCGGACGGGATCCGGGTCAACGTCGTGCACCCCGATGCGGTCTTCGACACGGGACTGTGGACGCCGGAGCTGCTCGCCGAACGCGCCGCGCACGCGGGCGTCGACGTCGAGAGCTACAAGCGGCGGAACCTGCTCGGGCTCGAGATCACGTCGGCGGACGTCGCGCGCGCCGTCCTTGCGCTCTGCGACGACACGTTCCGCGCGACGACGGGTGCGCAGATCCCGATCGACGGCGGCAACGAGCGCGTGATCTGACGCTCTGCGCCGCCCGTATCGGCGACGTGCCCGCGGGACACGGCCGGTGGCTGCCACCGTGACGGGCATGTGACGAGACTGCGACGGAACTCGCCTCGCGGGCGAAAGTCTCTACATCAGCAGACGCGTACGCGCTGCTACGACCGCGTCGCTTACCCCAGCGGGACCCGGCGCGACGCGCGGCTGCGACTCCGCGGACGGGTCGAAGCTCCCGGCGCGAACCTGTGCGGCGACGTGCTCGTGCGCATCGCGAAACGGCACGCCTTCGGCGACGAGCTGCTCGGCAGCGTCGGTCGCGCGCAGCAGCGGATCGGCGCAGGCCGCGGCGAGGCGATCGCGGTCTAGCTCGAGGCCGTCCACGAGCACTGCCAGCGCGCCGAGGGCGAGCTTCACGTCTTTCCGCGCCGCAAACACCGGCGGCTTGTCCTCCTGCAGGTCGCGGTCGTATGCGAGCGGCAGGCCCTTCACGACGGCGAGCAGACCCGTGAGCCGCCCGATCATCGTTCCGGCCTTGCCGCGGACGAGCTCGGCGACGTCCGGGTTCAGCTTGTGCGGCATCATCGACGACCCCGTCGCGGCGGACTCCGGCAGCTTCACGAAGCCGAACTCGCTCGTCGCCCAGAGGACGAGCTCCTCGCCGATGCGCGACAGGTGCGTGAAGAGCACGGAGCAGGCATAGAGGTAATCGAGCGCGAAGTCGCGGTCTGCGACCGCGTCGAGTGAGTTACGTGTCTGCACGCCGGACGGCGAAGGCAAGGGAAGCGTCGACCCGGCGAGCGCGCCCGAGCCGAGCGGCGACGGCGTTGCGGCTGCGTCCGCTGCCGCGAAGCGCGCGAGGTCGCGTTCGAGCATCTCGATCCACGCGAGCAGGTGGTGCCCGACCGTGACCGGAATCGCGCGCTGGAGATGCGTGTAGCCGGCCAGCGGCGTGTCGGCCTCCGCCTCGGCGCGGTCGAGGATCGCCCCGCAAAAGCCGCGAATCGCCTCGTCGGCCTCCGCGCACGCCGCCCGCACGTAGAGACGCATCGCCGCAGCGACCTGGTCGTTGCGCGAGCGGCCGGCGTGGATCTTGCGGCCGACGTCGCCGAGCTGCCGCTCGATCGCGGAATGCACGTCCTCGTCCTCCGGGCCGGGCGGCTCGAGCGTCTCGAGCTTCGTCTCCACGTCAGCGAGCTCCTCGTCGTCGAGGATCCCGGCCGCGTGCAGACGCTTCGCGTGCTCGAGCGTCGCCGCCGCGTCGTACGGCAGCAGCTCGGCGTCGTCGCCCCGGAGGAAGTCCCAGACCTCCGGCGCGAGCTCGCCCCCGACCCGGCCCGCCCACAGCGTCATGCGTGCGTCAGCTTCCTCTCACGCGCAGCCGCCAGCTCGACCTCCATCGCCGCGAGCCGGATGAAGCCCTCCGACGCGTCGTGCGGGAACGCATCCTCGACGCCGTACGACGCGAGCGCGTGTGCGTAGAGCGCGTGCTCGGAGCGGCGACCGACGATGACGGGCGCACCGGCCTGCAACCGCACGCGCACGTCACCGGTCACGAGCTCCTGCGTCTTCGCGACGAACGCGTCGAGCGCCTCGCGCACCGGCGAGAACCACAGCCCGTCGTAGACCGTCTTCGCCCAGATCGCCTCGACCTCGCGCTTCGCGATCGCCTCGGCCTTCGTCAGGACGAGATCCTCGAGCGCCTGGTGCGCAGGGATGAGCGTCATCGCGGCCGGGGCCTCGTACAGCTCGCGGCTCTTGATGCCGATCGCGCGGTTCTCGACCATGTCGATCCGCCCGATGCCGTACGCGCCCGCTTCCGCGTTGAGCGCCGCGATCAGCCCGGCGAGCGACAGCTCCTCCCCGTCGAGCGAAACCGGCACGCCCGCCTCGAACCCGATCACGACCTCCTGCGGCGCCGGCGCGTGCGCAGCCGACGACGTGAGAGCGAACGCGTCCTCCGGCGGCGCGACCCACGGGTCCTCGAGCATCCCCGCCTCGATCGCCCGGCCGAAGAGGTTGTCGTCGATCGAGTACGGCGACTCCTGCTTCGCCTCGACCGGGATGCCGCGCGCCTCGGCATACGCGATCTCCTCGTCGCGCGACCAGATGCGGTCGCGCAGCGGAGCGATCACGCGCACGCCCGGGAACCGCGCCTTGAACGCGAGCTCGAAACGAAGCTGGTCGTTGCCCTTGCCGGTGCAGCCGTGGACGGTCGCCTCCGCTCCGACGTCGAGCGCGACACCCGCCACCGCGTCGGCGATCACCGGCCGCGAGAGCGCCGAGATGAGCGGGTACTTGCCTTCGTACAGCGCGTTCGCCTGGATCGCCTTCGCGACTTGCTCATCGGCGAAGTCGTCCTTGCGGTCGACGAGCACGACCTCGCTTGCGCCGGCCGCGTAGCCGCGCTCGAACGCAGGCTCGAAGTCCGTCTGCTGGCCGACGTCGACGAGCACGGCGACCACTTCGTCGAAGCCGTAGTCCTCCTTCAGCCACGCGATTGCGCAGCTCGTGTCGAGCCCGCCCGAGTAGGCGAGCACTGCCGTCTTGCTCACGTGTCTCCCTCCAGGTGATGGCGCAGTTGCTGTTCGATCGCACCGCCCGTGATGCCCTCGCGGGCGATGACCATGATCGTGTTGTCGCCCGCGACGGTTCCGAGCACCTCCGGCAGCCGCGCGGCGTCGATCGCCTGCGCGAGCGCGTTGGCATGGCCGGGCGGCGTCTGGATGACGAGCAGGTTCCCGGACGCGTCGAGCGAGATCGCCCAGCGGCGAAGCGCAGACGTCAGCTCGCTGAGCCGGTCGAGGTCGGCGCCGCCGGGCAGCGCGTAGACGAGCCGACCGTCCTCCGCGCGCACCTTGACGAGGCCGAGCTGGGCGATGTCGCGCGAGATCGTCGCCTGCACGGCGTCGAGGCCGCGCGCGCGCAACGCCTCGGCGACCTCCTCCTGCGTCGACAGGCGCTGCTCCTGGACGAGGCGGAGGATCGCGCCCTGGCGGTCGAACTTCGTGGTCACGACAGCACCTCCTTGAGAACGTCGACTGCGTGCGAGAGCTCGTCGTCGGTGATCGTCAGCGGCGGCGTGAGGCGCAGGACGCGCTCGCCCGCCGGGCAGACGAGGACTCCGCGCTCGAGGCACTCGGCGATCGCGTCGCTCGCGACGCGGTCGATCTCGAGGCCGAGCAGGAAGCCGGCGCCGCGCACCTCGACCGTCGCCGGCAGGCGCTCGAGCTCGCGTTGCAAGGTCGCGCTCTTCGCCCGTACGGAGGCGAGGAGCTCGTCGTCGATCGTCTCGACGACGGCACACGCGGCCGCGCTCGCAACCGGGTTACCGCCGAACGTGCTGGCGTGGTCGCCGGGCTCGAAGCCGCCGTCGAGCTCGTCCGCGACGAGCAACACGCCGATCGGCAGGCCGTTCGCGAGCCCCTTCGCAAGCGTCACGACGTCGGGCTTCGTGCCGAGCTGCTCCCACGCGAAGAAGCTGCCGGTCCGCCCCACGCCCGTCTGCACCTCGTCGAACACGAGCAGCGCACCGCGCTCGTCGCAGAGGTCGCGCGCACGCGAGAGAAACTCCGCGCGCGCCGGGTGGATGCCGCCCTCGCCCTGAATGGGCTCGACGACGACGCAGGCGGTGTCGTCGGAGATCACCGCTGCGAGGGACGCGGAATCGTTCAGCGTCGCGAACGTCACGCCCGGGACGAGCGGCTCGAACGCGGCGCGCTTCGCCGGCTGTCCCGTCACCGACAGCGCTCCGAGCGTGCGACCGTGGAATGAGTTCTCGAACGCGACGATGCCTGACTTGCCCGTCGCCTTGCGCGCGAACTTGATCGCCGCCTCGACGCTCTCCGCGCCCGAGTTGCAGAAGAACGCGTGCGCGCCGCCGAAGCGCTCCGACAGGAGCGCGGCGAGCCGCTGCATCGGCTCCGTCCAGTAGAGGTTCGACACGTGCCAGAGCCGGTCGAGCTGCTCGTGCGCGGCGGCGACCGGCGCCGGGTGCCCGTGGCCTAGGCCGACGACGGCGATGCCGCCGACAAGATCGAGGTACCGCCGGCCGTCCGCGTCCTCGAGCCACGTCCCCTCTCCCCGGACAAAGGTCACGTCGGTGCGCGCGTACGTCTCGAGCAGCGGCGCATGCGTCGTCGCCGGCGCGCTCACGCCGCCACCACCTGCGTCCGACCGATCTCCGCGCGGACGCCGAGCTGCGCAGCCGTGATCGCGGCGCGGAGCTTCGGGATGATGCCGCCCTGGAACGCGCCGGCGTCGAGCAGCTTGCCGGCCTCGTCGGCGTCGATCACCGGGACGACGACGCCGCCGTCGAGCAGGCCGGGAACGTCGGAGACGAAGAGGATCCGCTCGGCATCGAGCCCGACGGCGAGCGCTGCGGCCATCTCGTCCGCGTTCACGTTCAGCGGCCCTTCGGCGAGCGGCGCGACGACGGGGATCAATCCCTCGTCGAGCGCGGCGACGACGGCCTCGGGCGCGCACGGCAACGGGTCGCCGACCATCCCGAGCGTCGGGACCTGCTGCGCACGCAGGCCGATGTCGTCGCCGCAGAGGGGCAGCGCGAGGTCGCCGATCGCGGCGCACAGAGCGGCGTTGACCTCGAGCATCGACTTGCGCACGACGTCGAGTGCCGCTTTGCACGTGACGCGCCGGCCCCCGACGAACTGCACCTCGAGCCCGCGGCGCTCCATCTCCGCGCTGATCTGCGGGCCGGCGCCGTGCACGACGACGACGGGCTCGACCTCGGCGAGGTCGAGGATGAGATCTGCGGCGCTCTCCGCAACCGCGCCGCCGCACTTGACGACGATGGGGCGCGTCATGAGCGGTACTCCGCGTTGATGCGGACGTAGTCGTAGGACAGGTCGGTGGTGAGGTACTGCGCGCGGCCGTCGCCGAGGCCGAGGTCGAGATCGATCGCGCACGCGGCGCCGTCGACGTCCGGCTCGACGCCGAGCGGCGCGCCGCGGTCGAGCACCTTCGTGCCGTTGTAGAGCAGCGTGACGAGGCTCGGGTCGAGATGCGCGTAGCCGCCGTTGTGCGGCGCCGAGCCCGCGGCGGCGAGCACGCGTCCCCAGTTGGCGTCCTTGCCGAAGAGCGCCGTCTTGACGAGCGGCGACGTCGCGACCCGCCGCGCGACGGCCTTCGCCTCGCCGTCGGACGCGGCGCCGCTGACGTTGATCTCGGCGACGAGCGTCGCGCCCTCTCCGTCGGCGACGATCTGCCGGGCGAGATCGGCGCACACCTGGCGCAGTGCCTCGGCGAACGCGCCGTCGTCGCCGCGGCTGCCCTTCGCGCTCGAGAGCAGGACGACGGCGTCGTTCGTCGAGCACTCGCCGTCGACGGAGATCGAGTTGAAGCTCTCCTCGACGGCGGGCCGCAGGAAGTCGAGCGGCTCGCCCGGCTTCAGCGGGTAATCGGTGGTAACGACGGCGAGCATCGTCGCGAGGTTCGGATGGATCATCCCCGACCCCTTGGCCATGCCGCCGACGCTGAATCCCTCCGCGTGGACCGCCGCTTCCTTCGTGCACGTGTCGGTGGTGAGGATCGCGTGCGCCGCGTCGGCGCCGCCTTCGGGCGACAGCGCGGGGACCGCCTGCTCGAGGCCGGCGAGCACGCGCTCGACCGGCAGCGGCACGCCGATCACGCCGGTCGAAAGGACCAGCACCTCCTCGGCCCGCAGTCCGAGGAGGTGCGCTGTCGTCTCCGCAGTCGTGTGCGCGTCCGCGAGACCCTGCTCGCCCGTCGCAGCGTTTGCATTCCCCGAGTTGATGACGACCGCGCGCGGCTGGGCGCGCTCGAGATGCTCCTTGCTGACGACGACGGGCGCGGCCTGGACGCGGTTCGTCGTGAACATGCCCGCGCCCTTGCACTCGTCCTCGCTAACGACGAGCGCAAGGTCGGGGCCGAGCTTGCTGATCCGCGCGGCGACGCCCGACGCCTTGAAGCCCTTCGCGGCGGTGATGCTCATACGAGCACTCCGGTCAGCCGCAGGCCCGCGGTCTCTTCGAAGCCGAGCGCGACGTTCGCGTTCTGAACGGCGTTGCCCGCGGCTCCCTTGCCGAGGTTGTCGATCGCACAGGCGACGATCGTGCGGCCCGTGGCGCGGTCTTCGTAGACGGCAATCTCTGCGGCGTCGGTGTGCTGCACGCGCGAGAGGTCCGGCGCGAGGCCTTCGTCGAGCACGCGCACCGCAGGCGAAGCCGCGTATGCGTCCACGAGCAGAGCGCGCGCGTCCGCGTCGGTCTGCACGTAACACGTCGCGAGCAGCCCGCGCCGCACGGGAAGCAGGTGCGGCACGAAGCAGACCGGGAAGCCGAGCGCCTGCTCGATCTCCGGCGCGTGCTGGTGGTCACCGACGCGGTACGGCGTGAGGTTCTCGAGCACGAAGCCGGCATGCGACGACGCCTTCAGCCCGCGGCCGGCACCCGAGACGCCGGACTTCGCGTCGACGACGACGCTCTCTGTGTCGATCTCGTCGGCGAGCGGCGCGAGCGCGAGCAGCGCAGCCGTCGCATAGCAGCCCGGGTTCGCAACGAGCGGCGGCTCGGGCTCGAAGAGCTCCGGGAGCCCGTAGCTCCACGCGCCCGGCCGCGGGTGGTCGAAGCCGTACCACTCGGCGTAGAGCGACGCGTCCCGGAGGCGATGCGCTCCGGAGAGGTCGACGACGAGCTCGGCAGCCGGCGGCTCGATCGCCGCCGCGGCCTCGTGGCCGAGGCAGAGGAAAACGACGTCGGCGCCGGCCGCGAGTGCCTCGGCGTTCGTGACGAACGGCGGCAGCTCGCCGTTCAGCCGCGGGTCGAGCGCCGAGGCGCTCCGCCCGGCGAGCGAGTCGGAGCCGAGCGCGATCGGCTCCAGCCCGGGGTGCGCGAGCAGCCGGTCCAGGGTCTCCTGGCCCGTGTAACCGGCGCAGCCGAGGATCGCCGCGGTCGTCATGGTTGCATAGTATCCCAAAAGCGAGAATTTATGCAGCACGCGTCGTTCGACTACTTCGAGCACCTGGTGACGCTGCGCGTGACGGCCGGCGGCGTGGAGACGCGCTTCGTGTTCGACAGCGGCATCGGGCTGACGCTCCTCGGCGAGTCGCTCGCGCGCGCGCTCGGCTGCGAGCCGACCGGGCGGCCGTTCACCGGCCGGCGCATGTCGGGGCAGGAGGTGAGCGTTCCGCTCTCGAAGCTCGACTCGCTCGACGTCGGCGGCTACCGCCGGAGCGGATTGACGGTGGGCGTGTTCGACCTGGCCGTACCCGGCTTCGACGGGATCGAAGGCTTCCTGTCGCTCGACTTCTTCAGCCAGGTGCCTGTCACCGTCGACTACGGCGACACAGCACGTCATCGTCGGCGAGCCTCCTGCAGGCGTGCCGGTCGCGGTTCGCGTCGATCGCGACGGCCCGAGCACGGCCGTCTACATGCCGCTCGAGCTTCCGAATGGACGAACCGCCTCGGTCGAAGTGGACATGGGCAGCAACGAGCTGATCCTCGACGTGCCCTACGCCGCAGAGGTCGGGGTCGAGCTCGACCACCCCGACGTGCGCAAGGTCGGGGGCCGCGACGAGACGGGTCACGAGTACACGCGCTGGTTCACGTCGCTGCGCGGCGTCGTGCACGTGCCGAACGCGCCGGAGCTCGCGCAGCACGACCCGGACGTCCAGTTCCAGAAGATCATCTACGACGGCCTCGTCGGCCACGCGTTCCTGCAGAGGTTCGCCGTCGCGTTCGACGTGCCGAACGAGCGGCTCATCTTCTCTACGCTCTCCGCGTGAACGTGATCGTGGTCGGGGCCGGAGCCGCCGGTCTCGGGACGGCAGCCGAGCTCGGGCGGCTGGGGATCGAAGCAGTCGTACTGGAGCGCGGCGACGGCCCAGCCGCGGCGTGGCGCCGTCGCTACGACGGTTTGCACCTCCACACGATCCGGAGCCTCTCCGGCTTGCCGAGCATGCCGATCCCGCGCTCGGAAGGACGCTGGGTGTCGCGCGATGCCTACGTGCGGTACCTCGAGCGTTACGCGCGCGAGCGCAGGATTGAGGTTCGAACGCAAACGTCCGTGGCGCGGATCGGCCGCGCGGACGGCGGCTGGTGCGTTCTGACTCCCGGCGGCGAGCTCGCGGCGGACGCCGTGGTCGTCGCCACGGGCATGAGCAACGCGCCGGTGCTGCCCGACTGGCCGGGCCGTTCGTCGTTCGCCGGCGAGCTCATTCACTCTGCGGACTACCGAAACGCCGAGCCGTACCGCGGTTGTGACGTGCTCGTCGTCGGCTCGGGAAACTCGGGTGCCGAGATCGCGACGCAGCTCGCGGACGGCGGCGCTGCACGTGTGCGCCTCTGCGTGCGCACGCCGCCGCAGATCGCGCGCCGCGACCGTGCCGGGGTGCCCGCACAGGTGCTCGGGTTGGCGCTCGGCCGATTGCCTGCCCGCATCGGTGACGCCGTCGGGCTCGCGCTGCGGCGGCTGAGCATCCCCGACCTGGCCGAGTTCGGCCTGCCGCGTCCCGCGGTCGGTCCCGCCACGACGTTCCGCACGACGCGGCAGATCCCGATCCTCGACGTCGGCTTCGTCGAAGCGGTGCGCAAAGGGCGGATCGAGATCGTGGGCGCAGTCGAAAGCTTCACCGACCGCGGCGTCGTCCTCGCGGACGGCTCGACGGTCGAGCCCGACGCCGTGATCGCCGCCACCGGCTTCCGTCCCGGGCTCGAGCCGCTCGTCGGTCACCTCGGCGTGCTCGACGAGCACGGCCTGCCCGTCAAGCCGCTCCCGGGGCTCTACTTCGTCGGCATGCGCGTCGTCCTCGGCGGCGGGCTGCGCGACGTCGGCCGAAGCGGGCGCGAGGTCGCGCGCGCGATCAGTAGATCTTCAGCGGCAGGCCAGCGAGCGGCTCTCCCCCGCCCGGCGTGACGAGCCAGGTGTCCTGCATGTAGAGACACTCGTGCCCGTCGGCGGCGATCGCGTGCGGGTGCATCGAGAAGACCATGTTCTCCGCGAGCTCGGTCTCGACGCCCTCGCCGATCTTCGGGAACTCGATCATCGTCATCCCGATCGAGTGCCCGGTCACGTGGCCGAGGTGGTAGCCGCGGTCGGTGAAGCCCTTCGACACCGCGCGGTGGACGCCGTGCGCAGTCGCACCGGGACGCAGCGCGTCCTTCGCCGCCTCGTAGTACTCCTCGTAGGCGTCGAGCATGCGCTTCACTTCGGCCGACGGGTTGCCGAGCGCGCGCGAGACCTCGACCCAGTGCCCACCCGGGCCGGCGACCTCGAGCGACGGGATGCAGAAGTCGCCCAGCGTCACGTCGTCGCGGGCGAGCGCGAACTCGGCGCCGACGAGCACCATGTTCATCGTCAGCCGGCCGCAGCCGCGCTCGACGAAGAGCTCCTCCGCCGGCGCCATCACCTCGGCCGCACTCTTCCCGGGCGCGTACGCCTCGCGGAAGGCGTGGAACCCGTCGGTGTTGATGCGGACGCTGTCGCGCACCGACTCGAGCTCGGCGTCGGACTTCACGGCGCGCGCGTGGTCGAACTCGACGTCCCACGCGACGAATTCGACGGTTGGGGCGAGCGCCGCGTAGTCGCGCACGGTCATCACGTAGTCGAGCCCGTACACGCCGACGCGCCTGCCGCGCAGGCGTTCCGCGAGCCACTCGCCGGGCCGGTCGACGAAGACCTGCTCCTCGATCCAGGTGTCACCGTGCGTGCCGACGTAGCGCGCCTCGGACGGGAAGACGATCGTCGGGTCGCCTTCGAGCGGGAGCAGGACGTACGCGTAGCGGTGGACGATCGTGAAGCCGCTCATGTAGGTGACCGCGCCCTCGAAGCCCGAGTACTCGGAGCCGCAGACGAGCGCCGCACCGAGGCCGTCGCGCGCGAGCGCCTCGCGCACGTTCGCGTAGCGGCGGGTCATCTCGTCCATGACGCCTCCAAGCCTCTCACGAGCGCCCAGATCGCCTCGTTCAGAGGCGTCGGCACGCCGTGCTCGCGGCCGAAGCGCGCGATGCCGCCGTTGAGATAGTCGATCTCGGTGGCCCGTCGCGCCTCGACGTCCTGGAGCATCGATGCCTTGTGGTCGTATGCAACGTCCTTGCGCGCCGCCTGGTCGATGAGACGCTCCGGATCGTCGTCGAGCTCGATCTCCTGCGCGGCTGCGACGGCCTTGCCCTCGTCGACGAGCTTCGTGACGAGTGCGCGGAGGTCCGGCCGTTCGCAGACGCGCCCGTGCGTCAGCCCCGTGAGCGCGCCGAGCGGATTCGTTGCGGCGTTGAAGATCACCTTGCGCCACTGCGGCCCTCGGGCGTCCGTGACGGGGCGGGTCGGCATGCCGGCGCGCGTGCACGCGTCGGCGAGGCGCGCGATCGCGTCCTGCTGCGCCGGCTGCGGCTCGAAGGGGCCGAAGGTCGTGTCGCCCTTGACGTCCCAGTGCACGTGCCCGGGCTCGACGACGTGGCCCGCGGGAAACGTCGTGCCGCGGATCACGCGCTCGACGTGCTCGGCGATCGCCTCCTCGTTGCCGAGGCCGTTCTGAACCGAAGCGACAGCGCCCCCCGCGAATGCGTGCGCGGTGGCGGCGGCGGCTGCGGACGTGTGCATCGCCTTCGTCGCGACGATGCCGAAATCGCACGGCGGCACCTCGCCCGCGTCGGTGGTCGCCCGCAAGCGGCCGACGAGCTCCCCGGCGCCGGAGATTCGCAGTCCCTGCTCGTTGATCGCGTCGACGTGCTCCTGCGCGAGGTCGTAAGCCCAGACCTCGACGTCGTCGAGCCGGGCGAGACCCGCCGCGAAGAGCGAGCCGACTGCGCCGCAGCCGACGATGCAGATCCTCACCGCCCCGTCTCCTCGGGCCACGTCCGGGGTCTGACCCCAGACATGCCCGGAAGAGGCATTGGAGCCGTGTCAAAAGAGCGACGATTCATCCACAGCCTCATGAATAGGCGCTTTCCCGGCCCCGCACGAGGGCGTACACGGCCTCGTGGAACGGGACTGCGACGGACGCGCGACGCGCCTCGCGGACGAGTGCGCCGTTGATCAGCTCGACCTCCGTCGGCCGCCTCGCCTCGATGTCTTCGAGCATCGACGGGAAGTGCGCGTGGCCGCGCTGCGTCGCGAGCACGTTCATCTCCCACGGATCGTCGTGCAACTCGATCGCCGCTGCACGCGCAACCGCCTTGCCCTCGTCGACGAGCGCGTGCACGAGCCGCCCCAGCGACCACGGCTCGTCCTCCTGGGCGAAGTGGAAGTCGTGCGGCAGCCCCGTCAGCGCGGCGACCCCGTTCACCGTCGCGTTGAAGATGAGCTTCGACCACTGCGCCGGGCGCAGGTCGGGCAACACCTCGACCTTCAACCCGGACCGCGCAATAAGGTCGCCCACCTCCTGCGCGAGCGAGAGCGGCGTCCCCTCATAGGGGCCAAGCCACGTCTCCGTGTCGAGGATGTATTCGACGTCGGTGTCGGAGTGCTTCGTGCCCGAGATGAACGTCACGGACGAGATGAGGCGCCAGTCGCCGAACCGGCGGACGACCTCCTCCGCGCCGAGCCCGTTCAGCACGGGCATCACGAGCGCGTCCGGCCACCATCCCGCGAGCGACGACACGGCCGCCTCCAAACCGTGCGCCTTCGTCGCGACGATGACGAGATCCGGCTCCGGCAGCTCGGCGGCCGAAACCGCAGCGACCACGCGCACAGACAGGTCGGCCCTGCCGCTCACGCGCAACCCGTTCGCGTTCAAGGCCAGTGCGTGCTCCTCCCGCCGGCAGAGCACCGACACCTCGGCGACTTCCGCAAGGTGCCCGGCGAACAACGACCCGATGACGCCCGCGCCGGCGACGCAGACGCGTTCGATCATGCGACCGCGAGCTTCCCCTGCAGGTAGGCGAGGTACGGCTCGGGGTCGATCGGCCCGCCGACCGCGCGCTCGAGCGTCTCGACCGGCGTGAACTTCCGCCCGTGCACGTGCACGTTCTCGCGCAGCCACTCGCGAATCGAGGAGAACTCACCGCGCGCGATCTGCCCGTCGACGTCGTCGAGATCCTCGCGCAGCCGCTCCCAGATCTGCACGCTGATCACGTTGCCGAGCGAGTACGTCGGGAAGTAACCAAAGCCGCCGCGCGACCAATGCACGTCCTGCAGCACTCCGACCGCGTCGTTCGGCACGTCGACGCCGAGGTACTGCGACATCGACTCGTTCCAGACGTCCGGCAGCTCGCGCAGGTCGAGCCCGTCCATGATCCGCTGCTCGAGCTCGAAGCGCAGGATGATGTGCAGGTTGTACGACGCCTCGTCCGCCTCGATGCGGATCAGCCCGCGGCGCACGTCGTTGATCGAGCGGAACCACGTCTCCTCGTCGACCGGGCCGAGCTCCGACGGGAACGTCTCCTGCAGGCGCGGGTAGAACCAGCTCCAGAAGGGCCGCGAGCGACCGACGAGATTCTCCCACAGCCGCGACTGCGACTCGTGCAGGCCGAGCGACGCGCCGCGCGCGAGGAGTGTCCGCTCGAGCGCGGGATCGACGCCCGCCTCGTACAGGCCGTGGCCGCACTCGTGCATCGTCGCGAACAGCCCGTCGAGCGAGTCCTCCGGCTCGCGCGTCGTGATGCGGATGTCCTGCGTCGCGAGCGACTGCGCAAACGGGTGCGGCGCCGTGTCGAGCCGCCAGCCCGTCTCGTCGAAGCCGAAGCGCTTCACGATCTCCAGCGACAGCCGTCGCTGGACGTCGGCGAAGAACGTCCCCTTCACCTGCGGCGTCGCGGCCGGCGCAGCCGCATCGACGAGCGGAATCAGCACCTCCTTCAGGCGGTCGAAGATCGCGCGCACGTCGGCGGCCTTCATGCCCGGCTCGTAGTCGTCGAGCAGCGTGTCGTACAGCTCGTCGCCCGGCGGGTAGCACTCGACGTACCGGTGCTTGAGCTCGACGAGCTGCTCGAGCCACGGGCGGAAGGTCTCGTAATCGGAGTTCGCGCGCGCCTCGACCCAGACGCCGAAGGACTGCGCGCCGACGCGGGTGATCTCCGCCGACAGCTCGGGCGGCACACGAACGGCCTTCTCGTAGTCGCGGCGCGCGACGCGGATCAGGCTCGCGTCGAGCGAGTCGTAGTCGAGGCTCTCCTCGTACGAGCGCAGCTCCTCGAGGAGCGAGCCGATCTCGTCGGAGATGAAGGACTCGTGCGCGACCTTGCCGAGTGTCGCGAGCTGGTAGGAGCGCGCCTCGCCGCCGCGCGACGGCATGAGCACCTGCTGGTCCCAGCCGAGCAGCGACGCCGACTTGACAATGTCGTGAATCTCGCCGAGCTTCGTCCTCAGCGTCTCGTAAGCCCTTGGCGCGCTCACCTCGGGGATCGTATTGATTTCGCCACACCCGACATCCGCCCGGCGAACGTCGGCCGCAGCAGCTCCTTCGCGACGAGCGTTCCCGAGCCGGCGCCGAGCCCCGGGCCGGGATGCGTGCTCGCGCCGATGTGCCAGAGGCCGTCGACCCGCGTCCGGTGGCCGGGCAAGCCGGGCCGCGGTCGCCAGAGGAGGTTCTGGTCGAGCGCGCACGAGCCGGAGTAGATGTCGCCGCCCGGCATATTCGGGTTCGCGGCCTCGATGTCCGCAGGGGAGAGCGCGACGCGCCGCACGATCGACGACTCGAAGTTCGGCGCATGCGCGGCGATCCGCGCCTGGATCCGGTCCGCGTACCGCTCCCGCAGCTCCTCGGTCCACGTGCCGTCGCCGGCCTCGAGCTCGCCGGCCGCGTCGCCCTTCGGCCGCGAAGGCACCTCCTGCAGCTGGATCCAGAGGATCCAGCGTCCCTCCGGCGCGCGCGAGGGATCGACGGCCATGGGCTGCCCCACGACGACGGTCGCCTCGGCCGGCAGCAGGCCGCGGTCGGCCTCGTTCACTGCGCGCGAGACGGCGTCGAGGCCCGGCGTCACGTGGACGATCGCCGTACGGCCGAGGCGTTCGTCCCCCTGCCACCGCGGCGGCTCCGAGAGCGCGAAGTGGATCTGCATCTCGCCGCGACCGAACCGGAAGCGCCGTGCCTCGGGCACGTCCGTCGCGAGCAGCTCGCCGTAGAGCTGCTGCGGAGTCACGTTCGCCAGCACGGCGCGTGTCGCTCCGATCTCCTCTCCGTCGACGGTGCGCACGCCCGTCGCGCGGCCGCCGGAGACGAGGATGCGCTCGACCGGCCGCTCGGTCTCGAGCGCGCCGCCCGCGTCGCGGACGATCCCCGCCAGCGCCTCGGCGAGCCTGACGCCCCCGCCGCGCGGCACGGGCATCCCGCCGAGCTCGATCGCGATGCCGACGACCTGCGCCATGAATCCCGACGACGCCGCGTCAGGGCCGAGCCCCGTGTGGAGGACCCACGGTGCGAGCAGGCCGCGCGTGCGCTCGTCCTCGAACGTCTCCGTGAGCCAGTCCCGCGCGCTCACGAGCACGTTGCCGGCGAACTCGACGAGCCCGCGGCGCCCGAGCCGGCGCAGGGCCTTCCAGCCGAGCGCGGCGCCGTCGCGCGACCACAGCTCGGTCGACAGGACGCCGAAGGCGAGGTCGGCGTTCGGCGTGAACTCGGCGACCGTGCGCTCCCACGCCGGCCCGAGCGCCGCGACGTTCTGCTCGTGCGACGTCGTGAGGAACGCGCTCTCGCCGTCGGGGAAGAGCGTCGCCGTCGGCAGCTCCGTGTTCAGGTACTCCAACCCACGCTCCTCGAGGTCGTCCTTCAGCTCCGCGTACGCGGCCGAGCCGGTAAAGAGCGGATGCCACGCCGCGAGCACCTCGTGCACGAACCCGGGCTCCGTGATCTCGGCCGTGCGGATCGCGCCGCCGAGCCAATCGTTCCGCTCGAGCACGCAGACGCTCCACCCCGCCTTCGCGAGCAGCGCCGCCGCGACGAGCGAGTTGATCCCACTGCCGATCGCGACCGCGTCGTAGCGGCGGCTCACACCTGCACCCACACGCGCTCGAACGTCTCGCGCACGCGTCGCGCGAGCTTCCCGGCGTCCACGTCCCAGAGCGAGTCGGGGAGCGCGTCGCCGAACACGCCGTTGTCGGAGAAGATCTCGACGTCGTACCAGCCGTCGTAGCCGGCCGCCTCGAGCGCGCGAAAGGCCGAAACGAGATCCAGCACGCCTTCGCCCGGGAGCACGCGGTCGAAATGGCAGCGCGTCGGCTCGCGCCGGTCGGAGACGTGGACGCCGGCGATCCTGTCCGCGTGCGCGGCAATCGCCGCCGGGTGGGAGACGTGCCAGAGGTCGAGCATGATCCCGACCGGCTCCGAGCCGATCAACTCGAGCGCGTCCGGGATCGTGTGCACGAACGAGAACACCTCGGCCTGCGAGGGATGGACGGGCTCGAGCGCGACGCGCACGCCGGCCTCGTTCCCCGCCGCGGCGACGGCGCGGACGCCTTCGCGGACCACAACATGCTCGTCGCCGGGCCCGGTGAGGAACACGACGCAGACCGGGTCGAGCTCCGCGAGCCGCCGAACGCTCGCGCAGAGCGACTCGACCCGCTGCTCGGGATTCTTCGGCCCCTCCATGAGCGGCAGCGGCAGGATCGATGGCACCGACGGGATGCAGTGCGTTGCGCGCAAGCCGCTCTCACGCAGCCGCGCCGCCGAGCGGTCGCCGAGCTTGAACTCGCACACGCCGATGCCTTCCACGCCCGCGGCGCTGTACGCGGCGAGGTCCTCCTCGAAGGTCGACGTCATGGTCGTGAACTCGCAAATCGACAGGCGCATCACGCGAGGCTAAACCGACGACGTTGAACGCGCCTAGTAACGAAGCGTAAGGTCACTCCGGCGGACACCTTTTCGAGGAGGGCAGATGAAGAGATCGAGTCGTTGGATCATCGCCGTGCTGGGGGTCTTGGCAGCGGCGTCGACAGTGACGGGGGCGGCGACGACCGCTACCGGACGCGCCAACACAACGAACGCGCAGACGATCGTGATCGGGGCGGCGGTCGACCTGACGAGCAGCATGAAGCCGTTCGACTCACCGGCGCTCGCTGGCGCGCAGATCGAGGCGGCGAAGCTGGCGCGCAACGGCGGGCCGCACTTCCAGATCAAGGTCTGCAACCACCAGCTCAAGCGGCAGAAGTCCTGCGCCGCACAGCTCATCCAACAGGGGGCGAAGATCGCGCTCGACACCTGCGACGTCGAGTACGGCGCCGCCGCGACGCAGGAGTTCCTCAACAAGGGCCTGCTCACGATCGCACCGTGCACGACCACCGACCAGATGGGCCCGCAGCGCTTCGGCGCGAAGGGCAAGCTCGCGTTCACCGTCGGCAGCACCGCGCAGGACGAGGGCTCGGCCGACGCCGAGTACGCGTACTCGCGGGGCTGGCGGAGCGCGATCGTCGTCAAGGACAACGCGCTCGTCTACTTCCGCAACGTCTCCGACGCCTTCGCGAAGCGCTTCCAGGAGCTCGGCGGAAAGATCGTCGACCGCGAGGCGTTCTCGTCCGGAGACAAGACGATCGGCAACGTGATCAGCAAGGTCGCGCCGATGAAGGCCGACGTGATCTCGTTCGTGACCGCGTTCGGCGAGCTGCCACAGTTCGTCGGCGGCATCCGCAGCGCCGGCAACAAGACGCCGATCATCAACTCCTGGGGCGGCGACGGAACGTACTGGAACCCGAAGAGCCCGAAGGTGACCGAGTACTACGTCAACAACTACGCGTCCTCGTTCGGCGACGACCCGAACAAGGCTGTCAACTCGCTGCTCAAGTCGTTGCTCACGGCGAAGAAGGTGCCGTACACGGCCAGTTTCGCGCTCGGCGCAGCGACGATCGACCTGCTGGCGGCGGCGCTGAAGAAGACGGGAGGCTCGACGAACGGCGCAAAGCTCGCGGCGGCGTTCCAGAGCTTCCGCAATCAGCCGACGATCTCCGGGCCGGTCTCGTACTCGGCGAAGCTGCACAGCGTCAGCGGTCGGCCGTGGCGGATCATGAAGGTGCAGAACAACAAAGAGACGTATCTGCGCATGTGGAAGACCAAGAAGGTGGTCACGCTCCCGTAACCGGCGACGTGGGGGAACCGAACGACGACAGGCGGCCCGGGGACGCTCTCCGGGCCGCCGCCGTCTCGCGCTTCTTCGCGGGCGTGCACGCGCTCCGCGGCGTCACGCTGGAGCTGCGTCGCCATGAGGTCCTCGGGCTGATCGGGCCGAACGGCGCCGGCAAGACGACGCTCGTCAACGTGCTCAGCGGCTTCGACTTCCCCTCGGCCGGCTCCGTCGAGCTCGGGGGACGCGACATCACGTCGTGGAGCCCGCACCGCCGCGGGCGGAGTGGTCTCGCGCGGACGTTCCAGCACAGCCGCTCGTTCAGGGAGTTGAGCGTGCGCGAGAACGTCGAGGTCGCGGCGCTCGGCTCGGGCGTTCGTCCGCGCGCGGCTCGGCAGCGCGCGGCGCGGCTGCTCGGCCTGCTCGGGCTCGAGGAGCGCGGCGCGCAGCCGGCCGGGAGCCTCGCGCACGGGGACGAGCGCAAGCTCGGGGTTGCGCGCGCGCTCGCGACGGAGCCGCGCTTCCTGCTGCTGGACGAGCCCGCCGCAGGGCTGCCGGAGGCCGAGGTGCCCGAATTCGCGGCGGTCGTGCGGTCGGTGCGCGACGAGCACGAGGCCGGCGTGCTGCTCATCGACCACAACATGGCGCTCGTGATGGACGTCTGCGACCGGATCCAGGTGCTCGACCAGGGGCGGACGCTCGCCGAGGGCGCGCCTGCGGAGATCCGGGCGAACCTCGACGTCACCGCCGCGTACCTCGGCGAGGCGCCGGTCGAGCAGTGAGGCCGGAAGAGCAGTGAGCGGAGCCGTACTCGAGCTGAGCGGCGTCGAGGTGCGCTACGGCGCCGTCGCGGCGGTGCGCGGTCTCGACCTGCGGCTCGAGCGCGGCGAGATCGTCGGGCTGATCGGCCCGAACGGCGCGGGCAAGTCGACGACGCTGCACGCGATCATGGGCCTCGTCCCGCTGCACGCCGGTGAGATCCGGCTCGGCGGCACGTCGATCCGCGGGCGCGCGCCGGAGGCCGTCGCGCGGTCCGGCATCGCGCTCGTGCCGGAGGGCCGGCGCATCTACCCGGATTTGACAGTCGGCGAGAACCTGCGCCTCGGCCTCGCGGCGCGGCGCTCGCGCGTCGGCGAGCACCGCGCGGCCGACATCGCGTGGGTGCACGAGCTCTTCCCGATCGTGGAAGAGTTCGCGTCGCGGCAAGCCGGGACGCTCTCGGGCGGACAGCAGCAGCAGCTCGCGATCGCGCGCGCCCTCGTCGCGCGTCCGGACGTGCTGCTCCTCGACGAGCCGTCGCTCGGTCTCGCGCCGCAGCTCGTCGACGTCGTCTTCGAAGCGCTTGGCGAGATCCGCAAGCGCGGCGTGCCGGTTCTGCTCGTCGAGCAGCGCGCGCAGCGGACCGTGGCGTTCGCCGACCGCAGCTACGTGCTCTCGAACGGTGAGCTGACGACGACGTTCGGGCCTGGAGATGCGGGCGACACGGAGCGGCTGATCGCCGCGTACTTCGGCTCGTGACGACCGTCCAGACGCTGATCGACGCGACGGCAACGGGCGCCGTGTACGCGTTGATGGCGGTCGGGATCGGGCTCGTCTTCGGCGTGCTGCGGCTCGTCAACTTCGCGTACGGGCAACTCGTGATGGCGGGCGCCTACGCGCTCGCTCTGACGAACGACCTCGACCCGGTCCTGAGCATCCTCGTCTGCTTCGCGGTCGTGATCGCGCTGACGATGACGATGGACCTCGTCGCGTTCCGGCCGCTTCGGCGCCACGGCGCATCGCCGGCGACGATGCTCGTGGCGACGTTCGCGATCAGCTTCCTGCTGCAGAGCATCGCGACGCTCAGGCTCGGCGTGCTCGGGAAGACCGTCGGGACGCTCACCGGGCTGAACGGCCCGATCGGGGACGGGCGGCTGATCGTGCGCTGGATCTGGATCGTCGCGATCGTCGTCGCCGCCGTCACGCTCGCGCTGCTGCTGCTGCTCCTGAACCGCACGGTCCTCGGCCTGCACATGCGCGCAGCGGCGGCCGACTTCCGGACGGCGCGGCTGCTCGGCGTGCGCGCGAACGCCGTGATCTCGCTCGCGGTGCTCCTCTCCGGCGTCATCGCGGCGATCGTCGCCGTCGTCATGACCGTCGAGACGCCGTACGTCACGTCCGACTACGCGCTGCGCGACACGATCATCGTGCTCGTCGGCGTCGTCGTCGGCGGGATCGACCGGCTGTGGAGCGCGACGCTCGGCGGGTTCGCAATCGGCTTCGCAACGGGGCTGCTGAACGGCTACCTGCCGAGCACGGGCGCGTGGCCGTTCACGAGCGGCGTCTATCTCGACTCTGCCGTGTTCGCGCTCGTGATCCTCGTGCTGCTCCTGCGACCGGACGGCCTGTTCGTGCGGCGCGAGCGCAGCGCGGTGGAGCGCGTGTGACGCGCGCGAACGCGATCGCACTGCTCGGCCCCGTGACGGTGCTCGCGCTCGTCGGCTTCGCCGGCAGCTTCCTCACGGACGTCCGCGCGATCGAGCTCGAGAACGCGTTGATCTTCGCGGCGATCGTCATCGCGCTCTACGTGTTCGTCGGCAACTCGGGCGTCCTCTCGTTCGGGCAGATCGGCTTCTTCATCGTCGGCGCGTACGCCGCGGGCGAGCTCACCGTGCCCGCCGACGCGAAGCCGAGCGTCCTGCCGCAGGTGTTCTCGGTCATCCGCGACCACTCCGTCGGGAACGCCGGCTCGCTCGCGATCGCCGCAGCGGCCGGCGCCGTGTTCGCGCTGCTCGTCGGTATTCCGCTCATGCGCCTCTCGGGGCTCGCCGCGGGAATCGCAACGTTCGCCGTGCTCGAGATCACGCAGAACATCGTGCGGAACTGGGAGAAGATCGGCCCCGGGCCTCTGACCTTGTCGACGGTGCCGGAGACGACGGACCTGTGGCAGGCGACGATCGGCGCGATCGCCGTCGCGTGCGCCGCGTTCGCGTATCAGCTGAGCCCGCTCGGGCGGAAGCTCCGTGCGGCGCGCGAGGACCCGTTCGCCGCGCAGGCCGCGGGCATCGACGTCCACCGGCAGCGGCTGTGGGCGTTCGTCCTCTCGGGTGCGCTGTCCGGCTTCGCCGGCGCGCTGTTCGTGCACTTCCAGGGGACGATCAACGTGCAGGACGTCTTCCTCGACTTCACGTTCCTGTCGTTGGCGATGCTGGTCGTCGGCGGCGCGGGCAGCCTCTGGGGCGCGGTCGTCGGCGCACTGCTCGTGAGCGGGCTCGACTCGTTCCTCGGCGACGCGGAGAACGGCGCCGTGAGCTGGCTGCATGCACCGGACGGGACGCGCATGGTCGCGGTCGCGGCGTTCATGGTGATCGTGCTGATCTTCCTGCCGCGGGGCCTGACGCGCGGGCGCGAGTTCTCGCTGCCGCGCTTCAGAGCGTCGCGGCGAGCTGGCGGAACTCCTCGTCGCTGACGAGGCCGCGCTTCTTCGCGCCGAGCTCTTTGACGCGCGCGAGGAGGTCTGCGTGCTTCTCCTCCGGAACGTCGAGGCCGAGCTCGGCCGCCTTGATCCGGATCGAGTCGAGGCCCGACTTCTTGCCGAGCACGAGCACGCGGTCGGCGGCGACGAGATCGGCCGCGTACGGCTCGATCGACGGAGGGTCGTGGAACTGCGACGCAACGGCGCCCGACTCGCGGCGGAAGAGCGTCTCGCCGACGAGCGGCTTCCACGGCTCGAACGCAGAGCCGGCAAGGTCCCGGACGCGCTCCGATACCTCGCGCGCCCGCTCGAGCTTCAGGTTCGTGTCCACGCCGTAGAGCGCGCCGAGCGCGAGCGCGACCTCCGGAAGGCTCGCGTTGCCGGCGCGCTCGCCCATGCCGTTGATCGTGCCGTGGATCCATGTCGCGCCCGCGTTGACGGCGGCCACGGCAGCGGCGGTGGCGAGGCCGAAGTCGTTGTGGCCGTGCCAGTGGATCGGTACGTCGACCCAGCTGCGCACCTGATCGATCAGGTACGCAGCCGCCTCCGGTGTCGCGACGCCGAGGGTGTCGACGACCACCGCCTCGCGCGCGCCCGCCTCGACGGCGGTCTTGTACACGCGCTCGAGAAAGCTCAGGTCGGCGCGCGTGCCGTCGACGCCGAAGTACGCGACCGTGATGTCGTGCTCGACGGCGAAGGAGACGGCCTTGCGGATGCGTTCGAGCATCACGTCGGGCTCCACGCCGTACGCCTTCAGCTTCAAGTCTGAGACCGGCGCCTCGATTACGGAGTGATGCAGGCCGAGCTCGATCAGCGCCTCGACGTCGGCGGGAACCGCGCGCGAGAAGCCCCAGATCTCGGCGTCGAGTCCTGCGTCGCCGATGAGCTGGATCGCGCGCGCGTCGTCCGCGGACACGCGCGGGAAGCCGGCCTCGATCCGGTCGATGCCGAGCCCGTCGAGCAGGCGCGCGATCTCGAGCTTCTGCTCCGGGTCGAGCGCCACGCCGACGGCCTGCTCGCCGTCGCGGAGCGTCGTGTCGTAGAGCCCGACGTGCCGGCGTGGCCGGTCGCCGAGCGCGTGGGCGTTCAGATCGCCGAGGTAGAGCTTGTCCGGCGGGACGCTCACGTGCGGACGATCCCGTCTGGGAAGCGGCACAGCTTCTCGGGCGCGCCGTCGGTGATCAGCCAGTTGTCCTCGACGCGCAGGCCGCCGCCGCCCTCCCAGTAGATGCCGGGCTCGATCGCGAGCACCATGTTCCGGCGGATCGTGCCCGTGCCGGCCTGATGCGCGTACGGCGGCTCGTGCGCGCGCGCTCCGACGCCGTGCGCGATCGGGTGCGACGGTTGGCCCGGGTATCCGGCGTCCGAGATGCCCTTGCGGACGAGCCGGTCGAGCTCCGCGAGGTCGGCGCCGTCCCGGCAGTGCGCGACCGCGTCGTCGTAGATGCCGAGCAGCTGTTGCTCGAGCTCCGCGTAGCGCGGATCGAGCTCGCCCGGGCAGAGGTTCTTCGTGTGGTCGCACCAGTAGCCGTCGGCGCTGACCCAGATCTCGAACAGCGTCGGCTCGTGCTCGGAGATCGGGCGGTCGCTCGTCGCCGTGAACGTCTTGATGCCGGGGCCCGACCACACCAGCGAGTAGCCGCGCGCGTTCTCGACCTTGTTCTCGTACCCGGTGCCGATCGCATGCACGGCGCCCTCCCACTCGGCGGCCGCCTGCGCCTCCGTCATCCCGGGACGGAGGCTCTCCTTGACGCGTTCGAGAGCGAGCGCCGCAAGCTCGTTCGCGAGCCGCATCCGCTCGATCTCCTGCTCCGTCTTGATCGCGCGGGCCTGCGCGAGGAGCGCGCTCGCATCGACGCGGTTCGCGAACGCCTCGAAAAGCGCGGCGGTCGGCGTCGTCGGCTCGCCGAGCATGCGGTCCGCCGTCTGCGTGCCCTGGCTCAGCTCGAGCCCGATGCGCTCGAGCCCGCGCTCGCGGCAGACCTTCTGCGCGAGCTCGAGGGCACGCGCCGTCGGAGGACGCGGATCGCGCTCGTCGTATCCCTTGAACAGGCGGACGTCATCCGTCCAGGCCGTACGGCGTGCGTCGTCGAGCGACGGCTCGAGCGCGACCAACGTCGCTTCGCCCTCGCGCGGGAAGACGACGATGTCGTAGCCCTTCATCGGCAGGAAGTTCGACAGGTAGAGGACGTTGTCGGGCGCACGCACGACGAGTGCGTCGACGTCCTCCTCGGCCATGAGCGCGCGGACGCGCTCGAGCTTCGCGACGTCGCGCGGCCAGCTCACAACGCGTCGTCGTCGGCTTGCGCGGGGCGTGCGCGTGCGGAGAATCGATACGAACTCGGCACGACCGGGTGCGCCGTTTCGAGGTAGCGTCGACCGCCGCGGGACGGCGGGAACGGCCCCCACCCAGGGTGGGGGTGCGGGCGAAGGCCCGTCCGCAGCCGCGCGCCGTTCACCACTGCACGCGCGCCGGCGCAGGCTCGCCGTGCGCCTCCTGCCAGGACACGACCGGGTTGCGCAGGACCCCGATCCGCTCGATCTCCGCCTCGATCACGTCGCCCGGCTTCAGGTAGAGCGACGCGGCATCCTCGCTGAACCCCGCGACGCCGCTCACCGTCCCGGTCGACAGCACGTCGCCCGGCGAGTAGCCGAGCGCCGAGTAGTGCGACAGGATCTCCGGGATCGTCACGCTCATGTTCCCGCTGTGCGACGTCTGCCGCGCCTCGCCGTTCACGCGCAGCTCCATCCGCAGGTCGTGCGGGTCCGGCACCTCGTCCGGCGTCACGATCCACGGCCCGAGCGGGCAGAACGTGTCGATCGCCTTGCAGAACGAGAACACGCCGGAACGCATCTCGCGCCGCTGGATGTCACGCGCCGTGATGTCGTTGAAGATCACGTACCCGCCGATGTAGTCGGCCGCCTCGTCGGGCGAGAACCACTTGCCGCCCTTCTTGAGCACGACCGCGAGCTCGAGCTCGTAGTCGAGCTCCTCGGTCAGATGCTCCGGGTAGACGACCGGGTCGTCCGGCCCGACGATCGCGTCGACGTTCTGGAAGAAGACGATCCAAGGCGCGATCTCGTGCGACCAGTCGACGCGCTTCGACTCGTCCTCGTGCTCGCGGAAGTTGCCCGCCGTGTGGAAGAACTTCTTCGGGACGATCGGCGCGCGCAGCTTCACGTCGGCGAGCGCATGCTCGCGGCCCGCGTCGTCCGCGCCGCCGCGCTCGAAGTACTCACGCGTCGACGGGACGTCCAGCTCGACGACCGTGTCGCCGTCGACGCGGCCGACCCTGCCGTCGTCGAACGTGACGAGCTTCACGTGCGCCCTCGCAGCCACACGGCAACTTCTTCGGCGTTCTTGTCCGGCGGGAAGACCGGGTAGAACAGCTTGGCGATCGCGCACGCTTCGGCGACGAGCGTGATCCGCTTGTAGAGCGTCACGCCTCCCGCCTCGAACGTCGGCAGCCGCAGCGCCGCGCCGAAGCGCAGCTCCGGGTCCGCGATCACCGGATAGGGAATGTGGTTCCGCTCCGCGAACTCGACCTGGTCGTCGAGCGTCTGTGCCGACAGCCCCGCAACGCTCGCGCCGAGCTCTGCAAGCTCCGCCGCGTGGTCGCGGAACGCACACGACTGCGGCGTGCAGCCCCGCGCACCCGGGATGTCGTCCCAGCCGGGCAGCGACGGCCGCCCCGGTCGACCTGCGCGCGGATAGATGTACAGGACGAGTCGCTCGCGGCTCAGCTGACGTATCGACACCGGGCCCTGCGACGACTCGAGCGTGATCTGCGGCAGCATCGTGCCGAGCAGATGATCGGCCGCGCCGTCGTCCACGGGCGCCGGGAGGTCGGGCGGCAGCGTGTATACGTCGTCGGTCACGGCGCCGGAGATTCTCCTGCGCCGCGTCCGGACGGGACGTCACGAGGTGTCAGACACCCATGAGTGGTGCCAGGCACGGCGTGGAGCGGTTCGGCGCACCGCGACCCCGTCGGCCGAGACGTGTCTCCGCCCCGATCGGTGTCAGACACCGTTGCGGCGTTGTGACGATTCGTCCACAGCCGCCGTGGCGCAGTCGAGACGCCCCTGCTCATGCGAGCTCGCACACGCTCATTGCGGCGCGCGCGTACACCTCAGCGGTCTTCACGAGCCCGTCGATGGCGAGATTCTCACCCAGCTCCGCGTCGGGGAGCCCCGAGGACGTTCCGTAGTTCACCGTCGGGATCCCGTAGCGCGTCAGCACCGATGCGTCGGAGAACCAGCGTGTGACGTCACTCTCGGGCGCCGCGCCGAACACCTCCTGGTGCGCCTGATCCAATGCACCGACGAGCGGATGGTCCGCAGCGATCTCCGCGCCGGGCGCGGTCACGTACACCTCCGCGTCCACCCCGTCGAGCGAGCGCGCGAACTCGAGCGCCTTCCGCCGCGCGTCCGCCATCGGCACGTCCGGCGGCACGCGCAGATCGACGAAGAGATCCGTGCGGTGCGGCGTACGCGAGACCCGCCAGCCGAACCCGCCTTCGATGGCGCCCACGTTCGCGACACCGCGCACGTCGCCGTACGACATCTCGTGCTCCCAGCGATGCAGCCACTCGAGCACCGCGTCGAGCACGACGCGCATGCGCAGGATCGAGTTCGCCTCGCGCCGCCCCGCGCTGAACGCCGTGTGCATGAACGGCCCGTGCGTCGAGAGACGCAGCCAGAGCGACCCGAAATGCGCGAGCACGAGCTTGTTCTCGGTCGGCTCGCCGAGGATGCACATGTCGGCGACGCCGCCGTGCGTGACGAGATAGCGCGAGCCGGCCGCGTAGCCGCGGAACTCCGCTCCCTGCGCGTCCCCCTGCTGCGTCTTCTCGATCTCGCCCGCAACGGCCGCGATCAACACGTCGCCGCGCAGACGCACGCCCGCGTCCTGCAGCGCGCGCACCGCTTCGACGTAACAGGCGACCGCGCCCTTCATGTTGGAGATGCCGAGCCCGTAGATGCGGCCGTCGCGCTCGAACCCCTCGGGCTGGAAGCCGGGAATGCCCTGCAGCCACGGCTCGCGCCCGGAGTACGACGTGTCGAGGTGCCCGTTGAACATCAGCGTCGGCCCCCCGCCGGTCCCCGCCCACGTGCCGAGGACGTTCGCGCGGCCGTCCTCGACCTGCTGCCACTGCGTCTGCAGGCCGATCGACTCGAGCTCGTCGCGCATCAAGGCGGCCGCTGCCTCCTCGGAGCCCGTGAACGACGGCGTCGACACGAGCCGCAATGCCAGGTCGACGAGGCGCGCGCGGTCGATCACAGGACGTCCAGCCACTTGTGCCCGGGATGTACGCGCGCGACCGCGTCGCGGAGCCAGACGCGGCGTTCCGTCTCGAGCCTCGGCAGCGCCGCGGCGAGGTCGCGCTCGTTCTTCTCCAGGTGCGCGTGCTTCGCCTTCATCAGGAGGATCACCTCGGGCGCGCCGTAGGGAATCCCGTCATCCGTCCGCTCGATCAGGCGCTCGTACGGGAGTCGGATGGCAGGCTCTCGCCGGCAGATCCACGTACCGCCTTCGGACGGCTCGCGGAAGACGTCGAAGCGCCAGAACCCCGAGGCGGGTTCCCGCACCCAGGTCTGGTGCGTGTCGAAGAAGCGGTCGCGCGCCTCCGCGAGCGGCGTTGCCTCGGTCTTGTCGGTGATGAGGAAGATCTCGAGGTCGCCGAGCACCTCCGCGACCTCGTCGAAACGCGTGTTGGGAACCGCGATCTCGAGGTCATCGTGCTCGCGATGGTCGCCGCCGAGGAAGAGGTCGAGCGCCCAGCCCGCGGCGACGTACCAGGGAGCCTTGACGCGTTCGAGCAGGCGTGCGACGTCAAGCGGCTTCCAGGCCTGCCACTTCGACTCGAAGGGATCGATCGCGCTCACGTGCGGAACTGCGGCAGCACCTTCTCGGCGAACAGCCGGATCTGCTCGTGCCGCTTGGCGCCCCACAGCTCGAGCATGACGTGCGTGCAACCGGCTTCGCGGTACTCCTCGATCGCCTCGATGCAGTCGGAGGGCGTCCCCGCGATCGGCTTGCACCGGTCGAGGATCGAGTCGGTCACCTGCTCCTTCGCAGCGAGCCGACCGCCACGCTCCATCGCGTCCGCGACCGGACGGATCTCTTCCACGTCGATGTTCGCGAGGTCGAGCAGCGTGTCGGCAGCGCCCTTGATGTTCTGCACCTTGTTCGCGAGGTACATGCCGGCGATCTCGCGTGCGCCCTCGCGCCCCTCGTCGCGATCCTCCCCGATCGACGCGACGACCGTGCAGCCGATGTCGATGTCCGCCTTGACGTTGTCGCGCGTGTACCGCACGAATGCGGGCGTCGTGATCGACGGCGTGAGGCAGCCGTCGCCGATCTCGCCGGCGAGCGCCTGCATCTTCGGCGCGGTCGCCGCGACGTAGACGGGCGGCACTTCGTGCGGAGCGTCGGCGTCCATCGCCGGCACGTCGGCGCTCCACGTCTCGCCCTCGTAGCGGAACGCATCGCCGCCGAGCACGCCGCGGACGATCGCGACCGCGTCGCGCATCGGCCCGAGCGTCTTGTTCGTCTGCATGAGCGCGTTGTTGAGGAAGATCTTCGACGTCCCGAAGCCGAGGATGAAGCGCCCCGGCGCGAGCTCCTGCACGACGCGCGCGTCCATCGCGACCTGCACCGGGTGGCGCGTGAACGGCGAGATGATCCCCCAGGCGATCGTCAGCTGCGACGTCTGCGCGGCCATCAGCGCGGACACGCCCGTCGACGAACGCGCCTCCATCTGGTGCTTGCGCCACCAGGGATACGCCTCGGCGAGGAAGATCGTGTCGAAGCCGGTCTCGTCGAGCAGGCGCGCGGTCGCGAGCATCTCGCCGACCGGCTCCATCGTCAGCTGCATGACCCCGATGCGGAAGGGCGGCACGCAGCGATCCTCGCATGTCGAACGCGGCGTGAGCGGCTGCTGCGGTCAGCCCCTCGAGCGCTAGGCCGCTACTTAGTGGTCGTTGCCGGGGCAGGAAGGCGGTGCCTTCAACGGCGCGCCGTTCTGGTCTCCGGTCCCGGAGTTTCCGGGGCCTCCACGACGTTGTTCTGACCCGGGACGCATTGCTTGTCGCCGGGGCCGGGCGGATCGCCGAACGCGGGCCCTGCGACGGCCACCGTGACGAGCGCCGCGAGCACGGCAAGCAGCTTCTTCGTGAACTACTTCCCGTATCGAAGTTGCCGTACCCCGATCATCTGCTTGAGCGGAGCCATTGAAACCCGGTGGATGGAACTCCACGCGACGAGCGGGCCTTGCGGCCCGCTCATCGCCTCCCCCGTTGAGCTGAAGCTCAGTAGCTCAGATGGTGCTTCCGCCTGGTGATCACGGCTGCCGCGGCCGCGAGGAGAAGCATCCCGGCGAGCGTTGCCGCCAGCAGCGGGCTCCAGTCGAACGAGTCGCCGGCCGCAGTCGGCACCGCGGAGGAGCCGCCGTTCCCGCCGAGGACGTCGGTGTGGAAGGTGACGCCGTTCGCGCCGTAGTAGTCGGCGAGACCCTTGCTGCGGAGAATGACCGCCTGCGTCGCGGAGTCGATCGGCTTCGAGGTCGCGGCGGTCGGCTGCGCCGAACCGGATGTGACCATCGCGCCGGTGTCGTAGAAGTCGGCCAGCGCCTTCCCGGTGAGCGGGATGTTCGCCGGCGACGTCACGACGGCGCCCGTGTCGTAGAACTGCGCGAGAGCCTTGCCGCGAAGCAGCACGGCCTGGATCGCCGGGTCGACGCCGCCCGGAGCAGCCGCCACGCCGCCGCCGCTGCCGCTGCCGTCGGAGAGAACCATCGACGAGGCGACGGGCACGAGCGCGAGAGCCGTTCCGATGATGAAACTGATGAGGGCCAGACGCTTCATCGATTCTTCCTTTCGTTTCGACCGTCCTTCGCGGTCGCTTACCCACCTGACGAGCGGGGGCCTGCGGCGCGGTTTCGCTCCGGTTGCACGCCGGCTACGCGACGGCTAGCGTCGCCGGGCGTGAAGTTCCGCATCCTGGGCCCGCTCGAGGTCGAGGGCGTCGACGGCCCGATCGCGCTCACCGGCGGCAAGCAGCGCGCCTTGCTCTCGATCCTGCTCCTCGACGCGAACGAGGTCGTCGACTCGACCCGGTTGATCGAGGCCCTCTGGAGCGACGGGCCCCCCGCCGACGCGTCGAAAGCGCTGCAGATTCACGTATCGAGGCTTCGCCGCACGCTCGCGCCGGAAGACGTCGTGCAGACGCGGCCGGGCGGCTACCTCGTCGCCGCCGACGCGAGCAACCTCGATCTGCCGCGGTTCGAGCAGCTTGCGTCCGAGGGACGCACCCTGCTCGCGGCGTCGGACGCGGCCGGAGCGCGGGCGGCGCTCGTGGAGGCGCTCGCGCTCTGGCGCGGCGCTCCGCTCGCGGAGTTCGCGGCCGAGCCTTTCGCGCGAGCCGAGCTGGCACGGCTCGACGGGCTTCACGCCGGCGCGCTCGAGGCGCGCGTCGACGCCGACCTCGCGCTCGGCGCGCACGACACGCTCGTGCCGGAACTGGAGGCGGTCGTCGCCCGCCATCCCCTGCGCGAGCACCTGCGCGGTCAACTGATGCTCGCGCTGTACCGCTCCGGCCGGCAGGCCGAGGCGCTGCAGGCGTACCGCGAGGCGCGCGCAGCACTCGTCGAGGAGCTCGGGATCGAGCCGGGCCGGAGGCTCCAGGAGCTCGAGCAGGCGATCCTCCGCCAGGACTCCTCGCTCGACCTCGGCACGAGTCAGGCACGGCCGGGGCGGCGCGCCGCCGGCGTCTTCGTCGGACGCGACCGCGAGGTCGGCGAGCTCTCGGCCGCGCTCGACGACGCCGCCGCCGGTCGCGGGCGCCTCTTCCTCGTCAGCGGCGAAAGCGGCCTTGGCAAGACGCGGCTCGCCGACGAGGTCGCGAGCCGCGCGAAGGACGCCGGACTGCGCGTGCTCTGGGGGCGCAGCACGAAGGCGGAGGGTGCGCCCGCGTACTGGCTGTGGTCACAGGCGCTGCGGCCCCTCGCTGCGGAGCTGCCGGATCTGAGCCCGGCCGAGTCCGAGAGCGGGCGCTTCCGCCTGTTCGTCGAGGTCGCGTCCGCGTTGCGCGCCGCGTCGGCGGCGCAGGCGGTGTTCCTCGTCCTCGACGACCTGCACAACGCGGACGAGCCGTCGTTGCTCCTCCTCGACTTCTTGGCAGGGGAGCTGGCGGAGCTGCACCTCGCCATCGTCGGCACGTACATCGAGGACGAGGCGACGCCGAAGCCCCTCGCCGTCCTCGCGGAGCACTCCGCGCATCACCTCCTCCGCCTCCGTCCGCTGACGGTCGACGACGTCGCGCGCCTGCTCGAGCGCCGAGGTGCCGCCGACGCGGATGCCGCCGCCGTCCACGCGGACACCGGCGGCAATCCGCGCCGCGTCCTGCAGCGCGTCAGGTGACGGGCTACGGGAAGGTCAGCGTCGCATCCGGGTTGCTCTGAACGAGGGTCGCCGTCATCGTCAGCGGGCCGAGCAGAACCTGCACGCAGTCGGTCTTCCCGTCGAGGTAGACGATATTCGTGCCCGCGGCGACCGGGAGCACGCGCGCCGTCGACGAGCTGAGCTGCAGATACGTCCCGCCACCCTGCTCGGTCGGAAGGTTCCCGTTGATCCATTGATCGGCAAAGCCCGGCCCCGCCGGGTCGGGCTGGCCGGCCGCCGGCGCGATCTGCATCATCACGCGGCAGTCGACGAGCGTCGTCGGGTTGTTATTGCGCACGCGCATCCCGAAGTGCGCGTTGACGAGCGCGAAGCCCGCCTGGGCCGACGTGAACGTCAGATGCGCCACGGCGCCTCCGGTCGACGGGACGACGCTCGTCGTGCCGGACGGGTATCCGTATCCGGTCCACACGGCCGTCGGACCCGGCAGGCCCTGAACCCCCTGCGGGCCGGTCGCGCCCTGTGGGCCGGCGGGCCCGGTCGCGCCGGTCGTCCCCTGAGCGCCCGCGGAGCCCTGCGCGCCGGTCGGGCCCTGGCCGCCGCTCGGTCCCCGGAGCCCGCGCGGGCCGCGGTTCCCTTTCAGCGCCGCGACCGTGCGCTTCGAGAGGTCGCTCTTCTGCAGCGAGCCGTTGATCACCTGCGCCGAGCCGACGCTGTTCCTCGGCACCGCGAATGCCGCGTACCCCGTGCCGCCGAGAGCGACGAAAAGCGCGACGAGCGCGACGATGGTCGCCGGCCTCGGCCGGCGCTCCAAGATGCGTTGCAACGTTCCCACCTCCGGTCAGCCGGCCTCACGCCGACGCGTCGTGGACATCGCCTCCGATACTCCTCCTCGCGGCGGCGGCAAGTCAACCGAAGGCAGCGCCTCCCGCCCGGGCTACGGCATCACGCGTCGCCGTCGGCGGACTGCGTCGGCCCTTCGGCGTCCTCGTCGTACGCCTCGGGTGCCCAGGGACTGATTCCCTCTTCGGCGCCGCTCGTCCCCTCCGGATCGGCCGGACCCTCGGCGGGCGGGCCCGCGTCCTTCACCTCGAGGTCCGTGCGCGGCTCCGCTTCCGAGCCTCCGCCCGCCTCGCCTGCCGCGTCGCTCGAGCCGCCGAGATCGCGGTGCTCGCTCATGCCGCCGCAGCCTCCTGCACCTGCTTGTCGAGCGCGCCGAGGACGTTGTTCACCTGCTGGTTGACGATCGGCTGCAGCACGCGCTGACCCATCGAGCCCACCGGCCCGGCGATCTTCACGTCGGCCTGCCACTTCATCTGCGTGCCGCCGCCGTCGGCCTCGGCGAGGTCGAACGCCGTGTCCATGCTGACGATCGCGCCGACGCCGTTGCCCTTCGCGTGAAGCTTCGCGTACTCGGGCTGACGCTCTTCGAGCTTCGTGAAATCGAACGTCATGCGCATGCCGCCGAGCCCGAGCGGGATCTTCACGTTCGCGCGCCAGTGCGCGTCGTCCTTCACGTCGAACGACTGGACGCCGGGCATCAGCTTCGCCATCCGCTCGGGCGAGTTCAGAACCTCCCAGACCGTCTCGCGCGGCGCCTCGAACGTGCGCGTGCCCTCGACCCTCACGGCGACGTCACCGCCACGAGCCGCTTCGGCTCGTTCAGGTACTCCCACACCTGCTGGTACGGATTGCAGCTGCGCCAGACGGTCGGCTTGCCGCGCGACGACAACGCGTCCTGAAGCGCCGCGCACACCGCGTGGATTCCGGCGCCGCCGCCCTCGCCCATGCCCTTCGCCCCGAGCGGCGTGAACGGCGACGGCGACTCGAGGTAGCCGTTCTTCATCGGCGGCATGTCGAGCGCGTGCGGCACGTGGTAGTCGTAGAAGTTCGGCGTCAGCAGGTTGCCGTCTTCGTCGTAGGCGAAGATCTCGTGCGTCGCGGCGCCGAGCGCCTGCGCGGTCGCGCCGTGCACCTGCCCCTCGACGATCTGCGGGTGGATGCGCGTGCCGCAGTCGTCGACGGCCGCGTAGTCGACGATCTCGTACTCGGCCGTCTCCGGGTCGATCTCGACCACGGCGACGTGCACCTGCGACGCGTACGTCAGCGTGAGGTTGCCGAACTTGCGCTCCTTGTCGGGGAGCTGGAACGGCGGCACGTAGACGTAGCGACAGTTCAACGTGACGTCGCGCACGTCCTCGGGGAGGATCGCGTTGTTCGCGTTGACGATCGCGCCGATCCCCATGAACGGGATCGCCGCCTCGGCGTTCGCCTTCAGCCGTGCCTGCCCCTCGACCAGTTCGATGTCGTCCGGCGTGGCGCCGAACACGCCCGCTGCGACGCGCTTGATCTCGTGCGCGAGCTTGTCCGTCGCGCCCTTCACCGCCCCGAGGCCGGTGACCGCAAACTGCGACGCGTAGGTCCCCGAGAAGCCCGCGTGCGAGTTCCAGTAGGAGTCGTGGCCGGCGCGCACCGTGACGTCGTCGGGCGTGACGTTGAGGATGTCCGCGACGACCTGCGCCGCCGTCGTCTCGTGCCCCTGCCCCTGCGGCACCGTGCCGAGCGTGACGACGATCTCGCCGAAGATGTCGAGCTTCACCGTCGCGACCTCGTTGTTGCCGGAGAACTGCAGCTCGGGGTTGAGCAGCGTCGACTGGCCGAAGTTGTTCGTGCCCGAGTCGAGCGTCGAGCCGATGCCGAAGCCGAGCAGCTTGCCGCGCGACTCGGCGTCGGCGCGCTTCGCGTCGAGCTCGTCGTAGCCGATCAGGTCGAGGGCGACGTCGAGCGCGCGCGCGTAGTCGCCCGAGT
Organism: uncultured Actinomycetes bacterium; assembly: GCA_963766345.1. Classification (GTDB taxonomy): domain Bacteria; phylum Actinomycetota; class Thermoleophilia; order Gaiellales; family Gaiellaceae; genus DASVFB01. Next base: position 20,134 of record CAVXZL010000008.1, on the reverse strand, counting down.
CGTAGACGCAGCCGTTCGGCGTCTCGTACGGCATGTCCTCGGCGCGCACGTAGTTCCGCTTGCGCACGTCAACTGGATCGAGCTCGAGCTCGTGCGCGACGAGGTCGATCACGCGCTCCGTCAGCCACAGGTGCTGCATCCGCGAGTAGCCGCGGTTCGGCGACACCGGCGACTTGTTCGTGCACGCCTGCGTGAAGTCGACGCGGATGTTGCGCCAGCGGTAGCAGCCCGGCGTCACCTGGGCCCAGATGATGCAGCCGAGCGGCTCGTAGCGCGGGAACGCGCCGCAGTCGTCGAGCGCGCGCACCTTGAGCCCGAGCAGCGTCCCGTCCGCCTTTACCGGGACCTCGATCTCGAGGAACGTCCGCTCGTTGCCGTGCGCGTTCGCCGTGTGCTGGTCGGTGCGCCACTCGGTCCACTGCACCGGCCGGTTGAGCTTGCGCGCGAGCAGGCAGCACGCGACGTATTGCGGGTGCAGGCAGATCTTGTTGCCGAAGGCGCCGCCGATGTCCTGCGAGACGAAGCGGAGCTTGTCGATGCCGGTGCGAAGCGCGGGCGCCATCCAGATCGCGCCGATGCCGGGCATCTGGTGGTTGCCGTAGAGCGTCCACTGGCCGGTGCCGCGGTTGTACTCGCAGAGCACGCCGGCGCATTCGAGCGGCGTCGACGAGAACCGGTCGAAGTGCAGCCGCTCGATCTTCACGACGTGGTCGGCCTCGGCGACGGCGCCTTCATAGTCGCCCCAGTCGAAGACGCCCGACCAGACGACGTTCGAGCCCGCGTCGTCGTGGAGGATCGTCTCGTTGCGCAGCGCGTCCTCTGCCGTCGTGAGCGCGGGCAGCGGCTCGTACTCGACCTCCACGAGCTCGGCCGCGTCGCGCGCGAGCTCGCGCGACGACGCGACGACCGCCACGACGGGCTCGCCCACGTGGCGCACGCGACCGACCGCGAGCGCGTAGTCCTTGATGTCGGCGCCCGGCTTGACGGACAGCTCGAAGAACGGGTCGGTGAGGATCGCGACCTCGTCGCCGGTCAGCGTGCCGTACACGCCGCCGAGCTCGAGCGCCTTCGAGACGTCGATCGACACGATCTTCGCGTGCGCGTAGGGCGAGCGAACGAAGTGCACGTAGCCCATGCCGTGACGCTTGATGTCGTCGAAGAAGACGCCCTCGCCCTGGACGAGCCGCTTGTCCTCCTTGCGCGGAACGTTCGTGCCCGCGAAGCCCGGCTTCGTCTCGCCGGGCGCGACGACGAGCGGCTTCGTCGTCGTCTCGGTCTCGTCATTGCTTCACCGCCTTGATCGCCTCGACGATGTTCACGTAGCCGGTGCAGCGGCAGATGTTGCCCTGGATCGCCTTGCGGATCTCGTCCTCCGTCGGGGAGGGATTGTCGCGGAGCAGCGCGGTCGCGCTCATCAGCATCCCGGGCGTGCAGTAGCCGCACTGGAGCGCGTGGTGGTCGGAGAAGGACTGTTGGAGAGGCGTCAGCTCGCCGTTGCGCGCGAGGCTCTCGACCGTCTCGACCGTCGCACCGTCGGCCTGGATCGCGAGCAACATGCAGCTCTTCGCCAGCCGGCCGTTGTAGAGAACGGAGCACGCGCCGCAGTTGCCCGTGTCGCAGCCGACGTGCGTTCCGGTCAGGTCGAGATCGTCGCGGAGGAAGTGCACGAGCAAGCGCCGCGCCTCGACGTCGTACTCGATCACCTCGCCGTTGACGGTCACGCTGATGCGCCGGCTCGTGACCGGGTCCATCAGCGCCGCTCCCTCGCCGCCGTGACCGCGCGCACGGCGAGCACCTCGGCAAGATGCCGCCGGTAGTCCGCGGACGCGTGCACGTCGCCCGGCGGATCGAGCGTCGCGCTGAGTCCCTCCGCCGCTCGGCGCACGTTGTCGTCCGAGAAGTCCGAGCCGATCCGCTCCTCCATCTGCCGCGCGCGCACGGGGACCGCGTCCACGCAGCCGATCACGACCCGCGCGCCGCCGTTGAGCGACGCGGCGGCGGTGACGATGCCCGTGCCGTCGCGGCCGATCGTCAATGCGGCGAAGCCGTCCTGGCCGCCGGGCGGGATCGTGATCTTCGTCAGCAGCTCGCCCGGCCCCGCGGCGGTCATGTAGACGCCCACGAAGAACTCGTCCGCGGAAACGGTCCGCTCCGCGCCGCCGGGCCCGACGATCGTGAACGTCGCGTCGAGGGCAACGAGGAGCGGCGGGAGGTGGTTCGTCGGGTCGTTCGAGCAGACGTTGCCGCCGATCGTGCCGCGGTTCCGGACCTGCACGTCCGCGATCGTCGCGGCGACCTCGCCGAGGATCGACCGCGCGCCGGCGGCCTCGTCGCTCACGAGTTGCGAATACGTCGTCATGGCGCCGATCTCGACCGAGCCGTTGCCGAGGTCGCGCACGCCGCGCAGCGCCTCGAGGTCCTGCAGGTCGACGAGAACGTCCGGGGAGGCCGCGCGCGCCTTCATCACGTTGACGAGCGTCTGGCCGCCGGCAAGCGGGCGCGCGCCGTCGTGCGCCGACAGCAGCCCGAGCGCCTCCTCCACGGTCTTCGGCCGCGCGTACTGCACCTCGCGGAGAAGCATCGGCGCATTCTCTTACACTCGGCGCATGGCTGCAGCGGGAAAGGTCGCGATCCTCGGCGGCGGGAAGATCGGCGAGTCGCTGCTCGCGGGGCTGCTCTCGTCCGGCTGGCGCGAGCCCGGAGACGTCGTGGTCACCGGTCGCCGGGACGAGCGGCTGGCCGAGCTTCGCGAGCGCTACGGCGTGCCGGTGACGCGCGAGAACGCCGAGGCCGTCGACGGCGCGGAGCTGATCGTCGTGTCGGTGAAGCCGCAGGACATCGAGGCGCTCCTCGCCGAGGTGAGCGGTCGCATCACGCCGGAGCAGACGGTGCTCTCGGTCGCGGCCGCGATCCCGACCGCGGCGATCGAACGACACCTCAGCGGCAGCATTCCCGTCGTTCGCGCCATGCCGAACGCGCCGGCGACGGTTCACGAGGGGATCGCCGGCATCTGTGGCGGGGCGCATGCGGGTGACGAGCACCTGCAGCTCGCGGAGGAGGCGCTCGCGCACCTCGGTGCTGTCGTGCGCGTCGCCGAGCCGTACATGGACGCGGTCACGGCGGTCTCCGGCTCCGGCCCTGCCTACTTCGCGCTGCTCGCCGAGGCGATGATCGAGGCGGGGATCCTGCTCGGGCTCGGGCGCGAGACGTCGACGCAGCTCGTCGTGCAGACGATGTTCGGCACGGCGAAGCTGCTCCGCGACGAGAAGATGCACCCGGTCGAGCTGCGCGAGGCGGTCACGTCCCCGGGCGGCACGACGATCAACGCGATCCGGGAGCTCGAGCAAGCCGGTGTGCGCGCGGCGTTCCTGAACGCGATCCAGGCGGCGATGGACCGCTCGCGCGAGCTGGCGAAGGACGCGTTCTAGCGAGGGGGTTTGGCATGGCGAAGCCGTACACGCACACGAGCTGGGTGGTGAAGGAAGGCAGGGAGAGCGAGTTCGTCGAGCGCTGGCGCGACTGGGCGGACTGGACGAGGCGGCAGGGCCTCGCGTCGCAGGCGATGCTCCTCCGCGACGTCGACGATCCGCAGCGCTTCATCAGCTTCGGCCCGTGGGAGAGCGTCCAGGCCGTGAGCAGCTGGCGCGCCCAGGCGGGCTACCAGGAGCGCGTGGCGAAGCTCCGCGAGGTCGTCGACCATTTCGAGCCACGTACGTTCGCGGTCGTCGCCCGCCGCTGACCGGCGTCAAGCGCGGCGTCTATGACGCCTCCGCCTCGACGATCGCCCGCTGGCTGAGGAGAGCACGCGCTCGACCTATTACTCGGGGAGCCTCCTACCCGCGAGCAGCATACGGCGGGGCGCCACCAGCACATCTTCGTACCGCTCGGGCGAACCCTGTCGGGGCGGCCGTACCGAGCTGATGCGGCGGGTGCGGACAAGCCGCATCTTGCGTGTGGGATGCGCCGATGGGTCCGGGTTGGGCGAGGCGTAGCTTCGTACTTGTTTCGATGTGGTGGTGCGGATGCGGCTTTCGCACCGTGGCGGGTGGGAGGTAGGCGATGACGCTATTGCGGAACTCCCCGGCAACACCAGGTTGCTGCAGGTCACGGCGACGTCGAAGTCGGCGCTCGGACCACGAGCGGCAAGAGACTCAGGAGGAAGGACTCCCGTGAGTCCCTTTCGCTTCGACGAAAGGGGAGGAACGATGAGAACAAGATGCGTCAACAAGGCAAGGATGGTCATGCTCGCCGCGCTCGCCCTGGCCATGAGCGCGACCGTTGGTCTGTCCGGAGCGGCTCAAGCGGCGGCGCCGGCCGGGTCGCCGGCGCTCAGGATGTTCAGCGAGCAGCTGCCGATTCCACCGGAGGTCGACGCTCGGGCCGGCGGGGCGTTCGGGCTCGACGAGCTCGTGGGCACCCACGTATTCGGGACGCTGAGGAGCGGCCAGCCGCTACCGGCCACGCCGAGTTTCGGGTTCTGGCCCTCGGGCTTCCCGGCCCCGGACAACGTCTCGTTCCCGTATCTAGGCCCGACCATCGAAGCCCGGCGGGGGAACCCGGTCTCCATGACCGTGACGAACAAGCTGTACCAGGAGGGGCAGGATCCGTCGGCCCCGGCCGAGTGTCAGGCACTCGGGCTGATGGTGATCCACCCGCTGGCCGCCTACTTCGACCCGACGATCGAGGGGACGGAGCTGCTGAACGAGTGCGCGCCGGCAACGGCCACGCATCTCCACGGCGGCCACACTCCGGTGGCGTTCGACGGCGGCCCATTCGACATCTACCGCCCGGCGATCGTCGGCGACAGCGACGACTACGCGGGAGGGGACGGATCGTTCACCTACGAGTACCCGAACGACCAGGAGGCGACGACCCTCTGGTACCACGACCACGCCCTGGCCGACACGCGCTTCAACCCGATGGCCGGCCTCGCCGCCTTCTACCTCATCCGTGACCAGTGGGATACCGGCCGGCCCGGCAACCCGCTCGGCCTGCCGGCGAACGGCAACTTCGACACGCTCGGCTCTGACGGAGACACGGACGTTTTGCAGCCGAAGAATCCCTACGAGATCCCGATTGTGCTACAGGACCGCCAGTTCAACGCCGACGGAACCCTGTGGTACCCGACACAGACGACCGACGACCACCCGGTCTGGGCGCCGGAGTCCTTCAACGACGTGGCCACCGTGAACGGCAAGGCCTGGCCGAACCTGAACGTTGACCGCGGGCTGTACCGGTTCCGGCTGCTGGACGGGTCGAACGCCCGCTTCTACAACCTGACCCTCGTCGACGCCAAGGACAAACTCGCCCCGATCCCCATCTACGTGATCGGGTCCGACGGAGGCCTGCTCAACTCGCCGGTGTCGATCAACGCCCTCCCGGGCGCCTCGATTCTCATCGCGCCGGGCGAGCGCTACGACCTGTTGATCGACTTCCGGAACGCCAAGGCGGGCACCGCCTACCGGTGGATGAACAACGCCAAGGCCCCCTATCCGATGGGAAGCAACGACCTCAAGCCGATCATGCAGTTCACGGTGGGGAGCAACCCCGGCTTCACGGGCCCAGTGCCGACGGTCCTGCGCGGTCAGCAGGGTGGTCCTCCTGCCGTCCCGGCGCCGTCCACACAGGCCATCGACAACAGCCGCACCGTGTTCCTGAACGAGGTGCTCGACCAGGCGACCGGAAACCCCGTCGACGTCCTCCTCAACAACCTGAACCTCATGGAAGAGAACGGCGGAATTCGGTCCGGCGGCATCGAGCGACCGAAGCTGAACACGACCGAGGTCTGGACGATCGTGAACACGACAGGAGACGCGCACCCGATCCATCTGCACCTCACGCAGTTCCGGATCCTCAACCGGCAGAAGCTGGACGCGGCAGGATATCTCGCCGCGGTGAACCCGCTGTTGCCGTTCGCGGCGGGCGCTACCGGAGTGCAGAACACCTTCGGCACGACCAAGCCGCCGGATCCGACGCCGTACCTGAAGGGCCGGCCAGCCGCCCCGGATGCCAACGAGACGGGATTCAAGGACACCGTCAAGGTCTATCCCGGTGAGCTGGTGCGGATCGTGGCCCCGTTCGGCGGAACGGCCGCAGGGCTCACGGCGGCCTTCGACGGCGACGCGGCCGACGCAGCCGTCCAGCGCTTCATCGGCACTTATGTCTGGCACTGCCACATCCTGGAGCACGAAGAGAACGACATGATGCTCCCGTACACGATCGTGCAGTAAGGCACCACCTTCTGCAAAGAACCGAATCGGCGGGGCGGCCTCCGGGTCGCCCCGCCGGTGTCACGCTGTATTGCCCGGTTCACTGCCACATCCTCGAGCACGAGGAGAACGAGATGATGCGCCCGTTCGAGGTGGTTCCGTAGTCCACCGTGTGCAGAGGGATGCCGCGCCGCGGCGTCCCTCTGCTACCTGCGCGATCGCCGCTGCGCTTCCTCGAGCTCCTGCTCCGCCTGCGCGACGGCGACGCGCGCCGACTCGGCAGCGCGCTCGGCCTTTTGCCAGTCGCTCTTCAGCCGTGCCGCCTCGCGCTCCGCCTCACGCACCTGCTGCTCGAGCTCGCGAAGCCGTGCTTTCGCCTGCCTCAGCTCCTCATCGGCTTTGCGCTTGTCTGCCGCCGGCGCGCCTCTTCTTCGGACGAGCTCGCGGCGCCGGCAAAGAGCCGAAGACGTCGAAACCCTCCGCCTCCAGCGGAGCAGTGAAGCGGCCGCGCGCGAGCAGCTCGCGTCCCTCTTCCGAGACGGCGGCCGTGCGGAGCGTGCTCGAGATCTGCGCGAGCGCCTGCGACGACGCGCCGCCGAGCAGCTCCGACGCGTGCTGCGTCAGCCGCCGGAGCGCGTCGCGCTCCGTCATCTGCGCCTGCTCGAACGCCGCGCGGTCCGCGCCGCCGACCACGCCCTCCTGCGCCTGCCGCAACCGATGCCCTGCATCCAGGAGCAGGTCGACGTCGCGCCGCTGCTTCCGCGCGAGCTGGTTCAGCGCCCACGCCGCGACGGTGGGCTTGCGCGTCTTCGCGACGGCATCGGCCGAGGCCGCGTCGCCGGCGTCCTTCAGCTCGCGGGCAAGCCGCTTGCGCTCCGCGACGAACGCTTCGGAATCGACTCCGTAGAGATGGTCGAGCGCTTCGTCGAGCGTCACCTCGCCGAGGCTACAGCCTTGGCGAGCTCGTCCTTCGACATCTTGGAGCGGCCTTCGATCCCGAGCTTCGCGGCGCGCTTCTGCAGCTCGTCCTTCGTCAGCTCGGACTTGCCGTTGCCGTTGCCGGTCCGCTTCGCGCGCCGGCCGCCCTGCGACTGCTCGAGGCTGCGCCGCAGCGCCTCCATCAGGTCGGGCGTCTCCTCTTCCTCGGGCTCGCGCACGCGGTGGATCTCCTCGCCCTTCTGCTTCCGCTTGACGATCTGCTTGAGGGCGTCGGTGTACGTGTCCTTGTACTGCTCGGGCTTCCAGTCGCCGGAGAAGCTCTCGATGAGCTGCGTCGCCATGTCGAGCTCGCGCTTGTTCACGCTCGGCAGCTTGCCGGGGAGCACCTTCTCGGGCGCGTCGACCTCGTCGGCGAAGTAGAGCTGCTCGAGCGTCAGGATTCCGTTGCGGACGTGCAGGCAGCCGAGGTACTGGCGGTTCCGCATGACGAACTTGCCGATGCCGGCGAGCTCCGACTCCTCCATCGCGTGGACGAGCAGCGAGTACGGCCGCTCTGCGCCTTCCTGCGGTCCGACGAGATACGTGTGCGCGAAGAAGACCGGGTCGATCTGCTCGTACGGGACGAAGTCCTCGAGGTCGATCGTGTGCTGCCCCTCGACCTGCACCGCGTCGAAGTCCTCGTCCGTGAGCTGGACGAACTCGCCCTTCCGGTATTCGAACGCCTTGACGATCTCATCGTTCGGCACCGGCTTCTCCTCGACCTTGCAGATCTTCTCGTAGCCGATAGGGCCGTCATCTTTCGCGTGGACGAGATGGAAGCGCAGCTTGTGCTCGTGAACCGCGCTGAAGACACGCACGGGCACGTTGACGAGCCCGAACGAGATGGAGCCGGTCCAGAGCGACCGCGGCAGGCGTTTCTTCTCCGCCACGCTTGAGGCATCACCAGGAATGGCAGAAGCGAAACAACCTGCAAGCGGGCCCATTCACCGGCGCAACCGACAGCGGCGCCACGCCGATCGCGTTTGTCGGCGAGCCCAGCGGCCGAGTCGACGTGCACGGCCTGGCCACACAGCCGGCGCGCTCTGGCTCGCCGACAACACGAACGGATACCTCTACCGCGTGGGCTAGTGCCCCTTCGCCTTGAGCTGAACGACCTCGAAGGTGTTGTTCGGATTCGGCGCTCCGAACTTGGCGTTGACCGTGTACAAGCGCTTGCCGAAGTCGTCGATCGTGGTCGGCACGACCAGATCTGAATCCGTCAGGCGCGTGACGACGCGCCCGGATGCGAAGTCCGAGCGGAGCTTGATGACCGCCACCCGGTTCAGCTGGTTCTGCACGACGTAGAGCGTCTTGCCCTCGAGCAGGATCCCGTCGCCGTTCGGAACGCTCTCGCCGCCGAGATCGACGAGCTTCGCGATGCCGGTGTTCGGATCGATCCGGTACAGCTTGCCCCCGGTCGTCTGCACCGCGATCAAGGTCTTGCCGTTCGGCGTCGCGTCGATGCCGTTGAGGTTCAGCGCCCCGCCGCCGACGTGCACGTAGTCCCCGCCGAGCGGAATCGACCGCGCGTCGCCGAGCGCACCGTGCGGCCCGATTGGAACGCGGTAGATAGCCGCCTGCTGCGAATCGGTGAAGTAGGCCGCGTTATGAGTCACGACGACGTCGTTGATGAACGTCGGCGACGCGCCGAAGTCGTACTCCTTGACGAGTTGCTTCGTGCGCACGTCGTAGACGTACGCCTTCCCGCTGCCCGCGCCGGCGACGAAGAGCCGTTGACCGGCCAACTCGATGCCGGTCGCGGGCCGCCCCCGACCGCCCGGGATCAGCTCGCCGCCTTTGCCCGGTGCGCAGGTTGCCGCGATAGATCGCGCCGCTGCCCACCGAGCCGACGTAGAAGGTGTTTCCCTTGATCTCGATGCCCTCCGGCCGGAAGCCGGCTGGAAGCTGGATCACGTCCGGATACGGCTTCGGGCCGGCCGCCGCCGTGATGCCGCCTGCGAGCGCGGCGGCGACGGCGACGCATGCCGCGACTACCGAGACGATGCGAATCATGCCTGCCCCCTGTTCCTCGCTTACTCGCCGAAGAGTACGTCGCGACCGCGGGACCGGATTCGGTTCTCTATCCTCAGCGCCGTGGAGCAGACGAAGTACCTGCTCAACGAGTCGCAGCTCCCACGGCGCTGGTACAACGTCGCCGCCGACATGCCGAACCCCGCGCAGCCGGTGCTGCATCCGGGGACGGGGCAGCCGGTCGGCCCGGACGACCTCGCGCCGCTCTTCCCGATGGAGCTGATCATGCAGGAGGTCAGCCAGGACGCGGAAGTCGCGATCCCCGACGAGATCCTCGACCTCTACACGCTCTGGCGTCCGACGCCGCTCTACCGCGCCCGGCGTCTCGAGCAGGCGATCGGCACGCGCTCGCGGATCTTCTACAAGTACGAGGGCGTCAGCCCGGCCGGGAGCCACAAGCCGAACACCGCCGTCGCGCAGGCGTTCTACAACAAGCGCGAGGGGCGCACGCGCCTGTCGACGGAGACCGGCGCGGGCCAGTGGGGCAGCGCGCTCGCGTTCGCGTGCAAGCTGATCGGCCTCGAGTGCAAGGTCTACATGGTCAGGATCTCGTACGACCAGAAGCCGTTCCGCCGCTCGATGATCAAAACGTGGGGCGCGGAGATCGTCGCGAGCCCGTCATCCGACACGCAGTGCGGTCGCGCGATCCTCGAGGAGCATCCCGACACGCCCGGCAGCCTCGGCATTGCGATCTCGGAGGCGGTCGAGGACGCGGCGGGGCGCGACGACACGTCGTACTCGCTCGGCAGCGTGCTCAACCACGTGCTGCTGCACCAGACGATCATCGGCCAGGAGGCGCTGCAGCAGATGGAGATGGCCGGCGCTTTCCCCGACGTCGTGATCGGCTGCGTCGGCGGCGGCTCGAACTTCGCGGGGCTCGCGTTCCCGTTCATCCGCGAGAAGGTCGCCGGGCGCGACATCGACGTGCTCGCGTGCGAGCCGGCGGCGTGCCCGACGCTCACGCGCGGCCTCTACGCGTACGACTTCGGCGACACGAGCAAGCTGACGCCGCTCGTCGCGATGCACACGCTCGGCCACGACTTCGTGCCGGCGCCGATCCACGCCGGCGGCTTGCGCTACCACGGCGTCGCGCCGCTCATCTCGCAACTCGTCAAGGACGACCTGATTCGCGCGGAGGCATACCTGCAAAGCGACTGCTTCGCGGCTGCCGTGCAGTTCGCCGGCAGCGAAGGGATCATCCCCGCGCCCGAGTCGTCGCACGCGATCTACGGGGCGGTCAAGAACGCGCGCGAGGCGGACGAAGCCGGCGAGGAGCGGACGATCCTCTTCAACCTCTCGGGCCACGGTCACTTCGACATGGCCGCGTACGACAACTACTTCGCCGGCAAGCTCGAGGACGTCGCCCTCGACGAGGCGGAGATGCGGCGCGCCCTCGAGGCGATCGAGGGATTGCCGACTCCGGCGTAGAGGGCCTTGACCGGCGCGCCCGGTCCTGCGAACTTGACGGTGCCGCAAGTCGATGAAGATCACCGCCGACCAACTCGCACAGCAGGTTGCGCTCGCCCGCTCGCGCGGCTGGCTGCCGCCGATCGCGCGCGCCGAGAAGCGGCACAAGCTCCCGCAGGGAATGTTGCTCGCCATCGCCTCGCGCGAGACGAACATGCAGGACATCGTCGGTGACGGCGGCCACGGACGCGGCCTCTTCCAGATCGACGACCGGTTCCACGGCGACTGGCTCAGGAAGCACGGCGCGCCCGGCGCCGGAACGACGCCGCGGATCAAGGACGCCGCGGACTACGCGGCGGCGATGCTCGCGTCGAACCTCGCGTACGGACAGAAGAAGAAGGTCGGCGAGGATCAGCAGGTGCGGTTCGCCGCGTCGGCGTACAACGCCGGCTGCGGCGGCGCGTTCACCGGGTTCCAGTCGGGCAACTGCGACCTGAAGACGACCGGTGGCGACTACGGCGCCGACGTCCTCGAGCGCCTCGCTGCGATCCAGGGCAAGAACGGCGGCGACCCGACCGGCGGCGGCGGAGCCATCCTCGAGCGCGGCTCCCGTGGGCCCGCGGTCACGAAGCTCAAGCGCGACCTCAAGCGCTGGTACGACGAGCATGCGCCGGGCGCGTGGGACGCGTTCAAGATCGCGCCGGGCCCCGGGTTCGGCGCGGCGCTCGAGACCGCGGTCAAGGACTTCCAGGTCCGGAACGCCCTCGATCCGGACGGACAGGTCGGCGACGCGACGCGCACCGCGCTCGCCCGCGGATCGGCCCCGGTGCCGAAGCCGCCGCCCGGCCCGAAGCCGAAGCCGCCCGCGGGCGGGATCCTCGAGCAGGGCTCGAAGGGCCCCGACGTCACTCAGCTGAAGCGCGACCTCCAGCGCTGGTACGACAGTGCCGCGCCGGGGGTCTGGGCGTCGTTCGGGATTACCGGCGGGCCTGCGTTCGGCCCTGCGCTCGATCGCGCCGTACGCGACTTCCAGCGCCGAAACGGCCTCGTCATCGACGGACAGGTCGGCGCCAAGACACTCGAAGCGATCGAGAGCACGACGCCGCCGAAGCCGATGCCCGATCCGGACATTCCGCCGGAGTACCCCGATCTCCAGCTCGACGCCAGGAAGAAGGTGGGCTCGAAGGGCGTGACCGTGAAGCTGATCCAGGGCTGGCTCTGCTACCACGGGTTCAAGGTCGTCGTGGACGGCGGCTACGGGAAGGCGACCGCCGCGCAGGTGCGCCACTTCCAGCGGGCGAAGGGGCTGCGCCCGACCGGAGTTGTGGACGACGCGACGTGGCGCGCGCTCATCCGCCCGATGCTGATGGCGCTCTCCCCGATCGCGGGCAACCGGCCGCTCGGCCCGCTCGTCGTCGCGTACGCGCGACAGCACCTCGCGCAGCATCCCATCGAGGAGGGAGGCCAGAACGCAGGGCCCTGGGTACGCCTCTACACACAGGGACGCGAGGGCGACACGTTCCCGTGGTGCGCCGGATTCTCGACGTTCTGCCTCTCGCAGGCGTGCGAGACCCTCGGCGTGGCGATGCCGATCCCGCGCACGCTCTCGTGCGACGACATGGCGCGGCACGCGGGCGGCCGCCTCCTCGCGCAACCGCCGCCTTCACAGCGCGCGCGCATCACGCCCGGCAGCTTCTTCCTCAGGCTCGCGGCGAAAGGAGAGCCCTTCAAGTACGGGCACACCGGAATCGTCGTCGAGGCGGACGGCGACACGTTCAAGAGCATCGAGGGGAACACGAACGACGACGGGTCGTTCGAGGGCTACGAGGTCTGCGCCCGCGAACGCGGGTACCCGAACATCGACTTCATCGTGATGTGAACGGGGCGGCAGGGGAGCGGCGACTGCGGCACCGCCGCTCTACCCCCCCGCACCCGGTACGAGAGTAGCCGATAACGAACCGACCGCAAGGTCCATTTTTTCGCGGAGATCTATAAACGCGCAGCTCGCGCTGCGGGGCGAATTACGTCAGTCGCGGTCGACGAGCTCCTTCGCCTTGTCACTCGCGTCGTCGATCTTGTCCTTCGCCTTGCCGGATGCCTGATCGACCTTTCCCTCGCGCTGGAGATCCTTGTTGTCGGTCAGGTCCCCGGCAGCTTCCTTGATCCGTCCTTTGGCTTCGTCGGTGCTCGACATTTCGTGTCCCCCTGTTCGCGCTCGATTGACCCTTGTTACGTGCCCGTCCGGTCTGGCCCCAAAACGACGCGCGATGCGAAGGACATTCAGCGCACGATCGCTGCGCGCGAAGTTCGATCAGTCCAGCCAGCCACGATTCCGGTGGCGCTTGCCGCGCACGTCGGTCCGGTGGTCGGTCAGATTGTCCACCTGGAACGACACGCCGACGAATCGCTCTGGTGGTGGCTGACCTTGGCGTTGACGTTCGGCCGTACCCGGCCGCAGCTACTTGCTCAGCGTCGAAACGACAGGCACGTACGCCAGGAGCAGCAGCGTCGGCAGCGACATCAAGGTCACCGGCGCTGCGCTGTGTGCAGGCACACGCATGGTCGGGTTGCAGCCCGTGACGTTCGTGCGCAGCAGCGTCGATCAGCACGGCCGACGTGTCGGCGGCTTCCAGGCGGTCTTGCTCGACCAAGCCGATGCGGCCCGACGCCGCACACGCCGTGGCGCGCCGGCCGTCGTCTGGGATGCAACGTCGGCGCTTGACGAACGCACGATGTCGCCGGAGGTGGCGTACCAAATCGCTGCCGAAGGTTCGTGGGCACGCGTCGAACACGCGCAGCCGTTCCGCGGCAGCGTACTCAGCGTTCGCTAGCACCCCGCGTTCGCTGAGTAACTAGGCCTCTTCATGCCGTCCCCTGCGACGGTGATGTTCGGCATCAATGCTCTACCCGTCAGAGCAGAAAGTCCAGCGGGTGTGCATTGGACCTGTGTCAAAGTGGCGTGTGCTTGACCGAGATCGCCTCCAGTGGCAGGATCGATTTGGACCAGAACGGGGGGAGAGGGAGGTGCAGGCACATGCGGCGGAAGATTGCGCTACTTGTGCTCGGCGTGTTCGGCGCGCTGGCTGCTGCGAGCCCGGTTCTCGCAGACCAGCCTCCGGGCCAACTCGGCTACGAAGGCCAGCCCGGAAACCAGGGCGGCGCGAGCGGGAACCCCGGCAACAACGACAACGGCACATCGCCGGGTCTGCAGGGCTACGAAGGCCAGCCAGGCAACCAGGGCGGCCATTAAGTAAGTCGTTCGACGGCGGCGGCGGGTTCGCTCCCGCTGCCGCCGCTCGTGCGACCCACCTCCACGTCTCCTGATAACGAAGGTAGGAATGGCCGCCTCGTTCGAGGTCACAAAGCCCTGTTCCCGTTACGGCCAGTTCGGTTGGGCTCGGGGTTCCGACCATGCCTGGCACGAACGCCCGCTGGCGGCGTCCTCACCTGCCGTGAAATGGTTGAGGTGGTCATCGAGCAGGCGCATTGTGAGCGAGATGGCTTCGTTCGCGTCGATACCGACGGCTTTTCCGATGGCTGACTCGAGGTACCTGTCTTCAACAAGGCGCCCGTCATACTCAACGCGCCACCCGTTGGCAATTGGCGTAACAACGGCGTCGTTCCCGCCGTAGCGCAGTGTTACTGCACGCCGGGGCGAGTCGTCAGAACGCGTAGCCACGCAGTCGGCGCCTTGTCTTATCTATTCCCAAAACGTCAGCAATCCCGGCAGGATCAGCGTGCAGCAGATCATCAACAGCCACGTCACGTCGGTAATAACGACGCACGGGCTTCACTGGTTATGGCCGACGCCCTGGCTTGACCACGAGGTAAGGGGCCCTGCTCATATGCAGCGTTCGGGAAGAGCTTCAGGTGCGGACCCAGGGTGGGTACAAAGTCAGGTACAAAACCGGGTGCCTCCATCGAAGGCCCTCAGCGTTTCTGCCCGGCCTTGCAGGCGGTTTGTAGCTCCCCGGGTTGGACTCGAACCAACAACCCTCCGGTTAACAGCCGGATGCTCTGCCAATTGAGCTACCGGGGAACGGCGCTCGGCCGCGGGGAATTGTAGCCGGGCTTACGCGAACTCTCTGATCCGGTCCCGCACCTTCGAGAGCGCCTGCTGGAGATCGGGCAGCCGTGCCTCCTCCGCTTCCGCCAGCTCGCGCTGCAGCTTGCGCTCGCGCAGGCGCAGAAGGAGCTGCTCCGCTGTCTGCTCGTCGATGCCCTCGGTGTCGGCGCGCGCGTCGAGGCTCGCCAGCAGACTCGTCAGCTCCGAGTCTCCGTCCTCCACGCCGAGCAGCACGGGCACGGCGCGCTTGTGCAACGGGTCGTCGAAGTGGTCCGGCCCGAGCTGCGCAAGCGTCCGACCGAGGTTCGGGTGCGCGCGCACGCCCGCGAGCGCGCTCAGCTCGAGCCGGTCGCTCGCGTCGAGCAGGCGCGGCGACACCGCGCTGCCGGCCATCGTCTGCCCGCCGGCCGCTCGCAGCTGCACCGTCATCCCGACGTGGTCGTTCAGCAGCCGCCAGGCCTCCTGGCGCTCCGGCGAGTCGGCGATGCCGTTGAGGATCTCCTGGCCGCGCAGGTAGGCGACGCTCTTGTCGCGCGAGCGCGAGATCTCGAGCCTGATGCGGTGCACCGGGTAGGACTCGGCGTCGTCGAGCCGCGCTTCGAAGCCCGCGGGATCGTCAGCCGGGTCCTTGCCGTGCGGCAGCGATACGACCTTCACGTCGAAGCCGCGCTGGAGCGCGAGCTCCATCCCGCGCAGCGTCGCCTCCTCACCGGCCGCGTCCGCGTCGAAGCAGAGGTACAGCCGCTTCGTCAGCCGCGTGAGCTCCTTCAGCTGCTGCTCCGTCAGCGCCGTTCCCATCGACGCGACGACGGGCTCGAGCCCCGCCTGACGCAGCGCGATCACGTCCGTGTTCCCCTCGACGACGAGCGCGCGGTCCTGCTTCGCCATCGCCGCGCGCGACAGGTGCAGCCCGTACAGGATCGCCGACTTGTGGAAGAGCTCGCCCTCCGGCGAGTTGACGTACTTGCCGCGCAGCGGATCGTCCTCGCGCAGCTTGCGCGCCTGAAAGCCGACGACGCGGCCGCGCGCGTCGGCGAGCGGGAACATGAGCCGTGTCGCGAAGTAATCGCCACCGCGGGGCCTCAGCAAGCCGGCCGCGGAAAGCTCGACGTCCGTGAAGCCCCTCTCGCGCGCCTTGCGCACGAGCGAGTTGCCGCCGGGAGACAGCCCGAGGCGGAACTCGCGGCAGACCGTCTCCTCGAGGCCGCGCGACCGGAGGTACGCACGCACCTGCTCGCCGGCGACGCTGTCCCAGAGGTAACGCTCGTAGAACGCCGTCGCCTGCTCGAGGAGCGCTCGGAGACGCTCGAGCCGGTTGCGCGCCGCCTCGGCAGCGGGCGACGACTCCTCGTACTCGAGCGGCACGTTGAAGCGATCCGCGAGCCACTCGATCGCGCCCACGAAGTCGACGTTCTCGATCTTCTCCACGAAGGAGATCGCGTCGCCGCCCTCGCCGCAACCGAAGCACTTGAACGTCCCGCGATCCGGCGAGATGCCGAAGCTCGGCGTGTTCTCCTGATGGAACGGACACAGACCCACGAACCGGCCGCCCTGCTTTCGAAGCCGGACGTAGCCCTCCACCACCGTGACGATGTCGGCGGTCTGCTTGACCGCCTCGACCGATGCGTCCTTGATCCGCGCCACTAGTCGAGCGTCTCGGCGTAGTGCAGCGCGAACCGATCGGTCATCCCGGACACGAACGCAACGATCTCATCCGGCTCATCGCCGCGCGCGACCAGATGCTCGAAGATGCGGCCGATCACGTGGCGCGCGCGCGCGTGCTCGCCGCGCGCGTGCTCGCCGAGATAGATGCGCTCGAACATGAACAACCGCAACGACATCATCGCGTTGCCGATCTCGTCGCTCTGGCGGATGTCGCCCGCCTCCTTCGACGCATCGACGAGGTCGCGCACCAACGTGTCGATGCGGGCGGAGCCCTTCGCTCCGAGCAGCTCGATCTCGTCGCGGGGCAACTCGCCCTCGGCGAGGATCCCGTAACGGATCGCGTCGTCGATGTCGTGGTTGATGTACGCGACGCGGTCGACGACGCGGACGATCTTGCCCTCGAGCGTCGCCGGCTCGCGGTCTCCCGTATGCGTGAGGATGCCGTCGCGCACCTCTTCGGTGAGGTTCAGCTGCTCCGCGATGCGCGCGGATTGCTCGTTGTGGCGGAACCTCTGGCCAAAGCGGGTTTCCAGAGCAGAGTCGAGCGCCTCCTCGCCCGCGTGCCCGAAGGGCGGATGGCCGGTGTCGTGGCCGAGCGAGATCGCCTCGACGAGGTCCTCGTTGAGCCGCAGCGCCCGCGCGACGACCCGCGAGATCGCCGACGTCTCGAGGGTGTGCGTGATGCGCGTCCGGTAATGGTCTCCGGCGGGATCGATGAAGACCTGCGTCTTCCCCTTCAGGCGCCGGAACGGCTTCGAGTGGACGATCCGGTCGCGGTCGCGCTGGAACGGCGTCCGCACCGGCGAATCTTCCTCCGGCCTCAGCCGCCCGCGCGTCTCGTACGAGCGAACCGCGAGCGGCGAGAGCCACGCTTCCTCGAGCTCGCGGATGCGAGCAGCGAACGTCTCGGCCATCGTCTCCGGCATCGCCTCCAGCCTAATCCGTCGATCGGCCGCGCCTCGGCCCGGTCAGATAATGATCGGGACGGTTCCCCCGTCGGCGCTCCAGGCCGCGCCGGTGACGTAAGACGCGCGGTCTGAGCAGAGAAACGCGATCACTGCGGCGATCTCCTCGGGCTCCGCAAGTCGCCCGAGGGGTCGCGCCCCGGCGACCTTCGCGAGCACCTCCGCCCTTTCACCCTGCTGCTCGGCCAGGCCGCCGGGCCCGAGCCAGGCGTCGGTCGCCGTCGGTCCGGGCGTCACGGCGTTGCAGCGGATGCCGTCTTTCGCGTACACGTCCGCCACGAGGCGCGAGAGCGAGAGGACGGCCGCCTTCGTCACGGAGTAGTGCGGCATGCCGGACGAGGGACGCTTGCCCGCGGTCGACGAGACGTTGACGATGACACCGCCGCCGCGTTCCCGCATCTGCGGCACGACGGCACGGATCGCGCGGACGTAGCTCATGACGTTCAGCTGCCACATCTCCTCCCACTCGCCGTCGGAGACGTCCTCGAACGACGTGATGTACGCGGTGCCGACGTTGTTGACGAGCGCGTCGATGCGACCGAAGGCCTGGGTCGCCGCGTCGATGAGCTCCGCGGGTGCTTCGGGTGCTGAGAGATCGGTCGACACGTGCAGCGCCTCGCCGGCGTTCGGAGCATGCGAGCGGCCGGCACTGACGACTCGTGCGCCCTCGTCCGCGAGCAGCCGTAGCGTCGCGAGACCGATGCCGGCGGTGGAGCCGGTGATGACGCACACGCGGTCGCGGAGCTCCAAGTCCACGCCGCTAGCCTAGATCGCCGTGACGGAGCTCTACCTCGTTCGGCACGGCGAGACCGACTGGAATCGCGAGCGCCGCTTCCAGGGGCACGCCGATCAGCCGCTCAACGACGCCGGCCGCGAGCAGGCGCGCGAGCTCGCCGAGCGTCTTGCCGGCGAGCAGATCGACGCCGTGTATTCGAGCGACCTCCGGCGCGCGCGTGAGACGGCGGAGATCCTGGCTGCGCAGCTCGACGCCGAGGTGGTCGCCCTGCGCGAGCTCCGCGAGATCGACGTCGGCAGCTGGCAGGGCCTGTCGTGGCCGGAAATCGAGGAGCTCCATCCCGAGGGCGCCGAGCGCTGGCGACGCGACGGCCACGGCTGGGAGTCCGGCGAGACGTACGAGCAGCTCGGCGAGCGGATCGTCCGCGCCCTCGGCGACATTGCAGCTCGCCACCCCGGCCAGCGAGTCCTCGTCGTCGGCCACGGCGGCACCGTCCGCGCCACGCGCGCGTTCGTCGAGGGCGTGTCCGTGGTGGAGAGCCGCGGCCGGAGCCCCGCGATCGGCAACTGCGAGGTGTTCAGAGTCGTCACAGAGGACGGCACCTGGCGAGGGTTAGACTGACCGCGCCGATGGAGGACTACACGGGCAAGTACAAGGGGGAGCAGGTCGAGGTGGCTCTCTTCGGCGGCGAGTACCAGGAAGGCGTGCTCACCGCGTACTGCTACATCGAGGACGTCGCTCACATGGAGCTGAACGGGCACATTCTCATCCCGCTGCAGAACATCGCCTCCGTCCACTGCTCGAGCCGGTGCGACGCACCGAAGGACGACTGGCCTCCTCGCGGATTGGCCGAGGACGAGCCTCCCGACGTAGACACCGACTAAGCAGACACCGACTAGGCTCCGAAACGTGATCGCCGCGCGGAACCTCGCGAAGGCGTGGTTGCTGCTCGTGGGCTTGTGCCTGCTGCTGACGGCCGCCGGCTGGGCGCTCGGCGGCTATCGCGTCGCGTCGATCTTCCTGTTCTGTGCGCTCCTTTCAGCGGGCGGGCTGATCTTCTACGCCGACCGCGTAGCGCTCGGCATGGTGGGCGCGAAGGAACTGCCGCTTGCTTTTGCGCCGATGGTGCATTCGACGGTCGAGCGCGTGTCGCTTCTCGCCGGAATCCCGAAGCCGCGGCTCTACCTCCTCGACGATCCGCACCCACGCGCGCTCTCGGCCGGCCGCGGGACGCGCGGGGCCGCAATCGGAGTCTCGCGCGGCCTGCTCGCGGTGCTCTCGCCGGCGGAGCTCGAAGGAGTCCTCGCGCACGAGCTCGCGAAGATCCACAACCGCGACGTCACGGTCCAGACGCCGCTCGTCGTGCTGTCCGCGATGACGATCGACATCAGCCGCATCGGCGGCTGGCTCGAAAGGGCGCTCCTGATGTTCCTCGGCCCGATCTCCGCGGCGTTTCTCCACCTGATGCTCTCGACGAAGCGAGAGTTCACGGCCGATCGCACCGCCGCCGGCTTCTGCGGCTCCCCCCACGGCCTCGCCGACGCCCTCCTCCGCCTCGAGCAGACAGAGGAGCTCTTCCCGTTCGAGTCGTCCCCCGCGACGGAGCCGCTCTACACGATCAACCCGTTCCAGGAAACCGGCCTGGCCGCCCTGTTCGTGACGCACCCGCCGGTGAGCGAGCGAGTGCAACGCCTGCGCGCACTGGATCCGAACTGGCGAGAAAAGCTCCGAGCCGCGTAACGGTCCGCGTAGGCGGGGCCCCACCCATGAACTCGAAGGAGCGCGAAGCGCGCCTGTCCGGTCTCTCGGCCGAAATGCTTGCATTTCGGCCGAAACGAGCGAAGCCCGCGCCAAAAGCGCGGGCTTCGCGAAGTTAATCGGCGGCGACCTACTCTCCCGGGAGGTTGCCCTCCGAGTACCATCGGCCCTGGCAGGCTTAACTTCTCTGTTCGGAATGGGAAGAGGTGTTTCCCTGCCGGTATGACCGCCGAAATTGTGAAAGCGCGCGCCCGCATTGAGGCTAGCCCCGCATTTAGGGCAGCAGAGGCACACCCTCAAAACTCCATAGTGGTTGACG
>CAVXZL010000007.1:0-67574 GCA_963766345.1 uncultured Actinomycetes bacterium | reverse complement strand
GCTGGTGCCGGCGGTCGCGAACGCCGACGCGCGAGTCATGACCACCGTGCCCTGCGTGGCGTATGCCGACGCCGGCACGAGCTTCTACTCGGGCTCGGGCACGTACGTCATCACGGATACGGGCGCAGTCGCGCTTTCGTGTCACCTGACCCTCGTCTACGGGACGAGCGTCGAGCAGCCGACACGGACGAACACGTACGGCACTTGCGATCTGCTCCGATTGCCGAGCGGCCACGCCGAGTTGAACTGTCACTACCAACTCTGACGACGGGCGCCCGGACGAGAGTCCGGGCGCTCCCAACTTCGTGTTGAAAATCAGCCGGACGTCGCCTAGGGTCGAGCGCGACCGCTGCGGCGGATCGGATCAGACAGGGGGAACACACATATGGGCAGGCTCTTGGTCGCGCTCGGCGCAGCGATCGTCGCACTGACGTTTGCGCAGGGCGCTTACGCGTGGAAGCCGTACACGCATGAGTTCATCGGTGACAAGGCGTGGACGGACGTAACGTCGGACGGGAAGGTGACGGTCAACGGCCACGAGTACGCCGTCGACCCCACGATCGTCACGGCGCTGACGAACCAGAGGGCGTACTACAACGGAGGCGTGGTCGGGCCGGACGGCTTTCCCGATCTCGTCTACGGGCAGTCGTACATCCATCCGGAGAGCACGGGCGAATGGCTCCGCCTCATCCTCACGAAGGCGTGGCAGGCGCAATCCGATCCGAGCTACTCGTCGACGGAGAAACAGCAGATCCTCGCGTTCGCCTACGGCTTTCTGACGCACGCCGCGGGCGACATGTGGGCGCACACGTTCGTGAACGACTTCGCGAAGGGCGTGTTCCCGAGCATCATGGGGATCATCAACGGCATCGACGACCCGATGATCGCGGTGCGCCACCTGATCGTCGAGGGCTACATGGGCGACGCCACGCCGGGCTACGACGGCAACAAGGAGCGCGCCGCGGTCCCGCTGGAAGCGAACGAGGACGGCGACCCCGATTTCTCCGACGACAGCACGCCGCGGATCGACTTTGCCGCGCCGACCCGCTTCATCTACGAGACGCTCGTCAACCCGAACAACCCGTTGCCGTTCGGCACCTGCGGTGACGGGATCGACGACGACCACGACGGCGTTGCCGACGACGGCTGCCCGGGCGCACCGTTCACCGCGAACGGCGGACCGGATCTGAACGACGACGGCGAGCCCGACGGCGACGGTCCCGAACCGAAGCGGGGCAAGCTGATCGACTACTTCCTCGACATGCAGGCCGATCTCGAGGTCGACCTCTTCGAGTACGAGTTCGACTCGAGCTTCGAGGAGTGCACGTACGCCGATCCCGACTGCCACCCGCACACCTACACGCGGACGGTGCACACGGTTCGCGGCAACAAGACCATCCACATCGACTCGACGATCTGCACCGCCGAGTTCTTCTGCCTCGGCGATGTGCTGGACGGCGCGAACGACGTCGCGATTCTCGACCTGATCGTGAAGCCGTACGTGTCGGCGTGGATCGACGACATCAAGGACGGGCTCAAGGCCTGGCCGGAGCTCGGGCTCGCGAGCACGAAGGCGCTCTTCGACCCCGGGGCACACCGCGATGCGCAGAACTTCATCTGCCGCAACAAGATCGGCTCCGAAGCGGACGAGAACAGCCAGCGCTCGCTCTGCGAGGAGGGCGTCGGCGTCCTCGACAACCTCGAGTTCACGATGGACGACTTCTTGCACGATCACCTGCTCTCGATGCTCGGCGCGCCGGACGCCCTCGGCGACCTGCTCGACGCGATGGACACAATCGGCGTCGTCTTCGAAGACCTCTTCGGCCCGGTGTTGAACCCGATCACGGCGCCGTTCGAGGAGCTCAAGGCCTTCATCAAGGACAAGCTCCAGGAGGCGATCGAGGAGGCGCTCGGCGTCGACTTCGACGAGCTGAAGAGCTTCCTCACGAGCCCGACGCACTGGCTCGAGGTCGACTCGTTCACGCTGAACCTGCCGTTCATCGGCCAGGTGGTCGACGCCGACTTCTTCGACCCGCCGCTCACGCATCAGCGTCTCGACGCGCTGATGAACCTGCCGGCGGACCACCACGAGACGCAGACGGTCTTCGTGCCGGGTCTCGGTGACGTGCCGAGCACCGGCCTCAGCGACGACGCCGTCTTCGACGAGACGAACTTCGCGGCGTTCTTCGACTCGGTCGTGCAGTCGAAGCTCCTACTCCTCCGCGGTCCGGGCCTCAACTCGGTCCTCAAGCAGGAATTGGTCGACGCGGGAGTCGTCAAGCCGACGGCGACGATCGCGACGTACGCCGACGGCTCGACGCCGACGAACGTCATGTTCCAGCAGCTGACCGGAAGCGGCTCGTGGCTTCGCCTGATCGACGGCGACCACCAGTGGCGTGAGAACGGCCTCTCGCGGTTCTGCGACCAGGGGACCGCCGGTTGCCCGGTCGGGCAGGTGGGCCCGCCGACGGCTAGGCCGGCGCGGCTCGACGGCGGTGCGGGCAACTATCCGCTCTGGGAATCATGCGTGAACAGGCCGGCCTTCCGGACGCTGTTCCACGACTGGGAGAACGGGACGAGCGACTTTCCGGACTTCGGCGACGGGACCTCACCCGATCCGACCGATCCGAATGCACCCGATCCGAACCTCGCGCTGACCGCGCCTGCAGGGCACGTCTACACGGCGCCCGACGGCACCGTTTACGCGGCCGCCGACCACACCTTCACGGCGACTGCGACGGAAGCGGTCTTCGTCGACTCGAAGGTCGCGCTGCAGTACCGCTACTTCCTCGCGTCCGGCCCGGTGCCGGCCGCCGAGAGCGGCTGGACCAGCATCCCGCTCGGCGGGACGTTCCAGATCGGCGGCGTTCCCGACGGGCTGTACAAGGTGCAGGTTCGCTCCGCCGACCCGTGCCACACGTTCACGACCGGCGACGCGCTGCCGGCGGGGACGCCCGAGACGAGCGAGGTGTTCCTCGACACGACGCCGCCGACGATCACGATCAGCTCGCCGGCCGACGGTGCGCTCTTCGACACCGACGACTTCGCGAACATCAACTGGTCGGCGACCGACTCGGGCTCGGGCGTCAAGAGCACGTCGGGACAGTTCGACGGCGCTGCTACGACGAACGGCGCGCAGCTCGACATGTTCTACCTCTACCCCGGAGCGCACACCGTCAAGGTGAGCGCGACCGACAACGTCGGCAACTCGTCGACGAAGACGAACACGTTCCAGCTCCACGCGACGTCGCTGAGCCTGCTGCACAACGTGCAGCGCGCATGCGGCGAGACCGGCGCCTGGCCGCCGACGTCGCCGCTGATCACGAAGTCGGGAACATGCACGTCGCTGAAGGCGATCCTCACGCAGGCGGTCGCGAAGCACGACACCGGCGACCACCCCGTCGAGTGGACGATCATCGACGGCTGGGTCGACGCCGTGGAGTCGCAACGCGGCAAGTCAATCGATCCCGCCACGGCGGACCGCTTCATCGCGTACGGCAACGACCTGATCGCGATCGGCGGCTGAGCAAGACGGGTGGGGCGGCGGCGTTTCCCGCGCCGCCCCCACCCTCGTCGACGACTCAGCGCAACGCGCGCGCTTGCGCGGCGTTGCTGCCGGCATCCACGGCGAGTCAGTCGGTCGTGATCGGTGCCCGCGATGTCACGGCCGGCGCGCTGTGGTCAGACGGTTCAAAGGAGCGACACAAGCGCCGAGCCTCATCTCCGGCGCGCGGAAATCTGAAAGACTGCTGCGCCACCGAACAAAGGGGGGAGACACATGAGATGCCGGATCGGAGCACTCGCGACAATGCTCGGTCTCACGGCGATGCTCGTATTCTCACCGCTCGCCGCCGCCGGCCCCCACGGAAATCCCGGCCACGGAAACCCCGGCCCCGGCAACTCGTCGGCCGCGCACAAGTGTCAGCACGGCGGTTACCGGTCCCTCGTCGGAGCCGACGGCACGACGTTCCGCAACACCGGCGCCTGCGTGAGCTTCGCCGCTCACGGCGGCAAGTTCGCAACCGGAATCGTGATCCCCGCGGGGAAGGTCGCGACGTTGTCGAACGCGCACTGGAACCTCACGCCCTGCGACGCGCTGACCTACGGCTACCAGCTCAACCTCGGCGCGAACGTCGCGCTCGCGAGCAAGCCGGGCGGACCATGCGTCAACGGCGCCGTCGCCGGCGCCACGCTCGGCCCGTTCCCGACGGCGGTACTTCTGCGGATCTTCCTGACGGACACCGGTGATCCCGCGGTTCCCGTCGCATGCAACTTCACGTTCTACTCCGACGGGTCGCATGCGCTCGTCACCGGCACGAACCCGTGGATCGTGGACATCCGCGACAGCTTCTTCTGCCAGAAGCCGCCGAACGTCGCGTTCCCGCCGACCGGTGTCGGCCAGGGGAACATCGACGTGACCGTCACGGTCGCCTGACGACCGGCCGAGGACAAGGGGAGCGGCGACTGCACCGCCGCTCCCCCGGCCATGGGCCGGCGGGCTTCAGGTGCCGAAACAGGACAGGCACCCGCCAAGCACCGCGGGATCAACGCGCCGTTCGGTTCAACTCGAGCTCGTCGGCGGTAGACCAAGACGTACGCGGCGGATAACCGCCGCGCGATCGGCCGGGCCGCCCCCTCGCGAAGCGCCCCGTCGACGTCCACCCTCTCACCTACTGGGTTCCACCGACGGAAAAGCGAAAAGGAGCAACACGTGTTCACATCGAAGACCCACACGATCCTCGGCAGGCGGATACTGATCGGGCTGCTCGCGCTGGCGGCGCTTACGCTGCCAATGCAGGCGGCGGCAGCCGGCGAGGTGCCGTTGAACGGATCGGAGACCGGAACGTTCCAGATCCTCGGTTCTTGCGAGGCGAGCGGCATCGTCGTTGACGTGACCGGCACCGGACACGCCACGCAGATCGGCAAATACAGCATCCACTACCGCGAGTGCTTCGTCCCGGCGACGGGTGCCGTCACGGCCGGTTCCTTCACGCTGACGGCGGCGAACGGCGACATCGTTTTCGGGACCTATGTTGGCCAGGCCGTCCCCGAAGGCGACGTCGAGCGTCCGCTTCGAGGATCCCGGCGTGATCACGGGCGGAACGGGCCGCTTCGCTAGTGCGACGGGCACCCTGGACCAGAGCGGCGTCGCGAACTTGGCGAGCGGCGACTACAGCGCGAACATCTCTGGCAGCATCTCGAACCTCGCATCGCAATGAGGTCCGCGGGAGCAACGACAGGGGACGCTCAGCGGGGGGCGTTCTGTGCCCCCGCCAAGGCGAGCTTCACAAGAGGCCGGGGTGTAACAACCTCGGCCCGTCTTTCTTACGGGAGCGGAGGCCTTTCGCTGACGCTCACCCCGGCGCCGTCAGGTGGCAGCGGGAGCAGACGCGCCGGCGGCGCGGCAGCCGGGCGCCGCAGCGGGCGCAGCGAACGCGCGGCCGGTCGAGCAGATCGACCGTCTCTGCGAGGATCTCCTCCCACGAGATGCACAGCACGGCGAGCCCGGCGTCCGCGTCGAGCGTCGCCAGGTGCAGTGTCCGAGCGTCCTCGATGAGCGCCCGCGTGCCGAGGGCGACGGCGAGCCCCGGATCCGCGAGCCGCCGCGCGAGCCGCCGTGGCTCCCCCTCGATTTGCTCCGCGACGAGCTGCGCGATCGCACGCACGTGCCGCCGCGCAGTCATCGTGCCGTTCCGATCGGGCTCAACAGCACGGTCATGCTGCGACCTTCGAAGCTCTCGCGCCCGTCGAGCCGGCCGAACTCCGCCACGTCGGCCGCGAGCCGTGCGAGCAGTTGCCGTCCGAGCTCCGGATGCTCCCGTTCGCGGCCGCGGAACATCACGATGAGCTTGACCTTCGAGCGTGCGCGGAGAAAGCCGATCGCCTGATCGCGCTTCCACGCGTAGTCGTGCGTCGCGATCCGCGGCCGCAACCGCACCTCCTTCGGCGGCAGATGCACCTGCTGTCGCCGACCTGCGCGCAGGCGCCGCTCCTCCTCGTAGCGCCAGCGGCCGTAATCGCCGATACGGCACACCGGCGGATCCGCCTCGGCCGCGACCTCGATCAGGTCGAGCGACCTTCGCGTCGCATACTCGCGCGCGTCGGCGATCAGCCAGCACGCCGATCTGTGTTCCGTCTTCGTCGACCACACGCACGCGTCGTGCCGTGATCTGTTCGTTCACGCGTGCCGTCACCTTCGGGCGCGGCGGCACCGTCGTCTTGCGCTTGGCTCTCCTCACCTAGGTCCTTTCACGCTGGTGACAGGGCTGCGCCCGCGCACCGCGTTCGGCAGGACGTCTCGGTGATGTGGGCCCGCGCTAGCGGGCGGCCGGGCCGAAGCGGAGGGCGAGCGACTCGAGTTGATCGGTCATCGGCCCTCCTTTCGGTCGGAGACGAGCCGGCACGCCGACGCTACCAAAGCTCGACGGTGACTGCGCGCGAACGGCCGAAGACGTCTAACCGATGCAACGAGGAGCCGCGGGCACGGCGGCCCTCGTTTTCTGGCGAGGGTCAGGAGTGGATCTGGATGTTGCCGCCGGCGAGCGAGCCGTCCGGGCCGCCGATTTTCGTTCAGGCATGAACGCGATCGGTGAGCGTGTAGCGTCACGCAGCATGACCCGCTTTGTCGTCGACTGCGCGACGCTCCTCCGGATCGCCGCCGGCGAGATCGACGTCGCCGCCGAGCACCAGCTCGTCGCACCGACGCTCGTTCGCTCGCAGGCGCTATCGGCGCTGTACGAGGCGGCGCGCCGCGGTGAGATCTCTGCCACCGACGGGATCGAACGCGTGACGCGGATCAACTCGCTGAAGGTTCGCTTCCTCGGAGACAAGGTGCTTCAACGACAGGCATGGAAGGTTGCAGACCAGCTGGGGTGGAAGACGACGTACGACGCCGAGTATGTGGCGCTGACGAAGCTACAAGCGGATGTGTTCGTAACCAGCGACGCAGATCTGGCGCGGGCCGTCTCCGGCCTCGTCAAGACGGCAACGATCGACGTGCTGCGCACAGCCTGAACGGCGCCTGAAGCGATCCCTCGCTCGGTGCACGGTCAGCCGATCAAGCGGCCGCCTACTCTCGTCGTGCTGAGGGATCGTGGCGTACATTGCCTTCGTGCCCGAGTTCGCAGTGCCGATCATGCCGTCGAAGGATCTCGACGCAACACTCACCTTCTACGAGCGCCTCGGCTTCGAGAACGCCGGCTCACCGCCCGGCGAATGGAACTATCTGATCATTCGGCGCGGCAGCGTGCAGCTGCACTTCTACGGCGACCCGGAGGTCGATCCGCTAACGACACCTTTCAGTTGCTACGTCTTCACCGACAACGCTGATGCCCTCTATGACCAGTGGGAGGCAATCGGAGTACCAACCGATCCGAGCACCGGTAGTCGGCTGCAGGGGCCCGTCGATACCGACTACGGGATGCGCGAATTCGCCTTGGTCGACCCGAGCGGGAATCTCATCCGCGTAGGCTCACCGCCGTTCGTGTAACGAGCGTGTGGCTCAACCAAGCCAAGTGAGTCCAGACCGCTCTGGCGATCGCGCGTTGCCATGCAGAAGGTCGTGGGTTCGAGTCCCATCACCCGCTCCTAAAACCCCCGTAAATCGGGGGTTTTGTTTTTCACAGAGACAACGTGACTCCCAGATGAGTCCCAGAAGCTGAACTCGAAGCTGTGATTCCCGCGTGGTCGATGCGCGCGACCGGCGTAGCCAATAGAGCATGAGGTTGTCCAGCAGGTTCTCGGGTGCGGCCACGCGGCGGCGAGCACGGCAAGGACAGGGGACTGGGCGGTTCATCGTGTCCTCCCCTCGTCTGGTTGCGCGGTGCGCGTCGCGAAAGTCCAGACGCCGCCGACCCTAGCGTCGGTTCCTGCGCAGAATCTCGCGCGCGTCGAGCACCGGCCCGAGATGCTCGAGCTTGTCCGGATTCGTGATGCCGCGGATCGTCTGCACGAGCCCGTCGGCGACGTCGACCGACATGACCGCGCCGATGCGGCCCTCGTCGTCGAGGAACATGACGCCCGGCTGTCCGTTGACGTGCGCGGCTCGGAACGTGACGCCGACGTCCCTTGCCTGCGCGAGCGTTCCGGCGATCAGCTTCGCGACGCGCTCGCGTCCGAAGATGGGCTTCGGCCAGGAGGGCGCCTTCCCGCCGCCGTCGCCGTAGACGACGACGTCGGCCGCGAGCAGCTCCTCCAAGGCCTCGAGGTCGCCGCGCTCGGCCGCGGCGAAGAAGCGCTCGACGAGCTCGTCACGGTGCTGTCGCGAGGCTTCGAAGCGCGGCCGGCCCTCGTCGACGTGCCGGCGCGCACGGACGTAGAGCTGCCGGCAGTTGTCCTCGGTCCGGTCGACGATCCCGGCGATCTCGTCGTAGCCGTAGTCGAACACCTCGCGGAGCAGGAAGACCGCGCGCTCGACCGGCGTGAGGCTCTCGAGCAGGACGAGGAACGCCATCGAGAGCGAGTCGGCAGTCTCGGCGTGCGCCGCCACATCGGGCGCCGAGTCGTCGGTGAGCAGCGGCTCCGGCAGCCACTGCCCGACGTACTGCTCGCGGCGCACGCGAGCCGACTTGAGGTAGTCGATGCTGAGGCGCGTCGTCACCGCCGAGAGGTACGCCTTCGGCGATTCGATCATCGTTCCCTCGCCCTCGGCGCGATGGATGCGAAGGAACGCCTCCTGGACGATGTCCTCCGCCTCGCTGACGCTGCTGATCATCCGGTAGGCGATCGAGAACAGCAGCGGCCTCAGGTCTTCGTAAGGCGCTTCGATTCGCATGCAGCTCTAGACGAGATAGCACGCGCGCCTGTGACAGCGCGACGGTGTCACACCCGGCTGCGCGACCTCGTCTCAGAGCACGAAGCGAGCGAAAGGAGCGAGATCATGAGGATCTTCATCGCAGGCGCGACAGGAGCAGTCGGGAAGCGGCTCGTTCCCCTGCTTCGCGCCAACGGGCACGAGGTCGCCGGGACGACCCGATCCGCCGCCAAGGTCGGCGATCTTCGCGCGCTCGGCGCAGAGCCGGTCGTGCTCGACGTCCTCGAGGCCGAGGCCGTCGGACGTGCCGTCTCGGAGGCCGAGCCGGATGTCGTCGTGCACGAGGCCACGGCGCTGTCCGACCTGAGCAACCTGCGGAACCTCGACGAGGCGTTCGAGCAGACGAACCGCTTGCGAACGGTCGGCACCGACAACCTGCTCGCGGCGGCGAAGGCGTCCGGCGCGACGAAGTTCGTCGCCCAGAGCTTCGCCGGCTGGCCGTACGCCAAGCAGGGCTCGGCTGTGAAGGACGAGGAGGCGCCGCTCGATCCCTCCCCGCTGCCGAGCGCGGCGCAGTCGATCGCGGCGATCCGCCGCCTCGAGGAGACCGTCGTCCACGCAGAGCCGATCGAGGGGATCGCGCTCCGCTACGGCGGCTTCTACGGGCCCGGCACCACGTTGATCGAGGGCGGCGAGCACGTCGAGGCGATTCGCAAGCGCAAGTTCCCGGTCGTCGGCAGCGGCGCCGGGATCTGGTCGTTCATCCACATCGACGACGCCGCAGGCGCGACGCTCGCCGCGATCGAGCGCGGCCGGCGGGGTCTGTACAACATCGTCGACGACGAGCCGGCGCCGACGGTCGAGTGGCTTCCGTATCTCGCCGAGGCACTAGGCGCGAAGCCGCCCCGTCACGTGCCGGAATGGCTGGGGCGGCTCGTGGCCGGCGAGCAGCTCGTCTCGATGATGACGGAGGCTCGCGGAGCATCGAACGCGAAGGCGAAGCATGAGCTCGGTTGGAGGCTCATCTACCCCAGCTGGCGCCAAGGGTTCGTGTACGGACTGGCCGACGAGCGGAACAGGAGCGCGGCGTAAGCCGCGCTCCTGCATTGTGCCGAGCCTACTGCGGCGAGGGGAAGCTGACGACGCTGCGGTTCCCGTCCGTGTCGACGGCCCTCACGCCGAAGATGTAGTTGTCCTTCGTGATCCCGACGACCGTGTGGCTCGTGACATTCTCGACGCGGATCACCTGCGACCACTGCGGGTCGGTCGTGTCGCGGTGGACGATCTCGTAGCCGGCGAGATCCGGCTCGGTGTTCGCCTGCCAGTTGAGCTTGGTGTCGACCGAGAGCGTCAAGGCGTCGACCTTCGCGGGCCTTCGGCGCCGCCCGTCCTTCGGCCAGCGCGGAGAAGAGCGGCGGCCGCGTCCTGGATGAATCGGGCGAGCTCGCGCGGCGGCGAGTCGTTCTCGCCACCCATCGTTCGCCGAGTCGGTGCCTGCTGCGCCGTCTCGTTCGTTACCTGACCCTTCGGGTCGGACTGTTGCAAGATTTGGCCTGGATGAGCAGGGTGGTACGCGACCTCGAGCACGCCCGGGCCGCGTGCGCAGCGCGCGAATGGCGGCAGGCGCACGATGCGTTCGTTCGGGCGGACACGACCGAGCCGCTCGAGGCGCGGGATCTGGAGCTCCTAACCACGGCGCTGCTCATGCTCGCGCGCGAGGACGACGCGGTCGCCACGCTCGAGCGCGCCCATCACCTCTACGTCGAACGCGGCGAGACGCTGCCAGCGGTCCGGGCCGCGACGTGGATCGGAATGAACCTCGCCTACCGCGGCGCCGTCGGGCCGGCAGTCGGTTGGCTCGGTCGCGCGCAGCATCTTCTCGAGCCCTGGCCCGAGCAGACCGCCGAGGACGGACTGTTGCTGCTCCCGCTCGTGTTCAGGCACGGCGACGCCGGTGAGTTCGAAGCGGCCGCAGCGGTCGCGCACGAGGCGGCGGCGATCGGAGAACGGTTCGGCGACCACGAGCTCGTCGCGCTCGCGCTGCACGCCGAAGGTCACATGCTCGTGCTGGCGGGCCGCGTCTCCGAAGGCCTGGCGCTGCTGGACGAGTCGATGGTCGTCGCGACGACGCACGAGCTCTGGCCGTTCGTCGTCGGCATCGTCTATTGCGGTGTGATCCTCGCCTGCCAGCAGGCGTTCGAGGTGGGACGCGCGCGTGAGTGGACGCGGGCGCTGACGAAGTGGCGGGACGAGCAGCCCGAGCTCGTCGCCTTCACCGGCCGCTGCCTGGTGCATCGCGCCGAGATCCTGCAGCTCGGCGGCTCGTGGAGCGACGCGCTCTCCGAGGCACGGCTCGCCGGGCGGCGCTTCGTGGAGACGGACAACCCGGCCGCCGGAGTGGCGCACTATCGCCAGGCGGAGCTCCTGCGCCTGCAGGGCGACTTCGAGGGCGCGGAGCAGGCGTATCGCGAGGCGAGCCGCTTCGGCTGGGAGCCCCAGCCGGGTCTCGCGCAGCTTCGTCTCGCGGAGGGGAAGGTCGACGGCGCACTCGCCGCCGTTCGCCGCGCGGGCGCGGAACTCACGGAGCCGCTGAAGCGCGCGGCGCTCCTTCCCGCCTACGTCGAGATCGCGCTGGCCGCGGGGGAACTGGACGAGGCGCGCGCCCAATGCATCGAGCTGCAGGCTCTCGCGGAGAGGTACGAGAGCGAGATGCTCGGTGCGATGGCCGCACACGCGCGCGGCGCGGTCGGCCTGGCGGCAGGCGACGTCCAAACTGCGCTCGCGAGCCTGCGCGCGGCGCAGCGGAGCTGGCTCGAGCTCGCCGCGCCCTACGAGGTCGCGCGCACGCGAGAGCTCATCGGACGTGCGTGCGCCGCTCTCGGCGACGACGAAGCGGCGACGCTCGAGACTGCCGCTGCACGCGAGCTGTTCGAGCGACTCGGCGCCGCGCCCGACCTTGCACGCCTCGAGGCGCCCGAGCGGCCGCCGCACGGCCTGTCCCGGCGCGAACTCGAGGTACTGCGCCTCGTCGCGGCGGGAAAGTCGAACCGTGAGATCGCGGCGACGCTCGTGATCAGCGAGCACACCGTCGCGCGGCACCTGCAGAACATCTACTCGAAGCTCGGGCTCTCCTCACGCGCGGCCGCGACGGCGTTCGCCTTCGAGCACGAACTCGTGTAGCGGCGCGCGTGGTCAGAAATGACCACTTTGCCGCCGGCAGATTTGGTGAATCGCGGCGATGCCGCGCGACCGACGTCTCCGTAACGTCGCGCCCAGGCACTCGACAAGGAGGAGAAGACGATGGCGCGTGAGCGGTTCGAGACGGTGATCATCGGCGGCGGCCAGGCGGGCCTCGCCGTCGGCTACTTCCTGAAGCGGCAAGGTCGTTCGTTCGTCGTCCTCGACGCCGGCGGGCGGATCGGCGACTCGTGGCGCGCGCGCTGGGACTCGCTCAGGCTCTACTCGCCGGCGTTTCGCGACGGCCTGCCGGGGATGCCGTTCCCCGCGACGCGTACCGCCTACCCGACGAAGGACGAGATGGGCGACTACCTCGAGGCGTACGCGACGAAGTTCGAGTTCCCGGTGCGCAGCGCGACGGCCGTCGACACGCTGACGCGGGAGGACGGACGCTACGTCGCAAGCGCCGGCGACCGCCGCTTCGAGAGCGACAACGTCGTCGTCGCGACCGGCGTGTTCCGTAAGCCGTACACGCCCGAGTTCGCGGACGAGCTCGATCCGAGCATCACGCAGCTCCACTCGGACGACTACCGGAACCTGTCCCAGCTGCAGGACGGCCCGGTGCTTGTCGTCGGCGCGAGCCACTCGGGAGCGGACATCGCGTTCGAGGCCGCGTCGCAGCACCATGTGATCCTCTCCGGCAAGGACAACGGACAGCTTCCCGTTCCGCTCGAGACCCGGCGGGGGCGACTCGGCTTCCGCGTCCTCTTCCGCGTCGGCACGCACGTGCTCAACGTCGACACGCCGTTCGGGAGAAGGGCGCGTCCGCACATCCGGCACGGCGGCGGCCCGCTGCTCCGCTACCGCAGGCGTGACCTGCTCGCAGCTGGAGTCGAGCGCGTCCTCGCACGCACCGTCGGTGTTGAGCGCGGCCTGCCGGTGCTCGACGACGGCCGCGTCGTCGACGTACGGAACGTCGTCTGGTGCACCGGCTTCCGGCCCGACTTCGGCTGGATCCGCTTTCCGTTCGAGCTCGGCGAAGACGGCTATCCGGTGCAGTACCGCGGCGCCGCCGAATCGTCTCCCGGCCTCTACTTCGCGGGCCTGCCGTTCCTCCACTCGTTCGCGTCGATGCTCATCGCCGGCACGGGCCGGGACGCCGAACGGGTCGCGCGGCACATCGTTAAAAAGCGCGCCCCGCAGCTCGCCGCGCTGCCGGACGACGTCGCGCTCGCCGCGGTGTCGTGACGCAGGGCGTCCTCGTCTGGAATGGCCGCGTCGCTCCGATTCGTTTGAGGCGCGCACGACCCGCCAGTGGACGGGCGCGTGGGGTCTTGATCCGCCTGCTCGAACGCGAGAACGAAGTCACCTCGCTCGGCCGGCTCGTGCGCGACGCGGCCTCCGGTCAGGGTTTGCCCAGGTATTCCGTCGGTCGCATCCATCGTCGTCAGGTCACCCGTTCCCTTTGCCATGCAGAAGGTCGTGGGTTCGAGTCCCATCATCCGCTCTGAGGAAAGCCCGGCATGATGGGGCTTCCGTTGCCAGGGGAACACTCTCGGGTTCGTAGTCACGAAATGGTCACACGCCCGACTCCCACATGACCGCGATAGGCCCGGTAATGCGGCGTGGTGTACAGCGCGGCGACTTCGCCTACGAGGTGAAGTGCGACGGCTTCCCCGCGATCGTCTCCACGGAAGAAGTACGCAGCCGGCCGCGACGACGGCGCGGCCCTGTGGCAGGCGGTGTGGCGTCCGTAGGCCGATCGCGACGCGGCTCAAAATCTGCCCGGCACCCTCTCGATAGCGCCTTGAGCGTCGGACTAGCCTCCTAACTCGATGCGGGGTCGCACGTCGTGGGTTGCGATAACGACGGTGGCCGCAAATGGTGGCGGCGTTAGCGCTGATTGCGTCCGGCTGCGGCGACACCGCAATCGACGGGCCGGCGACCACAGCTCAGCCGCGCGGTACCGAACTTCGTTTCGGACGATCCGCCGTTGCCTGCGATCGTTAGTCAATGACCCAGATGTCGCGACCGCGTTCGAAGGCGATCGACCGAGCCTCGAACCGAGCTGTTCGCGGGCGGCGGAGGCGCGTCGCCAGTCGTCAGCTCGTCGCCGCGTGCCAGCCCGAGGGGATCGACGTCGCGTTCCAGTTCGGCGTCGCCGGCCCGCCGTTGTCATAGATGCTCGTCAGCTTCGTCGGCGTGCGTCCGACCCAGAGCAGCTGCCCCTCGCTCCAGCGGCCGGGGAATGACGTCCAGGCCGGCAGCGGCGCCCTGAGCTCGACGAGCTCGAACGGCGTCGTTCCCGAAACGGTGGCCGGCCCGGACGGATGCGCGGTTCCGGTGCGGTCGACGATCCGGTCCTCTGCGAGCTTCATCAGCG
This sequence comes from uncultured Actinomycetes bacterium, assembly GCA_963766345.1. Taxonomy (GTDB): domain Bacteria; phylum Actinomycetota; class Thermoleophilia; order Gaiellales; family Gaiellaceae; genus DASVFB01. The sequence continues at coordinate 53,262 of CAVXZL010000007.1, read as the reverse complement.
ACCTCGCGCGCGTCGCCTGCGCACCGCTGAGGTAGTTGCGCAGGCACTCCGTGAGCTTCGTCGAGCTCGGCGCGTTCGTGAAGTAGTTCGCATGCGAGCCGAGCGCGACGTAGACGACGGCGTGAGACGTGTTGCGTTTCGTCACGGCGCTCCACGGCCGGACCGTTCCGGAGCAGTGCTCGCTGTACGCGGCGAGCAGCGGATGGAGGTCGGCTGCGAGACCGATCGTCACGCTCTCCCAGTCGCCTTCGTGCGTCTGCCACAGGCGCTGGCGCGGCGAGCGCCAGTCGTCGAAGTCGTAGAAGAGCCAGTAGCGCACGAGGTAGCGCGGCGCAGTCGTAAAGCCCGCCGGCGGGGGAGTGCCCGCGGGCACTGCCAGCACCTTCCCGTAGATCACCGGCTTCTTCCAGTTCGTGATCGTCGTGCTCGTCTTCTCGTAGCAGGCGTCGCCGCTGCGCAGCGAGCACGGGAGGTTGAAGCGGTAGCAGGGCGTGAGCGTGCAGCCCTTCGTGCTCGTGGGGAACGGCGGCGGCACGGTCGTCCACGTGCCGCGCGACACCTGCTTCTCGACACGCGCGCGGCCGACGAACGCGTCCGCATGCTCGGGCGCCCACTCTTCCTCAGCGTGGAAGTAGAGCACCGGCTCGAACGTCTGCAGTAGCGCGGCCGAGTCGACCGGCGGCGCCGCGGCTGCGTGCGACGCTCCTGCGCACACGAGCACGCACGCGAGTGTGAGACCCCGTCTGAGCACGGCGCTAGAGCGCGAGCGTCTGCGTCGCCTCGATGTTGCCGTTGACGTCCACCGCGCGGAACGTGACCGACGAGCCTGCGGGCACGGACACGGGAGCGGTGTAGCGCGTCCATGCGGTCGCGGCGCCGACGCGGTACTCGATGCCCGACACGGCGACGTTGTCCGTCGCCGAGAGCGTGACGTCGGTGCCACCCGAGCCGTTCGTCGCGGTCGCCGCGGTCGTCGTCGGCGCGACGGCGTCCGCGAAATTGAACGTCGCGGCCCACGTGATCGCGGCGAGCTTCGTCTGCCCCGAGATCGACGGATGGAAGTAGTCGCGCGTCGACACGTCGGATGTCTGGAACTGCGTGCCGAACACGGCGCCGTTGTCCCAGCGGCAGTGGATGAACTGCGCGCAGACGGCCTTGAGCGCCGCGTTGTCGTCGATCGAGCGCTGGCGCACGCGCAGGCGCCGCGCCTGGTCGGTCGACGAGGTCGACGTCGGATGCGCGAGCAGCGACTGGCAGATGCCGCCGATCGACCATGTCAGCACCGCGGCAAAGTTCGTACGGAGGACTTCCCAGAGGTGGTAGACGTCGGGAATGCTCGCGGCGAAGATGCGCGCGTTCGGAAGTCCCGCGCTCAGCGTCGTCAGGGCGCTCTGAAACTGTGAGCGAAGCGTCGCGACGGGCGTCATCGTCGACTCGCTCGACGTGCAGACGTCGTTCGCGCCCATGAGGATCGTCACGTACTCCGCGCGCTGCGCGATCGCGGACTGCACCTGACCCGCCAGATCGACCATCTTGCCGCCCGTCTTCGCGTCGTTGTACGTGCGTCCCGAGATGAGCGGGTTCGCGGCGAGGATGCGGCGGTAGTGGCTGTTGACCGTCGCGCTCGTGCCGGTCGACCACGAGTTCGCGGGGCAGTCGGTGAACGGAAGCGAGCACGTGTTGAAAGCGCGCGTGATCGAGTCGCCGGTCGAGGCGATCGAGCTCGGATAGCCGGTGAGCGCCGGATCGGCTACGGCGACCGGCACCGCGAGCGCGCACAACGCTGCGGCAACGACGGTGAAGACGAGCGCCTTCATGTGACCCCCCTTACGTCCAACTGTGGCAGGGGAGACCCTAGCGCCCGCCCGGTCTGTCCGCCACGACCAGGAGCCGCGTCTCCGGCTCGAGCCCGGGCGTCCGCACGTTCTCGAAGCCGGCTTCCTCGAGCCACGCGCGCAGCTCAGGAGCGCTGAACCAGCGAACGACGAAGTGCGTTCTCCGCGTGCTGCCGCCGCGCACGACGGTTCGCTCGGTGACGAACCGCGCGTTCTCGACGTCGAGCTTCCACTCGTCGAGCATCAGGTCGCCGTTTCGCTCCAGCCAGTGCTGCGGGCGCGGCTGGAGGAGCGTGCGCGTGATGTTCTGCGTCTCGAGGACGAGGCGCCCGCCGGGACGCAGGGCGTCGTGGAACTGCCGCAGCACGGCCTTGTTCTGCTCGTCGGAGAAGTAGCCGAAGCTCGTGAACCAGTTGACGACCGCGTCGAAGCGACCGCTCCACGGCAGCTTGCGCATGTCGCCCTGCACGTACTCGACGTCGAGCCCCTGCGCCTGCGCTTCGGTGCGGGCCTGGTCGAGGAACAGCTCGCTCGCGTCGATGCCGGTGACGCGGAAGCCGCGTGCCGCGAGCGTGTTCGAGATGCGGCCGTGCCCGCACGGGCAGTCGAGGATCGGGGCGCCGGTCTCGAGCTCGAGCAGTCGCACGATCGTGTCGACGTCGGCCTCGGTGTTCTCGCGCAGCATCGGCTCGTAGAAGTAGAGGTAGTCCTCCTCGAAGACGCCCTCGAAGTCGAAGTCGCTCACCGGCCGCGCTCCCCGAACTCGTCGAGCAGCATGTGCACCTCTCCGACGCGCTCGAAGCCGAGCCGCTCGAGGATCGGGCGCGACATCGACCCGCCCTGCGTGATCAGCGCGGGCGTCTCGTTCGCGACGGCGTCCCGCCAGCGCGCGTGCAAGACCGCGCGATACGCGCCACGGCCGCGCGCGTCCGGCCGCGTCGCCCCGCCGTAGAGGAGCAGCCCGTGCTCGGTCGGCGCCGACGTGCCGGCGGCGACGACCTCGCCGTCGATCAGCGCGATGTGCATGAGGTTGACCGTCTCGCTCCACATCTGCGGGAGCTGCGGACGCAGCTCTTCGATCTCGGCTGCGGGCATTTCGAACGCCTCCCATTGCACCGCGTTTCCGGCGGCGTATTCCTCGAACGTCTCGACTCGTTTCGCGACGACGTCCGCGGGCGGTGGCGGCGGCTCGCGTGTGAGCACGAGTGCGACCGCGTACGGCTCCTTGTCGCGGACGAGCCCGCGCTCGAGCAGGCGGTCGACGAGGTCCGGCGGCTCGGCGGAGCTGCCGACCTCCCACTGCGTCCGGTCGCGCCCGCGCTCGCGGAGAAGCGAGCGCACCTCTTCGACGACGTCGTCGATCTCATCGGCGCGGAGGCGTTGCCGCTGCACCGTGTTCCATGACTTGGCGCGGCCCATGCAAAGGGTGTAGCGGTTGGTCTCGACGCGCTCGTCGCGCGGCCCGAGCGGGCTGAACGAGTTGGGATATTCGGCGATCTCGCGGAGCACGGGGGGAAGCTACCCTGTGGCGTCGCGGCGCCGTGGCCGAGAGGTTAGGCAGAGGCCTGCAAAGCCTTCCACAGCGGTTCGAGTCCGCTCGGCGCCTCTTCGCTCGCCCGCCGCGGCTACGCCCTGCACGTGCGGTCGATCTTCTTCGCCGCGGCCGAGACCTCTGCGAGCGCGGAGCGGTCGACGAGCTGCCGTGCCGCTGTTGCGAGGTCGCCTCGCTCGACGGACTTCTTCGCGCGGCCGAAGTCGCCCGCGAAGCGGCGCAGGCCGAGGACGAGGCGACGTCGTGACGACGCGAGCGGGGCCGGCACGCGCATCAGCTCGAGGACGCTCGCGGCATAGAGCAGGTTCCGTTCGGTGTCGCCCGTCCGCTTCGCGAGCTCGCGCGGATGGAGCGACTGCGTCATCAGCTCGACGCTGCCGGAGACGAGCTGTGACACGGCCCGGAGCCTCGTCTCCAACACCGCACACTCGGCGCTGTCCGTCGCGGACGTGAGCGTGGGCGCCGGCGCACCGGTCGTGGGCGGCGCCGTCGTGGGCGGCGGAGGCGGCGCGGCGGTCGTGTGCTTCCCGCCGCAGCCCGCGAGCGCGAGCGCGAGCATTGCGAGCACGGCCGGCCGTCTCATCCGGTAATCATGAACACGTGCGTCGCACGTCTCCGCTCGCGCTCCTCGTGCCGCTCGTCGTCGCCGCCGGCTGCAGCAGCTCGAGCTCCAAGCACGAACGCGCCGTCGTCGCACCGGCCGTACCGTGGATCGCGGCGAAGCCGGCGCAGGTCGCCGAGCGCGAGCCCGTCGCGAGAGCGTGTCGCGCCGAGGATCTCGAGCCGCCGAAGCAGGTCAAGTTCGTCCCACGGCTCCGCGGCGGTGTCGCCCTCGTGCCGCTGCGGAACGTGAGCGACCGTGCGTGCCGGCTCGTCGGCCGGCCGGGCGTCGTCTTCGTGAAGGACGGCGGCCCCGTGCAGGTCGTGAAGCCCTTTCCCACGACGCCCGCGAACTTTCCCGAGACGACGTACCCCGCCTCGAGCCTGCTCGCGCTGCGGCCGGGCGAGTCGGGCGACGTCACGATCGCGTGGGACAACTGGTGCGACCCCGTCGTGCCGGGACAGCCCCACGTGCCGCCGAGCGCGCTGCGGATCACGCTGCCGGCCGGCCGCGGGAGCATCGACACGGACTACAACGCGGTGCCGCCCTGCATCGACCCCAACTCGCCGGCGACGATCGGCGTCTCGGTCTTCCAGCCGAACCTCGTGCGGACCGGACGCCCGTGGACGAACGCGTTCCTCCGCGCGACCGTTCCCGGCCAGCCCGTGCACGCGCGGCGCGGCGCCGTGCTCCGTTTCCGCGTCGTGCTCCACAACGCTTCGCGCACGACGGTTCGCTTCGACCGCTGCCCCGCCTACGCGCAGCAGCTCGTCCCGCGCGGCGGCGTCGAGGCGTTCACGCTCAACTGCCGCGCCGCGCGTCCGCTCGCGCCGGGCAAGAGCCTTGCGTTCGCGATGCGGTTGCGCGTGCCGCAGAGCGCGCCGCTCGGCGGGAACGGCCTCTTCTGGGAGCTCGACCCGTTCGGCGCGCGGGCGCCGCAGGTTCACGCGCGCGTGACGATCGACCACTGAGCCGTCGACCAACGAGAAGGGGGCGCCTCGCGGCGCCCCCTTCTCCCCTGCGGTGCTGGTCTGGAGGGTCAGTGTGGCTTGAGCGCCCAGCTCGCAAGGTCCGACGTCGTTGCCGTCGGGGCTGCCGACGTCCCGGCCGTCGCAGCCGCGGCGATCATCGCGGACTGCTCGTCGGGCGCCAGCGTTCCGCACGGGTCCGCCGCCGGGCCGCTCGAGGGCGGGAGCGGCTCGGTCGGAGGAACGAGTGCGGGGTAGTAGGTCGGGAAGAAGTCGATCGGCTCGAGCTGCCGGAACGAGCCCCAGTGATCGTCGCCGTCGCCGACGAGCAGCTTGACGTCACGCCAGGCCGCCTGCGTCGGGAAGGTGTGCTGGATCAGCGGGTCGGTCGTCGCCGTGAGCGGGCTGCCGTCGCCGAAGTCCCAGTAGTACGTCAGCCCGTTCGCCTTGCCGCCGTCGTTGCGGCTGAAGCCCGCGTCGAAGGTCACGGTCGTCTGTGCCGTCGGCTTCCTCGGCGTCATCTCGAAGTAGGCGATGGGACGGTCGGGCTTCGCCACCGCGCCGCCCTCCTGGGGCGAGGCGATGACGTACGAGAACCACGTCGCGATGAACTCGACGCCTCGGACGAGCCCCTCGGAGGGGCTGTCGAAGCCGTTCGGCCCGTGCACGGTGCCGGACGCCCAGAAGTTCAGGTTCGAGAAGTAGTCGCTGTTCGAGTCCTGTCCGAACTCGCCCGCGAGCGTCGGCTTGCCCTGCGGCGTGTTCGGATACGAGGCTGGGTACGGGTTGTCGGCGCCGCCCACGAGCGGGTCGATGCTCGAGTCGTACTGGCCGATGTCGCCGAGCGACGGGATGCCGCGGACGCCGAACGACACCTGGTCGGTGCGGCCCGTGCGGTCGTCGAGCACCGGCGTGTAGAGCGCCTGGTCGCTCGGCAGGTACGCAGGAACCGACTGGATGCCGGGGGTGTCCGGGACCGAGCCCGTGTTCTTGAACAGCAGCTGGCCCTCGAGCGGGATCGAGAAGTTGTACTTCTGTCCCAGGTCCTCGAGCGCCTGCGTCACGGCGTCGGCGGCCGACGAGCGGAACGCCTGGACCGCGGGCAGGTTGTGCTGGAGCCGCTGGATCCCGACGGTGCCGTAGACGCCGTTCGGCGCCGCCGACACCGGGGTCGCGTTGATGTTGTTGAACCACGGGCCCGCCTGGCCGTCGAGCAGGTTGCTCATGTAGTAGCCGGTGCCCCACTTGTGCGCGGGGTAGTTGAGGCCGTCCTGGTCGTTGTTCAGCACGCCGATGATCCGGCCCTGCGGGCTGTCGGAGAGCAGGCCCGTTGCGGAGCCGTTCACCGTCGAGCCGTACGGGTGTGCGTTCGCGAGCGGAGCCGTCAGCGTGATGCCGGTGCCCAGCTTTGACGTGTCGACCACACGCGCCGTCACCCTGTGCGGGCTCGGGAGCGCCGAGGTCAACGTGACGCCGCTGCCGACGTCCTGCACCGGGTTGCCGCTCGCATGCGCGCCGGCGAGCGGCGCGTCGAGCGTGACGCCGGTCCCCGCCGCGCCGGGCGTCCCGACCGCCGTGATCAGCCGGTACTCGACGTTGTCGAACCCGACGTCCACGGCGACCTTCTCGCCGACGACCATGTTCGTCACCGATGCGACCTTGATGTTCGTGTCGCCGGCCGCGGCAGCCGCAGCGAGCGTGGTCGCGGTTCGCTGGCCCGTGCCGATCGCCGAGATGCTCGACGTGTCGACGGTCCCCAGGTCGACGCTGACGTTGTCGCCGACCGCGAGGCCCGCGATGCTGGCGACGTAGATCTTCGTGTCGCCGGCCGCCGTCGGAGCCGCGAGCGTCGTGTTCGTCGTGGCGGTTCCGACCGCCGAGACGGTCGGGTTCTCCGTGCTCACCTCGTCGAGGGCGATCGTCGCGCCCACGGGCAGGTTCGCCGTGGACGTGACCTTGATGTTCGTGTCACCGGCGGCCGCCGACGCAGTGAGGATCGCCGCCGCCGTGCCCGCTGCGGAGTAGTCGCTCGAGCCGACGAGCCCGCCCTCCTCGTTGTCGTAGAGGGTGGCCTTGATCGTGCGCGCCGGGTACGTGTGGTTCGCCTCGTGCCAGCGGAGCACGGAGCCGATCTCCTCGAGGTTCATCAGCTCGCCCATGTTCGCGTCGTAGGCCGAGCCGTTGCCCCAGTTGCCGGAGTGCATGGTGCTCATCGGCGTCAGGCTGCCGGCGGCCGCCTGGCTCGACGGCCCTCCGTTGTTTGTCGAGATCGGCGTCGAGTCGTTGTGGCTCGCGAGCATGACCTGCTGGCCGGCGCAGGTCGCGCCGGGGATGGTGAGCTCGGCGTCGTTCAGCTGCCACGTGCGCGTGGGGAAGAGGTGGTCACGCGCGGTGATGAACTTGCCGAGCGGGCCGTTGGGCTGCGGGGTGCTGGTCGTCCCGAGGCCCTTCCACCAGGAGTAGAACTCCTGCGCTCCGTTGTAGTTCTCGGGCAGGTTGTTGCTCGGATCGGTCTGGTTGCCGGTCCCACAGGTCGTCGCCGACGGCAGGCAGCCGTCCGAGCCGGCGACCTTGTAGATGAAGTTCGTCGAATCGAACCAGTTCTCGGCGTAGATCCAGTTGGCGTCGATGACCGGGTGTGCCTTGTTCGAGACGGGAGGGCCACCGGACGCCGGGGTTGCGTTCGTCGTCGCGGCGAGGCTCGCGGCGATCACCGTGGCCACCAGGAGGACGAGCCGCTGCGGCCTCAGGAGTGAGTGGAGACGCTTCGTCGTCACGACTCCTCCTTTCCGTCGGTCTGCGGTTTCGCGTTGAACGCCGCCTTGGCGTCCGTGATCAGCGCGTCGCGCTCGGCTGCGGAGAGCGTCCCGCAGGCCGGGGTGGACGGAGCCGATCCGGACGGGCTGTTCACCGCGACGGCCTGCCGGTAGGTGCCCCACTTGTCCGAGTTGCCCTCGGCCACGACGAGCTTCACGTCCGCCCACGTCGGAGACGCGAACGTGTGCGTGACCTGCTTGCCGACGGCGTGCGTACCGTCGCCGAAGTCCCAGTAGTACTTCAGGCCGTCTGCGTTGCCGTCGTTCTTGCGCGCGAACTTCGCGTCGAACGTGACGGTCAGCGTCGTCTTCGGGTTGACCGGATCGGTCTCGAAGTAGGCGATCGTGCCGTCCGGCTTCGGTGCCGAGCCGAGGTAGTCGTTGCCGCTGACGAGCAGCGCCGTGTAGGTCGCGGGCAGCTCGAGCGCGCGAAGCAGCTCCTCCGTCGGGCTCTGCTCGCCGCCGATTCCATGCGGCGCGCCAGACGCGAAGAAGTTCAGGTGCTCGATCGTGTCGCCCGTGAACCCGACCGGCTGGCCCTCGTTCACGTGGAACCGGGCGCCGCTCGCGTGCGCGAGCTTCAACGGCGCCGTCAACGTCACGCCGGTGCCGGTCGCGCCGGCTGTTCCCACCGAGGCGATCTGACCGACCTCGAGGCTGTTTCCGGTGTCGACGAAGATCGGCTGCTCCGCCGTGAGGTTCGTCACGGCGACGACCTTGACGTTGGTGTCGCCCGCTGCGCTTGCGGCGGCGAGCGTCGTCATCCCGGCTGCGGGCACGCCGCTCGCGAGCTCGAAGCCGGTGCCCCCTCCCGTGTAGTGGAGCACGGGAGTCGACCGGATCGACGCGGCGATCGTCGACGGGTACGGGTTCTCTTCGATGTTCGAGTCCTGCACGCCTCCGACCGAGAAGCCGGGGATGCCCAGGTTCCAGAACGCCGCCGCATCGTCCTCGGTGGAGAGGATCTGCGCCTCGGGCGCCGTTCCCGCCGGATGCACCGGCGAGTACTGCGACTGCTCGGTCGCCGAGTAGGCCGGCACGTACGGCGTCTGCGGCAGCGGGTGACTGCCGTCCGCCAGCGTTAGCGCGGCCGGCGCCGAGCCGGTGGCGTTGTAGCGGAGCGGGCTCTCCTGCGGAACCTTCCCGTCGTACTTCGCGCTCTGCTGCGCGAAGCCGGCGGTGACGGCGTTGCCGAGGCTCGCGTGGAACTGTGCGATCGCCGCACTGTTCGCGGCGATGTTCGCGCCTGCCGAGCCGGGGCCCGCGTCGGGATAGAGAGCGTTCGGCGCGCTCGGCGTGTCGGTGATGAACGTGCGCCAGGGGCCGACGCCGCCGCCCGAGATGTTGTTCCAGAAGTACTGCGTCCCGAGGTGGTACGCGGGGTAGCTCATCCCGTTCGCGTTCATCTCCGCGAACATCACGTACTGGCCCTGCGGCCCCTGCGGGATGAGGTTCGCTGCGTAGTACTTCGAGCCCTCGCGCAGGTAGGTGCCGTCCTTCGCGAGCCCGGCGGACGCGTCGAGCAGCGCGACCTTCAGCGTCCTGGACGGATACGTGTCGTTCGCGTCGTACCAGCGCAGGAGTGCCTGGTACTCGCCCAGCGTCAGCGCGACGCCCGACGTGCCGTCGTACGCCCCGCCGTTCGCGATGTTGCTGAGCGTGAGATGCCTGCGCCCGGCGCCGAAGCCGTTGACGGAGCTCAGCGAGCTGGTCGGGTTGTTCACCTCGCCGACCATGATCGGCGAGACCGGCGTGCCGTCGGGATGCGCGGCGAGCAGCACGCGCTGGCCCGGGCACGTCGCGCCGGGGATCGTGACCTCGGCGTCGTCGGAGTCCCAGCGGAAGTTCGGGTCGAACGAGTAGTTCGCGTTCGTCCGCTGCTCGGGAAGTCGGTGGAAGTAGTGGTCCGAGACCGTTGCGTACTTCGCGAGGTCGGTCATCTCCTTCTTGTTCGTGAGCTGCTGCTTCCAGTGCTGGAAGAACTCCTGCCAGCCGTTGACCGTCGGCGGCAGATTGAACGGGTCGTTCGCGTTGCGCGGGTCGCCGTCGGCGCCCGAGACGCGGTACACGTCGCTGTACGACATGTTGAAGAGCTGGTCGTAGATGTAGTCGCGATCGACGACCGGCGTGGCCGATGACACGGCCGGCGGCTTTCCCGAGGCGGTCACGCCGCTGGCGAGAAAGATCGCCGGGACCGCTACAGCCACGACGCCGGTTGCGACGAGCCACCTCGGCCGCCTGAACCTGCGAAGCACCGTCATACGGACCTCCTCCCAAAGGTCGCCCGAGAGCGCGTCATCGCGTGAGCCTGCTCGCGCAAAGCTGCCAGCTACTCCTCCCTCTCCCCGGGCGCGGAAACCGATGATTCTTCCTGCCTGCGCTCCGTCGCGTCAAGTCGAGTTTTCGATCACTCGCGCTCGAGCTCGAGACGTGTACCGACTGCGCTGTAGACGACGAGGTACGCGACCGACAGCGCGCCGGTCAACACGACGAGCGCTGCGACGAGACGCGGGTGCTGGAACGGGTTCTCGAGCTCCGCGTTGACGACGTGCGCGATTCGGCCGGGATGTACGAGCGCGTCCCAGCTGTTGAAGCGCAGGAACCGCCCGAGGTAGACGCCGAAGCTCGCGAGCGCGAGCGCGCCGACGACGGCGAGCCACGAGACGAACGGACCGGCGGCTCGCTCCCAGATCGTCTGCATGACGTAGAGCGACGCGAAGCCGAGCGCGAGGCCGACCCACGCGCACGCGGCGAGCATAAGCGCGTCGTACCAGAGCGGCGTCGTCAGCGACTCGTGCAGGTGGATGAAGTCGGTCAGCAGGTAGGGCGCGTTCGGGAAGAACAGCAGCCAGAGGACGCCGAGGACGACGACGACCGGCCCGCCGCCTCGCCTCGCGCCGGCGTACGCCGCGAGCGCGAGCGTCAGCGGCACCCACGCGAGGACGAGGTTCCAGACGAGGAAGTCGTAGAACGGGTCGCCCGTGTGGTGACGCCGGTAGACGACGAGGAGGACGCAGAGGGCCGACGCGGCGAGGAGTGCCGGGATCGTCAGCGCGCCGCGGCGCGTCAATACGGGCGCACGGCGCCGACGTAGCTCACGGCGTACTCGTCCAGGCTCGAGATCTTCACCACGTCACCGGTGTGCGGCGCGTGCAGGAACTGGCCGCCGCCGATGTAGATGCCGACGTGGCCGGGGCCGCTCGGCCCCGGGTGGAAGAAGACGAGATCGCCGGGCAGCAGGTCCTCCGGCTGGAGAATGCGCGTGCCCTCGTCGAACTGCGCGCCGCTGAAGTGGGTGAGCTGGATCCCGAGCTGGGCGTAGACGTACATCACGAGCCCCGAGCAGTCGAAGCCGGAGAGCGGGCTCGCGCCTCCCCACACGTAGCGCACGCCGAGGTACTGCTCGGCGATCGCGACGGCGCGGGTGCCGATGCCGCCCGTCTGCGGCAACAGGGGCGTCGTCACGAGCGACGGTCCGCCCACCGTCGCAAGCGGCGCGAGGCCGAACAGCAGCCACGGTGCGCCGCGGCTCACCTCCTGCACGGCGGGCTTGCGCGCGAGGCCGAGCAGGATCTGGCGGTCGCCGGCGACGACGCGGACGCCGACGATGCCGACGTCGGTCCCGCGCTTCCCCGGCAGCGCGGCCTCCTGCAGGAAGACGGCGTAGCTGCCGTCGCCGACGGGCAGGACGGTGTTCGGCCGCGCGCGCGCGTCGCGCCCGCCGATCTGCAGCGCGTCGATGTGCGCGCCGCGCGTCCCTTCGGCGGGGACGAACATGCTCCCGATGCGGATCCGGCCGCCGAGGACGCTGACGTTCTGCAGCGTCAGGCCGCTCGCGTCGCGCGCGGACGCGCCGATCGAGAGCAGGTAGCCGTAGTCGCGCGGGGACGAATATTGGCCCTCGTCGGCGCGACCCAGCAGCGTGCCGTGGTCGTCGCGGATCTCCGCGACGGGAACGCCCGCGCGCGCGAGCGACGGCAGGACGAGGGCAGCGGCGGCGGCGAATCCCAGGGCGAGCTTCCGCACGCCCGCAGGATACGCCCCGCACGCGAGATGTCCTGGAGCGGATTCGCCGGGCGACGGTGCTTGCAACAAGTGCCTCAAGGAACCGCGGCAGGTGCGGGCGAGGTTCGTTAACCTCGGGTCATGCGTCGGCTCGTCTGTCTGATCGGCGCCCTGGCGGTCACCGCCGCCACCGCGGGAGCCTCGACCGTTCCGTGCGGACTTCGCGGCAGCGTCTACAGGATGCCCGGCGGCGCGTGCCTCGACGATTGCACGAAGAAGCCGCTGCCGAACGCGACGTTGATGTTCTCGGCCCCCGGGCTCACGACCACGAAGACGGTCACCCATGCCGACGGCACGTACCGCGTGCGCCTCGCGCCCGGTACGTACACCGTGCGGATGGGCGGCGACTCGCCGATGCGGCTGGTACCGAACCGCGCGGCGGTCGTACGCGGCGTGTTCAAGCGGGTCCAGTTCGTCGTCGGAGACCCGAAGGTCTCCTGAACGGCTACCGAGCTTTCCCCGCGTCTGCGCTTGAAATCGCGCGCTAGATAGCGTTAACTCTTTCTCCTCGGCGCGGGTGCTACATCGGGGTTCCGCGCAGTGAACCAAGGGAGAGGAGTAAGAATGACGAGACGGATGTGGGTCGTCTGCGGCCTTGTCGCGGCGACGGCTCTTGCAGCGGTCGCCATCGCAGGCATGGCGGCTTCGTCGCACTCGGTCGCAGCGGGGGCCGTACATGCGAAGGCAGACTCGGACTCGCTGAAGGAGACGCCCGTCGAGCAGGGCATGGGGCCTGACGCAACCGCGGCAGCAGAGGAGGCTGCGGCACGTGCATATCCCGCCGACGCAGTTCCGTTCGAGCTCACGGTGAACGCCCAGAAGGCCTGGGCACAGCTGAACGGCCGGGGCAACGGGCGCGGAAAGAACAGCGCCGGCAACTGGACACTGGCCGGCCCGAGTAACGCGAACATGCCCGGCATCCTGACTTTCAGCGGCGCGGACTACACGACGTCGGGCCGGATCACGGCGCTGGCGATCGATCCGAACTGCGCACAGTCGAAGTGCCGCGCCTGGGCTGCGGCAGCCGGCGGCGGCGTCTGGCGCACCAACAACGCCATGTCCGGAAACGGCACGAATTGGACTTTCGTCTCAGGAAGCTTTGCGACGAACGCGATCGGCACGCTGACGTATGACGCGGCGAGCGGCACGCTCTTCGCGGGCACCGGCGAGCCGAATGCGTCCGGCGACTCGGAGGCGGGCCTCGGAATCTACAAGTCCACCGACGGCGGCGACACGTGGACGAAGCTCGCTTCGATGACGAGCGTTCCGGCCGAGACGGTCGACTGCGGCGCGGTCTTCGGCCCGCCCTTCGGCGTCACGACGGCTCCCGCCTACACCGGTCCCGCGTTCGACGGACGCGCGATCGGCTCCATCGCGGTGAGCGGCAACACGATCTACGTCGGCTCCACCCGTGCGATTCGCGGTAACAGCTCGGTCACGGGCGGCACCGTCTCGCTCGTCGCCGGCCTGCCCCCGTACGGGATCTGGAAGTCGACCGACGGCGGCGCGAACTTCACGCTGCTCAACTCGGAGGCAAGCTGTCTGAACCCGACCATCCCGAACAGCGGCGGCATCGTCCAGTCGAGCTTCGGCTCGACCCGCGGCGTCACCGAGGTCGCCTTCGACCCGAGCAGTACGAGCACCATCTACGCGTCGGCGTTCCCGCGGAACAACAGCGTCCCGCTGAACACGGGCGGCGGCGTCTGGCGGTCGACCGATTCGGGTGCGACGTGGACGCAGATCAAATCCGCGCTCAACCCGACGCGCACGACCGATCGTGCGGCGTTCGCCGTGGCGGAGCTCCCGAACGGGAAGACGCGGATGTACGTGGGAATCGGCAACGACTTGCCGACTGCTGCGTTGCCGGACCCGGCGAACAGGGCACGCTTCTACCGCAGCGACGATGTCGCGACGGGAGCGCCCACCTTCGCCGACATGACGACGTCGCAAAACATCCGTTACTGCGGCTACTCCGGCGGCGGACAGTGCTGGTACGACAACGTCGTCTACTCGCCGCCCGGCCAACCGGACGTCGTCTACGTCGGCGGGTCGTTCGACTACGACACGTACGGCTTCTCGTCAAACGGCCGCGCGTGGCTGCGCTCGACCGACGCCGGCGGGAGCTTCGCCGATATGTCGTGGGACGCGACGACCGATCCCACGCCTGTCGGCTCCTGCTGCCAGCCGAACGCGATCGCGCCGAACGGGATGCATCCCGACCAGCACGCGATCGTCGCGATTCCCGGCACGGACGGCGCGATCTTCGGCTCTGACGGCGGGCTCGTGCGCACGAGCGGGAGTTACGCGGACATCTCGTCGCAGTGCGACGCGCGGCCGCTCGGGCCGACGAGCATGGCTCTCTGCAAGCAGCTGCTCTCGGCGGTGCCGACGCAACTGTTCGACCTGAACAAGGGGCTCTCGACGCTGCAGTTCCAGAGCCTGTCCGTCGCTCCTGACGATGCGAAGCATCTCCAGGGCGGCACGCAGGACAACGGGACGTTCGAGACGACGGGCTCGTCGGTCGTCTGGCCGCAGATCATGTACGGCGACGGCGGCCAGTCCGGGTTCAGCGCGACGAACTCGGCGCTCCGGTTCAACACGTTCACGGGGCAGACGACGGATGCCAACTTCCAGAACGGCGACCCGACGAAGTGGGTCATCATCGGAGGGCCGATCGTGTCGAGCCCCGAGAGCGCGCTGTTCTACGCGCCGGTGCTCGCGGATCCGAATCCGGCCAATGCCGGGACGATCTACCAGGGCTCGAACAGCGTCTGGCGCACCCAGGACTGGGGCGGCAACCAGGCGTTCCTCGAGGCGAACTGCCCCGAGTTCACCACCTCGTCCGCAAAGCCGACGTGTGGTGACTTCGTCCGCATCGGTCCAGCGGGCAAGGAGAGCCTGACCGCATCGAACGCGACGGATTACCGCGGCACGACCCGCTCCGGCGGCAACGTCGCGGCGATCGAGCGTGGAAGCGACACGGGCACGATGTGGGCGGCGACGACGACCGGACGCGTCTTCGTCTCGAAGAACGCCGACGCGGCGGCGGGCAGCGTGACGTACACGCGGCTCGACTCGCTCGCAGCGAACAGCCCGGGTCGCTTCGTCAGCGGCATCTACGTCGATCCGGCGAACTCGAACCATGCGTGGATCACGTACTCGAGCTATAGCGCGATCACGCCGGCAACGCCGGGACACGTCTTCTCGGTGACGTTCAACCCGGCCGGTGGGACCGCGACGTGGACGAACCTCGACGGCTCCGGGCCGAACGCCTACCCGGACTTCCCGGCGACGGACGTCGTGGCCGACTCGAACGGCGATCTCTACGTGGCGGGCGACTGGGGCGTCATGAGGTTGCCGAGCGGCTCGTCATCGTGGGCGGTCGCAGGAACGGGCCTGCCGCAGGTCGAGGTCTCCGGCCTCACGATCGTGCCCGGCGCGCGCAAGCTCTACGCCGCCACGCACGGCCGCAGCGCCTGGCAGCTCACGCTTCCGTAAGGCACTCACGTACGTGGAAAGGGGCCGCCTCCGGGCGGCCCTTTTCATTCGCGCATCGCGTTCGTGTCGAGCCGGCGGGGCGGTTCCGGTACTCGGCCTCGTCGTACAGGCCCCGACGGTGACGATGCGAACATGCGGCTGTTCCGCCGGTCGTATCGACCGTCGCCTGCGCCGGCTTGATCCCCGCGCTAGCGCAGGCCGCCGCGCTCGTGGTGCGCGCGGAAGAAGTTCTCCGAGCCCGCGGTCGCCATCGCGGCCGAGGCCGAGATCTCGAGCGCGAGCGCGGCCGCCGCGACAACCTGCGCGAAGCGGTAGACCTTGCCGGGCCCGGCGCAACCCATGACGCCGAGCCAGTCGCGCGCCGACGGCAGCGTCGTCCCGCCCCCGACGGTGCCCACCTCGAGGCCGGGAAAGCGGATCGAGCAGTGGAAGCCGCCCTCGACGCGGCGCCCGGTGCCGTGGGCCATCGAGCTCGTCCCGACCATGCCGATGTCCTGCCCGGTCGCGGCGAAGACGGCGGCGATCGCCGAGGCAGGCGTGAACGCGACCGACTGCATCCCGGAGGCGACCGCGCCGTGCGTGCCGGCCCACGCGAGCGCCTCGAGGTCTGCGGGAGTCGTGCGCAGGATCCGCGCGATCGCCTCCTCGGTGAGCGTGCATTCTGCGATGACCGTCTTGCCGTGGCCGGAATGGAAGTACTCGTAGGACGGCTTCTTGTCGCCGCCCATGTTCGCCTCGAGGAGGGCGCGCTCCGGTTTCACCGGTGCGCGTTCCATCACGTAGCCCATGTTCAGCAGGTAGCTGTTCCTCGTCATCATGTTCGGGCCGACAGCGTCGCCGGTCGTCCACGCCCAGAGCACGTGGCACATCGGCCCGACGACATGTGTCTTCACCTCGCGCAGCTTCGCGTGCCGTGACACGAACGGATCCTGCGAGTCGGCGAGCCACGCGCGCATCGCGTCGAGCTCGCCTTCGAGCCAGCTCGCGAGTGCGATCGCCTCGCCCGCCGACGCGCAGACGAAGCAGCTCGCGCGGGTGATGCGGTCGTGGAGGACGTGCGTGCGAATCGTCCCGGCCGCCTTCGCGCCCCGCGTCATCGAGGCGGTCAGGCCGCCCTCGGTGTGTGCGAGCGGGGCGTGCACCGTCTCCGTCGCGCGTCCCGTCTCGTGAACGCCGCCTCGGTCGTCCAGGGCGTACTCGCCGAGATCGATCGTCAACGGCACCACCGACACGGGAATGACGGCGACGCCGGTGACCGTCTCCGCGGCGGCCGTGAACGGCTCGAGCTCGATCGACGTGACGAGGCCGTTGATGCCGAGCGCCTCCTGCCGGGCGCGGATCGAGGCGGCGTCGTTCTTGCGGGGCCAGCGCACTCGGAAGAGAATATGGCCGTTGATCACCGGCGCGCACGTCATCCTCTTCACGCCCGAGGCCGAGGAGCTGCGGGCGGTCTTCCGTGACGCGCTCGGCTGGAAGCACGTCGACGCCGGCGACGGCTGGCTCATCTTCGCGCTGCCGCCCGCGGAGATCGCCGCGCATCCGTCGGAGGTGGGCGATACGCACCACGAGCTCTACTTCACGTGCGACGACATCGCAGCGACGATCGACGAGCTGCGAGCGAAGGGCCTCGAGATCCGCGGCGAGCCGGAGGACCGCGGCTGGGGAATCGCCGCGACGCTCGTGCTGCCCGGCGGCGTCGAGGTGACGCTGTACGAGCCGCGCCACCCGCTCGCCGCGTCGTAGGTTCCGCTCGTCTACGTGCCGCTACATGTGCTCGCGCCGCAGCTTCGAGTAGACGATCGTGTCCGAGCGCAGGCCCGGCTTGAGGTACGTCCAGCGCAGCACGCCTTCGCGGGTGTAGCCGCAGCGCTGCGCGACGACCTCGGACGGGGAGTTCTCGACGTCGATGAAGAGCTCGATCCGCTCGAGCGGGAGCTCGTCGAACGCCCAGGCGGTCAGCAGTCGCAGCGCCCGCGTCGCGACGCCGCGGCCACGTGCGTGCGAGGCGACGATGTAGCCCGCCTCCGCCTCCTGCGTCTCGAGGTTCAGGTTCACGAGCGCCATGAAGCCGAGGAAGCCGCCGTTCTCGGAGTCGACGATCGCGAAGCCCTCGTTCGTCCGCTCGTCGCGCCCGCGTGTGTAGCGCTCGACCCAACGCGCTCCGAAGCCCTCCGGAACCGGGTCGGGGACGCGGGTGAAGCGCGCGACGTCCTGATCTCTTGCGAGCGCGTCCATCGCCGCCGCGTGCGCCGCGGTCAAGGGCTCGAGTCGGATGTCGCCGTCGGAGCGCGGCGTCACGAGAACGACGGCAGCTCCAGATCCGAGACGTCGATACCGAGCGAGCCGGCGAGGCGCACGCCCTCTGCGAGATCGTCGTTCAGCATCTTGATGTCGCGGTCGCGCATGAGCCCCGCGATCGAGGCTCGCGCCTTCGGCCGCCACATCGAGTGCGCGACGAAGATCGGCAGCATCTGGTTCGCGATCTTGACGAGCTGCTGCTGCTCCTTCCGCGTCACGTCCTGGAGCAGCACCCGCTCGTACTCCACGCCGGAGCGGTGGTGGATCCCGTCGTCGATCGTCAGCCGTTTGCAGAGGTCCTCGAGCACCGTGCCCGGCGACGCAGCAGCGATCATGCGAAAGCGCGGGATGATCATCCGCTCGAAGAAGACCTGCATCAGGAAGACCTTCTCCTCGAGCGTGTCGAGCGCGAGGAACATCGCCGCGAGCTTGTCGAGGTGCGGGTCCCGCTCCGACTCGCCGCCGGCTTCCTCCATCAGCTTGAGCCACGCCTCCGTGTGGCGCGCCTCGTCCTGCGACATCGTCGAGTAGTAGAGGCGAGCCTCGGGATGCGGCGCGGCGTTGAGCAGCTGCGACGCCATCTGCACGGCGAACATGTCGGCCTGGAGCTGCTGCATGATCACCGAGCGCCAGAGGTCGCGCCGCCGCGCGAGCTTCTGCGGCGAGCCCTTGTACTCGGGGATCGGCGGGATGTCGTTCCACGGCATGTCGCGCACCTGCCACTCGGCGCGCTTCGCCAGCTCGTAGTAGCGGAGGACGCCTGCGAACTCGCCGCGTTCCTCGGCCGCCTCGGGGGCGAGCTGCTCGGTCTCCACGATGTAGAGGCTAACTCCTCGCGCGTGCGGAACCGCCTCGCAACGAGCGGTGTACGCTCGTTGCGCGGGTGCGAAGGTGGGATTCGCCTCGTCCAACGCGCACGCCGACGGAAGGTACGCCGCCACATTCGTGGTGCCCGACGAGGCATCCGAGACGTGCAGATCGGTCTTCGGGGGTTCACGAGCGGCGCGACCGGGACGCACGACGCCGACGTTCTCTTTCCGATCGCGAACGATCCGCGGCCCGGGTCTGCGCGAGTCGTGCGGCCGGCACCGACGGACTGGACGTCGTGGATCGCCGGCGCTCTCCTGGCTTGCGCGGTGGTGAGCGCGGCCGCGCTTCGCGTCACGTTCGTTCGAAGGCACCCGCGGAGCGTCGTCAGCGGGGGCTAACGTCCTGGCCGTGGCGACGGTCATGGACGGGAAGGCGCTCGCCGAGGGCGTGCGCGCAGAGGTGAAGGCAGAGATCGCCGAGCTCGGCCGCATCGGGCTCGCGACCGTGCTCGTCGGCGACGACTCCGCCTCCGAGATTTACATCCGCCGAAAGCACGAGGCGGCGAGCGAGGTCGGCATCGAGTCGCTCGATCTGCGCCTCCCGGCGACGACGACGCAGGAGCAGTTGCACGCGCGCGTGGCCGAGCTGAACGCCGATGAGTCGGTGCAAGGCATCCTCGTCCAGCTGCCGCTGCCGGACCATCTCGACGAGGAGGCGATTATCGAAGCGGTGGATCCCCTGAAGGACGTCGACGGGCTCCACTCGACGAACGCCGGTCGCCTCTACCTCGGACGACCGAGACTGGTACCCGCGACACCGGTCGGCATCATGGCGCTGCTCGCGACGTACGACATCGAGCTCGACGGAGCGACCGCGGTCGTCATCGGACGCAGCAACATCGTCGGAAAGCCGGTCGCGCAGCTGCTGTTACGGCAGCACGCGACGGTGATCATGTGTCACACGCACACGCGAGACCTCGAGCGCGAGACGCTCGACGCGGACGTGCTCGTCGTCGCGGCGGGCCGTGCCGCCCTCGTGACGCCGGACATGGTCAAACACGGATCGGCGGTCGTCGACGTCGGCATGAACCGAACGGACGCGGGGCTCGTCGGCGACGTGGATCCAGCGGCGATGGAAGTCGCGGGCCACATGACGCCGGTGCCCGGCGGTGTCGGCCCGATGACGATCGCATGCCTGCTCAAGAACACGGTTCAGGCTGCTCGCCTGCAACGCGGAACATTTGAATTTCCCGCCACCTGAGCTATTGTTCGGCCCGCTGTAACAACCGGTCGGCGGCTCGGTGCCCGGGTCGTCGCTTGTTTTTGTGAGGAGGAGTTCTTTGCCAGAGGGCACCGTGAAGTGGTTTTCGAACGAGAAGGGCTACGGCTTCATCGAGCGTGAGGGTGGCGACGACGTGTTCGTCCATTTCTCCGCGATCACGATGGAGGGCTACAAGTCGCTGACCGAAGGCCAGCGCGTGTCGTTCGAAGTGGTCCAGGGGCCGAAGGGCGCCCAGGCCGCGAACGTGCAGGCCGCCTAAGCTTTCCTTTCGGAACCGAGAAACAACGGGCCCCGGAAGGGGCCCGTTCTATTTGGAAGGATCCACCGGGCGTGACGATCACGAGAGATCAGGTGCTCCACGTCGCGAAGCTGGCGCGGCTCGCGCTGACGGAGGAAGAGCTCGAGCGGCTCGGCGAGCAACTCGGCGCGATTCTCGACGCCGTGTCGAAGGTGTCCGAGCTCGACCTGTCGGACGTGCCGGCGACGTCGCACCCGCTCGACCTCGTCAACGTGCTCGCCGACGACGAGCCGCGTCCGTCGCTACCGCGCGACGTCGCGCTGGAGAACGCGCCGCGCGCGGAGGAAGGCGCCTTCCGGGTGCCGCCGACGTGATCGCCACCGCCGCCGCACACCTGTGGCACACAGTTGGCGCACACACGTGCGCCGGGTCGTGCGACGCTTCGAGAGGGGGCCCGCAGTCCCCCCTGGGGGGTGCTGCTCGCACATGATCGACACGCTGCGACTCACGGCCGAAGAGGCGACGTCCATGCTGGAGCGCGGCGACGTCGGCGCCGAGGACCTGCACGGCGCCTACGCGGCGCGCGACGACGACGTCCACGCATTCCTGCGGCGCCTCGACTACACGGGCGCGGGGGGCATCCCGATCGCGCTCAAGGACGTGATCGGGACGAAGGGCGTCGAGACCACCGCCGGCTCGAAGATCCTCGAGGGCTACGTCCCCGTGTACGACTCGACGGTCGCGTCCCGGGTCAAGGACGCGCGGCTGTCGCTTCTCGGCAAGACCAACACGGACGAGTTCGCAATGGGCTCTTCGACCGAGAACTCCGCATTCGGCCCCTCGCTGAACCCGTGGGATCCGATGCGCGTGCCGGGCGGCTCGGGCGGCGGCTCGGCGGCGGCCGTGTCCGCGGGTCTCGCTCCGTGGGCGCTCGGCTCCGATACGGGCGGTTCGATCAAGCAGCCCGCCGCGCTCTGCGGGATCGTCGGCCTGCGCCCGACGTACGGCACCGTCTCGCGCTACGGCATCGTCGCCTTCGCGTCGTCGCTCGACCAGGTCGGGCCGACGGCGAGGACGGTTCGGGACGCGGCGCTCCTCTACAAGATCATCGCCGGCCGCGACCCGTGCGACTCGACGACTGTGGACGTCCCGCCGGTCGAGCTCCCGAGCGCCGAAGACCTGCGCGGAGTCCGCGTCGGCGTGCCGACGGAGCTGAACGAGGCGGAGGGCATCGAGCCCGGCGTGACCGAGGCGGTGCGGCGCGCGATCGACCTGTGCACCGAGCTCGGCGCCGAGGTCGAGGACTGCTCGCTTCCGCGCTCCGTCGAGTACGGCCTCGCGTGCTACTACCTCATCGCTCCCGCGGAGGCCTCGTCGAACCTCGCCCGCTACGACGGCGTGCGCTACGGCTTCCGCGCCGACATCGGCGACGACGACATCACCGAGCTGTACGAGCGGACGCGCGACGCGGGATTCGGCGACGAGCCGAAGCGGCGCATCCTGCTCGGCACGTACGCGCTCTCCGCCGGTTACTACGACGCGTTCTACGGCCAGGCGCAGAAGGTGCGCACCATCATCATTCGCGAGCACGCCGAGCTCTTCGAGCGCTTCGACGTGCTCGTCTCGCCGACCTCGCCGACCGTTGCGTTCGAGCTCGGCGCGAAAACGGCCGACCCGCTTGCGATGTATCTGGCCGACGTGCTCGCGATCCCGCCGAACATGGCTGGGCTTCCCAGCATGAGCATTCCGTGCGGCCTGAGCGAAGGGCTCCCCGTCGGGTTGCAGCTCATCGGCCCGCAGTTCTCCGAGAACACGCTCTTCCGCGTCGGACATGCGCTCGAGCGAGCGCTCGCGTTCGACACCGTCCCGGAGCGCCTGCGATGAGGACGATCGTCGACCCCGCTGCGGACTTCGTGGTTGCCTGCCGGCGCGCGTTCGGCGACGTGCGAGTCCTCGACGGCGCGCGGGCGGTGCTCGCGGGCGACCTCAAGCTCGCACTCGAATCGGGCGAGCACGAGCTCTGGGTGATCGAGATGCGCGGGCCGCTCGAGCACCGTCTCGGCATGGTCGAGGTGAAGGGCGACATCGAGCGCGCGCTCCACGAGGCGAAGGAAGTGCTCGATGAGCACTGACTGGGAGGCCGTCGTCGGGCTCGAGATCCACGTTCACCTCAAAACGCGGACGAAGATGTTCTGCCGCTGCGAGCTCGAGTACTTCGCCGAGCCGAACACGCGCACGTGCCCGGTCTGCCTCGCGCACCCGGGCGCGCTCCCCGTCGCGAACCGCAAGGCAGTCGAGTGGACGATCAAGCTCGGCCTCGCACTCGGCTGCGAGATCGCCGAGGAGGCCGTCTTCGCGCGGAAGAATTACTTCTATCCCGACAACCCGAAGGGCTACCAGATCTCCCAGTACGAGCAGCCGCTCTGCGTCGGCGGCTCGCTGCTCGTGCCCGGCCCGGAAGGCGACCGCGAGATCGGCTTCGTGCGCGCGCATCTCGAGGAGGACGCCGCCAAGACCGTGCACGTCGGGGGCGGCACCGGCCGCAAGGTCGGCTCGGCGTACTCGCTCGTTGACTTCAACCGCGGCGGCACGCCGCTCGTCGAGATCGTGACGCAGCCGGACATCCGCTCGGCCGACGAGGCGGTTCGCTTCCTTCGCCTGCTCCGGCAGACGATCGTCGAGCTCGGCATCTCCGACGCGGAGATGGAGAAGGGCACGCTGCGCGTCGACGCGAACGTGTCGGTGCGCCCGCGCGGGAGCGACGAGCTGCGCACCCGCTGGGAGCTCAAGAACATGAACTCGTTCACCTTCATCGGCCGCGGCATCGAGGCGGCGATGCGCGACCAGATCGCGCTGTATGGCAAGGGGGCGGCGGTCGAGCAGCATACGTACGACTACGAGCCCGAGAACGACCGCCTGACGCCGCACCGGGCGAAGGAGGAGGCGGACGACTACCGCTACTTCCCCGAGCCCGACCTCGTGCCCGTGCAATCGGAGCCGGCGCTCGTCGAGCAGTTGCGGGAGGAGCTGCCGGAGCTCCCGGGCAAGCGCATCGTGCGCCTGCGTGACGAGCTCGGCGCGGCAACGGCGCAGACACTCGTCACCGGCGGCCTCGACGCCCTCTGGGCCGCGACGCGCGACGCCGGCGCGGAACCGGTCGCCGCGGCGAACGTGATCGCGAACCGGCTCGTCGGCGCCGGCGTCGCTGTCGATCGCGTTTCGCCGGTCGAGCTCGCGAAGCTCGTCACCGCGCGCGACGAGATCCCGCGCAAGACGTTCGACGACGCGATCGCGCACGCGGGCGACGAGGGCTTCAGCGCCGATCCCTACCTCGAGCAGAAGGCGGTCGCGGACACGTCGCAGCTCGAGCCGATCGTCGACGAGGTGCTCGCGCAGAACGAGCGTCAGGTCGAGGCGTATCGCGGCGGCAAGGCCGGGCTGCTCGGCTTCTTCGTGGGCCAGGTGATGAAGCGGACGAACGGCCGGGCCGACGCGCGCGTCGTGAACGAGCTCGTCCGCGAGAAGCTCGACGCGTGAGGATCTTCGCGTTCGAGCCGACGCGCGAGATCACGCGCTTCGACTCGCACGGCGCGACGATCGGTGGTGTCGCGCGCGCCAGCGGCGCGGTCCGCGTGAGCCTGCTGCAGCTCGCGGCCGACGGCTTCGTCGGCGCGCATCCGGCGGCGTGCCCGCAGCTCTTCCTCGTCGTTGCCGGCTCGGGGTGGGCAAGGAGCGGTGACGAGCCGCGCAGCCCCGTCGCGGCCGGGGAGGCGGCGCTCTGGGAGGTCGACGAGGTGCACGAGAGCGGCAGCGACCGCGGTCTCACCGCGGTGATCGTCGAGGCCGACGCGATCGAGCCGCTCGCGCGACCGCGGCTCTAGCGTCTTCCGTCCAGGCCGTCAGATGAGGCCGCAGGCGCGCGCGGTGTTCGGCCACGGATAGAACCCGCGTCCCGAGCGGTAGGCGTGCTCGGCCACCCACATCTGCTCGAGCGGCGTCCAGTTCTCCGCCGTTCCCTTCGCCGCGAGGAGCGGCCCTCCGTAACTCGCCTGGAAGCTGATGTCCATCTGCAGCCCGCCGTAGTAGGGGCTGCCACCGTCGCTCCATGCGCCCTCGTAGCGGTGGATGCAGAGCCAGGCGCTTTTGTGCGCGGGCCCGCGCAGGAAGCGCCGCTGCGTCATGACCGCCCGCCTGCGCCAGACCTTGCGCGCGTGCTCGAGGCTGACGCGGCGAAGTCTCCGGAACTGCACGCGGTGGCCCATCACGCCCTGGAGCGTCATCGTCGTCGCGCGGTAGTGCCGGATTGCCTTCGCGGCGCCGGCGTCGGGCTCGACGGCGCCCTTCGTCGCCGCCGGGGCTGCGTGAGCCGCAGTGGCGGTGATGGCAAGCGCAACGAGAAGCGCAAGGAAGTGGGGCCGCAGAGTCCGCATAACCTTCGAGCGGGCAGGAGAGTAGCAAACGGCGTTTTCCGCAAGCCGAAGTTATAAGGAATCCGTTAAGTGCAGATTGTGGCGATAATCAGCGCGAAGGCGCAACAAAGCCAGCGTAGAGGGCAAGAACCGCTGCCAGAGCGAAGCCGGCCGTCCCCGCCACGCCCAGGCCGGCGAGCGCCGTGCCCGCGGCTGCGATCGCCACGCCGAGGACGATGAGCGCGTTGCCGAGCGGCCGGCGCCGGAACGTCGCGGCGGCGACGACGACCACCGCCAGCGTTCCGAGCGTGTTGGCCGCGACCGCGACGAGGCGCGCCGGCACGAACTCCAGGTGATCCTGCGCCGCCGGGATGTCGCTGCCGGAGAAGACGCCGTGGACGGGCACCGCGAGCGCGATCCCGACCGCGAGCCCCGCATAGACGAGCGCGACCGGACCGGCCCAGCGCTTCCGCCAGATCAGGAGCGAGCCGGCCCCGAGCAGCGGCGCGGTGAGCAGCCCGCCGAACAGGTAATAGAGACGGAAGGCGCGGGCGTCCCAGCCGTGTGCGGCGCCCCACGCGAGCGCGGCGGCGGCGACCGCGTATGCGAACAACGCCCCGCTCCACGCGAGGAGCTCCGGCGCGCGGCGGGCGCGCCAGCGTCCGGCGACGCGTCCCGCAAGCCGGAGCGCGACGAGCGCGGCGGCGAACGCGAGCAGCGCTTCCACGCGCGGAGCCTAGTGGGAGCATCGTTAGGCTCCGAGGGTGACGGACAAGCGCTACCTGTTCACGCCGGGCCCGACGCCGGTGCCGCCAGAGGTGCTCGCCGCGACGGCCGAGCCGATGCTCCACCACCGCGGCCCCGACTTCCGTGTCGTGTACGAGCGCACGCTGGGCCGCCTGAAGGAGGTCTTCCGCACCGAAAGCGAGGTGCTCCTCTTCGCTGCGAGCGGCACCGGCACGATGGAGTCGGCGCTCGTCAACCTCTGCTCGCCGGGCGAGCGCGTCTGCGTCGTGACCGCGGGTGCGTTCGGCGACCGCTGGGCATCGATCGCCGGCGCACTCGGCTGCGAGGTCGACCGGCTCGCCTACGAATGGGGCGAGTCGCCGTCCGGCGACGATCTCGCGGCACGGCTCGCCGAGCGAGAGGCGCGCGTCGTGCTGCTGACGCATTCCGAGACCTCGACCGGTGTCGTCTCGGACGTCCGCAGCCTCACGGCCGCCGTGCGTGACGCGGGCGCCTTCTCGGTCGTCGACGCGGTCTCCAGCCTCGGCGCAGTGCCGCTCGAGACCGACGACTGGGGCGTCGACGTCGTCGTGTCCGGCTCGCAGAAGGCGCTGATGTCGCCGCCCGGCCTCGCCCTCGTCTCGGTCTCGCAGCGAGCGTGGGACTCGCGCGGGACGTTGCCGCGCTTCTACTTCGACTGGGAGCGGACGCGCAAGGCGCAGCAGATCTTCGACGCCGCCTTCACACCGGCCGTGTCGCTCGTGAAAGGCCTCGACGTCGCCCTCGGCCTGTTGCTCGAGCAGGGTCTCGACGCCGCCTTCGAGCGCCACGTTCGGCTCGGCCGCGCCTGCCGCGAAGGGATCAAGGCGATGGGCCTCGAGCTTTTCTCCCCGGACGACGACAGCGCCGCGGTCGTGACGGCCGTTCGGACTCCCGAAGGCGTCGACGCCGGTGAGCTCTTGCTGCTCCTGCGCGACCGGCACGGCGTCACGCTCGCGCCGGGCCAGGGGCCGCTCAAGGGGAAGATCTTCCGCATCGGCCACATCGGCTACTTCGACGTCTTCGACATCGCCACCGCGCTCGCCGCCGTGGAGCTCGCGTTGACCGAGCTCGGCGCCGACATCGAGCGCGGCGTCGCGACGACGCGAGCCTTCGAGGCGTACGAGCAATCCCTGAAGGTTTGAGCCCGCGCGTTCTCGTTCGCGAGCGGATCGCGGACGCCGGCGTCGACCTGTTGCGCGAGCACTTCGACGTCGACGTCGATCACGACTCCGACCTCGAAGCGATCATCGGCGTGTACGACGGCATCGTCGTCCGCTCGGCGACCAAGCTCACGAAGGAGCTGATCCACAAGGCGGAGCGCCTGAAGGTGATCGGACGTGCGGGCGTGGGGGTGGACAACGTGGACGTCGACGCCGCCACGCGGCGCGGGATCATCGTCGCCAACGCGCCGGAATCGACGGTGATCTCAGCGGCTGAGCACACGGTCGCGCTGCTGCTCGCGCTCGCGCGTCACATTCCGCAGGCGCACGCGGCGCTCGCGCAGGGCCGCTGGGAGCGCTCGCGCTTCGGCGGCATCGAGCTCGCGGGCAAGACGCTCGGCGTGCTCGGCTTCGGACGCATCGGGCAGCAGGTCGCGCGCCGCGCGCTCGGCCTCGAGATGCGCGTCGTCGCGTACGACCCGTTCGTGTCGAAGGACCGCTTCCGCGAGCTCGG
Source organism: uncultured Actinomycetes bacterium (assembly GCA_963766345.1). Classification (GTDB taxonomy): domain Bacteria; phylum Actinomycetota; class Thermoleophilia; order Gaiellales; family Gaiellaceae; genus DASVFB01. The sequence continues at coordinate 26,449 of CAVXZL010000007.1, read as the reverse complement.
CGTCGAGCGCGTCGAGTCTCCCGACGATTTGTACGCAACCGCCGAGTTCGTCACCCTGCACCTCCCGCTGACGTCGGAGACCCGCCGCTCGATCGGCACCGACGCGTTCGCGAAGATGCGCGACGGCGTCAGGCTCGTGAACGCGGCGCGCGGGCAGCTCGTCGACGAGGAGGCGCTTCTCGATGCGCTTCGCTCGGGGAAAGTCGCGGCGGCGGCGCTCGACGTCTTCTCGACGGAGCCTTACTCCGGACCGCTCCTCGACCTCGAGAACGTCGTCGCGACGCCGCACCTCGCCGCGTCGACCGAGGAGGCGCAGGATCGTGCGGGCGTCATCGTCGCCGAGCAGATCGTCGCCGCGCTCGAGGGCGGCCTCGTCACGAACGCCGTGAACATCCCGACGCTGCGTGCCGAGGATCTCGAGGCGCTGTCGCCGTACGTCCCGCTCGCGGCGAAGCTCGGGCGCCTCGCGATGGAGCTGGCGTTGGGCCGCGCCGAGCGCATCGAGCTCACGTACTACGGCGCGCTCTCGCAGTACGACACGCGGCTGCTCACCGTCGCGGCGCTCAACGGCGCGTTCGAAGGCCACACCGACCAGCCCGTGAACTACGTGAACGCGCCGGTGATCGCCGCGGAGCGGGGCATCGAGGTCGCCGAGGAGCGGAAACGCTCGTCGCGAGACTTCACGAACCTCATCCGCGTCGGCATCGACGGCATCCAGGTCGCAGGAACGACGATCGGGCGCGAGCACCGGCAGTGGCTCGTGAGCGCGCTCGGGTTCGAGCTCGAGATGGAGCTCGCGCCGCTGCTCGTCGTCTTCCGCTACGACGACGTGCCGGGCGTCATCGGCCGCGTCGGGACGCTCTTCGCGGAGTCCGGCGTGAACATCGCGAACATGACGGTGTCGCGCACGCGCCGCGGAGGCAAGGCGCTGATGGTGCTGTCGATCGATACGCCCGCGCCGCCGGAGCTCGAAGAGCGCCTCCAGGGCGGTGGCTTCGACGATGCGCGCTTCATCTCGCTCCGGTGACTGCGTTCCCGGCGCAGCCGAACTTCTTCACCCTCGCATGTACAGACGTCGAGCTTCACCTTCCGCGATCCCGAGGCAAAACCCTGTGGGACGTCGCGTGGAAGCGCGGCTCGACCGTGACGGCAGAAGGCGGCTTGAGCTGGTGACTCGAACGCAGCGCTAGCGGACGCGGAAGACGCGCCACGCCGGCGTCGGATCCACGTTGCCGCCTGCGTCGGTTGCGCGCACGAGGACGCGGTGGGAGCCTCGCCTGAGCGGCGCGTAGCTCTTGGGCGACCGCCGATGCGGACCTCGCCCCAGGTCGCGGCCGTCCCGCCCTCGCAGTTCTGCTCGTAGACGATCCACGGCTGCGAGATCGCGCCGCTCGAGTCGACGGCGATGTCCTTCACCTCGAAGAGGCCCGTGTCGGTGTTGCAGCCTCGGCCCGAGCCGCCGATGTCGATGCCCGGATGACCCGCCTCGCGGAAGGCGGCGCGTTGCGCGTTCACGTAGACGCCTCCCGACGCGAGCGCCTGTCCGGGCGGCCCGGCGAAATCGAACGAGAACGAGTCTCCCGCGGTGCCGCCGGATGCCGAGACGGTCAGGTAGTACGGGTTTCCGCCGACGCCGATCGTCGCGTTCGCCGAGTCGAACGTTCGCTGGAAACCGCCGCCGATGTAGTCGCCACCGTCGCTGTACATCACGACGTACGCAGGCGCCGTTGCGGCGTGCCCGGACGCGGCGCCGGCGACGAACGCCGTCAGCGCCAGCAGCGCTCCTGCACACCGCGCGCCGACCCCGGTTGGCACGGTGGCGGTTCTACCCCGGAGAGGCCCTCTGGCCAAACGCGTCGCGAGGCGGCTCTCGTCGCCCGGCGCGACGCTCGTCACAGGTCGTCTCCCGCGGCATTCAACGGCGCACGGCGTCGTAGAGTTTCGCCGTGAGGCCCTGGCCGCAGGAAGTCGAGCGGGTGGCGGGATTCCTGCGTGCGGCGGGAGCGGAAGCGCGCATCGAGGAGTTCGGCGTCGAGACGGCGACCGCCGCCGACGCGGCGCGTGCCGCCGGCTGCGACGTCTCCGAGATCGTGAAGTCGCTGATCGTGCTCTGCGACGAGCGGCCGCTCCTCGCGCTCGTACCGGGAGACCGACGAGGCGACATGACCAAGATCGCAATCGCCGCCGGCGCGACGAAGGCGCGGGTGGCCCACGCGCGCGAGGTCCCGATCCTGACCGGATTCGCTCCGGGCGCCGTCGCGCCCTTCCCGCTGCAGCGCGTCGAGCGCGCGCTGATCGACCGCGTTCTGCTCGCGGAGGACGAGCTCTGGGTCGGCGCGGGCTCGACGCGTCACATGGCGGTGCTTCCGACCCGCGAGCTCGTCCGGCTCACGAAGGCCGCGCCGGCCGACCTCGTGGTTGCCGACTAGGTCGGCGGGTACGATTCGGTTTCCCCCGCGCGGCGCGAAAGGAGAGCCTCTTCGATGCAGGCCACCGAGAAGATCTGGATGAACGGCGAGCTGATCGACTGGGACGACGCGAAGATCCACGTCGGCTCGCACGGACTGCACTACGGAACGGGCATCTTCGAAGGGATTCGCTGCTATGACACGCCGCAGGGGCCGTCGGTGTTCAGGCTCCGCGACCACCTCGACCGCTTCGCGAACTCGGCGAAGCTGCTCTACATGCAGCTTCCGTACTCCGCGGAGGAGCTGCGCGCGGTCTGCAAGGACCTCATCTGCACCAACGGGCTGCCGTCGTGTTACCTCCGGCCGCTCGCGTTCTACGGCTACGGCGAGCTCGGCGTTGCGGCGCGCGACAACCCGGTCGAGGTCGTGATCATGAGCTGGCCGTGGGGCACGTACCTCGGCGACGAGGGACTGCAGAACGGCATCCGCGCGAAGGTCTCGTCGTGGCAGCGCATCGGGCCGAACGTCATCCCGCACGTTGCGAAGGCGACCGGCGTGTACCTGAACTCGATGCTGGCCGTCACCGAGGCGAACAAGGGCGGCTACGAAGAGGCGATCATGCTCACGCACGACGGCTACGTCGCGGACGGCTCGGGCGAGAACATCTTCGTCGTGCGCGACGGCGTCCTCTACACGCCGGATCTCTCGGCCGGGATCCTGCCGGGCCTCACGCGCGACACGATCATCCAGATCGCGCAGGACCTCGGCCACACCGTCGTCGAGAAGAACCTCATCCGCTCCGATCTCCACATCGCGGACGAGCTCTTCATGTGCGGCACGGCCGCCGAGGTGACGCCGATCTGCGAGATCGACGACGTCGTCATCGGGGTCGGGCCTGTGACGAAGGAGATCCAGAAGGCGTACCTCGACACGGTGAACGGCCTCAACGACCGGTGGGCGCAGTGGCGCGACCCGGTCGAGAACTTCGCGCGCGCCGAAGCGTGACGCAGGCGACAAAGCGCATTCAGCTCAGCGCGCCCTGGATCGACGAGCGCGACGAGGAGCTCGTGCTCGAGACGCTGCGCTCGGGGCACCTGTCGCTTGGGCCGACGGGGCCGCGGTTCGAGGAGCTGCTCGCGGAGAGGCTGGGCGTCCGCCACTGCGCCGCGGTCTCGAGCGGCACCGCCGCGCTCCACCTCGGGATGGTGCTCGCCGGCGTCGCGCCGGGCGACGAGGTGATCACGTCGCCCTACTCGTTCGTCGCGTCGGCGAACTGCGCGATCTACCAGGGTGCGACGCCGGTCTTCGCCGACATCGACCCGCACACATACAACCTCGATCCCGCGGCGGTCGAGGCCGCGATCACCGAGCGGACGAAGGCCGTCGTCGCCGTCGACATCTTCGGCTATCCGTGCGAGCTCGACCCGCTGCTCGAGATCTGCGAGCGGCACGGGCTCGCGCTCGTCGAGGACGCGTGCGAGGCGCTCGGTGCGCGGTACAAGGGACGCCTGCTCGGCTCGCACGGCCACCCGGCGACGTTCGCGTTCTATCCGAACAAGCAGATGACGACCGGCGAAGGCGGTGCGATCACGACGAACGACGCGGAGCAGTACGAAGCGCTCGTGTCGCTGCGAAACCAGGGCCGGCTCGAGACCAGCTCGTGGCTCATGCACGGGCGTCTCGGTTTCAATTACCGCCTCGACGACATCTCGGCCGCGCTCGGCATCGGGCAGGTGGAACGCCTGGACGAGATCCTCGCCGCGCGCGACGCCGTCGCGGCGCGGTACACGGACCTCCTCGCCGGGGTCGACGTCGAGCCGCCGCTCGCCGACGATGCGGATCACGTGCGCTCCTGGTTCGTGTACGTCGTGAAGCTGCCGGAGGGCGTCGACCGCGACGGCGTGATGCGGCGCATGGACGAGCGCGGCGTCGCGACGGCCCCGTACCTGCCGTCGATCCATCTCCAGTCGTACATGCGCGAGCGGTACGGCTTCGGCGAGGGGATGCTGCCGGTCTCGGAGGACTGCAGCGCACGCACCATGGCGCTGCCGTTCCACGCGCGCCTCGGCGAAGACGATCAGCAGTTCGTCATCGAGACGTTGCGCTCCGTGCTCTAGGGGATAATCGGCGCATGGCGGACGCCTCGCGCATGATCTTCCTCGGCTTCGGCAAGTACGCGCGCGCGGACAAGATCTACGCGCTCGAGCCGCTGCGCGGCGACGAGCGCGGGGGAGGCCGGCGCACGCGCGTCTGGGTCGAGGGCGTCTCCGACCCGATCGTCGCATCGCGGACCGAGCGGACGATCCTCTCCGAGATGGGGCAGGAGGGCGCGGCGAACGTCGCGGTCGTCGAGGACGCGGTCGCGCTCGCGCGCCGGGTCGTCGAGGGCGCCGAGCAGGGCCGGCTCGACCTCGCCGATCTCCAGCGCCGCGCGCGCCGGCTCCTCGAGGCGACGACGCACCCGGACGACGACGCCAAGCTCTTCTGAGCGAAGACCCCCGCCGCGTCGACGAATCACCGCCGGGCCTCGAGGGCCCGGGTGTCCGCGAGCGCTTCGCCCGGCTCGCGATCGACCTTGCGCCGATCCGCGAGGCGCCAGCCTTTCGCTGGTTCTGGCTCGGACAGGCCGCCAAGGACCTCGGCAGCGGCGTCGCACAGGTCGCGCTGCCGTACCAGATCTACCAGCTGACCGGATCGACGCTCGCGGTCGCCGCGATCTCGTTCGTGGAGCTCGTACCGCTCGTCACGCTGACGCTGCTCGGCGGCGCGCTCGCGGACGCAGTCGACCGGCGGCGGCTCCTGATCTGGACCCAGTTCGGGATGGCTGCGACCGGGATCGGCCTCGTCGTCAATGCCGCTGTGCCGAGCCCGCAGGTCTGGGCGTGCTTCGTGCTCGCGTTCTTCTCCGCGTCGTTCTTCTGCCTCGGCGTCGGCGGCATGCGCTCGATCACGCCGCGGCTCGTGCCGCCGGAGCAGCTGTCGGCCGCACTCGTGCTCGAGAGCATCTCCGGCTCGTTCGCCTCCGTCGGCGGCCCCGCGCTCGGCGGCGTGCTCATCGGCGTCGCCGGCCTCACGGCGACGTACGCCTTCGACCTCGTCACCTTCATCGCGGGGATCGCGAGCATCTTCGCGCTGCCGAAGATCGCGCCCGTCGCCGACGCGGATCGTCCCAGCCTTCGTTCGATCGCCGAGGGCTTTCGCTACGTCGTGCACCAGCCCGTCGTCCTCGGCTTCATGCTCGTGGACGTCAACGCGATGGTCTTCGGGATGCCGATGGCCCTGTTCCCCGCCATCGCGACGCACAAGTACGGCGATCCCGCGCTCGTCGGCTACATGTACGCCGCGCCGTACGCGGGCGCGCTCGTCTCGTCGCTCGCGTCCGGTTGGATCCCGCACGTGCGCCGCCAGGGACTCGCAGTCGCGATCGCCGCGGCGGGGTGGGGGATCGCCATCGCGGCGTTCGGCTTCACCGACACGCTGTGGGCCGGGCTCGTGCTGCTCGCCGTCGCGGGCGCGGCCGACAACATCAGCGCCGTCTTCCGCGCGACGATCATGTTGAGCGCGACGCCGGAGGCCATGCGGGGACGGCTCACGGGGATCGAGTTCATGCAGGTCGCGAGCGCGCCGACGCTCGGCAACGTGGAGGCGGGCCTCGTCGCGTCGCTGACGAGCCTTCGCTTCTCGATCGTGTCGGGCGGGCTTCTCTGCGTCGTCGGCACGCTCGTCGTCGCCGCGCTCTTTCCCGCATTGCTCCGTTACGACGCGAAGCGGGACAAGCTCACGTGAGGCAGCTCACGCGTGAGTTCTTCGCGCGCTCGGTGCACGACATCGCGCCCGAGTTGATCGGCGCCACGCTCCTCGTCGACGGCGTCGGCGGCGTGATCGTCGAGGTCGAAGCGTACGACCACGAGGACCCGGCTGCACACGGCTTCCGCGGCAGGACCGAGCGCAACGCGTCGATGTTCGGCCCGCCGGGGCACGCGTACGTCTACCGGTCGTACGGGATCCACTGGTGCCTGAACTTCGTCTGCGAGGACGTCGGCGTTGCGAACGCGGTGCTGGTCCGCGCGCTCGAGCCGACGCACGGACTCGACACGATGCGCGCGCGACGTGGCGTCGGCGACGACCGGCTGCTGTGCGCGGGGCCGGGGCGGCTGTGCCAGGCGCTCGGCGTGACACGCGAGCACGACGGCCTCGCGCTCGACGAGCCGCCGTTCGAGCTGCAGCCGCGCGACCGCGAGCGCGAGGTCGTGCGCGGCCCGCGGATCGGCATCACGAAGGCGACCGAGCTCCCGTGGCGGTACGGGCTTGCCGGCTCGCGCTTTCTCAGCCGTCCGTTCCGCCGACAGTCGTAACCACGCTCTAGCCAGAAAACAGCGTTGCGGCACGGACCGGCCGGCTCGCGCTCTCCGAGCCGGCCGGTCCGCCGCGCGCCTACTTCTTCTTCTTCGTCGTGCCGCGGCGCTGCGTCGGCTTCGCCGCGCCTTTGTCTTGGTCTTCGTCCTCGTCGGCTTCCTCGCTCCCCTCGTCGGGTGCGACCTCGACCTCGAGCGCTTCGCCGCGGCGCTCGGCGAAGACCTCTTTCCCGAGCTTCTCGAGCGTCCTCAGCCCGTCGAGCGCCTTCTTCTGCGCGGCGCCCGCTTCGCGCGCGACTTTCGGCCCCCACGGATCGACCGGGATCGGGCCGTTCGGGCCGAGCACCCAAAGGTCGCCGTCGGCGAGGCTGCCGATCAGGCGCGCCCACGCCTCCCAGTCGTGGAACGGGAGGTGGAACGACTCCACGTCGATCGGCACGCACGGCGACGAGATGCCGTTCGCGACGACGCACAGCTCTGACGGTCCCTCGTCGATGTTGGAGGGCACGGCGAAGTTCGTCGAGACCGTCGTCGAACCGGTCGCGACGCCCATCGTGGAGTGTCCGAACGTGCGGCAGTAGCGAACTCGGCCGCTCGCGTGATGCCGGATGCGAACGAGCGGATAGTTCGTCGCCGCGGCAGCGTCGTCGCCGTAGCCGACGGCCTGCGACAGGCCGTTGAACCGCTGCCCGCTCACGGAGTACGACAGGCCCGGGCGTACGAGCGGCGGCGCCGACGTGATCTGCGGACGCCAGGCGGGGTCGGGGCACGAGAAGTACGAGTACGCGTAGATCGCGTTCGTCTGCGCGGCGAAGAGCACCTGACCCGTCGGCACGAGCAGCATGCGGCCGATGTACGGCACGTCCGTCGCGTTCGGCGGATCCGAGATGCGGGTGATCGACCCGCTGCCGTCGAACAGGTGGAACATCGTCGGCGTGAGCCAGTGGTTTCTGACGCCGTCGACCGGCCCTGCCGCGACGAGCACGCGGCCGTTCGTCAGGAGGCACGACGGCGTGTCCTTGCAGCCGACGGTCCGGCCCGACGAGTCGGCCGGGAAGTCGGGCCCTGCCGCCCAGGTGCCCGGGTCGGTGGCGATCGCCGGCCGCGTGTAGAGCCCGGTGTGACCCGTCGCGCCGGAGAAGAACGCGCGTCCGTCGTAGAGCAGCACGCCGGCGCCGATCTCCGACGACGCGATCTCGATGAGGTTCACGGGCAGCGTGCCCGCGCTCACCCACGTGTTCCCGGCGGCGTCGTACTTGTCGGCGCGCTGCGAGCTGTTGCAGCGAACGGTGATCACGGTGTCGTCCGGCAGCAGCACCCAGCTCTCCTCCGACGACGAGACCTGCTTCAGCGGCCCGGCCGTCCACGTGTCGGTGACCGGGTCGTAGATCGCGGTCTTCGTCGAGTCGATGTGACCGAGAAGAACGCGGCCGTCCGGCAACACGGCGCACGCTGCGTCGCCCACCCTGCCGAAGCCGGGCGGCGGCGAGATCTCCGTCCACGTGTCCGTGCGCGGGTCGTAGATCTCGGACTTGTTCGTCTCGCTGCCGGCGTTGCTGTACTCGCCGCCGGAGACGAAGACGCGACCGTCCTTGAGGACGGCCGACGCGTAGTAACGGCGCGTCCAGTGCATCGGCGCGAGGTCGCTCCACGTGCCGTTGAGATAGCTGCCGCTCGAATCGGGCGTCAGCTTCTTCCAGTTGAGGCCGCCCTCCTGCTGGCACATCACCGTGCCGTCCAGGAGGAGCAGCATCGTGCTCGCGTTGAAGCCCGGGTTGTTCGTCAGCTTCGTCCACTTGCCGGGCAGCGACGACAGGATGACGCAGAGGAACCGGTTCCAGTCGATCGTGACCTTCGTCCGGCGCAGCACGTCGTCGAGCGACGCGACCACGTGGTCGCGCTCGACGTCTCCGAGCTCGCGCGTCAAGATGCGGACGAGCTTCGGGCGAAGTTCCTTCCTCCGGTCGGGCTCGAAGGCCTCGCCGTAGTTGTTGGCGAGGCGGCCGGCGAGCTCCGACCAGTCGTTCGCGTGAACGTCCATGTTCCCCCTCCTGGTCGGGGACGTTCGGTCGGCGCATGTTCTCATGCCTCGCGCCGCGGGTTTTGCTCAGCGGATGCGAAGCGCTTTGCGAAACGCCGCCGACGCGTCGCGCACGCCCTCGCCGTGGCCGACGAGCACGACGTCGGGATCGAGGCGCCCGAGCTGGCGCTTCGGCGGAAAGAGACGGAGGAACGGATGCACACCGAGGGCCGCGCCGCGTGGCGTGAAGTAGCCCACCGTCCCGAGCACGTCGGCGGCGACGAGGACCCGCCGCTCGGGCCACCAGAGCGCGCGCTCGTGCCACAGCGGCATGTTCACGACGCTGACGAGCTCGACCGGTGCGTCGACGCGATCCGGAAGACGCAGGTGCGGGACGCCGAGTTGCGCCGCGACGGCCGCGCAGTCACGGTTGTGCCGGTCGAGCAGCTGGATCACGGCGGCGGGCTCGCCGAGGGAGCGCGCCCGCTCGAGCGCGTCCGGCCACAGCACCGCGTCGAACAGCCACACGCGTCCCTCGACGGCAAGCGCGTGAGACGTCCGCGCCACGCGCTCCTCGGCGATCCAGCCGAACCCGTAGTCGCTCTCGTCGCAGTAGCGAAACGTCAAGCGCGGCCGACGACGAGCTTCACCGTCATGTTCGCCGCCGCCGCGACGCCGGCGCGCGGTCTCTGCGCGAGCACGCGGCCGGGGTCGCCGTCGGTGAGGCCCGTGACGAGGGGGTCGAGGTTCAGCTTCCGCAGTCGCTGCCGAGCCTTCGTCAGCTTCAAGCCGACGACCTTCGGCACGACGCCGTGGGTCGCACGCGGGACGACGAGCATCACGCGGTCGTAGGACGTCAGCCTGCCTTTCTTCGGGTACTGCGCGAGGACGACGCCCAGCCGCTGTCCCGCCTTCGCCGGCTTGTAGACGTACGAGGGCGTGAGCGGCGACGCGACGAGCGTCTGCAGCGCGAGCCTGACGGGCTGGCCGACGACGCTCGGGACCTCGACCTCGTTCGGCTTGCAGTCGGCGCGCTCCGGCACGTGGCTCGGGAGGATCTCGGCCGAGAACGTGTTGCGGCAGACGCCGTTGTCGAGCTGGAGCTTCCCGTCGCGCAGGACGACGTTCTCGGTCGTTCCGTACATCGCCGGCGGCGACGCGAAGTACTTCACCTGGGTGCCCTCGTGAACGGCGGGCTCGCGAAGCGCGCGCTGCATGAACGTCTTCCAGATCATCGCGGGATACGTCCCGCCGGCGACGGCATCGCCGTGGAACTGGTTCGTCATCGGCACGAGCTTGTTCGGATAGCCGACCCAGACGGCTGTGACGAGCTGTGGCGTGTAGCCGACGAACCACGCGTCGCCGTAGTTCTCGGTCGTGCCCGTCTTGCCTGCCGCAGGACGGTCCGGCAGTGCCGCGCGCATGCCCGTTCCCTCGGTGACGACGCGCTGCAGGATCGAGTTCTCCGCCGCAACGGTGTCCTCGCGGAGGACGCGGCGCGACCGGACCGAGTTGCACGTCACGTGCTTGTCGCCGCAGTGGAGCGTCTCCGCGCTCTTGCCGCCGACGGCGAGGATCGCGCGCGGCCGGTTCGCGATCCGCTTGAAGGAGCCGTCGATGCGAAAGCCGCCGTTCGCGAACGCGCTGAATGCCCGCGCCATCTCGAGCGGGTTGACCGCCTGCGCGCCGAGCCCGATCGACAGGTAGGGCCGCAGCGGGCTCGCGATGCCGAGGCGGTGCGCGGTGTGCACGACGTTGTTCGGGCCGACCGCCTTCGTGAGCTGGCCGAACACGCTGTTGTCCGAGTGGATCGTGGCCTGCTGCAGGTCGATCGTGCCGAGGTACGACCCTTCGTAGTTCTCGACCGGCCACGACGTTCCGTCGAGGAACAGCGTGATCGGCCTCGAGACGAAGGTCGTGCCCGGGGCGATTCCCTGCTCGAGCGCGGTCGCGAGAACGAACGGCTTGAACGACGAGCCCGGTTGCCGCTCGCCCTGCACCGCGAGATTGAACTGCGATTGGCGGTAGTTCTCGCCTCCGACCATCGCGAGCACTCGGCCGTCGCGCGGGTCCATCGCGACGAGGGCCGCGCTCGGCGCGCCGGTCCAGTCGAGCCACTTCGCGATCGCGTCGCGCGCGTCCTGCTGCACCCGCAGGTTGATGGACGTGCGCACGCGCAGGCCTCCGCCGAACACGGTCGAGGATCCGTAGCGGTCGACGAGCAGCTGCTTGACGTAGTTCGTGAAGTACGGCGCCTTGAGGTTCTGGCTCGTCGGCAGCCGCACGTCCTCGGGCTTCGGCAGCGGCGCGCGGTTCGCCCGCACGAAGTCGGCGTGCGTGATGTGCCCCTGCTCGAGCATCGTGAGCAGGACGGTGCGGCGCCGCGCCTTCGCAGCGCGCGGGTGCGTGACGGGATCCCAGCGCGACGGATCCTCCGGGATGCCGGCGAGCAACGCCGCTTCCGCAAGGTTCAGCGTCTTCGCGCTGTGGCCGAAGTACGCCTTCGACGCCGTCTCGACCCCGTACGCGCCGTTGCCGAGGTAGATGGTGTTGAGGTACGCGGTGAGGATCCGGATCTTGGACCAGTGCCGCGGCCCGGACTCGAGCTGCCAGGCGAGCGCCGCCTCTTTGAGCTTGCGCGAGATCGTCCGCTCGTTGTGGACGAGCGCGTTCTTGACGAACTGCTGCGTGATCGTCGAGCCGCCCTGCACGGTGCTCTTGTGGCGGACGTCCTCCCAGAGAGCGCGCGCGATGCCGTGGAAGTCGACGCCGCGGTGCTCGTAGAAGCGCTTGTCCTCGACGTCGACGATCGCGTGCTTCATCCACGGAGAGATGTCGTTCCAGCCGACGAGCTCGCGGGCCTCCTTGCCGCGGAGCACGGCGAGGATCGCGTGCCCGTTGTCGGCGTACACGTAGCCGTCCACCTCGCCGGCCTGCGCGCGCCGCGGGTCGAGCGAGGGAAGTTGTCCCGCGATCGCCGTGATCAGCCCGGCCGAGAACGACGCCGCCGAGACGAGGAGGAGAACGATCAGGAGCGCGAAGAGGCGCAGCTTCCGGATACGGCGCCGCTTGCGCTGTGCGCGTTTGCGGAACAGCAAGCCGCCTATCGTAGTGCGGCTGCGGAGTTTTAGACGGGCTGCGAGTGCAGGACGATCTTGCCCTGCGGCGCGTCCCCGCCCGGCTTCGGCTCCAGCGTCACGGCGACGATCGCGCCCCGGGGCACGCGCCGGTCGAGCGGGATGATGATCGTGTCCCCGCCGCCGGGGAACGTGCCGGCGCGCACGGGCATGTTGTCCTTGATCACCCAGGCCTCGTAGATGCGGCCCTTCGGAGCCTTCGGAAGCTGCGAGACGATCAGCGTCCCGTTCCCGTTCGGTGCCACGAGGAGCGTCCCCGAGCGCTGGCCGCTCACGCGCACGACCGCTGCGGTCGGGCTCGCGATGGCCTTCTGGAGCCCCTGGCGCGCGCTGCGCTCGCGGTCGAGCGAGCGCGACAGGTCGACCGACCAGATCCCCAGGCCGATCGCCGCGACGGCGGCAACGGCGGCAACGCCGTAGACAGCCGGCAGCCAGCGCGGGCGCAGCGGCCGGACGTTCGGCCGCTCGTCGCGGGCCGCGTCGAGGATCCGCGCGCGGAGCTCCGGCGGCGGAACCGGTGATTCGACCGCGAACGCGAGGGCACCTGCGGCGCCGCCCAGCTGCGCGAGCTGCTCCTGGCATTGCTCACACGTCGCGAGGTGCTCCTCGTAGCGCGCGGACTCCTCGCGGTCGAGGGCGTCGAGCGCGTACGCGGCGGTGTAGTCGTGCAGCGTCAGTGACTCCATGCCATCTCCTCGGCCTCTCCCAGCAACTCGCGAAGCCGCGCGAGGCCGGTGAACATCCTGCTCTTGATGGTACCCACGGGTTGTCCCAGCCTCTCCGCGAGCTCCGACTGGGTGAAGCCTCCGTAGTACGCGAGCTCGAGCGCCTCCCGCTGCGGATCCGGTAGCTGCTTCAGCGCGGCTTGCACGCGCTCGCGCTCGAGGCGCAGCCACGCGTTCTCGTCGCTCGCGTTGCCGACCGGCTCCGGCGCGAGCTCGAGCGTGTCCGCGCGGCGCCGCTCCTCGCGGCGCACGATGTCGACGGCGCGGCGGTGCGCGAACGTGAGGATCCACGTCGACGCCTTCGCGCGCTCCGGCATGAACCGGTGCGCGTTGCGCCAGACGTCGAGGAACACATCCTGCACGGCGTCCTCAGCGAGCGAGCGGTCGCGCAGCATCCGCAGCGCGAGCCCGTAGACGACTCGCCCGAAGCGGTCGTACAGCTCGGCGAGCGCGCTGTCGTCCGAGCGTGCCGCGAGCGCGACGACCGCTTCGTCGGACAGGTGCGCGAGATCCCGAGCCACCGGTGCCGAGCGTACTCCCGAGCGCTGACGTCCCATAGACCCCGTTCGCCCGAGCGGCCGAACCGGTTCGGCCGCTCGGGCGAATGACTCGCGTGAGGGAAAGGGACGGCGGTGTCTGCGGCCACCGCCGTCCTAATTTCGTGTGCCTCTTTTCAGGCGCCTTTACGCAATCCCCACGCCTTTCGAACCAATTCCAAACGGCAAGCGAATGGTCGCTGTACTCAACCGGGAGGAGGGCACAAGAGGTGCATCCAACTGCAACTGTCCGCAAGCCGCTCTCGGCCGTTCTGTTTCTCACGGCCGGCCTCGCAGCGACCATCCTGTTGCTCGTCTACGGCGCAGGCCCGCACGCCGCGAAGGCGTCGAGCCATTCAGAGGCGCCGCTGATCAGCCAGGACCCGCGTGCGGACAACACCGACCTCTACGCGTTCGTCAGCCCCGACGACACGAGCAAGGTCACGATCGTCGCCAACTACATCCCGCTCGAAGCGCCGGCCAGCGGGCCGAACTTCTACAGCTTCGACGACTCCGTCCTCTACGAGATCAAGGTCGACAACAACGGGGACGGCAAGGATGACGTCGGCTACCAGTTCCGCTTCCACACCGCGACGCGGAACCCGAACACGTTCCTCTACGGAACGGGGCCGATCACGTCGCTGAACGACCCGGACTGGAATCGCCCGCAGACCTACGACGTCACGTTCGTCCACTTCGAGAAGGACGGCAAGGTCGAGGAGGGCGGCAAGAACAAGCCGGTCATGCTCGGGACGGACGTCTCGACGCCGCCCGACAACGTCGGGCCGCGGACGACTCCGAACTACGACAGCCTCGCGGCGGCCGCCGTGACGAACCTCGGCGGCGGGGTGAAGGTCTTCGCCGGTCAGCGCGACGACCCGTTCTACGTCGACCTCGGCTCGATCTTCGACCTCGGTGGTCTGCGTCCGTTCAACTCGTTCCACCTCATCCCGCTCGCTCCGGAGGCGGGTGTGGACGCGCTGACGAACTACAACACGCACTCGATCGAGCTGCAGGTTCCGATCTCACAGCTCACGGACGTCGAGCACCCGACGATCGGCATCTACGCGAGTGCGAGCCGCGAGAAGGAGACCGTCCTCAAGAACGACGGCACGAAGGACGGCCACGGTCCGTGGGTGCAGGTCTCGCGCCTCGGCAACCCGCTGATCAACGAGGTGATCATCCCGCTCGGGCAGAAGGACTACTGGAACCGCTCGGAGCCCGAGAACGACGCGCAGTTCGAGGATCGCTACACGAGCCCCGAGCTCGCCGGAGTCATCAACCTGCTCTACGGCGCCCCGCCTCCTCCGGGCCATCCCGGCGGCGCGCTGCAGCACGTCGACACGACGGGCCGCAGTGACCTGAAAGCGGTTCTGCTCACGGGCGTGCCCGGGCTGAACTTCACGGGCGACACCGACGCCGACCTGCTGAGGCTGAACACGGCGATCAAGCCGGGCGCAGCCGGCGCGTGTCCGGGAGGTACGGCGAGCCCGGCGCCGCAGGACCGCATGGCGGTGCTCGCAGGCGACTTCTGCGGGTTCCCGAACGGCCGGCGTCTCGGCGACGACATCATCGACATCGAGCTCCGCGCGGTCGCTCAGGGCTACGGGCCGATCCTGGCCGCCGCCCTCGGCCTGCCCGACAAGAGCCCGAACGATCTCGTCGGCGACGGCGTCGATGCGAACGACGTGCCGTTCTCGAGCACGTTCCCGTACGTCGCGTCCCCGCACCAGGGCTACGAGGTCCCTTAAGCGGCTCGACGTGATTCGCAAGACGGTGGAGGGGCCCGGCTCAGCCGGCGGGCCCCTCCGCCCCGGCTGAAGGAGAGAGCGTGAGCGGAAAGAGATTGATCTTCGGAGCGGCGGCGGCGGGGATGACCGCGGTCGCGCTCCTGCTCGGAGGTGTGCTGCACGACTCCTCCTCGAGCGCGAGCCCCGTGGCCGCGGTGGCGCGGCTCGCACCGCAGACCACGGCGGAGGTCGTCGCGAAGGCGCAGGCGGAAGTGCGCGCGAACCCGTACGACCCCACCGCGCTCGACAGGCTCGGTCTCGCGTACCAGCAGAGCGCGCGCGAGACCGGCGATCCGACCTACTACACGAAGTCGGGAGAGGCGCTGCGCCGCGCGCTGAAGCTCGCGCCGCACGACCTGATCGCGACGAGCGGCCTCGGCTCGCTCGCGCTCTCTCGTCACCGCTTCCGCGACGCGCTCGTGCTCGGCCGGCGCGCGCAGGCGATCTCGCCTACGACGGCACGGAACTACGGCGTCATCGGCGACGCCCTCGTCGAGCTCGGCCGTTATCGCGAGGGCTTCCGCGCTTTCGATGCCATGGCGAGCACGAAGCCCGACGTTTCCTCGTACTCGCGGATCGGACACGCGCGGTATCTGATCGGCGACGTTCCCGGCGCGATCGACGCGCTGAAGCTCGCGGCCGACGCGGCCGAGGGGCAGGGGGAGACCGCGGCGTGGACGCACGTCCAGCTCAGCAAGGTCTACTTCTCCGTCGGCCGCATCTCGGGCGCAGCTGCCGAGGCTCGCGCCGCGCTGCGTGCATTCCCGGACTACGCGCTTGCGTACGACGCGCTCGCCTGGGCTCAGTTCGCGCAGGGACACGTCGGCGCGGCGATCGCGTCCGAGCACGCGGCCGTCAACAGGATCCCGCTGCCGCAGTACGTGGCGATGCTCGGTGACCTGTACTGCGTGAGCGGCCGGCCCGCGCAGGCGCGCCGGCAGTACGCGCTGATCGGCGTGATCGAGCGGCTGCTCGTCGCGAACGGCGTCAAGACGGATCTCGAGACGGCGCTCTTCGACGTCGACCACGGCATTCGGCTCCGCGCATCACTCGCTCTCGCACGCCTGGCGCGGCGTGAGCGGCCGTCGATCGACGGCGACGACGTGCTCGCGTGGGCGCTCGAGCGGAACGGCCGCTGCGGGGAAGCCCGGCAGTACTCACGGCGCGCGCTCCGGCTCGGAACGCACGACGCGCTCAAGCTCTTCCACCGCGGGATGATCGAGCGCTGCCTCGGCAATCGCGCGGCGTCGCAGACGTGGTTCCGCCGCGCGCTGCAACTGAACCCGCACTTCTCGGTGCTCTGGGCGCCGGTCGCGAGGAGGCACGCATGAAGCGCCTCGTCGTCATCCTCGTGGCGCTCGCTGCGCTCGCCGTTCCGGTCGCCGCGTCGGCGCACCCGCTCGGCAACTTCACGATCAACCGCTTCAGCCGCGTCGAGGTCTCGGGTCACCGCCTCTACGTCGTCTACGTGCTCGACCTCGCGGAGATCCCGACCTTCCAGGCCGGACGCATCGACGCGCAGTCGTACGCGCACCGCATCGCACGCGGCGCCGAGCTCACGCTCGACGGCAGGCACGCGGCGTTGACGCCTGCCGCCACGGCGCTTGCGCATCCCGCCGGCGCGGCGGGCCTTCGCACGACGCGCCTCGAGGTGCTGCTGCGCGGGCCAGACATCGACGGCTCGACCGCGGTCGTCTACCGCGACACGAACTACGCCGGCCGCATCGGCTGGAAGGAGATCGTCGTCGGCCGGAACGCGCGCAGCGCGAGCGACGAGCTGCGCGCGTATCCGAAGAGCCTGCTCTCCTCGCCGCTCGACGTGACGTCGGTGCACGCGACGGTCGCGCCGACGAGCGCCCCGCCGCCGACGCTCACGAGCGGCAGCTCGCTGCAGGCGCCCGACCGCGTCGCCGACTCGGGCTTCGCGCAGCTCGTCGGACGCGAGCACGTCGGCTTCTGGGTCGTCCTCGCATCGCTCGCGGCCGCGCTGTTCTGGGGCGCCGCGCACGCCCTCTCGCCTGGGCATGGGAAGTCGATCGTCACCGCGTACCTCGTCGGCCGCCGCGGCACGCCGTGGCACGCGGCGCTGCTCGGGTTGATCGTCACCGCGACGCACACCGTCGGCGTCTTCACGCTCGGCCTCGTGACGCTCGCGCTGTCGCAGTTCGTCGTGCCGGATCAGCTCTACCCGTGGCTGAACCTCGCGTCGGGCCTGCTCGTCGTCTCGATCGGCGTCTCGGTCTTCGGCTCGCGCTGGCGGCACGCCCGCGCGCACAGCCACGGCCATCACCATCATCACCACCATCACCACGACCGCGAGGACGACGCGCCGAGCTTCCGCTCGCTGTTCGCCGTCGGCGTTTCGGGAGGACTGCTCCCGTGCCCGTCGGCGCTCGTCGTCCTGCTCGCGGCGATCTCCCTTCACCGCGTGGCGTTCGGGCTGCTGCTGATCGTCGCCTTCAGCCTCGGGCTCGCTCTCTCGATCACCGGCGTCGGCCTCGTCGCGGTGCTCGCGAAGCGCGTGTTCGCTCGCGCGAAGTTCGACGGCCGCCTGCTGCGCGCGCTGCCCGCGCTGAGCGCCGCCGTCATCCTCGTAGCCGGTGTGCTGATGACGGTCCACGCGATCCCGAAGGTGACGTGATGTTCGGCCTCGACGACAGGATCGCCACCATGTCCGACGGCGCGACGCTGCTCGTGGTCGTCGCGGTCGCGCTCGTCCTCGGCCTGCGCCACGCGACTGATCCCGACCATCTCGCCGCTGTGACGACGCTCATCGCGTCCGGGAAGGAGCGTGCGGCACGCAGCGCGGCCCGGCTCGGCTTCGTCTGGGGGCTCGGCCACGGAACGAGCCTCTTCGTCTTCGGCGTGCCGATCGTGCTCTACAAGGCGTACCTGCCGGAGACGGTGCAGCGCGACGCCGAGACGGCCGTCGGCGTGATGATCGTCGTGCTCGCAGTCGCGCTGTTGAACCGCTGGCGCCGCGGTCGCTTCCACGTCCAGGTGCACGAGCACGACGGCGACCGCCACTCGCACGGCGCGCGCACGCCGCTGCAGGCGTACGCGATCGGCCTCGTGCACGGGATCGGTGGCACCGCGGGCGTCGGCATCCTGCTCCTCGCGTCGATCCCCGATCACGCGCTCGCGATCGTGTCGCTCGGCGTGTTCGCGTTCTTCACCGCGGTCTCGATGTCGCTCCTGTCGAGCGGCTTCGGGCTGACGCTGTCGCGCCCGCGCGTCCGCCGGTCGTTCGCGCACGTGGCGCCGGTGCTCGGCGTGGTGAGCCTCGCGTTCGGCGTCTGGTACGCCCTCGGCGCACAGTCGCTCGTGCCCTACGTGTTCTGACCCGTTATCAATACGGCGTGGCGTCGAAGCGCATCGCACCCTACGGCGCGTGGGCTTCGCCGATCTCCATCGAGGACGCGGCGTCGACCGGCGATCCGTTCTTCGGCTACACGATCGTCGACTTCGACGCCGGCGGCCTGGTGTGGCTCGAGCCCCGACCGGCGCAGGCGGGCCGCTCCGCGCTCGTCCGCAACGGAGAGGAGTTCGCTCCCGCTGACTTCGACGCGCGCACGCGCGTGCACGAGTACGGGGGCGGCGCGGTGTGGACCGGCGGCGGCGCGATCTTCGCGTCGAGCTTCGCCGACGGGCGCGTGTACCGCGTCGAGGACGGAAAGCCGAGGCCGGTCACGCCGGAGCCGGCCGAGCCGAACGCGCTGCGCTACGCCGACGGCTTCGTCGCAAGCGGTCGTGTCGTCTGCGTCCGCGAGTCCCACGGCGCCGAGATCGTCAACGAGCTGGTGTCGTTCCCGGTGGAAGGCGGGGAGCCCGAGGTGGTGCACAGCGGCCGCGACTTCTACGCGGCGCCGCGCGTTGGGCCCGACGGCCGCCTCGCGTACCTCGCCTGGGATCATCCGCTGCTGCCGTTCATCGGCTGCGAGCTGTGGGTCGACGGCGAGAAGGTCGCAGGCGGCGAGGACGAGGCGGTGTTCCAGCCGGAGTGGGGGCCGGACGGCGCGCTCCACTGGGTCTCCGACGCCGGCGACGGCTGGTGGAACCTCTATCGCGACGGCGAGCGGCTGACCGCGCTCGAGGCCGAGCTCGGCTATCCGCAGTGGGTCTTCGGCATGCGCACGTACGACTTCCTCGAGAACGGACGGATCGCGTGCACGCTGGTCGAGCGCGGCCTGCACTCCTTCGCCGTGCTCGACCCGGGGACGGGCGAGCTCGAACGGCTCGAGCTTCCGTTTACGGCGTCGATGCCGTACGTGACCGCGCACGGAAACCGGTTCGCGATCCTCGCCGGAACGCCGACCGAGCCGGTCGGGATCCACGTGGTCGACTCCGAGAGCGGAACGTACGAGACCGTCGTGCGTCAGAACGCGCCGCGGATCGATCCGGCTTCGGTCTCGGAGGGGCGCGCGATCGAGTTCGAGTCGCACGGTCGCACGGCGCACGCGTTCTTCTATCCGCCGACGAACGCCGAGTACGAGGCGCCGGAAGGCGAGAAACCACCGCTGCGCGTCGTCATCCACGGCGGCCCCACCTCGCAGGCGAAGCTCGCGTTCCACCTCTTCATTCAGTTCTACACCTCGCGCGGCTGGGCGGTCGTCGACGTCAATTACGGCGGGTCGACCGGCTTCGGCCGCCCATACCGCGAGCTCCTCGAGCGCCAGTGGGGCGTCGTCGACCTCGAGGACTGCATCGCCTGCGCCCGCCATCTCGCCGAGACCGGGGAGGTCGACCCGGCGCGCTGCTCGATCGTCGGCGGCAGCGCGGGCGGCTACACGACGCTGCTCGCGCTCGCGCTGAGCGACGTCTTCGCCGCCGGCGTCTCCAACTTCGGCGTCACCGACCTCGTGACGTTCGCCGAGACGACGCACAAGTTCGAGTCGCGCTACATGGACTGGCTCCTCGGCCCGTTGCCCGAGGCGCTCGACGTCTATCGCGAGCGCTCGCCCGTCACGCACGCGGACCGGATCAAGGCGCCGGTGCTGATCGCTCAGGGACTCGAGGACAAGGTCGTGCCGCCGGCCCAGGCGGAGGAGATCGTCGAGGCGCTCGAGCGGAACGACGTGCCGCACCTGTACGTGCCGCTCGAGGGGGAAGGCCACGGCTTCCGTCGGCGCGAGACCGCAATCCGCATCGTCTCGATCGCGCTCTCGTTCTTCGGGCAGGTCTTCGGCTTCGAGCCCGCCGACCGCGTCGCGCGCGTGAAGGTAAAAGGTCTCTGATGGCCATCGCGGAGCTCACCCGGAACGCCGTCGACGTCCTTCCGGAGGGCGCGCTCGAGGCGAAGTTGAAGCTCGGGAGGCCGTTGCGGATCAAGCTCGGCATCGACCCGACGTCGCCCGACCTCCACCTCGGCTTCGCGTACGCGCTCGAAAACCTGCGCGCCTTCCAGGAGGAAGGCCACGAGATCGTCCTGATCGTCGGCGACTACACCGCGCGCATCGGTGACCCGTCGGGTCGCTCCGCCGAGCGGCCAGTGCTGCCGGGCGAGGTGCTGGACGCGAACGCGAAGGAGTTCGAACAGCAGGCGTACCGGATCATCGACCCGGAGCGGACGACGATCCGCTTCAACGGCGAGTGGCTCGGCAAGCTCACGTACGAAGAGGTGGTGCGCCTCTGCCGCACGCTGACCGTGGCGCGGCTGCTCGAGCGCGACGACTTCGCGAAGCGCTTCTCCGCGCACGCGCCGATCTCGCTGTCGGAGCTCCTCTACCCGCTCATGCAGGCGTACGACTCGGTTGCGATCGAGGCGGACATCGAGGTGGGAGGGACCGACCAGCTCTACAACCTGCTCGCCGGCCGCGACGTGATGTCGCAGTACGGCCAGGAGCCGCAGGTCGTGATGACGTTTCCGCTCCTCATCGGCCTCGACGGCGAGGAGAAGATGTCCAAGTCGAAGGGCAATTACATCGCCGTGCAGGACCCGCCGGAGGAGATGTTCGGCAAGGTCATGTCGATTCCGGACGAGCTGCTCCCGCAGTGGTGGGACATCTGCCTCCGCAGGGAGCCGGCGGCCGGCGATCCGATGAGCTCGAAGCTCGCACTCGCCCGCGGGCTCGTGGAGAAGTGGCACGGGCCTGAAGCCGCCGCCCGCGCGGAGCAGCACTTCACGCGCGTCGTCCGCGAGCACCGCGCGCCCGACGACGTGCCGGAGGCACCGCTGCCCGACGGCGAGACGGTCCATCTGCCGGCGCTGCTCGTGGAGCGCTTCGGGCTCGGCTCGACGAGTGAGGCGCGGCGCCTCATCCAGCAGGGCGGCGTCAAGCTCGACGGCGCGCCGATCACGGATCTCGATGTCCCGCGCGAGCGGCTCGAGGGCGCAACGCTCCAGGCGGGCAAGCGCCGATTCGTGCGCTTCCACGCTGCCTGAATCTTGCTATAGTCCCCGGGCTGTCCACACGGACGGCGTACGAAAGTCCCTGCACTCGAGACAATTTGGAGGCCTTCGGGCGAAGCCGGATACGAGATTCCGACTCCACCCTGAAGCCTCTGCACGACCGAGTCAGAGGCTTTTTTGCGCGTCCGAAGAGCAGCGCCGGTCCTTGAAAACTCAACAGCGTGAACGTTCGAGACCGCTCGGCCTGCTCTGCTGGCTTAACTGCAGAGGGCTGAGCGGACATAGGAACCCGTCATGTCCTTCGGGACGTGACCTTTGAGCACAAGCTCAAAGTGAAAAGGATTGCCGGCTTCGGTCGGCAGACCAATCTTCACGGAGAGTTTGATCCTGGCTCAGGACGAACGCTGGCGGCGCGCTTAACACATGCAAGTCGAGCGAGAACCAGGGCTTCGGCCCTGGGGAAAGCGGCGAACGGGTGAGTAACACGTGAGTCATCCACCCTCGGTACCGGGATAGCCCGGGGAAACCCGGATTAATACCGGATGGCCCAACAGCTCTTCGGGGCGGTTGGAAAAGGTAGCTTCGGCCTCCGACCGAGGACGAGCTCGCGGCGGATTAGCTTGTTGGTGGGGTAACGGCCCACCAAGGCGACGATCCGTAGCTGGTCTGAGAGGACGATCAGCCACACTGGGACTGAGACACGGCCCAGACTCCTACGGGAGGCAGCAGTGGGGAATCTTGCGCAATGGGCGAAAGCCTGACGCAGCGACGCCGCGTGCGGGAAGAAGGCCTTCGGGTTGTAAACCGCTTTCAGGAGGGACGAAGCCACTCGGGTTAATAGCCCAGAGGGTGACGGTACCTCCAGAAGAAGCCCCGGCTAACTACGTGCCAGCAGCCGCGGTAATACGTAGGGGGCAAGCGTTGTCCGGATTTATTGGGCGTAAAGAGCGTGTAGGCGGTTATACAGGTCCGCTGTGAAAACTGGAGGCTTAACCTCCAGACGTCGGTGGAAACCGTATAGCTAGAGTCCGGAAGAGGAGAGTGGAATTCCTGGTGTAGCGGTGAAATGCGCAGATATCAGGAAGAACACCCGTGGCGAAGGCGGCTCTCTGGGACGGTACTGACGCTGAGACGCGAAAGCGTGGGGAGCGAACAGGATTAGATACCCTGGTAGTCCACGCCGTAAACGATGGGTGCTAGGTGTGGGGGGTGTCGACTCCCTCCGTGCCGCAGCTAACGCATTAAGCACCCCGCCTGGGGAGTACGGCCGCAAGGCTAAAACTCAAAGGAATTGACGGGGGCCCGCACAAGCAGCGGAGCATGTGGTTTAATTCGACGCAACGCGAAGAACCTTACCTGGGCTTGACATGCACGGGAATGTCGTAGAAATACGGCAGCCCTTCGGGGCTCGTGCACAGGTGGTGCATGGCTGTCGTCAGCTCGTGTCGTGAGATGTTGGGTTAAGTCCCGCAACGAGCGCAACCCCTGTCCCATGTTGCCAGCGATTCGGTCGGGGACTCATGGGAGACTGCCGGTGACAAATCGGAGGAAGGTGGGGATGATGTCAAGTCATCATGCCCCTTATGTCCAGGGCTACACACGTGCTACATTGGCCGGTACAAAGGGCTGCAAACCCGCGAGGGGGAGCGAATCCCAAAAAGCCGGTCCCGGTTCGGATTGGAGGCTGAAACTCGCCTCCATGAAGTCGGAGTTGCTAGTAATCGCGGATCAGCAACGCCGCGGTGAATACGTTCCCGGGCCTTGTACACACCGCCCGTCACACCACGAAAGTTGGCAACACCCGAAGCCGGTGGCCTAACCCCTTGTGGGAGGGAGCCGTCGAAGGTGGGGTTGATGATTGGGGTGAAGTCGTAACAAGGTAGCCGTAGCGGAAGCTGCGGCTGGATCACCTCCTTTCTAGGGAATCCCGGAGCTCTTACTCCGGGGGTGTGGCCGGCTCGTCGATGGTCGTCAGACCGTCCGATGTCCGGTCTCGCCTGGAAATACGTCGACCTCGTTCGAACACGCTGTTGAGTTTTGAGGGACAGGCGCTCTGCCGGCTTGAATGTCGGCAACGCAGGTCAAGCGCACCTTGAAAACTCCATAGTGGTGAAACGTGTTCTTTTCGATCAAGAGAACAAGAGCACACGGTGGATGCCTTGGCGCTGAGAGCCGATGAAGGACGTGGGCGGCTGCGATAAGCCCGGGTGAGGTGCTGACCAACCTTTGACCCCGGGATCTCCGAATGGGGAAACCTACGCGTGGTAATGCGCGCGTGCTCCCGCTTGAATACATAGGGCGGGTAGTGGCAAGCCGGTGAACTGAAACATCTTAGTAACCGGAGGAAAGGAAAGAAACCTCGACTCCCTGAGTAGTGGCGAGCGAAAAGGGAACAGCCCAAACCCACGCAACGTGATTAGGCGGCAGCCGTTGTTGCGAGGGTGTTGTAGGGCCTGGCTTGATCCGTCTGCCGGCGGGTCGGGGAGTTACAAAGTCGTGCGTTAGCCGAAGCGAATGGAAAGTCGCACCACAGCGGGTAACAGTCCCGTAGGCGAAAACGTACGGCCTCCCTTGACAGGTTCCTGAGTACGGCCGGGCACGGGAAACCCGGTCGGAACCCGCGGGGACCACCCCGCAAGGCTAAGTACTCCTCAGCGACCGATAGTGAACTAGTACCGTGAGGGAAAGGTGAAAAGTACCCCGGGAGGGGAGTGAAATAGCACCTGAAACCGTGTGCTTACAAGCGGTCGGAGCGGACTTGTTCCGTGACGGCGTGCTTTTTGCATAACGAGCCAGCGAGTTACTCGTCCACGGCAAGGTTAAGGAAACGGAGCCGTAGCGAAAGCGAGTCTGAATAGGGCGATTCAGTCGTGGGCGGTAGACCCGAAACTGAGTGATCTACCCATGGGCAGGTTGAAGCGGGGGTAAGACCCCGTGGAGGACCGAACCGACTTGGGTTGAAAACCGAGCGGATGACCTGTGGGTCGGAGTGAAAGGCTAATCAAACTCAGAGATATCTGGTTCTCCCCGAAATATATTTAGGTATAGCGTCACGCGTTCAATTGCGGTTGTAGAGCACTGTTTGGGCTAGGGGGCCTACCAGCTTACCGAACTCAGGCAAACTCCGAATGCCGTAATTCCAGAGCGTGGCAGTCAGAGTGCGGGGGATAAGCTTCGTGCTCGAAAGGGAAACAGCCCAGACCGTCGGCTAAGGTCCCTAATTCCAAGCTAAGTGGAAAACGATGTCCGATTGCGAAGACAACCAGGATGTTGGCTTAGAAGCAGCCACCATTCAAAGAGTGCGTAACAGCTCACTGGTCAAGTGGTCGGGCGCGGACAATGTAACGGGGCTCAAGCTTGGAACCGAAGCCACGGACTTTGCACTGTCTTCGGACAGTTGCGGAGTGGTAGGGGAGCGTTCCCATGCCGGCGAAGCGGCGACGGAAGTCAGCCGTGGAGGCATGGGAAGTGAGAATGCTGGCACGAGTAACGAAAGAGGGGTGAGAAACCTCTCCGCCGAATGCCCAAGGGTTCCTGAGTAAAGCTAATCTGCTCAGGGTTAGTCGGGACCTAAGCCGAGGCCGTAAGGCGTAGGCGATGGACAACAGGTTGATATTCCTGTACCACGTAGTGACCGTTACCACCGATGGCGGGACGGGGTAGGCTAAGGAAGCCCAGGCGATGGTCGACCTGGGGTAACCGCGTAGGGCGACCGATAGGGAAATCCGTTGGTCATCAAGCCTGAGACGGGACGCCGAGCACCCAGAGGTGCGAAGTTCCTGAAGCCATGCCTCCAAGAAAAGCGTCTAGGGAGGTCGCGCGTGCCCGTACCAAAACCGACACAGGTGGGCAGGTAGAGAATACCAAGGCGATCGGAAGAACCCTCGTTAAGGAACTCGGCAAAATGGCCCCGTAACTTCGGGAGAAGGGGCGCCCCGGTAGGGTGAAGCGGATTTACTCCGCCAGCCCGAGGGGGCCGCAGTGAAACGGCCCAAGCGACTGTTTACCAAAAACACAGGTCTCTGCGAAGTCGAAAGACGACGTATAGGGGCTGACGCCTGCCCGGTGCCGGAAGGTCACGAGGAGAGGTTAGCCTTCGGGCGAAGCTTTGAATCCAAGCCCCGGTAAACGGCGGCGGTAACTATAACCGTCCTAAGGTAGCGAAATTCCTTGTCGGGTAAGTTCCGACCTGCACGAATGGCGTAACGACTTGGGCGCTGTCTCAACGAGGGATCCGGTGAAACTGTAGTCTCGGTGAAGATGCCGAGTACCCGTGGTTGGACGGAAAGACCCCGTGCACCTTTACTACAGCTAGACGTTGGAGTCTGGGGTACGTTGTCCAGGATAGGTGGGAGGCTGTGAAGCCAGGGCGTCAGCCCTGGTGGAGCCAACCTTGGGATACCACCCTGCGTGTTCTGGGCTTCTAACCTGCCGCCGTAATCCGGGGCGGGAACAGCGTCTGGTGGGTAGTTTGACTGGGGCGGTCGCCTCCTAAAATGTAACGGAGGCGCGCAAAGGTTCCCTCAGCACGGTTGGAAATCGTGCGTAGAGTGCAAAGGCATAAGGGAGCTTGACTGCGAGACTGACAAGTCGAGCAGGTGCGAAAGCAGGCCTTAGTGATCCGGCCGTAAAGCGTGGAATTGCGGTCGCTCAACGGATAAAAGGTACGCCGGGGATAACAGGCTCATCCTGCCCAAGAGTCCACATCGACGGCAGGGTTTGGCACCTCGATGTCGGCTCGTCGCATCCTGGGGCTGGAGTAGGTCCCAAGGGTTGGGCTGTTCGCCCATTAAAGCGGTACGCGAGCTGGGTTCAGAACGTCGTGAGACAGTTCGGTCCCTATCCACCATGGGCGCTGGAAGCTTGAGAGGAGTCGTCTCTAGTACGAGAGGACCGAGACGAACAGACCTCTGGTGTATCAGTCGTCGTGCCAACGGCGCTGCTGATTAGCCACGTCTGGATGGGATAACCGCTGAAAGCATCTAAGCGGGAAGCCCACCTCGAGATGAGGCTTCCCATCCTCTAGAAGGAGTAAGGGCCGTGGAAGACCACCACGTTGATAGGCGGGACGTGTAATCGCAGCAATGCGTTCAGCGGACCCGTACTAATTGCCCGAGGTCTTGATTTTG
>CAVXZL010000006.1:0-6868 GCA_963766345.1 uncultured Actinomycetes bacterium | reverse complement strand
TTTGCCTCAGCAACTTGTTCCTGACCCTGCAGCCCTGCGCGCGCAGGCCGAGGCCACGCTGCGCGGCAAGCCTTCGATCCAGGGCGCGCAGCAGCAGCCGACCGTGTCCGCCGCGTTCTCGCGCGTCCTCGACAAGGCCGAGGACGAGGCGAAGCGCATGGAAGACGACTACGTCTCGACGGAGCACCTGCTGCTCGCGCTCGATGTCGTTCCCCGCGACGTGCTCGAGGCGCGCATCAAGGAGGTGCGCGGCGGTCGTCGCGTCACGTCGCAGGATCCAGAGGAGACGTACCAGGCGCTCGAGAAGTTCGGCCGCGACCTCACCGCGGCCGCGGAGGCCGGGAAGCTCGACCCGGTCATCGGCCGCGACGAGGAGATCCGGCGCGTGATCCAGGTGCTCTCACGGCGCACGAAGAACAACCCAGTCCTGATCGGCGACCCGGGCGTCGGCAAGACGGCGATCGCGGAGGGGCTCGCGCAGCGGATCGTGGGCGGCGACGTGCCCGAGGGGCTCAAGGGCAAGCGCGTGTGGGCGCTCGACATCGGCGCGCTCATCGCCGGCTCGAAGTACCGCGGCGAGTTCGAGGAGCGTCTGAAGGCCGTGCTCGCGGAGATCGCCGCCGCCGAGGGCAAGATCGTCCTCTTCATCGACGAGCTGCACACGATCGTCGGCGCAGGCGCGGCCGAGGGCGCAGTCAGCGCGGGCAATCTGCTGAAGCCCATGCTCGCGCGCGGCGAGCTGCGCGCAATCGGCGCGACGACGCTCGACGAGTACCGCAAGCACATCGAGAAGGACGCGGCGCTCGAGCGGCGCTTCCAGCCGATCCTCGTCGGCGAGCCGACCGTCTCGGACACGATCGCCATCCTGCGCGGCCTCAAGGAGCGCTACGAGGCGCACCACGGCGTGCGCATCCGCGACGCGGCGCTCGTCGCCGCGGCTGTTCTCTCGGATCGCTACATCTCGGATCGCTTTTTGCCCGACAAGGCGATCGACCTCGTCGACGAATCGGCGAGCCGCCTCCGGATGGAGATCGACTCGTCACCGGTCGAGCTCGACGAGGCGAACCGCCGCGTGACGCAGCTCGAGATCGAGCTCGCCGCGATGGCGAAGGAGTCCGACGAGGTGCGCGAGCCGGTCGAGCGTGAGCTCGCCGAGGCGAAGGAGGCGCGCGCGGAGCTTGCGGCGCGCTGGCAGAAGGAGAAGGAGGCGCTCGACCGCGTCAAGGACATCACGCAGAAGATCGACGAGCTGCGCATGGAGGCCGAGCGTGCCGAGCGCGCGGGTGACCTGGAGCGAGTCGCCGAGATCCGCTACGGCGAGCTGCCTGCGCTCGAGAAGGAGCTCGCGTCGCGCGAGCAGCAGACCGACACCGAGCCGATGGTGAAGGAAGAGGTCGACGAGGACGACGTCGCCATGGTCGTCGGGCGCTGGACCGGCATTCCCGTGTCACGGCTGCTCGAGGGCGAGACGGAGAAGTTGATCCACATGGAGGAGCGGCTGCATCAGCGTGTCGTCGGTCAGGACGAGGCCGTCTCCGCGGTCGCGAACGCGTTGCGACGTGCGCGCACGGGCCTGCAGGATCCGAACCGGCCGATCGGCTCGTTCGTGTTCCTCGGGCCGACCGGCGTCGGCAAGACCGAGCTTGCGCGGGCGCTCGCGGAGTTCATGTTCGACGACGAGCGCGCGATGGTGCGGCTCGACATGTCGGAATACCAGGAGCGGCACACGGTCGCGCGGCTCGTCGGCGCCCCGCCGGGCTACGTCGGCTACGAGGAGGGCGGGCAGCTAACGGAAGCGGTTCGCCGCAGGCCGTACTCGGTCGTGCTGCTCGACGAGATCGAGAAGGCGCACGCCGAGGTGTTCGACGTGCTGCTGCAGATCCTCGACGACGGCAGGCTGACCGACGGTCAGGGACGCACGGTCGACTTCCGCAACACCGTCGTGATCATGACCTCGAACGTCCGCTCCGCGGATGCGCTGCGCGGCGTCTTCCGTCCGGAGTTCCTCAACCGGATCGACGAGATCGTCGAGTTCCAGGCGCTGACGCGGGAGCAGCTCGCCGACATCGTCGAGCTGCAGCTCGCGCGGCTGCGCTCGCGGCTTGCCGAGCGCGGCCTGTCGCTCGAATTGACCGACGCGGCGAAGGAGGCCGTCGCGGAGGCCGGCTGGGATCCCGCATACGGCGCGCGGCCGCTCAAGCGCGCGCTGCAGCGTCTCGTGGAGAACCCGCTCGCGCTGCGGCTGCTCGAAGGAGACTTCGCGGAGGGCGACACGATCCGTGCAGACGCGCACGGCGAAGAGCTCGTGTTCGAGAAGGCGGGCGTCGCGGAGCCGGCAGCGGCTTAAAAGGCTCTAGGGCCAGCGCGGTTCGCGCGGGGCCTGCGGCTCGAACTGCGACCAGTCGGCGCGGGGCGGCGCGAAGACGTCGATGACGACGGCGCCTTCCGGACCTGCCGTCGCCTCGTGCGGCACGTTGGCGGGAATGTTCCACGTGCCGCCGGGACCGAGCTCCCGCGTCTCGTCGCCGACGCGGAACGACATAGCGCCCGCGAGCACGATCCCCAGCTGCTCGTTCTCGTGACTGTGCTCGGGAACGACCGCGTTGGAATCGAGCTCGACGATGCCGAACGTGATGCGCTCGCCGTGAACCGCACGCACGCTGACACCGTCCCAGATGTCCTGCGGGCCGAGCCCTGCGAGGTCGGCGAACGCGCTCATGCAATGCGAGTGTAGTGCGGCGGACACACGTTGTTTGGACGAATGCCGCTGCGGAGAAGCTCCCACCAACTGGATGTCTCTCGAGTAAACAGAGGAGGCTTACGTTGAGTGACATGGAGCAAGACGTCGAGAATAGGACGGGAGACGAAGAGGGCGACGCGCCGGCGCTGGCGACGGAGATCCCGACGAGTGTTGCTCTCGAAGTCCCGACGACGCCAGGAGCCGCGGCTGCGCAGACGCACCTGGGCGACTCGGACGAGGACGACGCAGACGCAGGTGCCAGCGACGATGGGGGATTGTCGGGTCAGGCACGAAGCCTGGCATCTCGCCCCTTTGCGACCCCCCGTTCTTCCACGAAGCGCTCCTCGGCGAAGCGTTCGACGGCGAAGCGCGGATCGGCGAAGCGCTCGACTGCGAAGCGTTCGTCCGCCAAACGTTCGTCGGCGAAGCGTTCGACCGCCAAGCGCTCGACCGCCAAGCGTTCGTCGGCAAAGCGCTCCTCCGCGAAGCGTTCGTCCGCGAAGCGCTCGTCGGCGAAGCGTTCGTCCGCGAAGCGCTCGTCGGCCAAGCGTTCGACCGCGAAGCGTTCGACGGCGAAGCGCGGATCGGCGAAGCGTTCGTCGGCGAAGCGTTCGACCGCCAAGCGCTCCTCTTCGAAGCGCTCGTCGGCCAAGCGTTCGACCGCGAAGCGTTCGGCGTCGAAGCGCGGATCGGCGAAGCGCTCCTCCGCGAAGCGTTCGACCGCGAAGCGCTCGTCGGCGAAGCGTTCGACCGCGAAGCGTTCGGCGGCGAAGCGCGGATCGGCGAAGCGCTCCTCCGCGAAGCGTTCGACCGCCAAGCGCTCGTCGGCGAAGCGTTCGTCGGCGAAGCGTTCGTCCGCCAAGCGCTCCGCATCGAAGCGCTCGACACGCAAGCGGTCGTCCTCGTCGAGAGGACGCTGAGCGAACGCGGGTCGATCTAGCGGCGACGGCGACACTGCCGATCGCAAGAGCCGGCGCGCAAAAACGCGAGGGCCGTGGCCGCCGCTCGAGGCTGCGACCGCGGCCCTCACGCCGCAGGGACCCGGAACCGGGATCAGCAGGGATCATTGCGCTTCGTCCGCAGCTTGTGAATGGGCCGAACGGCCCATCTTGCGTCCGACGCCTTGAGTCCGACCGCCGGGGGGTCTACGCTCCGAAAGATGCTGCCTCCGCTCGAAAACTGCGATCCCGGCGACGAGACGGCCGAGGACGAGGCCTAGCCGGCCTCCGGCCCTGCGGCGCCGCTTCGTCCCGCTCCGCCACGGGCCGGATCCCGCCGAGTCCGGGCAGCTCGAACATCCCGCACCGGCGCGCCGGTCGTCTCTCCGAGCGTGACGCTGTACTGGAGTTCGCGCTGCGACGCGAGCCTCTTGGCGTGGAGCAGCACGCCGACGATGGTCGAGTCGACGAACGCGGCAGCCGTTACCGTTGCTCGCGGAATGCCGAAGGAGCTGCCGCCGCCGCTGCCGCCGAAGGAGCGGACCGTCGGGCAGGTCGTCGCCGAGTCGATTCGGCTCTACGGCCATCGCTTCTGGCCTTCGCTCGTCCTCGGGTTGCCGATCGCGGCGATCACGCAGGTCTCCGCGGGAGAGTCGCTCACCGCGCAGATGTTCGTCCTCTGGGCCGCGACGCCGTTTCTGACCGCGGCGTCGTCCGCGCGATCGTGCTCGCGTCGCCCGAGCCGCTGGAACGCAATGCGCTCGTGCGAGCGTTTGTCGTGGGCGTCGTCGTGTTCCTGCCCGTGCCGGTACTCGTGCGGCTGTACGTGTTGCCGGCGCTCGCGTGGCTGGCGCTCTTGGGCTCGCCGTCCCGGCGGCGGCGCACGAGCGTCTCGGCTTCCGCGACGCGCTGACGCGCGGCCGGCGTCTCGCGGCCGCGGACTACGTCCACGCGCTCGGCTCGCTGTGCACGCTGGCGATCGTCTACTTCGTGACGCGGGCGATGCTCGGCGTTCTCCTGCACGGTCAGGCGGATGCGGAGGTGCGGACTGCCGCGTTCATCGCCGACCTCGTGATCTCGCCGCTCGTCTTCATCGGGGCGGCGCTCGTCTACTTCGACCAGGCCGCCCGCGTCGTAGACTCGGGCCCCCGAGAGACGAGGAGGCCAGATGCCGGTTTACATCCTGCTGTCGACGCTCACCGTTCAGGGCGTCCAGACCCTGAAGTCGAATCCTGAACGCCTGCGCGCCGTGAACCAGGACGTCGAGGAGCTCGGCTGGAAGGTGCTCCATCAGTGGGCAACGCTCGGCGAGTTCGACTTCATCAACGTCGTCGAGGCTCCCGACGAGGCGACGATCGCGCGAGTGTCCGTCGCTCTCGGCGCCCGCGGCTCGACGAAGATCCAGACGCTGCCCGCGCTTCCGATCGGCGAGTTCCTCACGTCGATCGAGACCTGAGGCATAGACCGGCGCGTGCGTGCGCTTCGGCTGCTCGGGGGTTACAGCCGGCCTCTTCCGCGCTCGCTGCGGCGGCGGGACGAGTCGAGCCGAAAGGCGATCGGCGCCGGAGCAGGCCGTGGCGATCGCCGACGGCCTCGGAGACACGTGCGCTTTGACGCGGCCCGGCGTCGAATGCTGGGGTTACAACGGGCACGACGAGCCGGCGACGGACAGCCGACGGACAGCTCGACGCCCGTCCCGGTGTCGGGCTCGCGAGCGGCGTGACGTTGATTGCTGAAGGCCTCGGAACGCGTGTGCAACCACTCGCGCAGGCGGCGTCAAATGCTGGGGCCGATCTACTTCGGTGGACTCGGCGATGGAACGATGATGCGGACGGGCCGGTCGACGTAGCCGGGCTGAGCAGCGGCGTCATGGCGATCTCGGCGGGTGGGGACGGCGCTTGCGCGGTTACGGGCTCCGGTGGGGCGAATGTCGGGGCCGAACTTCTTGGCCAGCTCGGCGACGGGACGTCCTCGGACTGCCCGCGCTGGTCGACGTGTCGGGCTGACGAGCGGTGTGACCGCGATCGCATCCGGACCGAACATTCGAACCGCGCGATCGCGGGGACGTGCGCGTCATGGGCTGGGGTCGCTGCTGTTTGACGCTGGGCGCGGTCTCGGGGCTGGTGACGACGTGAAGGCGATCAACGCCCTCTGCGCTCTGACGGCAGGCGGCCGCGTCAAGCCGCCGCGATCGTGACCGGGGCGTTTCACACGTGCGCTGTTCTCCGGAGCGGCGGCATCGACTGCTGGGGGTCGAACGCATCCGGCCAGCTCGGGAACGGGACGACCGTCGACCACGCGCACCCGGTCGCAGTTGCAGGCTTCGGCACGGCCACCGTCCGGGCCACGATCACGGTCGTGTCCCGGCACGTGCTCGTGACGAGGGAGCGCGTCGCCGCGGTCGCCGTCCGGTGCGGCTCAGCGCAACGCTGTCGCGGAACGCTCACGTTCACCACCGCCCGGGCGAAGCTCGCGGTAGCCGAAGGTTCTCCACGCCCGCCGGCGGTGCGCGCTCGATTCGTGTCGTGCTCACACGAAGCGGTTTCGCGCGTCTCGTGCGCGCGAAACGGCTGTCGGCTCGCGTCACGGTGACCGGCGCCGCTGCGGCGTCGCGGACGGTGACGCTCGTCGCTCCGTCCCCTAGCCGGCGAGTGCGAGTGCGACCTCGCCCGCGAGGGGGTGGCGTTCGCGACGACGAGGGCACGGTTGGCGGCAAGCGTCCGGCCGCCGCTCCGCTCGTGCAGCCACGAGAGGACGAACGGCGTGACGTCCTTGCCGCGGACGCCGCGCTCGCGCGCGTCCCGGAGGGCGTGCTCGATCAACGGCTCGACGTCGTCGAGGCTGTCGTCCGGCGGGCGTGCGAGCAGGATGCCGCCGCCGCCGAGCTGCCAGTGTGCGCTCGCGATCGACGCAGCCTCGGCGACGCTGTCGACCCGTGCGGAAACGGGTGGCCCGCCGCGCGCCGAGTAGAAGAGCGGCAGCTCGTCGGTGCGGAAACCGAGCACGGGCACCGCGAGGGTTTCGAGCACCTCCATCGTCGCTGACACGTCGAGCAGCGACTTCACGCCCGACGAGACGACGACACAGCGTGTTCGCGCCAGCTCGCCGAGATCGGACGAGACGTCGAGGTGCTCGACCCAGCCACGATGCACGCCGCCGAGGCCGCCCGTCGCCATCACGGAGATGCCCG
>CAVXZL010000005.1:0-95752 GCA_963766345.1 uncultured Actinomycetes bacterium | reverse complement strand
GTTCGAGGAGCGTCTGAAGGCCGTGCTCGCGGAGATCGCCGCCGCCGAGGGCAAGATCGTCCTCTTCATCGACCAGCTGCTGCACACGATCGTCGGCGCAGGCGCGGCCGAGGCGCCGTCGGCGCGGGCAATATCCTGAAGCCCATGCTCGCGCGCGGCGAGCTGCGCGCAATCGGCGCGACGACGCTCGACGAGTACCGCAAGCACATCGAGAAGGACGCGGCGCTCGAGCGGCGCTTCCAGCCGATCCTCGTCGGCGAGCCGACCGTCTCGGACACGATCGCCATCCTGCGCGGCCTCAAGGAGCGCTACGAGGCGCACCACGGCGTGCGCATCCGCGACGCAGCGCTCGTCGCCGCGGCTGTTCTCTCGGATCGCTACATCTCCGACCGCTTTTTGCCCGACAAGGCGATCGACCTCGTCGACGAATCGGCGAGCCGCCTCCGGATGGAGATCGACTCGTCACCGGTGAGCTCGACGAGGCGAACCGCCGTGTGACGCAGCTCGAGATCGAGCTCGCCGCGATGGCGAAGGAGTCCGACGAGGTGCGCGAGCCGGTCGAGCGTGAGCTCGCCGAGGCGAAGGAGGCGCGCGCGGAGCTTGCGGCGCGCTGGCAGAAGGAGAAGGAGGCGCTCGACCGCGTCAAGGACATCACGCAGAAGATCGACGAGCTGCGCATGGAGGCCGAGCGTGCCGAGCGCGCGGGTGACCTGGAGCGAGTCGCCGAGATCCGCTACGGCGAGCTGCCTGCGCTCGAGAAGGAGCTCGCGTCGCGCGAGCAGCAGACCGACACCGAGCCGATGGTGAAGGAAGAGGTCGACGAGGACGACGTCGCCATGGTCGTCGGGCGCTGGACCGGCATTCCCGTGTCACGGCTGCTCGAGGGCGAGACGGAGAAGTTGATCCACATGGAGGAGCGGCTGCATCAGCGTGTCGTCGGTCAGGACGAGGCCGTCTCCGCGGTCGCGAACGCGTTGCGACGTGCGCGCACGGGCCTGCAGGATCCGAACCGGCCGATCGGCTCGTTCGTGTTCCTCGGGCCGACCGGCGTCGGCAAGACCGAGCTTGCGCGGGCGCTCGCGGAGTTCATGTTCGACGACGAGCGCGCGATGGTGCGGCTCGACATGTCGGAATACCAGGAGCGGCACACGGTCGCGCGGCTCGTCGGCGCCCCGCCGGGCTACGTCGGCTACGAGGAGGGCGGGCAGCTAACGGAAGCGGTTCGCCGCAGGCCGTACTCGGTCGTGCTGCTCGACGAGATCGAGAAGGCGCACGCCGAGGTGTTCGACGTGCTGCTGCAGATCCTCGACGACGGCAGGCTGACCGACGGTCAGGGACGCACGGTCGACTTCCGCAACACCGTCGTGATCATGACCTCGAACGTCCGCTCCGCGGATGCGCTGCGCGGCGTCTTCCGTCCGGAGTTCCTCAACCGGATCGACGAGATCGTCGAGTTCCAGGCGCTGACGCGGGAGCAGCTCGCCGACATCGTCGAGCTGCAGCTCGCGCGGCTGCGCTCGCGGCTTGCCGAGCGCGGCCTGTCGCTCGAATTGACCGACGCGGCGAAGGAGGCCGTCGCGGAGGCCGGCTGGGATCCCGCATACGGCGCGCGGCCGCTCAAGCGCGCGCTGCAGCGTCTCGTGGAGAACCCGCTCGCGCTGCGGCTGCTCGAAGGAGACTTCGCGGAGGGCGACACGATCCGTGCAGACGCGCACGGCGAAGAGCTCGTGTTCGAGAAGGCGGGCGTCGCGGAGCCGGCAGCGGCTTAAAAGGCTCTAGGGCCAGCGCGGTTCGCGCGGGGCCTGCGGCTCGAACTGCGACCAGTCGGCGCGGGGCGGCGCGAAGACGTCGATGACGACGGCGCCTTCCGGACCTGCCGTCGCCTCGTGCGGCACGTTGGCGGGAATGTTCCACGTGCCGCCGGGACCGAGCTCCCGCGTCTCGTCGCCGACGCGGAACGACATAGCGCCCGCGAGCACGATCCCCAGCTGCTCGTTCTCGTGACTGTGCTCGGGAACGACCGCGTTGGAATCGAGCTCGACGATGCCGAACGTGATGCGCTCGCCGTGAACCGCACGCACGCTGACACCGTCCCAGATGTCCTGCGGGCCGAGCCCTGCGAGGTCGGCGAACGCGCTCATGCAATGCGAGTGTAGTGCGGCGGACACACGTTGTTTGGACGAATGCCGCTGCGGAGAAGCTCCCACCAACTGGATGTCTCTCGAGTAAACAGAGGAGGCTTACGTTGAGTGACATGGAGCAAGACGTCGAGAATAGGACGGGAGACGAAGAGGGCGACGCGCCGGCGCTGGCGACGGAGGTCCCGACGAGTGTTGCTCTCGGAGTCCCGACGACGCCAGGAGCCGCGGCTGCGCAGACGCACCTGGGCGACTCGGACGAGGACGACGCAGACGCAGGTGCCAGCGACGATGGGGGATTGTCGGGTCAGGCACGAAGCCTGGCATCTCGCCCCTTTGCGACCCCCCGTTCTTCCACGAAGCGCTCCTCGGCGAAGCGTTCGACGGCGAAGCGCGGATCGGCGAAGCGCTCGACTGCGAAGCGTTCGTCCGCCAAACGTTCGTCGGCGAAGCGTTCGACCGCCAAGCGCTCGACCGCCAAGCGTTCGTCGGCAAAGCGCTCCTCCGCGAAGCGTTCGTCCGCGAAGCGCTCGTCGGCGAAGCGTTCGTCCGCGAAGCGCTCGTCGGCCAAGCGTTCGACCGCGAAGCGTTCGACTGCGAAGCGCGGATCGGCGAAGCGTTCGTCGGCGAAGCGTTCGACCGCCAAGCGCTCCTCTTCGAAGCGCTCGTCGGCCAAGCGTTCGACCGCGAAGCGTTCGGCGTCGAAGCGCGGATCGGCGAAGCGCTCCTCCGCGAAGCGTTCGACCGCGAAGCGCTCGTCGGCGAAGCGTTCGACCGCGAAGCGTTCGGCGTCGAAGCGCGGATCGGCGAAGCGCTCCTCCGCGAAGCGTTCGACCGCCAAGCGCTCGTCGGCGAAGCGTTCGTCGGCGAAGCGTTCGTCCGCCAAGCGCTCCGCATCGAAGCGCTCGACACGCAAGCGGTCGTCCTCGTCGAGAGGACGCTGAGCGAACGCGGGTCGATCTAGCGGCGACGGCGACACTGCCGATCGCAAGAGCCGGCGCGCAAAAACGCGAGGGCCGTGGCCGCCGCTCGAGGCTGCGACCGCGGCCCTCACGCCGCAGGGACCCGGAACCGGGATCAGCAGGGATCATTGCGCTTCGTCCGCAGCTTGTGAATGGGCCGAACGGCCCATCTTGCGTCCGACGCCTTGAGTCCGACCGCCGGGGGGTCTACGCTCCGAAAGATGCTGCCTCCGCTCGAAAACTGCGATCCCGGCGACGAGACGGCCGAGGACGAGGCCTAGCCGGCCTCCGGCCCTGCGGCGCCGCTTCGTCCCGCTCCGCCACGGGCCGGATCCCGCCGAGTCCGGGCAGCTCGAACATCCCGCACCGGCGCGCCGGTCGTCTCTCCGAGCGTGACGCTGTACTGGAGTTCGCGCTGCGACGCGAGCCTCTTGGCGTGGAGCAGCACGCCGACGATGGTCGAGTCGACGAACGCGGCAGCCGTTACCGTTGCTCGCGGAATGCCGAAGGAGCTGCCGCCGCCGCTGCCGCCGAAGGAGCGGACCGTCGGGCAGGTCGTCGCCGAGTCGATTCGGCTCTACGGCCATCGCTTCTGGCCTTCGCTCGTCCTCGGGTTGCCGATCGCGGCGATCACGCAGGTCTCCGCGGGAGAGTCGCTCACCGCGCAGATGTTCGTCCTCTGGGCCGCGACGCCGTTTCTGACCGCGGCGTACGTCCGCGCGATCGTGCTCGCGTCGCCCGAGCCGCTGGAACGCAATGCGCTCGTGCGAGCGTTTGTCGTGGGCGTCGTCGTGTTCCTGCCCGTGCCGGTACTCGTGCGGCTGTACGTGTTGCCGGCGCTCGCGTGGCTGGCGCTCTTCGGGCTCGCCGTCCCGGCGGCCGCGCACGAGCGTCTCGGCTTCCGCGACGCGCTGACGCGCGGCCGGCGTCTCGCGGCCGCGGACTACGTCCACGCGCTCGGCTCGCTGTGCACGCTGGCGATCGTCTACTTCGTGACGCGGGCGATGCTCGGCGTTCTCCTGCACGGTCAGGCGGACGCGGAGGTGCGGACTGCCGCGTTCATCGCCGACCTCGTCATCTCGCCGCTCGTCTTCATCGGGGCGGCGCTCGTCTACTTCGACCAGGCCGCCCGCGTCGTAGACTCGGGCCTCCGAGAGAAGAGGAGGCCAGATGCCGGTTTACATCCTGCTGTCGACGCTCACCGTTCAGGGCGTCCAGACCCTGAAGTCGAATCCTGAACGCCTGCGCGCCGTGAACCAGGACGTCGAGGAGCTCGGCTGCAAGGTGCTCCATCAGTGGGCAACGCTCGGCGAGTTCGACTTCATCAACGTCGTCGAGGCTCCCGACGAGGCGACGATCGCGCGAGTGTCCGTCGCTCTCGGCGCCCGCGGCTCGACGAAGATCCAGACGCTGCCCGCGCTTCCGATCGACGAGTTCCTCACGTCGATCGAGACCTGAGGCATAGACCGGCGCGTGCGTGCGCTTCGGCTGCTCGGGGGTTACAGCCGGCCTCTTCGCGCTCGCTGCGGCGGCCGGCACGAGTCGAGCGGAAAGGCAATCGGCGCCGGTGCAGGCCGTGGCGATCGCCGACGGCCTCGGAGACACGTGCGCTTTGACGCGGGCCGGCGGCGTCGAATGCTGGGGTTACAACGGGCACGACGAGCTCGGCGACGGACAGCCGGCGGACAGCTCGACGCCCGTCCCGGTGTCGGGGCTCGCGAGCGGCGTGACGTCGATTGCCGAAGGCCTCCGGAACGCGTGTGCAATCACTCGCGCAGGCGGCGTCAAATGCTGGGGCGCGATCTACTTCGGTGCACTCGGCGATGGAACGACGACGCGGCACGGGACGCCGATCGACGTAGCCGGGCTGAGCAGCGGCGTCACCGCGATCGCGACCGGGGCGTTTCACACGTGCGCTGTTCTCCGGAGCGGCGGCATCGACTGCTGGGGGTCGAACGCATCCGGCCAGCTCGGAAACCGACGACCGTCGACCACGCGCGGCCGGTCGCAGTTGCAGGCTTCGGCACGGCGACGATCACGGTCGTGTCCCGGCACGTGCTCGTGACGAGGGAGCGCGTCGCCGCGGTCGCCGTCCGGTGCGGCTCAGCGCAACGCTGTCGCGGAACGCTCACGTTGACCACCGCCCGGACGAAGCTCGGCAGCCGAAGGTTCTCCACGCCCGCCGGCGGTGCGCGCTCGATTCGTGTCGTGCTCACACGAAGCGGGTTCGCGCGTCTCGTGCGCGCGAAACGGCTGTCGGCTCGCGTCACGGTGACCGGCGCCGCTGCGGCGTCGCGGACGGTGATGCTCGTCGCTCCGTCCTAGCCGGCGAGTGCGAGTGCGACCTCGCCCGCGAGGGCGGCGTTCGCGACGACGAGGGCACGGTTGGCGGCAAGCGTCCGGCCGCCGCTCCGCTCGTGCAGCCACGAGAGGACGAACGGCGTGACGTCCTTGCCGCGGACGCCGCGCTCGCGCGCGTCCCGGAGGGCGTGCTCGATCAACGGCTCGACGTCGTCGAGGCTGTCGTCCGGCGGGCGTGCGAGCAGGATGCCGCCGCCGCCGAGCTGCCAGTGTGCGCTCGCGATCGACGCAGCCTCGGCGACGCTGTCGACCCGTGCGGAAACGGGTGGCCCGCCGCGCGCCGAGTAGAAGAGCGGCAGCTCGTCGGTGCGGAAACCGAGCACGGGCACCGCGAGGGTTTCGAGCACCTCCATCGTCGCTGACACGTCGAGCAGCGACTTCACGCCCGACGAGACGACGACACAGCGTGTTCGCGCCAGCTCGCCGAGATCGGACGAGACGTCGAGGTGCTCGACCCAGCCACGATGCACGCCGCCGAGGCCGCCCGTCGCCATCACGGAGATGCCCGCGGCGCGGCAGACGGCGAGCGTCCCGCCGACAGTTGTCGCGCCGACGGCTTCCTGCGTCACGGCCGCCGCGAGATCGCGCGGCCCGACCTTGGACGCGGACGCGTCGAAGCGCGCGAGCTCGTCGCCGCTTAATCCGACGCGAACGCGCCCGTCGAGGACGCCGATCGTCGCCGGCACGGCTCCCGCCTCGCGCACGCGCGTCTCCGCCTCGAGGCCGACCGCGACGCCCTCGCCGGGCGGAAACCCGTGCGCAACGAGCGTCGTCTCGAGCGCGACGACGGCCCGCGCCTCGCGGACGTCCGGCGCAATGTCGATCAAGGCTGCTCGTCCATCGTGATGAACTCGACCTCGCCCCAGCGCTCGAACGAGCGCATGTGCCTGCTCACCTCGCGGAAGCCTGCCCGCCCGTAGACCTTGATCGCGCGCTCGTTGAACGCCGCCACGTGCAGCCGGATCAGCCGCGGCCGGTAGCGCTCGCGAGCGAACTCGAGACCCTCGTTGAAGAAGTCGAGCCCGAGCCCGCGGCCGACGAGGTCGGGGCGGAGGCCGAGGCCGTAGTCGAGGACGTCGCCGTTCGGCTCGAAGTAGTAGAAGCCGATCGTCTCGTCGGCTTCGTTCCGAACGCCGAAGAAGCGCTCGGGGTTATGCGGTTCCTCTTGATCTCCGTCGTAGAAGTCGTACGGCGGCTCGTACCGCCAGGTCGCGAGCTCGGCGAAATCCGCGACGCTCATCGGATCGATCCTCACGGCATCGCACCGATCTGCGCGACACAGCGCGCGGCCGTCTCGAGTGCGAGCTCCGTGCCGCCGACGATGAACCCCGCGGCGAGCGCGTCTCCCGCGCCGGTCGAGTCGACGGCGGTCGCGGGAACAGCTGGATGTTCCTCACCGTCGACGACGATCCCGCGTGGGCCGCGCTTGACGACCTTCGTCGGCGTCTCGAGGTCGCCGATCGCGTCCCACTCGCGCTCGTTGCCGAACACGACGTCCGGCTTCACCTGTGCAAGCGCCTCTCGCATCTGCGAGCCGAGCCGTTCGACGTGCGTCCACGATGAGAGGTCGACGCTGACGCGCGCACCCCGCTCGTGCGCAAGCGCGGCGGCTCGCTGCGCAGCTCCCGTGATCGGGCCGCCGAGCAGCGAGTAACCGGAGAGGTGCAACGCGTCGCACTCGAGCCACCTGGCGTCGACGTCCTCCGCGCGAAGGTCCGGAGCCGACGCGCGGTCCGACGCCATCGTCCTGTCGCCGTCGGGTTGCACGAGCGACACCACCACGCCGGTGCGCTCGCCGCGCGGGCCCCGCACGTCGACGCGGCGGCTCTCGAGCTCGCGGCGCACGATGACGCCGGCGTCGTCGTCGGCCTGCACCGCGACGACGCGCGCGCCCGCGCCCAGCGCGGCCGCCCAGGTCGCGACGTTCGCGGCCTGTCCGCCCGGAGCGAGGGTTGTCGTCGCGACGGCATCGTCGCCGGGCGCGAGCCGCGTGTCGAGACGGACGATCACGTCGAGGAGCAGATCTCCGAGGGTGCAGACGAGCACCGTACGATTGTCTCGTGGACGGCGAGGACAGGCGCAGCGAACGCGTTCGCTCCTTCATGTACGGCGCGCTCCTCGGCGCGTCGGCGGCCGTCGCGGCCGCCCGCAGGCGCCGCCCGATGCGCGAGCCGTCCCGCACGACCCCGGCAGGCCTCGCCGCGTTCGAGGACGCCCCGTGCTACGGCGAGACGCTCGCGAAAGAAGCCGAAGCCGAGCGTCGCTAGCGCGCGCCGGCGGCGTCGAGCCCGCGCAGTCCGAGCGCCCGCTCGACCGTGAGCAGGTTGATGTCCGAGTCGCCGAGGTACAGCGACTGCCCCACGAGCTGCACCGCCTGCGTCTGGAGCAGGAACTCGCGGATCGTGCCCGTCGGCTTGCGGCTGCGGATGACGAGGAACGGCCCGAAGACGCGAGCCTCGAACTTCGATGGCGCACGCGGGTAGCGCAGCGGGATGTGCAGCCTCGGCGTGAAGTTGTTGTTGTCGCTCGCGTCGAGCACCCAGATGCCGCGGCCGAGCGGCTTCGGCTCCTGGTAGAGCACGTGCAGCGCGAGCTTCGTGTCCGCGCGAGGCACGACGGTCTGCGAGAACGAGCGGTTCTGCTCCCACGCGCCGAGGAAGAGCGGGTCGTAGCCGAAGAGGATGTCGCTCGGCCTGCTCGTCGCTGCGAGCCACGTCGAGGCCGCGTCGCGCGACGACGTGCGCAGCGGCGCTTCGCCGACGTAGAGCGTGCGCGTGTTGTGCATCCCCCACGCGATCTCTCCGGCGCCGAGTGCCACGAGCACGACAACCACGAGTACGACGCCGTAACGGTTCCTCGCGATGCGCACGAGCGGGAGCGCGACGAGCAGCGCGAAGAACGGCAGCACGAAGATGAGATGGCGCGATTCCGGCGACGCCATCCCGCTGCCGATCCGCGTGGCGGCGAAGAAGAGGAACGGTGTCACGAGCACGCAGGCGACGAAGACGGCGCTGCGCCGCCATGTCCGCGTCAGGAGCACGAACCCGACCAGCGCCGCGAGCAGCACGACGACCCGAACCGCGAGCCACCCGACGGTGAAGTCGCCCGCGACCCGCGCGAGGTACTTGAGGATCGCGAACGGGCTGCCGAGCTTCGTGCCGCCGCCGCCGACGCCCACGTCGAAGCGGTTCGCGAGGACCGTGTCGCTGTGCCAGAACGGAAGCGCGAGCACGAATACCGCGGCGAACGGCACGAACGCCTCACGCAGCCGCCGCGAGCAGAGCACGTAGAGGCCCTGCGACGCAAGCACGAGCGCGCCGTACGGGTGCGTCGCGATGCACGCGAGCATCGCGAGCGCCCACAGGAGCCAGGCGCGCCGGTCGCGACGCTCGAGCGCCCGCAGCAGCGCGATGTACGACAGCGTCGCGGTGAAGAGGAAGATCGAGTACATCC
The DNA here is from genome assembly GCA_963766345.1 of uncultured Actinomycetes bacterium. Lineage (GTDB taxonomy): Bacteria > Actinomycetota > Thermoleophilia > Gaiellales > Gaiellaceae > DASVFB01. Next base: position 86,838 of record CAVXZL010000005.1, on the reverse strand, counting down.
GGCCGTAGATGCCGTGGAAGAGGAGCATCCAGCTCGGCACGACGATCGCCGTCGCGACGAGCCCGACGGCGCGGTCGGTGAGGCGCGCGACGAGCACGGCGATCAGCGGCACGCTCGCGACCGCGAAGAGCGTCGAGACGAGCCGAAGCTCCACGAGCCCGCCTCCCGTGTGCGTGATCGCCCACGCGAAGAGGAAGTGGAGCGGTGCGCCGCCGCGCTCGCCGAGCACCGTCCGGATCAGCTGTCCGACCGACCCGCGGCCGGCGAAGAGCGCGAGCGTCTCGTCCTCGTGCGGCGGCCAGACCGTCAAGCGTGCGAAGAGGAACGCGGCAACGACCGCCGTGAGCGCGCCGACCCCGATGCGGAACAACGTGTCCGGCGACGCGGACAGCGCGAGCGGGCGCGCGCGAGGGACGGTCGTCTCGGCGGCTTCGTTCACCGTGGGATTATCAGGAAACGACGGGGGACGCTGGTAGCCTAAGCCGGTGCCGACGTACGAATACCGTTGTCCCAACGGGCACCTCTTCGAGGTGTTCAAATCGATCCATGCCCCGGCACCCGACGGCTGCCCCACTTGCGGCGAGGGCCCCCTGGAGGTCGTGCTCCATCCGGTCGCGGTGCACTTCAAAGGCTCCGGCTTCTACTCGACCGACTACGGCAAGGGCAACCGGCGCAAAGGCGAAGCGTCGAAGGACGGCGGCTCGGACTCCGGCTCCGGCGACAAGGCGGAGAAGTCCGAGAAGAAGGAGTCGACCGTCGAGAAGAAGGCCGCCGAGGCCTGACTCCGCTCGCGAGGGAGTTCACGCGCGTCAGCGCGGGAACGACCCGGTAACGCAGCCCGCGCCGTAGCGTTCCTCGCCGGGACGCGGCGGTAGCGGCGCGGTCTTGCCCTCGACGGCGAGGATGACGCGTTCCTTGTCGTCGCCCTCGCTGACGATCACCGACTGACCGTCGGGCAGCGTCTCCGGCGTTCCGCCGAGGCGGCAGTGGAGCGCGTGGCCGCGCTTGTAGACCCAGCCCAGCTGGAGGAACTGCGCCGTCGAGAGGTCTGTCGCGAGCGGCTTCACGAGCTTCGAGCCGATGAACGGCATCCTCGCGAGGCTCGAGACGCTCGTCATCTTGCGCAGCGTCGCCTGGAGGACGTCCTGCTGGCGCTCGGTGCGCGAGATGTCCGTGTCGGCGGGATTGAGCAGGTTCTTGCGCACGCGCGAGTAGACGAGGGCGCGCATGCCGTTCATGTGCTGCTCGCCCTTGGCGAAGCGCCAGCCCTTCCAGTGCGTGCATTCCTCCGACGTCTTCAGCGGGCAATCGAAGTTGGAGAGGATCCGTTCCGGAACGTTGATCGTGATCCCGCCGAGCGCGTCGATGACCTCCCTGAACCGGGGGAAGTCGACGGTGATCACGTGGTTGATCGGCAGTCCGGTGTAGGAGGCGACCGTCTTGATCGCGAGCGGCGCTCCGCCCGCCGACATCGCGGCGTTGATCTTCGTGTCGCCGACGCCTTCGATCGGGACGCGCAGGTCACGCGGGATCGACAGGTAGACGATCCGGTGCCGCGACGGATCGCTGCGGAGGAGCATGATCGAGTCCGAGCGCTCGCCCTCGCGTCCCGGCAGGTTGGCGTGGTCGGAGCCGAGGATGAGGATGTTCGTCGGCGTGGAGAGGAGGAGCGAGTTCTGGTGAGTCAGCACCTCGCTCGTGCCGTTGGGCACGCGATCGTTCGCCACCTTGACGCCGCGCTGCAGCGAGAAGTAGCTCGCCACGGCCCACGCGATCACGAGCAGCAGGAGCAGTGCGAGGACGATGCCGAGCTTGCGGCCGCGCGACCAGCGGCGCTTGACCTTGACCGGCCCGGGGCCGGGGTACGAGTCGTTGTTCCTGTCCACGCGCGCGCGTGCGCGCGCCGGACGCGTCTGCAGCGGCACCTTGCCCTTTTGCCTGCCGCCGCGGTAGACGCGGTACGGCTTCTCTTCGCGCGCCATGCGGCGAGTTAGGTTATCCGTCGCCTGTGAACGATCGCGTGATCGGCGTAGACCTCGGCGGGACGAAGATCCTCGCCGGTCTCGTCGACCGCGACGGCGCCGTCGAGCGCCACCGCGAGACGCCGACGCCCGTCACGACGGAGGCCGACGTCCTCGACGCCCTCGACGAGGCGGTTCAGGCGCTTCGCGACGACCGTGTGGTCGCCGTCGGCTTCGGGCTTCCGTCTCAGATCGACCAACGCACGGGAACCATTCGAGGCTCGGTCAACATTCCCCTTGGCACGCTCGACTTCCGCGGGCGGATGTCCGAGCGCTTCGGGCTGCCGGTGGCGATCGACAACGACGCGAACGTCGCCGCGCTCGCCGAGCACCGCGCCGGCGCAGGTCGCGGCTCGCAGACGATGCTCATGTTCACGCTCGGCACGGGCTGCGGCGGCGGCGCCGTGGTCGACGGAGCGCTCTACCGCGGCTGGGCGGAGTTCGGCCACATCGTGGTCGAGATCGACGGGCTGCCGTGCCAGGGGTTCTGTCATGGGCGCGGCCACCTCGAGCCCTACGTGACCGGGACTGCCGCAACTCGTATCGCGCAGGAGCTGTTCGGGCCAGCCGCCGACTCGCACCGCCTCGTGCGGCTCGCGAACGAGGGGGACGCGCAGGCACGCGAGGCGCTCGGCGGCATCGGAAACAAGCTGGGCGCCGGGATCGCGTCCATGTGCAACGTCTTCGGCGCCGACCTCGTGGTCGTCGGCGGCGGCTTCGGCGTCGCTGGGTTCGAGTGGATCGTGCCGGCCGCGCTCCGGACCGCGAAGCGCGACGCGCTCGACGCGGCGGGCGAGAACCTGCGGATCGTCCGCGCCGAGCTCGGCACGATGGCGGGCCTCATCGGCGCCGGCCTGCTCGCGTACGACGCCGTCTGATGCTCAGCGTCTGCGCGACGCCCATCGGGAACCTCGAGGACGTGACGCTGCGCGTGCTGCGCGAGCTGAGTGAGGCTGACGTCATCCTCTGTGAGGACACGCGCCGCACGCGCGTCCTGCTCGAGCGGCACGGCCTGCGCGGCACGCTCGTCAGCTATCACGAGCACAACGAGGCGAAGCGGACGGCCGAGCTTCTGCCGCGGCTCGTCGCCGGCGAGCGCATGGCGCTCGTCACGGATGCGGGGATGCCCGGCATCTCGGATCCCGGGGCGCGTCTGATCGGCGCGGCTCTCGAGGCGGGCGCGCCGGTGACGGTGCTGCCCGGCGCGTCGTCCGTCGAGACGGCGCTCGTCGCGAGCGGTCTCCTCGGCGAGCGGTACCAGTTCGTCGGCTACCTGCCACGCGGAGAGAAGGCGCTTGCGGCGTTGTGGGAGGAGCTTTCGAGCTGGTCCTGGCCCGTGGTCGCGTTCGAGTCGCCCCGGCGGCTGCCGCGGACGCTGCGCTCGCTTGCGGGCGCGATGCCGGAGCGCGCCGTGGCCGTCTGCCGCGAGCTCACAAAGACGTTCGAGGAGGTCGCGCGGGGCACGGCCGGGGAACTTGCGACGAGGTTCGCGGAGCCGCCGAAGGGCGAGATCGTGCTCGTCCTCGGAGCGTCCGAAGCGGTCGTCGACGACGTTGCCGCCGTCGATGCGGTCGTGGAGCTCGTCCGCGCCGGGGTGCCGCGCCGGCAGGCGGCGGCGGTCGTCGCGCGCCTCACCGGGGCGTCCCGGAACGCGCTGTTCGACAGGTCCCTGTAAGCCACGTTGACAACGTCCGGAGCCTTCGCTACCGTGCCCGCATCGTTTACTTCATGGACAACAGACGGTGCTTGGCGCGGGTTCTCGCCGCCGCCGCTCTCGTCGCGCTCGCCGTACCAGGTACGGCACTGGCGTGGACGTGGCCGGTCGAGGGGCCCGTCCTGCGGCCGTTCGTGTTCGACCGTACGCAGCCCGAGCTCCCCGGCCAGCACCGGGGGATCGACGTCGCGGGCGCCGAAAGTGGGCCGGTCGTCGCTCCTACGGACGGCGTCGTCACGTACGCGGGAACTCCACCGGGCAACGGGCTGACGCTCAGCATCCGGACGCCCGACGGGTACAGCGTCACGCTGACGCATCTCGGGTCGCTCGAGGTGCGCAGGGGAGCAAGCGTGGAGGAGGGAGCGATCGTCGCCCGCGTCGGCGCAAGCGGTCCGCCGGAGGTCGACGAGCCGTACCTGCATCTCGGGATCCGTCTCGCGAGCGACGAGGACGGTTACCTCGATCCGCTCTCGTTCCTCCCCGCGAGGCCGGCGGCGTCTCCCCCCGCGCCGCCGGCCCCTCCCGCGACGGTCCCGGCTGCCGCCACGGAGCCGCCGCCTGGTGTGGCGCAGGCGCCTGCCGCAGCGGCGCCGGCCCAGGAGCAGCCGGCCGTGCTGCAGGCTGCTCCGGCTTCGCCTCCGTCGTCGGGCTCTCCGAGCTCGCCGACTTCCGGCCCTCCGTCGGCTCAGCCGGATGAGCCCGTCGAGCCGGAGTCTGGCCCTGCCCTGTCGCATCCGACGGTCGCAAAGCCCGACCTCGGTGCCGGGATCCACAAGCAGGCGACGCATCAGGTCACGCGCATGCACCACGAGCCTCGTGCGAGCGTGGCCCTGGCGCCGGCGGTTCGTCCTCGGCTCGCGATCGAAGCTCAGCCGATCGAAGCTCAGCCGATCGAAACTCAGCAGGGCGCCGGTCGAATTGCCGACGCGCATGCCGGCGTCGATCCGCAGGTCGGCGCGCGCACGGCAGTCCTTCGGATGCCTCCCGTGAGTGACGCGGGCCAAGCGACGGCGACCACGACCGCGGTTCGGACGTCGCGTTCGCTGCCCGAGCGTAAGACCACGCCGCTCCAAGCGTCCCGCCGAACCCCGCTGCTCCCCGTCGCGCTGCCGCTCGCCGCCTTGCTCGTGGCACTCGCGGGCCTTTTGCTCCGGCGAATCCGCTTGCGGTGGGCACCTACCATTGATGGTGATGCGCTTCTACGTCACGACACCCATCTACTACGTGAACTCGACGCCGACGCTGGGACACGCGTACACGACGATCGCGGCGGACATCCTGACGCGGCATCACCGCCAGCGTGGGGACGAGACCTACTTCTTGACGGGCGTGGACGAGCACGCCGACAAGGTGGCGCGCGTCGCGGCGGAGCAGGGACTCGAGCCGCAGGAGTACGCAGACAGGATCGTCACGGCGTGGCAGGAGTTGCCTCGCCGCCTGAACGCCGTGAACGACTTCTTCATTCGCACGAGCGATGAAGGCCACAAGCGCTACGTTCAGGACTTCCTGCAGCGCATCTACGACAACGGCGACGTCTACGAGGACGTCTACTCCGGCTGGTACTGCGTCGGATGCGAGGCGTTCAAGACGGAAGCCGAGCTCGTCGACGGCAAGTGCCCGGATCACGGCACCGAGCCCGAGTGGCTCGAGGAGAAGAACTGGTTCTTCCGGCTCTCCGCCTACCAGGACCGCCTGCTCGCAGCTCTATGACGAGCGTCCCGACTTCGTCCTGCCGAGCTTCCGTTACAACGAGGCGCGGAGCTTCATCGCCGGCGGCCTGCGCGACTTCTCGATCAGTCGCTCGACGCAGACGTGGGGCGTGCCCATCCCGTGGGATCCGCAGCAGGTTGCCTACGTCTGGGCGGACGCGCTCGTCAATTACCGCAGCGCGCTGAGCTACGCGCCGGGCGCGAACCTCGAGCGCTTCTGGCCCGCGGTGCACCTGCTGGCGAAGGACATCCTGCGCTTCCACTGCGTCTACTGGCCGGCGCTCCTGCTCTCGGCGGGCGAGGAACCGCCGAAGCAGCTCTTCGTGCACGGGTACCTGAACTTCGCCGACCGCAAGATGTCGAAATCGCTCGGCAACGTCATCGACCCACTCGAGCTCGTGGACGTCTACGGCGTGGATGCAGTGCGCTTCTACGCTGCGCGCGTGACGACCTTCGGCCAGGACGGCAACGTCTCGGTGGACGACGTCCGTGAGCGATATGAGCGCGAGCTCGCGAACGACCTCGGCAACCTCGTCTCACGCACGACGGCGATGATCGCGCGCTACCGCGACGGCGCCGTCGTGCCAGTCGACACGGAGGCTCCGTGGGACGCCGACGGGCTGCGCGTTCGCCTCGTCGAGGCACTCGACCGGTACGACATCACGGGTGGGCTCGAGGAGATCTGGGTCGCCGTTCGTCGCCTCAACCAGTACGTCGAGGAGTCGGCGCCGTGGCAGCTCGCCAAGGACGAAGCGCGCGCGGACGAGCTCACGGCCGTGCTCTACAACCTCGCCGACGGACTGACCGCGATCGCCGTCGCCGTCGAGCCGTACCTGCCGGAGAGTGCGCCGCGCATCCTCGAGGCGCTCGGCCAGCCCGCGGACGACCTGTCGCTCGAGCGGATCCGTCGCTGTACGGCCGTCGCCGCCGACGGGATCGAGCCCTCGCCGCCGCTCTTCCCCCGGGTCGAGCTCCCGGCCGTCGCCGGGTGATCGACACCCACGCGCACCTCGACGCGGCCGCGGAGCCGGCGGACGTGCTCGTCGAGCGCGCGCGCGAAGCCGGCGTCACGCGCATCGTGTCCGTCGGCACGAAGCAGTCGTCGTGGCGCGAGACGCTCGCGATCGCCGAACGCCATGACGGCGTCGCCGCGGCGCTCGGCGTCCACCCGCACGAGGCGGCCGACAGCGAAGTTGGCCCACTCCGCGACGCGTTGCAACACCCGAAGGTGGTCGCAGTGGGGGAGACCGGCCTCGACTATTTCCGCGACTACGCGCCGCGTGAGGCGCAGCGGCGCATCTTCGACGAGCAGCTCGAGCTCGCTGCGGACGTCGACAAGCCCGTGATCATCCATACGCGTGCGGCCGACGAGGACACGCTCGCCGCGCTCGAAGGCTTCGACGGCACGGTCGTATTGCACTGCTTCTCCTCGCTGCCGCTCCTCGAGCCCGCCCTCGAGCACGGCTGGTACGTCTCGTTCGCCGGCAACGTCACGTACAAGAACGCGCACGACCTCCGTTCCGCGGCGTACGCGGTCTCACCCGAGCGTCTGCTGGCGGAGACGGATTCCCCGTACCTCGCGCCGGTGCCGCGCCGCGGCCGCCCGAACGAGCCCGCGAACGTGGTGCACACCGTCGCCGCGCTCGCTCACGCGCGGAATGCGGACGCCGACGAGCTCGCCGCGCAGATCGAAGCGAACGCGGTGCGCTGCTTCGGTCTGTGAGCTTGCGCGCCAAGAAGGAGCTCGGCCAGCACTTTCTCGTCGACGAGAACATCCTGCGCGTGATCGAGCGGCTCGCCGGGCTCGCGCCCGCTGACGTCGTGCTCGAGATCGGGCCGGGCCGCGGCGTGCTCACGCGCTTCCTCGCCGCGCGCGTGGCGCACGTGCATGCGGTCGAGATCGACCGCTCGCTCGAGCCCGATCTGCCGACCGACGAGAACGTCGAGCTGCACTGGGGCGACGCACTCGCGCTCGACCTCGCCGCGCTCGAGCCGGAGCCGCGAAAGCTCGTGGCGAACCTGCCGTATAACGTCGCGACGCCGATCGTCGTCGAGAGTCTCGACGGGCTGCCGAGCGTCGAGCGGTGGTGCGTGATGGTGCAACGCGAGGTCGCCGACCGCTTCTTCGCAGCGCCGCGCACGAAGGCGTACGGTGCCGTGTCGGTGCTCGTGCAGCTCGCGACCGAGCGCACCGGCCGGCATGCGGTGAGCCGCGAGGTCTTCCGCCCGCGGCCGAACGTCGACTCGGCGCTCGTCGCGTTCGGACGCAAGCCGCTGCCGGCTGAATGGCCTGTCGTCAAGCGCACCGTCGAGGCCGCGTTCGCGCACCGGCGGAAGACGCTGCCGAACTCGCTCGCGCTCAACGGCCTCGCGTCACGCGAGCGCGCGGAAGCCGCGATCCGTGCGATCGGGCGCGAGCCGGACACGCGCGCGGAGGCGCTCGAGCCGGAAGAGTTCGTCGCGCTAACTCGAGCGCTGTGAGCCGCGCGTCGGCCAGCGCGAAGATCAACCTCGCGCTCGTCGTCGGGCCGACCCGAGACGACGGCTACCACGAGGTCGCGACCGTTCTCCAGCGCATCGATCTCACAGACCGCATCGACGTCGTGCCGGCAGGCGAGATCGACGTCACCGGCTTCCCCGGCGACACGCTCGTGCGCCGCGCGCTGGAGCTGCTCGCCGCCGAGACCGGCCGCGCGTGGCACGCGACGATCGAGAAGCACATCCCGGTCGCAGCGGGGCTGGGCGGCGGCAGCTCCGACGCCGCGACGGCGCTGTCCCTCGCGAACGCGACGCTCGACGAGCCGCTGCCGCGCGACCGCCTCGCAGCGCTGGCGGCCGGCCTCGGCGCCGACGTCCCCTTCTTTCTGACCGACGCACCGCAACTCGGCACCGGGATCGGCACCGACCTCCAGCCGCTCGACCTGCCCCAGGACTACTGGATCGTGCTCGTGCTGCCGCACGACGCCGCGAAGTCGTCCACCGCCGACGTCTACCGGGCATTCGACCGCGGCGACGGTTTCGCCGCTCGCCGCGAAGCCTTGCTGTCCACTCTCGCCGGCGTCCGCCGCGCACACGACCTCGCAGAGCTCCCGCCGAACGACCTCGCGAGCTCGCCGGTCGCCGACGAGCTTTGCGCCATGGGAGCCTTCCGCGCGGACGTGAGCGGCGCCGGCCCGGCCGTCTACGGGCTCTTCCTCGACGAGCAAGAAGCGGCTGCCGCAAGCCGCCGAATTCGACCCCGCGGCCGGGTCTGGATGACGGCACCAGCGTGGTACGGTTGAATGCGATGAGCACGGGCACCGCGATCGAGCACGAGAGCTCGCACGGCGGCCGCTGGCTTCGCGAGCACCGGGTCCGCACCGCGCTGTGGATCGCCGTCCTCGAGGTATTCCTCGCAGCGCTCACGGCGAGCGTCTCGAAGTACACGATCATCGCGCTCGGCCTGGTCACGATCCCCGTGTACCTCATCTGGGGCAAGGACCAGCGCGGCACGATCAGGCAGGTCTCGTGGATCGCGGCCGCGTCGCAGGCGCTCGCCGTCGTCGCGGTCCTGCTGTCGCACTTCATCGGCCTGTTCGTCCTCGTGCTCGCGGGGATCTTCGCGGCGGTCGCGCTGTTTCTGATCTTCGCCGACCGCGGGTAGGCGCTCGCACTACACTTCCGGCCTGTCCCTGGGGCGTAGCCAAGTGGTAAGGCAGCGGGTTTTGGTCCCGCGATCCCAGGTTCGAATCCTGGCGCCCCAGCCACCCTGCCGATGACCGACAACGTCGCAGCTCTCGTCATGGCCGCCGGCCTCGGCACCCGCATGCGTTCCGCGACGCCGAAGCATCTCCACCCGCTGCTCGGCCGGCGAATGGTCGACTGGGTCATCGCCGCCGCGCGCGGCACCGGCGCACAGCCGATCGTCGTCGTCGCGTCGCCGAAGACTCGTGACGGCTTCGACGGGCTCGAGGTCGCGGTGCAGGAGCGACCGCTTGGCACGGGGGACGCCGTACGCGCGGCCCACGCGAAGCTCGGCTCGGCGAACGGGGACGTCCTCGTCCTCTCCGGTGACACGCCGCTGCTGACGGCGGACGCATTGCGCCAGCTGCTCGAAACGCACAGGCGCGAGCGCGCGGCCGCGACCGTCCTCTCGTTCGAGCCGCCCGACCCGCGGGAGTATGGACGCGTCGTCCGCGACGGGGACGGCCGGCTCGCGCGCATCGTCGAGGCGTCCGACGCCGTGCCCGACGAGCTCGAGCTCCGCGAGGTCAACTCGTCGATCTACGTCTTCGCAGCCGAGAAGCTCTGGCCCGCGCTCGAGCGGCTGCGACCGAAGAACGCGCAGGGGGAGCTCTACCTCACCGACGCAGTCGGCTTCCTGGTGCAGGACGGCGAGCCGGTTGCGGTGCACGTCGCCGGCGATCCGCGCGAGGTGGAGGGAGTCAACACACGCGCCGAGCTCGCAGCGGCCGCCGCCGAATTGCGCGACCGCATCAACGAGACGCACATGCTCGCCGGCGTGACGATCGTCGACCCTCGGTCGACGTGGATCGACGGCGACGTCGAGATCGAGAACGACGTCACGATCCATCCGTTCACCGTCATCCGCGGCAGCGTGAGGATTGCGTCGGGCGTCGAGATCGGGCCGTTCGCGTACGTCCGTCCCGGCACCGAGGTCGGCCGCGACGCGAAGATCGGCACCTTCGTGGAGGTCAAGAAGTCGACGGTCGGGGCGCGAACGAAGATCCCGCACCTCTCGTACATCGGCGACGCCGAGATCGGAGAGGATACGAACATCGCCGCCGGCAACATCACTGCCAACTTCAAGCACGAGCCGGGGCAGCCCAAGGCCGTCACGCGCATCGGCAGCAACGTCAGGACCGGAGTCGACAATACGTTCGATGCTCCCGTGGAGATCGGCGACGACGTGTGGCTTGCACCCGGCGCGGTCATAACAGAAGATGTCCCGCCCGGCTCGCTTGCGGGGTTCGCGCCGCGGCAGACGACGAAAGAGAATTGGGTCTATGACAAGCGTGGAAACCGGGACGACTGAGCTGGCCCTGCCGGGCCTCGAGGGATCCGGTAGCGCCGCCGAGCCGCGGGCGGGGCACTGGATCGAGCGCGGCCCGTGGAAGCGGCTCATGGTGTTCTCCGGTCGCTCGCATCCGGCCCTCGCGCAGAAGATCTCCGAGCAGCTCGGCGTCGAGCGCGGCGAGGTGATGCTGAAGACGTTCGCGAACGACGAGACGTACTGCCGCTACGAGGAGTCGATCCGCGGCGCCGACGTCTTCCTCGTCCAGACGGGATGCCCGCCGGTGGACAAGAACCTCATGGAGCTGCTGCTGATGATCCAGGCGGCCAAGCTCGCCTCGGCGAAGCGGATCACGGCGGTGATTCCGTGGTTCCCGTACTCACGCCAGGACCGCAAGGCGAAGCCGCGTGAGCCGATCTCGGCGAGGCTCGTCGCCGACATGCTGCAGCTCGCCGGCGTCAACCGTGTGCTCACGATGGACCTCCACGCGGGGCAGATCCAGGGCTTCTTCGACATTCCGGTCGATCATCTGACTGCGCTGCAGCTCTTCGCACGACACTTCCGCGATCTCGGGCTCGCGGGCGACGACGTCGTCGCGGTCGCGCCGGACGCGGGACGGGCGAAGCAGACCGTCCGCTTCGCCGAGATGATCGACGCGAGCTTCGCGATCATCCACAAGATGCGGCCCGCACAGGAGCAGGTCGAGGTGACCGGCGTGACGGGCCGTGTTCGTGACAAGAGGGTGATCATCGGCGACGACTCCTCGATGACCGGCAGCACGCTGATCGAGGGCGCGAGGGCGCTGGTGGAGCACGGTGCGAAGGAGGTCAACGTCTTCGTCACCCACGCACTCTTCTCGGAAGAGGGCCTCGCGGCGATCGCCGCGTGCGACGAGATCGAGCGGATCGTGATCACCGACACCGTGCCGATCGACGCGCGCAAGCAGCCGTCGAAGATGACCGTGCTCAGCGTGTCCGCTCTCCTCGCCGAGGCGATCATGAACGTCTTCGCGGACGAGTCGGTCAGCGGCATCTTCGGCGGCGAGAACCAACTTTTCTGACCCGCGAAATGCTCCGCATTTCGGGGTGGGTAGACCGCAGGCGCGCCTTCGGCGCGCGTGCCTCTGACTTCTGTTGGAAGCGCGCCGCTGCGATCGCTGTTGGTGGGCACGGCGGCCAAGCCGCCGTGCCGGCGGACTGTCCTTTCGAAAATGCGCAGCTTGTCCAGGCGCTAGCTAGACTCATCCGCCGATATGGCCGGCGAACGGATCAAGCTCGAGGTGCACCCGCGTGAGAGGACGGGATCGCGCGAGTCGCGGCGCCTTCGGAAGGAAGGCCTCGTGCCCGGCATCCTCTACGGGAGCGGCGAGACGCACTCGATCTCGGTGCCCGAGCGCGACCTTCGCAAGGCCCTCACGGGCGGCGCCGGGATGCACACGATCCTCGACGTCGTGCTCGACGGCGGCAGCGCGACGCCGTCGATCCTCAAGGACTACCAGCAGGATCCACTCCGCGGGAAGCTCGTGCACGTCGATCTCCTCGAGGTGCGCCTCGACCAGGCGATCACGGCGGTCGTGACGATTCAGCTCGTCGGCGCCGAGGACGCGCCCGGCGTTCGCGAGGGCGGTGCGCTCTCGCAGATCGCGCGCGAGGTGAACGTCGAGGCGTTGCCGATGGAGGTGCCCGACCACATCGACCTCGACGTGAGCGGGATGGCGATGGGCGACGCGCTGCGGATCGCGGATCTCGAGGCGCCCGAAGGTGTCTCGTTCCTCGACGATCCGGAGACGGTGCTCGCGACCGTGACGGTGCCGACCCGCGTCGAGGAGCCGGAAGAGGCTCCCGAGGGCGAGCTTGCCGAGGGCGAGGAGCGCCCGGAGGGTGAGGCCGAAGGCGCGGCCGAGCCGGCCGAAGGCGAGCCCGGCACCGACGAGGGGTAGCCCGCCGTGCGTCTGCCGTGGCGCCGGGGCGAGCGGGCCTCGTCGCTCGACCTGCTCGTCGTCGGGCTCGGCAATCCCGGCCGCGAGTACGCAAAGACGCGTCACAACGCCGGCTGGATGGTGGTGGACGAGCTCGCGCGCCGGCACGGCGGTTCCTGGCGCTCGAAGTTCAACGGCAGCCTCGCGGAGGTGCGGCTCGACGGCCACCGCGTCGCGTTGCTGAAGCCCGAGACGTACATGAACGAGTCGGGCCGCTCGGTCGCGGCTGCGGCGAGTTTCTTCAAGGTCGAGCCCGACGCGATCCTGGTGATCCACGACGAGGGCGACTTCGACCTCGGGCGGTTGCAGGCGCGCAAGGGCGGCGGCCTCGCCGGCCACAACGGCCTGCGCTCGATCGCGCAGGCGCTCGGAACGCAGGACTTCCTGCGCCTCCGCATCGGCGTGGGGCGCCCCGAACGCGGCGACCGGCGCTCCCTCGCCGACTACGTCCTCGCGAACTTCGAGGCGCACGACGACGCCGACACCATCATCGCCCGCGCCGCCGAAGCGGTCGAGACGCTGGACGCCAAAGGGCTCGACCGCGCGCAGGCCCGCTTCAACTAACTTGGAGGGCCGCGAGGCTCAGGCCTCGTCACGCGTCATGGTCCGGAATGTCGAACAACGGCCCGTTCTCTTCGCGCTCGTGCGCGAGCTGCTCGAGCACGAGCGGCTTGCGGAGCTCGCGGAATCGCTGCCGACGCGCGCCCGCGTCTCCGAGCCCGCGCTGCCGCTCGTCGTCTCGGCGCTGCACGAGCAGCTCGGGCGGGCGCTCACGATCCTCGTGCCCGAGGACGCCGACGCACGCGACCTGGCCGAGGCTGTCGCGTGGTACCTCGGGCCGGAGCGCGTCGCCCTGTTGCCGAGCCGCGGCGTGCGCTGGGATTCCGCGCTGCGTCCGCCGCCGCACCTCGTCGGGGAGCGCGCCCGCGCTTTGCACCTCCTCGAGCAGAGCGCGCTCGTCGTCGTCTCGGCTTCGGCCGCCTCGGAGGGTATGCCACCCGAGGGCTCCCGGCCCGAGCCGCTCCGGGTCGCGCCGGGCGACGAGCAGGGCATCGACCCGCTGACCGAGGCGCTCGCGCTGGCCGGCTACGAGCGCGTCGAGCGCGCGGAGGAGCGCGGGCAGTTCGCGGTTCGCGGCGGTCTCGTCGACGTCTTCCCGACGACCGGGCGAGAGCCCCTCCGCATCGAGTTCTTCGGCGACGAGATCGAGCAGGTGCGCGCGTTCTCGCCGTTCACGCAGCGCGCGCTGCATCCCGTCGACGAGGCGGTCGTCTACCCGGCCGTCGAGCGGCGCCTCGACCTCGTCGAGCCCACCCTCGCCGACGACGGGGAGCTACCGACTGCGCCCGGCGATCTCGTTCGCGGCGCTGCCCGGCGGCCCCGACCTCGTCTGGGAGGTGGGCGAGGTGCGCCAGGTGTGGGAGGAGGAGAAGCTCGCTCCGGTCGACCTGCGCGGTGCGACCGAGCTCGACCAGCTTCCGTCGGGCCAGCCGTTCGCGTTCGAGGCGCAGCGGCCCGCACTCGCCGCGCGCGGACTGTCGGAGGCCGAGAACGAGCTGAACGCGTTCGTCCGCGCGGGTCACCGCGTCGTCGTCGCGTTCCCGCACCGCGGCGAGGCGCTGCGGACCGAGAACCTGCTGCGCCGCGTGGACGCGCCGATGCTCGATCCCGGCGACGTGCTCCACGACGACCCGCAGGCGCGGTTCGCGGTCTCGCCCGCGCGCCGCGGGTTCGTCTGGCGCGAGCTCAACCTCGTCCTCCTTCCGGACACACAGCTCTTCCGGAAGCGTGCGCCGCGGCCGGAGGCTGCGCGCATCGGTCGTGCGCTGCAGTCGTTCGCCGACCTGCGCACCGGCGACTACGTCGTGCACGAGGACCACGGCATCGGAAAGCTGCTCGGCTTCGAGACGAAGTCGGTCGCCGGTGTCACGCGTGACTATCTGCTGCTCGCGTTCCGCGGCGAGGACCGCCTGTACGTCCCGCACGAGCAGATCGGCAAGGTGTCGCGCTACATCGGGGCCGATGCGTCGGCGCCGGCGCTCTCGAAGCTCGGCGGCAAGGCCTGGCAGAACCTCAAGAACCGCGCTCGCACGTCGGTGCGCGAGCTCGCCGGCGAGCTGCTCGCGCTCTACGCGCAGCGGCAGCAGGCGCCCGGCGAGGCGTACGACCTCGGCAACGACTGGCTCCAGCGTCTCGAGACCGAGTTCCCCTATCGCGAGACGCCGGATCAGGAGCGCGCGATCGAGGACGTGAAGCAGGACCTCGAGGCGCCGCGACCGATGGACCGCCTCGTCTGCGGCGACGTCGGCTTCGGCAAGACGGAAGTCGCCGTGCGCGCGGCCTTCGCCGTCGCTGTGAACGGCAAGCAGACGCTGATGCTTGCGCCGACGACGATCCTCGCCGAGCAGCACTGGAACACCTTCCGCAATCGCTATCGCGACTTCCCGGTCCGCGTCGAGATGGTCTCGCGCTTCCGCAGCACGGCGGAGCAGAAGGCGGCTCTCCGCGACTTCACGGACGGCAAGGTCGAGGTGCTCATCGGCACGCACCGCGTTCTTTCGCGCGACGTCATACCGAAGGACCTCGGGCTCGTCATCCTCGACGAGGAGCAGCGCTTCGGCGTCGCGCAGAAGGAGCTGCTCCGCTCGCTGCGGCTCGAGGTCGACGTGCTCACCCTGTCGGCGACGCCGATCCCGCGCACGTTGCACATGTCGCTCTCCGGGCTGCGCGACATCTCGATCATCGAGACCCCGCCGGAGGGCCGCCGACCGATCCGTACGACCGTGAGCGAGTACGACGAGGACATGGTGAAGACGGCGCTGCTCCGCGAGCACGCGCGCAACGGGCAGAGCTTCTACCTGCACAACCGCGTCGACACGATCGACGATGTCGCGCTCAAGCTGCAGCAGCTCTGTCCCGAGCTCCGCTTCCTCGTCGCGCACGGACAGATGAAGGAGCGCGAGCTGGAGGAGAAGATGCACGCGTTCCTGCGCGGCGACGCCGACGTGCTCGTCTCGACGACGATCATCGAGTCGGGCATCGACATCCCGCAGGCGAACACCCTCATCGTCGAGCGCGCGGACGCTCTCGGGCTCGCGCAGCTCTACCAGATCCGCGGCCGCGTCGGACGCTCCGACGTGACGGCGCACGCATACCTCTTCTATCCGGACGCAGCGGAGCTGACGCCCGAGGCACGAGCGCGCCTTGCGACGCTCGCGGACCACACCGAGCTCGGCTCCGGGTTCGCGATCGCGATGCGCGACCTCGAGATCCGCGGCGCCGGCAACCTGCTCGGCGACGAGCAATCCGGCCACGTCGCGGCGCTCGGCTTCGAGCTGTACGTCGAGCTCCTCGCGGAGGCCGTCGCGGAGCTGTCCGGACAGCGCCGCGTCGCGACTCGGCCGGTACGTGTCGACGCTCGTGTCGATGCGTACGTGCCCGCCGGCTACATCGAATCCGAGGCGCTCAAGATCGACCTCCACAGGCGTCTCGCACTCGCAGAGACCGATGACGAGCTCCGCGAGCTGCACGCGTCGATCGAGGACCGCTACGGCGACGTCCCAGAACCGGTTGAGAACTTGTTCCGAATACAGGATGTGAAGCTGAAGCTCGCGACGCTCGGCGCCGACTTCCTCGTCTATCGCGGCGGCCGTGCATCCGTCGGACAGCTCGTGCTGGGATCGGGCGAGCTGCGTGATCTTCGCAGCCGCATCGACACGGCCGTCTACTCGACGGCGAACCGTGAAGTTACGTTAAGAAGCGATTCATTCGGAGGGGCGGCCGCTTTGATCGATGCTATTCTGGCCGCACGTCAAGCAGCGTGACGAGTCCGCTGCGGCCTTTGTTCCTTATGCGTTACCTCACGACCACGTTTCTTATTGCGGCGCTTGTCGCGGTCCTCGCCGGGTGCGGGGGCGGCGGGAGCAGCGGCAGCGTCCCGAGTGACTCTGTCGCCGAGGTGAACGGCCAGACGATCACGCAGGAGCAGTTCAACGCGCTCCTCGCGCAGGCGAAGAAGAGCTACGTGAGCCAGAAGCGGAAGTGGCCCGCCGCAGGCACGACGGAGTACGACACGCTCAAGAACCAGGCGGTTTCGTACCTCGTGCAGCGCGAGGAGTTCAAGCAGGAGGCCGACAAGCTGGGCGTCACGGTCAGCGACGCAGACGTCGAGAAGCGCCTCAAGCAGATCAAGAAGCAGTACTTCGGGAACAGCGAGAAGCGCTACAAGCAGCAGCTCGCAAAGCAGGGCCTGACAGACACGCAGGTCAAGGCCGACATCAAGGCCCAGCTCGTCCAGGAGAAGATCTTCAAGAAGGTCACGACCAACGTGAAGGTCTCGGACGCCGACGTGAAGAAGTACTACGACCAGCACCAGTCGCAGTACGGCACGCCCGAGCAGCGCGACGTCGCGCACATCCTCGTCAAGTCAAAGGCGCAGGCCGACAAGCTCTATGCACGCGTCAAGGCCGGCGAGGACTTCGCGAAGCTCGCGAAGAAGTACTCGCAGGATCCGGGCTCGAAGGCGCAGGGCGGGAAGCTCACGATCTCGAAGGGCCAGACGGTCGGCCCGTTCGACCAGACGGCGTTCCTGCTCGCCACCGGCAAGTTCTCCCACCCGGTCAAGACCGACTTCGGCTACCACATCATCAAGGCGCTCAGCCCGATCAAGCCCGCGCAGACCACGCCGTTCTCCAAGGTGAAGGCGTCGATCAAGACGCAGCTGCTCCAGCAGAAGCGGAACGACGCGATGACGAACTGGTCGAACAAGCTGAAGAAGGACTTCGACGGCAAGGTCTCGTACCAGACGGGCTTCGCGCCGGCGACGACGTCCACCGCCGCCACGACGACCACCGGCTAACGCTTGAGCGAGCCAGTCGGCGGCCTCGGCGAGGCCTTGCTCGACCTGCAAGACCTGACGCGCCGGCTGCGGCGCGATTGCCCGTGGGACCGCGAGCAGACCGCGCGCACGATCGTGCCTCACACGGTCGAGGAGGCGTACGAGGTCGCGGACGCGGCGATTGCTCGGAACGACGGGAGGCTGCTCGACGAGCTCGGCGACCTGCTCTTCCAGGTCTACTTCCTCGCCCTGCTGCTCGAGGAACGCGGCAGCGGCGACCTCGAGGCGGTTGCCCGGCTGGTCCACGAGAAGCTCGTGCGCCGGCATCCGCACGTCTTCGGCGAGGTCGAGGCCGACACGGCCGGCCGCGTGCGCTCCAACTGGGAGACGATCAAGCGCGAGCAGGAGGGACGCTCGGGCATCTTCCACGACGTGCCGGAGTCGCTGCCGTCGCTCCTCTTCGCGCGCAAGCTGCAGCGGCGTGCGGCGGCGATCGACTTCGAGTATCCGGACGTTCGCGGCGCGCTCGACGATCTCGACGACGAGATCCGCGAGCTGAAGGAGGCGATCGACGCGGCTGGAGGCGAGCCGGCGCCCGAGACGGAGCCGGACGCGCACGTGTTCGAGGAGCTTGGCGACGTGCTCTTCGCTGCAGTCAACGTCGCGCGCCGAGTCAACGTCGATCCCGAGCTTGCGTTGCGCGCGATGTCGCGCCGGTTCCGCGATAGGGTCGAGCGCGCGGAAGAACGCGCAGCGCAAAACGGCGAGAACTTCCGCGAACTGACTCTCGAGGCCAAAGACGCCTACTTCGACGGGGCAAAGGAGGAGTTTCGTTGAGCGCCATCGCTTCCGCCCACGCACGGCAGATCCTCGACTCGCGCGGCAATCCGACCGTCGAGGTCGACGTTCGCCTCGAGTCGGGAGCGTTCGGGCGCGCGGCGGTCCCCTCCGGTGCTTCGACCGGGCAGCTCGAGGCGATCGAGCTCCGCGACGGCGGCTCCGAGTACGGCGGCAAGGCCGTCACTCGTGCTGTCGCGAACGTCGACGGCGAGCTCGCCGAGGCGGTGCGCGGCATCGACGCGTCAGACCAGAAAGCGCTCGACAACGCCATGATCGAGGCCGACGGAACGCCGAACAAGGGAAGGCTCGGAGCGAACGCGATCCTCGGCGTCTCGCTCGCGTCCGCGAAGGCCGCGGCGGCGGAGGCCGGTGTTCCTCTGTACCGCTGGCTCGGCGGAGACGACGCCCGGACGCTGCCGGTCCCGATGATGAACGTCATCAACGGCGGCGCGCACGCGCAGAACTCGATCGACCTGCAGGAGTTCATGCTCGTCCCTGCCGGCGCCTCGACCTTTGCCGAAGGTCTCCGCATCGGCTCCGAGACCTTCCACGCGCTGAAGGCGGTGCTCCACGAGCGCGGTCTTTCCACCGGCGTCGGCGACGAGGGCGGCTTCGCTCCCGATCTCGGGTCGTCGCCGGAGGCGATCGACGCGATCCTCGAGGCGGCCGAACGCGCCGGGCATCGCGAGAAGGTCGCGATCGCGCTCGATCCGGCGGCGAGCGAGTTCTTCTCCGACGGCGCGTACCGCTTCGAGGGACGCGAGGCCGACGGCGACGGTATGTGCGACTTCTACGGCGAGCTCGTCGAGCGTTATCCCGTCGTCTCGATCGAGGACGGCGTCGCGGAGAACGACTGGGACGCGTGGCGCGCGCTGACGGAGCGCCTCGGCGAGCGCGTGCAGCTCGTCGGCGACGACGTCTTCGTGACGAACCCGGAGATCCTGCAGCGCGGGATCGACGCCGGCATCGCGAACGCGATCCTCGTCAAGGTGAACCAGATCGGCACGCTCACGGAGACGCTCGACACGATCGAGCTCGCGCGGCGCAGCGGCTACGGCGTCGTCGTCTCCCACCGCTCGGGCGAGACCGAGGACGCGACGATCGCCGACATCGCGGTCGCGACGAACGCGGGCCAGATCAAGACGGGCTCCCTGTCGCGCACCGATCGCATCGCGAAGTACAACCAGCTGCTCCGCATCGAGGAGGAGCTCGCCGACCGCGCGACCTACCCCGGCTGGGGCGCTTACCCACGCGCCCGCTAATCTCAGGCGCATGGCTGTAGCGGCTCCGCGCCGCACGAAGATCGTCGCCACGATCGGCCCGGCGTCCGAGGACCACGCGACGCTCCGTGCGCTGGCCGACGCGGGGATGGACGGTGCGCGTCTCAATTTCTCCCACGGCTCGCACGAGGACATGGTGCGCCACACCGAGCTCATTCGCGCGGTCCAGGAGGAGATCGGGCGGCCGCTCTGCCTCATCGCTGACCTCCAGGGCCCGAAGCTGCGGATCGGCGAGCTGCCCGAGCCTGTCGTCCTCGAACGCGGCGTCGACATCACACTCGTTGGCGGCGAGCACGCGGTCGACGGCTCGCTTCCGGTCAGCCCGGCCGTGATCGGCGACGTGCTTCGCCCCGGACACGACGTGCTGATCGACGACGGACTGATCCGCCTCAAGGTGCAGGACGTCGAGCAGGGTCGCGTGCACTGCGCGGTGATCGTCGGCGGATCGGTCTTGGCGCACAAGGGTGTGAACCTGCCCGGCGTGCCGTTGCCGATCCCGTCGCTCACGCGGAAGGACACCGTCGATCTCGAGGTCGCGCTCGGCCTCGGCGCGGACTTCGTCGCGCTCTCGTTCGTCCGTTCCGCGGCGGACATCCGCGACCTGCGCAAGCTGATCACGGCCGGCGGCTCGCGGGCCGGCGTGATCGCCAAGATCGAAAAGGCCGAGGCAGTCGACGCGCTCGACGAGATCCTCGCCGAGACGGACGCGGTCATGGTCGCGCGCGGCGACCTCGGCGTCGAGATCGGCCCGGCCGCCGTGCCGCTGCTCCAGAAACGGATCATCCGGCAGTCGCTCGAGCGGGGAAAGCCCGTCATCACGGCGACGCAGATGCTCGAGTCGATGATCCACCAGGCCGAGCCGACGCGCGCCGAGGCGAGCGACGTCGCGAATGCGATCCTCGACGGGACGTCGGCGGTGATGCTCTCCGGCGAGACGGCGGTCGGCGAGTATCCGCTCGCGGCGGTCGCGACGATGGATCTCATCGCGCGCGAGGTCGAGCCGAGCCTCGGCTACCGGCACCAGCTTCCCGAGGTGTCCGACGCGCCGAGCGTCGGCAACGCGATGTCGAACGCGGCGTGCGACCTCGCCGAGGCACTGCGCGCGGCGGCGATCCTCGTCCCGACGTTCAGCGGCAGGACGGCATCGATGGTGGCCCGACTGCGCCCGCGCCGGCCGATCGTCGGCCTGAGCCATCACCAGTACGCGCTCCAGCAGATGGCCGTCGAGTGGGGCGTGACGCCGCTCTTGATCCCGGAGCAGCCGAACGTCGAGGACCTCTGGAGCCTCTCGATCGAGTCCGCGCGCAACGCGGGGATGGTGCAGCCGGGCGACCGTGTCGTCATCACGGCGGGAACCCAGGTGAACATCCCGGGCTCGACGAACGTCATCAAGGTCGACTCCGCCTAGCGCTTTCGCGAGATGTCCGCAGAGAGGACCCGCGGATGTCGGCGCGAATTGCCGAGGAATGGCGGGTCGTCGTCGCAGCCGTGGTCCGAAGTGGCGTTCCCCGCGCGTCTGGATCGCGGTCGTCGTCCTGGTCGTCGTCGCGGTCCTCTACTACAAGCCCGCCCGGACGTACCTGCACACGCGCGACACCGTGTCGCAGCGGGCGGCGGAGGTGCAGAAGCTCCGCCGCCAGCACGCGAAGCTCGAGCGGCTCGTCGCCGCCTCGACGAGCGACACGGAGCTCGCGCGCGAGGCGCGCCGCCTCGGCCTCGTGAAGCCGGGCGAGCAGCTGTTCATCGTGCGCGGCATCAAGCGCTGGCTGAAGGCCCACGCTAGCGTCAAGGGCGATGGATGACCGCGCGATCGTCGAGCGCCAGATCGGCCGCAGTCCCCGCGCGTTCCGGCGCGTAGTCTCCCGCTGCCCCTTCGGTCGCCCCGCCGTGACCGAGCAATCGCCGTACGACGAGAACGGTGCTCCGTTCCCGACGACGTACTGGCTCACGTGCCCTCATCTCGTCGCCGCGGTCTCGCGCCTCGAGGCCGCAGGCGCGGTCGAGCGCTGGAGCGAGCGCGCGCGTTCCGACCCGGAGCTCGCCTCGAGCCTGAAGGACGCGACCGCCGAGCAGCGGCGGCTGCGGCCGGAGCTGCCGCTCGGAATCGGCGGTGCGTCGCGCGACGGGAGCCTCAAGTGCCTGCACGCCCACGCGGCTTTTGCGCTCGCTCGCCCCGGTTACGAGCTCGGAGACCGCATCCTCGCGGAGCTCCCGTCGCTCTGGCCGCCCGAGCGCTGCTGCAGCGTCTAGCTTCCAGTCGATGTCACTGCAGACCGCACGCGTCGAGTGGGAGCGCGGCTTCGCCGAGCTCGAGGCGCAGAAGCCCGACCGGCGCCGCTACGCGCGGCTCCTCGACGCCGTCGACGCGGTGACCGCGGAGCTGCGCGCGCGCGTCGGGCAGACGTTCACGATGGACCAGCTCGTGCAGGCGTACGGCGAGGTCGAGCGCTGGGGACGCGAGGCCGTCGCCGACCGCGCGCCGTACGAGGGCTGGCCGCGCGACCTCGTGCTCGTCCAGGACGCCGCCTTTCACCTCTACGCGCGCGGCGCGATCGACTTCGAGCCGTGAGCACGAGGCGCGAGTCCGCGAGGCTGCGCCGCCACCGGCGCCGCGTCGTGCTCGCGGCCGCAGCCGTCGTCGTGGCCTTCGCGATCGGGGTCGCGCTCGGCGAGGCGCTCCACGACAACCCGCAGCCTGGACGCAAACAGACGGTCATTCTGACTTTGAAGCCGTAACCCAGTTTAATTTTGCGGCAACTTTGGGTAGTTTCTAGTGGCTGTGGCCTACCGCGACCTCCCCGGGCGCCGAGCGCCCGCCACCGAGCCCGACTGGCTGACCCTCGGTCAGGCCGCCAAGTACCTCGGCGTCGCGCAGAGCACGATCCGCAAATGGTCCGACCAGGGGCGCGTTCCGGCCTTCTACACGCCGGGCGGACATCGCCGCTACAGGCGCGCCGACCTCGATAAGTTCCTCGAGAGCTCAGGGCCGGGCGCGAGGGAGCAGGCCGGGCCAACGGTGCTCGTCGTCGACGACGACGACCATATGCGCGAGTACATGCGCGCAAGCCTCGAGCTCGAGGGCTACACGGTGCTCGAAGCCGGGACGGCCGAAGAGGGAATGGGCGTGCTCGCGGGCGAGCAGCCGCCGCAGCTGATCCTGCTCGACGTGATGATGCCGGGCATGGACGGCTGGGGAATGCTCCAGCGGATCCAGGAGCGCCACGGCTCGATCCCCGTGATCATGTTCAGCGGTCAGGTCGACGAGCGGTCCGCCGCGCACGCCGAGGAGCGCGGTGCATCGGCGTTCGTCGGCAAGCCGTTCGACCCGCAAACGCTGATCGACCAGGCGAAGCAGATCCTGCCGCTCTAGCTTGTCCCTCGCCCGCTTCGCTTTCCGCTCGGGGGTTGCGCCTTCGGCGCTCGCATTGGCTGGCCGCCGAGGGAGCTCTGCTTCCATCGTGGGTTGCGGCGGCGCGGCGGAGCCGCGCCTTCGTCGAATGTGATCGGTCTCGATCAGCGGCTCGAGCGTTGGGTCGTTGGGCATCGGGCGGAGCCGTTCGACACGATCTTCGTCGCGCTGTCGCACATCGGCAGCTTCGGCATCGTCTGGTTCACGCTCGCCGTGGCCGCGACGCTGCTCCTCCGGCGGCCGCTGATCTTTCCGCTCGTCGTCGGCGCGTACTTCGTCTCGGCCGCGATCACGGACGTGCTGAAGCTCCTGATCGACCGGCACCGTCCGGTCGACCATCCCCTCGTCACGACGCCGACGTCGCATTCGTTCCCGTCCGGCCACGCGGCCACGAGCTTCGCGTGCGCCGCGACGCTCGCGACGTTCGTCTCGCGCCGCGGTCAGATCGTGCTCTACGTGCTCGCGGCCGGAATCGCGTACTCGCGCGTCTACGTCGGCGTGCACTACCCCCTCGACGTCCTCGCCGGCGCCGCGATCGGGCTCGGCGTTGCTACAGCTCTTCGGCGGCTTCCAGAAGCCCTGCGACGATCACGGCGATCGCCGCAACCAGACTGATCCAGATCCCGATGCCGCGGCCGTCCGCGGGCAGGAACTGCTCGGGGATCGTGATCAGGCGGATGATGACGAACACGGTCGCCAGGGCGCCGAGGGCGATCACGATCAGGCTCTCCGGCACCGTTGCCGGCGGCTCGATTCCCGCCTGGCGCAATGCGGCGAGCGCGAGGACGGCCAGCCCGATGAAGAAGACGAGCTTGCCGAGAGTCCCCGTGTGCCAGCCGATCACGCTGATCGTCAGGCCGTCGCCGGAGCCCACGTACCAGCCCATGAGGGACGACAGGAGCAGGACGAGCCCGGACAACCAGGTGAGCCGCTCGCCCACGGCCCAGAGCCGGATCGGGGCTGCCGGACGGGGCTCGCGCATTGGCTCATTTGTTTGCACGAGGTAAAGTATGGGCACAGTGAGCGAGAGAAGTCACGGCGTACCGGTTCGAGAAGGGGTCACCATGTCCGAGCTTCAGACCGTCGGCGCAGAGCCCGGCGGAGACTACGTTCACTTCCTACCTGCAGGTTCGAGCGTCAAGGGCGAGTTCCACTGCGCGGAGTGCGGTTACGGCGTCACCGTCTATCGCAAGCTGCCGGTGTGCCCGATGTGCGGCGGACGAGAGTGGGAGCAGAGTGCGTGGAGCCCGCTCAGCCGCGCGCGCAGCCTCGTTCAGTAAGAACTACAGCCCGAACAGCCGCTGCACCTCGGCCCACACCGTCAGGCTGAGGACGACGAAGACGAACACGAGCAGTGCGAGCGTCACCGCGAAACGAAAGCCTGCCGCCTGCGACGCGCGCCGGCGCTCCACGCGCAGGCGTCGCTTCGTGCGATGGAAGCGGTAGGCCGCGCGGATCGCATCGGACGTGTCGACCGGCGGCGTGCCGGCGACGGGAGGATCCTCGTCGCGGCGCTCTGCCTGGGGATGTGCCACGTGGCGGAAGTCTAGTCCTGCGGGCGATACTGAATGACGTTGCGTCCGGCCGCCCCTGAACTCATCCTCCGCGCAGAGGGCGGCCGCGTCGCCGGCGATGCGATTCGAACGCTGACGGAGGGGCTGCGCCGGGCGGCGCTCGGCTCCGCGGGCGACCTCCTCGAGACGTTCGCCGAGGTCGCGGTCGAGGTCTGTGCGGCCGATGCCGTCGTGATCCGCCTCGCCGACGCGGACGGCGCGAGCTTCACGGCACGTGCCGTGCACGCGAGGTCGCCGGCGCTCGCCGCGGAGCTCGCCGGGTCGCACGTCTCCGCCGAGGATGCGGCGCGGCCGCTGCCTCTCGGGTTCGCGCTCAGCGCTCCGATCGAGGCCGACGGCGAGACGATCGGCGCGCTCGACGTGCTGCGCGAGCGACAGGCGTTCTCCGACGCCGAGCGTGGGCTAGCCGAGCTCGCCGCAGCGCAGCTCGCGCTCGTCCTTCGCGTCGACGGGCGCGACGCCGCCCGCATCACCGGCTGGGCCGAACGGGCGCTCGTGCTCGCGGGCGAGGCGCTCGCGGCCGGGTCCGACGACGCGCACTCGGCCGAGCATGTCGCCCACGTCGCGGCCGAGGCTGCCGGAGCCCGCGCGGCGCTCGTCTGGCGCGCTGACGGCGACGGGCCGAAGCTCGCCGCGGCGGTCGGCGAGTCTCCCGCGGCCGAGTCCGCCGCCGTCTCAGCGGCGCGGATCGCGCTCGACTCGCGCGACTTTCTCATCCGCGAGCGGATCGGAGGAGCTGCCGTCATAAGCATCCGGCTCGGGCAACCTGCGTCCGGCGTTCTCCAGCTCGTCTTCGACGACGATCCGGACGAAAGCGTCGTGGCGGGGCTCACGCCCTTCGCCGTGCGCGCAGCGCAGGCCCTCCGCACGGGCGACGTCGCGCGCGAGACGGCGCGCGAGCTCGAGCGCAGCCGTGCGCTGCTCGCGCTGATCGGCCAGGCGACGGCGGAGCTCTCGCTCGAGCACGTCCTCGCGACGGCGCTCGACCACGTGTCGCTCCTCACCGGCACGGAGCGGGTTGCCGTGTACCTCCGCGAGGGACGTCGCCTGCAGCCCGCGGCCGCGCGCAAGCTCGCGGGGCCGCACGGCGTCGTAGCCCAGGGGCTGCTCGAGCTTGCGCTCGGTCCGTACCGAGGGCGCGGCATGGTCGCCGTCTCGGACGTCCGGCGTGTCGACCGCATGACTGCGAGCGCCGGCGCCGCGGGCGAGGCCGCGATCTCCGCGGCGGTCGCGTTGCCGCTCGTCGTACAGGGCGACGCGATCGGCCTACTCGCCGCCTATCCGGAGACCGAGCCCGACATGACCGCGTACGACGAGACGCTGCTCGGCGCGCTCGCCGCACAGCTGGCGGCTCTCGTCCAGAACGCGCGGCTGCACGAGCAGGCGGAGCAGCGCGCGGCGGAGCGGCAGGTCGCCCTCGATGCCGAGCGCGACGCGGCGCGGCGCGTCCGTGCGCTCTACGAGGTGTCGGAGTCCTTCGCGCAGAGCCTCTCGCTCGACGCGACTCTCGAGGCGCTCGCTCGGAGCGCTGTGGAGCTTCTCCACATCGACGCGGCCGTGATCCGGATGCCGGACGAGCGCGGCGACCGGCTCGTCTGTCGCGCCTTCCACGTTCCCGACGCCCGGCTCGTGGAGGCCGTGTCACCCGTGCTGACGCTGCCGCAGCCGCTCGACAAGGCCGCGGTCCGGCGGATGTTCCGCACGCGCCGTCCGCTCGTGCTGACGCCCGCGCGCGCAAAAGACCTCGGCGGGTCCCATCACCTGCTTGCGCCGTTCCTCGCGAAGGGATCGTCGGCTGCGGTCGTGCCGATCGCGACGCCCGGAGAGGTGATCGGGACGCTCACGATCGTGTCGTTCGACCCGGGCAGGCCGATCACGCGCGAGACGCTCGACACGGTGTTGTCGATCTCCGCGCAGGCTGCACTCGCGATCGACAACGGGCGTCTCTACCAGCAGCAGAAGGAGTTCGCGGACACGATGCGCCGCTCACTCCTGCCGCAGTCGCATCCCGAGCTGCAAGGGCTCGAGATCGGCGAGGTGTACCAGCCGTCGGCGCGCGTCGACGTCGGCGGTGACGTCTACGACTTCCTCGAGCTCGGCGGCGACAGGCTCGCCGTCGTGCTGGGCGATGTGACCGGACACGGGATCGAGGCCGCGGCCGACATGGCGATGGCCAAGTTCGTGTTCCGCTCGCTCGCGCGCGAGCATTCCGAGCCGGCGGACTTCCTCTCCTCGGCGAACGACGTCGTCGTCGACGAGATCGCGGCGGGCAAGTTCATCACGATGATCTACCTCGTCGTCAACGCGGCGAACGGCTCCGTCGCCGTCGGCTGCGCGGGCCATCCGGCCCCGCTCCTGGTCGCTCCCGACGGCTCCGTCGAGCAGATCCACGTCGGAGGGCTCGCCCTCGGCGTCGAGCCGGGGCAGACGTACGAGGAGACCGCGGCGACAATCGAGCGCGGCGGCGCACTCGTCGTCTACACCGACGGCGTGATCGAGGCGCGCCGCGACGGTGAGTTCTACGGCGTCGAGCGCCTGATCGAGCTGGTCGGTGCCTCCCTGCAACAGCCGGCGGCCGAGATCGCGCACATCGTCATGGAAGACTGCCGCGAGTTCGCAGGCGACCTCGCCGACGACTGCGCGCTCGTGGTCATCAAGCGCTGAGACGCCGGAATCAGTGGCTATGATCGTGCTGGATTTGCGGGGAAATCTCCGCGTCGCCCGAACGTTACGAGGACACTCATGAAACGCGGACTCAGCGTCTCCCTACTTGTTGCCTGCGCCCTCGCCGGTGTCCTCGCCGCGTACGCGTTCGCGGGCGGCCCCGTGCCGCTCGCCGACACCACGACGACGAGCACGACCGCGACGACGACGGGCACGACGACGGTCGGCACCTCGACGACCACGACCGTGCCGATCACGACGATTACGACGACGACGCCCGTTACGATCCCGACGCCGCGCCTGCTGCCCGAAGGGGTCACCATCGGCGGCATTCCGGTCGGCAACCTGCTTCCGTCCGAGGCTGCGACCGAGATCCGTGCCTACTTCTCGACGCCGCTCAAGCTTCGGCTCGGGAAGCGCGTCTTCACCGCCGACCCGAACGCGCTCGCGACGCCGAAGATCACGAAGGCGATCACGCGCGCGAAGAAGGCTCGACCGTTCGCGAACCTCGGCCTCGCCGTGACCGTGAAGACGGTCAAGCTGCGGACGTTCGTCGCGTTGCTCGCGCCGAAGGTCGAGAAGGCGCCGGTCGACTCGCGCCTGATCCTGCGCAACCTCAAGCCCTACCTGACGCATGAGCGCCCCGGGATCGCGCTCGCGCAGCCGGCCGCGGTGAATGCCATCGTAAAGGCGCTGCGTCTGAACGCGCGCGGCTTCGTGAAGCTGCAGACGAAGCAGACGAAGGCCGAGGTGACGCGCAAGAGCTTCGGTCCGGTGATCGTCATCCACCGCGGCTCGAACCGCCTCTACCTCTACCGCGGCGCCAAGGAGTATCGGGTCTTCCCGGTCGCCACCGGACAGAGCGTCTACCCGACGCCGCTCGGCAACTTCCAGATCGTCGTCATGTGGCGGAATCCCTGGTGGTACCCGCCGAACTCGGCCTGGGCCAAGGGCGAGCAGCCGGTTCCGCCCGGGCCGAACAACCCGCTCGGAACGCGCTGGATGGGGCTCTCCGCTCCCGGCGTCGGCATCCACGGCACGAACAACGACGCCTCGATCGGCTACTCGGTCTCCCACGGCTGTATCCGCATGCACGTGCACGAGGCCGAGTGGCTCTTCAACCACGTCGTCATCGGGACGCCGGTCTTCATCGTCTCCGCCTGACGTCCGCTTCCGGCAGAGGACGTCGGGAGCGCATCTATCGTGACGGCATGAGCTCTCTGCGGATCGGCGCGCAGGCGCTCTCGGTAGCGCTCGTCGCCGGGTTGCTCGCGCTCCTCGTCTGGAAGGTCGCGCACCAGGTCGGGGACGCGACGATCGCCTCGGACGTGCACAAGGGGAAGGAGCCCGCGACGCCGGCGTTCGACCTGCCACGGCTCGGCGGCGGCACGCTCGCCTCGGCGTCCCTGTACGGCAAGCCGCAGGTCGTGAACTTCTGGGCGTCGTGGTGCATCCCGTGCCGCGACGAAGCGCCGCTCCTGCAGGGCGCCTCGAAGCACTACGGCGGGCGGCTCGTCGTGCTCGGCATCGACCATCAGGACTTCCGCGGCGACGCGCGCGGCTTCGTCCGCCGGTACGGGCTCACCTACCCCAGCGTGGTCGACAAGGGTGACAAGCTCTACACGAAGTACGGGCTCACGGGCGTGCCCGAGACGTTCTGCGCCAACCGCTCGGGGCGCGTCGTCGCACACGTGCCGGGCGCCGTCACGAAGGAGACACTGCAGCAGTGCATCCAGGACGCGCTCTCGTCGTAGGGGTCGCCGCGCTCCTCCTCTGCGCCGCGCCGGCGCTCGCGAGCGAGGCGCATCCGACGCAGGGCGAGCTCGAGGGCGAGGTGATCTGCCCGACGTGCCACACGACGCTCGACCAGTCGAGCTCGCCGATCGCCCTTCGGATGAAGGCGTTCATCGCCCGGCGCATCTCCGCCGGCGACACGCGTTCGGAGATCGAGGACAAGCTCATCGCGACGTTCGGCCCGTCCGTCGTCGCGCGCCCTGCGACGCACGGGTTCGACCTGCTCGCGTGGCTGTTGCCGCTCGCGGGAGTGCTCGCCGGTGCGATCGTGCTCGGCGCGGCGGCGTGGCGCTGGAGCCGCGGGCGCACTTCTCCACCCTCGGGCGGCGAGCCGCTCGATCCCGACCTCGAGCGCCGCGTCGACGAAGAGCTCGCGCGCTTCGAGGGCTAGACGCTGTGGCCGGCCGCATCCCGCTCGCGTTCTTCGCCGGCTTCGCGTCGTTCATCGCGCCGTGTGTGCTCCCGCTCGTGCCCGGCTACCTCGCTACGATCGGCGGCCGCGTCTCGCCGCGTCGCGCGGTCGTCACCAGCGTGCCGTTCGTCGCGGGGTTCACCGGCGTCTTCGTCGCGCTCGGCATCTCCATCTCGGCGCTGTCGGGCACGATCAGCCAGCGCGCGTTCGAGGAGATCGCCGGCTTCGTGCTCGTCGTCTTCGGGCTCGGATTCGCGCATCTCCTCCCGCTGCCGGAGCGGCCGGTCGCGCCGGGCCTGCTCGCCGCGGCGCGCGGCCGCGGCTCACGTGTGCTGCTCGGCGCGGCGTTCGCGACCTGCGCGGCGCCGTGCGTCAGCCCGATCCTCGCCTCGACGCTCGTGCTCGCGGCGGACCGGAGCACCGTCGGCGAGGGAGCGCTCCTGCTCTTCGCGTACTCGCTCGGCCTCGCCGTGCCGTTCGTCGTAACCGGCGTCGTGTTCGGACCGGCGATGGGATCGTTCCGCTGGCTCCGTGACCACTACCGCTACATCGAGGTCGTCGGCGGGATGATCCTCGTCGTGCTCGGGCTGATGCTCTTCTTCGGGAAGCTGTGGTGGCTGCGGGCCGGCTTCGGCCACCTCTTCTAGACGCGCGGCGGCTCGAGCACGAGCGACCCCCCGGCGACCGTCGCCTGCGCGACTCCCACCTGCGCGAGCACGTCCGCGACGTCGACGCCGCGATGTGTCGGGGCAAACGGCCCGAGCCGTCGCGTCGCCTTCGCGAGTTGCCGCTCGCAGCCGTACCGGTTCGCACGCGCCGCCTGGTACCAGCCGACCGCCACGTGGACGAGCCCCTGGTAGAAGTCGCGCTCGTCGACCGGCGCCGCGCGCCATGCCAGTTCCAGCTCCTCGTGCGCTTCGAAGAAGCTCCGCGCCCGGATCAGCTCGAGGCCACGCTCGAAATGCGATCCGACGTCGGACATCGCGCTCGACACTAGCCGCGGAGAGTTCTACGCTTCGCGCGTGTCGACGATCCTGCTCGCAGGGGTCGATCTTTTCTTCCGCGGGAAGCTCGAAGCGGTGCTGCCTGGCCATCGCTTCGTCACGACGGACTCCGTCGCGGAGCCGGATCTCGTGATCTGCGACATCGCGCGCATCGATCCCGACGACGTCGTCGAGACGTACCCGGACGTCCCGATCCTCGGCTTCACGAACCACACCGACACCGCCGGCCTCCGGGCCGCGCACGCCGCCGGTTTCGACCACGTCGTGGTGAAGTCGGCGCTCGAGGAGCGCGTCAAGGAACTGATCGAGGAGCTGACCCCCTCGCTAGAGTAGGCCGCCGTGACGTACATCATCGGCGAGCCGTGCATCGACATCAAAGACCGCTCGTGCGTCGACGTCTGTCCCGTCGACTGCATCCACGAGGCCGAACGCATCCTCGTGATCGATCCGGAGGAGTGCATCGACTGCGGGGCATGCGAACCGGAGTGCCCCGTCGAGGCGATCTTCCCCGAGGACGCGTTGCCCGAGAAGTGGGAGCCGTTCATCAAGATCAACTACGCGTTCCAAGAGGGCTTCGACGTCGTCAACAAGTTGACGAACGACTACGCGACCGAGCACAACGTTCAGAACGAACCGATCGAGTAGCACCGTTCGTCAGCCGCGCGAAGTGCGAAGCAGTTCGCACGACGCACTACATCCGACATCTTCTTTACGCTCGTTGCACGTTTCGCGAACGTGCACAACATGCACAACGCTTGCAGGAACATACGTGCAGGCGTAAAAACGCACTGCGTATGCACGTGTCTGTGCAATCGAACAGGAGGATGCACATGCCTCAGGAAAGTTGGGGCGCCCAGTCGCCTCAAGAGTCTCCGAGTGAGGAGCAGTCGTACCTCTCCTCGTCGGAAGCCGGCTCGGGCGATGAGCTCGAAGCACCGGAGGCGTCCGCCCCGGCAATCCCGGCGGCAACATCGAGCTCGGGCTCGTCCAAGCGGCGGAGCAGCAAGCGCTCGACCGCGAAGCGTTCCAGCGCGAAGCGTTCGACCGCGAAGCGCAGTAGTGCAAAGCGCTCGAGCACCAAGCGCTCGAGCACGAAGCGTTCGACCGCGAAGCGCAGCACGGCGAAGCGCTCGACCGCGAAGCGCAGCACGGCGAAGCGGAGCACGGCGAAGCGGAGCACGGCGAAGCGCAGCTCGGCGAAGCGGAGCACGGCGAAGCGCTCGACCGCCAAGCGCTCGTCCGCGAAGCGCTCCACGGCCAAGCGCTCTTCGACGAAGCGCTCGTCCGCGAAGCGCAGCACGGCGAAGCGGAGCTCCACGAAGCGGAGCACGGCGAAGCGCTCGACCGCGAAGCGGTCGACGGCGAAGAGAAGCACGAAGCGGTCGACGGCCAAGCGCAGCAGCACCAAGCGGTCGAGCGCCAAGAAGAGCAGCGCGAAGAAGCGTGGCACCGGCCAGAAGCGGTCGTACATCGGCATGCGTTGACGGCGCACTGCCGTATGCCTCGCAAGTAGCGTTTCGACTGGTTCTTACGTGGTATTTCCCCCTTGCCAAAGAGCAAGGGGGAATGCCACATGCCACAGAAAGCGTGGAGCAACAAGCGAGAACGCCAGTACGAGCACATCAAGGACAGTGCAAAGGAGCGCGGCGCCTCCACGAAGCGCGCCAAGCAGATCGCGGCGGCGACGGTGAACAAGGAGCGGGCGCGGAAGGGCGAGGCCCGCACCGCGTCACGGTCGTCGGTGGAGGACATCTCGTCCGGACGCCGCGGAGGGCTCCGCTCCGGCACGAACCGGCCGAAGGGCCGCACGAAGGAACAGCTCTACAACGAGGCCAAGCGCCGCGGGATCAAGGGTCGCTCGCGCATGAGCAAGGCGCAGCTCCAGCGCGCCGTCGCAGCCAAGTCGTAGATAGGTAACGTGGCCGTCGTGGAGCCCAACACGCTTGATCACGTCGCCTTCTGGGTCACCGAGCGCGAGGCGATCGTCGACTTTGCGACGTCGAACCTCGGCATGCACGTCGTCGACCGTCAGGACAACTTCACGCTCATCGGCTCGGACGCGCGACGCGGCAAGCTGACGCTGTTCGACGCCGAGGGGCCGAGGGAGCGCGGTGCGTTCAAGCACGTCGCGCTGCGCGTGAGCGCAGTCGACGGAACGGACCGCTTCACGTTGCCCGAGGGAATCGAGGTGCAGCTCGTCGAGGCGCCGACCGACGTCGAGTACGACCTGGATCACGTGGCGCTGTACACGTCGGATCCCGAGCTCACGGCAGAGGCGTACCTCGACTACGGGTTCTCGCGGGCGGAGCCGAAGAACGGCGTGCCGCGCGTCGAGGTCGGCGGCGCGTTCGTCGAGTTCCACCAGGGCGATCCCGCGGACTCCGACCGGCCGTTGCTCAACCACCTCGCCGTGCTCGTGGACTCCGCGGACGACCACAAGCGCGACGCGGAGGAGCTGGGCATCGAGGTCGAGCGATTCGTCGACGCTGCGAACACGTTGGCGGTCTTCCTCTGGGGGCCGGATCGCGTTCGCATCGAGTACGTCGAGCACAAGCCGACGTTCTCGCTGACCTGAGCGCGGCGGCGCTGCACATCGCGGGCGCGGGCATGGCCGGCCTCTGCGCGGCCGTGCGCGCGCGCGAGCTCGGTCTCGACGCCGTCGTCTACGAGAAGGGCGACCGCGTCGGCGGATCGATGCTGCTCTCGTCGTGCGTCGTGTGGCGGTACCGCGATCTCGCCACGTTCCGCGAGCAATGTCCGGGCGGAGACGAGGAGCTGCAGCGCGAAGTGCTCGAGCGGCTGGACGACGGGCTCGCGTGGCTGCGCGGCCTCGGAGCGGACGTCGCGTGGGAGGAGACCGGCAACCCGCTGACCGTCGGGCTGCGCTTCGACCCGCGGTCGCTCACGGACGTGCTCGCGCGCGCGGCGGGGGAGATCAGACTCGGCGAAGCCGTACCCGAGGACGCGGAGCCGCTCCTGCTCGCGACCGGCGGGTTCCAGGGCGACCGCGAGCTCGTGCGCGAGCACGTCCACCCGGGCGGCGAGCTGCTCCTGCGCGCGAACCGGTGGAGCGCCGGTGACGGGTTACGCCTCGGGCGTACCCGCGGCGCCGCGCTCTCGAGCGGCATGGACGAGTTCTACGGCCGCGCGATGCCGGCGCCTCCGGCCGCGGTTCCGGAGGAGCGCTTCGTCTCGCTCGCGCAGCTGTACGGGCGTCACGCGCTCGTGCTCGACGACCGCGGCGACGAGTTCGCGCCCGATCCCGTCTCGTGGTCGGAGACCGATCTCGTGCAGGCGATCGCGCAGCGGCCGAACGCGAGCGCCTGGTACCTCCTCGACGAGGAGGCGCTCGACGCGGAGGTCCGTGGTCGCAGCGTTCGCGAGATGGTCGAGGCGGCGCGCGAGGCGGGGGGAGAGGTGCTGCTCCCGAACGAGCTTGGCATCGAGGTGCCCGGCGCGTATCGCTACGCCGTGCACGTCGTGGCGGGCATCACGCACACGATCGGCGGCGTGCGCGTCGACCCGATGGCGCGCGTCGTACGCGAAGACGGCACGCCGATCGAGGGCTTGTACGCGGCCGGCGCCGACGCCGGCGGCATCGCAACGGGCGGGTACGCGAGCGGCCTCGCGTCGGCGCTCGTCATCGGGCGCATCGCCGCGGAGACGGCTGCGCGGGGTGCCGCCTAGACTCGCGCGTCGTGTTCACGGTCGAGCGGCGGGATGCTCTCCGCGAGCGCGTGCTCCGGCTCGCGAAGGACGACGAGCGCGCCGTTGCCGGAGCGGCCGGGGGGTCGCTCGCCCTCGGCGGCGGCACCGCCACTCCGACCTCGACTTCACCGTCGCCATCGCCGACGACGCGCGGATCGCGGCGCCGTCTTCGAGGACACGCACGTCCCGTTGGTCGAGTCTGGTGCGCGCCGACGCGCGCTCGCCGCATCCGTTCGCATGCTCGTCCGAAGGCTGGAGGCGCGCCTACCGCACGTGGACCCCGTCGCGCAGCGACTCGCCGAGCTTCACTGAGCAGTCAGCTCTGCAGGTACGCGCAGAGGCGGCTGTCGTTCGGCAGCGGCGACGGTGCGACCTTCACGACCGTCCACCGCGTGCCGTCGGCCTCGACCGTCTCGCCGACGTCCGGCAGCTCGCCGCTCTCCTCGTGGAGCTCGTAGCCGGCCGTCGTCCACCGGAAGGCGAGGTAGGTCTGCTGCTGGCCGTTCTCCTGCATCGGCGGGGAATCCTACTCGCGAGCCGACCGCGGGGGCAGCTCGAGGACGATCCGCGTGCCGGCCGACTGGTCGACCGAGACGCGGCCGTCCAGCGTGCGCGCGCGCTCCGCGAGGACGTCGAAGAACTCGCGCCGCCGCTCCTGTGAGCCGTCGTCGACGATCGTGGCGACGAAGCGCCCGTCCGTGCCGCGCTCGACCGCGACGCTGATCTGCGTCGGCGGGCCGCGCCTCACGGCGCCGTTCAGGGCCTCGCGGACGATCTGGTAGAGCGCAGCCTGAACCTTCTCCGCGAGCGCTTCGGCCGCCGCGACGTCGAGCTCGATCTTGATCTCGTGACGCATGCCGAGCTCGTCCGCGAGCGCCTGCACGGCCGGCGTGAAGCCCTGATCGCGGAGGACGACTGGCTCGAGGTTGAACGACAGGTCGCGCAGCGCGCGGATCGCCGCGCGGTGGCGCTCGAGCGCCTCGGTGAGCACGCTCCGCGCCGCGTCGAGGTTCTCCTCGTCGATCGCGTGCATGACGGCATCGAGCATGAGCGCGATCCCCGCGAGCGACTGCACCGGCCCGTCGTGCAGGAACAGCGCAAGGCGGCGCCGCTCGTCCTGCTCGGCCGTGATGAGGCGCTCGCTGAGGCGGGCGCGATCCTCGCCCTCGTCGGTCGGCGCGCCCAAACGGCCTCTAGTCGATGATCGCGTCGCGGAGAGCGATCGCGACCGCATGCGTGCGCGTGTCGGCCTCGAGCTTCGCGAGGATGTGACGCACGTGGCTCTTCACGGTCTCCTGGCTGATGAAGAGGCGCTGCGCGACGTCGGCGTTCGACATCCCGTCCGCGAGCAGTTGGAGAATCTCGCGCTCCCGCGCGGTCAGCATGTCCTCGCGATCCTTGCCGCTGAGGAAGGCGGGCATCAGCGCCGGGTCGATGAAGCTGTCGCCGCCGGCGACCTTCTCGATCGCGCGGACGAGCGTGTCGTGCGGCGCCTCCTTGAGGATGTAGCCCTTCGCGCCCGACTCGAGCCCGCGCGCGAGCAGCGAGCGCTCGCTGTACGCGGTGAAGATCAGCACGGAGGTGTTCGGCTCGCGCTCCATCAACGCCTTCGTCGCGTCGAGCCCGTCCATCCCCGGCATGCGCACGTCCATGATCACGACGTTCGGCTTGCGTCGGCTGGCAAGGTCGAGCGCGGCGTTGCCGTCGGGCGCCTCGCCGACGACGCGGATGTGCGGCGTCCGCGACAGTGAGAGGCGAAGGCCCTCGCGCACGACCTCGTGGTCGTCGACGATCAGGACGGTGATCTCGCTGGTCACTTCGGGCGATCGTATCCCGACGGGCCGGACTACACCGCGAGCTCTAGCTGCTCGGGCTCGGCCGGCGGCTCGAGGCGAACGTGCCGCCGGTCCCGAATGGCGTGCTCGCGCGCAAGCCGCGAGACCTCCGCGCGCACCGGCTTCGTCTCCGAGCCCGCCAGGTACGCGCGGCCGCCCGCGTACAGCCGCTCGTACAGCGGCAGCTGCTCGGGCCAGTGCTCGGCGAGGCTCTCGAGGAAGTGCTCGCGCGTCCCGGGCTTGAGGAACAGGACGTTCGCCCAGATGCCGGTCGCTCCGGCCTCGCGCGCGGCGCGCACGACCTCCGCGAGCTGCTCCGGCGCGTCGGAGACGCCCGGCAGGATCGGCGCCATGCCGACGCGCGCGTCGATTCCGGCGTCGGTCAGCTCCCTGATGGCCCTCAGTCGCTGGCGCGGGTGCGCCGTCGACGGCTCGCTCTTGCGCCAGACGTCGTCATCGAGCGTTGGGATCGAGAACGTGATCGTGACGTTTGCGCGGCGCGACGCTTGCTGGAGCACGTCGATGTCCCGGACGATCATCGGGCCGCGCGTGATGATGGAGAACGGGTTCGGCGCCGCCGCGAAGACCTCGAGGCAGGCGCGAGTCAGGCGGTAACGGCCTTCCGCGGGCTGGTAGGGGTCGGTCGCGGCGCCGACGACGACGCTCGCGCCTTCCCAGGTCGGGCGCGCGAGCTCGCGCGCGAGCAGCTCGGCGATGTTGACCTTCACGCGAATCGAGCGCCCGTACCGCTCGTCCGACGGCCGGTCCGCCCGGCGCTCGAAGGCGCGGACGTAACAGAAGGTGCACCGGTGCGCGCAACCCATGTACGGGTTGAGCGACCATTCGAACATCATCCCCTTGACGCGGTTGAGCGCGCTCCTGCAGGGCTCCTCTCGGTACTCCACCTGCATCACGCAATTCTAGAACATACGTTCGTACCGGCGGTAGACCTCTGCGGCCGCACGATGGAAGCCGTCGGGAGCGCCGACCGCCGCGAAGGTCGCGGCGATCTCCTCCATCTCGCCGACCCAGCGCCAGCCCTTTGCCTGCGCCGAGCGCTCGGCACGCGCCAGTCGTTCTTCGAGGCCCGGGATCGACTCGCGCCATTCCGCCAGCAAGGTCTGTGTAACGCCCTCGGCGCGTGCCACCTCGTGGATCGCGAGCAGCAGTGCGGCGCTTCCCTTCGTCCACGCGGCGTACGTCGCCTTGACCGCGGAGGCTGCGCCGACCTCGTCCGAGACGACGCGCGCATCGACGTTCGTGCCTGCAAAGAAAGCCGCGACTCCCTGCGCGTCACGGCCCGAGAGATAGAGGTGTGTCGGCGAGTCGCCTGGCGGAGGCCCGACGATGCCGCCGTCGACGAAGCGCTCGAATCCGGCGCCGATCTCGCGCGCGGTCGCCGGCGCGACCGCGTTCGCATCGACGTAGACGCCGGGGAACCCGCCGAGCGCCGAGGCGACGTCGCGCGCGGCGTGCGGCGGGCAAACGGAGAGGATCACGTCCGCACGTTGCGCAAGCGCCCCGATGCTCTCCACGTCGGAGAGCCCGGCGGCTTTCGCGCGCGCGGCCGTCTGCTCGCTGCGCCCGGCCGACGCCCAGAGCACGTCGATCCCGCGCTGCCGCAATACTGCGCCGATCGCGGCGCCCATCTCCCCGGGGTGGAGCAGGCCGACGACGTCTCCCATGACCGAAGTCCAAGTATCCGCCACGACTCTCTCCGAAGGCGTCGAACGTGTGACGCTCCCGCTGCCGACCGGCCCGCGGCACGTCCATTGCTACGTCATCGACGGCACGCTCTTCGACACGGGACTCGGTCTCGAGCCGCCGCCCTGGCATGAGCTCGACATCGAGAGGATCGCGATCACGCACTTCCATCCCGATCACGTCGGCGGGGCGGAGCACGCAGCGAGCGAGACGGGCGCGACCGTCTCCCAGGGCGCGCTCGACTACGCGCAATGCGAGCGCGTCTGGGGCTCGCGCGACTGGCCCGAGCGGATCGCCGACTGGTTCCTCACCCAGGGCGTCCCCGAGGCGATCTCGCACGAGCTGATCGACGCGGGGCACGCGTTCGCCTCGTTCGTCCGTTTCGCGCACGACCCGAACCTGCTGTACGAGGGGAGCGAGCTCGCCGGCTGGAGGGTGCTTGAGCTGCCGGGGCACGCGGACGGTCACATCGGCTTTCTCCGCGACGGCGTCCTCGTCGGCGGCGACCATCTGCTCGCGCGGATCACGCCGGCCGTCGGCCTCTATCTCGAGAGCAGGCCGGACCCGCTCGGGGACTACCTCGCGTCCCTGGAGCGAACGGCCGGGCTCGACCTGCAGATCGTCTACCCGGGTCACGGCGAGCCGATCGAGAACCCGGCCGTGAGGGCGCGCGAGATCATCGAGCATCACCGCGAGCGACTGGACGTCGTCGAGGCCGCGCTCGCCGACGGCCCACGCAGCGGCTTCGAGGTCTCCAGAGCCGTCTTCGGCGAGGAGCTTTCGCCTCAGCAGCGGCGTTTCGCCGTCGCCGAGGCGCTTTCGCACCTCGAGCGGCTCGTGCGCGAGGGCCGGGTCGCGCGCAGCGGGGACGCCCGGAACGTGACCTATACTGCGCCGTGATCGCTGACTTGGACGATCCGCTCAGTCCCCGCGCCCCGGAGAGCGGGGCATGACACTCCTCTTCGAGCTTCTCGCCGTCGCGGCGCTGATCTTGCTGAACGGGTTCTTCGTCGCGGCCGAGTACGGCCTCGTCACCGTACGCCGCACGCGCATGCAGGAGCTCGCGCACTACGGCAGTCGCCGCGCCCGCGGGGTTCTCCTGGTCACGGACTCGCCGCCGCGCTTCATCGCGGCGATGCAACTCGGCGTCACGCTCACGTCGCTGGGAATCGGTGCGCTCGGCGAGCACGCGCTGACGCGCCTCTTCGATCCCGTGCTCGCGACGGTGCTCGCCGTGATCATCGCGTACCTGCTCCTGACGTTCTTTCACGTCGTGATCGGCGAGCTCGTCCCGAAGGCGATCGCGCTCGGTCACTCCGAGCGAACGGCACTGGTGGTCGCACCGCCCGTGCGGGCGTTCTTCACCGTCTTCATGCCGCTGATCTGGCTCCTTCGGCGATCGACGCAGTTCGTGCTCGGGCTCTTCGGGCTCGAGGAGCCGGGAGCGGAAGGCGCCGTGCACTCGGAGGCCGAGCTGAAGATGCTCGTGAGCGAATCGACGGAGCGCGGCGAGATCGAGGAAGGCGAGCAGGAGATGCTCTACAAGGTCTTCGACTTCGCGGACAAGGAGGTCTCCGACGTCATGGTGCCGAGGCCCGAGGTCGTCGCGCTGTCCGTGGAGCTGCCTCCCGAGCAGGCGTTGCAGGCGGTGCTCGAGTCGCCGTATACGCGCTATCCCGTCTACCGCGGCTCGCTCGAGGACATCGTCGGCGTGCTGCACGTGCGCGACCTGATCCAGGCGATGCACGAGCGCGGGATCGCGTCGGTCGAGATCGCCGACCTCGTACGGCCCTCGTACATGGTTCCCGAGACGAAGGATCTCGCGGCCCTGCTGAAGGAGTTCCGGAACCAGAACCAGCACCTCGCGATCGTGATCGACGAGTACGGGAGCATGGAGGGCATCGTCACGCTCGAGGACGTGCTCGAGGAGATCGTCGGCGAGATCGAGGACGAGTTCGACCTACCCGACGAGTCGGTCGAGCGGATCGACGAGAACACGATCCGCATCGACGGCACATTCCCGATCGACGACTTCAACGAGCAGTTCGGCGTCGAGATGCCGCAGGAGGATTACCACACGGTTGCCGGCTTCGTCTTCGGCCTGCTCGGGCGCGGCGCCGAGCCCGGCGACGAGGTGGACTACGACGGCGTCCACTTCCGCGTGGACGACGTCGAGGGGTCGCGCATCCAGCGGCTCACGGTGACGTTCGTGCCGCCGCCGCCAGAGCAGGTCGCGGCGGAGGGCTAGCGGCAACAGATGTCCCGAGTCCAGGACTCAGGACATGTGCCTGAGCTGGGCAATTGCGCTGTCCATGCGGCTCCTGTTGGGACCCGACGTCTCGTCGGTACATGGCCGCAGTCCAGGACTCGGGACACGTCCTTGCGGGCCAGGTGAAGCTACTCGAGCTGGAGCGGTTCGAACGTGCCCTCAAGGATCCGCCAGCCTGCGAGCTCGTCACGGGCGAGCGAATAGATCACGTACGGCTTGCCGGACCAGAGGCCGACGTTCTCGATGTCGGTTCGCGAGGGCCTCGGCGCGGTCTCTGGGTGCGAGTGGAAGACCGCGAGCTCGTAGCCTTCGTCCTCGAGGAACCACGTGTCTGGATCGACCTCGAGCTGGAAGCGATACGGTGACTCGAGCGTGTTGCGCCCTCGGACGTAGCGCTCAGCCCGGGCGTCGCGCAGGACGATCAGGCCGCACGCCTCGTTCGGCGCCTCCGCCTGCGCGTGCCCCGCGAGCTCGGCGCGGATCTCCGGCGGGATCACCACCAGACGCTCTCCTCCATCGCGCGCTCGACGTCCGCCGCCTCCCAGAAGGCGGCCGAGAGGTACTTCCAGCCCGCGTCGGCGAGGACGCAGACAACGACGCCTTCCTCGAGCTCCGACGCGAGCTTGCGCGCGACGTGGGCCACGGCGCCGGCCGAGACGCC
This sequence comes from uncultured Actinomycetes bacterium, assembly GCA_963766345.1. Lineage (GTDB taxonomy): Bacteria > Actinomycetota > Thermoleophilia > Gaiellales > Gaiellaceae > DASVFB01. Next base: position 46,411 of record CAVXZL010000005.1, on the reverse strand, counting down.
GGCGAAAAGGCCCTCCTTCGCGAGCAGGTCGCGCACGCCGACGACCGACTCCGCGTTCGACACGAGCACCTTCCGGTCGAGCTTCGACACGTCGAGGATCGGCGGTACGTAGCCGTCGTCCAGGGAACGAAGCCCCATCACGGGATCGCCCGGCAACGGCTCCGCGGCCGCGACGACGACGTCCGGCCAGCGCTCGCGCAGGCGCGCGCCGGCGCCCATCAGCGTGCCTCCCGTGCCGAGGCCGGCGACGAAGACGTCGACTCGGTCGAGAGCGGCGACGATCTCGGCGCCGGTGCCGTCGTAGTGCGCGCGCGGGTTCGCCTCGTTCGCGTACTGGAACGGCATGAAGAGCGATGGGTCCTTCTCGACGAGCTCCTGCGCGAGCCGGACGGCTCCGTTCGACCCCTGGTCGCCCGGTGAGTAGACGATCTTCGCGCCGTACAGCTCGAGCAGGCGCTTGCGCTCCTCGGTCGCGTTCTCCGGCATGACGCACGTCAGCTCGTAGCCGCGCAGCTTGCAGATGAGCGCGAGCGAGATGCCGGTGTTGCCGCTCGTCGGCTCGAGCACTCGCGCGCCCGGCTGCAGATCGGCGCCGTCGAGCATCGCCTTCGCGACGCGGTCCTTGATCGAGCCGGTCGGGTTCTGGCCCTCGAGCTTCGCGTAGACCCTCACCGACGGCTTCGGAGAGAAGTGGCTCAGCTCGACGAGCGGCGTGTCGCCGACGAGGTCGAGGAGCGAAGTCGCGACGCCGTTACGCACGACGCTCCCACACGTACACGGTCGGGCAGAGCTTGCCGAGGACCTGGTACACGCCCCAGGCGAGCCCTCCGGCTGCGGCGTCGACGGCCTCCTCCCCGAACCGCTCGACGAGCGTGGCGTCACGCCGCCTCAGACGCGCGAGCTTGAGCAGGTCCCGGCGGACGTCCCACTCGCCGTCCTCGAGCAGCCGCTCGCGCCACTCCGAGCCGAGCCGCTCGACGGAGCGGAGCACGAGGCCCGCGGCCTCCGCGGCCGTTTCGAGCCGGGCAGCGTCCAAGCTCGACGGCCGCAGCGCCAACCCGCGAACGAGCTCCTCCGCCTCGAACGGCTCGAGCCGCTCGGTCGCGAGCGTCACGTATGCGAGCAACGCGCCGCCGGGGCGGAGCACGCGCGCGCACTCGGCGAGCCCGCGTTCCGCGTCGACGTGGACGAGCACGTCGCGGCACCAGATCCAGTCGAACGACGCGTCCTCGAAAGGCAGCTCCTCGAGCGCTCCCTCGACGACGTCGATCTCGTCCGTCAGGCCCGCATCGGCGATGCGTTCCCGCGCGAGCGAGCAGTGCAGCGGTAGCGGATCGAGCGCGACCGCGCGGACGCCTTGCTCGCGCGCGAGCCTGATCGCGTGGACGGCGTCGCGCGCGCCCGCGTCGAGGACGAGGTCTCCTGCATGGGGGCCGAGCCCCGCGAACACCGCGAAGAGCCAGTCCGTGCCGCGCGGGTCGAGGCTCTGTCCGAGCGCAGTGCGCAACTCGGAGTCGCCGGCCCAGACCTCGTAGAGCTTTTGGACCGGCGTCGTCAACCGCCGGCCATGGCCGGCAGCAGGATCACCGTCGAGGCGTCGCCGACGGGAGTGTCGAGGCCCTCGCGTGTGCGCACGTCCTCGCCCTCGACGTACACGTTCACGAACGGAGCGATGCCGCCGTTGTCGAGGATCCGCGCGGCGAGCGCGGGATAGCGGTCGGCGAGGTCGTCGAGCACCTCGCGGACGGTGGCGCCCTCGGCGAGAACCTGACGCTCGCCGCCCGCCTCGTCGCGCAGCGTCGGTGGGATGCGGACGATGCTCACGCGTGTGTCGGTCCGGCGCAGAACTCGACGTAGTCGATGTACTCGGTGATGGTCGGCGAGTCGCCGCAGACCGGGCAGTTCGGGTCCCGGCGCAGCGCCACCTCGTCGAAGGTCGCCGTCAGCGCGTCGAAGAGCATCAGCCGTCCGATCAGCGGATTGCCGATCCCGAGCGCGAGCTTCAGCGTCTCGTTCGCCTGCAGCGAGCCGATGATCCCCGGCAGGACGCCGAGCACGCCGCCCTCGGCGCACGACGGCGCCAGCTCGGGCGGCGGCGGCTGCGGGAACAGGCACCGGTAGCACGGCCCCTCCTTCGGCTTGAAGACCGTCACCTGGCCCTCGAAGCGGTAGATCGAGCCATGGACGACCGGCACGTCGTGCCAGACCGAGGCGTCGTTCACGAGGTACCGCGTCGGGAAGTTGTCGGCGCCATCGACGATCACGTCCCAGCCGGCTCCGATGATCCGGTCGGCGTTCTCGGACGTCAGGCGCTCCTCGAACTGGACGACGTTGACGTCCGGGTTCAGCGCCTCGATCGTCTCGGCCGCCGAGCGCACCTTCGGCTCGCCGAGGCGCGCGGTCGAGTGGACGATCTGGCGCTGGAGGTTCGTCTCGTCGACGACGTCGGCGTCGACGATGCCGAGCGTGCCGACGCCTGCGGCTGCGAGGTAGAGCGATGACGGCGAGCCGAGGCCGCCGGCGCCGATCAGCAGCACGCGCGAGTCGAGCAGCTTCAGCTGACCGGTCTCACCGACCTCGGGGATGAGCAGGTGCCGCGAGTAGCGGCGGCGCTGCTCGGGCTCGAGCGCGCGCGAGAGCTCGGTCGGGAAGCCGTCCCGCTTCCAGCCCGTGTAGCCCGGCGCGTGCGAGCTGACGTGCTCGTAGCCGAGCTCCTCGAGCGTCTTCGCCGCGTAGGCCGACCGGTTTCCGGCAGCGCAGTAGATGACGATTGGCTGCGACCGGTCGCGTGCGATCCGCTCGATGCGGGACTCGAGGTTGCCGCGTGGGATGTGGACGGCACTCGGGATGTGGCCCTCGTCCCACTCGTCCTGCTCGCGGACGTCGATCAAGAGCGGCGGCGAGTCCGCGGCCAGCGCGTCGGACAGCGGGCGCGAGTCGATCTGCTCGATCTCGCTCTTGATCTGGGCCAGGTGCTCGCGGTAGGTCGGCATGTCCTGTTGAAAACGGTAGCGGCGGCTAGGTTCTTCCGGTGTCCCCCCGCGCCCGGATCTACACACTCGTCGGCGTGATCGCCGCCGCGGCGGCCGGCCTCGTCGTGGCGGTCACCGCGCTCACGGCCGATCATCCACCCGGACCGCGGCCGGGCAAGCCCCCGTTCGCGGCGGACTGGACGGCGCCGGCGGCGCTCTCCGCCGAGGTCAGAGGGGCGGTCGGCGACGTCCCGCGGCTGAGCAGCCTCGCGAACCGGAGCCCGCGCTCGTCGTTCGTGCGGCTCAACCTCGGGCTGGCGCTCTTCTGGCGCCGCGATGACGAGGCGGCACTCGCGGCGTGGCGGCAGGCGAAGCGGCTCGAGCCGGACACGCCGTCCGCCGTCCGCGCCGGCGACCTACTCCACCCGGACTCGCCGCGCGGCCTGCCGCAGTTCGAGCCGAGCAGCGCCCGAGCGGACACGGCCGTGCGCCGGCTGATCGTCCGCGGCGTCCGGCTCCAGGCGAGCGGGCGCCCGGTCTCGGCGGAGCGGCTGTTCGCGCGAGCGGCCAAGCTCGCGCCGGGCAATCCCGACGCCCAGGTAGCGGCCGCCGTCGGCCTCTACGACAAGGACGATCCGTCCCGCGCGTTCGCCCGGCTCGGGCCGCTCGTGCGCCGCTTCCCGCAAGCGCAGACGGTTCGCTTCCACCTCGGATTGCTCTCGATCTGGCTCGGCGCGTTCGGACAGGCCAGGAAAGAACTGCGCCTCGCCCTTGCGAAAAACGAGAAATCCAACTATGGAAAGGAAGCGCGGCTACTGTTAAAGCGTCTTGAGAATGTTAGGACCAAATGAAAAAAAGATGAGCCGTCCGGCCTATGGCGGTTGTCCGCACTCGTTGCAACACTGCCAGCTCGAAAGAAGGTGCTCGTCAATCGGCAGACGAGAGGGGTGGGGGAGCGTTTGACCCAGGTTCAGGCAGAGCCAAGGCGCGTCGAGGACGTCCTCGCTACGGACGAGGCGCGCGCGCTGATCGAGTCCGGCCGTGAGAACGGCACGGTCACGGCGGAGGAGATCGCACTCGCGTTCGACGATTACGACCTCGAGACCGGACAGCTCGACGAGCTGTACCAGGCGTTCGAGGAGCAACAGGTCGAGATCGTGTCGGCGGCTGCCGCCGATCTCGACGAGCAGCCTCGCGAGTCGGCGATGGAGACGTCGACGGACTCGTTGCAGCTGTTCCTCAAGGACATCGGCCGCGTCGAGCTGCTCACGGCGGCGCAGGAGGTGGAGCTCGCGAAGCGCATCGAGCGCGGCGAGCATCGCGCGAAGCAGGAGATGATCGAGGCGAACCTGCGCCTCGTCGTCTCGATCGCGAAGCGCTACCGCAACCAGGGCCTGCCCTTCCTCGACCTGATCCAGGAGGGGACGATCGGCCTCGTCCGCGCAGCCGAGAAGTTCGACTACCGCAAGGGCTTCAAGTTCTCGACCTACGCGACGTGGTGGATCCGCCAGGCCGTCGCGCGGGCGCTCGCCGACAAGGCGCGCACGATCCGCATGCCCGTCCACGTCGTCGAGAAGCTGAACAAGATCGTCCGCTCGGAGCGCAAGCTCCGCGCCGAGCTCGGCCGCGAGCCGACGGCTGCCGAGATCGCGTTCGATCTCGACCTGTCGCCGGACGAGGTGGAGCAGATCCGCCGCAGCTCGCAGACGCCGGTCTCGCTGGAGAAGCCGGTCGGAGACGAGGAGGAGTCGGAGTTCGGCCACTTCATCACCGACGAGAGCGCGCCGCTTCCCGACGAGGCCGCGGAGACGACGCTCCGCCGCGAGACGCTCGAGAAGCTGCTGCACAAGCTCTCCGTGCGCGAGCGCCAGGTGCTGATCCTCCGCTACGGGCTCGACGGCAAGCACCCGCGCACGCTCGACGAGGTCGGGCGCACGTTCAACGTGACGCGCGAGCGCATCCGGCAGATCGAGAATCAGACGCTGAAGAAGCTCCGCGCGCTCGCGGACGCGCAGATTTTGCGCGACGTCGCCTAGCGCCTCGCTTCGCTTCGGCTTTCGCGCGAAGTGCTCCGCACTTCGCGCGACTGAGACCATGCAGGCGCGCTTCGCGCGCGTGCATTGGGCGGCTCTTGCGGGCGCGTTGCTTCGCGCTATGTGAATGAGCAGGGCGGCGAAGCCGCCCTGCCGGCGAGATGTTGCGCTGAGGATGCTTAGACTCCTCGCTCGTGGACCAGGCCTGGCTCGACGAGCTCTCCGAGCTGCTGCGGATTCCGAGCGTCAGCGCGGATCCGCAGCATGCTGGCGACGTTCGCCGGGCGGGGGAGTGGGTGCGCGACTTCGTTCGCCGTGCGGGGGGAGAGGCGGAGCTGCAGGAGACCGACTCGCAGCCGCTTGTCATCGGGGACATTCCCGCGTCGTCGGGCGACGGCGACGCGCCCACGATCCTCGTCTACGGCCACTTCGACGTGCAGCCGCCGGCGCCGCTCGAGCTCTGGGACAGCGAGCCGTTCGAGCCGACGATTCGCGACGAGTGGATCTATGCGCGCGGCGTGGCGGACGACAAGGGCCAGCTCTGGACGCTCCTGAAGGGCGCAGCCCTCCTCGCCGCGGACGGTGCGCTGCCCGTTCATCTGCGGATCGCGTGCGACGGCGAGGAGGAGATCGGCGGGCAGTCGATCGTCGAGTTCCTCGCGAACGACGAGCGCGGTGCCGACGCGTGCATCATCTTCGACTCGGCGATGGAACGCCGCGGCGTGCCGGCGGTGTGCACGGGGACGCGCGGCGTGATGTCATTCGAGCTGCAGGTTCGAAGCGGGGCGCGCGACCTTCACTCCGGCATCTTCGGCAACGCCGCGCTCAACGCGACGCATGCGCTGATGCAGGCGCTCGGCGGCATCATGCCGCGCGACGGGCGCTTGCCCGAGGCGTTACGCGAGGGCATCGAGCCGCCGTCCGACGAGGAACGCGCGAGCTGGAACGAGCTCACCTCCGGTGCCGATGCGCTCCGCGGCGCGGGCGCGGTGCCGTACGACGCCGGCGCTGCGGACGAGTTCCACCTGCGCACGACGGCCGAGCCGTCGGTCGACGTCAACGGGATCCTCGGCGGCAAGCCGGGGCTCCCGAACACGACGATCCCGGTCGCTGCGCAGGCCAACTTCTCCGTGCGGCTCGCGCCGGGACAGGACATAAGCACGATCGCTGCGGCCGTCGAGCGGCTGATCCGCGAGGCGGCGCCCGCAGGTGCCGAGATCGAGCTGCAGCTCCGCGGCGCCGCGCCGCCGGGACTCGTGTCGCCGGACGAGCCGGCCGTGCAGATCGCGCTCGAGGCGTTCGAGCACGTGATGGGGACGAGGCCGCTGCTCTCGCGGTCGGGCGGGACGCTGCCGATCGTCCCGGCGCTCGTCGACAACGGCATTCCGACGATTCTCACGGGCATCGCGACACCGGAGTCGAACATCCACTCGCCGAACGAACGCGTCCTCCTCGAGTACCTGCCGCTCGGAGTGGACATCGCGCGCGAGCTCTACACGCGCCTCTCCGCGCTCAAGTAGCCACGTCCATACGGGCTATGTTCGGGGTCAGACCCCGGCCCTGTCCCGAAGAGACGCCCGGCTCTCGGCGGCCGCGCTGCCGCAGGACACCGCGGCTCGCCGGGCGACGGTTTCGTGGATGAATCGTCACGCCTTTGTCACCGGCAACGCTGCTCGACGGGACATGTCTGGGGTCAGACCCCGGACATGTCTGGCCGAGACGCGATCCGTTAGGCGAACGGACGCGGCGTCGCCGACGTCTTCGGGATCGCGACGCGCGCGATCGACGAGAAAGGCGACGGCTGGCACGCCTGGCAGATGTTCAGGTCGCACGCCACCGAGAGGAAGACGAACGCCTCCTCCTTGCTGAAGCCCCACTCGTCGACGAGCGCCCGGGCCGCCTCCTCGCTCGCCAGCTGCAGCGCCTCCTGCACGTCGCCGCCCGACGTCGCGTGCGTGACCCAAGCGCGCTCGAGCTCCGTCACGGGCCACTTCGCCTGCTTGCCCTTGACGAGGTCGAAGCGGACGTCCAGCTCGCCGGCGATCTCGACGCCCGTCCCGCAGATCTCGCCGTCGCCCATCGCGGCATGCATGTCGCCGACCGCGAACATCCCGCCGGGCTGTTGCACCGGGAAGTAGATGCGCGCGCCGCGGCCGTGGAGGTGGTTGTCGAGGTTGCCGCCGTGCCGCCCGGCCCAGCCGTTCGCGACCTCCTCGCCGCCGGTCGCGACGCCGACGACGCCGACCATGGGCCGCGCCTGGAACGAGATGCGCTCGTTCATGCGCACGGTGTCGCCCTCGACCTCGAAGACGAACGTCACCGGCGACTCCACGTCGTCGATCAGCTGGCCGAACTCGGGGATGATCGTCGCGAACCCGCGCGGCCCCGGGCGCACGTCGAGGATCTCGACGACGAGCGAATCGCCGGGCTCCGCGCCGCGCACCGCCACCGGCCCCGTCGCGCTGTTCACTCGCGCGAAGTCGATCGCCGTGACGAGGTCCTCCTCGGACGCGATCTGACCGGTGAAGCAGTCGTTCGTCTCGAACGTGACGACGGCGCCCGGCTCGACCTCGAGCACGGGCTCGAGGTTCGGCCCGAAGCTCCAGATCACGTCGTCGCGCGAGACGCGATGTTCGGTTGCGACCGCCATCGCGCCGCGATCCTACTCCCAGGGCGGCGGGTTATGGACCCAGCGACCGCCCGTCATCGTCGCGACGACCTCGCAGCCGTCGAGGTCCTCGAACGGATCCGTCGAGAGCACGACGAGGTCCGCGAGGTAGCCGGGGAGGAGCTTGCCGCGACGGCGCTCCTCGTACGTGAGCCACGCCGGCGTGACGCAGGTCGCCTCGAGCGCCTGCTCGAGCGTCAGCGCCTCCTCCTCGCGCCACGCGAGGCCCGAGCGGATGCCCGCGAGCGGATCGAGCTCCTCGACCGGAGCGTCCGAGCCGTTCGCGACGACGGCGCCGCTCTCCCAGAGCGAGCGGAACCGGTACGCGCGGTCCGCGCGGTCCGGCCAGAAGCGCTCGATGAGCGCGCGGTCCGACGTCGCATGCACGAACTGCACCGACGCCGCGATCCCGAGCTGCGCGAAGCGCGGCACGTCCTCCGGCGCGAGGCATTGCGCGTGCTCGATGCGATGCCGGAGGCCGAGCGGGCGCCACACGTCCTGCGTCGACTCGAACGCGTCGAGCGCGTCGCGGTTGGCCTGATCGCCGATCGCGTGCACGGCGACGGGAAAGCGCGCCTGCGCGCCGACGCGGATCAGCTCCTCGAGCTCCTCGCGCGACGTGATGCGCACGCCGCTGCCGTCGAGGAGCAGCGCGGTCTGCGAGCCGAGCGTGCCGTCCATGAACGCCTTCAGCGCCCCGAGCCGGAGGAATGGGCTGCCGAAGCGCGAGCGCAGTCCGAGCTGCACGACCTCCCGCGCGTACTGGTGCGGGATCCACTGCCACACACGCAGGGTCAACCCGTCAACAGAGTCCAACTGCTCGAAGAACGGCAGTCCGCCGATCCAGCGGTCCTCGTTCGTGACCGCCGCGTGGATCGCCGTCACGCCGCGCGACGCAGCGAGCTTGAGCCCTTCGCGCACCGCGGCCAGCGCCTCGCTCTCGCTGTACGACGCCTCGACGAACTTCTCGCGGAAGAGCCACGCCGACTCCTCGCGCAGGACGCCGGTCGGCTCGCCCTGCTCGTCGACCTCGACGACGCCGCCCTCGGCGCGCAGGTCGCCGTCGCCGTGCGCGAGCGCAGCCGAGTTCAGCCACAGCGAATGGCCGTCGCGGGCCGTCAGCGCCGTCGGGACGTCGCCGGTCACCGCGTCGAGCACCTGCCGTGTCGGTGCGACCGAAGGAGACCAGTCGCCGTCGCGCCAGCCGCGGCCCCGCAGCCAGCCTCCCGGCGGCACGGATCCAACCGCCGCCCGCACGCGCTCGACGGCCTCCTCGAGCGTCCGCGTCCCCTCGAAGCGCACCTCGTGTTGCGCGAGCGCCCACGCGACGAAGTGGACGTGCGAGTCCGTGAACCCCGGAAGCACGCAGCGGCCGCCGAGATCGACGACCTCCGGCGAGGCAAGCGCCGTCTCGTGCGTGCCCACGCCGCCTGCGATGCGGTCGCCGGCGATCGCGAGCGACCGCGCGACCGGCAGCGACGGGTCGAGCGTGCGGATGACCCCGTTCTCGAGGATCACGCTGGAAGAATCTCACGGACATGTGGGATCACGTCGGGATCCGCGTCTCCGACCGCGGCGCGAGCAGGCGGTTCTACGAGCTCGTGCTGCGCGTGCTCGGCTACGAGATCACACACCCGGGCGAGCACTTCGACGAGTGGAACGACTTCGGCATCTCGCAGGCCGGCGACGAGAAGCCCGTCACGCGGAACCTGCACGTCGCGTTCGTCGCGCGCTCGCGTGCCGACGTCGAAGCGTTCTGGCACGCGGGCGTCGACGCGGGATACGAGAGCGACGGCGAGCCGGGCGAGCGGCCGCAGTACTCGGAGACCTACTACGGCGGCTTTCTGCGCGACCCGGACGGCAACAGCGCCGAGGCGATCCACACCGAAGAGCCGCGCCCCGGCGACAACTACATCGATCACATGTGGATCGGCGTCTCCGACCTCGATGCGACCAAGCGCTTCTACGAGACGATCGCGCCGGTGGTCGGCGTGCGTATCGCGCAGACGCGGCCAGAGCGCTTCCACATCGCCGGCGGCGGACGGTCGTACGCGCTCGTGCACGACGGCCGGCCGCGGACCGAGAACCTGCACATCGCCTTCGGCGTGCCCGACAACGAGACGGTGGACCAGTTTCACCGCGCCGCCGTCGCGGCGGGCTACGAGAGCAACGGGCCGCCCGGTGAGCGGCCCGTCTACCACGCCGTTTACTACGGCGCGTTCGTCCTCGACCCTGACGGCAACAACGTCGAGGCCGTCTGTCACAACCGTTAGCGCACGGTCACCTTCAGCTTGAGGACGTTGTCCTCGCCGATCGTCTTGACGCCCTTCATGTAGTCGTCGCCGGCCTTCGTGGTGAACGTGTAGACGCCGGCCCTCGCGAACTTCACGTGCGTCGTCGCGCCGGCGTGGTTCATGTTCGCGCTCGTGAGCGCGAGCGCCGGGCCGGACACCTTCACGAGCTTGTGCGACATCACGTCGTTGTTCACGATCGTGAGCGACGCGCTCTTTGTCACTGTCACGGACTGCGACGGCTTGAAAGCACCGCCGTTGACCGACCACGAATGACAGCCGCGCAGTTGGTGCCTGATCGTCAAGGTCGTTCCGGTCTGTGGGCTCGCGGTTGCCGCGAGGAGAAGCGAGGCGCCTGCCACTGCGAGAACGGACAACATGCGGATCATCGGTGTTCCTTTCGTTTCGTCGGAGTCTGCTGCCCGCGACAGCAATGCGGATCAGGCGCCGCGCTGAGCCGCCGTCCGTAATTCCCCGCGTAGACTTGTCGCGGTGTCTGTCGACCCGCTGACCGACGAGCAGCGCGAGATTCGCGACCTCGTTCGCGACCTCGCGCGCGAGCGCATCGCGCCGCGCGCCGCGGAGATCGACAAGAGCGCCGAGTTCCCGTGGGACGTCGTCGAGCTCTTCCGCGACAACGAGATCTTCGGGATCCTCTTCGACGAGGAGCACGGCGGCATCGGCGCCTCTGCGCTGATGACGCTTGTCGCGATCGAAGAGGTCTCGAAGGTCTGCGCTACGAGCGGCCTCATCATCGCCGTGCAGGAGCTCGGGTCGCTCGGGCTCAAGCTCGCGGGCACCGAGGAGCAGAAGCAGCGCTTCCTGCCGAAGCTCGCGTCGGGCGAATGGCTCGCGGCCTACGCGCTCACCGAGCCGGGCTCGGGCTCCGACTCCGCCGCGATGCGCACGACCGCGCGCCGCGACGACGGCGAGTACGTCCTCAACGGCGGCAAGCGCTTCATCACGAACGCGGGCGTCGCGCACGTCTACACGGTGTTCGCGAAGACCGATCCCGACGCAGGCCACTCGGGCATCTCGGCGTTCGTCGTCGAGGCCGACACGCCCGGCTTCGAGGTCGGGCGGATCGAGCCGAAGATGGGCATCAAGGGCTCGACGACCGGCGAGGTCTTCTTCAACGACTGCCGCATCCCCGAGGCCAACCGGCTCGGCGCCGAGGGCGAGGGCTTCAAGATCGCGATGCGCATCCTCGACCGCTCGCGCCCGGGGATCGGCGCGCAGGGGCTCGGGCTGGCGCAGGGAGCGACCGACTACGCGCTCGAGTACGCGAAGTCGCGCGAGACGATGGGCAAGCCGATCGGCCAGCACCAGCTCATCGCGGCCATGCTCGCCGACATGGAGACGAAGTGCGAAGCGGCGCGCGGGCTCCTCTACAAGTGCGGGCAGCTCATCGACGTCGGCGCGGACGGCGCCGAGCTGACGAAGATCTCCGCGATGGCGAAGCTCTACTGCACCGACGTCGCGATGGACGTGACGACCGACGCCGTGCAGGTGCTCGGCGGCTACGGCTACATCCAGGAGTACCCGGTCGAGCGCATGATGCGCGACGCGAAGATCACGCAGCTCTACGAGGGGACGAACCAGATCCAGCGCCTCGTCATCGCCCGCGAGATGCTCAAGGAGAATCGCGCCTTCCTGCTCGCGGGAGTCGGCTGACCCGGCAGAACCAGGCGTTCCGTCGCGCGGCGGCGGAGTACGACCGCGGGCGGCCGACGTACGCGGCGGCGGTCCTCGACAGGGTGCCGCTCGACCGCGACGTGACCGTCCTCGATCTCGGCGCCGGCACCGGCAAGCTCACGCGCGTCCTCGCAGACCGGTACGCGCGCGTGATCGCCGTGGAGCCGCTCGACGAGCTGCGCGCGGTGCTCGAAGCGCGCGCTCCGGAAGCCGACGTACGCGCCGGCGCGGCCGAGGCGATCCCGCTCGAGGACGCATCGGTCGACGCGGTCTTCGCGGGTCAGGCGTTCCACTGGTTCGCCAACGACACGGCGGTCGGCGAGATCGCGCGCGTGCTCCGGCCCGGCGGCGTGCTCGCGCTGCTCTGGAACGTCCCGAACGGCACGCCCACCGTCCCTCCCGAGTACAACGCTCGCATGGAGGAGCTGCACGACGCCGGCCGGCCCGAACCGCCGGACGAGAACGTCCTCGACCGCTTTCCCTTCGGGGAGAAGCACGAGGAGGTCGTCGAGCACGAGCACGTGAGCCCGCGCGACGACGTGCTCGCGCTCGCCGCGAGCGTCAGCTGGATCGCGATGCGCGACGACCGAGAGGAGATCCTCGCCGAGCTCGGCGCGATGCTGCCGCCGGGCGACTACGTCTTTCCGCTGCGCACCGAGCTGACGTGGACGATCCGCTCATCCGGCTGAGCTTCGGCAACGTCGCCGAGACGTACCACCGCGTCCGGCCGCCGTACTCGCAGGAGCTGCTCGACAGTGCACAGGCGGAGCTCGCGCTCGCCGGCGAAGCGCGCGTGCTCGACCTCGCCGCGGGCACGGGACGGCTGACGCACGAGCTCGCGCTCCGTTTCGCGCACGTCGTCGCGGTCGAGCCGAACGACGCGATGCGGGCGCTCATCGCCGACGGCGAAGTGCTCCCCGGATCGGCCGAGGCGATCCCGCTCGAGGACGCGAGCGTCGACGGCGTCTTCGTCGGCGAGGCGTTCCACTGGTTCGACACCTCGGCGGCGATCGCCGAGATCGCGCGCGTGCTGCGTCCGCGCGGCGGGCTCGCGATCGTCCACACGCACTGGTGGGAGACGGAGCCGCCGCTGCCGGACGCGGCGCTCGAGCTGCTGCGCGGCCCGTGGGAGCGCTTCGCGCCGCAGCGGAACCCACCGTGGGACGGCGCGTTCGACGAGTCGCCGTTCGAGCCGCTGCGGTACGAGCGTTTCGAGGAGGCGACGACCGTCGATCCGGACGAGCTGCTCGAGCTGTACTCGACGACGAGCTCGCTCGCCGCGCTCGAGCCGGGCGACCGAGCGGAGCTCTTCGCGCAGGTTCGCCGGTACCTCTCCGGCCCGTACCGGCTGCCGCTGAAGCACGAGCTCACGTGGACGCGGCTCGACTGAAGGGAGACATCGATGTGGACGACCGAGCACGCGATCGAGACGACGGCAACGCCCGAAGCGATCTGGCAGGTCTGGGCCGACGTGCCGCGCTGGAGCGAATGGAACGCGGACGTCGCACAGTGCGAGCTGTCCGGGCCGTTCGCCGCCGGCAGCACGATCACGATGACGACGGGCGACGGTGACACGATCGAGCTGAAGATCGTCGACGCGGTCGAGCCGGAGCACTTCGTCGACGAGGCAGACCTCGGCGAGGTCTTCGTCCGCACGCTGCATCGCATCGAGCGGCTCGCCGCCGATCGCGTTCGCGTCGTCTACAGGATGGAGATCTCCGGGCCTGCGGCCGACACCGTGGGGCCAGAGGTGGGGCCGGCCATCAGCGCCGACTTCCCCGACGTGCTCGCCGCGCTGGCCGAACGCGCGCAGCGCGCTTGAAGCGCGCCGTCGTCATCGGCTCGGGCCCGAACGGGCTCGCGGCCGCGGTGAAGCTCGTGCGCGAAGGCGTCCGCGTGACCGTTCACGAGGCCGGCGACACGATCGGCGGCGGCTGCCGCACCGCCGAGCTCACGCTGCCGGGGTTCAGACACGACGTGTGCGCGGCGATCCTGCCGCTCGCGCGGCGCTCGCCTGCGTTCGAGGGCGTCGACGTCGAGTGGATCGACCCGCCGGTCCCGGCTGCGCACGCGCTCGACGGCGACGCTGTGACCCTCGAGCGCGGATTGCAGGAGACGGCCGACGGCCTCGGCGCCGACGCGCAGAACTACCGCGCGCTCGTCGATCCGTTCGTGCGCGCGTGGCCGAGGCGCTGGTCGCGGTGGGACCTGCTGCGGCTGCGGCCGTCGCTCGTCCGCGGGCTCCTCAGTGCGCGCGCGATCGCGCGGCTGTTCACGACCGAGCGGGGCCGGGCGCTGTTCGCCGGCAACGCGGCGCATTCCGCCGTGCCGCTCGAGCGCGCGGCGACGGCCGGCTTCGGCCTCGCGCTCTGCGCGGCCGCGCACGTCGACGGCTGGCCGTTTCCGCGCGGCGGCTCGCAGGCGCTCGTCGACGCGCTCGCCGCGCAACTGTCCGAGCTCGGCGGCGAGATCGTGACGTCCAGCCGCGTCGACGAATTGCCGCGCGCCGACGCGATCCTCTGCGACGTCGCGCCGAGCGAGCTTGCTCGCATCGCGCGCCTGCCGCGGTACGCGCTCGGGTTCCGTCACGGGCCGGCGGCGTTCAAGCTCGACTGGGCACTCGACGGGCCGATCCCGTGGACGAGCGACGCGCTGCGCCGTGCCGGGACCGTCCATCTCGGCGGCCCGTACGCGGAGATCGCGGAGTCCGAGCGCGCGTCGTGGGAGGGACGCGGCCCGGGCGAGCGGCCGTTCGTGCTCCTCGTGCAGCACAGCCTCTTCGACGACTCGCGCGCGCCGGAGGGGAAGCACACTGCCTGGGCGTACTGCCACGTGCCTCAGCGCTGGGAGGCCGACGCGACCGACGCCATCGAGGAGCAGGTCGAGCGCTTCGCGCCGGGCTTCCGCGCGTCGATCCTCGCGCGCCACGTGCTGCGGCCGCGCGACTTCGAGGCGTACAACCGCAACGACGTCGGCGGCGACATCGTCGGCGGCGCGAACACGCTCTGGCAGCTCGCGGCGCGGCCGCAGCTTCGGCCGTTGCCGTGGCGCACGCCGCTACGCGGGGTCTACCTCTGCTCGGCGTCGACGCCGCCGGGAGGCGGTGTGCACGGGCTTTGCGGGCTCGCGGCCGCGCGTGTCGCGTTGCGCGACCTGCGCTAGTAGCCGCCGCCCGAGCTCGTCGTCGTGCCGCCGCCCGGCGTCGTCTTCGTCCCACCGCCGCCGCCGTAGCCGCTGCCGCAACCGACCACTGCGAGCGCGACGACGGCTAGAAGGAGGGCGAGGGCGATGCGGATGCTCATCACCGTTTCCTACGGAACGGCCAGCGGTGCGGTTTGCGCACTCGCACGCGGACGGCCAGCTCGACGGGCGGATACTTCGCGCGAACCTCGTCGATGAACGCGGCCATCCGATCCGCGATCGCCGCGTCCTCGATCTCGAGCACGTTCTCCGCGTTCGTCTCTCCCGAATGCGAGAGGTTGAAGCTGCCGAGGAAGACGGTGTCGTCGCAGACGGTCATCTTCGCGTGCATGTAGTCGTGCACCGAGCCCGGCGCGTACGGCGTCGAGCGCTTGCCGGTGAACGCCGAGGCCGACAGCACGGTTCGCAGTGCGGGCGCCTTCCACGTCTGGATCGGATTCTGTGCCCACTGGGCGAGCACCTGCTGCACCTGAGTCGCGTCGACGACGCCCGCGAGGTCGACGTCGCCGTCGCCCGTCACCTCGGCGAGCGCGCCGAGGATCAGCCCCGATGAGATGACCGGCGACGCGATCCTGATCCGCCGCTCGGCCTGGTCGATCGCGTTCGCGATCCGGTGCGTGAGCTTCTCCGCGCGCTTCGGCGTGAACCAGACGCGCACGCCGTCGGAAGCGGCGGTCGAGACCCTGCCCGAACGTCGAACCTTCTTCGTCCGCCACAGCTGCTCGAAGTCCTCGGCGTAGCGCGCCGCGATCTCGGCCGAGTCGACGACGGCGATCACGTTCTCCTCGCGCGACCACGAGTCGTCGGTCCAGTTCGTCGATCCTGTCCACACGGACGCCGCGTCGCGCACGATGTACTTGTGGTGCATCAGGTCGGGCCAGCCCGGGACGGCGCAGGTCGCGATCGGCAGCGCCTCGATCTCGTCGGGCCGGGTCTTCGGCGGCGGCGGCGCGACCGCGCCGGGCGGGCGCCGGTCGAAGTTGTAGAGCAGCCGCACTCTGACACCGCGATCCGCAGCCGCGCGCAGGGTGCCGAGGACGACCGCCTCGGTGTCGTCGTTGAGATTGACGTCGTAGATCGCGATGTCGAGCGAGCGCTCGGCGCGCTCGACGAACGACGCGAGCAGCCGCGCGATCTCGAGCGGCGACTGGCCGCCGTCGGCGAGCGTCCGTATCTGGATCAGGCCGAGGCCTGCGCGCGCATCTTCGCTTTGTGCTCGCGCTTCATCGCCTGGTAGCGCTCGAGCGCCTCGGGCGAGTCGACGTCGCCGAGCGTGGGGTGGCTCGGTGCGAGGCCCTGCGCCGCCTCGACCCCGAAGCGCTTGGCGAGCACGGCGCCGAGCGCCTTGACCTTCATCTCGCCGAAGCCGGGCAGCGAGGCGATCCGCTGCCGCAGGTCGTCGCTGTCCTTCGCGTCCGTCCAGACGCGCGCCGCGTCGCCGCCGTAGTCGCTGACGATCGTCGCGGCGAGCTCCTGCACGCGACGTGCCATGTTGCCGGGGAAGCGGTGCACCGCCGGCTTCTCGCGGAACGCGGCTTCGAGCTTTCCGGGATCCATCCCGGCGATCGTCTCCGCGTCGAGGCTGCCGAGGCGCTGCTGGAGCTTGAGCGGGCCGGTGAACGCCGTCGGGACCGGCACCTGCTGGTCGAGCGCGAAGCCGATCAGCAGCGCGAGCGGGTCCTGCGCGATGAGCGCGTCGGCCTCGTCGTTGCCCGTGAAATGGAGGCGGTCGGGCACGCCTATGATCCTACGCAATGCGCGTGGGGATCCTCGGCGCCGGACCGGTCGGGCAGACGCTCGCAGCGAAGCTGCGCGGGCTCGGGCACGCCGTCTCGATCGGGACGCGCACGCCGCGAGAGGGCGCTGTCTCCTATGCGGACGCGGCGGCGCCGGCCGAGCTGCTGATCAACGCGACGTCGGGGCACGTGTCGCTCGACGCGCTGGAGGCCGCCGGGTCGAAGAACCTCGCCGGCAAGGTGCTCGTGGACGTCTCGAACGCGCTCGACTTCAGCAACGGGTTCCCGCCGACGGTCGGCGTCTCGATCGACGACAGCGTCGCGGAGCGGATCCAGCGGGCATATCCGGACGCGAGGGTCGTCAAGACACTCAACACGGTCAACAACGATGTGATGACCGATCCGTCGAAGGTGCCGGGCGACCACGTGCTCTTCGTCTGCGGAAACGACGAGGGGGCGAGGTCGCAGGTCGTCGAGCTGCTCGGCTCGTTCGGCTGGCCGGGTGAGCGGATCGTCGACCTCGGCGACATCACGGGTGCCCGCGCGGCCGAGCTCTACGTCGTCTTATGGGTGCGGCTGATGAGCAGCCTCGGCTCGCCGCACTTCAACATCTCGCTCCAGAAGGCTTAACTCACGGGCGCCGCGGGAAGGGCGGTCGCATGAGCACCGATCCTGTTCGCGACACCGCCCGCGGACGCGACGACGCGACGCCAGCCCGCGCGCTCACCGGCGTGACGCTCGTGATCGGCGTCGTCGCGGGCGTGCTGATCATCGCGCTGCTGATCCTCTGGTACGCGCTCAAGTAGCGCCGAGGGATTCGGCCAGCTTCTCGGCGACCGCCGCGACCGTCAGGTTTGTGTTCGCGCGCGGAATCGACGGGACGAACGACGCGTCGGCGACGTAGACGTTCTGGTAGCCGAGGATGCGGCCGTCAGCGTCTGCGACCCGTCCGAGCGCGCAGGTTCCCGTGGGATGGAAGAAGCCGCGCACGGTGGTCCGCACGTGCGTCGCGGCGTCGATGTCGGGCCCCGGTCGCGTCTCGCGTACGGCGTAGCGGCGCATTGGCTCGGAGCGCGCGAGCTCGCGGAGCGCCTCGACGCCATCCGCGAGCACGGCCGCGTCCTCGTCGTTGGCGAGGAAGCCGTGCTCGATGTGCAGGGGTGTGCGCGGATCGTGTGACGCGAGGCGCACCGACCCGAGCGACGCGGGCTTCATCGCGAAGACCCCGACGCTGATCGCGTAGCCCTCTTCCTCCGGATCGACCGCCGGAAAGAGAAAGAGGTCGCAGACGCCCTCGGGGCAGCGGGTGCTGCGCACCGGGAGCGTGACCTGCGCCATCGCAACGCGACGCTTCGCGGCGAAGGCGCGGATCGCGCGCTCGTACTCGTCCGTCGGCTCAAAGCCGAGGCCCACGCCGACGTGATCGCTCAGCCCTTCGCCCACGGGCAGATCGTCGATCCCGCTGCGGAGCAGGATCCCCGGCGAGCCGTAGGCACCCGCCGTGAGGACGACGGCTTTCGCCTCGATGTCGCCGGACGACGTCGACGCGCCGGTCGCGTGCTCGGCGTGCAGCAGCAGGCGGTCGACGAGCGTGTCGCCGAGAATGGTCAGGTTCGTGCGCGTGCGCGCCTCGTCGAGATAGGCGAACGAGGCGTTCCACCGCACGTTTTCCACCACGTTGACGGGATGGACGATCGCATCCGGCGCGGCGTCCACGAACGCGGCATGCCACGGTGTCAGCTGCTCGCGGGCGAGCGTCCGGGTGCGGAGCTGCTTGCGGGCGCGGTCGAGGTACGGTCGGATCGTCTCGTAGCTCCAGCCGTGGCCCCACTCGTCGTAGTCGGCGGGCGCGCCCTCGAGGACGACGCAGGCGTTGTGCGACGAGCAGCCGCCGAGGATGCGCGCGCGGAGCTGCGAGCGATCCTCGCGGTCGGTCTCCCACGCGTGCGAGAACGCGAGCCAGCGCGCGTCGAGGATGTCGTCGGGCCAGCCGCCGTCGCCGTACGGGCCGTAGTCCGGGCCCGGCCTCGACGAGGCAGACCGTGCGTCCGGGTCCTCGCTCAGGCGCGCCGCCGTGACGCAGCCCGCGGTGCCGCCACCGAGTACGAGGACGTCGAAGCGCATGGGTACCGATTCAATACCCTGGGGAGGTGGACGTGCTCGACGTCTTCGCTCCCGCGACGCGCGCCTGGTTCGAGCGTGCGTTCGACGCGCCGACGCCTGCCCAGGTGCTCGGGTGGCCGGCGATCGCGTCCGGCGAGCACACGCTCATCCAGGCGCCGACCGGCTCCGGAAAGACGCTCGCCGCGTTCCTCTACGGGATCGACCGGCTGACCCAGGAGGGCGCCGGCAAGGGACTTCGGCTCCTGTACGTCTCGCCGCTCAAGGCGCTCAACTACGACATCGAGCGCAACCTGCGCGGGCCGCTCGCGGGCCTCGACTCGGACCTACGTGTCGCCGTGCGCACGGGTGACACGACGCAGCGCGAGCGCTCGCAGATGCTCCGCGAGCACCCGGACATCCTCGATCACGACGCCCGAGTCGCTGTTCCTGCTGCTCACGTCGCGCGCGCGCGAGATGCTGCGCGCGGTCCGGACGATCGTCGTCGACGAGGTGCACGCGGTCGCGGCGACGAAGCGCGGGGCGCACCTGGCGCTGAGCCTCGAGCGGCTCGACCGGCTGGCGGGCGAGCCGATCCAGCGGATCGGGCTCTCGGCGACGCAGCGGCCGCTCGAGGAGATCGGACGCTTCGTCTCGGGCGGCCGGCCGATCCGGCTCGTCGACGCCGGTGTCTCGAAGCAGCTCGACCTGCAGGTCGTCGTGCCGGTGGAGGACATGCGCGAGCCCGGGGCGGGAGCGGACCTCGAGGGCCTGCCCGGCGGCAGCGGCGAGGGACGCGGCACGTCGATCTGGCCGTCGATCTACCCGGAGATCCTGCGCCTCGTCCGTGAGCACCGCTCGACAATCGTCTTCGTGAACAACCGCCGTCTCGCGGAGCGGCTCGCGCTGCGGCTCAACGAGCTCGCGGCGGCGGACGCCGAAGGCGGTGTAGCCCATGAAACATTGGAGATTGCGCGCGCGCATCACGGCAGCATTGCGCGCGAGCAGCGCGTCGAGATCGAGGAGCTGCTGAAGCGCGGCGCGATCCCCTGCCTCGTCGCGACCTCGTCGCTCGAACTCGGCATCGACATGGGCGCCGTCGACCTCGTGATCCAGGTCGAGTCGCCGAAGTCCGTCGCGCGCGGGCTCCAGCGGATCGGGCGCGCCGGCCACTCGCTCGGCGAGGTGTCGCGCGGGCGCATCTTCCCGAAGTTCCGCGCCGACCTGCTCGAGGCGGCGGTGATCGCCCAGCGGATGCAGGCGGGCGCGATCGAGGAGACGGTCATCCCACGCAACCCGCTCGACGTGCTCGCGCAGCAGATCGTCGCGATCTGCGCGGAGGACGAGATCACCGTCGACGAGCTGCACGAGATCGTGCGCGGCGCCTACCCCTTCGCCGACCTTCCGCGGACGCAGCTCGACAACGTGCTCGACATGCTCGCGGGCCGGTATCCGTCCGACGAGTTCGCCGAGTTGCGGCCGCGCATCATCTGGGACCGGACCGCCGGCGTGATTCGCGGTCGGCCGGGCTCGGCGCGGCTCGCTGTGACGAACGCGGGGACGATCCCCGACCGCGGCCTCTACGGCGTCCATCTCGTCGACGGCGGCGGCCGCGTCGGTGAGCTCGACGAGGAGATGGTCTACGAGGCGCGCGCGGGGCAGACGTTCCTGCTCGGCGCGTCCAGCTGGCGCATCGAGGAGATCACCCGCGACCGCGTCCTCGTCTCGCCCGCTCCGGGGGTGCCCGGAGCGGTGCCGTTCTGGAAGGGCGAAGGTGTGGGGCGGCCCTATGAGCTCGGCCGGGCGATCGGCGAGTTCTCGCGTAAAACGGCGAGTTGGCCTTGTATAGACAAGGCCAAGGGCCTGTCCATACCCGACCTGGACGAGCGTTCCGCCCAGAACCTGTTGCAATTTCTGCACGACCAGCAGGCCGCGACGGGCGCGGTCCCGTCGGACAAGACCGTCGTGGTCGAGCGCTTCCGGGACGAGATCGGCGACTGGCGCGTCTGCATCCTCACGCCGTTCGGCGCGCGGGTGCACGCGCCCTGGGCACTGGCCGCGGCGGCGCGCCTGCGTGAATCGCTCGGAATCGAGGTGCAGTCGATCTGGTCGGACGACGGCATCGCGTTCCACCTGCCCGACGCGGACGCGCCTCCCGCGACCGACGACCTGCTGCTCGGCCCGGACGAAGTCGAGGACCTCGTCGTCCAGGAGGTCGGTCAGAGCGCGCTCTTCGGCGCGCGCTTCCGCGAGAACGCGGCACGGGCACTGCTGATCCCGAGGCGCAGGCCGGGCGAGCGCACGCCGCTCTGGCAGCAGCGGCTCAAGGCGCAGTCGCTGCTCCAGGTCGCGCGCCGGTACCCCGCGTTCCCGATCGTGCTCGAGACGTACCGCGAGTGCCTCCGCGACGTCTTCGACCTCCCGTCGCTGAAGCAGCTGCTCCAGGGACTTCGAACCCGTGAGCTCGACTTGATCGACGTGGAGACGGGCTCTGCCTCGCCGTATGCCTCGAGCCTGCTCTTCGACTACATCGCGACGTACATGTACGAGGACGACACGCCGCCGGCCGAGCGGCGCGCGCAGGCGCTCTCGCTCGACCGCGACCTGCTGCGCGAGCTCCTCGGGCAGGAGGAGCTGCGCGACCTCCTCGATCCCGACGCGCTCGCCGAGGTCGAGCGTTCGCTCAGACCCGAGCCGCGGAGCGCGGACGAGCTGCACGACCTGCTCCGGCTCCGCGGAGACCTCAGGCCCGGCGAGTTCGACGAGGCGCACGCGGCGGTCCTCGAGGCAGAGCGGCGTGCGTTCCGCGCGCGCATCGGCGACGACGAGCGCCTGATCGCCGCGGAGGACGCCGGCCGGTACCGCGACGCGCTCGGCGTCATGCCGCCGAGCGGCCTACCCGATGTCTTCCTCGAGTCGCCCGACGAGCCGCTGCGCACGCTCGTTCTCCGCTACGCGCGCGGGCGCGGGCCGTTCACGACGCGCGAGGCGAACGAGCACTTCGGCCGCGACGTGGACGGCGAGCTCCAGGCGCTCGAGCGCGACGAGCAGCTTGTGCGCGGCGAGCTGCGTCCCGGCGGCACCGAGCGCGAGTGGTGCGAGCCCGACGTCCTGCGCCGACTCCGCCGTGCATCGCTTGCCGCGCTCCGGCGCGAGGTCGAGCCCGCGGAGCAGGCCGCACTCGGCCGTTTCCTGCCCGCATGGCACGGCATCGACCGCACCGCGTCGCTCCGCGAGGCGCTCGTGCCGCTGCAGGGACTGCCGCTGCCGGTCTCGCTCTGGGAGGCGGAGGTGCTGCCGCGCCGGGTGCGCGGCTACCAGCCGTCGCAGCTCGACCAGCTCTGCGCGTCCGGCGAGGTCGTCTGGGTCGGGGCCGGTCTCGACCGCGTCGCCGTCTATTTCCGCGAGGACGCCCCCGCCCTCGGCGCGCCCGCCGCGGCTCCTCCGCCCGAGGGCGAGGCGCACGACCGGATCCGCGAGACGCTCGCGCGCAGCGCCGAGTTCTGGTTCGACCTGCTCGCCGCGGCCGAGCTCGACGCCGAGACGGCGCTCCCCGCCCTGTGGGAGCTCGTCTGGGCGGGAGAGGTGACGAACGACGCGTGGACGCCGCTCCGCGCCGGCAGGCGTTATGCGACGCAGGAACGGCAACGCGTGCGGCCGCGTCGCTTCTCGCGGCACCGCAGCGCCAACGTGACCTCGACGCAGGGTCGCTGGTCGCTCGCGTCGCGCCTGTTCCCCGACCGCCCGGAGCGTCGCGCGCTCGCCGAGTTGCTGCTCGAGCGGCAGGGGATCGTGACGCGCGACGGCGTCCGCGGCGAAGGCATCGCCGGCGGGTACAGCGCCGTCTACGGTGAGCTGCGCGACCTCGAGACGATCGGCGTCTGCCGCCGCGGCTACTTCGTCGAAGGTCTCGGGGGCGCGCAGTTCGCGCTGCCCGGCGCGGTCGAGCGGCTGCGAGAGCTCCGTCCGCAGGAAGACGACGAGCCCGACGTGCTCGTGCTTGCGGCGGCCGATCCGGCACAGCCGTACGGCGCTGCCCTCCCGTGGCCGAAGCGCGCGGGCGCGCGGGCGGCACGAGTCGCAGGTGCGCATGTCGTGCTGCTCGGCGGCGAGGCGGCGCTCTTCGTCGAGCGCGGAGGCCGCTCGCTCGTGCCGCTGCGCGAGCCCGACGAGGCGTGGCTCAGGCCCGCGCTCGCCGCGCTCGTCGGCCACGTGAAGCGCGGCGGCGCGAAGCGGCTCGCGGTCGAGCGCTTCGACGGCCGGCCGGTCGGCGAGACGGAGGTCATGCCGCTCCTGCTCGAAGCAGGCTTCCTCGCGGGCCCGCGGCGCGCCGTGCTGCGGCCGTAGCCCGTGCCGGAAGGCGACGCGCTCGCGCGTGCCGCACGCCGGCTGCAGGTGCTCGTCGGCGAACGCCTGGCCGTCGAGACGCCGAACCCGCGCGCGGCGGTGAAGAACATCGCCGAGCGTCTCGACGGAAAGCGCCTCGAGTCCGTGGACGCGGTCGGCAAGAACCTCTTCCTCCGCTTCGAGGGCGGCGTCACGCTGCGCAGCCACCTGAGGATGAAGGGACGCTGGCGCGTGCAGCCCGCGGGCCGAGCCACCGGCAACGGCCCGTGGCTCGTGCTGCGCGGCTCGGCCAACGAGGCGGTGCTCTGGCACGGGCCCGTGCTCGAGCTGAGCGAGCGCGCGCGGCTGCGACTCGGGCCCGACATCCTCGCCGAGCCGCCCGACGTGGACGCGATGGTCACGAACCTTCGGGCCCTGCCCCAGGGACAGTCCCTCGGACAAGCCCTGCAGTTACAGCGCGCGGTCGCCGGCATCGGAAACATGTGGATGAGCGAGGCGCTCTTCGAGGCCCGCGTGTCGCCGTGGCTCACTCTCGCCGAGGCCACCGACGAGGAGCTGCGCGCCGCGCTCGAAGCCGCCGCGCGTCTCATGCACCGCCGCCTCGCCGGAGCGCCCGAACGGCACCGCGTGTACCGGCGCAAGCGACACGGATGCCCGCGCTGCGGCACGCCGATCCGGTCGTGGCCGCTCGGCGACGCGGCGCGAATGGCGTACTGGTGCCCCGGCTGCCAGAGAGGAGAGGGCCCGACCGCGGAGTAACGAACCGCGTGGCCGTGCGCGCTCCGCACCTCTATCGCTCCCTGCGCGGGTTCGCGCTCGGAGCGTTCCGCCTGTTCGTCGACGAGGACGTGCCGTTCGCGTTCGAGCAGCACGAGTCGCTCGGGCGTCCGGCGCTGTACGAGTACCGCCCACTCGTGCGGACGTTCATCGAGACGCGCGCTTCGGCCCTCGCGAGGCGCGAAGACGCCCGGCTCGCGCTCGAGGAGCTCCGCCGCGAGCCTGCGGCGCGGATCTTCGCGCGCGCTCACGCCGGCCGGCGCTCGACCGAGGACGATGCGCTCTTCCGCACCGTCGTCTTGCCGCTGCTGATCTCGACCGCCGAAGGGTGCGGCGGCTTCGACTGGGACGACCGTGCGTTCGACGCCGCCTACGTCGAGCTCGAACGGTCGCTGTTCGGCAAGGGACACGTCTACGCCGCCGTCGCGCCGCTCGTCGGCCTCTCGGTCGGGACGGCGGTCGACCTCGGCGACGGCGTGCGCGTGCGCAACTCCGCGACCGGCGAGCTCGCCGCGCACTGGCCGGAGGCGCAGGGACTGCTGCCGCCGGACTTCGCCCGGGAGCCGGACCGGCTCGCCGTGGTCGAACTCGAGCACAGTCTGCGCAAGGGCGAGCCGGAGGTGCCCGATGCGCCGGGAGAGATCGCCGATGCCGTGACCGCGCTCCGTCTCGCGACGTCGGGGCCGGTCGCCGCTGGGCCGGTGCTCTTCGAGCGGCTCGACTGGCGCCCCTACGGCATTCGTCCGGTTCTGCCGATCGCGTCGACGCAGCCGGACGGCGAGCCCACGCGGCTGGACGAGTTCCGCGGCCGCCTGGCCGCCGAGCTGCGGGGCAGGCTCCTCGCCGCCGACGAGGACCTCGAGCTGGGCGAGGCACTCGATCGCTGGGAGCTGTCGCTGTTTCAGCCGGATCCGTTCGGCGGGGAGCAGCTGCGCGAGTCGCTCACCTTTCTCCTGGGGGGCGGCGACGGCAGGTGGGCCGCTGCGGTGCGCGCGGCGGTTCTGCTCGGGGAGACGCCCGCCGAGCGTGCATCCGTTCTCGCGCGGTTGAAGGAGCACGCGCCGTCGCAGGACCTCGTCCGTCGCGCGCTCGTCGAGGTCGTGATGCGCGGCGACCGGGCGAAGCTTCTGGCCGCTCTGGACGACGCGCTCGTCGGCGCAGCGCCGCCGCCGGCGGGATATTTCACACTTCGGGCAGCAAGCTGACACACGATCTCCCGTACCGTGGAACGCGTGGACGAGGCGCGTGCGGTGATGCAGAGGCTCGACCGGATCGAGGCGCTCGAGCGCGAAGGCGCGCACCCGGCGGCGCTGCTCGCGGAGCTGCGCGAGCTCGTGCGCGAGGCGGAGGAATGGTCGCGGGTGGAGGGGGACGAGCGCGCACAGCGCGCGGTCGAGCGCGTCGAGGAGGCGATGCTGACTGACATAGTCAAGGTGTGATCGCGAACTGGGACGAGGTCGAGTCCTACCGGGAGGAGAGGGGCCCGATGGCCGCGACGTGGCAGCGGCTCGGCTCGGCCGCCGGCGCCGAGCGCATCGGCCTGAGCCGCATCCGGATCGAGGCCGGTCGTCTCTCGACGCCGCCGCATTCGCACAATCGAGCCGAGGAGATCTTCTTCGTCCTCGCGGGCTCGGGCTTCTCGTGGCAGGACGAGGCGGTCTGCGAGGTGCGCGCCGGCGACACGATCGTGCACCTGGCGAACCGGGAGGAGCACACGCTCCGCGCAGGCCCCGACGGGCTCGACGTGCTCGCTTTCGGCACCCGCGAGCCGCCGGAGTACGGCTGGCTGCCGCGCTCGCGTGCGATGCGCTTCGGGTACGTCTGGACAGAGGGACGCGTCGACGATCCGTGGGACGTCGAGGCCGAGCTGGGCGAGCTCGAGTTCGCGGAACCGGGCGAGCGGCCGACAAACGTCGTCGCCCTCGAGGACGTCGAGCTCGACGAGGACGGCGACCGCCTGGTTGCGGAGGCGTGCGGCTCGGTTCAGTCCGGGCTCAAGTGGTCGAAGCGAGGACCGAACGCCGAGCTCGCGATCCCGCATTGCCACTCAGCCGAGGAGGAGGCGTTCGTGGTGCTCGAGGGAGCCGGGACGCTCGAGCTGTGGCCTTCACCACGCGCGGCGGGGTACGGCGCGCAACGTGAGACGCAACCGTTGCGGACGGGCGACGTGATCGCGCGTCCGCCGGGCACCCGCATCGCGCACTTCATCAAGGCCGGCGCGAACGGCATGACGTGCCTCGTCTACGGAACGCGCGAGCCGAACGACATCTGCTACTACCCGCGCTCGAACAAGATCGGCTTTCGCGGTGTTGGCGTGCTCGGCCGCATCGAATCGCTCGACTACTGGGACGGCGAGCCGCGCTGAGCCCGGCCGGCCGGTTGACCGATCGCCGGCCGTCGATCATGATTCGTCGATTCGTTCCCACCAAGGGGGTCACATGCGCTTCAGGTTCATCGGCGCTCTCGCCGCGCCTCTCTGCCTTGCAGCAATCGTCGTCGCCACCGGAGCGTCGGCCGCGGGCGGGCCGCCGAGCCTCGCCGCCGGTCCGGCGTTCGGCTACGTCCCGTCGCACAACGCGAACCAGGCTCCGGTCTCGAGCTCGAAGCACTACTTCGCGCTGCAGTGGCACAACGGTCTCGTGATGCACTCCACCACGGTCGTGCCCGTCTTCTGGGGCACGAAGTGGAGCGACTCGACGTTCACCGCTGACAAGGTCACCGGCCTCGACTACTTCTACTCGCATGTCGGTGGCACGCCGTACCTGCACACGAACTCGGAGTACACCGACAACTCCGGCAACGTGAACACGGCAAACGTCTCGAAGGCGAGCGCCGACAAGACCGACTTCAACGCGACGCCGTCGGGCGCGCCGTCGACGAGCGCGGTGCTCGCCGAGGTCGCGAAGGTCACGGGCAACAACCCGGTGCCGGGTGCGTACTACCCGGTCTACTCCGACCAGCCGCGCGGGAGCGCCGGTTACTGCGCATGGCACAGCTCGGGCACGATCAACGGGATCCAGGTGGAGTTCGGCTTCTTCTTCGCGCTCGACGGGGACTCGGGCTGCGACCCGAAGGCGCCGACGAACCTCGGCCACAGCCAGGGCCTCTCGGCGCTCGCGAACGTGAGCGGGCACGAGCTGAGCGAGATGCTGACCGACCCGCAGCTGAACGCCTGGTACGACCAGAAGGGCGACGAGAACTCCGACAAGTGCGCGTGGACGTACAGCGGCCTCGTGACGATCGGTTCCCAGAGCTGGAAGATCCAGGGCAACTGGAGCAACGCCGCCGCATCGAGCAACAGCGGCTACGCGAACGTCGGCTGCATCCAGACGAGCTGATCCTTGCGCTCCCGTCCCGCGCCGCTCGCCGGCGCGGGACGGGACGCGCGTGTCGTCCGGCCTGCTCGTAACGATCAGCCGTATCCGCGGAAAAGGACTTTGGTAGCGTGACCCGAAACGAGGAAGCCGTGGGGCTTGCGCGCCTACTTCCGCGTCCGAACTTGCGGACGAACAACGGGAAAGGACCGACGATCGCCAAGGTCATCGCCTTCGCGAACCAGAAGGGCGGGGTCGCGAAGACGACGACCACGCTCAACCTCGGCGTCGCCCTCGCGGAGCAGGGAAACCGCGTTCTGCTGATCGACCTCGACCCGCAGGGCAACCTGACGATGAGCCAGGGGTTGAACCCGGACGAGATCGAGCGCTCGATGTTCGACGTGCTCGTGCACAGGATCCCGATCGACGAGGTGATCGAGCAACGCGAGGTGCCGCTCGCCGTGTCGTCGATCGACCTCGCCGGCGCGGAGCTCTCGCTCTCGTCGATGATCGGCCGCGAGCGCGCGCTCGAGAAGGCGCTGGCGCCGGTGCGCGACCGCTACGACTTCATCCTCATCGACACGCCGCCGTCGCTCGGGCTGCTGACGATCAACGCGCTCACCGCCGCCGACGGCGTCATCGTCCCCGTGCAGTGCGAGTACCTCTCGCTGCGCGGGCTCGTCCAGCTCGAGAACACGCTGACGATGATCCGCGAGAACCTGAACCCCTCCGTCGAGATCGTCGGGATCCTGCCGACGATGTTCGACCGCCGGCTGCTGCACTCGCGCGAGGCGGTCGAGATCCTGAAGGAGAACTTCGGCGAGCTCGTCCTCAACACGAAGATTCGCAAGACCGTCCGCTACGCCGAAGCGCCTGTGAAGGGCGAGTCGGTGCTGAAGTACGACCCGACGAGCGAGGCGGCCGAGATGTACCGCGACCTGGCGAAGGAGGTGCTCCGCAGTGGCGCGAAAGCGCACGTCGATGCGTGAGGGGCCGCTGGCGGAGCTCTTCCGCGCGACCGAGGCGGCGCAGCAGAAGGAGGAGGCCGGCGCGAAGAAGGACGCGCCTGTCGAGGAGCCGCAGGAGCGGACGGTCGAGCACGTCCCGACGTGGGAGGAGTCGGTGGAGAACGTCGCCGCGCCCGTGAAGGAGCCCGAGCCCGAGCCGGAGCCGCCCGCGCCGGCGCCCGAGCCGGAGCTGCCGCCCGCCGCGCAGTACTCGCTCCCCGAGGCGGCGCCGCGCATCATCCGCGCTCCGCGCGGCGAGGCCGCGTCGTACCTCGCCGTCATCCGCGTCGTCGGCGTCGGCGGCGCCGGCCTGAACGCGCTGCACCGGATGATGGACGCCGGCCTCTCGCAGGTCGAGTTCCTCGCCGTCAACACGGACATCCAGCAGCTGCAGATGTCGGACGCGCAGACGAAGATCCACATCGGGCGCGATCTGACGCAGGGCCTCGGCTCGGGCGCCGACCCCGAGATCGGGCGCCGTGCGGCCGAGGAGTCGTACGACCAGATCAAGACCGCGCTGCGCGGGAGCGACATGGTGTTCGTCACCGCCGGCGAGGGCGGAGGCACCGGCTCGGGCGCCGCGCCGGTCGTCGCGCGGATCGCGCGCGAGCTCGGCGCGCTCACGGTCGGGATCGTCACGCTGCCGTTCAAGTTCGAGGGGACGCAGCGCCGCGCGAAGGCGGACACGGGCGTCGAGGCGTTGCGCGCGGCGTGCGACACGACGATCGTGATCCCGAACGACCGCCTGCTCGAGGTGCTCGACCGCTCGACGTCGATGGTCGAGGCGTTCCGCGTCGCCGACGACGTCCTGCGCCAGGGCGTGCAGGGCATCTGCGACCTGATCACGATGCCCGGCCTGATCAACCTCGACTTCGCGGACGTCCGCACCGTCATGAAGGACTCCGGCACCGCGTTGATGGGGATCGGCTACTCGTCGAGCGACGACAACCGCGCGCGCGAGGCCGCCGAGCGCGCGCTGCGCTCGCCGCTGATCGAGACGGAGCTGACGGGCGCGCGCGGGATCCTGCTCTCGATCGCGGGCGGCAACGACCTGTCGCTGATCGAGGTGAACGACGCCGCAGAAGTGGTCCGCCAGGCCGCGACCGACGACACGCAGATCATCTTCGGCGCGACCGTCGACGAATCGCTCGCCGGGCAGGTGTGGGTGACGGTGGTCGCCACCGGTCTCGGGGCGCGCCGCCGGCGCACGTACTCCGGCGCGCGTGCCGACCGCGAAGAGAGCGTGCTCGAGCCGCCGAGCTTCCTGCGCAGCTAGAGCCCTAGGAAAAGTCGAGGGTGTAGACGCCGGCGCTCGGCGCGACGAACGTCTCCTGCCCGCGGATCTTCAGCGCGTAGCGTCCCGCGTGCGGCACGCGCAGCGTCGCCCGTTCGTGCGAGATGCGAATGACGTCGGCGCCCGGCGCGATCGGCTGCGGCCGCGGCGCCTCGTAGATCGACACGTCGCCGCGCCTCGCGACGAACGGCAGTGTGCGCGCGATCGTGCGTTCCCGCTCCGAGCTGTAGTCGAGCCTGCCGCCCGGCACGAGGACGTAACGGACGCCGCGCTCGTGCAGCCAGCGGACGTAGCTCACGCGATTCAGGTCGTCCGAGTAGAGGATCTGGTTCTCCGGGAAGTCGTCCTGGCGGTACCAGCCGCGCGTGATCGGGAAGCCGGCCTCGGGTACGTACACCGCCTCCCAGTGCCCGACGGTGTCGAGCGCGTTGACGCGGAAGTTCGGGTCACGGTGCGCCCGCAGGAAAGCGAGCGCCGGCGCCCAGTACGCGCGGTGGTCGGCGCGCTCGTCCATCGCCTTCGAGTAGCTCCACGTGAGCGGCGTCAGGTTGTACGCGATGCACAGCCCGACGAGTGGGACGGCGACCCAGAGCGGGCGGTAGCGAACGGCGAGCAACGCGAGCGGTATCGCCATGAAGCGCAGGCGCGCCGCGTTCTCACCGAGCTGCGACTGGAACGCGAAGGCGAGCAGCACGAACGCGAGATACGCGGCGAAGATGCCGCGCAGTTGCCTCCCGCACGAGACGATGAGACCGCCGCCCGCGAACACGATCGCCGCAATCAATTCGCTCCACGGGAACGGGAAGTGGCCGCGCCCGTGGTAGAGGTGCGCGAGGACGATCTGCGCGACGACGAGGGCGAGGGCGAACGCGGCCGCGCGCCAGCGCTGGAGCCCGACGAGCACGACGGCGAGCAGCAGCAGCGCCAGTGGGCTCGCCCCCCACGCGAGCACGGCGAGCGGAGGGAACAGCCACCACCAGCCGCCGCGCAGCGCGAGCAGCGCGAGGAGCGCGAACGCGATCCCCAGCATGAACGGGTAGGCGCCCGAGATCGCGTACAGCCCCCAGACCGCGGCGAACGTGAGCACCGCCGGCTTCCAGTCGACGAGCAGCGCGAACACGGCGGCCGCGACGGCGAGGGACAGGGCGGCCAGCAGCCTGATCCCGACGGCCGACGCGAGTGGGTAGTACAGCCACGAGTACGTCACGAAGACGTGGCGGCCCGAGTACCAGTAGTTGTCCCACGTCACGAACCCCTCGCTGCGGTACAGGTCGCGCTGGTAGACGTGCGCCGCCGTGTCGGATCCCGGCGGGCCGAGCCAGAGCAGTGCCGCGCCGATCGCCGCGGTCAGGCCGACGGCGACCGCGACCGTGCCCCAGGCGACCGAGATCCGAGGGACAGTCCCTCGGACAGAGCCGCCGCGGCCATGCCTCAGGGACAGTCCCTCGGCCATGCCCGGAAGAACCTACACGGGCCGCTCGTCCGCCGAGCACCGCACGCCGCTCGTCGGGGAGCGAGCGCAGAAAGTCGACGTACGACCGCAGCGCCTCGTCCCTCCCGACGTCGACGCCCTTGCGCTGCGACTGGTACCAGCGGTGCTCGAGCAGCTCGTGGTAGAGCTCGGCCGCCTCGCGCTTGCCCCAGAGCTCGGCCGGGATCGCGGCGATCGACGGCTCGAAGACGTCGTTCAGCCAACGGCCGGCGAGAGCTGCGGCGGATACAGTCCGCTCGCCCCGCGCCGCCAGCTCGGCGCCGAAGCCTTCGAGGTCGTCGAGCAGCCGCCGCGCCTGGTTCTCCTGCGCGAGCAGGCCCGTGAGCTGCAAGAGACGGCGCCGGTGATGCCCCGGCTCGAGCACCTGCGACCGCACACGCAGTCTGTAGCCCTCGTCGCTTCGGAGCAGGTCGATCTCGCCGGCGTCGAAGCCGAGCTCCTGCAGCCGGCGAAGCCGCTCCTCGAGGTGGAACCGCTCGTCATCGGCGAAGACCTCCTCGTGCGTCAGTTCGCTCCAGAGCCGCTCGTACGCGCTGAGCACCTGCTCCACGAGCGCGAGCGCATCGTCATGACCAACGTCGAGGAGCTCGCCGTAGAGGTTCTCGCGCGCGAGGTCGAGGTCGTGCCTGCGCTGCCCGTCCGAGAGCTGCCCGTGCAGCTCGCCGGTCTCCGCGTCGACGAGGTACGCGGACAACCGGCCTGCGTCACGGCGGAAGAGCGTGTTCGAGAGCGAGCAGTCGCCCCAGAAGAAGCCCGCGAGGTGCAGGCGTACGAGCAACCCCGCGAATGCGTCGAGGAGCAGGTCGAGCGGAGCGGGGAGGACCGCGCGTGTGAGCACGAGCCGGTACGGCAGCGAGTACTCGAGATGTCGCGTCAGCAGCACCGCCTCGTCGCTCGCGCCGCGCTCGCTGACGACGCCGACCGGCTCCACGGCCGGTATGCCGAGGTTGCTCAGCGCTCGTAGGAGCCGGTACTCGCGCGCGGCAAGACGCGGAGGTAGTTCCTTCAGCGCGTAGAGCGCGCCGTCGTACTCGACGAACCGAACCACGTGGCGGTGGATGCCGGCCGCGACGTCGACGAAGCGCGGCGACTTCCACTCCGCGAGCGGCCGGCTCCACGGCAGGTCGAGGAAGTCCGGGTGCCCGGTGCGGGCTACGAGACGGAAGCTGGCCGCGGTCACTTGCGCATACTCCGCCAGTATGCGCGGAGCGATTGCAGCGGGGCACCCCGTCACGGCCGACGTCGGCGCGCGCGTGCTCGCGGGAGGCGGCAACGCGGTCGACGCTGCGGTCGCCGCGGGCTTCGCGTCGTGGGTGACCGAGTCGCTGCTCACCGGCGCCGGCGGCGGCGGCTTCATGCTCGTCCACCGAGCGCGCGACCGCTCGACGCGGCTCCTCGACTTCTTCGTCGCGGTGCCGAGCGGCGGCGCCGATCCTGCGACGATGAACGCCGTCGACGTTCCGTTCGACAACCAGACGACCCAGGTCTTCCTCATCGGCCCGGCGTCGGTCGCGGTGCCCGGCACCCCGCGCGGGCTCGAGGAGGCGCACCGCCGCTTCGGGTCGCTGCCCTGGCGCGAGCTCGTCACACCGGCGGTCGAGCTCGCGCGCGTCGGCGTCGAAGTCACGCCGACGCAGGCATACCTGCACGACATCCTCTCGGCGATCACCGGCCCGCTTCCGTCCGTCGGCGAGCTGATCCGCTTCGTCGACTTCGCGACGACGCTCGAGCGGATCGGCGCCGAGGGAACGTCGTTCCTCTACGAGGGTGACGCGGCGCGCGCGCTGACCGAGTCGGCGCCGCAGATCTCGGCGGACGACCTCGCGCGCTACCGGGTGATCACGCGCAGGCCGGTGACGGCGGCCTTCAACGGCCACCGCTTCGCGTCGAACCCGCCGCCGTCGTCCGGCGGAGTGCTGATCGCGTACGGGTTGCAGCAGCTCGAGCGCCGCGGTAGCTACGCCGTCGCCGACATCGTCGAGACGATGCGCGCGCAGAACGCGGTCCGCGACAAGCTCTTCGCGTCGCAGCTCTATCGCGGCGGGCTCGTCCGGCGGCTGGTCGACGCGCCGTCGATGACCACGCACGTCTCCGTCGTCGATGCGGAGGGCAACGCCGCATCGCTTTCGTGCTCGCTCGGCTCGGGGTCCGGCGTCGTCGTTCCGGGCACCGGCATCTCGATGAACAACATGCTCGGTGAGCTCGACCTAGCCGGCGTTCAGCGTCCGGGAACGCGCCTGACGTCGATGATGGCGCCGAGCATCTGCTTCGAGGGCGGGCGCACGCGGCTCGTCGTCGGCAGCGCGGGGAGCGCACGGTTGCGCGGCGCGATCCTGCAGGTCGTCGTCAACGTGCTCGAGCGGGGCATGAGCGTGCGCGACGCTGTCGACGCGCCGCGCGTGCACGTCGACGACACGGTGCACGCGGAGGCCGGCGTCGAGGTGAGCGGCATCGACGCCGAGAAGGTGACCCAGTGGAAGTCGCGCAACCTCTTCTTCGGCGGCGCGAACGCGGTCGAGGTTCTCCCGGACGGAACGCTCGCCGCCGCCGGCGACGTGCGCCGCGGCGGCGGCGCGGTGGTCGTCGAATGACAGTCGTCGTCCGGCGCGCAGATGCCGCGGACGCGCAGGCGCTCGTCGCGCTCGCGAACGCGGTCAGCGCCGAGCCCGAGGGGTGGATGATCTGGAACGAGTGGCGTGGCGTCGGCGACGAGCGCCGCTACCTGCGCGCCGTGCGCCGGCACCCGGACGCAGCGGTCTACGTCGCCGAGGTCGACGGCGAGCTCGCCGGCCGGCTGTCGCTCGCGCGCGACGCCAATCCGGCGTCCCGCCACGTGGCCGACCTCGGACTCATGGTGGACGTGCGCTTCCGGCGGCAGGGCGTGGGCCGGGCGCTGCTCGATGCGGCCGTCGAATGGGCGCCGGAGCACGGAGTCGCCAAGCTCGAGCTCCATGTCTTCCCGTGGAACGAGGCCGCAATCGCGCTGTACGAGTCGTTCGGCTTCGAGCGCGAGGGCTTCCGGAAGCGGCATTACCTGCGCTCCGACGGCTATGCGGACGCAATCCTCATGGCCCTGGAGGTCTGACGGTCCGAACCTTTATTGCTTTCAATCGTTAATCGCACGGCACGTTCTACGCGAATCAGGCTCGGCAGACGGGCGTCGACTACGGCAGCTCTCAGTAGCCGCGGAACGGGGTCACGCGGCTCGCGGGCGGCGCTTTCAGCGCCGCCCGCCGTCTCTGCAGACGCGCCTCCGGCGCCCCTGTCCGGGGTCAGACCCCGGACATGGCCCCTCCGCCATGCGCTGAAGCGTGGCACGGCTCTCCGCCACGGATCTCCGCGGCGGCACCCGCCCTTCCGCACACGTCCTGGCAGAGATCGGCACGAAATCGTGACGAGATTCATGCCCGTTCCGGCCATGGCCGGGGTCAGACCCCGGCCATGGCTCTGCCGGACGTGTGCCGATGCGGCGTGCCCCGACGCGGTGGCGGCAACGCGAACGGGTGCGGTCCTGGCCCGGCGATAGGGTGTTCCCCGCTGTGCCCGAGGCGCCCTTCGTCCACCTCCACGTCCACTCCGAGTACTCGATCCTCGACGGCGCCTGCCGCGTCCCGGCGCTTGCGGCGAGGGCGGCCGAGTTCGAGATGCCGGCCGTCGCGCTCACCGACCACGGCTCGCTCGCCGGGGCGATCGAGCTCCACAAGGAGGCCCGCAAGCAAGGCGTCAAGCCGCTCCTCGGCTGCGAGGTCTACGTCACCGACGACCGGCGCGCCCAGAAGAAGGGCTACGCCCACCTCACGCTCCTCGCCGCCGACAACGCGGGCTACGGCAACCTGATCAAGCTCTCGAGCCTCGGCTACACCGAGGGCTACTACTACAAGCCGCGCGTCGACTGGGAGCTGCTCGAGCGCCACGCGACGGGCCTGATCGCGCTCTCCGGCTGCCTTTCCGGCCGCGTCTGCAAGGCACTCGAGGAGAACCGCTCGAAGGACGCCGAGGCCGAGCTCGACCGGCTGGAGCAGATCTTCGGCCGCGATGACGTCTACGTCGAGCTCCAGAACGCGCACCTCGAGACGCAAGCGCGCATCAACCCGCACCTCGTCGCCCTCGCCGAGGACCGGAAGCTGCCCCTCGTCGCGACCGGCGACGTGCACTACCTCCTCCACGACGACGCGCGCGCTCACGAGGCGCTGCTCTGCATCCAGTCGGGCGACACGCTCAAGAACCCGAATCACTGGAAGTTCGACACCGACCACTTCTACTTCAAGTCGCCGCAGGAGATGGCCGCGGACTTCCCCGGCCAGGAAGACGCGATGCGGCGAACGCTCGAGGTCGCCGAGCGCTGCAACGTCGAGATCGAGCTCGGCCGGATCCTGCTGCCGAAGTTCCCCGTCCCCGACGACGGCGACGCCTTCGAGTACCTCGTCTCGCTCTGCGAGAAGGGGCTCGCGAAGCGCTACGAGCGGATGACGACCGAGCTCGCAAGAGCGCCTCCAGTTCGAGCTGAAGACGATCCGCGAGATGGGCTTCACCGACTACTTCCTGATCGTCTGGGACTTCATCCACTTCGCGAAGCAGAACGGCGTCAGCGTCGGCCCGGGCCGCGGTTCGGCCGCCGGGTCGCTCGTCGCGTACTCGCTCGAGATCACCGACATCGACCCGCTGCGCTACGGGCTCCTCTTCGAGCGCTTCCTCAACCCCGGCCGCAAGGAGATGCCCGACATGGACATCGACTTCGCGGTGGCCGGTCGCGAGCGCGTCATCAACTACGTCGCCGAGAAGTACGGCCGCGACCGCGTGGCGCAGATCATCACGTTCTCGACGATGGCGGCGCGCGCGGCGGTGCGCGATGCGGGCCGCGTGCTCGACGTCCCATACGGCGTCGTCGACAAGATCGCGAAGGCGATCCCCGAAGGCCCCGGGCAGACGCTCGACGAATGCCTGAAGCCGGGCGCGGAGCTCCGCCGCCAGGTCGACAGCGATCCGATCGCGAAGGAGATCGTCGAGCTTGCGCGTCCGCTCGAGGGGCTGACGCGCGCCGACTCGATCCATGCGGCCGGCGTCGTGATCGGCGCCGAGCCGCTCTCGAACGTCGTGCCGCTGCAGCAGAAGGGGCCGGAGCAGGAGGTGGTGACGCAGTTCTCGATGAACGACGTCGCGGCGCTCGGTCTGCTGAAGATCGACTTCCTCGGCCTGCGCAACCTCGACGTGATCGACACCGCGCTCGAGCTCGCGGGGAAGACCTTCGACGACATCTCGATCGACGATGCCGCGACGTACTCGATGCTCGCGCGGGGCGAGGCGACCGGCGTCTTCCAGTTCGAGTCGTCGGGGATGCGCGAGGCGCTGCGACAGGTGCGGCCGACCGAGTTCGCCGACCTGATCGCGCTCGTGGCGCTCTACCGACCCGGGCCGATGTCGTACATCCCCGGCTACGCGCGGCGCAAGCATGGCCAGGAGCAGGTGTCGTACATCGACCCGCGCCTCGAGCCGATCACCGGCTCGACGTACGGCATCTGCATCTACCAGGAGCAGTACCTCGAGATCGCGAAGAGCTTCGCCGGCTTCTCGCCCGCGGAGGCAGACGATCTGCGCAAGGCGATCGGCAAGAAGATCCATTCGCTGATGGCGTCGCTGAAGGAGAAGTTCCTCGAGGGCTGCGCGCAGACGAACACGACGCCCGCCGTTGCGAAGCAGCTCTGGGAGGACATGGAGAAGTCGCAGGACTACTCCTTCAATAAGGCGCACGCCGCCTGTTACGCGCTCATCGCGTACCGGACGGCGTGGCTGCGCGCTCACTTCCCGCGCGAGTACATGGCCGCGCTCATCTCGTCGGTGATGAACACGAAGGACCGCGTGCCGTTCTACGTCAACGCGTGCCACGAGATGGGGATCGAGGTGCTGCCGCCCGACATCAACTTCTCGCAGTGCGACTTCGCCGTCGTCGAGGGAAAGATCCGCTTCGGCCTCAACGCCGTGAAGAACGTCGGCGACAGCGCCGCGCGCGCGATCGTCGCCGCGCGGGAGCAGGACGGCCCCTTCGAGTCGATCTGGGACTTCACCGAGCGCGTCGACCCGACCGTCGCGAACAAACGTGCCCTCGAATCACTGGTCAAGTGCGGTGCGCTCGACTCGACCGGCGCTTCGCGCAAGGGGATGTTCGAGTGCCTCGAGGCCGCGCTCGGCTGGGGCAATCGTCACGCCGCCGACCAGCTCGCGGGCCAGGGCTCGATCTTCGACCTCGGCTTCGACGACGCGGCGACGCGGCCGAAGCACCATCCGCACGTTCCGATCGAGGAGTGGGAGAAGGGCGAGCTGCTGCGGCTGGAGAAGGAGACGCTCGGGCTCTACGTCTCCGAGCATCCACTCTCTGCTGTCAGGGACCAGCTGCGTCGTAAAACAGAGATCACGCTTGCCGAGCTCGAGCGTCGCCGTGACGGCGACGTCGTCACGATCGGGGGCATCGTCGCGGCGATGCGTCAGATCACGACGAAGAAGGGCGACCCGATGGTGTTCCTCCAGCTCGAGGACACGACGGGCACCGCCGAGTGCGTCGTCTTCAACTCGACGTACGCGAACGCGCGCGAGCTCTGCGTCCCCGACCGCATCCTCATCGTCAAGGGACGCGTCGACCACAAGGAAGGCGAGACGAAGCTGATCGCGCTCGACGTCGCTGCGTTCGAGGCGATCCCGGAGCGGCGTGACGTGCGCCTGAAGATCGACGCGCGGCAGGCGCGCGCGGGGATCATCCGCGAGCTCGCGCAGCTCGTGAAGGAGTTCCGCGGTGCAGCGCCGGTGTTGATCGAGATGCAAACGTCGCAAGGCCCGCGCATGCTCGCGCTCGGGCCTGACTACCGCGTCGAGCCTGCCGCGGATTTCTTCGCCGAGGTCAAGGCTTTGCTCGGCCCCGCAGCGGTCTCCTGACGACGGTTTGCATTCTGTAAATGCTGCGTTCTTGCGCCGCCGGCGAACCGAGCACTGCGTCTAACCGAAGGTACTGTGAAATCCCCCGAGAAGGGGAGACCTAACTACCTTGAAATGCCGTAAGACGTGCAATACGGCGTTAGAGGAAAAGGAGGGGCCAATCGTGACTGCGGTCGAATTGCTCCATGAAGGCGAGTTGACGCAGGTCGAGCGGTGGCGGATCGCCGAGCTCGAACGTGCAGGCTACGAGCCCCACGCCGCAAAGGCACTTGGTTCGAGGCTCGACGTCGACCTCCATCGTGCGGTCGACCTCGTGCGTCGCGGCTGCCCGCCTGAGCTGGCGCTCCAGATCCTGCTCTAACGCGTTAACCCGCACGGCCTGCCTTCGCAGCGGGCAGAATCTCACGTGTGCTGCTCCTGAGCATCCCGTCGCCGCACACCGGCGTCGTCCACGCCGGGCCGCTGGCGATTCGCATGTACGGGCTGATGCTGCTGCTCGGCATCGCCGCCTGCATCTGGCTCACGGGCGTCCGCTGGACGAAGCGCGGCGGCGACTGGGACCTCGTCTTCCGCGTCGCGGTCTGGGGCGTCGGCTTCGGGATCATCGGCGCGCGGCTCTACCACGACGTCACGTCCTGGTCCGAGGTGAAGGCGCTCGACGCGTGGTGGGCGCCGCTCGCGGTGTGGAAGGGCGGCCTCGGCGTGTGGGGCGGGATTCTCTTCGGCTGCATCGCCGGCGCCGTCGTCGTCAAGCGGTCCGGCAACAGCGTCTTCCGCTTCATGGATGCAGTGGCGCCGGGCCTCCTGCTCGCGCAGGGGATCGGGCGCATCGGCAACTGGTGGAACCAGGAGCTGTTCGGCAAGCCGACGTCGCTGCCGTGGGGGCTCGAGATCGACCCGCAGCACCGGCCGGTCGACCACCTCTCGAGCACGACCTTCCACCCGACGTTCCTCTACGAGCTCGTCTACGACCTCGCGATCGTCGGCGTCCTGCTGCTCCTCGACCGGCGCTTCCGCTTCAAGCCGCCGGCGCTCTTCGCGCTGTACGTGAGCCTCTATACGTTCGGCCGCTTCTTCGAGGAGCTGCTGCGGATCGACCCGTCGCACCACTTCGCAGGGCTGCGGTTGAACGCTTGGGTCTCGATCGTCGTCTTCGTGCTCTCGACGGCGTTCTTCATCTGGTGGCAGTTCTTCCACACGCCGAAGGATGCGCCTCCGCCGCGCCGCGTCGCGCCGCCGCAGGGCCCGACGATGGCGATCCCGCGCGGCCGCCGCTGACCGCGCGCTTCCGCTCGCGCAGCCGTCCCGTGCGAGTTCCGTCACATGCCCGTCACATGCCCGTCACGGTGGCAGCCACCAGACATGGCGCATCGGGACAAGTCTCGCGCCGTCATCCCGTGCGAGTTCCGTCACATGCCCGTCACATGCCCGTCACGGTGGCAGCCACCGGACATGGCGCCCGCAGACACGCGGTCGCTCGGCTCCACGAGGCGGAACGTGCACCTGCGACGCGAGGCAGTGACGTCTCTGTGACGGTGGCTGCCACCAGCCGTGCCTCGCCGGAGCATGTCCGCGTAGGTCGCTAGACCTCGTCCGGCTGCGCGGCTAGCCTCCTCGCGATGGTCGTGCGCGAGCTCGAGCTGGACCTGGACGCCTTCGAGGGACCGTTCGACCTCCTCCTGACGCTCGTCCTGCGCGAGGAGCTCGACCTCGCCGAGATCGACGTCGCGGCGATCGTCATCTCCTTCTTGGAGCTGCTTGCAGAGCGAGAGACGCTCGACCTGGAGGCGTGCGGCGAGTTCCTCGTCCTCGTCTCCGCGCTGCTCGAGCTGAAGGCGCGCTCGCTCTTCCCCGACGAGGCCGCCGAGCTCGCCGACCTCGGCCCGGAGGAGGCGGCCGAGGAGCTCGCGCGCCGGCTCGCGGAGTACCGGCGGATGAAGGAGGCCGCAGCGTGGCTCGCAGAGCGCCTCGCCGACTCTCGCAATCGATTCTTCAGGATCGGCCCGGCGCCGCTCGCGCCGCAGCCGGAGCGCAAGCTCGCCCCGCAGGAGCCGGCGCAGCTCGCGGTAGCCTTGCGCGCGCTCGCCGCCGAGCCGCCGCAGGTATCGCTCTCGCACATGGCCCTCCGCTTTCCGCCCGTCGCGCTGTTTGTGGAGCGCTTCCGCGCGCTGCTCCAGCGACGGCGCCTCTTCGACTTCGACTCCGAAATTGCAGGCTGTTCCCGTGTCGAGCAAGCCGTCGCGTTCCTCGCGCTGCTCGAGCTTCGCAAGCAGGACGAGATCTCAATCCAGCAAGCCGCCCCGTTCGCGCCGATAAGGATCGCGCGAGCCAACGTCGAAAGGAGCTCTTCGTGGACCGTCCGCTCCGCCTGATCGCCGCCAACCCGCTCGACGCGCTCGCGCGGATCATCGAAGGACTGCTCGTCGTCGCGACCGCGCCGCTGTCGACCGACGAGCTGTGCGAGGCCGCGGGCGAGTCGGAGGAGCGGATCGAGACCGCGCTCGGCCTGCTCGGCGAACGCCACCGCGAGGGCCGGAGCGGAATCGTGCTCGAGCGCGTCGCCGGCGGCTGGGCATTCCGTGCGTCGCGGGACGCGGCGGAGGCGTGCGCGCGGCTCTTCGAGCGGCCGGTGCAGCGCGGGCTCTCGCAGGCCGCGCTCGAGACGCTCGCGATCGTCGCGTACCTCGGCCCGGTGTCGCGCCCCGAGATCGCGCGGATCCGCGGCGTCGCGGCGGACTCGGCCGTGGCAGGTCTGCTCGAACGCGGCCTCATCGCCGAGGCGGGTCGCGAAGACGGCGCCGGCGGCGCCGTGCGCTACCGGACGACGTCGCTCTTCGAGCGGGTGTTCGCGCTCGACTCCCTCGCCGCCCTGCCGCGATTGGACGACCTCGGCGACGACGCCGATGCGATCCGCGACCGCCTCGCGCGCGTCGCCGAACAGCGCACCGCCTGATCTGAAAACCATAGAGCGAAAGCGCTGCTCTACCCGAACGACGGGCACCTCCTAGACGCACGTCCAGCGCACGCACGTGCCGCACGTAATAAGAACGGAAAGGACGAGAGCAATCTCGTCACCGCAAGCCGGGAGATCGGCATCGGGAGGACGGAACTGCGGCGTTCCTTCGCCTCCCCGCGGAATGAACTGACCGTCGGGCGACTTCCGAAGGGAAACAGAGAGGAGAGGGTGGTGACACTCGAACGCGATCGAGTTGGGCAGTGCAGCGCGGACGCACTGCCCGTGCTCTCGCACGGGTTCCACCTTTGTCTTCCGTCGGCGCTGTCGGCGGGTCGATGTCATCCCGCACGGCCGGTCTCCCCGGCTTGCAGCACGGTGGCGGGGCGGTTGCTGCGGCGTCCGCCCGCCACCTCCATGCGGAGGCCGCGGCGCTGATGGCCGGCTGGCACCACGGGTCGACCGATGGAGACGGCGGAAGGCGGCGAAGTCTGCGCGAGTTGCTTGCCGAGTGGTGGCGCCGCATTCGGCGCTTCTGAGCTCGCGTCGCATGCACCGCGCGGCGCGACCGTTGAGTTTCAGCCGAAAGCGACTAACGTCTTCCGCGGCAGTGAACGAAAACGGCTCGGTGCACGCTCTAGACAAGCTGCGGCGTCCTCGCACGGCGATGCTGGCAACGGTGGCCGTCGGCGCGAGCGTCATCGTCTTCGACCTCGCGTTAGGGGGCGGCCACTCCTCGTACCACGAGCCCGCGCTCTACGTCGGCGTCCAAACGACAGAGGCGCTCGCCGGCTTCGTGGCCGCCTACCTTCTGTTCTTCCGCTTCCGACAGAACGCCCGCCTGGACGTGCTACTGATCGCGGTCGGGCTCGCGATCCTGTCGACGTCCAATCTCTTGTACGGCGCAGTTCCCGTCGCGTTCGACCGCCCGTCGGACGTCCTCACGACGTGGATCCTGGCGTCGGGCCAAGTGCTGGGCGCGCTCGTCCTCGTACTGGCGGCGTTCGTTCCGCCGCGGAGGGTTCTCCGGCCCAGGCACACCGCGTGGATCGTTTCGCTCTACGCGTTTGTCGCGCTCGGGATGCTCGCCGAGGCGATGACGGGCCTTTCGGAGGTGCTGCCGATCAACGTCGGCGAGTCCGGCGCCGGCGAGGCCGCTTTCGTTTTCCAGCTCCTGCTCGTCGTTCTGTTCGCCGTCGCTTCGATCGCTTACCTGCGACGCGCGGAGGAGGACCAGGACCAGTTCATGACGTGGCTCGCGATCGCCGCCGCGCTCCGCGTCTTCGCGGGAATCGTCTACGCGTTCAGCCCGACGTTCGAGGCCGGCTGGCTTTCCGCCGGCGACTTCTTCCGCGTACTCTTCTACTTCGCGCTCCTCGCGGCGGCTGCTGGCGAAGTGACGCGCTACTGGAACGCCTCCCGCGAGGCAGCCGTGCTCGACGAGAGGCAGCGGATCGCGCGAGACTTGCACGACGGTCTCGCGCAGGAGCTCGCGTTCATCGTCCGGCGAGCCCACCGCGCCGTGGAGAAAGGGCTGCTCGCAGCCGATGCGGTGCAGATTGCGAATTCGGCGGAGCGCGCGCTCGACGAGTCGCGCCGCGTCATCGCAACACTTACCCGCCCGCTCGACGAGCCGCTCGATGTCGTACTCTCCGAGGCTGTGAAGGGGGTGGCCGACCGGGTGGGGGCAACGGTCGCGCTCTCGCTGGATCCGGACGTCCATGTGGCGCCGGACGTTCGGGAGGCGCTCGTTCGAATAGCGCGCGAAGCGGTGACCAACGCTGCGCGGCACGGCGACGCGCGTCTCGTCCGCATCGAGCTCGAGAACGGCGACGGCCTGAGAATGCGCATCGTCGACGACGGCCGCGGCTTCGACAGCACCTCGACGCGCCGCCGCAGGAGCGGCGGCTTCGGGTTCACGAGCATGGCCGACCGGGCCCGCGCGATCGGCGGCACGCTCCGCGTCACTTCGCGTCGGGGCGTCGGGACGTCCGTGGAGGTCGAGCTGCCGTGAAAGAGCAAGTCCGCGTTCTGATTGCCGACGACCACGCGCCGACGCGCAGCGACCTCCGCGAGGCGATCGAGCAGGACGACCGTTTCGTCGTCGTCGCCGAGGCGGCCGACGGCGCGGGCGCCGTGGAAGCGGCACTGCGCGAGCGACCCGACATCTGCCTGTTCGACATCCGGATGCCCGGCAACGGGATCGCGGTGACGCGCGAGGTCACGAGTCGGCTGCCCGAGACGAAGGTCCTGATGATCACCGTCTCGATCGACGACAACGACTTGCTGAACGCGCTGCGCGCCGGTGCGGTCGGCTACCTGCTCAAGGACAGCAGCCTCGACCGCTTGCCGGACGCGCTCATCGACACGCTGAACGGCGGCTCGGTGATCCCGAGCCATCTCGTCGCACGGGTGGTCGCAGAGTTCCGGGATCACGGACCGCGGCGTCGTGCGATCGTCACGGCGACCGGTTACAACCTGACGAGCCGCGAGTGGGAGGTCTTCGGCCTCGTGCGCCAGGGCATGTCGACGTCCGAGATGGCGTCGCGTCTGTTCGTGTCGCGTGCGACGGTCCGCAGCCACGTCGCAGCGCTGCTCAAGAAGCTGAACGTTCCCGATCGCGACGCGCTCCGCCGGCTCGACGCCAACAACTGACGCCGCGCAGGGGGCCGCCCCGTGCGGGCCCGAAGACCCGCACGAGGCGCGGGGGAGGAACGAATCAGGGCGCGGTGATCGTCCCGAAGAGGCCGTGCGATTCGTCTTCAGGACCGGCGGTGAAGAAGAGCTGGTCCGGTGTGCCGTTCGCGCCCGTGTTTCCGAACTCGAGCGCCCACAGGCCGTCGATCTCGAGCTTCTTGCCGTCGGCGTCCCTGAGCGTGCCGCGGGGAGCGAAGGTTCCGTCCGCTTCCTCCGCGTACGCGTTGATCCTGCCGTCGCCGAAGTTGCCGACGAGCAGGTCACCGCCGAAGCGACCGAACGAGGCCGGCGCCGCCGCGACCCCCCACGGCGCATTGAGCTGCCCGTGCTCGGCGACGCGGCCGAGGAAGTTGCCCGTCAAGTCGTAGGCGTCGACGAAGCCGCGCCCCTGACCGGCAAGCTCGTCCTCCGCGTCGGCGTCCTGTTTCGCGTAGGTGACGAGGACGCGCGAGCCGATCGTCTGGATCCCGAACGGCGCGTATCCCGGATCGAGGTCCGGATCGACGAACGCGCCGGGAACGTTCACCCTGTTCCACCCGCCGTCGAAGACGTCGACGCGCGCGTTGTGGAAGTCGGTGGCGTACAGGCGCGGTCCCGCCGCTCCGTTCGAGATCGCGAGTCCTTTGTAGATCGCGCCGGTGGTGTTCGGCACCGTCACGAGCGCCGCCGTCGATCCGCCGCGCCACGCGCGGATCTCGCCGTCCTCATTGCTGAAGACGAAGTTCGACGGGCCGAGCGTCGTCGGAGCCACCGTGGTTCCGACCTGGAACTGTCCGGCGATTCCCGAGAACACCGTTCCCGTCGGGCCGCCCTCGACGACCTGGAACGGATGTCCGCCGATGTTCTGCAGCACGCCGGCGCCGTTGTAGATCGTCGTCTTGTCGGTGCCGTTGTCG
This sequence comes from uncultured Actinomycetes bacterium, assembly GCA_963766345.1. GTDB lineage: Bacteria > Actinomycetota > Thermoleophilia > Gaiellales > Gaiellaceae > DASVFB01. Next base: position 2,014 of record CAVXZL010000005.1, on the reverse strand, counting down.
GCGACCCACCACGGGCTCGTCGCGCTGCGCGCGAGCCCCCATCCGTTGACGAGGTTCATGTCGAACGTGGGCGCGAGGCCGGGGATGTCCGAGGCGAGTGCCGTGACGGTGTAAGCATCGTCCGGGGGAGCCGCCAGGAGCGGGGCGGCGGCAACCAGCGCGAGCGATAGGACGGCGGCCGCAACCGCAGTGCGAAGGACTGGTCGGAACATGTCTCTCCTCCTTGGTCGAGGTGGTTCAGGCGGAGTACGAGGGTCGGCATCGCGCGGTTTGCAGCCGGCGGCCGACGCCCCCGCACCCGGCATCGAACGGGCTCCTACCGCTTCGGCCGCAGTCCGAAGGGTCTGCCAGACCTAGCCGCGCGGCCAGTAGTGGCCCTCGTTCTAAAGGCATAGCGTCATCCGAGGGAGGTTGCGGTGGGAGGCGCTGCGTTGAGGCAATTACACGTCGAGCGGGTTTTATTTGCCGAAACCGGCGCTACTATCTGTTTGAGTTCATTAAGAAGTACTACGCAAAACTGCGGGATTTTGAAGTAGCGAGTAGGTGCTGGTGCGGCGGTCGCATGGTGGTTGCGGCCGGGCGCGCACGTCATTTCAGCGGGAGGAGCTTGCGGTGGATCGTTCTAGTCAGGGGAAGAGCAACAGCGGAAAGTCACGCCGTCACACGGCGAAGCTCTTCAGCGCGCTCGTCGCGCTCTTTGTCATTGCGGTTTGCGTCTCGTCTGCACTCGCAGATGTAGGACCGCTCAGCACCATCATCACGACGTCCGACACCCCGACGGCGCCCGCGCCGACGGACGCGACGACCGACGGCGGCGCGACCGAGTCGACCTCCACCGACGCGAGCGCCACCGACGGGACCAGTGCGTCTTCGTTCTTCACCGACACCACCTCCTCCACCGCCGACTCGAGCGACCCGTCCACCACCACCGGCACGCCGGGGATGACGTCGCTGATCGTGAAGCTCGCAGCGGGCCTCTCGACCCACGAGCAGGACGTATTGATCGCGCGCGACGGCGGGACCGAGACGCGGACGATCGCGCCGCTTCGCCTGCACGTGATCGAGGTCGCGGACGCCGACGCGGACGCGACGTTGCAGAACTACCTCGCCGACGGCCAGGTCGTCAGCGCTGAGCGCGACAAGACACGCGACGTCACCGCGACGCCGAACGACACTGCGTATGCACAGCAGTGGTCGTTGCCACGCATCGGGTGGGACAACGTGTACGGCACCGTCACGCCGTCGGGCTCGGCGACCGTCGCCGTTCTCGACACCGGCGTCGATGCAGCTCATGAAGATCTGCAAGGGCAGCTCGTCGCAGGGACGTCGGTCCTCGCCGGCTCGAGCGCGACGACCGATCCGAACGGACACGGCACGGAGATGGCCGGCATCGTCGCCGCGGCGACCGACAACAACAAGGGCATCGCGGGCGTCGGCTACGCCGGCGTGAAGGTGATGCCGGTGACGGTGCTCGCCGCGGACGGCACGGGTCAGGACAGTGACGTCATCGCCGGCGTCGTCTACGCGGCCGACCACGGCGCCGACGTGATCCTGATGTCGTTCTCGAACCCCGGCTTCTCGCCGTCGCTGCAGGACGCGATCGACTACGCGTGGTCGAAGAACGTCGTCGTCGTCGCGGCGACGGGCAACGACGGTTCCTCGACGGCGACCTTCCCCGCGGGCGACCGCGGCGTCGTCGGCGTCTCGAACACCGACAGCACGGACAGCCTGAACCAGTCGAGCAACTACGGCGAGGACACGTTCCTCGCCGCGCCGGGCACGGACATCCTCACGACGTCGGCCGGCGGCGGCTACGCGAGCGTCACGGGCACGTCGGCAGCGGCGGCGATGGTCGCCGGCGCCGCGGGCCTCATTGCGCGCGAGCTCGGTCGGCGCGTCGAACGGCGTCATCGTCTCGCGGCTCGCGAAGAACGCGGACGCCGCCGGAACGGCGACGCAGACCGGCAACGGCCGCCTGAACCTCGGGCGCGCGGCGCTCGACACGTCGAGCGAC
>CAVXZL010000004.1:0-108481 GCA_963766345.1 uncultured Actinomycetes bacterium | reverse complement strand
AGCTCCTCGCGCCGCGCGACGAGCTTCAGGTCGCTGCGCGGGACGCGCGTCGACTTGCGCTTCGCGCCGCCCGGGATCTTCACCGCCGGCTCGTTGAGCCGGAAGCCGTCGTCCGGATTCTTCGAATCGCCCTTCGGCATCAGTCGATGTGCACCCAGCCGTGCCGGATCATCGTCCGGGATTGGGGTTGTAGTTGAGGTTCGGGTCGTTCTGGTTGCTGTTCCAGAGCATCAGGTTGTGCGGCTCGTCGACGTGCGAGAGACCGAGGTAGTGGCCGACCTCGTGCGCCATGACCATCCCGTGATAGTCGATGTCGAGGTGCTTGAACCAAGAACTCCGATATTCGCCGACTCGGCGCGCGCCAGACCGCGCACGCTCGCCTTGCCGTACCCAGCTCCAAAACTCTGACCGGTGGGTCACGCCGTCACGGCGTATCCCGACCCGACAACTCCGTCCGTCCCGGCATGCCGAGTGTGGCACCGGTGGGCGCTGAAGCAGGCACGAGCGCCGCACCCGTCGGCGAAACGATGCCCCCGGACAGCTGGCACGTGACGGCGTCGATGCCGACACAGAGGAAGCGTGCGCCGCTGAAGGTCGAACCGCGTCAGCGCCCGTCCGTCATTGCGATCAGACAACACGCGGCGTGTGCGAGACGGGTACACAGACTGAGCACCTCCACCCATTTCACACCCACTCGAGCACAGCGCGGCGTCTCCGCGCTGCGAGTCGGGCTGGAGTCCGCTTGGTAGGCTCGGCGCGCCGTCGTCGTCTGAGCTGTAGAGGTACGAACATGAATGTGTCTTCGGGCCGAATCGAGGTCGAGGTCGATGCCGCCGTTCGCGCGCTCGATCGCGTGGAGCACATCGTTGTGTTGATGATGGAGAACCGCTCCTACGACCAGATGCTTGTTGACGATCTGACCTTGTTGGTGCTCCGCCCGCAGCTCGATGGTTTGAAGGCGGACATGGTGAACGTGTACCGCGACCGCAGTGGCAAGTTCCCCCCAGCACCAATGGGCCCGAGTTCGGCGTCCACGAGCTACTCGATACCCGGATGACCAAGGCGCAGGACCCGCCGCATGGCGGCTCGTCGGTCGACAAGCAGCTCGCGAACAAGAACACGGGATTTGTCCAGACGTACATGGACGAGCGGGGTGGCCCGACAGAGGTTCATCCAGGCCACGTGATCGGTCAACCAAAGTGGCCTGACGATCTCCCCGTTTACGACCACCTCACAGTGAAGTTCTGTGTCGTGATCGCTGGTTCTCCTCGGTCGCCGGCTCGACGTTCCCGGTCCGCCTCGATGCAATGGCCGGACAAGCCGCCGGCAAACGTGACAACGACAGTCCGCCGATCTACCACTTGCCCTCGTTTTTTCGGCATCCTCGACGGCGTCCGTGGCGTCTCGTGGGCGAACTTTGTCCATGACGTGACGCCGCTCGTCTGGGCCGTCGACAACGACTATCCGTTCAAGCATCTGCTGAGTGAACACGTCTCGTGGTTCGGCGGTCACTTCCGCCCGCCCTATTTCGGTGACACCTTCGTCCAGCGCGCAGCGGCGGGGAGGCTGCCGAGCGTCTCCTGGATCGAGCCCAGCTTCGCCGACCTGCACACCGGGCTGATGAGAATCATCTCTCCGCCCTCCAACGACGACCACCCGCCCGCGGATGTCATGCTCGGACAGCAACTCGTGCTCAAGATCTACGACGCGATCGCCTCCAGTCCAAACTGGTCAAAGACGATGCTCGTGATCACCTACGACGAACACGGCGGCTTCTTCGACCACGTCCCCCCACCGCTCAACCCACCCGACGACCACCCGAAGGTCTTCAACCGCTACGGCGTGCGCGTACCCGCGATCGTCGTCTCACCCCTAGTCGGCAGGCGCAGCTTCTCCCACCAGATCTTCGACCACACCTCGATCATCAAGACGATCCTGCTCCGGTTCGCCCGCACCGGCGGCACCATCCCCGACATGGGCAAGCGCGTCAGCAACGCCCAACACCTCGGCGTTCTGGTAACCGAACAGACACCCCGCCCACCCGAAACACCAGAGCTCTACCGACCCCTCGCCCACAAGATCGACGCCAACCGAAAAGACCTCACCCACGACCACCTCGTCCTCGGCGCCACCCAGCGCGCAGCCGCCAAAACGCAATTCACCGACCTCCAACACGACTACCTCACCATCCAGACCCAGTTCATGAAACAACTCGTCAAGGAAGAACCCGACCGCTTGACCACCTTCGTACCCTGAAACAGGACGCACCGTCGCCCACCCGCAAGGGCTGCCCGCACCGCGCGAGCGCCAGGAAACTCATCGAGAAGGATCAACGCCAGGTCCACATCGAGGCGACTGCGACTGAACCGTTCGAGTTTTGCGCTCGTGCTCGGCGTGTGGCCCCCTCAGTGGCCCTGCGTGCCGACCCGTTCGCTTGAACTCGAATCGGCCGTGGCGGAAGCGACCCGCTTAGCAGCATGATTGTGGTGCCGGGGGAGGGAGTCGAACCCTCACGCCCCCGTTGGGGGCAGCTGATTTTAAGTCAGCCGCGTATCGCCAATTTCGCCACCCCGGCGCGGCGCAGGATACCCCTGCGTGGGCGCGCCGCTAGGCGCCGGGCGTCAACGTGTCGAGCGGGTAGCGCTCGGGGCCTTTGCCGCGAAATGCGTCGCGGAACGCCGTGAAGGCCTTCTCGTCGTACGCGCTGCAGGTCGCGAGCCGGCCCTGGCCGATCCCGCCTTCCGGCGACGTCCAGGCCGTCAGCGCGATCTTCTTGCCGAGCTTCGGGTACGGCGTGCCGAGCATGCCGTTGGGGCTGGACGTGTAGAACCCGTGCAGCTTGTCGATCGTCGCCTGCGGCACCTTGTCGCCCCACCAGATGATCACGCCGCCGTGCTCCTCGTTGTGCACGACCTGGATCGGATTCGCGGCCGACTCGAAGAAGCCCCAGGTCGCCGGCGAGAAGTAGTGGTTGCCGTTCGAGGGCGGCGAGGTGTTGTACTTGATCTTCGCGTCGAGACTCGTCACGTGCTGCCGGCCCGTCGCCTTGACGGTCTTGAACGTGCAGCCGGCCGCCGCGAGTGCCGTCGGGACGTTGGCGGCGTTGGCCGTCCCGCCGCCGCCACTGCTGGACGTCAGCGCGATGATCGCCGCGACGGCGGCCAGTCCGAGGACCCCGGACGCGGCGAACGCGATCAGCATCCACTTGCTGCGGTTGTCGGTCGACCGGCCCTTCTTGGCACCACGGCGCTGCGGCGCCTGAACAGGCCGCGGCGGGGCAGGCGTACGCGTCTTCTTCGCCACGGCTCGACCACGGTAGCAACGTCGCAAGGAGGGCGTCGCGAACGAAAAGTCCGCTCGCAGCAGGTTTTCGAGTGCGGCGCCCTTGACCCGAAGCAGGCCCGCCGCATAGGGTCGTTTCTGCCGGAGCCGATGGACCGCAAGGTTTGTCGGCACCGGCAAATTTTTTTGCCCTTTGCCTGCGCCGTCCGACGCGGTCTCTAGCGTTCTTTGGTCCTTATGGCGCTCGTGTTCCTCATCGTCGGCATGCTCGTCGGCGCTCTCGCCGTCGCCTTCTACGCGCGTCCCCGCCTGCACGCACTCCGCGATCAGGTCGAACGCGAGTGCACGAGCGCGGAGGAACGCGTCGCGCTCGTCCAGCAGCTCAACGCGAGCTGGGAGCAGCGCTTCCAGGAGATGAGCTCGGCCGCGCTCGCGCAGAACAACGACTCGTTCCTGATGCTCGCCGAAACGAAACTCTCGCCGCTGACGACGACCCTGTCCAAGTTCGAGCAGCACACGCACGCGCTCGAGAAGAGCCGCCAGGACGCGTACAACCGCCTTTCGAACCAGGTCGTGTCGCTCGTCTCGCTGCAGGAGCAGCTGCGCGCCGAGACGCGCAGCCTCTCCACCGCGCTGCGCGCGCCCGCGACGCGCGGCCGGTGGGGCGAGATGCAGCTCCGCCGGACGGTCGAGGCCGCGGGCATGCTCGAGTACTGCGACTTCGTCGAGCAGTCGTCGGCCCGCGACGGCGACGGCCGCCTGCTCCGGCCCGACCTCGTCGTGAAGCTGCCGGGCGGGCGGCAGGTGGTCGTCGACGCGAAGACCCCCTTGCAGGGACTGCTCGACGCACTCGACGAGACGCTCGACGACGAAGGGCGCCGCGCGCGGATGGACGACTTCGTCCGCCACGTCCGCGACCACGTCTCGAAGCTGAACGCGAAGTCGTACTGGCAGCAGTTCTCGCCGACGCCCGACTTCGTGGTCATGTTTCTGCCGGGTGAGAGCTTCTACCGGGCGGCGCTCGAGCACGATCCGTCGCTGCTCGACGTCCACGCAAGCGCGCGCGTCGTCCTCGCGAGCCCGACGACGCTGATCACGCTCCTGCGCGCGATCGCCGTCGGCTGGCGCGAGGAGAAGGTCGCGGAGAGCGCACGCTCGGTGAGCGAGCTCGGTCGCGAGCTCTACGAGCGGCTCGCGACCATGGTCGACCACTTCGCCATGGTCGGCAAGCGGCTCGACGGCGCCGTGCAGGCCTACAACCAGACCGTCGGCTCGCTCGAGCGGCGGGTGCTCGTGTCCGCACGGAAGTTCCCGGAGCACGGCATCGGGACCGACAGGCAGATCGTCGAGCTGGCCCCGGTAGACAAATCGACGCAGCAGCCGCAGACGATCGAGCTGCCTTCGCGCTCGGCCGCCGACGCGGCGTAAGGCTCAGTAGCGCAGGAGCGCTGCTATGCCCTCGACGGGCCCGAGCTCGGGCCGCTCGCGCGCGAGCGCTCTCACGGAGCCGCCGTGGGCGAGCGTCCGGTGCACGGCAAGGTCGACGCCGTCCGGACGCGGCTCCAGCCGGGTCGCGTCGAGCGGGCAGGCGCCGTTCTGCGTCTGCGCGCGACCGCACGACGGGCACTCGTACGCAAGCCGCGCGGCGCCTTCCTGGAACAAGAGCAACTCGACGCGGCCGTCCGACGCGGCCTCGAGCGTCTCGTCCCAGCCGGATGCGGCACGGCCGCTCCGGCCCGCCTCCTCCTGCCAGCGCTCGAGCGCGGCCGTCTCCTCCGCGAGCCGTGCCTGCTCGAGGAACGGCAGCGCGAGCTCGAGCAGCTCGGTGGGCGTCGCATACCCCTCGCCGGCCGTGGAGCCTGCGAACGCGGCCCGGGTCTCCTGCGCGAGCATGTCGGTGAAGCCGGCGCGCGCCTCCTCCGGCCCGATGACGACGATGTGCCTCGCGATGCCGCGGCGAACGTGCCCGTCGAGGTCGGCGGCGACGTTTCGGAGGTGATCGCGGGCGAGCTCGTCGATGTGTCTCTGGAAGCGTGCCTGCGACCAGCCACCCTGGTCGTGACGTCCGGGCTGCTCCTCGGACAAATCCGCGAGCGGCTCGAGCCGTCCGTTCACGAGCTGGAAGAGCAGACCGCGCTCGCGGTCGATGACGGCGACGATCGCTCCCTCGCCGCGGCCGAGTAGCGGAACGAGCGGTCGGAGGTAGAAGTCGGGGCCGACGCACACGCGGTCCGGCACCGGCTCGCTCAAGGCGTTGACGCTCCAGAACTGGTCGAGCCCCGCGGCGAAGACGGCGACGCCCTGCGTGCCGGCGCGGTCGAAGTCGTTCGTGAAGAAGTTGCGGATGCGCTCGAAGTCGGACTGCAGCCCCGCCTTCTGGTCGTGCGTCAGCTCTCCTCGGTCGGCGAACGTCGACTTCTGCGCCTCGTCGAGCAGCGAGTTCATCTTCGTCGTCGCCGTGGCGGGGATCGTCCCTGCGCCGCTGGGATCGAGGCCGATGTAGAGGCTGATCGCCAGGCCGTTCTCCGCCCGAAAGGCAGCCAGCTCCTTCAAGCGGCTCCACGTGATCACACCCGCCATTTGATTACCTCCTTGCCACGGAAGGCGGCATCTTATGCATGTGCGGGTCCTCACGATCGGACATGGCACGCGTTCGGCCGACGAGCTCGTCGCGTGTCTGACGGACGCCGGCGCGCGGACGCTCGTCGCCGTGCGTCGCTTTCCCTCCTCGCGCCGGAACCTCGACGCGGCGCTGGCCGAGCCCGCACCGTGCTTCATGTGCGCCGAGACGCCCTGGTGGCGCTGTCACCGCCGCCTGCTTGCGGAGTTGCTCGCGGCTCGCGGGCACGAGGTGCTCCACCTCCACGGCCGAGGCCGGAGCGACGCCACCGGCCCTGGGACATCGCCGAGTATCGTGAAGTGAAGCTGTTTCTCTGCGGCAGCCAGGTCGCCTGAGGCGGGGAACGTCCAGCCGACCCAATTCGTTAAATAAGACAATGAATGAGATTCGCAATGTCATCGTGATCGGAGGGGGCCCCGCCGGATATACGGCAGCCCTCTACGCTGCGCGAGCCGACCTCGAGCCGCTCGTGATCGAGGGATTCACGTTCGGAGGCCAGCTGATGATCACGAGCGACGTCGAGAACTATCCCGGCTTCAAGGACGGCATCCTCGGGCCGGAATTGATGCAGGAGTTCAGGGCACAGGCGGAGCGGTTCGGCGCCGAGTACCTGACCGACGACGTGACCCGCGTCGACTTCTCGGAGCGGCCGTTCCGCGTGTACGTCGGCGACGAGGAGTACCTCGCCGAGACCGTCGTCATCGCGACCGGCGCGACGGCTCGCCAGCTCGGCCTGCCGTCGGAGCGCGGTCTCCAGGGCAAGGGCGTCACCTACTGCGCCGTCTGCGACGCGGCGTTCTTCCGCGACCGCGAGGTGATCGTGGTCGGCGGAGGCGACTCCGCGATGGAGGAGGCGCTCTTCCTGACAAAGTTCGCCAGCAAGGTGACGATCGTGCACCGCCGCGACGAGTTCCGCGCGTCGCAGATCATGCTCGACCGTGCGCGCGCACACGACAAGATCGAGTTCGTCACGAACGCGGTGGTCGACGAGGTGCTCGGCGACATGAAGTTGACCGGCGTCCGCCTCCGCGACCTGCAGACGGACGACACGTGGGAAGTGCCTGCCGACGGGCTCTTCGTCGCGATCGGTCACGACCCGAACACGAAGCTCTTCCTCGACCAGCTCGAGCACGACGACGCCGGCTACCTGATCACGAAGCCGCACACGACCGAGACGAACATCCCGGGCGTCTTCGCTGTGGGCGACGTGCAGGACCACGTCTACCGCCAGGCGATCACCGCCGCGGGCTCGGGCGCCATGGGCGCGCTCGACGCCGAGCGGTTTCTCGCAGCGCGGCACGGTCACCTGATGGCCGCCGAGTCGGCGCCGAGAAGCTAGCCGACCCTCGCAGTAACCTCGGCGTGTGGCCGACTGGGTCGACCTGCTCGATCCCGACCGCGCGGCGCTGGAGCAGGCCCTCCCCGCGGGCACACACGACGACGTGATCGAACGTCTGCTCAGGCCGCTCGTTCACGACGACGAGCCGCGCCCGAGGATCGACGGACGAAAGACGTACGTGTTCGGCGTCCTCGTGACGCCGATGGTCCTGACCGAGCAGGACACGGTCTACTTTCAGGAAGTCGACTTCGTCGCCACGCGCGAACGCGTCGTCACCGTGCGGAAGACAACCCCTTCGTGCTCCCCTGTCGACCTCGATCTCCCGGGAACGGGCCGCGCGGGCGCGATCGTGGCCGCACTCGCGGACGCCGTCGCCGAGACGTTCCTCAACGCGGTCGACGCCCTCGACGACGAGGTCGACAAGCTCGACGACGACGTCGAGGCCGGCGATCCCGCCTCGCTCCGACGCCGGATCCGCTCGCTTCGCCACCACCTGCTCCGCGTGCGCCGCATCATCGGGCCGACGAGAGAGGCCTTCCACCGCGTCGTGGACAAGCGCGTCGACGTCGAAGGGCAGGAGCTGCTGCCGCACGAGGTCGAGATCGCCTTCGGCGACGCGTACGACAAGCTGCTGCGCGCGATCGACGGCCTCGACCTCGCCCGCGACCTGCTCGCCGGGTCGCGCGACTACCTGCAGGCGAGGATCTCGAACGACCAGAACGACGTGATGAAGAAGCTCACGGTCATCGCCTCGCTGCTCCTCCTCCCCACGTTCATCGTGGGGCTCTACGGGCAGAACTTCCGCCACCACTTCCCCGAGCTCGCGTGGCAGTACGGGTACCTGTGGTCGTGGTTCCTCATCGTCGCGACCACGTGCCTCCAGCTCTGGTTCTTCAGACGCAAGCGCTGGATCTAACGACGAAGCTTCGCTTCGCGTTTCGATCGAAGTCCAAGGACTTCGATCGAAAGGACCGGGACAAGCGCGCTCCGCGTGTCCCAGGGTGACGGTACAGCGCTAATTCCTTCGTCGTTCCTGGGTGTCGGCGCGGCGGAGCCGCGCCTTCTGCGGAGCGTGAATCAGGGGATCTAAGCTAGGCGCGTGCCCAACTACATCTGCCCGAAATGCAAGGACCGGTCGGTCGATCTCGACGCGCGGGAGGGCTTCTCGACGCAGGCGCCGGCGTGCCGCCGCTGCGGGTTCGGCTTCCTCTTCGAGCTGATGGACGACTACTACCCGGCGCCGAGTACCGGCTTCGTCGTCTGCGACCAGGAGGGCCGCGTGCTCGCGACCGGCAAGGGCGTGTTCGAGCTCAGCGGCTACAAGGAGGAAGATCTGCTCGGCCGCGACGTGAAGGAGATCGTCGAGGCGGATCCGAACCCCGTCGCGGTGGCTCTCGAGTGGGGCGTGCGCCGCCTCGGACAGCAGGTCGGACTGAAGACGCGCGCCGGTCTGAGCAAGCCCGTCGTCGCCGACCTCTTCCCCGCCCTCGACGAGGACGGCGGGTTGCTGGTCGCCCTCAGACCCGCGAGCTAGGGCACAAGTCGACCAGCACACACTGCTCGCAGAGCGGGCGGCGCGCGATGCACACACGTCGGCCGTGCCAGATCAGCAGGTGCGGGAACACGCCCCAGTCCTCGCGCGGTACGAGCTTCATCAGGTCGCGCTCGATCTTCACGGGATCCTCCTGTCGCGTCAGCCCGAGCCGCTGTGACAGCCGCCGCACGTGCGTGTCGACGACGACGCCCTGCGGCTGACCGAGCTCGGCCGCGACGACGTTCGCCGTCTTGCGCGCGACCCCGGGCAGCACCACCAGCTCGTCGACCGCCCGCGGCACGACGCCGTCGAACTGCTCGAGCAGCGTCTGCATCGTTCCCCGGATCGCCTTCGTCTTCTGCCGGAAGAACCCGGTCGCGTAGATGTCACGCTCGAGCTCCTCCACCGGCACCGCGAGGTAGTCCTCCGGGCGCCGGTACTTCTCGAACAGCGTTGCGGTCACGCGGTTGACGTTCACGTCCGTCGTCTGTGCCGAGAGCATCACCGAGACGAGCAGCTCGAGCTCGTTCCGGAACTTCAGCGCGATCGTCGCGTCGGGGTGCGCGCCCTTGAGCCGCTCGACGATCGGCCGGATGCGCTCCTTCTTCGGCCCGACTCGCTTCCGCGCCTCGCGAACGTAGCTCCGCGGCATGCGCTGACGCTACAGCGCGCGTCGGCAAACCGACGACGAGGCCTCGGGCAGACCCCCATGTAGACCGGCGGCGCGCATCCTTCTCGCGAGCCGAGCGGCGCAGCAATGTAGGCGCCGTACCCATCTACGCAACGAGAAGGGAGCAACACGAATGTTCGGTTCGAAGAAGCTCGCCGCCCTGGTCGCAGGCGCAGCCACGGCGCTCGCCGTCGGCTCGTTCGCCTTCGGTGCCATCCCGGACGGCAACGGCGACATCCACGCCTGTTACAACAGGGACTCCGGCGCCCTCCGCGTCACGGACACCGCTTCGAACAAGCCGAAGGGTTGCAACGACAAGGAGTTGCGCCTCCGGTGGAACCAGCAGGGCGGCGGCGACGCGTACGCGCTCGACGTCGACAACGCACAGGTTCCTGCGAACACGCCTACGAAGGTCGCCGAGCGGACGTTGCCGGCGGGGAAGTACCTCCTCTCGGCGAAGCTCTGGCTCACGGCGGACGCCCCGAACATCCCGCCGACCGCCGTCCACTGCTCGCTCAACGCCTCGGGCGGGAACGGCGGCAGCGCGGACTACGCGTGGGGCACGATCTCGTCGAACGCCAACAGCGGCATCGGCGGCTGGGTCCTCGTGGCGCCGATGGCGCTGCAGAACAACAACACGAAGAACTTCCTCCTCGACACGGGCGGCACGGTGAGCGTCTACTGCAACTCGCCGCAGCCCGCCGCCGCGCACCAGATCCACATCAATGCGCTCAAGGTCGCTTCCCTCGACTACGAGTCGTAGGAAGGCATCAGGTCCCGCGGACAAACGTCCGCGGGACCTGCGATGAACCGTATTCGCGTCGGCTGCGAATGCCCCTTGGAAGTCATACCTCAATGACAGCAAACAAGGGAGCTAAATGCGTTTCAGCCGTGTGATCACCGCAACCATCGTGGTCGTCATTGCCGCCGGCCTCGTTGCCGCCGTCGCCGTTGCCGCCTCGATCCGATCCAGCTCGTCTCAGCCGATGTCGCACTCGATGTCGTCGATGACGATGACACCGACCTCGCCGACGGCGGCGGACCTGCGCGTAAAGCTCGACAACCTGTTCGGCGAGCACGCGGTGCTCGCGATGAACGCAATGAACGCCGGCGTCACAGGCTCGAAGCCCTTCCCGGCCGCGGCCAAGGCTCTCGACATGAACTCGGTCGCGCTCTCGAAGGCGATTGCCTCGGTCTACGGCGCGAAGGCGGGACGTACGTTCCTCAACGCGCCGTTCATGTGGCGCGCGCACATCAACTTCTTCGTCGCGTACACCGTCGCAGTTGCGAAGCACGACCAGCGCGGCAAGGCGAAGGCCATGGCGAACCTGAGGATGTACACGGTCAAGTTCGGCGACTTCCTCGCCGGCGCGACCGGACTGCCCAAGCAGGCTGTGCGGAACGACCTGCTCGGCCACGTGCTCGAGCTCAAGGGCCAGCTCGACGCGTTCCAGTCGAAGCACTACGCAAAGGCGACGACGCTGTACCACGGCGCCTACAACCACATGTTCATGACCGGCGACCTCGTCGCCGGCGCGATCGTCAAGCAGAAGCACCTCGCCTAAAAGGCGGAGCCGAACGAGCTCCGGCGCATCCTCGCCCCGATCGCGCGGGCGAGGATGCGCCTCTGCGATGTGCCTCACTCGGCCAGCGGCCGCCCCGTCTCGAGCAGCGTCTTGAGCCCGCTGAGCACGCGCATCCAGCCGGGCCCGGCGACGCTCGCCGCGGTCTTGGGCGCGCCCTCGAGCTGGTCGTGGACGACGGTCAGAAGCGTGACGCCTTCGTCCCCCGGCTCGATCTCCCAGGTCACCCGACTCGGCTCCTCCGCCGCGAGCTCCTCGTTCCACTTCGAGCGCCAGCCGTGCACGAGCCGCCGCGGCGGGTCCCATTCGAAGACCGGATCCTCGCCGTGGGTGTCCGAGCCGTCGTACGCGTGCGTCACGCGCAGCGCCGGCTTCGTGTCGATCCGGACGCCGTAGAAGTACTTCTCGGTGAAGTCCGGGTTCGTGATCGCCTCCCAGACCTGCTCCGGCGTCGCCTTGATGAAGACGCGGTAGACCTGCGTTGTCGTCGCCGTCGCGGTCGTCATCGGAGCGACTCGCCGGTCTCGAGGAACGTCTTCAGGCTGCTGAGCACGCCCATCCAGCCGACGCCCGCGACGTTGGCCGCCGTCTTCGGCGCGCCCTCGAGCCGGTCGTGGACGACCGTGAGCAGCGACACGCCGTCGTCGCCGGCCTCGATCTCCCACGTCACACGGCTCTCCTCCTCCTCCGCGAGCTCGGGGTCGTAGAGCGAGCGCCAGCCGTGCACGAGCTTCCGCGGCGGGTCGTGCTCGACCACGTCAGTGTCGCCCCACACCTCGTCGTTCGGCCCGCGCGTCTTCCGGTGCTCCGGCGTCACGGTGATGCGCGCCCCGTGGAAGTAGCGCTGCGTGAACTCCGGCTTCGTGATCGCGTCCCAGATCGCCTCGGGCGTCGCCTTGATGAACACCTGGTAGACCTGGGTCGTCTGGATCTCGGTGATTGTCGTCATCCCGTCTCCTCCAGTTGCGTCTTGAGCTCCGCGAGTGCAGAGACGCGGTGCTCCGTGTACTTGTCGATCCAGCGGTCGTGGATCAACCGGATCGGCACGGGATTGAGGAAGTGCAGCTTCTCCCGGCCCGACCTGCGGGTGACGACGAGCCCGGCGTCTTCGAGGAGGCGCAGGTGCTTCATCACGCCGAAGCGCGTCATCTCCAGCTGCGACTCGAGCTCGGTGAGCGTTCGGCCGTCACGCTCGAAGAGTCGGTCGAGAAGCAGCCGTCGCGAGGGATCCGCGAGCGCCTTGAAGATGAGGTCGTCGTCATTCACTCGGCTCACGATACGTGACCGAATGGTCACATGTCAAGCGGTGACGGCTTCGGGCGGTGCATGTGCCGTGCGCAGCCGCGGGCCGGCGCAGACGACCTCGAGCGCCGGGCAGCCCGTGCACGCGTAGTCGCTCGGCGTTGGCACGAACTGGCCGGCCTGAATTCGCGAGATCGCGTCAGACAGCTCGGCTTGAAGCTCCGGCAGGTCATCCGTGGAAAACCGCTTGGCAACTGTTGCGTCGGCGCGTTCAAGAAATGAGTAGACGACCTCCACCGTGCCGGCGCCGTTGCGGAAGCACGCGAGCGCGTAGACGAGCCGCTGCAGCCGGTACTCCTGCTCGACGATCTCGTCCGGCGAGTGCTCGGCGAGCGTGTTCGTCTTGTAGTCGACGACGAGCGCGCGGTCGCCGTCGCGGTGCAGCGCGTCGAGGAAGCCGCGGATGAGCACGCCGTCGTGCTCGAACGAGAACTGCACCTCCGTCTGCACGTCGGCGAGCGCGGCGACCCGACGCGCGAGCGGCGATGAGCAATACGAAGCGACGAAGCCTGCGATCAGCTGCAGCTCCTCGTCGGTGACGCGCGGGAACCACGCGCGGACGCGCTCGAGGTCGACGACCTGCGGATTCGCGAGGTCGATCGTCTCGAGCAAACGATGCACTGCGTCGCCGACGTCGAGCGCGCCGAGCCCGTCCCCGCCGCTCGGCTTGAGCGCACGCATGCCGACGAGCCGCTCCGCGTAGTAGCGGTACGAGCAGCGCTCGAACGAGGCGAGCGCCGTGAACGAGAGTCGCCGCACGGGCTCGAGCGGCGGCAGCGGAATCGGGACGAGCTCGGGTAGCCGCGGCCCCAGCCGCTGCGCCGGCTCGCCGTCGTCCGAGAACAGGACGAGCTGGCCAGGCTCCTGCGCGGGCACGGGCGCACGCACCGCCGTCGGGCGCGCGTAGCGATCGACGCGGACGAGCAGCCGCGCGCCGCCGCGCTCGAGCTCGACCGGATCGCGCCCTGCTCCGGCGAGCTCGTCACGCGCGTCGAGGCGCTCGAGCACCCACCCGATCGGCGTCGTCCGCTCGCTCGGCTTCTCGGGGTCGATCGCGCCGGACACGAGCAGCCGGTCGATGGCGCGCGTCATCGCGACGTAGTAGAGGCGCAGGCGCTCGGCGTCGTCGGCGTCCTTGCGCGCCGCCTTGACCGCCGCGTACTCGCTCGTGCCCTTGAAGCCGAAGCGGCCGTCCGACAGCGCGAGGATCTCGTCCGGCGCCGGCGGCTGCCGGTCGCGCCCCGCGTCTGCGACGACCACGACCTTGAACTCGAGCCCCTTCGCCGCGTGGATCGTGAGCAGGCGCACGGCGTCGCCTCCCTCCTCCTCCGCGACCGCCTCGAGCTCGCGCGCGCCCGCGGACTCCTGCTCCGAGACGAAGCGGACGAAGCCCTCGACGTCGGCGCCGCGCAACTCCTCGTACGATCGCGCGAGACGTGCGAGCTTGCGCATGTTCGCGTAGCGCCGGCGACCGTCCCACTGCGCGAGCACGGCGAGGTCGTAGTCGTGGTCGGCGACGATGCGCTCGCACAGCAGCTCGAGCGACAGGCGAGTCATCGCCTCGACGAGACGGTCGAAGCGCTGGCGGAAGGCGCGAAGCAGGCGTGCGTCGCGGTCGGAGAGCTGCGGCGGCAGCGACTTTTCGATGCCGGTGAAGATCGGCCGCTTGCTTGCGGCGCGACGGATCAGCACAAGAGCGTCGTTCGACGCGCCGACGAACGGCGACGCGAGCACCGTCAGGAACGCTTCGTCGTCGTAGCGGTTGTGCAGCAGCCGCAGGAACGCGAGCAGGTCGACGACCTGCTGTTGCCCGAAGTAGCTGCGGCCGGTCGACCGGTAGGTGCGCAGCCCCTGCTTGCGGAGCTCCTCCTCGTACCATTCGGCGTCGGTACCGGCGGCAAAGAGCAGGACGACCTCGCCCGGCTCCGCGTCGCCGTTGTCGACGAGTTCCTTCACGCGCTTCGCGATGTGCTGCGCCTCGGCGCGGCGCCAGTGCACGTCCGTGCCCGAGTACGAGGACTTGTCGGTGACGAGCAACTCGACCGGCGACCCGAACACCGGGTCCGGAAACTCGCCCGACGAGTGGAGCGGCTGAAACTCGTCGCCGAACTCGCCGGCGAAGAGCTCGTTCACGACGGCGAGCACCTCCGGCCGCGAGCGGTAGTTCTGCCGCAGCGGCAGAACCTGTGGCGCGGTCGCGCGGCGGTCGCGGAACACCTGCACGTCCGCGTGCCGGAAGCCGTAGATCGACTGGAACTCGTCGCCCACGAAAAACACGTCAGCGTGCGCCGCGATGAGGTCGATCAACTCGCATTGGAGGCGGTTCGTGTCCTGGAACTCGTCCACCATCACCGAGCGGAAACGCAACTGCTCGCGCCCGCGGACGTCTTCGTTCGACCGCAGCAGGTCGCGTGCTCGAAGTTGCAGGTCCTCGAAGTCGAGCACCGACTCGCGGTCCTTTGCGGCCTGGTACTGCACCGCGAAGCGGTCGAGCAGATCCTGGAGGAGCACGCGGTCGCGCGCGGCGACGTCGTCGAGCGCCGCCTGCTCGACGGCGTTGATCGCCTCCACATACGTTGCCGCGCGCTCGCCGCGCGCCCTGAGGCCACCGAGGTCGAGCAGTCGCTCCGGCTCGGACGTGTCGAGCGCGAGCGCCTGCGTCGCGGCCGCGCGCTGCGCATCGGTAGCCGCGGCGTCGTCGACGAGGCACCGCGCTGCAACGTCGAGCCGCTCGAGCGCCTCGCCGAGGTCGGGCCGTTCGCCGAGCTCGAGCACGAGGTCACGCCCCGCGGAGCGAAGCGTCCCGTAGACACCCGTCAGCATCCGCCGCAGCCCGCTCGCGCGGTACGTCGCGAGCAGGCGCAACCGTTCCGGGTCGCCGCCGGAGCAGAACTCGGTGAGCGCGGCCTCGAACGCCTCGCCGCGCAGCACGGATCCCTGTGCCTCGTCGAGCTCGCGGAACCGCGGGTCGAGGCCCGCGTCGAGCGGATACGTCTTCAGCAAGCGATTGCAGAAGCCGTGGATCGTCGAGATCCACGCGCCGTCGAGCTCCCGCGCGAGGTCGGCGCGGCCGAGCTCGAGCAGGCGCGCGCGGATACGCGAGCGCAGCTCTCCGGCGGCGCGCTTCGTGTACGTGATGACGAGCACCGACGAGACGTCGAGCCCGTCGTCGCAGACCGCACGCACGAAACGCTCGACGAGCACCTTCGTCTTGCCGGTCCCGGCGCCCGCGGAGACGAAGACGACGCCCGTCGCGTCGGTCGCTGCCTGCTGCTCGGCGTTCACGCTCTCGCCACCCGGCAGACACGCCAGAGGTCGCACCAGGCGGGGCACGAGCCGCCACGCGGATCGTGGTCGACGTCGCCCGTGCGGATGCGCTGCGCGAGCGCGCGCGCGTCGGCGCGTGCCGTCTCGAGCCGCGCCCAGAACTCGTCCTCGTCGAGGTAGTCGTTGCGCGCGTAGCCCGGCAGCTCCTCCTTCGCGCTCGACCGCAACAGCCCACGCGGCTTGCGCTCGCCGGCGAGCGGCCGGTACAGGCCGCCGAGCGGCTCGACGCCGACGAGGTCGCGGAGCACGAGCATGTAGAGCGGGATCTGCAGCCGCTGCTCCTGCTGGATCTGCGCAGCCGAGTGCGCGGAGCGTCCCGACTTGTAGTCGTGCACGATCCCGCGCGCGCCGAACGTCTCGACGTCGACGCGGTCGATCTTCCCCGAGAGCGACAGCCCATCGCCGAGGTCGAGCCCGTCGAAGGTCGAGCGCTCGCGGCCGAACGACACCTCGAACCGCCGCGGCACGAGCTCGAGCTCCGATACCGCCTCCGCGCGGACGAGCGCCTCGAGATCGCGCCAGAGCGTCTGGTGGAGCTCCTGCCGCTGCAGCTCGGTCATCTCCATGCGCACGCCGTTCACCGCCGCGTCGAGGCAGCGCCGGAGGAACGGCAGCGCGCGGTCGAGCGTCGACTCGTCCAGCCGCTCGACGCCGAGCTCTTTCGGGATGCCGCTGAAGAACTTGTTCAGGGCGGTGTGGGCGACCGAGCCGCGCAGCTTCGCGTCGGCCTCCGCGTCGATCGTGTGCGGGTCGAGCAGCCGTTCGACGAACCAGGCGGATGAGCAGTCGGAGAAGCGCTCGAGCTCGGTGACGTTGAAGCTCGTCCGCTCGCCGAGGTAGTCGAGGACGAGCGGATGGCGCAGGCGCGTCGGCCGGCGGAACGCCTGCAGCGCGCGCTCGAGCCGGCGCTCCCAGCCGTTGGCGAGCGCGAGCGCGTTCGCCTCGACCTCGTCGCTCGCGGCAAGTGCTGCGAGCGCGCGGAGGCGCTCACGCTCGGTCGGCGCGCCGTCGATCGGCCAGGTGAGCGCCGAGAGCGGGCGCCGCACCGTCGCGCGACGGACGTCCTCCCCGGCGAAGAGCCGCGCGACCTCGTCCCAGAACGGGCTCGCCTCGCGCGGGGTACCGTCGTCGCTCGCGGCCTCGCGCACGAGGTAGAGGCGCCGCGTCGCGCGAGTGCAGGCGGTATAGAAGAGGTAGCGGTCGCGCTCGATGCCGTCCGGCTTGACGAGGCGGGCCTCCCCGAGCTCACGGCGGGCATCGTCGTCGAGGAACGGCGAGCTCTGCACCCGCCGCGGGAACGTGCCCTCCTCGAGCCCGAGGATGAACACGACCTCGAAGCTTCGCGTGCGCGCGCGAAGGAGATCGAGCACCGCGACGCGGCCCGGCTCGCGGCCGTCGGCGCCGCGAACGGTCGAGCGCTCGAGCGCGCCGACGATCTCGTCCGCGCTCAGCGTGCCGCCGAGCGCGAGCCAGCCTTCGAGCTCGTCCGCGAGGCGCGACACCGTCTCGTACGCGCGCAGGTCGAGCCGCGCCGCGCCGTTCGCCGGCGGCTGGTGGAGGCCGTACGCGTGCCTGAGCATTCGCGCGCCCGTTCCGCGCAGTCCGCCGAGCAGCGTCGGCGCCTCGCGCAACTCCTTGACGATCGGGAACGGGTTCCCGTGCAGCGCGAGGGTCTCGGCCTCCACGCGGTCGTGCGCGTTGATCGCGCGGCCGCGGAGACGTCCCTCCAGGAAGTCCGCCTTCGGCCGCGGCACGCCCGAGTACGGCGTGCGCAGGAAGCCGTAGAGCTCGCGCCGGCCGCCGCCGAGCCAGACGAAGCGAAGCAGCCCGACGAGCGCGCGCCCGAACGGCGTCTGCGGCAGTCGGGGCCGCGTCGCCACCGACACGGGGACGCCGAGCGCGCCGAGCCCCGTCTCGAGCGGCGCGCGCCAGCGCTCGAGCGCCGGGCAGACGATCGCGATCTGCTCCGGCGCGGTGCCGGCGCGAACGAGCGAAAGGATCTCGCGGCCGACGAGCTCGAGCGTCGGCCGGGTGCCCGCGCCCTCGAAGAAGCGGACCGCGCCGCCGGTCTCAGCGCGTTCCGTCGGCTCGTCTCCGAAGAGGCCGCGCTCGATGTGCGCGAGCGCCGGATGCGCGAAGTCGTGGAACCTCGGCGGGAGCACCTCGATCCGCCCGTCTGCGAGCGCGCTCAGGTCGTTCATCGTCGGCCGCAGCGAGTCGAATGCCGTGCGCCCGGCCTCGAACGGCACCGAGACGGTCACGTCCGTCCGCCCTGCGAGCGCGCGCAGGAGCTCCCACTCCGCGCCGGTCAGGTCCTCGAAGCCGTACGCGAACACGGGCACAGCGCTCCACGCGTCGAACTCCGACTGAAGCCGGTCGACCGCGTACCGGCGGAGCGCATCGCGGTCCCAGCGGCCGAGCCGGTCGAGCTCGGCCCGGTACGCGGCGAAGAGCCGTGCAAGGTCGCCCTCGATCGCCGAGGGCTCGAGGAGGCCCGACTCGAGCTCCGCGAACGTGGCCGCCAGGGAGTCGGCGAAGCCGGCGAAGCGCGCCGAGCGCCCCAGGCCGTTCAGCGACGCGCCGCCGACGATGCGGCGGACGAGGAGCGTGCGCTGCGAGTCGCCCAGCAGCGGCCGGGCTGCGCCGCCGGCGTGCGCGATCCGCTCGAAGACGTCGTCGAATGTCCCGATCGAACCGCCGAGGAGCGCGCCGCTTCGCGCCAGGAGGTCACGTTCGACACGCTCGACGTCCGATCGGTTCGGGACGATGAGGACCGGCTCGCGCGCAAGCGCACCGAGGTAGCGCTCGAGCAGGAGCGCCACCTTGCCCGCGTTGGCGGGCCCGGCGATGAGGCTGAGACCCACCGATCCATCCTAGACCTGGGTCCCGACGACTCCTGAACGCGCTTCGCGCTACGAGCGCGGTCTTTTTTACGCCGCTGCAGCTGCCTTCGGACGCCGCCCGCGACGAGCTGCCGGCATCCCCGGCATGTTCCCGGCGCAGTCGTCGCAGAGGTCTGCCTGCTTCGCGCCTCGCCGCGCGTCCGTGTAGGTCACGCGCAGGACGGCGCCTTTGCCTTCGTCCACTTCTTTGCCGCAACTGTCGCAGACGAGCACGGTCTTCCTGGCCAAGATCGCTCCTTTCCCGGTGGAATTGCGAGAGGAATTCTAGGCTGCCTTTCGACTCTCGCGTATCCGCCACGAGCGAAGCAGCGAGAGCGTCGCCTGTTCCTCCTGATCGAGACCGATATCACGCGCGGTGACGATTCGCAAATGGCGTGGACGGAAATCCTCGATCGTTCGCCCGTCGAGGTACTGCTCGACGACGGCCGGTGAGACGTATGAAGCTCGCGCAACTGCGGGCGTATTGCCGAGCCGTTCGGCGACGCACCGCATCACCGCCGCGACGACGAGTTTCTGCTCGGTCTTTCCCTCGACGGGACCGCGCTCGGCGAACGTGATCGCCGCGGTCAGCGTCCCGCCCCAGGTGCGGAAGTCCTTGGCGGAGAAGTCGCCGCCCATGTACTCGCGGATGTACTCGTTCAGGCGGCGGTTGGTGAGGTTGCAAAGCGCCCCGTCGACCTCGTAGCGGAAGAGGCGGCGGCCCGGCGTCGCGAGCAGTGCGCGGACGGAATCGGCGAGCTCCACGTCCACGACCGCCGTGCGCACCTGCACCTTGCCCTTCGCGCGGAAACGGAACGTGACGCGCGTGCCACGAACCTTGACGTGCGACTTGTTCAGGGTGGTGACCCCGTACGTCCTCGACCTTTGCGTGTGCCGGTCCGAGCCGATGCGGAACCAGGCGAGGTTGATGAGGCGGGTCGCGACCGCGCAGACACGGAGCGGATCGAGCGGATCGAGCATCAGATGCTCACCCATCGCGAGCCGCAGATCGGGGAGCTTCTCGGCGAACCGGATCAGCTCCTCGTACTTCGCCGCCTCCTGCTGCGCGCGGAAGTCCGGGTGGTAGCGGTACTGCTTCCGCCCGGCGCTGTCGACGCCGACCGCCTGGAGCTTCGCGCGGGGCGTCGGAGCGATCCGAACGTCCGTCCACGCCGGCGGAATCGCGAGCGCGTCCAGGCGCTCGACGACGAGAGGATCGCGGATCCTCATGCCCTTGGAGTCGAAGTAGCGAAAGGGACGGCGCGTCCCCTTTCGTGTCCAGGTGAGCCGATTGACCATAGGCTCCGTCTCCTACCCACCTAACGGGGGTCCATAATCGCGGCGCGATGGACGAGCGCGTGATCGTGCTGCTCGAGGGCGACGAGACCGGGCAGGAACTGCTCGAGGAGGCGGTCCGCGTCCTCCAGCCGGACGTGGTCGGGATCGAGCTCGAGTTCCCGCGCTACGTCCTCTCGCTCGCGAAACGGCGGGAGACCGCGAACGGCGTCGTCCACGAGGCGGCGAGGGCGATCCGGGAGCACGGGCTCGGGCTCAAGGCGGCGACCGTCACGCCGGAGGGCGCCGGCGACGTGGGCTCCCCGAACCGGATCCTGCGGGAGGAGATCGGCGGCCGCGTGATCGTGCGCACGGGGCGGCGCATCCCGGGGATCGTTCCGCTGGGCGGCGTGCACGCGCCCATCTCGATCGTGCGGATGGCGGTCGGCGACGCCTACGGCGCGCACGAGTGGCGGGAGGGCTCGGGGGACGACGAGGCCGCGTTCCGGACGGAGCGCATCGAGCGGCGCATCTGCCACTCCGTCGCCGAGTTCGCGTTCCGGCAGGCGGCGCGAACGGGCGCGAAGGTCTTCGGCGGGCCGAAGTACACGGTCAGCCCGGTCTACGAGGGGATGCTGAAGGAGGAGATGGACGCGGCCGCCGAGCGGCATCCGGACGTCGCGTACGAGCCGCAGCTGATCGACGCGACGTTCGCGCTGCTCATCGCGTCGACGGGCGATCCGCTCGTCATCCCGGCGCTGAACCGCGACGGCGACATCCTGTCGGATCTCGTGCTGCCGCTCTTCGGGTCGATCGCGGGCTCGGAGTCGCTGCTCGTGGCGTTCGACGACGACTTCGAGCCGGACGCGCTCATGGCCGAGGCGGCGCACGGCACGGCACCCTCGCTCCAGGGCAAGAACGTCGCGAACCCGATGGCGATGATCCTCGCCGGTGCGGCGCTCCTGTCGCACGGGGAGGCGGACGCGTCGCAGCGCGCAGGGCGCGCGATCCGGGAGGCGTGCCTCGAGGCGGTGGCGCAAGGCGTCCGCACGGCCGACCTGCACGGGCATTCGACGACGAGCGAGTTCACGGACGAAGTCATCTCCCGCACGCGGACGAAGCTCGAGGTCTGGGCGACTTTGTAGGAGTCCGAACGGGACAGGTCTGGGGTCAGACCCCGGCCATGTTCGAACCGGACGATATCAACGGGTTCTCGGCCTGGCGAGAGCGAAGCGAGTCGGCGCGGGCGCGAATCGGTGGAACGATCGTCACGCTTTCGGCACACCTTTCGCGTCGGTTTCGGACATGGCTGGGGTCAGACCCCGGGCATGGCCCGGAAAGACGTGACTCCTCAGGACTCCTCGACGACGCGACGGCGCCAGAAGTGCACGGCAACGAACCCGATGACCAGCACGAGGACGATCACGCCTCCGCCGATGAGGCCGTAGTGGCTGATCGCGGCTGCCGCGGCGTGACCCGCGTAGTACGCGACGAGCGCGACCGTTGCCGCCCAGGCGAGCCCGCCGAGGGCGTTCCAGACGAAGAAGCGCCACCACGGCATGCGCGCGAACCCGGCCGCCCATGCGCCGGCGATGCGGAAGCCGCTGAACCAGCGCGCCAGGAAGATCGCTTTGCCGCCGTGGCGGTGGAAGAACCGCTCCGTCGGAGGCAAGACTCGGTCGCTGAACCGGCGCACCGGGCCGTAGCGCTGCAGGAAGCCGCGACCGAGCTTCCGGCCGAGCCAGTAGCCGACGTTGTCGCCGACGATCGCGGCGGCGGTCGCGACGACGATCACCCACCAGATCGAGAAGTGCCCCTGCGACGCGAGCACGCCGGCCGCGACGAGCGCCGTCTCCCCCGGCAGCGGCAACCCCGATGTCTCGAGCGCGATCAGCAGGAAGACGATGATCAGTCCGTAGTCGCGGACGAACCCGGTCACGGGGAGAGTGTCGCAGTGCCCGGTTAGACTCATCCGCGGTGAGGGTTGGCGTTCCGCGTGAGGCGGCATCCGGCGAGCGGCGCGTCGCAATCGTTCCGGAGTCGGTGGCGAAGCTGACGGCGCTGGGCGTCGAGGTCGCCGTCGAGCGCGGCGCCGGGCAGCGATCCTCCTTCACGGACGACGCGTACGAAGAGGCGGGTGCGCAACTGGTCGATGCGGCGCTCGACGCCGACATCGTCGTCAAGGTCGCGCCGCCGTCGGCGCAGGAGGTCGAGGCGCTGCGGCGCGACGCCGTCCTCGTCGGCTTCCTCGCCCCGCTCACGGACCCGGACGGAATCGAGCGCCTCGAGAGCCACGGTGTGGTTGCGTTCGCGATGGAATCGATCCCGCGCATCACGCGCGCGCAGGCGATCGACGCGCTGTCCTCGCAGGCGACCGTGTCGGGCTACAAGGCCGCGTTGCTCGCCGCCGACGAGCTGCCGCGCTTCTTCCCGATGCTGATGACCGCCGCCGGAACGATCGCGCCCGCGAAGGTGCTCGTGCTCGGCGCCGGCGTCGCAGGGCTGCAGGCGATCGCGACCGCGCGCCGGCTCGGCGCCGTCGTCACCGGCTTCGACGTGCGTCCCGTCGTGAAGGAACAGGTCGAGTCGCTCGGGGCGACGTTCCTCGAGCTCTCCGTGCGCGGCGAGGAGACCGAAGGCGGCTACGCGAGGGAGCTGACGCCCGAGCAGCAGGCGCACCAGCAGGAGGAGCTCGCGGAACGCATCTCTGGCTTCGACGCCGTGATCACGACGGCGCTCATCCCGGGCCGGCCGGCGCCGCTCCTCATCCCCGCAAGCGCCGTCGAGGCGATGCGGCCAGGCTCCGTGATCGTCGATCTCGCCGCCGAGGCGGGCGGGAACTGCGAGCTGACGACACCGGGCAAGATCACCGCCGAGCACGACGTGACGATCGTCGGGTTGACGAACCTGCCGTCGACGATGCCGTACCACGCGAGCCAGCTCTACTCACGCAACGTCACGGCGCTGCTTCAGCTGCTCGTCGACGACGGCGAGCTGAAGCTCGACTGGTCGGACGAGATCATCGCCGGCGCCTGCGTCGCCGGTAAAAAGGAGGTCGCTGCGTGAGCGCCCAGCTCGTTACCGAGCTCACGATCCTGATGCTCGCGATCTTCCTCGGCTTCGAGGTGATCTCGAAGGTGCCGACGCTGCTGCACACGCCGCTGATGTCCGGCACGAACGCGATCCACGGCATCGTGATCGTCGGCGCGATCATCGTCGCCGGGACGCCGCACCCGGGCTGGTTCATGAAGCTGCTGTCGTTGCTGGCGATGATCCTCGCGAGCGCGAACGTCGTCGGCGGCTTCGTCGTCACCGACCGGATGCTCGAGATGTTCAAGAAGCGCCGCGAGCCGAACGAACCGTCTTGAGCACGACCACCGCCAATCTGCTCTACCTCATCCCGATGGCGTGCTTCATCCTCGCGCTGCGGTTCCTCTCCTCGCCGAGACACGCACGGCTCGGGAATCAGCTCGGCGCCGCGGGGATGGCCGTCGCGATCGTCGTCACGCTGCTTCGCGACGACGTCGTCACCGGCTGGTGGATCATGGCCGTCGGCGGAGCGATCGGCGCGGCGATCGGGGCGGTCGGCGCGCGCAAGGTGAAGATGACCGCGATGCCGCAGATGGTCGCGCTGTTCAACGGCGTCGGCGGCGGCGCGGCGGCACTCGTCTCGCTCGTGGAGTTCCACACCGTCTGGGCGATCGCGGGCAACGTCGGCGTGGAACGCGGCATCGCGACCGTTCTCTCCGCCCTGATCGGCTCGATCTCGTTCGCCGGCTCGATGATCGCCTTCGCGAAGCTGCAGGAGCTCCTCTCCGGGCAGCCGATCACGTTCCCGGGCCAGCAGATCGTCAACGGGCTGATCTTCGTGTGCGCCGTCGCGCTCGGCATCTGGTCGATGGCCGCGGTCAACTTCTGGGGGCTCGCCGCGATGATCCTCGTCGCCTCGCTGTTCGGCGTGATGTTCGTGCTGCCGATCGGAGGCGCCGACATGCCGGTCGTGATCTCGCTGCTGAACGCCTTCACCGGACTCGCGGCCGCGGCGACGGGCTTCGTGCTGCACTCGAACGTCCTGATCGTCAGCGGCATGCTTGTCGGCGCCTCCGGGACGCTGCTCACGATGAAGATGGGAAGCGCGATGAACCGGTCGATCGCGAACGTCCTCTTCGGCGCGTTCGGCAAGGTGGCCGCCGGGCCGGCCGGCGCGCCAACCGGCGCGGACGGCGGCACCGTGCGCTCGACGACCGCGGACGACGTCGCGGTGATGCTCGCGTATGCGAAGCGCGTCGTGGTCGTGCCCGGTTACGGCCTCGCCGTTGCGCAGGCGCAGCACGAAGTGCGGCAGCTCGCGGAGCTGCTCGAGTCGAAGGGCGTGGACGTGAAGTACGCGATCCATCCCGTGGCCGGCCGCATGCCCGGGCACATGAACGTCCTGCTCGCGGAAGCGAACGTGCCCTACGACGAGCTCAAGGAGATGGACGAGATCAACCCGGAGTTCCCGCAGACCGACGTCGCGCTCGTGATCGGCGCGAACGACGTGACGAACCCGGCCGCGCGCAACAACCCCGCGAGCCCGATCTACGGCATGCCGATCCTCAACGTCGACCAGGCGCAGCAGGTCGTCGTGCTCAAGCGCTCGATGCGCCCGGGCTTCGCGGGGATCGACAACGAGCTCTACACCGAGCCGGGCACGTCGATGCTCTTCGGCGACGCCAAGGAATCCGTCCAGAAACTCGTTCAGGCCGTCAAGCAGGTCTAGTACCGTTCCCCGTGGTGGGTCGGACCTTCGTCGTCGCAGCCGTGCTCGCGCTCACGCTGACCGCGTCGTCCGCGCGCGCCGTGATCGTCGTGCAGCGAAGCATCGGCGGCGTGAAGCTGCAGATGACGAAGGGGCAGGTGCGCGCGAAGCTCGGGCGGCCGATGCGTGTGCACGTCGGCTCGAACGAGTTCGGCACGTTCGTCGAGAAGGTGTACAGGCGCGTCACCGTGACCTTCCAGAGCGGCGACCGCGTCACGAACGTGAGCACGACGTCCCCCCTCGAGCAGACGGCGAGCGGCGTCGGCGTCGGCTCGACGAAGTCCCAGGTCAAGGCGAAAGTCCCGAACGTCACCTGCAAGAACGAGTCGGGCTTCAAGCACTGCTTCGTCGGCGCGTTCCTGCCGGGACGCACGGTCACCGACTTCCGCCTGCGCAACGGCCGCGTCAGCGCCGTCTCGATCGGCTTCGTGATCGACTAGCCCATCAGCGCCGCGAGTCGCGCGATGCCCTCGTCGATTTGCGACTCGTCGACCATGCTGAACGACAGGCGCACGCTGTCGTTGCCCCGGCCGTCTGCGAAGAAGAGCGTGCCCGGCACGATGCCGACGCCCTGAGCGGCGGCGCGTGCGGCGAGGTCGGTCGAGTCGACGCCGTCCGGGAGCGTGAGCCACGAGAAGAAGCCACCCCTCGGTGTCGTCCACCGTGCGCGTTCGGGCATGTGCCGCGCGAGCGCGTCGAGCGTCGCCTCGCACTTTTTGCGGTAGAGCGTGCGCGACTCCGCGAGTTGCTGCTCGATCCAGCCGCGGCTGACGTACTCCTCGAAGAGACGCTGCCCGAGCGCGCCTGCGCACTGGTCCGTGTTCTGCTTCGCGGACACGAGCCGCTGCGAGATCTCCACCGGCGCGGCCGCCCAGCCGAGCCGCAGCCCGGGGAAGAACGTCTTCGACGTCGTTCCGGCCTGTACGACGACGTCGGGCGCGAGGCTCCACAACGTCGGCGGCGAGGCGTCGTCGCCAAAGCCGAGCTCGCGGTACGCGACGTCCTCGACGATCAAGAAGCCGTGCCGCCGCGCGAGCTCGACGAGCGCCGCGCGCCGCTCGGCGGCGAGCGTCACCCCGAACGGGTTCTGGTGATCCGGGATCGTGTAGAGGAGCTTCGGCCGCAGTCCGTCCGCGAGCCGCCGCTCCAGCTCGTCGACCTCGAGGCCGGCCTCGTCGATCGGCACGGCGACGACCTCCGACTCGAAGCCGCGGAACGCCATGATCGCGCCGAGGTACGTCGGCGCCTCGACCACGACGGTGTCGCCGCGGTCGAGAAACGTCTTGCCGACGAGCTCGAGCGCCTCGATCGCGCCGCTTGTGATCAGAAGCTCGTCCTCGTCGGGTCGCCGGCCCTGCTGCGACTCGATGCGCGTCGCGAGCGTTTCGAGCGGCCCGGCGAGCCCGCGCGTCGGCGCGTACTGGAACGCCGAGACCTCGCCGGCCGACGCGAACTCCTGCAGCAGCGCCGCGGCGCGCTCGCGCGGGAACGTCAAAGGATCGGGAAAGCCGCCGGCGAACGAGATCAGCCCCGGCACGCCGAGGAACGCGAGCACCTGCGCGATCCCGTCGCCCACGTCGGCCCGGGTCCGCGCCGCGAACAGCGATTCCCACTGCGGCGTCGTCACCGCCATGTCCGCCACTCTAGGCGGTCCGCCTGCGCAGCGTCACCGCGCCGAGCGCGAGCGCCAGGAGCGTCGCGCCGATCGTCACGACGAGGTCGAACGCGAACCACGCACCGAGGCCGCGCCCTTGCGTCACACGCGAGAGCGCGTCGTACGCGTACGTGAGCGGGAACGCATCCGAGATCCCCCGCAGCCAGCCGGCCATCTGCGCCCGCGCGACGAACAGGCCGGAGAGCAGGATCTGCGGGAAGACGATCGCCGGCATGAACTGCACCGCCTGGAACTCGGTGCGCGCGAACGCGCTCGCGAACAGCCCGAGCGCCATGCCGAGCACGGCGTTGCCGACCGCGAGCGCAATGACGGCGGCGTGTGAGCCTTGCACCTGGAGGTCGAGCAGCCCGAACGCGAGCAGCGACACGACGGTCGCCTGGACGACCGCGACCAGCGCGAACGCGATCCCGTACCCGAGCAGAAGGTCGAGCTTGGCGAGCGGCAGCGTCATCAGGCGCTCGAGCGTCCCGGTCACGCGCTCGCGCAGCATCGTGATCGACGTGACGATGAACATCGTGATGAACGGGAACAGACCGAGCATCACGCCGCCGACGCGGTCGAACACCTGCGGCTGCGCGTCGAACAGGAAGCGCAGCAGCGTCACGAGCAGGCACGGCACGACGACGATGAGCGCGATCGTCCGCGGGTCCCGGCGCAACTGCGTGAGCACGCGCGCAGCCGTCGCGAGCGCGACGCGCGCGGTCATGCCGCTTCTTCCACGAGCCGGAGGAACGCGTCGTCGAGGTCGCGCGTGTGCGTGCGCTCGCGCAACTCGGCGGGAGTTCCCGTGGCGAGCAGCTCGCCGTCGCGCAGAAGCAGCAGCTCGTCGCAGCGATCCGCCTCGTCCATCACGTGGCTCGAGACGAGCAACGTCGCGCCGTTCTCTGCGAGCGCGTGGAACTCGTCCCACAGCTCCCGCCGCAGCAGCGGATCCTGGCCGACGGTCGGCTCGTCGAGCACGAGCACGTCCGGGCTTCCGAGCAGCGCGGTCGCGAGCGACGCTCTCGCGCGCTGACCGCCGGAGAGCCGGTCGACGACGGCGTCCGCGTGCGTCTCGAGGCCGACGGTCGCGATGGCGCGATCCACGTCGCCGACGCCGAGCACGCGCGCGAAGTAGCGCAGGTTCTCACGCACCGTGAGGTCGCCGTACACCGACGGCGCCTGCGTGATGTACGCGACGCGGCTGCGAAGCGCCGGCGACCCCGCCTCCTCGCCGAGCACGCGCACGCTGCCGCCGGCGACGATCTGCACGCCGACGATCGCGCGCATGAGCGTGGACTTGCCGCTGCCGCTCGGGCCGAGCAGTCCGGTCACGCGGCCTGCCTCGATGTCGGCCGAGAGCCGCCGGCAGCACGACGCGCTCGCCGCGCACGACGCGCAGATCGCGGATCTCGATCGCCGCCACCGCGCGCAGACTACGCTCCTCTCCGATGGCGATCCCCGTCTTCAGCCGCGCGCACGTCGAGGCGGCGGTGTCGCCGGAGCGCGCGCTCGAAGCCGTGCGCGACGCGTTCGTCGCGTACGCGAACGGCGAGTGGACGATGCCGCCGAAGGTCTATGTGCCCGCGTATCCGGCGGGCGACTTCCGTGCGATGCCGGCGCTCGGCGGCGGTCATGCGTTGCTGAAGTGGGTGACGTCGTTCCCGGGCAACCCGGCGCGCGGGCTGCCGACGGTGACCGGGCTCGTGCTGCTTTCCGACGCTTCGAACGGCATGCTCGTCGCTGTTCTCGACGCGGGCGCGGTCACCGCGTTGCGAACAGGCGCGGCCGCGGTGCTCGCGGCGGAGACGCTGGGCCGCGAAGGCGACGCGGCGGTGATCGGCGCGGGCGTGAACGGGCGCGCGGTCGCGCGAACGTTCGCGGCACGCGGGCGCGACGTGCTCGTCCACGACGTCGACGAGGCTCGGGCGCGCGGTGTCGCGGACGAACTCGGCGCGCGGCGTCGTCTCGCGTGACGAAGCACTCGCCGCGGTCGTCGTCGTGACGGTGACGCCTGCGCGCGAGCCGATCTTTGCGGCTGGGTCGCTTCGCCCGGGGCAGCACGTCAGCCTCATGGGCGCCGACGGCCCCGGCAAGGCGGAGATCGCGGTCGAGGAGCTCGCGCGCGTGCGCGTCTTCTGCGACGACTGGGAGCAGGCGTCGCACAACGGCGATCTCGCCCACGCGGTCGAAGCCGGGAAGATCGCGCGCGAGGACGTCACGCAACTCGGCGGCGTGCTGGCCGGCGGCGCCGAAGGCCGGCGCAATGACGACGAGGTCACGGTCTTCGACTCGACGGGCCTCGCCATCCAGGATCTCGCGATCGCGCTCGCGGCAATGGAGCGCGCGGGCGAGCTCGATCTGCCGACGATCGACCTCTAGATGTGGGCCAGAGGAACGCTCCGGCAGCTCGCGGAGCGTTCCTCTCGCGTCGAGTCAGTTCGCCCGGCCGAAGACGACGACGCCGATGTTCGAGACGGCGCTCGGGTTGTTGTTCTGAAGCTGCACGGCCAGGCTCGTTCCCAGCACGGCGAACACGCGTGTTTGCGCAAGGAAGTTCTGCATCGAGAACTGGTCGATCAGGAAGCTGCGGCTGCCGGCGATGCTGTAGACGCGAACGAGGATGTTCGCGCAGTCGCCGCCTGCGAAGCAGTTCGTCGCGACGCGCACCGAGCGGTAACCGGTGATGTCCGCGTCGACCGCCTCGGTGAAGGCCCCGCCTCCTGCAGGCGCACCGGTGTACGTGCCGACGAGCGCTGTCTGATCGGCGCTCGTGACGCTCGGCGTGCCGTCGACGGAAACGTGCCACGTGCCCGACTGCGACGCCGGAACCGTGCCTTGCTCACGAACTGCGAGCTGTGAGTTCGTGACGCTGACGTTTGCCGTCCCCTGCTCGTGAACAGCGACGTTTCCCTGCCCGTCGAGCGGGCCGGTAATCGTCGCCGAAACGGACTGCGCCGCCCACGCAATCGGCTGGCTGAACACTGTCGCGCCGAGCACGAGACTCAAGAGCAGCCCGCCTCCGACGATTGCGAACTTCCGCATCGTTCCCCCTCCCGTTGAGTACTGGCCGCACGCCGGGTAAGACCCGACGACGTGAACCGGCCGGTTCTATCGCTGTGGCGAGGCAAACGCAATGGCGTCATGCAACAGCTACTGCGCGGCTGATCCGGCCGCGAGCAGGCGCGCGGGATCGAAGAGCTCCAGCAGCGGATGCGGATCGCCGAGCATCGCGCGCGCCATGAGGTCGCCGCACATGAAGCCGAGCACGTTGCCGTGGCCGGAGTAGCCGCCGGCGACCCACGCGCGCTCGTCATCCGGAACGCGGCCGACCACCGGTAGGAAGTCGAGCACGAGGCCGAAGATGCCGGCCCAGCGGTGCGCAACCTCGACCGGGCGGCCGACGAGCTCGGTCACGAACGACTCGAGCGCGCCCTGGATCGGCGGCGTCGTCTCCTCGTCGGCCGTGAACTCCGAGTCGAGGGAGAAGTCGCGGAAGCCGCCTGCGAGGACCCGACCGTCCGGCGTCTGCTGCCAGTAGTCGAAGCCGTGCCGACCGTAGTGCGGGCAGTCGAACAGGCGCTCCTCGACCGGCTCCGTCGCGATCATCTGTCCGCGCGTCGGGATGATGAGCCCCTCGAGCGAGCCGAGCAGCCCGCTCGGATAGCCGTCGGTCGCGACCAGCACGCGCTCGGCACGGAGCTCGTCGAGCGACTCGACCCGCGAGCCCTCGACGAACGCGACACCTGCGGCCGCGGCGCGTGCCGCGAGGCGGTGCGCGACGCGTGCAGGCTGGATCGCGGCGTCCCGCGGATGGAAGATCGCCGCCGGAAAGCGCCCGCCGAGCAGATCGGTCCGCCACTCGCCGTCGAAGCCGTCCTCGTGCAGGGCCGCCAGCTCGGCGCGAATCTCCTCCACCTCTTCGGCGTCGGCTGCGAGCCGCAGGCTGCCCGTGCGGCGCAAGGCATCGCCGGCGAGGCCGGCCAGCCGGTCGAGGTGCTCCTCGGTCAGCCGCCAGTACCCGGCCGCGCGCTCGGCGCCGAGCCACTCGCGAGCACGGTCGTACGGCATCGCGCCGCCGCGCAGCGCGAAGCCGCCGTTGCGTCCGCTCGCGCCCTCCCCCACGCGCCGCGCGTCGCGCACGCGCACCCGCAGTCCCGCCTCCGCGAGCGTCAGCGACGCCGAGATGCCGGTGATGCCGGCACCGACGACCTCGACGTCCACGTCGTCGAGCTCGACGACGGGAAGCGGCGGCGCGGGATCGTCCATGAGCCACCACGAAGACATCGCGACGATGCTAGACCTACGCCGATGGGGGGCACGGCACCGGTCGGACGCGAGCGCGAGTTCCAGGCGCTCCTCGACGTCGCCGCCGAGGCGCAGGCCGGCCGCGGCGCCGTGGTCTTCATCGCCGGCGCGACCGGAAGCGGCAAGTCGGCCCTGCTTCGCGAGTTCGGCGCGGAGCTCGCGTCACGTCAGCGCGACGAGCGACCCGACCTCGAGCTGGCGCTCTGTTACGAGACGAGCGCGGGGAATCCGCTCGGGCCGTTCGGCGAGGTGCTGCGCGCGCTCACGAACCGCGAGCGTCGCGGCGATCGCGCCAAGCGCGTGCTCTCGCTCGTGAAGGAGGTCGCGCCGCCGCTCGTCGAGCTCATCCCCGTGATCGGCAAGCTCGCCGCGCTCGGCGTGAAGGCGGTCTCGGAGGTCGGCATCTACGCACTCGGCGGCGACCACAAGGAGCAGCAGGCGCAGCTCGCGTCCGACGTCGCAGCCGCGTTGCAACGCATCGCCGAGGACAGCCCGCTCATCGTCGTCATCGACGACGCGCAGTGGATCGACGCGGCGTCGACCGAGGTGATCGCGCGCACCGGGCAGGCGCCGACGGAGTCGCCGCTCGTCCTCGTGATCGCGTACGACAAGGATCTGATCGACGACCGCCACCCGCTCGCGCACGTGCGCGCGCCGCTGCTCGGGCGGGCCGGAGTGCTCGATCTCGAGCTCGCGCGATCTCGGCAGCGAGGCGGTCGAGAGGCTGCTCGCCGATCGCTACGGCGCCGTTCCGGCCGCGCGGCTCGCGGACTGGCTGCAGGAGGTCAGCGACGGCACGCCGCTCTTCATCGAGAACTACCTCACGAGCCTCGAGCAACAGGGCGTCCTGCGCCACGACGGCGGAGGCTGGACGCTCGACGGGACGATCGACGGCGAGCCGGGCGCGTGGCGACTGGGCGGCGCGCTCGCCGCGGCGAGGCCGCCTACGACGCTCGGCGAGCTGCTCGCGCCTCGCGTCGCCGACCTCGAGGACGACGAGCGCTCCTTGCTCGAGGGCGGGGCGGTTCAGGGCCGGCGCTTCCTCACTCGCGTTCTGGCGCAGCTCGTCGAACGCGACGAGCGCGAGATCGTCCGGCAGCTCCGCAAGGTCGGCGAGCGGCGCCGCATGGTCGCGTGGGAGGACGTCGAGGACTGGTGGAGCGACCGCTCCGCCCTCTTCACGTTCGATCCCGGCGCGTTGCAAGAGCTTCTGAACGAACGCCGCACGGCATACGAGCTCCGCCTCGATCACGCCGCCGTGGCGAAGGCGCTCGAGAAGCTGATCGCCGACGACGATCCTCCGCCGAGGCACGCGCTGCTCGAGATCGCGCGGCACTACGAGGCCGCGCGCGAGCCGCTGGACGCTGCCCGGCAGCTCGTCGACGTCGCCGAGTCGACCTTCACGGAGGGCGCGTACCGCGAGGCGGCCGGCCACGCGGCGCGCGCCGTCGACCTGCTGCACGAAGCGCTGCAGAAGCCGCGCGCCCAGACGCCGGATACGCAGCGTCTGCTTGCGCGCGCACTCCTCTACCTGATCCTCGGCGGGGAAACGGGCTGGCGGGCCGAGGCATCGAGCTCGGACGGCGCCGGCGTCATCGCGCTCGCCGAGGAGGCAGTGCGTGCCGCCGACGAGACGGGCGATGCCACGTTGCGCGCGAACGCGCGTTATGCGACCGGCCTCGTCTTCACCGCGTACCGGAGCCTCGACGATGCGATCGGCGCGTACGAGGAGGCGCTCGCGATCGCGCGGGAGGCGGGCGACAAGGTCGACGAGTTCGCGATCCTGCTCAAGCTCGGTCACCAGCTCGACAGCGTCGACCTGAGGCGCGGCCGCGACACGCTCGAGGAGGCGCACGAGCTGCTGACGAGCGGGGCGCTGGACGAGCACATCGACGCTTCGCGGCGCGCGTTCGAGGAGGCGCGGCTCGATATGAGCATCGGCGTCGCGGAGTTCGACCTCGGTCACTTCGGGCCGGCGCAGAAGCTCCTGGTTCGCAGTGCGCAGCGGCTCCGCGAGCGAGGCCGCGGCGACGACCTCGCGTGGTCGCTCGCGTTCCTTGCGCAGCTGTACATCGCGATCGGTTTGTACGAGGCCGCCGATGCGACGCTTCGCGACGCGGTCGGCGCTGTTCGGGAGCCGCCGCGAGGCGCTCGGCATCCGCGGCTACCTGAAGGCGCTCCTCGGCCACCTGTATCTCGAGTGGGAGAAGCCGGCCGAGGCACGGGAACTGCTCCTGGCCGGCCGGAACGAGGCGAACGAGTCGGGTTTCCGTGGCGTGATCCCGCTCGTCGACGCGTACTGGGCCGAGCTTCTGCTCGTGGAGGGAACACCCGACGCGCTGCGCGAGGCGGAGGAGACGGTCACCGCGCTCGACCCGTTCGGCTGGCCGCGGAGCCAG
Organism: uncultured Actinomycetes bacterium; assembly: GCA_963766345.1. Taxonomy (GTDB): domain Bacteria; phylum Actinomycetota; class Thermoleophilia; order Gaiellales; family Gaiellaceae; genus DASVFB01. The sequence goes on along the minus strand of CAVXZL010000004.1, from coordinate 75,508 downwards.
ATCGCGCGTGCCTCGCTGCTCGGACGCGTAGCGCTCGCGCAAGGGCGCATCGACGAGGCCGTCGCCTCGAGCGCGCAAGCGGTCGCGAAGCTCGACGAGTGCGGCGGCTTTGTCACCGCAACGCGCGGCGAGGAGATCCTCTTCGCGCACGCGCGCATCCTGGCGGCCGCAGGCTCGCCCGATGCGGCGGGCTTCTTCGCGCGTGCGCAGCAGGTCGTCCGGGACAGGGCGGAGACGCTCGCCGATCCGGCGCACAAGCAGTCGTTCCTCGAGCGCGTGCCGCTGTCGCGCGCGATCCTCAGCTCGCCGGCCTGAAGATCCCGTCGCCCTCGGACGCGAGGCCTGCGAGCTCGAGCTCCGCGAGCGCTACGGCGACAACTCGTGCGTCCAGTCCCGTCGCGCGGACGACGTCGTCGGCGGCGCCGGGTAGCGCAGCGAGGACGTCCTTCGCCGCGCCCTCGACGGCGGGCGGAGCTTGCTCGTCGCGCGTGATGCCGAACAGCTCGAGCACGTCGTCGGCGGACGTGCACGGCGCGGCGCCGAGCTTGAGCAACGCGTTCGTGCCCGCGGACAGTGCGCTCGTGATCTCGCCGGGCACGGCGAGCACGTCGCGGCCCTCCTCGAGCGCAAGGTCGGCCGTGATCAGCGCGCCGCTGCGCTCGCGCGCCTCGACGACGACGGTCGCGGCGCAGAGCCCGGCAATCACGCGGTTCCGGGCCGGAAACCTCCACGGAGCCGGCTCGACTCCCGGCTCGTACTCGGACACGACGAGGCCGCTCTCACGGATCCTCCGCGCGAGCTCCGCGTGCGCGGCCGGGTAGTCGCGGTCGATGCCGCAGCCGAGGACGCCGACGGTGACGCCTCCCGCTTCGAGCGCGCCGCGGTGCGCCTCGCCGTCGATGCCGCGGGCGAGCCCACTGACGACGACGAGCCCGACCCGCGCGAGCTCGCGGCCGAGACGGCGTGCGACCTGTGCGCCGTACGGCGAGCAGGCGCGCGCACCGACGATCGCCACGGCCGGACGCTCGAGCACGTCCTCCCCCGCGCCGCCGCGGAGGTAGAGCCTCTTCGGAGGATCGAAGATCGCGCGGAGCAGGGGCGGGAACCGCGACCGTTCGACGACGCGCACGTCGCTCACCTGTCGAGCTCCCGCGGCGATCGGTACGAAAGAGCTTCCGCCACGTGCTCGGGCCCGACCGCGTCCTCCCCCGCGAGCGCGGCGATCGAACGCGCCACCCGCGCCACGCGTGCGCGCCCGCGGGCCGAGAGCGGCAGCCGGTCGACCGCCCGCGACAACAGCTCGTCGGCGGCGGGCGTTCGCGAGGCCGGCGACCGCGCCCGCGCAGCGACGACGCGGGCTCGCACCGGCTCGGACGCCTCGGCACCCGCGGCGGCAAGCTCCACCGCGCGAGGCCGCGGCACCGTGATGACAAGGTCGAAGCGATCGAGCAGCGCGCGTGAGAGCTTGTCCCGGAAGGACGCGATCCGTTGCGGCGAGCAGGAGCACTCGGCGCCCGGATCGCCGCGCGCACCGCAGGCACAGAGATTCATGGTTCCGACCACCTGGAACCGGGCCGGAAAGACGGCCGCTCCCGCCGCGCGTGCGATCGCGACGACGCCGTCCTCGAGCGGCTGCCGTAGCGCCTCGAGCGCCGGACGGTGGAACTCCGGCAGCTCGTCGAGCAGCAACACGCCGCGGTGCGCGAGCGTCGCCTCTCCGGGACGCGGCCCCGATCCGCCTCCGACGATCGCCGCCGTGGACGCGCTGTGGTGCGGCGCGCGAAACGGCGGGCGGGTGATCAGCGGCCGCTCGGCCGAGACGAGCCCGGCGACGGAGTGGATCCGCGTCACCTCGAGCGCCTCGCCCGGCTCGAGCGGCGGGAGGACTCCCGGCAGCCGCCTCGCGAGCATCGTCTTCCCCGTGCCCGGCGGCCCTGCGAGCAGAAGATTGTGCCTGCCCGCGGCGGCGATCTCCAGCGCGCGCCGGGCACGCTCGTGGCCGCGCACGTCCGCGAGGTCGGGCAGACGCACCTCGGGTGCATGTCCGTTCGAGCCGACCCATTCGAGCTTCGTCTCGCCGCGCAGATAGGCGACGGCTTCTGCCAGATGACGCGCGGGCACGGGCTCGACTCCGGCGAGCGCCGCCTCCGCAGCGGAGTCGACCGGGCAGATCAGCCGGTCGATCGCAGCGCGCGTCGCCGCTTCTGCGACGGCGAGCACGCCGCCGACGCGCCGCAGCCGTCCGTCGAGACCGAGCTCGCCGACCGCTGCGTGCTCCTCGAGCCGCTCCGGAGGGAACTGCCGCGACGCCGCGAGGATCGCGAGCGCGATCGGCAGGTCGAACGACGATCCCTCTTTGCGCAGCTGCGCAGGTGCGAGGTTGACGGTGATGCGCCGGTTCGGGAACTCGAGCTCGGCCGACGCGATGCCGCTCCGGATGCGGTGCTTCGCCTCCTGCACTGCACGGTCGACAAGCCCGACGATCGCAAAGCCGGGGATGCCGTTGTCGATGTGCACCTCGACGTCGACGCGCCGCGGCTCGAGGCCGACGAGCGCGTGCGTGATCGCGCGCGCGAGCATTCCTCGACGCTAGAGCGCGTCGTCATACGCGTCTGTGCCGACGCCGTGCCGACTCTCAGGCGGCAGCCGCCGTCGCGGCCGTCTCGTCCTCCTCGCTGTCCACGCTCCGGACAGCCGGGACAGCCACGAAGACGCCCACGAGCACGGCCCCGCTGACGATCCCCGACCACAAGAGCGTCGACCGCGCGCCGAGCGCATTCGCGATCGGCGCGGTAAGCGCGTACGAGAGCGGCGCGAGCCCGAGCGTCAGGATCCAGTCGAGGCTCGAGACGCGCCCGATCATCCGCGCGGGCACCGACTGCTGCAGCACCGTCGTCCAGACGATGCCGCCCGTCGTCAGGCAGCCGACCGAGAAGAAGCTCACGATCATCGCCTCCCAGACTGCATCGACGAGCGCATAGCCGATGAGCGAGAACGCGCACGCCGCCCAGGCCGCGTAGACGACCACGAGCGGCCGACGCGGGAGACCGAGCTGGCCGCGGAGGAGCGCAGCCGTCACCGCGCCGACGCCGCCCGCCGCGAACACGAGCCCGAGCCCGTCCGCCCCGCCCGCGAGCGAATTCTTCACCACGTACGGCATGAGCACATAGACCGGCCCGAGGAAGAACAGCATCGAGCCCGTCAACGCGGCGAGCGTGACGGACAGCCACGTTCGCGACCGCACGTACGCAATGCCGTCGAAGATCTCGCGGCGGAACGAGTGCCGTGCCGCACTGTCCGGGTGCGAGCGGGTGCGCATGAGCAGGAACGCCGTCGCCGAGACCGCGAACGTGGCCGCGTCCGCGAGGAACGCCGTTCCCGCGCCGGCGAGACCGATGATGACGCCCCCGACCGCCGGACCGACGAGCCGCACGCAGATCGGCCGCACGAACTGGTCGAGCGAGTTGGCCTCGAGCAACAGTTCGCTCGGGACGACGTCGCGCACGATCCCCGTGAACGACGGCGCGAAGACCGCGCCGCCGACTCCGTAGATCGCGACGAGCACGACCGCCTGCCAGAGCTCGAGCACCCCGGTCACCGAGAGCACGCCGAGCGCAGCGATCGCCGCGCAGCGAATCGCGTCCGAGACCATCAGCACGAGGCGGCGCTCGAAGCGGTCGCTGACCGCGCCGCCGAGTAGGAGCAGCAGCACCTGCGGAGCCGTCCAGGCGATCCCGACGAGCGCGAGGGCCGTCGGCGCGTTCGAGATCGCGTACACCTGCCAGGCGATCGCGACCATGTACAGGCCGTCGCCGAGGAAGGACACGGTCATGCCGGTCCAGAGCAACGCGAAGTCCCGGATCCTGAGCGGCCGGAGCATGCGGACTCGGTTGAGCGGAAGTGGGCTGACGGCCACCTGGCTTCGCCCCGGAGTCTGGCAGTTTGCCGCCGAAAGTTCTACACAGGGTTAGCGGGCGACCAGGACCTCCTCGAAGAACTCGCCCGCCCGCCGGCCGGTCCGACGATTGACGTGCCGTCGGAGCCTCTCCTCGAGCCGCAATCCGGCGCGGTCGAGGATCTTCGGATAGAGGTCGCGACGGTCGTTGACGACGATCACGACGGCGCCGCCCGGCCGCAGCGACGCCCGGGCGCGCGACAGCACGGCCGCGATCCCCTCGCCGTAGGCCGCGAGCGCGGCGCGGCTCGTCCCGGCGGCCGCCGCGCCGAGCTCGAGCTCGCGCAGGTCGTCGAGGTCGAGAAGCTCGTAGGCGGCGCGGTGCTGCTCGTGGTAGTCGATCAGCCCGGGATACGGCGGTGACGTGACGACCCCGTCGAATGCGCGGCCGAGATCGACCTCGCGCGCGTCCCCGTGGAGGACGTGCGCGTCGCGGTGCTTCGCGCGCACCTTCGCGAACGCCTTGATGCGCGTCAGCGTGTCGAGCGTGTAGCGCCGCAGGAACGGCTTCGCCTGCTCGACGGGACGGCACTCGCGCTTGTGCTTGTGGCACCAGTACGGCCCCCGTTGCGGCGCGCGCGGCGACTCGAGGTCGAAGTGCGTCGTCAGCCTCGCCGATCGCGCGGCGCGCGCGAGGACGACGCGCAGCACGTCTCGATGCTCGTACTCCGCGGCGAGCTCGCGGAACGCCAGCAGCTCGCGCGCCGCCTGGGGCGCGAACCATTCGCGCATGTAGCCGGACGGCTTCGCCCGTGTGGTCGCGTCGTCGAGTCGCGACACGACGTCGCGGAGCTCGCGCTCGAGAACGAAGAGGTTGTAGTCCTGCGTCTTCACCCGCATGAGCAGGCAGTTGAACGCCGCGATGTCGACGCCCGTTGCGTCGAAGCCGGACTCGAGCGCCTGCACGAGCGTCGTCCCCGAGCCGGCGAACGGATCGAGCACGTGCCCGCCGCGCGGGACGTATCGCTCGAGCAGCGTCCCGGCGAGCTGCGGGATGAACTTGCCGAGGTACGGATGCAGACGGTGCACGTGCTTCGTGCGCTCGCGCTCGGGAAGGTCGCGCTCCGACCACGACAGGTCGAGGTCGATCTCGGAGTAGAGCGCGTCCTGCGTGGAGGCCACGCCTCAAGGTTCGCCCGCCTCCGACCCAGGTCCTGCCCGAACGGCCAACCCCGGTGCCAGACGCCGAATTGTCCGGCAGAGGCATGTGCCCCGACGCAGCCACGCCGTACGGGCGGCGGCGCAGGGTCATTTCGGGACCATTCCCGGTGTCAGACACCGAACGGTCCGTCCGGACGAGTGCCGGCGCATGATTCGCCGATGCGGGAACCGGCTCCTCCGTACCGCGGCGAAGGGCCGCATGCGCTGTGGCACGTGAGCGAGGATCCGCACATCGCCGTCTTCCGGCCGCACCGCGCGGCGACCGCGCTCGAAGACGAGGCGCTCGTGTGGGCGATCGACACTCGCCACCTGCCGCTCTACTGGTTTCCGCGCGATTGCCCGCGCGGGACGTTCTGGGCCGGGCCGGACACGACCGACGCAGACGTCGAGCGGTTCCTCGGCGACCGGCTCGCGCGCGTGCACGCCGTCGAGCCGCCGTGGGACGAGCGGATGCGGACGACCCAGCTCTACGCGTACCGGCTCCCCGAGGAGAACTTCGAGCCGTACGAGCCGGCGGGCGGCTACTGGATCTCGCGCGAGGCGGTGGAACCGCTCGAGCTGCGGCGGCTCGGCGACCTCGTCGAGTTGCACGGGGCCGCCGGGATCGAGCTACGCGTCGTGCCGCGGCTGCTCGAGCTCTGGGACGAAGTGATCGCGTCGACGCTCGAGTTCAGCGGCATGCGATTGCGCTACGCCCTCCGTTAGAACGCGGCTGCGACGCGCTCGAGCTTTCCAGCGCGCTCGGCAACGACGTCGAAGCGAACGGAGCACCGCGCGTGCTCGGGATGGGCAGCGAGCCACGCGGCCGCGGCGCGACGCAGCCGGCGCACCTTTTCCGCGTTCACCATCTCGAGCGGATCGCCGAAGCCGTCGCCCGACTTGCTCTTCACCTCGCAGAACACGAGTGTCGTGCCGCGCCGGGCGACGAGGTCGAGCTCATAGCCGGCGATCCACACGTTCTCGTCGAGGATGCGGTACGCGCGCAGGCGGTAGTGCCTACGCGCTCTGAGCTCTGACGAGTGCCTCAAGCTCGGCGTCGGAGAGGTACGCCTTCGCGCGCCACGAGCGGCGGTGGATCGGCGAGGGACCGTGCTCGCGGACGGTCCTCGTGTGCGACGGCGTGATGTAGCCGACGTGCGACGCGAAGCCGTAGTGCGGATACACCGCGTCCATCCGTCGCATCAGCCGGTCGCGAGTCACCTTCGCGACGATCGACGCGGCCGCGATCGCCGCGCTCTTCGTGTCGCCGTCGACGACGGCGGTGTGGTCGGGCGCCGACTTGCCGAGACGGAAGCCGTCCACGAGGCACGCCTCGGCCGGCGGCGACAGCGTCTCGAGGATCGCGCGCATCGCGTCGAGGTTCGACCGGTGCAGCCCGCGCCGGTCGATCTCGTCCGCGGGAACGACGCGCACGACGACGCGCTCGGCGCACGCGAACACGCCGCGGTACAGCGCCTCGCGCTCTGCCGGCGCGCACTGCTTCGAGTCGTTCAGGTACGCGAGCGGCCGCACGCGATGCTCGCGCAGGCACTCGTAGTCGAGCAGCACGCCGGCGACGACGAGCGGCCCGGCGAGCGAGCCGCGCCCGGCCTCGTCAGTCCCCGCAACGAACCGGGCGCCGAGCCTGCGGTCGAACTTGAGGAGCTTCTGGCCCGTCCGGCGCACGGCCCGACCTTAGCGCGGCCGGCGGCGCCCATTCGTGACGGATCAGTGCAATTTGGGGACGCTCTCGAACCAGGCGGGCCGCCAGGTCGAGGCGTACTCGCCCGGCGGAGCGCCGAGAGCGAGCATCGTCGCGCCCGGCTCGAGCGCAACCGCCGCGCGCCGAACGGACACGTCGGGCACTGCGGCCACGCTGATCGCTGCCGCATCGCGCGCCTCGCCGTCGAACGTGAAGCGGACGGCTCCCCGGAGCACGAGGTACAGCTCCTCCTGAGCCGAGTCCGTCTCGTCGTGCTCGGCGATCAGCTGGTCGCCCGGGTCGCGCGCGACGAAGAGATTCGCGCCGAAGGTGTTGAGCCCGAAGTAGTGCTGGAGCGGATGCCAGTCGACGTCCGCGTCGGGAACGGTCGGGATCTCGTCGAGGCGATGGACCGCGAAGCGCGGAGGCACTACTTCTCGGCGCCGACCTCGGCGGGCGTCTCCGCCTCGGCCTCGGCCTCGGCCTGCGTCTCGACGTCCGCCTCCGCAACCGGCTCGTCGGTCTCCTCCGGCTCGACGGGCTCCGGCTCCTGCGGCTCGGGCTCCGGCGTAGCCGCCTCGACGGCGGCGACCTTCGAGCGGTCCTGCCGGATCTCGCGGATGCGCGCCCTCTTCCCGACGCGTCCGCGCAGGTAGTAGAGCTTCGCGCGATTCACGTCGCCGATCGCGGTGCGCTCGATCTTCTCGATCTTCGGCGAGTGCACCGGGAACGTCCGCTCGACGCCGACGCCGAAAGACTGCTTGCGAACCGTGAACGTCTCCCGCACGCCCGCGCCCTGGCGCTTGATTACGACTCCCTCGAAGACCTGGACGCGGCGCCGCTCGCCCTCGATCACCTGGAAGTGGACACGCACCGTGTCGCCCGCCTTGAACTGCGGAATACCGCTGCGCAGCTGGGCGCGTTCGAGTTCCTCGATGATCTTGCTCATGTCAAAAGGGCCGTTGAAGCCGGCGCAGCATCGTAGCAACTACCGCACCCGCCGAAACGCATCGCGCGGTTCGCCGGGACCGGGCTCACATGATGCGCAGGCGCTGAGGCGGCCAGTAGATCGCGAAAACCTTGCCGATGATGTTCCCCCTCGGCACGGTGCCCCAGCGGCGCGAGTCGCACGACGAGGCGCGGTTGTCTCCCATCATGAAGTAGTTGTCCTTCGGGATCTTCCGCACCGGGTATGACTGGAAGTCGCGACGGTCGTTCTGGATGTACGGCTCGTTCAGCTTCTTGCCGTTGATGTAGACGTGTCCCTGCTTCTCCTGCCAGATGTCGCCGGGCAGCCCGACGATGCGCTTCACGAAGACGCCGCCGGAGCCGCACGCGGTCTCCGCCGCACTCGGCACGTTGAAGACGACGATCTCGCCGCGATGCGGGTCGCGAAAGTGGTAGATGAACCGGTTCGCGAGGACGCGGTCGGAGAAGCGCGCGAGGCAACCCGAGCCGCCGGTGCCGCAGTGCAGCGTCGGCTCCATCGAGGACGACGGGATCCGGTACGGGTTCACGACCCACGCCTTGATCGCGAGCACGATCGCGACCGCGCCGACGATGGTGACGATCCAGTCGATGATCCCGCGCCACGGCTGCGGGACCCCCATGCGGACCAGCGGGTTCCAGCCGTGGTACTCCTCTCGCCGGGGCGGCGGCGCCGGCTCGGGCTCGGGACGGCGCGGCCACGGGGTGTCGTCCATCGACGACCACGGCGAGTCGTACGGCGGAAGCGGCTCGCTTTCGTAGGGCGGCGACTCCGGCGGCGCGCCCGGGTCGTACGGTTCGTAGACCGGACGCTCCGGCGCGTCGTCGGGAGCCGTAGCCTCCGCGTCCGCAGACGCTCCCGCCGGCTCCTCGCGCGTCAGCTCGTTGTCGTTGTTCGAGGCGGCTGCCGGCTCCTCGGTGCGCGGCGCGTCGGGATCGAAAGGATGGGTCACAGCGCGGTTCGCTCTCTGCTCTGCGTCCGGCGCCACTCGTCGACCCGTCCGTGGTGCCCGGAGAGCAGCACCTCGGGAACATTCCAGCCGCGAAACTCCGGCGGACGCGTGTACTGCGGATACTCGAGCCCGCCGTCGAGCTCCGCCGAGAACGACTCGTGCTCGGCCGAGCCCTCGGCGAGCGCGCCCGGCAGGCGGCGCGCGATTGCATCGACCAGCACCATCGCCGGCAGCTCGCCGCCCGAGAGCACGTACGGGCCGATCGAGATCGCATCCGACGCGAGGTGCTGGACGATCCGCTCGTCGAAGCCCTCGAAGCGCGCCGACAGGAGCGTCAGGCGCTCCTCCTCCGCGAGCTCCTCCACCACGGACTGCGTGAGCTGCCGGCCCTGCGGCGTCAGTGCGATCACCCGGTGCTCGGGCATGCCGTCGTAGACCGCCTCGAGAGCGGCCGCCACGACGTCGACGCGCAGCACCATCCCCGCGCCGCCGCCGTACGGCTCGTCGTCGATCTGACCGGCGCGCAGGGGCGTCGTGTCGCGATAACCGAACAGGCGCAGGTCGAGCTCCATACCGAGGACGGTTGCGACGGGACGCTGCTCGGTGAGCCACGCGAAGGCGTGCGGGATCGGAGTGAAGACGTCGAGCTGCAAAGCTTTCAGCAGGTTAGTCGGCTTCGTCGAAGCCGGGCTCGACAACAATTGTGCCCGCGTTAAGGTCGACTTCGCGCACGCAGGCGCCGACGAGCGGCAGCAGCAGACCCGAATCGAGCTCGAGCACGTCGTTCGCGGGGCCGGGCTCGACGTTCGCAACCCGGCCGAGCGAAACGCCGTCCGCGCGCTCGACGTCGAGGCCGACGAGCTGGAAGACGTAGTACTCGTCCGGGCCGGCGTCGGGCAGCGCCGCCTTGTCGACTTCGAGTGTCGCGCCGCGACGCGGGTCGCGGTCGAGCCGGATCACCGGGCGGCCACCCGCGCGCTTCGACTCGACGACCTCGGCCCGCTCGCCGTCGACGTACAGCTGCGCTCCGACGGCAAAGCGCTCGGGGGCCTCGCTTCCGTGCTCGACGAAGAACGCGCCCTTGATGCCGTGCGATTTGCCGACGCGGCCGACCGGGACGCGTTCAGCCACGCGACTCGAACCAGGCCAAGGCCTCCGAGCGTGACGGCGCCGCGAGCAGGTTCTCCGTGACGAACTCCTCTGCGTTCGGCCAGTCCGAGGCGCGGATGTCCGCCGCTGCGCGTTCGACGTCGAACGGCGTCTTTCGGAACTCGACGTCGTCGCCGACGAGCGCCCAGAACGCTGCGACCTCGCCCTCGTACGGCATGCCGACGGAGCCTGCGTTGACCCAGCGCTCGCGCCTGAACTGCATGTGCGTGTGACCGCCGACGACGAGGCGCGCGTCGACGCCGTCGAGTGCGTCGGAGAAGCGCTCGTCGGACGACGTCTCGACGACCAGCGTCGTGTCGTCGCGAGGCGTCGCGTGGCAGTAGAGGACGCCGTCGAGCTCGAGCGTCGTCGGCCACGCGCGCGCCCACTCGATCACGTCGGGCTCGATCTTCTCCTGCAGCCGGTCGTCCGGATCGCGCTCGCAGTTGCCGCGGACGTAGTGCGCGTCGACGGAGCGCACGAGCTCGAGCGTCTCCAGCGGAAGCGGCCCGCAGAAGACGTCGCCGCCGAAGACGATCGCGTCCACGTCGCCGAGGTCGGCGAGCACCGCCTCGAGCGCGTGCGGCATCGCGTGGACGTCGTAGAGAGCGGCGATCTTCACTAATCGACGATTTCGAGGACGACGCGCTTGCGCTGCCGCCCCGCAGCCGCGCGCACGACCTGGCGCAACGCGCGCGCGATCCTGCCCTGCCGACCGATCACCTTCCCGACGTCGTCCTTCGCGACGAAGAGCCGCAGCACGACGACGTCGTCTCGCTCCTCGCGCTCGACGCGGACGGCGTCGGGCTCGTCCACGAGCCTTCGCGCGAGGTCCTCGAGCAGGTCCGAGACCACGCGAAGCTAGATGTTCTTGGCCTTCATGAGGCGGCGCACCGAGTCGGTCGGCTGCGCGCCCTTGTCGAGCCAGGCCTTGATCTTGTCCTCGTCGAGCTCGATCGTCGACGGGTCGGTCTGAGGGTTGTAGCGACCGACGATCTCGATGAACTTGCCGTCGCGCGGTGAGCGCGAATCGGCGGCGACGACGCGGTAGATCGGGTTCTTCTTCGATCCGACCCGCGTCAACCTGAGCTTTACCATTAACGCCTCGCTTTCTTCTTCTTGCGTTTGTTCTTGCTCTTGCGTGTCGCAGACGGCTTCGGCCGCTGCGACTGCGGCTGCATCGCCCCGCCGTTCTGCAGGGACGCGAGGTCGGGCATCGCCATCTTGCCCTTCCCCATCTGCTTCATCAGCTTCTCCATCTGCTTGCGCGCCTCGAGAAGCTGGTTCACCTGCTGCACCGTCGTCCCGCTTCCGCGCGCGATTCGCTGGCGCCGCGAGCCGTCGATGACGTGCGGCAGCGAGCGTTCGCGCGGCGTCATCGAGAGGACGATCGCCTCCACGCGCGCGAGCTGCCTGTCGTCGACGTCGATGTCGCCGAGCTGCTTGCTCATGCCCGGGATCAGCTTCAGCACGTTCTGGAACGGACCCATGCGCTTCAGCATCTTCTGCGCCTTGAGGAAGTCGTCGAAGGTGAACTGACCCGCGCGCATGCGCTTCTCCATCTCGGCCTGCTCGTCCTCCTCGACCGCCTGCTCGGCGCGCTCGATCAGCGTGAGCACGTCGCCCATGCCGAGGATGCGCGACGCCATCCGGTCAGGGTGGAACCAGTCGAGCTGGTCGAGCTTCTCGCCGGTCGACGCGAGCTTGATCGGCTTGCCGGTGACGGCCTTCACCGAGAGCGCGGCGCCGCCGCGCGCATCTCCGTCGAGCTTCGTCATCACGACGCCGTCGAACGCGATCCGCTCCTGGAACGCCTGCGCGACGTTCACCGCCTCCTGGCCGGTCATCGCGTCGAGCACGAGCAGCACGTTGTGCGGCTTCGACTCGTCGCGCACGCGCGCGAGCTCCTCCATCAGCGCCTCGTCGACGTGCAGACGGCCGGCGGTGTCGAGGATCACGACGTCACGGTGGTCGTCGCGGGCCTGCGCGAGCCCGTCGCGCACGGCCTTCACGGGATCCCCGCGCTCGTCCGCGTAGACGGGAATCGAGATCTGCTTGCCGAGCTGCACGAGCTGCTCGACAGCCGCGGGACGTTGCAGGTCCGCCGCGACGAGCGCCGGCTGCCGTCCCTCCTTGCGGAGCAGGAGCGCGAGCTTGGCCGCAGTCGTCGTCTTGCCCGAGCCCTGCAGGCCGGCGAGCAGGATCACCGTCGGCGGCCGGCCGGCGAATGCGAGCCGCGAGCTGCCCGACCCCATCAGCGACGTCAGTTCCTCGTGCACGATCTTCACGACCTGCTGGCCCGGCGTGAGGCTCTTGGCGACGTCCTCGCCGATCGCCCGCTCGCGCACGGTCTCGACGAACTGCTTGACGACCTGGAAGTTGACGTCCGCCTCGAGCAGCGCGAGACGGATCTCGCGCATCGCGCGCGAGACCGCTTCGTCGTCGAGCGTCCCCCGCTTCCGCAGGTCGCCGAGCGCCCCTTGGAGGCGGTCTGAAAGCGTGTCGAACAAGCGCGGGACAGTGTACTTGCGCCTTTCCGAAGCCCCGTTCAGACTCGGGACGTGGTCGTCAGGGGCGACGAGCTCGTGCGAAAGACCGTCACCGTCCTCTTCTGCGACGTCGTCGGCTCGACCGCCCTCGGCGAGACCGTCGACCCCGAGACGACCCGGCGCGTGATGCTGCGCTACTTCGACGAGACGCGCGTCGTGCTGGAGAGGCACGGCGGCACCGTCGAGAAGTTCATCGGCGACGCGGTGATGGCCGTCTTCGGCGTGCCGCTCGTGCACGAGGACGACGCGCTCCGCGCCGTCCGCGCCGCCGACGAGCTGCGCACGCGGCTCGGCAAGCTGAACGGCGAGCTCGAGCAGCAGTACGGCGTCGAGCTCCAGTGGCGCATGGGCGTCAACACGGGCGAGGTGGTCGTCGGCGACCCGTCGGGCACGCAGACGATCGCGAGCGGCGACACCGTCAACGTGGCCGCGCGCCTGCAGCAGGCGGCCGAGCCCGGCGACGTGCTCCTGGGGCGCGAGACGTACCGCCTCGTTCGCGACCGCATCGACGCGGGGCCGTTGCAGGCGTTCTCGCTCAAGGGCAAGCGAGAGGCCGTCGCACCGTGGAAGCTCGAGCAGCTGCACGAGCGCGCTGCCGGAATGCTGCGACGGCTCGACTCGCCGTTCGTCGGTCGCCGTCACGAGCGCGCGCAGGTCGAGCGCGCGTACCGATCCACCGTCGAGGAGAGCGCGTGCCGCCTCCTCGCGGTCGTCGGTCCACCCGGGATCGGCAAGACGCGGCTCGCGCAGGAGTGCATCTCGGGCTTCCTCTCGGCGCAGGTCCTCCAGGGACGCTGCCTCCCCTACGGCGAGGGGATCACCTTCTGGCCGATCACCGAGATCGTGCGCGGAGCGGCCTCGATCACGACGGAGGACACGCCGGACGAAGCGCGCGCGAAGGTCATGCGACTGCTGAGGCCGGGTGAGGAGTCTGTGCTCGTCTGCGACCGCGTGTGCGGCACGATCGGGCTGCACGGCACGGCGCCGCGAACGGAGGAGTCGTTCTGGGCGCTGCGGCGGCTCTTCGAGTCCATGGCGACCTCGAGGCCCCTCGTCCTCGCGTTCGAAGACCTCCACTGGGCCGAGCCGACGCTGCTCGACCTGCTCGAGTACCTCGTCGGCTGGTCGAGCGGCGCGCCGATCATGCTCTTCTGCCTTGCGCGGGCCGAGCTCGTCGACGCGCGACCGCTGTTCGCAGACGGTGCGATCGCCCTCGAGCCGCTCGCCTCGGAAGAGATCGGCACCCTTGCAACGAACGTACTCGGCTCGCGACCGGTCGATCCTGCGGTCGTCGAACGGGTCGCCGAGGCCGCGGACGGCAATCCACTCTTCGCGCAGGAGTTCGCGCGCATGCTCGTCGACGAGGGCCTGTTGACGGGCGAGGACGGAGTGTGGAGCGCGACGCGCAGCCTCGACGAGCTGTCCGTGCCGCCGACGATCAACGCGCTCCTCTCGGCGCGCCTCGACCTGCTCGACGCCGACGAGCGCGAGGTGATGCAGTGTGCGTCCGTCGTCGGCAAGGAGTTCTGGTGGGGCTCGGTCGCCGACCTCGTCGAGCCGCCGCTTCGTCCCCACGTCGCATCCCGTTTGCAGGCGCTCGTGCGCAAGCGGCTCGTCTTCCCGGGCGGCTCGACGGTGATCATCGGCGAGGACGCCTTCCGCTTCAGCCACATCCTCGTGCGCGACGCCGCTTACGCGGCGCTGTCCAAGAGTCGGCGCGCGGAGATGCACGAACGCCATGCGGAGTGGCTGCTCGCGAAGGCCGGCGATCGCGCGACGGCGCTCGAGGAGATCGTCGGCTATCACCTCGAGCAGGCTTCGCGGGCGCGCGCCGAGCTCGCGCCCGTCGACCCCGCCGCCGCGGCGCTCGCCGTGCGCGCGGCCGGGCATCTCGTCGCCGCGGGCAGACGCGCGTGGACGCGCGGCGACGCGCACGCTGCTGCGACCCTCCTCGGCCGGGCGGCATCCCTCGACGACGACGCCGCGCTGGAGATAGCGCCGGAGCTCGGCACGGCCCTCGTGGAGTCGGGCGCTCTGCGCGAGGCCGAGGAAGCGCTCGAACGCGCGGTCGACTCTGCGACCCGGCTCGGCGACACCCGGCGCGCCGTCCGCGCGGCCGTCGCGCGGGGCTCCGTACGGTTCCGCACGGATCCGACCTGGGCGCTCGATGCGACGCGAACGCTGGCCGAGCGGGCGATCGAGACGCTCACGGAGCTCGACGACGACCGCGGCCTCGCGCTTGCGTTCCGTCTGCTCTCGATCACGCACGCGTGGCACTGCGAGTGGCAGGCGATGGCCGATGCGCTCGAGCGCGCCCTCTGCCATGCGGAGCGAGCGGGAGACCCGGGCGAGCAGGCGGCGATCGTGATGTGGATCAACGTCGCGACGTACTACGGGCCGACGACCGCGGAGCAGGCGGTCGCCCGCTACGAGCGTGTGCTCTCGACCGTCGAGGAGGAAACGATCGTCGGCGGGTCCACGTCGTGCCTCCTGGCGGGCGCGCTCGCGATGACGGGGCGCTTCGACGAGGCGCGACGGCGCGGGAGCCGCGGCACGATGATCCTCGCGGAGCTCGGTCAGGCCGTGCGCCTCGGCAACGCACGCGCTTACATCGCCGACGCGGAGCTCCTCGCCGGTGACACCCGCGCGGCGGAGCACGAGCTGGAGCAGACCCATGCGACGTTCGTCCGCCTCGGCATCCAATCGGGCGCCGTCAGCGCCGCCTGGGAGCTCGCGAGCGTTCTCTGCGCGCAGGGTCGGTACGAAGACGCCGACCGCTGGGCAGCCTTCGGCCGCGAGTTCCTCGAGCAGGTCGACGTGATGACGCGGGTGACGGGCCTTTCGACGGAGGCCCGCATCGCCGCACACGGAGGCCGAGCGGCGGAGGGGTGCGAGCTTGCGCGCCGCGCCGTCGCCCTCGCGGACCGAACGGACGCGCTCAATGTCCGCGCGACGGCATGGCTCGCGCTGGCGGAGGCCCTGCACCTGCACGGAAGCGACGCCGAGGCGGACGATGCGGTCCGCACCGCAGTCCGGATCTACGAGGAGAAGGGCAATCAGGTGGCCGCGCGCTCGGCGCGGGCCGTGGTCGCCGCGTAGCCGAGGCGCTCGACCATCGCCGGCGACGGTTCCGCCGGAGACGCCGGCTCGACGTACAGCGTCGCCATCGGCCAGACCTCGGCGGCCGCCAGCTCACGCAACGCGACGGTCTTCACCCTCGGGCCGGCGACGGCATACGACGAAGCCTCGTAGATCACGACCGGGTGGTCCGGCGCGTACGACCGCAGCAGATACTCGGCGAGGACGTGGACGCGCGACGTGTCGCCCTCGGGCGCGAACGTCGGGTTGCCGATCGCGCCCGCCTGCCAGACGATCAGGGCCGCCGACGGATCGATCGCGCGCTCGTAGAGCAGCAGGTCCGTCGCCTCGTAGCTCTGGCATCCGGTTGCCGACGGATCGATGCCGAGGTCGGCGAAGAGGCAGGCGTCTGCGGAGATGCCCGGCAGCATCTTCGCCTCGAATCCTTCGGCGCGTGCGCGCCGGATCGCCTCGTGCGACGGGCTCACGAAGACGCCCGGATGGCCGTAGAGCGCGAAGCAGACCGACCGGCCGCCGCGAACGGCCGCGAGAACCTCGTCGACGATCGCCGCATAGATCTCGGCGCGGTCGCGGCCGGGCTCGTAGAAATCGACGAGGGAACGCGCATTCGGGTTGACGCGCTCGATCCACTCGGCAGCGACCGGATCGGTGAGGAGGTAGAGCACGTCGTCCGCGATCTCGAGGTACGCGCGCGTGTGTTGCGTGACGTGCCCGGGAACCTCGAAGCCGGTCCCGACGACCGTCAGCGAGCCGCGCTGCGCCGGCACCTCGCTATTTCTTCGGCGGGGGCGGCGGTCGGAGGACGAACATCGCTACGACGAGCACCTTCGCCGACCTGTACTCGTCGCGAACCGCGTCGCGGATCTTCTCGAGATTGTCGCTGAGGACGATCTTCTGCTGAGCCTTCGTGAGGCCCGACTCCTCGAGCGCCTTCTTCCGGTCCTTCGCGTAATACGCGAACGCGCGCTTGTTCTCCGTCAGCTCGATGAGGAACTCGCCGATCAGCTTGCGAGGAGGCGCCACGGCTTCCGACGCTACAACGCCGCTCGACGGCAGTCAACGTTCAGCCGGCGACGAGCGCGCGCGCAAAGTCCTGCGCGTCGAACGGGCGCAGGTCCTCGAGCGTCTCTCCGACGCCGATCAGCTTCACCGGCAGGCCGAGCTCGTACGCGATCGGGATCGCGACGCCGCCCTTCGCGCTGCCGTCGAGCTTCGTCAGCGCGACGCCCGTCACGCCGACGGCGTCCTTGAAGAGCCGAGCCTGCTGCACGGCGTTCTGGCCGGTCGCCGCGTCGACGACGAGCAGCGTCTCGTGCGGTGCGCCTTCGACGCGCGACGTGATCACGCGGCGCACCTTGGCGAGCTCTTCCATGAGGTTCGTCTGCGTGTGCAGCCGGCCGGCGGTGTCGACGACGACGACGTCGCGGTCGTCGCGGCGGGCGCGGTCGATCGCGTCGTAGGCGACGGCCGCGGGGTCGCCGCCGCGCTCTCCCTCGACGAACTCCGCACCCGCGCGCTCGGCCCAGATGCCGAGCTGCTCCTCGGCCGCGGCGCGGAACGTGTCGGCCGCGGCGACGACGACGGAGTGGCCGTGCTCACGCAGGCGGTACGCGAGCTTGCCGATCGTCGTCGTCTTGCCGGTGCCGTTGACGCCGACGACGAGAATGACGCTCGGCTCGCCGGCGAGGTCGATCCGCGGCGGCTCGCCGAAGAGCTCGGCGACCTCCTCCGCGAGCGCCTCGTTGAGGTTCGCGAGGTCGCCGCGCGCCTCGAGCCGTCGCACGAGCTCCGCCGTCGCGGGCACGCCGACGTCGCCGGCGATGAGCGCCTCCTCGAGGCGTTCCCACGACGCCGTGTCGCCCGGGTCGAAGGTCGCGGCGGCAAGCTCCTGCGTGAGCGCGCGCCGGCTGCGCCCGAGCGAGTCCCGCAGGCGCGAGAACAGCCCCGCGCGCTGCTCGCCGCTCTCCTCGTCCGGCCGGCCGTCGCCGAGCAGCTCTCCCCAGGACCTCGCCACGGCGCAGAACGTTAGCCGTCCGGTTGCCGCGGGCGTCCGGCGGGCATAGGCTCGAGGGCATGGCCCGCTGCAGGCAGTGCGGTGGCACCGTGGACGACGTCTTTCGCTTCTGTCCGTGGTGCGCTGCGCCGCAGCGCCGCAAGCTGGTCGAGTTCTTCCGCGCGCACCCGCGCGACGGCGAGAAGGCGCTGCGCGTTTCGCGCTACCTCACCGACGATCCGCAGGTGCGCTTCAGCGTGTGGGACGAGCGCGGCGTGGCCACGGCCGCCGTCTCCCTCGAGGAGGACGAGGCGCAGCGGCTCGCGTCGTTCCTTTCGG
This sequence comes from uncultured Actinomycetes bacterium, assembly GCA_963766345.1. Taxonomy (GTDB): domain Bacteria; phylum Actinomycetota; class Thermoleophilia; order Gaiellales; family Gaiellaceae; genus DASVFB01. The sequence goes on along the minus strand of CAVXZL010000004.1, from coordinate 57,642 downwards.
GGCACGCACCGCGTAGGCTCCGCGCCCGCCTCGCCTCACTCATCCGAGACTGACCACGCGCACGCTTCCGCGCTACGCGCCGCAAGATCGCCTGTCCCACATCTCCATGTCCGCAATCCAGGACTCGGGTCATGTCCCGAGGGGACGCCTATCCCGGATCCGGCGCAGCTACGACGCGAGAGCCGCCGCGTCGTCGCGCGGCAGGCGGCGCGAGACGATCTGCGAGACGCCGTCCTCGCCCATCGTCACGCCGTAGAGCACGTCCGCCGCCTCCATCGTCCGCTTCTGGTGCGTGACGACGATGAACTGCGCGCGATCGGCATAGCGCCGAAGGAGCGCGACGAAGCGGCCGATGTTCGTGTCGTCGAGCGCGGCCTCTACCTCGTCCAGGAGGTAGAACGGGCACGGCCGCGCGAGGAACAGCGCGAAGAGGAACGCGATCGCGCCGAGCGACTTCTCGCCGCCGGAGAGGAGCGAGAGCCGCGTCACCTTCTTGCCGGCCGGGCGCAGCTCGATCTCGACGCCCGGCTCGGAGTCCTCGTCTTCCGGATCGGGCTCGGCAAGCCGCAGGCGCCCCTCCCCGCCCGGGAAGAGCGTCGCGGCCACCTCGGCGAAGTTCGCCTGTACCGAGGCGAACGTCTCCGCGAAGCGGCTCTCCACCGTCTCGGTCAGATCGCGCCGCAGCTTCTCCAGCTCGGCGAGCGACGCCTCGAGGTCGGCACGCTGCGTCGAGAGGTCGACGAGACGCTCTTTCTCGGCTTCGTACTCCTCCTTCGCGAGCGGGTTCACGCGGCCGAGCGACTCGCGCCGCCGCTCGAGCCGTTCGAGCTTCACGAGCACCTCGTCGCGGTCGTCGCCGTCCGCCGGCTCGGCGCCCGCGTCCTCGAATCGACGCCGCAGCTCGTCCGCCTCGGCGCCCAGACGCGCGAGCTCGACGTCGTTCTCCGTCGCGCGCCTGCCGGTGTCGGCCTGCGTGCGCCGAAGCTCAGCCTCGTCTGCACCGAGACGCCGCAGCTCCGCGGCCAGCTCTCCCGACTTCGCACCGCCGACGTCGGCACGCGCACGCAGCGGCGCCTCGAAGCGGGTCGCGTCGACGTCCAGTGTCGCGACGAGTCGTGCTGTGAGCCGGGCCAGCCGCTCGACGACCGGATCGGGCGCGGCCGTGTACGCCGCCGCGGGGATCGGCGCCTGCGTTCGTTCTCGCAGCTCCTCGACCTCCGCCTCGAGCGCCCGCCGGCGCGCCTCGAGCTCGAGCAGCACCGCCTCCGCCGTCTCGCCCGAGAACCAGAGCTCGCCGCGCACAGGGTCGTACCCGAATCCCTCGCGCGTCACAGCCGGGACAGTGGACGACAGGAGCGCTTCCTTCGCGACGACGGGCAGGTCGGGCTCGCGCGCCTCGACGACGACCGTCAGCGAGCCGAGCCCCGACGCCCGGGCGCGCTCGAGCAGCGCGAATGCAGAGCGGACGTCTTCGGCGACGAGCGCCGACGCGCGCTGGCGCAGCGCCGCCGCGACTGCGCGTTCCATCCCGGGCTCGACGTCGAGCATCGACAGCGCGAGCCGCTGGCCCTGTTCGGCCAGCGCACGAGCCGCCGGCGGAAGCCCCTCGCGCTCGGCGAGCGAGCGCTCCAGGGCCCGCAGCCGCTCCTCGAGCAGGCGCACGCGTTCCGTGAGCGCCTCCCGCTCGGCGCGCACACGCTCGTCGAGCACGCGGCGCGGCTGCTCGAGCTCGGCGCGAAGTCGAGACAACAGCCCGTCCGCCGCCTCGCGGCGCAGCGCCACGCGTTCGCGGGCGCTTCGCAGGCGGTAGAGCGCCGCGGTCGCCTCCTCGCGCTTCCCCGCGGCGTCGGCAAGCTCGTCCTCGACGCGGTTCCGCTCGGTCAGCAGTGCTTCGAGCTTCGCGTCCACGTCCCGTCGCGCCAGCGCGACGGCCTGGCGCCGCTGGTCGGCCTCTGCGCGCTTCGCCTCGTTCGCCTCGAGGTCGAGCTGCGCGATGCGCGCGCGCAGGCGGCCCAGCTCGACGCCGAGCTTCTCGGCGCGTTCGGCCGCCGACGCCTGCAGCGCGAGCGGCCGGAGCCGCTTGCGAACTTCCTCCTCGACGTCGCGCGCACGCTCGACCTGCGTCGCGACGCGCGCGAGCTTCAGCTCCGCGCGGTGCCGGCGCGCCTTGAACTTCCCGAGCCCCGCGGCCTCCTCCAGAAGCACGCGCCGCTCCGATGCCTTCGACCCGAGGATCTCCTCGACCTTGCCCTGCCCGATGATCGAGTGCATGCCGCCGCCGAGCCCGACGTCGGCGAGGAGCTCGACGAGATCGATGCGGCGGACCGGCGTCTTGTTGACGAGGTACTGGCCTTCGCCGCCGCGCTGAAGCCGCCGCGCGATCGCGACCTCCGACCATTCGAACGGCCCGTCGCCGGCCCCGTTGTCGAACAGAAGCTCGACCTCGCAATGCTCCGCCTGCTTGCGCGTCCCGGACCCTGCGAAGAGGACGTCGTCGGGCTTCTCGGCTCTGAGCTCGTTCGGCGCGAGCGAGCCCGAAGCCCAGACGATCGCGTCTGCGACGTTCGACTTGCCGGACCCGTTCGGCCCGACGACGACGGCAACGCCGGGCTCGAGCTGAATCTCGACGGGCTCCACGAACGACTTGAAGCCACGCAACTTGATCGCACGGAGATGCACGCGGGCCCAGGCTATCGCCGGGCCCGGACGAAAGGCTGCGCCTTTCGTCCGGAGAGACCTGGCAGGCGCGCCGAAGGCGCGCCTGCGAGGTCTCAGTCGCCCGGAGTCCGCAGGACTTCGCGCGAGAAGCTCTCGGGCGTCAGCCCGAGAGCGGAGAGGGCTTGCTTGGCGGCCTCCTGCTCAGCCGCCTTCTTCGAGGCGCCGCTGCCGATCCCGAGCTGCTCGCCGTCGACGCGCGCCGCACACGTGAAGCGCCGGTCGTGCGGCGGCCCTTCGGTCTCGACGATCTCGTACTTCACCGAGCGCCCCTCGCGCGCGAGCGCCTCCTGCAGCTCGGTCTTGTGGTCGACGAAGCTCGTGAGCGCGTAGTCGATGCGGCCCGCGAACGCCGCGACCACCGCCGTCTCGATCGGCTCGTAACCGTGCACGAGCAACAGCGCGCCGAGTGCGGCCTCGAGCAGAGCGGCAAGGACGTTCCGGTTGCGGAAGAGCCGGTCGAGCTCGTCCTCCGGCAGCTCGCTGACGCCCCGCTCCTTGAGCTTGTGCCCGAGGTCGAGCTCGCGTGCCACGACCGCGCAGCTCTGCCGCGACACGACGTGCGATCGGATCTTCGCGAGCCTGCCCTCCGAAAAATCGGGATGCGCGTCGTAGAGGGCGCGCGCGATCGCGAGCTCGAGCACGCTGTCTCCGAGGAACTCGAGCCTCTCGTACGACAGCGTCCGGTCCGGCGCCCACGACGAGTGCGTGAAGACACGCTCCGCACGCTGTTTCGGGAGTGCCTCGATCAGCCGCCCGAGCGGCGTGACGTCGCCGTGGGCTGCGCGACTACTGGTGCGAGGTGACGTAATCGACCGCCTGGCCGACCGTCGTGATCTTCTGGGCGTCCTCGTCTGAGATCTTGATCCCGAACTGATCCTCGAGCTCCATGATCAGCTCGACGAGGTCGAGTGAGTCCGCGTCGAGATCCTCCTGGAACGATGCCTCCGGCGTGACCTCACTCTCGTCCACGCCGAGCTGCTCGGCCAGGACCTCCTTCACTCGCTCGTAGACTTCCTCGCGGGACGCTGCCATCTCACCTCGCTTTGTCGGGGTGCCTAAGGGCGCGCCGATGCTACACGCTGGGGAAGACGCTCGCTCAACCGCTCGACGACGCGGTGCTCGACGCCGCGGGCCGCGAGCCGGACGGCGTTGGCGATGGCCCGGCTGGACGAGTTTCCATGGGCGACGACGGAGAGGCCGCGGAGCCCGAGCAGGTACGCGCCGCCGTAGGTGTCGGGGTCGAGGCGGTCGCGGAGCCGGCGTGCCGCGGGGCGGATCAGGAGACCCCCGAGCTTGCCCCTCGCGGTCGACGAGATCTCGTCGCGCAGCTCCGCGAGCAGCTCGCCGATCGTCCCCTCGAGCAACTTCAGGGCGACGTTGCCGGTGAAGCCGTCGGCGACCACGACGTCGGCGGCGCCGCGGAGGAGATCGCGCGCCTCCGTGTTCCCGCCGAAGTTGACGTCGGCGACGGCGAGCAGCGCGTGGGCCTCGCGCGTGACGGCGTTCCCCTTCTCCGGCTCCTCTCCGATCGAGAGGAGGCGCACCTCGGGATTCGGCACGTCGAGGATCTCCCTCGCGAACACGGAGCCCATGTGCGCGAACTGGAGGAGGTGCTCGGGACGCGCATCGGCGTTCGCTCCCGAGTCGATGAGCACCGACGGCCGGAAGCGCGCCGGCACGACGACGGCGATGGCCGGGCGCATGACGCCGGGCAGGCGACGAATGTGCAGCAACCCCGCCGCGAGCATCGCACCGGTGTTCCCGGCGGAGACGACCGCGTCGGCTTCACCGGCGCCGACCGCACGACAGGCGGCGACGAGGCTCGAGTCGGGCTTCGCGCGCACCGCGTCGGCCGGCTTCTCGTCCATCTCGATCACGTCGCGGGCGACGACGAGCTCGAGGCCTTGCGTGTCGACGGTCTCCGGCCCGTAGAGGACGACGTCGATCCCGTCGCGCGACGCCTCGAGCGCTCCGGCGACGACCGCGATCGAACCCCGGTCTCCCCCCAGGGCGTCGACCGCTATCCGCGGCATTACGGCGCTTGAGTCGTCAGCGGCTCGATGTCACGGCCCTTGTACGTCTTGCAGTTCGGGCACGCGTGATGCGGGCGCTTCGGACGATGGCACGTCGGGCACTCGTTGACGCGCGGCGCCTCGAGGCGATGCGTCGCCCGGCGCTTGTCGCGGCGTGCCTTCGACGTTTTCTTCTTCGGGACTGCCATCGGCGCGCCAGTCTAGCTAACATTCCGCGCGGCCCTGTGGGGCCTCCTATGACGGATCTCTAGATCGAATACCGGCTCTCTTCCTTTCGATCAGGAGGTCTCTCGCATGCGCGGCGGCAGCGTTGTCGCGACGAACATCACGAAGGAGTACGGCGCAACGGTCGTCCTCGACCGCGTCTCGCTCACCGTTCCCCCCGCTGCGCGCATCGGCGTCGTCGGGCCGAACGGCAGCGGCAAGTCGACGCTGCTGCGCGTTCTCGCCGGCGTCGACGAGCCTTCGGCCGGGCGAGTCGAGCGCATCGGCACCGTCGGCTATCTGCCGCAGGAGGCGGAGCGCCGGGAGGGTGAGACGCTCCTCGGCTTCCTCGCGCGGCGCACGGGCGTCGCGGCGGCGGAAGCGCGGATGCGCCGAGGCGACGCCGACGCTGTCGACGAGTTCCTCGCGCTCGGCGGCGGAGATCTCGAGCCCCGCGCGCGGAAGGTCATCGCGCGACTCGGGATCGAGGTTTCGCTCGACGCAGAGCTGGCGACGTTGTCCGGCGGCGAAGCTGCGCGCGTGTCCCTCGCGGCATTGCTTCTCTCCCGGTTCGACGTGCTCTGCCTGGACGAGCCGACGAACGACCTCGACTTCGACGGCCTCGAGCGGCTCGAGCGGTACGTGGAGCGCTTCGCCGGACCGATCGTCCTCGTGTCCCACGACCGTGCGTTCCTCGATCGAACCGTGACGCGGATCGTCGCGTTCGAGCCCGAGATGCGCCTGATCGCCGAGTTCGCCGGGACGTACGCGGAGTTCGAGGCCGAGCGGCTGCGCGCTCTCGACCGGCAGCAGGCCGCGTACGCCGACTTCGTGGACGAGCGCGGGCGCTTCGAGGGATTGCTCGGCGTGCGCCGCGAGCAGGCGCGCCACGGGCTCAACCTCGGCAGGCGTGAGACGCAGGCGCTCAAGTCGAAGGTCGCGCAGGCAAAGCGTCGCCTCGAGCGGCTCGAAGAGGTGGAGAAGCCGTGGAGCCCGTGGCGGCTCGAGCTCACCCTGTCGCCGAAGGAGCGCAGCGGCGATCTCGTGGCGCGGTTGAGCGGCGCCGTCGTCGAGCGCGGCGACTTCCGCCTCGGCCCGATCGACCTCGACCTCGGCTGGGGCGACCGCGTGGCGATCGTCGGCCCGAACGGCGCCGGCAAGACGACGCTGCTGCGGGCGGTCCTCGGCGATGTGCCGCTTGCCGCGGGCACTCGAACGATCGGCGCCGGCGTCGTCGTCGGCGAGCTCGACCAGCGGCGCGAGCTCTTCGTGTCGGACGAGCCGCTGCTCGAACGATTCCGCGACGAGGCGGGACTCAGGCCGGCGGAGGCGCGCACGCTGCTTGCGAAGTTCGGCATCCGAGGCGAGGACGCGCTGCGTCCGGCCCGGTCGCTTTCGCCCGGAGAGCGCAGCCGCGCAGTCCTCGCGCTGTTGCAGTCCCGCGGCGTGAACTGCCTCGTCCTCGACGAGCCGACGAACCACCTCGACGTCGAGGCGATCGAGCAGCTCGAAGAAGCACTCGCCGCCTATCCGGGCACGGTGCTGCTCGTCACGCACGACAGGCGCTTCCTCGAGCGGTTCGCTGCGACTCGTACGATCGAGCTGTGACGCTCGCGCTGTTCGACGTCGACGGCACGCTGCTGCTCACGCCCGACCTCGTCGCAGTACGCGCGATCCTCGACTCGCTTGACCCGTCGCTGCCCGACGACGCGTTCCTGCAACACGACAACGCGGGACAGACCGCGCTCTGGCAGGTGCGGCAGATTCTCGGGCGCGAGCCGGATCCCGGTTGGTGTGACAAGGCCGAGGAGCGGTACCGCGAACTCCTCGGCGACACGTCGCACTGGCGCGCGCCCGACGGCGCGGCGGAGGTGCTCGCGGAGCTCGAGCGCCGCGGTGTGAGGCTCGCGCTGCTGACCGGCGTGCCCGAGAGGATCGCGCGACTGCGCATGGAGCGCCTCGGCCTCGACCGCTTCTTTCCCGAGGGCGAGGGCGCGTTCGGCTGCGAGTCGGACGACCGCGTGGAGTTGATCCGGCTCGCGCTCGAGCGCGCACGCGTGTCGCCGGAGGACGCCGTCGAGATCGGCGACACCGAGGTGGACGAGAAGACCGCACTCGCAGCAGGTGTCCGCTCGATCCGCATCGACCGACTCGGCTCGTTCGCGGAGCTCGTCGGCCTCCTGGCGTAACCGCGGCCGACGCCCGTTTTATTCGAGCTTGTCGCGCAGCTCGGCGAGCACGGCCCAGCGCGGGTCGCCCCGCTCTTCCTCGTGCTCGTGCGGCTCGACGTTCAGGTCCTTGCCGCACATCGGGCAGAGGCCGGCGCAGTCGGCGCGGCAGAGGATCTGCTCCGGCAGCGCTAGGGCGATCGCGTCCCGCGCCCACCCGTGCACGTCGAGGTTGTCCTCGGCGAGATAGGGCGTCCGTAACTCGTCGCTGCCTTCCGGATTCGTCGCCTGGTACTCGCGCCCGTCGATGTGGAGATCGACGACGGCGTCCGCAAGACAGCGGTAGCACGGCCCGTGTAGGCGCGCGTCGAAGTGGAGCTCGAAGACCGTGCCGGTGCTCGCACGGGCGATCACGAGCTCGGCCGGAACGGTATCCGGGACCGGCAGGTACCGCTGGCCGCCGTATTCGAGGGCGCCGAGCTCGAGCTCGATCTCGTCGCGAAACTCCTCGCCGGAGCGGAGCTTGGCGCTGCGCAGGTTGAACGACTTCACAGGTCGAGCGTAGCGCTCGACGGAAGCCCTAGATCCAGCGCCGGCTGCGCGAGTCGTACGGCCGCGAGTCCCGGCCGAACGCGAGGGCGAGCGGGAAGAACGCCACGATTGCAATGATGAGGACGATTGCCACGAGGCCACTCTGCCTGCCGCCAGTCGATAAGCGCAAGTCGATGTTACGATGGGTTTGATTATGGAGCCTGATCGTCTTCTCGGCGTCGAGCTGCGGCATCTGCTCGCGCTCCAGGCCATCGCGGAGCATGGCTCGTTCGGCCGTGCCGCGCGCGCCCTCGGCTACACGCAGTCGGCGATCAGCCAGCAGGTCGCAGCCCTCGAGCGGGCTGTCGGCGAGAAGCTGATCGAACGCCCGGGTGGGCCCCGGCCGGTGTCGCTCACCGAGGCCGGGCAGCTGCTGCTTCGCCACGCGGAGGCGATCGTCGCGCGCATGAAGGCGGCGCAGGCCGACCTCGCCGCATTCTCCGAGGGCGCGGCCGGGCCGCTTCGCATCGGCACCTACCAGAGCGTCAGCGCACGTCTCCTCCCCACGCTCGTCCGCAGGTTCAAGGAGGCATTTCCGAAGGTCGAGATCCAGCTCTCGGAGTCGGCGATCGACGACGAGCTCGAGGCGCGGCTCGAGCGCGGAGAGGTCGACCTGTCGTTCGTGATGCTGCCGATGAACGAGGCGCCGCTCGAGGCGGTGCAGCTCATCGTCGACCCGTACGTGCTGCTCGTCCCAGCGGACTCGCGGCTCGCCGGCCGGCTGAAGCCGCCCTCGCTGAGGGAGATCGCCAAGGAGCCGCTGATCGGGTACCGCCAGTGCCGGAGCATGGCCGCCGTCGAGACGGCGATTCGCCGCGCCGGAGCCGAGCCGCGCATCGTCTTCCGCTCCGACGACAACGGCACGGTTCAGGGCCTCGTCGGCGCGGGCATCGGCGTCGCGCTCGTCCCGCGCCTGACGCTGCAGCCGACGGACGGAGTCGAGGTGATCGACCTGGCAGATTCCCTCCCGCCGCGCCTCGTCGGGATCGCGTGGCACCGCGACCGCTATCGCACGCCTGCGGCGCGCGCGTTCGTCGAGACGGCGCAAGACCTCTGCGCCGGCGACGCGCTCGAGCTCGTCGCTGCCTAGTTAATAAGGTTCTTCGTCGTCGGTCGAGGCGCCGACACCGGCTACGACCGACTCCTGCGAGCGCTCCTGCAGCCGCTCGCGCCCGCGCTTGACGGCGCCGAGGAACTTGTCGAGGTTCACCTCGAGCGTCGAGAGGATGCCGTCGGCCCAGTCCTCCATCTCGAGGCGGGTCTCGCGCGCCTGGCGGCGCGCGTCGTCGATGATCTCCTGCGCCTGCTTCTCGGCGAGCTTGACGATCTCGGTCTGAGAGGCCTCGCGAACGGCCTGCTCGCGCGCCTCCTGCAGGACGCGATCGGTCTCTCGCTTCGCCTCGGCGAGCATCTCCTGCCGCTCCTTCACGATCCAGCGGGCCTGCTTGATCTCCTCGGGAATCGTCGCGCGCATCTGGTCGAGAATGTCGTAGATCTCCTCGCGGTCGATCCGCACCTGGTCGGTGAGCGGCACGGCCTTCGCCTGGTGTACGAGGTCGTCGAGCTTGTCGATGAGTACGAGGACGTCCATCGCGGGCCAGTCTAGTCGGTGGGATTCTCCGGCGTGCCGGGTCTGCCGTCCGGGTAAAGCTCGCGGAAACGGCGCGCGACCGACTCGGGGACGAGCTCCGCGACGCTGCCGCCGAACGCGGCGATCTCCTTGACGCCGCTGGACGACACGAACGACACGCTCGGGCTCGCCATGACGTACACCGTCTCGATCTCCGGTGCGAGCGTGCGGTTCAGCTGATTCATCTGGAACTCCCACTCGAAGTCCGAGATCACGCGCAGGCCCTTCACGATCACCTTCGCGCCCCACTTGTGCGCGAAGTCGACGACGAGCACGGAGAAGACGTCGACTTCCACGTTCTCGATGCCCTGGAGCGCCTCCTTGAGGAACTCGACGCGTTCGTCGAGCTTGAACATCGGCTTCTTGTGACGCGGCTCGTTGACGACGCCGATCACGACGCGGTCGAAGATCGCCGCCGCTCGCTTGATCACGTCGATGTGCCCGTTCGTCACGGGGTCGTACGTGCCGGGATAGATCGCCGTGGCCATCAGCGCGTGAAGAGGGTAATCCGCGCAGCGCCGTAGCGGCGAGACGTTCGTTGCTCGAGCGGGAGTCGTGGCTCGGTCTTCGCGGCCGTCTCGAGCACGAGCAGCCCGTCTTCGGCGAGCAGCTTCGGCGCGTAGCGCGCGAGCGCCGGCTCGACGGTCGCATACTCGTCGTACGGCGGATCGCAGAAGACGAGGTCGTACGCGCGCGTGTCGGCGGCGACGAAGCGCACGACGTCGCGACACACGACCTCCGCGCCCGTGAGGCGCAGCTTGTCGAGGTTGTGCTCGATCGCGCGGCACGCCGGTGCCTGTGCCTCGACGAAGACGGCGCGCTCGGCGCCGCGCGACAGCGCCTCGATCCCCATCGCGCCCGAGCCGGCGAAGAGGTCGAGCACGACGGCGTCCGCGACCCATGCCTGCACGAGGTTGAAGACGTTCTCTCGGACGCGGTCCGAGGTCGGGCGCGTCTCGAGCCCTCGCGGGGCGTCGATGCGGTGGCCCTTGCGCGTTCCGGCGATGACTCTCATCGGCGCACATCGTGCCTTCCGGCCATGTCTGGGGTCAGACCCCGGCCATGGCCGATACGGACGATGTGGACGTATGCGCGGCTTTGCGACAGGCGACACCCTCGCGGTGCGCGGCCGGCGGTGAAGAGATCGTCACGCTTTCCGCACATTCTTCACGGCCGGTCGGGCCATGGCCGGGGTCAGACCCCGGCCATGGCCGTTCTAGGCAGTGGGCCCGGCGTCGGAGAACCGCGCATCCACTTCGTCGGCCAGGGGGCCGCGCACGTCGACGAGCGCACGCGCTGCCTCGCGCGCACGCTCGAGCAACTGGCGGTCGGTCCGGAGCCGCGTGAACTTCAGGTCGGACAAGCCCGACTGCCTTGTCCCGAGCAGCTGTCCCTCGCCTCGGATCTCGAGATCCTTCTCGGCGAGCTCGAAGCCGTCGGTCGTCGCGACGAGCGCCTCCAGACGTTCCTTCGCTGCGTCCGTCAGCTCTTCGCGTGGCCGCGACACCAAAAGACAGTACGACTGCTCGGCGCCACGGCCGACGCGCCCACGCAGCTGGTGCAGTGTCGCAAGGCCGAACCGATCCGCCTCCTGGACGATCATGATCGTCGCGTTCGGGACGTCGACGCCGACCTCGATCACCGTCGTTGCCACGAGGACGTCGAGCTCGCGCGCCTTGAACTGCGCCATCAGCTCGCGGCGCTCGGCCGGGCGCAGGCGGCCGTGCAGCAGGCCGACGCGGTAGCCGTTCAGCTCGCCGCGCCGCAGCCGTTCCGCCTCGACCTCCGCCGCGCGCGCGACCGAGGTCTCCGACTCCTCGATCAGCGGGCACACGACGTACGCTTGCTTGCCGTCGTCGAGGTGACGGCGCAGGCGCCGGTACGCATCCGCCGAACGCTCCGCGGTCACCCACGCGGTGACGACCGGCCTCCGCGACGCCGGCGGCTTCGCGATCTCGCTCACCGACAGGTCGCCGTAGACCGTCAGCGCGAGCGTCCGCGGGATCGGCGTCGCCGTCATGTGCAGCACGTGCGGCGCGCGACCTTCGGTGAGCGCCTTGCGCTGCTCGACGCCGAAGCGATGCTGCTCGTCGATCACCGCGACCGCGAGCCGCGAGAGGTCGACGCCCTCCTGGATCAGCGCGTGCGTGCCGACGAGGACGTCCGCGTCGGGATCGCTCTTCACCGAGCCGGTGAGGAGGGCAACGCGCACGCCGAGCGGCGCGCACAGCGACTCGAGCGTCAGGAAGTGCTGCTCCGCCAGCGTCTCGGTCGGCGCCATCAGCGCCCCTCGACTGCCGCGCTCGACCGCACGCAGAAGCGCATACAAGGCGACGACCGTCTTGCCCGAGCCGACGTCGCCCTGCAGCAGTCGCTGCATCGGCACCGTGCGCACGAGATCCAGGTCGATCTCAGAGATGGCCTGCTCCTGATGCTCGGTCAGCGCGAACGGCAGCGCCTCGCGGTAGCGCGCGATCAGCTCGCCGGGCGGGCCGAGCGCCGGCGCGACCACCTCCTCGCGGGCCCGCACGACGCGCGCGAGCCCGAGCTGCAGGACGAGCAGCTCGTCGAAGGCCAGGCGCGTGCGCGCGCGCTCGGCTTCCTCGAGCGTGCGTGGACTGTGCAGCGCACGAAGCGCGTCCCCACGCGCCGGCAGCCGCTCGTGCTCCTTGAGCGCGGCCGGCAGAGGGTCTGCGACGTCACGTGGCAATGCAGCGAGCACGAGCTCGCGCAGCTTCTTCGGCGTCACGTCCTCCCCTGCCGGATAGACCGGTACGAGCTCGGCGTGCTGCGACGCCGGCTCGTGCGCGCGGACGGCGAACGCGCCGCGCCGGAGGGTGCCGATCAGCCGCACGCGCGATCCCTCGCGAAGCTGCTCCGCGACCCACGGCTGGTTGAACCACGTCGCGCGGATCTGGCCGGAGTCGTCGGAGATCGTCGCCTCGACAATCGTCACGCGGCGTCCGCGCGGCATGCGCTTTGCGACGCGGCCGACGGTTCCCTCGATCGAGACCTCGTCGACTTCGCCGAACAGGCTCGAGATCGGACGTGCACCGACGTAGCGGAACGGCGCATGCTCCACGAGGTCGCGCACGCTGCGCAGGCCGAGCCGGGCGAGCCGCGCGCGAATCGTCTTGCCGACGCCGGGCAGCGTGTCGAGCGGCCTGTCGAGGTCGGCGGGACGGCAGCGCGACGGCGGCCAGGCGGGCGGCGGGTCCACGCCTGAGAATCCCGCGGGCTGGCGGGTCGCTGTCGCGGTCGCGGACAGGCTTCGAGTATAGGACCGGGCCGCGGACGTCGCGTGCAGCGAAGTCAACCGCCGCTCGGCTCGCCCGCGTGCCACGCCTCCAGCGACTGTTACGTCGTCTGCTCGGCGGCGAGATGCCGAGGGAGAGCTCGAGCAGATGGCTCTCGCGGCGGGCTAGCGCGCCGTCGTTCGAACCCGTTGTGAACCCCGGAGAACGCGACCGCTGTCATCGAGCGCCTCGACCAGGACGTAGCGCGGGAGGGCGGCGAGCACGATGCGCGTCTCGAAGCCGGTCTTCGGCACGTCCTTCAACGCGCCGAGCCGCGCCACGCTTCGACCCCCGAGCACGCGCCAGCGCCGCACCTCGGTCGCGCCGTTCCAGCTCACGTAGACCGCGGTACGCCCGGCCGCAGTCCGCACCGCGACCGCGGGACGCTCCTTCGGGTGCCCGCGCCACGGGAAGCGGTAGGCGCGATAGGAGTCCGACTTGCCGGACCCGAAGCGTCCGTCGAGCAGGACCCGACCGTCCCGCGCGTACTCCGTGAAGTAGTCGTTCGAGCCCCAGCCGACGAACACGTGCCCGTCCGGCAGCACCTGGGCGTTGCCCTGGCTCGTCGAGAGCAGCATCGGGCGGTGGGCGTAGCTCCGCACGAGCTTCGCGGTGTGGCGGCGGATGTCGAGGCGGAGCACGAGCGCACGCGAATGCACGTGCTTCGCCGGCCGGGACGCGGCGTTGTCGAAGAGCGAAAGCGTGCCGCCGGGATGCAGCCGTGGGTCGTGCTGCCACGAGAAGCTTGCGCCGCGACCGAGCCGGAAGTCGTTCTTCTTGCCGCCGAGGCGCCAGAGCACCGCCCCGTCGCGGCGTCGGATCTCGTAGATCGCGTGCGTGTGCCGCCCCGACACGAGGAACCTGTCGTTGCCCTGCGGCTCGATCGCGTTGATGTGGAAGTAGTCGAACGACTCGGACTCGTCCTTCGGCAGCCACTCGTACGACTCGGCGACCGCCACGTGAGGCGCACTGTGCCACTCGAACAGGACCTTGCCGCTCGGAATCGCGACCTCCTGGACGACGGCTTCCGCGATCTTGCCGTCCGTGGAGCCGCCGAGCGCCGAGAGATCGGCAGGGACCTGGCGATAGACGGTGAACAGCGCCGTGTTTCGCTTCGTGATCAGGAACTCGTGGATGTCGCCGGAGAGGCCGTTGCCCGCTGTCACGTTGGCGATCACGTGGTACCTGTCGTCGGCGATGACGTAGCGGCCGTTCCCGATGCCTTTGGCGGTCTCGCCGCGCCACCACGTGAGGACCGGCCGGCCGCGGTAGCGCTGGACGCGAAAGTCGGTGACGCCGTGCGTGTCGAGCGGTCGGAAGTAGACGACATGGCCGGCGTCGTCGAGGATCATCGGTCCCGCCTGGTCGACCTCCTTCTTCGGTGCGATGAAGATGTACCCGGGCGCCGTCCCGCTCGTCCGTTTGACGATGTGCACCGGCGGAGGACGGAGATCCGGTCTCGTCACGAAGCGCTGCACCGCCGGCCGCGCTGCGCCGTGCGATGTCGGGGCGGCGCCGGCGCACGCCACAAGCACGGCGAGCAGCGCGAGCGCGGAGAACGCAAAGCGTGTCACTCGGGATCGTCGAACCAGAAGAAGCCGACGGTCCCCGGGCCCGCGTGCGTCCCGACGACCGCGCCGAGCGTCGTCGCGACCTCGACCTGCGCGTGCGGCCGCAAGTCCGCGACGAGCGCCCGCAGCGCCTGCTCGCGCGCCGGCGCATCCGCATGCGCGATACCGACGCGCAGGCTCGGCCCGTCCTGCGTGCTCTCGGTGAACGCGTTCGCGAACTCCTGAATCGCCTTGTGGTTCCCGCGGACGCGCTTGAGCGGCAGCACCTCGCCGTCCGCGATCGTGAGGATCGGCTTGATGTGGAGGAGGTTCCCGGCGAACGCCGCCGCCTTGCCGATGCGCCCTCCCTTCTGCAGGAACTCGAGCGTGTCGACCGTGAAGATGAGACCCGCTTCACGCTTGAAGCGCGCAGCGACCTCGGCGAGCTCCTCGTCACTCGAGCCGCGCTCGAGCCGCCGCTGGATCGCGAAGGCGAGAATCGCGATCGCCGCCGACGCCGTCTCGGTGTCGACCACGCGCACCTTGTCGCCGCCGAGCTGCGAGGCCGCGGTTCGCGCGCTCTCGAACGTGCCCGAGAGCTTCGCGGAGAGGTGCAGCGAGTAGATGCGCTCGTACGACGCGAGCTCCTCGTAGGCCGCGAGGAAGTCGCCGGGCGTCGGTTGCGACGTCGTCGGCAATTCGGTTGCTGTTCGCAGGCGCGCGTAGAACTCGTCGGGCCCGAGCTCGACGTAGTCGCGCCGGCTCTCGTCGCCGAAGCGGACGTACAGCGGAACCATCCGCCAGTTCGCGAAGCGCTCGCGAGCCTGCGGGAAGTCGGCGGTCGAGTCGAGCACGACCGCCGTGTTCTCCGCGGTGAGCCTCACGCGGCCGCTGCGCGGTGAATCGCCTCGACGATCTCCTCGAGCTCCTGGTCCTTCGTGAGACACGCCACGGCGCCTGCCTCCCTGAGCGCCTCCATCTCGTCGCGGTTGGCCGAAGCCGTGAGCGCGACGACCGCCACGCTCGGACACGCCGCCTTCAGCGCACGCGTCGCCTCGATCCCGTCGAGCCCGGGCAGGCGGTAGTCCATCAGCGCGACGTTCGGGTTGTGCTCGCGGCACGCGGGCACGGCCTCCTCGCCGTCGGAGACGGACGCGACGACGATCAGGTCGGCCCGCAGCCCGAGCAACAGCTCGAGCGCCTCGCGGAAGACGGCGTTGTCCTCGACGATGACAATGCGGATCCGCTCGTCCGATGCCACGACGGCGGAGTATTGCAAGCGCGATTACTCGGCCGAAACGAGTAACGCGTAATGAGGCTGCCCTCCCTCGTGCACCTCGAGCTCGAGCTCCGGATGCCGCCCTTGCAGCTCGGCGACGAGGGACGTCACGTCCGGTCCGTCGGCCCCCTTCAGCACGGTCACGTACGCGCGTGGCTCGGAGAGAAGCGCGGCGAACATCTCGGCCGCGACCTCGTCGAAGCTCTCGCCCTGCGCGACCGGCTCGCCTTGCGCGAGTCCGAGGTAGTTCCCCTTGCGGATCGAGAGGCCGTTCAGCTGCGCGTCCTTCGAAGCGATCGTGACCGCGCCGGTGACGACTGCCGCGGCGGCCTCTTCCATCGCCGCGACGTTCACGGCGAGGTCCCGCGATCCGTCGAACGCGACGATCGCCGCGAGCCCGGCGGGGATCGAGTCGGTGCGGACGACGTGGACGTCCTTCTCGGAGAGCTCTGCCGCCTGCTCGGCGGCGAGGACGACGTTCGAGTTGTTCGGCAGGACGATCACCGAGCGTGCATCGGCGCGCTCGACCGCGGCGACGAGCTCGGCCGCGGACGGGTTCAGCGACTGCCCGCCCTCGACGACCTGCGTCGCGCCCGAGCTCTCGAAGAGCGAGCGGTTGCCCGCGCCCGCCACGACCGCGACGACCTCGGTGACGAGCGGCGGCGCGTCGGGAACCGCATGCAGCAGGCGCTCCTCGCGCCGCTCGGTTTGCTTGTGCATGTTCGCGATCTCGACCTGCTCGAGCGTGCCGACGGCCGTTGCGAGCGCGAGCGCCGAGCCCGGCTCGTCGGTGTGCACGTGCACCTTCAACGCGGACGGATCGCCCACGACGAGCAATGAATCCCCGAGCGGCTCGAGTTGCTCCTGCAGCATCGCCCGGTCGAGACCGGCACCCTCGACGACGAACACGGTGCAGTACCGGTAGCGCGAGAGCTCCTGGTGAACGGCGTCGAGGTTCAGCGACTCCTCGGCCGGCGCCTCGGGCACCGGTTCGCCCGCGACGACGGCGGCGATGCCGCGGACGATCTCGAGCAGGCCGGCGCCGCCGGCGTCGACGACGCCCGCATTGCGAAGGACGTCGAGCAGCTCCGGAGTGCGCTCGACCGAGTCCGCGCCGCGGAGCACGACGGCCGCGATCAACTCGCGCACCGTCGCCTCCGTGTGCGCCTCCGCCTCCTCCGCCATCTCGCGGATGACGGTCAGCATCGTGCCCTCGACCGGCTTCGTCACCGCCGCGTAGGCGGCATCGCTCGCGCCGCGGAAGGCGCGCGCCAGCGTCGCCGCGTCGAACTGCTCGGCATCGGCGACAGCTTCGGCAAAGCCGCGCACGATCTGAGAAAGGATGACGCCGGAGTTGCCGCGCGCCCCCATGAGCGCGGCGCGCGTCACTTCCTTCGCGAGTGTCGCGAGGTCGGGCGCCTCGGTCACCCGGATCTGCTCGACCGCATGCCGGACGGTCAGTGTCAGATTCGTGCCGGTGTCGCCGTCCGGCACGGGATAGACGTTGAGGTCGTCGAGCCGGCGCCTGTTGCGCTCGAGCGCCAGGAGCGCCCCGTGAGCAAGCTCCCGCGCCCTGTCGATGTCGCTCACGCGTCCATCTTCGCTGAAAGTGCTGCGCACTTTCAGCGAGAAGACCGGACGGGCCGGCTTCGGCGGCGCGTCCATTGGTGCCTGTTGGAAGGTGACTGCTTCGGTCGCGCTAGGTGAGCAGCCGGGCAAAGCCCGGCTGCGCCGCGACGTTCTTCAAGATCGCTTCGGCCAAGGCGCGGCTTTGCCGCGCCGACACACCGCTCGATCGAAGAGGCACGCCTCCAATAGCCACACTGGGCAGGCGCGCCTGGCCGGTCTTCGTCGCCGGAAATGCGCAGCATTTCCGGCGAAACCGTCTAGACGGCTTTGGTGACCTTGCCGCCCTTGAGGCAGCGGGTGCAGACGTAGGCGCGAGTCCGCTTGCCGTGCAGGAGCACGCGGACGCGTTGCAGGTTCGGGTCGAAGCGGCGCTTCGTCGCCACCATCGAATGGCTCCGGTTGTGACCGAAGCCCGGCTTCTTGCCGCAGATTGCGCAGATCTTCGACATCGGCCGGCCAGTGTAGCTTCTAACCAGCCGCAGCAGTTCGGAGCTGCGAGAACAGATCGGCCATCTCGAGCGCCGCGCGAACGGCGTCCGCGCCCTTCCCGACCCGCGCCTCCGCCTGCTCGCGCGTGTCGCACGTGAGCACGCCGAACGACACGGGGATCCCGGTCTCGAGGCCCGCGAGCTGGAGCCCGCTCGCCGCTTCGGACGCGACGTAGTCGAAGTGCGGCGTCTCGCCGCGGATGACGCACCCGAGCGCGATCACACACAGGTACCGGCGCGTCTTCGCAAGAGCCATCGCGGCGATCGGCAACTCGAATGCGCCGGGAACCGGGACGACCGTCAGCTGCGAACGCGCGACGCCGATCGCCTCGAGCTCGGCGAACGCCGACTCGAGCAGCTGCGTCGTGATGTCGCCATTGAACTTCGACACGACGACGGCGACGAGCCTGCGTGTCGGCCCGGCCTCGCCTTCGAGCACGTCGACGTCTGCGGGAATCTCGATGTCGCCAGGGGCATGCTCGCGCGCGTGATCCTCGGGCGCGGGCTCCTCTAGCGGGACGGCTTCCAGCTCGGGCTGCGGCTCGAGCTCGGGCTCCGGCTCCGGCTCTTGCTCGGGCTCCGGCTCCGCCGCGGGCACTGCCTCGGCCTCCGGCTCCGGCTCCGGCGCGAGGACGTTCTCCGACGAACGGTCGGGCCAGCCTTCGGATGTCCCGCGCGTCACGCCTCCTCTCGATCCAGGCGCACGCCCTGGTGATGCAGCCGGTGACCCAGCTTGTCGCGCTTCGTCTGCAGGTAGCGCAGGTTCTCGGCATGCGGCTCGACCTCGAGTGGCACCTGCTCGACGACCGTGAGCCCGAAGCCCTCGATGCCTGCGAGCTTGCGCGGGTTGTTCGTCAGGATGCGGATCGTCGTCAGGCCGAGGTCGGCGAGGATCTGGTTGCCGATCCCCCACTCCCGCGCGTCCGCCGGGAAGCCGAGCTCGAGGTTCGCCTCGACCGTGTCGAGCCCGTCCTCCTGCAGCTCGTACGCCTTCAGCTTGTTCAGCAGGCCGATGCCGCGGCCCTCCTGCGCCATGTACAGGAGCACGCCGCGCTCTTCGGCGGCGATGCGGCGCAGGGCGAGGTCGAGCTGCTCGCCGCAGTCGCAGCGGAGCGAGTGGAAGACATCGCCTGTCAGGCACTCCGAGTGCACGCGCACGAGGACGTCCTCGGCGCCGTCGACGTCCCCGCGCACGAGCGCGAGATGCGGCCGCCCCGTGAGCTTCTCCCGGTACGCGATCGCGACGAACTCGCCGTACTCGGTCGGCAGCTGCACGTGCGCCGTGCGCTCGACGAGCTTCTCCGTGCGGCGCCGGTACTCGACGAGGTCGGCGACCGTGATCATCTTCAGGCCGTGGCGCTCGCAGTACGGGACGAGATCGCTCACGCGCGCCATCGTCCCGTCGTCGTTCATCACCTCGCACACGACACCCGCGGGCGTGAGACCGGCAAGCCGCGCGAGGTCGACCGCGGCCTCGGTCTGGCCGGTGCGCTCGAGCACGCCGCCGCCGCGCGCACGCAACGGAAAGACGTGACCGGGCTGCACGAGATCGGCCGGCTTCGCGTCGGGATGGATCGCGACCTGAATCGTCCGCGAGCGGTCGTGCGCGGAGATACCCGTCGTCACTCCCTCGCGCGCCTCGATCGAGACGGTGAACGCCGTCCCGAGCGGCGTCTCGTTGTGCTCGGTCATCTGGTGGAGTCCGAGCGCGTCGCACCGCTCACCCGTCAGGCACAGGCAGACGAGGCCGCGCGCGTGCGTCGCCATGAAGTTGATCGCGTCGGGCGTCGCGAACTGCGCGGCGATGACGAGATCGCCCTCGTTCTCGCGGTCCGGATCGTCGACGACGACGACGAATCGGCCCGCGCGGATGTCCTCGATCGCCTCCTCGATCGTGGCGAACGGCGTTCTCGTCGCGGCAGCACTCACTGTGAGGATGGTATCCGGCTCGCGATCAGGCGTTCGACGTACTTGCCGAGCACGTCGACCTCGAGGTTGAGCTCGTCATCGACGGCGATCGTGCCGAGCGTCGTCTCGGCGAGCGTGTACGGGATGAGCGCGACGCCGAACATCTCGTCGTCGACGTGCGTCACCGTCAGTGCGACCCCGTGCACCGCGACGGAGCCCTTCTCGACGACGTAGCGCAGGAGGTCGGGCGGAGCCTCGAAGGAGACGCGGAGACCGACGCCGTCGCGCTCGATCGAGCGGACGCGGCAGATGCCGTCGACGTGCCCCTGCACGTAGTGGCCGCCGAGCGCGTCACCGGCGCGCAACGCGGGCTCGAGGTTCACCTCGGCGTCGGCCGCGAGGCTCCCGAGCGTCGTGCGCGCAAGCGTCTCGGGCACGGCGGTGAACGTCATCCGTCCGCCGGCGATCTCGGTCGCCGTCAGGTCGACGCCGTTCACCGAGACGGAATCGCCGAGCGCCGTCGCAGCGGCCGTCGCCGGCGCCTCGACGACGAGGCGCATCCCTTCGCCGCCGCCCTCGACCGAGACGACGGTCCCACGCTCTCTGACGATGCCGGTGAACACGCACGTCAGGCTACTCAGGGATCGTGCACGTACGCCTCGAGCAGCACATCGGCGCCGACGGGCTCGGCGCGGAGGCGCTTCAACCTCACCGGCGCCGGGAGCGACCGCGTCAGCGTCGGGCCTACTCCCGCGACGGTCGGCGCGACGAAGACGAGCAGCTTGTCGACGAGGTCCGCGGCGAGGAACGCCGACGCGAGCGTCGGGCCGCCCTCGAGGAGAAGCGTCTGCACTCCCTCGCCCGCGAGCGCACGCAGCTCTTCGTCGAGGACGCCGCTTCGGAGCTCGAGCTCCGAGCCCTCCGGCAGCGGGCCGCGCCCGAACGCGAGCCGCCTCGGCTGCTTCGGCGCGTCGACGTCGCGCGCGTCGAGGCGCGGCGAGTCCGCGCGCACCGTTCCCATCCCGACCGCCACCGCATCGACCCAGCCGCGGAGCTGGTGAACCCTGCGCCGAGCGTCGTCGCCCGTCACCCAGCGCTCGCCCGGAACGGTCGTCCGCCCGTCGAGCGTGACGGCGGCCTTGTAGATCACCCACGGTCGGCCGCGCTCGTGCACCGAGAGCCAGCCGGCGTTGAGATCGCGCGCGCGCCAGGCCGGCTCGCCCTCGACCACCTCGACGTCGACGCCGGCTTCGCGCAGCCACTCGACGCCGCAGCCGCTGACGTTCGGGTTCGGATCGCGCACGCCGACGACGACGCGCTCGACACCCGCCTCGAGAATCGCGTCGACACACGGCGGCGTCGATCCGTGATGCGTGCACGGCTCGAGCGTCACGTACATCGTCGAACCGCGCGCGCGGTCGCCCGCGGCGAGGAGCGCGTTCACCTCGGCGTGCGGCGCGCCGCGCCGCTCGTGCCATCCCTCGCCGACGACCTCGCCGCGGTCGACGACAACCGCTCCGACGAGCGGGTTCGGATACGTCGTCCCCCGCCCGCGCTCGGCGAGCTCGATCGCGCGGCGCATCGTCATGTCGTCACGCGAGCGTGGTGACGAGGCGCCGGTACGCGCGCGGCAGATCCTCCCTGCCGAAGATGCTCGTGCCCGCGACGAACAGGCTCGCGCCCGACCGGTAGAGCTCGCGGACGTTCTCGGGCCCGACGCCGCCGTCGACCTGGATGAAGACGTCCGCCGGCAGCAGCTTGCGAAGAGCGCGGATCCGCGCGATCGCGTCGGGCATGAACTCCTGGCCCGAGTACCCCGGATGGATGCTCATGCAGAGCACGAGGTCGAAGCCGTCCGCGGCAGCTGCCGCAGCCTCGACCGCGGTCTCGGGATTGAACGCGAGCCCGACCGCGAGCCCGTGCTCGCGCGCCTTCGCGGCGACGGCCTGCGGGTCGTCCACGGCCTCGTAGTGGAACGTGACGCTCGAGCCGCCGGCCTCGCGGATCGCCTCGAAATGCTTCTCCGGCTCGTCGACCATCAGGTGGCAGTCGATCGCGCCCTCGTGGTCGAGGATCGCCGGCGCGATCCACTTCAGCACGATCGGCCCGATCGTCACCGGCGGGACGAAGTGCCCGTCGCCCACGTCGAAGTGGAAGACGCGGGCCCCGGAGCGGAGCAACGTGTCGATCTGCTCGCCGAGGCGCGAGAAGTCCGCCGCGTAGAGCGACGGCTCGACCTCGACCATACGAACCCACTCGCGCCAGGACACCGCAGGCGAGTCTATGGCGTGCGGCGGCGGCCGCTCACGGCACGCGCAACCGCGCGATGAAGAAGCCGCTCGTCCGGTGGACGTGCGGCAGCGTGAGCAGGAACTCGGGCCGGCTCGGATGCCGGAACTGCGGCCACTCGTCGGCGAGCGTCGCATCCGGCTCGAGGCCCGCGGCGTCGACGACCGCTTCGTTCTCGTCGGCGTTGAGCGTGCAGACGCTGTAGACGACGGAGCCGCCCGATGTGACGCGCGCCGCGGCGGCGCGGAGAAGCGCGAGCTGAAGCTCGGGCAGCGGCCGCGCGCGCCAGCGGAGGTCCGGACGCGCCGCGAGGACGCCGAGGCCCGAGCACGGTGCGTCGACGAGCGCGCGGTCGAAGCCGTCGAGCTCCGGCGGCAGGGCCGTCGCGTCTGCGTGGACGACGGTGACGTTCGTCGCACCGAGCCTGCGGACGTTCTCCTCGAGCTCTCGTGCTCTTGCTTCGTTCACGTCCACGGCCGTCACGTCTCCGTGGAGCATCGTCGCCTTGCCGCCGGGCGCTGCGCAGCAGTCGAGGACTCGCTCGCCGTCGCGGGCGCCGACGGCGAGCGCCGCGACCTGCGAGGCACGGCTCTGCGGCCAGAGCCGGCCGTCGGCGAGCGCCCGCTCGTCGACGCGCGCGACGCGGTAGGCGCCGGGCACGTCCGTCGGCTCGCCGTCGATCTCGCCGCGCACGAGGCGGACGACCGTCTCGGGCGGCTCGTTCTGCGAGCGCATCAGCGCGAGCGCGGCGTCCTCTCCGAAGTCGCGCCGCCACACCTCGAAGATCCAGTCGGGATACGAGTGCTTGAGCGGGCCCTCCGGGAGCTCGTCGAGCAGTTGTCCGATCCCCTCGGCGAGGCGGCGCATGACCGCGTTCGTGAACGGCACGGCTCGCTCGAGCCGCGCTGCGCGGACGAGCTCGACCGACTCGTTCGCGGCCGCGTGCGGAGCGACGTCGAGGTAGCCCAGCTGGTACGCGCCGAGACGGAGCGATGCAAGTACCGCTGCGTCGAGCTTGCGCACGGGCCGCCGGCCGAGCGTGTCGATCGCGTGGTCGAGCGTCCGCACGCGCTGCACGGTTCCGTATGCGAGCTGCTGCGCGAACGCGCGCTCGCGCGCGTCGAGATTCGCCGTCGTGCTGCGCAGCGCGCGGTCCGCGTACGCCTCCTGCTCGAACACGCGACGCACGACCTCGAACGCGGCGCGCCGCGCGGGCGAGACGCTCATCGCTTCCGCGCGACGACGTGGAAGAGGTGCCAGTGCTTCGGGTCGCCGACCACGGTGGTCGAATCCTCCTCTTCCTCGTCCAGCCGCTCGGCGTCGTAGCCGGCGAGCAGCCGCTCGACGTCGGCGCGCGTGTGGAACGTGATCGCCGGGTTGGCGGCCCAGCCGTCGCGGTCGCCGAAGAGCTGGCCGCAGAAGCGGCCGCCGTGCCGGAGCGCGTCGCCGATCCGCGCCCAGAGCTCCTCGAACCGATCCGGGGGACAGAACGGCAGCGCGAAGCTCGCGTTGACGAGGTCGCAAGGGGGCAGAACGGCGTCCTCGAACGGAGTGACCTGCGTCTCGAGCCGCTCGTAGCCGCCCACGGCCGCGCGCAGGCGACGGAGCGCCTCTTCCTGTGCATCGATCGCGAGAACGTGCCAGCCGCGACGGAGCAGCTCGAAGGTGTCGCGGCCGGTGCCGCAACCGAGATCGACGGCGAAGCCCGGCTCGTCGAAGCGTACGAGCGCGTCGAGGAGCGTCTGGCGCGGATCGACGCCGGCCGCGTCGTAGTAGCGCGTCCACTCCTTCACGACCGACAGCCGGTGTCAGCCACCGTTACGGGAATGTCACGGCTCATCGAGGACTTGCAGCGAAACGCCGTCGCTGAGCAGAAACGGAGGACGTCTGGACGGGACATGTCTGGTGGCTGCCACCGTGACGGGCATGTGACAGTTCTTGCACAGCCGGGACTTGGACCATGCTCTCACCGCAGCCCGCGGCGGAACTCGTCGTACGCCATCCGGCGCTTGCCCGCCGGCTGCACCTCGAGCGGGACGAAGCGACCGTCGTCGACGCGCGCGCGCCAGACGATCACGTCGCGGCCGTCGAGCGTCGCACGCGCGCCGATGTGCGGCGACAGGGCGCGCACTACACGCACCGCCTCGTCCGGGTCCGAGAGATCAAGCTGCCGGTCGACCGGGCCGATCTTCTCCGCGTACGTCACTCCCTCGGACGGCTGCGGCTCGAACCGCGGCTCGTCCTCGGCGAGCACGCCTTCGAGAAGGTCGGCGGCCAGCTCGGCGGCGCGCACGAAGACCGCGCCTGCATCCTCGTCGTCCTCGACGACGAACGCCGCCTGCGCCGCGATCGGCCCGGCGTCGAGCTCCTTCACGGTGCGGTGGATCGTCACGCCCGTCTCGCGGTCGCCGGCCATGATCGTGCGCTCGACCGGAGCGGCGCCGCGCCAGCGCGGCAGCAACGACGGGTGCACGTTGAGCCACAGCGTCTGCTCGAGCAGGGCGTCCGGGATGAGCAGGCCGTACGCGGCGACGATCATCGCGTCGACGTCCGTCGGCAGGTCGGCACCGGTCAGGCGCTCCGGCTGCAGGACGCACAGTTCGAGCCGCTCGGCGACGATCTTCGCCGGAGGGGCCGTCACGCGGCGCCCACGACCGGCGGGCGCGTCGGGCCGCGTGAGCAGGAACGCGAGCTCATGGCGAGTGCCGAGGCGCTCGAGGACGTCCGCGCCGAACTGCGCGGTCGCCGCGACGCCGATGCGGCGCGTCAACTCGCCGCGAGGATCGGCCGCGGCCGAAGCACGGCGAGCGCCTCCTTGCGCGAGGCGTCGTCGGTCCGATCGAGGATCAGCGTGCCGTCGAGGTGGTCGGTCTCGTGCTGCACCACGCGCGCGGTATGCCCCTCGAGCTCCACCCGCAACTCGTCGCCGTCCGGATCCTGCCCGGAGAGCGTGAGCCGCAGGTGGCGCTCGACCGGCATCGTCACGCCCTGCATCGACAGGCAGCCCTCGTCGTCCGTCGCGAGCTCGTCGCTCAGCTCGGAAAGGACCGGGTTCACGACGGCGACGACGTCGTCCTCGCCGCGCTGGAAGACGAAGACGCGCTGGAGGATGCCGACCTGTGTCGCTGCGAGGCCGACGCCGCGCGCGTCGTGCATCAGCATCTGCATGCGCGTGACGAGGCGCTTGAGGTCTTCGTCGAAGGAGGTCACCTCGTGCGCGCGCATGCGCAACACGGGATCGCCGTACTGCCGGACCTGCGCGAGCGCGAGCTGTCGGCGTGCCGCCGTCTCGGCGTCGAGCTCGCCGTCCTCGACGACCTGGCCTTCGACGTCTTCCGCCACGGCGCCAGTGTAGTTAGAGGGACTGCGGATCGACGTCGACGACGGCGGTGAGGCCGTCGCGGCGCATTGCCGGCGCCGCCGCCGAGAGCAGCCGCGCGGCGGACGACGCTACGGCACGCGGACGGTCCGTCTTCGCGACGAGCTGCGCGCGAAAGCGTCCGCGGAGGCGGAACAGCGGCGCCGGCCCGAGCACGTCGCCCGGCAGCCCCGGCTTGAGCTCCGCGAGCACCTGCTCGGCGACACCGGCCTCCCTGCCCGCGACGACGATGCGGACGAGGTGCCTGAACGGCGGATAGCCGAGGTCGCGCCGCCGCTCGAGCTCGCCGGCGAGGAAGCCGCGCACGTCGTGCCGCGCGGCGAGCTCGATCGCGCGGGCATCCGGCTGGAACGTCTGGACGAGGACGCGCCCCGGCGCGTCGCGCCCGCTGCGGCCGGCGAGCTGCGTCAGGAGCTGGAACGTCCGCTCCTCGGCGCGGAAGTCCGGCAGGCCGAGGCCGGTGTCCGCGTCGACGACCGCGGCGAGCGCAACGCCGGAGAAGTGGTGTCCCTTCGCCACCATCTGCGTGCCGATCAGCGCGGACGAGCGAGACTCTCCGAAGGCTCGCAGCGTCGCCGCGACGCCGCGCTGCTCCACCGTGTCGGCGTCCAACCGGAAACGCGTGAGCATCGGAAGCGCCGCCTCGAGCTCCCGCTCGAGCCGCTGCGTCCCGGCGCCGATGCGCGCGAGTTCGGCCGATGCGCACGCGGGGCAGATCTCGGGCGCGGCTTCGCTCGCGCCGCAGTGATGACACCGCAGCAAGCCGTCGCCGTGCAGCACGAGCGCCACGTCGCAGTTCGCGCAGCGAATCGTCGTCCCGCACGCGCGGCAATGGAGCGCCGGCGCGACGCCGCGCCTGTTCAGCAGCAGGATCGCCTTGTCGCCGCGCTCGACCACGCGCTCGAGGGCCTCCAGCAGCGGCGCCGACAGCGGGTAGCCCGCCTCGCGGCGAAGATCGACGACGCGCACCGGCGGCAGCCTTCCGGCGATGCGGCCGCCGAGCTCGAGCCGGTCGAGGCTGTGCCAGCTCTCCGGTCGCGGCGTCGCGCTGCCGAACACCGCCACTGCGCCTTCGAGCGAGGCGCGCTTCGCCGCGACGGTGCGTGCGTCGTACCGCGGATCCGACTCCTGCTTGTACGACGGATCGTGCTCCTCGTCGACGCAGATCAGGCCGAGCCCGCGCACCGGCGCGAAGATCGCCGACCGCGCGCCGACCACCACGCGCGCCTCGCCGCGCGCGATGCGAAGACGCTCGTCGCGTCGCTCGGCATCCGTCAGCCCGGAATGGATGAGCGCGACGCGCGCGCCGAACCGGGCGCGAAACCGACCGACCGCCTGCGGCGTCAGCGCGATCTCCGGCACCAGCACGATCGAGCCGAAGCCGCGCTCGAGCGCCGCGCCGCAGGCCTGGAGGTACACCTCGGTCTTGCCGCTCCCCGTTGCTCCGTGCAGCAGGAAGTTCCCGCCGCGGCCGGCGTCGAGCGCCGCGACGACGGCTCCGAGAGCACGCTCCTGTGAGTCCGAGAGCCGAGCCGGCTCGGGCTCGCCCTCGAGCGCCTCACGTTCGCCCGGCTGGGCGCGCTCGCCTCGCGGCTTGCGCTGGAACGGAGCGACGAGCGCGAGCGCGCGCGCCGGAGTCGAGCCGTAGTAGTCGGCGACCCAGAGCGCGAGCTCGACGAGTGGCTGCGGCAGCTCCTCGACGACGCGCTCGACCCGGGCGACGTCGACACCGGCGGGAGCGTCGACGCCGAGCTCGACGACGAGACCGCGGCGCTTTGCGTTCCCGAAGCGCACCTCGACGACCGAACCGACCCGGACGTCGTCCGGCACCTCGTACGTGAAGGGCCGCGCGAGAGCGCGCGCGGTGACGAGCGGATAGACGGACGCGAGCGCTATCCGGCCAGGCTACTCGGGCGGCCTGCTGCGTTCGAGGCGGCGCGCGGTCGCGTCCTTCATCTGCCCTGCGGCTCCCGGGAAGTCGCGCTCGAAGACGCGGAAGTCGCTGCCGTACATCACGGCGAGCGTCACCGGCGACGTCGCCGTCACCGTCGCGGTCCGGCGCGCCTCGGTGAGCAGCGCGATCTCGCCGAAGAAGTCGCCGGTGCGAAGCGTCGACAGCGGCAGATCCTCTGCGGTCGCGTCGGCCGTCCCGTCGAGCAGCACGAACACCGAGAAGCCGGGCGCTCCCTCGCCGACGAGCGTCGTCCCCGCGGGCCGCGTCACGACGTCCATGAGGCTCGCGACCGCCCGCAGCTGCTCGTCGGTCAGCGACGAGAAGAGCGGCGAGCCGGCGAGCTGCTCGGGCTCGGGATGCATGACCGCATTAAACGCCGGTCGCGACGAGGATGAAGTCGGTACCGAAGCCGAGCACGAGCCCGAGCAGGATCCCCCACGTCACCATCGTCTTCGAGCCTGCGCCACGGAGCACGTTCAGCAGCTCGATCACGACGTAGAGGATCGAGCCGGCCGCGAGCGCGAGGAACACGACCGACAGCGCCTCGCTCACCCACGCCTGTCCGACGGCGGTGCCGATGAACGTCGGGCCGCCGGCGATCAGGCCCATGAGCCCGAGGAAGCCCCAGCTCGGCATCTCCGTGTCGCCCGACAGCGGAGCGCAGATGCCGAAGCCCTCGGTCGCGTTGTGAAGCGCGAAGCCGATCACGAGCACGATCGCGAGGCTGAGCTCGTCGCTCGCCGCGGACTGGCCGATCGCGAGCCCCTCGGAGAAGTTGTGCAGGCCGATTCCCGTGGCGATGAACACCGCCAGCCACTTGGCCGGCGAGAGACCGGCGAAGTGGTACTGCTCGAGCTCCGCGGGCGACGCCGCGCCGGGGCCGAGCAGGAACGCCTTGCGGCGGCGCGCCTTCATCCACGCGTCGTAATAGACAAGCGAGAGCAGCCCGACCCCGAAGCCGACCGTGAGCAGCGTGGTGAGCCACAGGAAGCGGCCGTCGTTCCCCGCGGTCAGCGCGCCCTCGACGGGCTCGACGGCGGCCGAAAGGACATCCCAGAGGAGGAAGATGAGGATCCCCGTCGCCACGGCCGCGAGCATCGAGCGAAGGCTCGGCGAGACGTTGCGCAGCCGCGCCACGGGGAGCCCGATGAAGATCGTGCAGCCGGCGATCGCGCCCAGGAGAAGGATTTCCGCGGTGCTCATCTTGTTGTAAGGGTCACCTTACACACGGCCGGAACGTAGCATCCGGAGCGGGATGGCCGGACATTCGACAGACGACTATCTCGAGACGATCTACTTCCTCGCCTTTCCGATCGGCGAGTACACGCCGCTCTCCGGCGCGCTGCCGCTCGCGTCGCGCGTGGCCGAGATGCTCGGCGTCTCGCGCGCGTCGGCGGGCGAGATGCTGAAGCGGCTCGAGGGCGAAGGCCTGATCGAGCGCGGTTCGCGGAAGGAGGCACTGCTGACGGAGTCCGGGCGCGCGCGGGCCGAGCACGTCGTGCGGCGCCACCGGATCATCGAGCGGCTGCTGACCGACTTCATGGGCTACACCGGCGCCGAGGCGCACGTCCACGCGGACGAGCTCGGCGACACGTTCTCGGACGACATGGTCGAGCGGACGTTCGAGCGGCTCGGTCGTCCCGAGCGCTGCCCGCACGGCTGGCCGGTCGATCCCGACGTCGAGCAGGCGGAGAACCAGGAGCTGCAGCCGCTGGCCGAGCTCACCGCGGGGTCGCGCGGGACGATCGTCCGCCTCGCGGAGCACGACGGCGATCTCCTGCACTGGTTCTACGACCAGGGCCTGGTGCCCGAGCGCGAGATCCAGGTCGAGGCTGCGCACCCGGAGGCGGGCCAGTTCACCGTACGGCTGAACGGCGACGAGCGTGCCGTCGGCGACAAGGCGGCGGCGGGTCTCTTCGTCCGACCCGCGTAGCTTCGGCTACGCGTCGAGGATCCCCGCCGGCTCGGGCAGGCTGATCGGCCCGTTCAGGCCGGCCGCGTCGTGCAGCGCCTGCGCCTTGTCGATCCGCTCCCACGTGAAGTCGTGGTCGTCGCGGCCAAAATGCCCATATGCAGCAGTTTTCGCGAAGATCGGCCGGCAGAGATCGAGGTCGCGGATGATCGCGCCGGGCCGCAGGTCGAAGTGCTCGCGCACGAGCTCCTCGATCCGGGCGACCGGAATGTGCTCGGTGTCGAACGTCTGCACCGCGATCGAGACCGGATGCGAGACGCCGATCGCGTACGCGACGTTCACCTCGCAGCGGTCGGCGAGCCCGGCCGCGACGACGTTCTTCGCGACGTAGCGCGCGGCGTACGCGGCGGAGCGGTCGACCTTCGTCGGATCCTTGCCCGAGAAGGCGCCGCCGCCGTGGCGCGCGGCGCCGCCGTACGTGTCGACGATGATCTTGCGTCCCGTCAGACCGGTGTCGCCCATCGGGCCGCCGATCACGAACTTGCCCGTCGGGTTCACGTACACGAAGTCGCGATCCTCGTACAGGCGTTTCTCGTCGTAGATGCGCGGGTCGAGCACCGGGTGCAACACCTTCTCGATCACGTCCTGCTTGATCGTCTCGGCGTCGGCAGCCTCCGCGTGCTGTGTCGACACGAGGATGCGCTCGATCTCGACCGGCGTCTGTCGACCGTGCTCGTCGAGCTCGTAGCGGATCGTGACCTGCGCCTTGCCGTCGGGACGCAGGTAGCCGACCTCGCCGGCGCGGCGCACGCCTGCGAGGCGCTTGCAGATGCGGTGCGCGAGGACGATCGGCATCGGCATCAGCTCCGGCGTCTCGCGCGTCGCGTACCCGAACATCATCCCCTGGTCGCCCGCGCCGATCTGGTCGATCGGATCGACGTCGCCGGGGTCGTGTTGCACCTCGTACGATTCGTCGACGCCCTGCGCGATGTCGGGCGACTGCGGGTCGATCGCGACGACGACGCCGCAGGTATTCGCATCGAAACCGAACTCGGAGTCTGTGTAGCCGATCCCGCGGATCGTCTCCCGAACGAGGTTGGCGACGTCGACGTACGTCTCGGTCGTCATCTCGCCCGCAACGACGACGAGCCCTGTCGTGACGAGCGTCTCGCAGGCGACGCGACCGTTGCGGTCGTCGCGGAGCACCGCGTCGAGGACTGCGTCGGAGACCTGGTCGGCGACCTTGTCCGGGTGGCCCTCGGTGACGGACTCGGATGTGAACAGGAACTCCCGCGCGGCCATTCGCGGCAGGTTAGCGAGATCGCTCACTCGCCCGTCGGCCTCCGGCCCATGAGCCCTTCCGCGACGTCGGCGAGCTGCACGTGGCCTTCGAGGACCGCGCAGACGCCTTCCGTGATCGGCATCTCGATGCCGAGGCGTCGCGCGAGGTCTCGCAAGACCGGAGCCGTGGTGAGCCCCTCGACGGTCTGCCCGATCTGCGCGACGGCTTCCTCGGGCGACGCTCCGCGCGCGATCAGCTCGCCTGCGGTGCGGTTGCGTCCGCCTCGTGCCTCGCACGTCACGATCAGGTCGCCCATGCCCGCGAGGCCGGCGAACGTCTCGGGACGCCCACCGCACGCCTCACCGAGCCTTGCCATCTCGACGAGCCCGCGTGTGATCAGCGCCGCCTTGCCGTTGTCGCCGAGGCCGAGGCCGTCCACGGCGCCGGCCGCGAGCGCGATCACGTTCTTGGCGGCGGCGCAGAGCTCGACGCCCACGATGTCCGGGTTGACGTAGATGCGGAAGACGAGGGAGTTGATCGCCTCCTGGAGCTGCTCGGCGAGCGCTTCGTCCTCGGACGCGATGACGGCGGCCGCGGGCAGGCCGCGCGCGATCTCCTCCGCGAGGTTCGGGCCGGAGAGGACGGCGACCGGCCGCTCCGCGACGAGCGTCGAGAGACGTGCGCCCGTGCCCGGGTCGAGGCCCTTCGTGAGTGAGAGCACGGGCGCGTCGCGCGGCAGCTCGCGCAGGACGTCCGCGAAAGTCTTCGACGGCACCGCGAGGACGATCAACTCGGTCTCTCCGGGCCACGTCCCGAGTCCTGGACTGGGGACAACGCCGGAAAGGTCGACGTGTGTCAGGTACCTCGGGTTGTGCGCGGTCTGCGCGATCGCGCGCGCCTGCTCGGCATCGCGGCAGACGAGCGTCACTTCGTGCCCGCGCTCGAGCAGCAGGTGCGAGAAGGCCGTTCCCCACGACCCCGCACCGACGACCGCGACCTTCATCCTCGCCGAACGAAGTCGATCGAGACTGGAACCCCTTCCAGCCCGAAGCGTTCGCGGAGGCGGTTCTCGACCCAGTACGCGTAGTCGCGCGTCACGAGCGACGGATCGTTCACGAAGAAGCGGAAGCGCGGCGGGCGGCGCGCGGTCTGCGTTCCGTAGAGCAGGTTGAGCCGCCGGCCCGCGCGCTGCGGCGGCTGCCGGTCCTCGCGGAGCTCCTTCAGGAACCGGTTCAGCTCCCCCGTGGACACGCGTGCCTCGTACTTCACGAACTGCTTCTCGATCAGGTCGAGCAGCCGCTCGACGCCACGGCCGCTCTGCGCCGAGACGGCTATGAGCGGCGGCCGCTGGCGCAGCATCGTCTCGAGCCGCGGCCTGACGTCCTCGATGCCGACGATGCCGACGTCCCACTTCGAGAGGACGACGATCGTCCCGCACATCGCCTTGCGCGCGACGTCGGCGACGGCGAGATCCTGATCGACGACGCCCTCCGAGACGTCGACGAGCACGAGCGCGATGTCGGCGCGCTCGGCCGCCTCGAGCGCGCGCAGCTCCGAGTAGTACTCGATTCCTTGCCGCTGCCGCCGCTTGCGGCGCATTCCCGCGGTGTCCACCAGCACGAAGGTCGTCTCACCGCGCTCGAGCACCGTGTCGATCGCATCGCGCGTCGTGCCCGGCACGTCGGAGACGATCACGCGCTCCTGCCCGAGCAGTGAGTTGAGCAGCGATGACTTGCCGACGTTCGGCCGGCCGAGGATCGCGACGCGGATCGCGTCCTCGCCGATCTGCGGCCGGCCGGTCCCGGGTAGGTGCACGAGCACCTCGTCGAGGAGGTCGCCGGTGCCGTGCCCGTGCAGCCCCGAGAGCGGGATCGGGTCGCCCAGCCCGAGCCGGTGGAGCTCGTGCGCGAGAACTTCGTGCGTCGGGTCGTCCAGCTTGTTCGCGAGGACGAGCGTCGGCTTGTGCGACTCGCGAAGGAGCTGCGCGATCTCCTCGTCACCGGGCGTGATCCCCGCCTTCGCGTCGACGACGAAGAGCACGAGGTCGGCCTCCTCGACGGCCGAGCGAGCCTGCTCGGCGATCGCGCGCGTCATCGGCGCCTGATCCGCGACGTCGACGCCGCCGGTGTCGATCAGGAGGAAGCTCTTGCCGTTCCAGTCGCAGACGAATTCCTTGCGGTCGCGTGTGACGCCAGGCGTCTCGTGCACGACCGCCCCGCGCGTGCCGGTGAGCCGGTTGACGAGTGTCGACTTGCCGACGTTCGGGAAGCCGACGATCGCGACGGTGCCGACGAGGCCGTCCTGCTCGCTCACGGCGGTGTCAGACCCTTCGGCCTGCCGCGGGCGTGCACGTCGGCGAGCCAGTCGAACAGGCCGTGGATGCGCGCCTCGATCTCCGCCGTCGCCTCTCTGTAGCCGCGGCCGTTCTTCGACAGGCCGCCGAAATCCATCGGCTCCCCGAACGCGAGCGAGCACGGCGCGAAGTTGCCCGGCTTCCAGTACTGCGTCCCGTAGATCGCTGCGGGAACCACGGGGACGCCCTCCTGGATCGCGACCATCGCGGCGCCCGGCTTCGCCTCGCCGGGCCTGCCGCTCCGCTGGCGCGTCCCCTCGACGAAGAGCCCGAGCACGTCGCCGGCGCGCACCGCCGCGCGCATCTGCCTCACCGCATCGCGATCCGACTCTCCGCGCCGGATCGCGATCGTGCCGTGCCAGGTGAGGAACTTGCCGAGGCCCGGGAAGCTGACCGCCTCGAACTTCGCCACGAAGTCGAGATTCCGCGGCGAGAGCGCGCCGACGATCGGCACGTCGATCCAGTGCAGGTGGTTCACGGCGAGCACGGCGCCGCCCTCGGCGGGCATGCGGTCGCGGCCGTAGAGGCGCGCACGCGAGGCGAGCCGCGCCGGCACGCCCATGTAGACGCGCCCCGCCTTCCAGAAGAGCGCGTTGCCGTTCACGCCGGTTGGCGGACTGCGCGAACGAGCTCTTCGATCTGGTCTACGACATCGTCGACCTCGAGCTTCGTCGTGTCGATCTCGTGCGCGTCCTCGGCGGGACGCATGCGCGCGGCGTCGCTCTGGTCACGAAGACGCAGGTCCGTGGCGAGCGCGTCGCCGCCGATCTCGGGCCGCTCGGCGAGGCGCCGCTGCGCGCGCACCGCGGGATCGGCGACGAGATACACCTTCACCTCCGCGTCGGGCGCGACGACGGTGCCGATGTCGCGTCCCTCGATGACGACGTCGCCCTCGTGACCGAGCTCGCGCTGGCGCTCGCGCATGACGGCACGCACCGGCGGGTGGCGCGCGACGACCGGCACCATCCGGTCGATCTGCGTGCGGCGGATCGCGGCGGTGACGTCGGTGCCGGCGACGAAGACGCGGCGGTCGCCTTCGAAGGACACCGGATTCTCCTGCGCGAGCCGCCCGAGGCGGTCGCCGTCGGAGAGGTCGAAGGCGCGCTTCAGTGCGAGCCACGTGAGCGCGCGGTACATCGCGCCGGTGTCGAGGTAGCGGAACTGGAGGCGCTCGGCGAGCCGCCGCGCGACCGTGCTCTTGCCCGCGCCGGCGGGCCCGTCGATGGCGACAATCATCGTCTGGTTACGGATTCCAGGAGGTCGTAGAAGCCGGGGAAGCTTATAGCGACGGCATCCGCGTCCTCGAGCCGGACGCCCTCGCGCGAGACGAGCCCGGCGACGGCTCCGAGCATCGCGAGGCGATGATCGCCGTCCGAGGACATTCCCCCACCCTTAGGGCGGGTGGGAATCCCCCTCACCCCGAAGCCATCGTGACTCGCGGAGACGCGGATGCCAAGGCCTTTGAGCGAAGTTGTCACGGTCTCGATGCGATTTGACTCTTTCGCGCGCAACTCGTGTGCGCCCTCGACGCGGCTCTCGCCGCGGGCCATTCCCGCCGCGAGCGCGAACAGCGGCAGCTCGTCGATCATGCTCGGCACCTCCTCGGCCGTGACGGTCGTGGCCGTCAGGTCGGCCGCGCGCACCTCGAGGTCTCCCGCCGGCTCGCCGGCGAGGGACCGGCGGTTGAAGACGGCGACGCGTGCGCCCATCCGGTCGAGGACGTCGAGGAGGCCGGTGCGCGTCCGGTTCAGGTTCACGCCGTGGATGCGGAGCTCCGAGCCCGAGAGCAGCGTCGCGGCGACGACGAGCGGGGCAGCCGACGAGAAGTCGCCGGGCACCTCGAGCGACAGCGGCGCGAGCCGCTCGGCAGGCCACACGGCCGCCTGCCGCGGGCTCGACTGAACGCGCGCGCCCATCGAGCGCAGCATCCGCTCCGTGTGGTCGCGCGTCTGCGCGCCGTGCTCGACGACGATCGTCGGGCCGTCCTCCGCATAGAGCCCCGCGAGCAACACGCACGACTTCACCTGCGCGCTCGCGACGGGCAGCTCGTACGACACGTGATGCAGCGCCGCGCCGCCGGTGATCGTCAGCGGTGCGTGCCCGTCGGTCGTCTCCACGCTCGCGCCCATCCGCCGCAGCGGCTCGGCGATCCGCTCCATCGGGCGCGAGCTGAGCGACTCGTCGCCGGTGAGGACGAACGTGCCGTCCTGCCCCGCGAGGACGCCGGCGATCAGGCGCATAAGCGTGCCCGCGTTGCCGCAGTCGATCGGCTCTCGCGGCGCACGCAGTCCGCGGAGGCCGACGCCCGTGACGCGCGCGTCGTCGCCGTCGGCCTCGACCCGAACTCCGAGCGCACGCAACGCACGCGCGGTCGATTCGACGTCGCCCGACCACCCCACGCCGCGGATCTCGCTCTCGCCGTCCGCGATCGCGCCGAAGAGCAGCGCGCGGTGCGAGATCGACTTCGTGCCGGGAACCGCGACGTCGCCGACGAGCGCTGCCGCAGGCTCGATCGTCAATGCTGCGGCTTGGTCAACCGACGACTTTGCCCATCAGCGACGAGAGCGCGCGGATCTCGTCTGCGAAGTGCGCGAAGTCCGAGGAGGGGATCTGCTGCGCCGCGTCGCAGAGCGCGTGCTCGGGCTCCGGGTGCACCTCGACGATGATCCCGTCCGCACCGGCTGCGACCGCAGCACGCGCGAGCGGCAGCACGAGGTCGCGCCGACCGGCCGCGTGGGATGGATCGACGATGACCGGCAGGTGCGTCTCCTGCTTCAGCACCGGGATCGCGCTGATGTCGAGCGTGAAGCGCGTCGTCGTCTCGAACGTCTTGATCCCGCGCTCGCAGAGGATGACTTCGGCGTTCCCCTCGCGCACGACGTACTCGGCCGCCATCAGCAGCTCCTCGACCGAGGCCGACGCGCCGCGCTTGAGGAGCACCGGCTTCCGCACCTTGCCGACCTCCGCGAGGAGCGAGAAGTTCTGCATGTTGCGCGCGCCGATCTGGATCACGTCCGCGGTCTCGACGACCGGCTCGACCTCGCGCGGGTCCATCAGCTCGGTGACGAGCGGCAAGCCCGTCTCGTCGCGTGCCTCGGCGAGGATGCGCAGCCCCTCGCGCCCGAGGCCCTGGAAGGTGTACGGAGACGTGCGAGGCTTGAACGCGCCGCCGCGCAGCATCGTGCACCCGGCCTCGGCGACGACGCGCGCAGTGACCATCGTCTGCTCCCGGTTCTCGACGGTGCACGGCCCGGCGATGAAGCCGAAGTAGCCGTCTCCGATCCTGCGTCCGCGGACGTCGATCACGGTCGGGTCGGGCGAGATCTCACGGGAGACGAGCTTGTACGGCTTGAGGATCGGCAGCACCGACTCGACGCCGGCGTAGCCCTCGAGCGGCAGCGTGGCGATCAGCTCGCGCTCGCCGATCGCGCCGATCACCGTCGCCTGGCGTCCCGGTGTCACCACCGCCTGGGCGCCGGCCTCCTCGAGCCGCGCGACGACGTGCTCGACCTCCTCCGGCGTCGCGTTGCCGCTCATCACGATCAGCAGCTCGGGTGCGTGCACGGTCGCCATCGACTCACCCTAGCTCCGGGGCAACGTCCACGTCATAGCCCTGCACGGCGAGGACGTCCGCCGCCCGGCGCGCGGCTTCTTCGCCGGCGATCAGCAGCGCGAGCGAGCCGCCGCGCTCGCGAGAGACATGGTGGAGCTCGAGGTCCTCGATGTTGATCCGCTCCGCGCCGAGCGCCTGCATGATCGCGGCGAGGATTCCCGGCCGGTCGGCAACGCGCACGTGCACGCGGAACAGCTCGGCCGTGTCCTCGAACGCGTCGCGGAGCAGGTCCTGCCGCTTCGTCGCCGACTCGCCGATCCAGCGCGCGAGGAAGCCGGCGTCGCCGCGCTCGAGCGCCGTCTCGAGCTGCGCGACGCGGCGCCGGTGCTCGGCGAGCGCCCTGCGGATCTCCTCGGAGTTCTCGAGGAAGATGTCGACCCAGATGCGAGGGTTGGCGCCGGCCACGCGCGTCATCTCGCGGAAGGACGCGCCCGCCGCGGCGAGCGGGTCGTGTCCCTCGATCGGGGCGGCGCCCACCTGGTTCAACAGGAGGTTCGCGAGCGCGTGCGGCAGGTGGCTGACGAGCGCGAGGAGTCTGTCGTGCGTCTCGGGATCGATCGCGACCGGGACTGCGCCGAGCGACGCCACGAAGGCATGGAGCGTGCGGTAACGCTCGCCGTCGGTTGCCGAGTGCGGGGCGAGAAACCACGTGGCTCCGTCGAAGAGGTCGGCCCGCGCACCTTCGGGGCCGCGCACCTCGGCGCCCGCGACCGGATGTCCGCCGATGAATCGCTCGTCCGCGACGGCGCGCGCGAGCGCGCTCTTGGTCGAGCCGACGTCCGTGACCGTCGCGGCGGGCGCCGCCGTCAGCGCGGCCTCGACGGCGGTCGTCAGCATCGTCACCTGCACGGCGACCACGACGAGCTCGGCGGCGGCCGCCGCCTCGTGCGCGGACTCTGCCGCATCGACCGCCCCGAGCTCGGCCGCGGTCGCGAGCGCCGAGGCGTTCGTGTCCCACCCGCGGACGTCGTGCCCGGCACGCCGCGCGGCCAGGCCGACGGACGCGCCCATGAGCCCGGTGCCGACGAGCGCAACTCGCATCTGAGCAGTTTGCTACGCGGGAACGTGCGCCTGCGGTTCAGGACCGAGCGCTCCCACGCGCTCGAGCCACGGCGCCGCCTCGAGGCGGGCAAAGATCTCCCGCGCTTCCGCCAGCAGCGGCTCCGCGTCTGCCTCGCGTCCCTGCTCGGCCAGCAACTCCGCGTGCTCGAGCTGCGTGACCGCGAGCCAGAACGCCATCTCGAGCTTGCGAAACCGCGCAGCCGCGGCTTCGAAGCCCGCCTCTTCGCCCGAGACCTTCGAGCGGAAGCGGCGCGCGTGCGCGTCCAGCAGCGGCGGCCGCTCCCCCGGACGCAGCGACTCGATCATGACGAGCAGCTCTTCGAGCCTGTCCGTGTCGCCACACTCGAACGCGGCCTCGAGCGCCTCGGCGACGCCGAGCTTCTTCGACAGGAACGTGATCCCGATCTCGTCGACCGCGAGGACCGATTCGAGCGTCTCGAGCGCTTCACGCGGTTTCCCCTCGGCTCGCAATACCTGCGCCTCGTGAACCCGATAGCTCGTCCAGGCCTGTACTTCCCCCTCGCTGAGCCACGCGACGTCTTCGAGGCGGCGACGCGCCTCTTCGAGGTTCCCGCGCCAGCAGTCGATCGCGATCAGGAACGACGGAACGCCGTCGGGCGCCCGCGTGGCTTCGCCGAGCAGCCCGTCGCCCTCGGCCGCGCGGGCGAAAGCTTCGTCCCAGCGGCCGAGAAGGGTGAGCGCGCTGATCGGCCCGATGAGGAAGATCTCTTCCCAGATCCTGTCGCCGATCCGTCGCGACACCTCGAGGCCGTCGCTGCAGATGTCGAACGCAGCACCGAAGCGATCGGCGGACTCGTGGACGACGGCGAGGTTGTTGACCGCCCGAATCGTCGGCGCAGGCAGATCGTGCGCGCGTGCCGTTGCCAGGGAACCCTCGAGCAGGATCCTCGCTTCCTCGAGCCGGTTGGCCCGGGTGAAGAGCGTGGCCTTGCTCGTGAGCGCCTGCGTGAGGATCTCCGGCAGCCGTAACGCCTCCGCGAGCTCGAGCGCCACCTCGAGCCGCTCGGCGGCCTCGTCGTAGCGGCTCGTCAGCATGAGGAAGCGCCCCAGTTGCGCGGCAGTCTCGGCGACGACCTCGTCGGGCTCGTGGCCGCCGAGGTCGGCGAGCGCTCGTTCCAGACGCTCGACCGCGTCGTTCGCACGATTCTCCCGGAAGTCGATCTCGGCCAGGACGCCGGCGATCCGCGCCGCCGGCCGAACGAGCCCTTCCGGCTCGAGGACGGCGAGCGCTTCGCCGAGGAGGGCAATCGCCTCCTCGGAGTGCCCGCGCCGCCACGCCATCCGCCCCGCCTTCTCGTCGAGTTCGGCGCGAACGAGCGGTTCGTCCGTCAGCTCGGCAGCTTGCCGGAAGTAGCGCTGCGCCTCGCGTGCCGCGGCAAGCGACGCGGCCCGCTCCCCGGCGCGCCTCAGCATCTCGCGCGCCTTCGCCTTGATCTCGCCGGAGTCGTCCGCGTCCGGAAGCTCGCGATAGGCGTCGAGGTAGTGGGAAGCGAGCACCTCGACGATCTCTTCCTCGTCGGAGAACGAGGCCTCGAGGTGTGCGGCGGCGGCGAGGTGGCGTGCATGCCGCTCGCGCTTGGAGAGCGTCTCGTACGCGACGTGACGGACGAGGTCCTGGAGGAAACCGTACTGGCCGTGCTCAGGCGAGCGCGGGTCGGCCTGGACACCGAGCACCTCCTTGCGCACGAGCGACGCGAGCAAGGGCTCGAGCGCGTCGTCGGAGAGCCCCGCGAGTGCCGCGAGCGCGCGCCTGGTGAACGTCTTTCCAAGGACCGCCGCGTCCTGGAGAACACGCCGTTCCTCGGGCGGCAGGCCGTCGAGGCGCGCGGCGATGAGCGCGTGCAGCGTCTCCGGAACCTCGAGTGCGTCGATCTTCGCCGCGGGGCGGTAGACGGCGCCCTCCTGGACGAGCAGTCCACGGTCGAGGAGCATCCGCACCGTCTCCACGGCGTAGAGCGGGATGCCCTCGGCGCGCTCGAGGATCTGGCTGCGCACTTCCTCGGGCAGGCCCGGCACGAGACCCGTGAGCAACTCTTCCATGGCGTCTGCCGGAAGGGGCTCGAGATAGAGCGACGTGAAGTTTCGCCGCCCGGCCCCCCAGGTCGGCCGTCGCTCGTGCAGCTCCGGCCGGGCGTGCGTGAGCACGAGGATCGGGGAGCTGCGCGACGCGTCGAGCAGGTACTCGATGAAGTCGAGCAGCGAGTCGTCGGCCCACTGCATGTCCTCGAACGACATGACCACGGGGTACGTGTCGGACAGGCGTTCGAAGAACAGCCGCCAGGCCGCGAAGAGGTCGTCGCGCTCGTAGCCGACGCCTTCCTCGAGGCCGAGCAGATGTGCGAGCCGCGGCTCCACGAATCGGCGGTCCGCCTCGTCGGCAAAGGTCTCCACGACGATCTCCTGCAGCTTGGCGCGCGCCGACGCAGGCTCTTCCTCCTCGAAGATGCGGGCGCGCATGCGCACCATGTCCGCGAGGGCCCAGTACGTGACCCCCTCGCCGTACGAGAGGCAGCGGCCGCGGTGCCAGTACGTCAGCTGTGCGATTCCGTCGAAGTACTTGTAGAACTCCCAGGCGAGACGCGACTTGCCGATGCCGGCGATGCCCGTAACGGAGATCAGGTGCGCGCGCCCGCCGCTCTCGCTGTCGTGGAAGAGGTCCTTGATCAGCCGCAGCTCGCGGTCCCGGCCGACGAACGGCGCCTCGAGGCCCTGCGACTTCAGCGTGCCGCGCGCGCCGGAGACGACGCGCAGGGCGCGCCAGGCAGGAACGAGGCCGGCCTTGCCCTTCAGCTCGTGCAGCCCCGCGTCCTCGTAGACGATCGTCGACTCGGTCGCGCGGCGCGTCGCCTCGCCGACGAGCACCTGGCCCGGCTCCGCGATCCCCTGGATCCGCGACGCGGTGTTCACGATGTCGCCGGCGACCATGCCCTCGCCCTCGGCTCCGATCGTCACCGCCGCCTCACCCGTGAGGACGGCCGCCCGCGCGCGCAGGCTGCTCGCCCCCGCCTCGTCGCCGAGCGCCGTGACTGCGGCGACCAGGTCGAGAGCGGCACGCACGGCGCGCTCCGCGTCGTCCTCGGTCGCCGTCG
Organism: uncultured Actinomycetes bacterium; assembly: GCA_963766345.1. Lineage (GTDB taxonomy): Bacteria > Actinomycetota > Thermoleophilia > Gaiellales > Gaiellaceae > DASVFB01. The sequence goes on along the minus strand of CAVXZL010000004.1, from coordinate 17,194 downwards.
GAGTGCCCCACACCGCCATCACGGCGTCGCCGATGAACTTCTCGACGGTGCCGCCGTACAGCGTGATCAGGCGCCGGCACGTGTCGAAGTAGCGGGAGAGCAGCTCGCGCGTCGCCTCCGAGTCGCGGCCCTCGGAGGCGGCGGTGAAGCCGACGAGATCCGCGAAGAGGACGGAGACGAGGCGGCGCTCCGCCACCGGCTTCGCGGGCTGCGGCGCGGCGACCGGGGTTGTGGGCTCGGCCGTCGAAGCGTCGGCGAGGGCGGCTCCGCACTCGATGCAGAAGCGCGTCCCCGCGTCGTTCGGCCGACCGCAATTAGGGCAGGCGCGAGCGAGGGCGAGCCCGCACTCGCCGCAAAATTTCGCCTCGGGACGATTTTCCGTCCCGCAACTCGGACAATCGATCAACTCCAAAGAGCGTAGTCGTCGCGAATCGTTTCGGCTACTAGCCTTTCGGCGATTTCGACGCTACGCTGGGTAGCGATGCCTCCCGCACGTCGCAACGAGCTCTGGTCGTGGCGCCGCGAGCGCGGTGGGAGCGTGCGCTAGGCGCACGGACAGCCCGCCCGCTCGCTTTCACTTCTCTTCCGTCCCCTTCCCGACACTGGAGTCACGACCATGCGCATCTTCAGCGGCATCCAACCCACCGGCGCGAAGCACCTCGGCAACTACAGCGGCGGCTTCCGCCAGTACGCGGCGACGCAGGAGGAGGGCGACGCCTTCTTCTGCATCGTCGACCTGCACTCGATCACCATCACGTACGACCCGGAGAACCTGCGCCGCTCGTCGCTCGACCTCGCGGCGATGCTCTTCGCCACCGGGCTCGATCCCGAGCGCTCGACCGTCTTCGCGCAGAGCCACGTCGCCGCGCACCCCGAGGCGGCTTGGCTGCTCTCGGCCGTGGCGAGCTACGGGCAGCTGGGACGAATGACGCAGTTCAAGGAGAAGGGCGAGCGTCAGGAGTTCGTCTCGGCCGGGCTCTTCACGTACCCCGTGCTGATGGCCGGCGACATCCTCCTCTACCAGACCGACGTCGTCCCGATCGGCGACGACCAGCGCCAGCACCTCGAGCTCGCGCGCGACGTCGCGGAGCGGTTCAACTCGCGCTTCGGCGAGACGTTCAAGGTGCCGGACGGTCGCTATCCCGAGCTCGGCGCTCGGGTCATGGACCTGCAGGAGCCGCTGAACAAGATGTCGACGACGGGCGGCACCCCGCAAGGGACCGTGCTCATCGCCGACCCGCCGGACGTGATCCGCAAGAAGTTCAAGTCGGCGGTGACCGATTCGGGACGCGAGGTTCGTCACGACCGCGAGGCGAAGCCCGGCGTGTCGAACCTGATCGAGATCATGTCGGTCGCGACCGGCGACTCGATCGCGGACATCGAGTCGCGCTACGACGGCTCCGGGTACGGACAGTTCAAGGAGGACGTCGGCGAGGCGGTCGTCGCATTGCTCGACCCGATCCGGCAGCGCTACGACGCGCTGCGGGCCGACGAGCGCGAGCTGCAGCGGCTGCTGGCTCTCGGCGCGGAGAAGGCGCGCAAGGAGTCCGATCCGACGCTGGAGCGGATGTACGACGTCATGGGCTTCGTCAAGTCGCAGAACGGGCGCCACTTCGGCGCCGCGAGACCACGCGGTTTGTAAAGGGGGTAGCGGCGGGAAAAGCCTCCACGTCATTTGAACGAAGGAGGCAGGCAATGAAGAAGGGGCTGTTTGCTGCGCTTTTGGCCGCTTTCGCGGCTGCGGCGCTCGCTGCGGCGGCAACTGCCGACATCGGTCCGCCGGTGGCGGATCCGGCTGGTGTCTACAACACGCCCGCAGGGTTTTCGTACAGGGACCTGGCCACGCCGTGCGTCACGCCGGAGAGGTCGACCGAGAGCGGCCTCACGTTTCCGATGCCCGAGGATCCCGACGGCAAGGCGTTGTTCAAGGCTCCGCACGGCAAGTCGTGGCTGCTCGTCCAGCACGAGCTCACGCAACCGCGCGCGGGCGACTTCCAGGGTGACGCCGGCAAGTGCTTCGTGCCGGAGCAAACGCCCGGCGACAGCGACTCCGACGGCTACGGCTCGATCTCGCGCCTGACGCTCGCGAAGGACGGCGTCACCGTCGAGAAGGCGGAGCTGATCACGACGGGGCTGCACGACCTCTGTGCGTCCGCGATCACGCCGTGGAAGACGTTCCTGACGAACGAGGAGTTCCCGTTCATCGTCGATCCGCCGAAGCCGCCGGACGGTGAGCAGGGCTCGGGCTGGGTGTGGGAGATCGATCCCAAGACGGGTGCGCAGACGAAGCTGCTCGGCATGGGCCGCTTCAGCCACGAGCAGGAGGCGTACATCAAGCACGCGTGGTACCTGACCGACGACCGTGGCGATGCACGGTTCATCTACAAGTTCATCCCGAACAAGCACAAGGACCTGACCGTCGGCCGTCTCTACGGACTCGCGTTCAACAGGGCGTCCGGCACGGGCATGTGGGTCGGCCCGCTGAACTACAAGGACCCGGACGGCGACATGCGGGCACGCGGCTACCAGCCCGCCACGTCGGGGTTCATGAAGGCCGAGGGGATCGTCGGGAACGGCAATTCGGACGGGCTCGGCGGCAACGCGCTGTACTTCAGCGAGTCGGGCGTCGGCGCCGATCCCGGACGCGTGTGGGCACTCGAGGAGCTCGGCAAGAACGACGGGCTCGTCGTCGGCCACGTCGTCGTCGAAGGGGACTGGGCACGCCTCGGCCGCCCGGACAACCTTCGGTTCACCGACGCGGGCGACCTCTTCATCATGGAGGACCACAGCGCCAGCGACTTCGGCCGCGGACCGACCGGCAACGTCAACCAGACATGGATCCTCCCCCGCCACGAGGAGGGGTCCGCCAACCTCGTCCTCTTCGCGAACACGGTCGACGAGGCAACCGGACCGTGGTTCTCCCGCAACAACAAGCTCCTCTACCTGTCGATTCAGGCAGACCCGCCGCGGCGGAGCCACATCATCGCGATCTCACGCGACACGGGGAACTTCAACCAGCCGTTCGCCAAGAAGAGCAAGGACGACGAAAAGGGCAAGGCGGACAAGAAGGGCAAGCACGCCAAGAAGAGCAAGGCGAAGTAGCGAGGTAAGCGAGACGACAACACTGTCTCGGGACCTGGTCCTCAGGGACCAGGTCCCGAGCGGAGTCGTGCAATCTCGTCGCTCCGGCCGCTCCGGTGTCTGACACCGAGGACTCGCTCGTCCGGACGTGTGCGTCGTCTACATGAGCCGGCATCGTCAACGCGGGCGAACGCGAATGCCCTGCAAATCGGCTGTGGAGGAATCGTCACAGCGGCGTAACGGCGTCTGACACCGCACTTAGGACAGTGCCGTCTCCCGGAGCCGTGCCACTTCCCCGCCGCCGAGCTCGCGCCACGCTCCCGCCTCCAGGTCGTCCGCCGAGAGTCCCGCGTACGCACTTCGATGGAGACGCCGCACCGGATAGCCGACCGCTTCGAGCATCCGCTTGACCTGGCGGTTGCGGCCCTCGTGGATCGTCAGCTCGATGCGTGAGGGCCCGAGCAGTCGTGCCCGCGCCGGCGCCGTCGGTCCGTCGTCGAGGTCGACGCCGTCGGACAGCGCTCGCAGCGCCTCCTCTGACGGCGAGCCTGCCACGTCCACCACGTACGTCTTCTCCACGCCGTAACGCGGATGTGCGAGCCGGTGCGCGAGCTCACCGTCGTTCGTCAGCAGCAGCGCGCCGGTCGTGTCCGCGTCGAGCCGCCCGACCGGCACCACGCGCTCGGGCAGATCCACCAGCGAGACGACCGTCGGCCGCCCCTGCGGATCCGACGCCGTCGTCACGACCCCCGCCGGCTTGTGCAGCAGCACGTACGCGAGCCGCTGCTTCGCGACAACATGACCGTCCACCTCGACACGATCCCGCGCGGCGACGAACGAGTTGAGCTGCCCGACCTCGCCGTTCACCCGAACACGCCCCGCCTTGATCAGCTCGTCCGCCTTACGGCGAGACGCGACGCCCGCCCGCGCGAGATAGGCGTTCAAACGCACGCCCGTTATTGTCCCCCCATGCCGCACTACGTCACGCTGATGCGCTGGACGTCACAGGGCATCGCGGGGCTTCCGGCCTGGCGCGAGCGGATCGAGGAGGGCGAGCGGATCATCAAAGACGCGGGCGGAACGCTCGTCGGCGCCTACGTGACGATGGGCCGCTACGACGTCGTCGAGATCTTCGAGGCGCCCGACGACGAGCTCGCGGTCGAGATCCTCATGAAGCTGCAGCGGTTCGGCGCCGAGCACACGGAGACGCTGCGCGCCTTCACGCGCGACGAGGCAGAGGAGATCATCCGTCGGCTCTAGGCCGAGACAAGGGGGACCCGACCGGCCCGCCCCCCCGACGGGCCGGACATGCACGGGACCCTTGTCTCATCCCGCGCTCGTCCGGCGACCGGCGCGGGAACCCTTGAAGTCGAACCTACTCTCCGGCGACGTCTCCGCGAATACCACCGGCCGTTGAGATCACCCCACACCAAAGGCTAGGTTGACGTGTCGCGCGTGGAGGAAGGTCAACACATCGCACGCCTGCTCGTCTCGTGCCCTGACCGGCACGGCATCGTCGCCGCAGTCTCGGGCTTTCTCTCCGAGCAGGACGCGAACATCCTCAGCTCCGACCAGCACTCGACCGACCCCGAGGGCGGCACGTTCTTCATGCGCATGGAGTTCCACCTCGGTCGGCTGCTCGAGCGGCGCAACGAACTCGAACGCGATTTCGCAGAGCGCGTGGCCGGGCCGCTCGACATGGACTGGCGCTTCGCCTATGCAGATCGCCGCAAGCGGACCGCGCTCCTCGCGTCCCGCGACGACCACTGCCTCCTCGACCTGCTCTGGCGCTGGCGCCGCGGCGAGCTCGAGACCGACATCGTCTGCGTCGTCTCGAACCATCCGGATCATGCGGCCGACGTCGCGGGTTTCGGCGTCCCGTACCACCACGTTCCGGTGACGCCTGACGCAAAGGCCGAAGCCGAGGCGCAGATCCTCGAGCAGCTCGCCGGCGTCGACCTCGTCGTGCTCGCGCGGTACATGCAGATCCTGTCGCGCGACTTCCTCGACCGGCTCAGCGTGCCGGTGATCAACATCCACCACTCGTTCCTGCCCGCGTTCGTCGGCGCCGATCCGTATCGCCGCGCGCGCGAGCGCGGCGTCAAGATCATCGGTGCGACTGCGCATTACGTCACCGAGGAGCTCGACGCCGGGCCGATCATCGAGCAGGACGTCGCGCGCGTGTCGCACCGGCAGGGGGTCGAGGAGCTCGAGCGCATCGGCCGCGACATCGAACGGGTCGTGCTCGGGCGCGCGGTCGCGTGGCATCTGCAGGATCGCGTGCTCGTGCACGAGAACCGCACGGTCGTCTTCTGAACGGCGACGCGGAACGGCGTGCGCGGTTCGTCCGCCGCGCGCGCATCGTCGTCCTCGCGCTCGTGATCGGCTATTTCTTCCTGCCGTACGGCGTGCAGGCGTGGATTCCGGTGTGGCTGCCGTTTCTGGCCGCGGTCGCGCTCGAGGCGCAGTTCTTCCTCGGCGGCTACCGCGCGCGGCCCGCGCCGGCGTCGGCGCACGACCGGGGCCCGCAGCCGCAGGACCTCGCCGAATGGGGCTGGGAGCCCGAGTTCGAGGACGAGGAGTTCGAGGCGTACTACGACGCTGCCGGCCGAGCAGCCGCCGCGATACGCGCGCCATGTCGCCGAGGCGCTGGTCGCGCTCGCGATCGTCGCCGGCATCCTGTTCCTCGCCGTGCGCGGCCGCGCGGCTGGAACGCCGTATCGTCGGCGAATCAGTCGCGCGCCGAGGCCGTCTTCTCGCAGGCGGCGACGAGGATCGCGGGCCATCCGGCCGCCGTCGTGTGCGACACATCCGGCAGCCACGTCGGGATCGTGCAGGAGGCCGACGGCGCCGCGCCCGTCGGCGGCCGCATCGCGTACATCGTGCCGCCCCTGTGCGACGAGCTGTACCAGCTCCGGTTCAAGCACCGCGTCCGCTCGTTCTCGCGGACGGGCCGCGCGATCGCGGTGCTCGCGCACGAAGCGTGGCACCTGAACGGCGTCTCGAACGAGGGCCTCGCGAACTGCTTCGGCTTCCAGAGCGGCGTCCAGGTCGGCGTCGAGCTCGGCCTCTCGGAGTCGCGCGCCCGCGCGATGATGCGCCAGCAGCTCGCGACGAACGCGTCCGACTCGGGCGCGAACACCGCGTACCTCGTGCCGCCCGGCTGCCGCGACGGCGGCGAGTACGACCTGAATCCGGGCTCGTCGCGCTTCCCGTGAAAGTGAAGGGGCCGCAGCGGCGCGGCCCCTTCACGTGGCGAGACGGTTAGGCCGTCAGGCGGGGCAGGGGTTTGAGGACAGGACGTTCCGGAAGTCGTTGTAGCGGAGGGAAACCCCGCCCGGAACCGGGTAGGCCAGCTGGAGCAGCGGCCCGAACTCGGCGGTGGAGTTGCCTCCGAACGTGTGCGTCGTGCCGGGAATCCCGGCTCCGCCCTCCTGCCAGACGCACTGGCCGCCGCTGCTACCCGTCGTGAAGATCGGATAGAAGTTCGCACCCGGCGGCGGGTTGACGCAGTCGGCACCGGTGGTCCGGTTGCAGATCCCGCCGGAGTCCGGTGCCTCGATCCGCGGCAGGTCCGTCTCGAACGCCACCCTCGAGTAGTTCGCCGTCCCGTTGAAGAGCGGGCTCGTGAAGACGATCGGATCCGGAGTGGGTCGCGCACTGCCCGTTCCCGGCCAGCTCCCGGGCTGGTACGACACACCGTCGAAGTCGATGTCCGTCCCGATACAGCCCGACACCTGCACGAGTAACGACTGAAGCGCGTCGAAGCACCCGACATCGTCTCCCTCGTTGGCGGTGCCGTTCGTACCGCCGCCGATCTTGCACTTGCCCTGGGTGACGACGCCGCAGTACTCGAAGTGACCGATCTCGTCCGAGAACGCGACGTTGTAGGCGTGGGCGGTCCACGTCAGCCGCGTGTGCTCGCTCGAGCTTGCGTACATCGGGTGGTACGCGTACGGCGCGGAGCTGCAGTTCGAGTGCGGCTGGTACAGAACCTGACGGAAGCCGTTCGCCACGCTCGCCGTCATCGAGCCGGTCTCGCCGGACGTCAGGTCGTGCACGAGCACCTGGAAGCCCGCGGGCGTGTCGTGCATGTCGACCACGATCGTGTCGCCCGGGGCCATGAACAGGTCCTTGCTGGAATCCGGCGTCGTCGCCGCGAACGGCGCCGCGAAGTCGGTGAGCGGGTCGGGTGACGCCTGCGGCACACCGCTCTTCGTGATGAAGGCGAAGCTGACCGGCTCGATCCCGGCCTTCGTCAGGCATTGCTGGTTCTGCGTCGTCCCGTCGACCTGCGACAGCGACAAGCCGTCGATGTTCAGCGCCGCACACCACATGACGGCGTCGCAGCTGACGCCGGCCTCCCACGGCACCCAGCCCGGCGGATAGAACTGCATCTCCATGAACGCGCCGCCCGGGTGATGCCCGACGTAGTCGGGAGCGGCGGGATCCGGGTTGTCGAAGATGTTCGCGTCGCTGTTGGGCGCGCACGTCGTGTGCTGGTACTCGGGAGCCGACTGCGTGTCGCACATGTCCATCCCGAACCAGAAGGCCGGATGAAGCTGGAAGTTCCAGCTCGCGCCGAGGCCGTCCTGCGTCGGCCGCTGGACGGGATCCTTCGGCAACACGAACTTGTAGACGTTCGAGTTCCCGGCACCCGGGCGTGTTCGAGTAGAAGAGCAGTGACGGCTCGTCGTGGCCCGTGTACTCGCCGCGGTACCCGACGGAGTCGGCCGCCTCCGTGCAGAAGTACGCGTTCTCGCTGCATGTCTTCGCTTCGCTGAACGCAGGCCCGGCGAAGAAAGCTGCCGCGACGATTCCTGCCAGGACGAGCAAGCTCTGCCGCAAGCCCCTCATGGCACCTCCTCCCGTAAAGGGTTGAGCCCGCCGCGAGGAATCTACGACCGTGGGCGCCGCCGAGTCAACCGCGTTACGTGCGGCGTGAGGCGAGAACGGCCAGGAACACGGCGAGCGGCGGCTGTGAGTTCTCTGCGGCGGGCACCGTCACGTCCGCTCAGGACGTCTTCGGCACGGGCAGTCCCTAGCTTGAGGGATTCCGGGCTACGGCGGCCCGCCGTTCACAAGAACGGCGCGCCGGCGGGATCTATATGGATGGAGCCAGGTTGGCGCTGCGAGGTCTGCGGCATCGCGCGGCCGCCGAGAGTCATCGGGTTCACGCCCGGACGGCTCAATGCCTGGCTCCTAACTCTCCGAGAGGACGATCGTCGGCGGCGCCGAACGTCACCTGGCGTCGCGCTCCCGTTCCGCCGGCGGCGGCTCATCGGACGGCGGCCGCCAAGGCGCCGCGTGGCACACCGAGCGGGGCGGGAGCGCGATCGCCGTAGTGAGGCACCGCGCCGGGTTGCACTGACAGCAGCCCCACGGCGGTCGCGGACGGTCCAGGCCTGACACGCGAGTTCTAAAAAATGAGGAGGGAGTGTCTCTCGCTCCCCTGCCTCGTTCGTCGGCGGATATCGCGTTCCGCCGCTTAACTGATCGCGCCGTACCGCCCGACTTCATGATCTTCTCGACGGTCTGCGGGTTGTCGCCGGCGATGACCGGACCCCAGGCGCTCGAGAACCAGACGCCGCCGGTTGACTTGAACACGATGACGGACTGCACATCCCGCCGTATTCGATGACAAGCGGACACGTGAGCGTCCGTGCTGCTTCCCTGCCCGTCGATACCTGGTACTGTCCGCCCGGCTCCGTGAACGATGAACTGCATCGTCCCGCCCCCATCGAGGCCGAGCTTGGTCCCCGTCATGTCATAGACGTTCGTCTTCGAGCTGAACGATCGCTGTCCTGGCACCAGGATTTCGCCGACCCGATGCACGAGGCTCGGCGATCGAGTTGCTCTTGACCGCAGTACTGATGTTGTTTCCCGTCCTGCGTGCCGTCGGGCTTGTTCCAGCTGTGGATCAGCCAGGTCAGCTGTCCCTGCGGGTTGGTCCCGCTCTTGCTGTAGATGACCTGCCGCCGAAGTCGACCTGAGTCGGCCATGACAGCGCACCAGTCGTCGATGCCGTCACCCGCACCGAGGAAACCGCTCCCGAAGAAGTTCGGGTGCTGGGGCCGTGCAAGGCTCGAGCCGTCGTTGTCCAGGCCGCCGGCTGCCGAGCAGACTCGTTCGCGACACCCGGCTTCGGCGATCGTAACGGGCACGTCGTAGACGTCGGAAGTCATGGTGTACTCCCCGCCGACAGTGATCTTCACCCACAGCTGCGGAGACATCGACCTTGCTGAGGTTGAATTGCGAGATGATGCTTGCGGTGCCGATGTGTCTTGTCATTCGGATCCACGAGCCCGACAGGCAAGTTCTGACCACTCGAAACTGGACTCCACGAAGTCATGTCGTTCGAGCTGATCGGGAACGACACGTTCGCCTTGCGTGATGTCACCGCGGCTCGTCAGGTCCCCGACTGCAGTTGCCCGTTGTCGCGCACCGTCGCAGCCAGCGTCAGTGTCGCCGTGCTACTGGTCGACTCGTAGTCCAGAAGAAACGCGAGCCCGTATACAGGGTTGCTAGCATTGTTCGCCGGCCCGATGTTGGGACTCGCGCTAATCGTGAACGGACGACTCTGAGCGGCCGGATGCGTCCGATTGCCGATCGCCCCAAGCAGCGTTCAGGTCAACCTTCTCGGTCACGCAGACCCAGGCGCCTGGTTCAGCGTCAGCGTGAACGTCGCGACGCCGTTCGGCGTCCGTCGTGGCCGTCACGGGCCCCTGACTGCCGATGGTCAGTTTCAGCACGACTCCGCCGATGTCCATTGCCGTTGGTCGTGTCCTTCAGCGTGGCGGTGTACTGTTTCGCGCACTCGAAGTCAGTACCCGAGGTCTTCGCATCGAGCGTAATGCTGATCGCATCAGGACTGATGGTCAGAGTCCCTCCCGTCTTGGAGACGGTGTAGTTCGGGTTGCTGTCCAGGGTGACCGTAATCGGGAATTGCCGACGTTCGAGGAGTTCGTCGCCGTCGTCGCCAAGCTGTAGTTGATCGGATCCCCACCGGCGACCTCCCCCGACGATCGTCGCGGTCAAGGGCGGATTGTCTTCGCCGTATCAGCCTCGACTTGTTGTTCGCGGTGACCGTCGCCGCGCTTCTGGTTGATCGTCAGCGTCGCGTTCGTCTTCGAGACGGTGTAGTTCGGGTTGCTGCCCAGGGTGACCGTGATCGGGTAGTTGCCGACGTTCGAGAGCTTGCGCGGCGGTCGTCGCCAACGTGTAGTTCAGCGTGTCGCCGTTCACGGTGCCGTCCACCGTCGCGGTCAGGGCCGGGTTGTCGTCGCCGTAGAGCTTCGACTTGTCGTTCGCGGCCACCGATCGCCAGCTTCGGCCGATCGATCAGCGTCCCGTTCGTCTTGCTCACGTTGTAGTTCGGGTTGCTGCCCAGGGTGACGGTGATCGGGTAGTCACCGACGTTGGAGAACTTGCCGGCGGTCGTCGCCAGGGTGTAGTTGAGCGTGTCGCCGTTGACCGTCCCGGTGACCGTGGCGTCGAGAGCCGGGTTGTCGTCGCCGTAGGTCTTCGACTTGTTATCTGCCGTCGACCGTGGCGCGCCTCGGGTGATCGGTCAACGTCCCATTCGTCGGGCGTCACGCGTAGTTCGGGTTACTGCCCAGCGTGACCGTGATCGGATAATTCCCGACGTTCGAGAACTTGCCCGCGGTCGTCCCTAGCGCGTAGTTGAGCGTGTCGCCGTTGACCGTCCCGGTCACTGCCGCCGTGAAGGCCGGGTTGTCCTCGCCGTAGGTCTTCGACTTGTTGTCGGCCGACACCGTTGCGGCCTTCTGCCCGATCAACAACGTGCCGTTCGCAGGCGTCACGCTGTAGTTCGGGTTGCTCCCCAAAGTCACCGTGATCGGGTAGTTGCCGACGGTCGAGAACTTCAGCGCCGTCGTCGCCAGCGTGTAGTTCAGCGTGTCGCCGTTGACCGTCCCCGTCACCGTCGCGGTGAGCGCCGGGTTGTCGTCGCCGTAGGTCTTCGACTTGTTATCCGCGGTGACCGTCGCCGCCTTCTGGTTGATCGTCAGCGTCCCGTCGGTCTTCGGCGACGGTGTAGTTCGGGTTGCTGCCCAGCGTGACCGTGATCGGGTAGTTGCCGACGTTCGAGAACTTGCCGGCGGTCGTCGCCAACGTGTAGTTCAGCGCGTCACCGTTGACCGTGCCCGTCACCGTCGCGGTCAAGGCCGGGTTGTCGTCGCCGTAGGTCTTCGACTTGTTGTTTGCGGCCACCGATCGCCAGCTTCTGGCCGATCGACAACGTCCCGTTCGTCTGGCGTCACGTTGTAGTTCGGGTTGCTGCCCAGGGTGACGGTGATCGGGTAGTCACCGACGTTGGAGAACTTGCCGGCCGTCGTCGCCAACGTGTAGTTCAGCGCGTCACCGTTGACCGTCCCGGTCACCGTCGCCGTCAACGCCGGGTTGTCATCGCCGTAGGTCTTCGACTTGTTGTCCGCGGTCACCGACGCGGTCTTCTGGCCGATCGACAACGTCCCGTTCGCCGGCGTCACCGCGTAGTTCGGGTTGCTGCCGAGCGTGACCGTGATCGGGTAATCACCCACGTTCGAGAACTTCAACGCCGTCGTGCCAACGAATAGTTCAGCGCGTCACCGTTGACCGTCCCGGTCACCGTCGCCGTCAACGCCGGATTGTCATCACCGTAGGTCTTCGACTTGTTGTCAGCGGTCACCGACGCGGCCTTCTGGCCGATCGACAACGTCCCGTTCGCCGGCGTCACGCTAGTTCGGGTTACTGCCCAGCGTGACCGTGATCGGGTAGTTACCGACGTTCGAGAACTTGCCGGCGGTCGTCGCCAGCGAGTAGTTCAGCGTGTCGCCGTTGACCGTTCCCGTCACCGTCGCCGTCAACGCCGGATTGTCATCCCCGTAGGTCTTCGACTTGTTGTCCGCCGTCACCGTCGCCGCCTTCTGGTCCACCGTCAACGTGCCGTCGAACGAGGTCACGTCGTAGTTCGGGTTGCTCCCCAGCGACACCGTGATCGGGTAGCTACCGACGTTCGAGAACTTAGCGCCGTCGTCGCCAGCGTGTAAGCGATCGTGTCGCCGTTGACCGTCCCGAACACCGTCGCCGTCAACGGGGGTTGTCGTCCCCATATGTCTTGGACTTGTTGTTCGCCGTCACGGTCGCCAGCTTCTGGTTGATCGTTAGCGTGCCGTCCGTCTTTGCGACGTGTAGTTCGGGTTGCTGCCCAGGGTGACCGTGATCGGGTAGTTACCAACGTTCGAGAACTTCAGCGCCGTCGTCGCCAGCGTGTAGTTGAGCGTGTCACCGTTGACCGTGCCGGTCACCGTGGCCGTCAACGCCGGGTTGTCGTCGCCGTAGGTCTTCGACTTGTTGTCCGCGGTCACCGAGGCGGCCTTCTGGTCGATCGACAAGGTCCCGTCGATCGGCGTCACGCATAGTTCGGGTTGCTACCAAGGGTCACCGTGATCGGGTACGAACCGACGTTCGAGAACTTCAGCGCCGGGGTCGACAGGCAGTAGTTGATCGCCGCACCGCCACCGACCTCACCGACGACTGTCGCCGTCAAGGCCGGGTTGTCGTCCCCGTACGTCTTCGACTTGTTGTCAGCCGTCACCGACGCCCACTTCTGAGTGATCGACAGCGTCGAGTCCGTCTTCGAAACGTTGTAGTTCGGATTGCTGCCCAAGGTGACCGTGATCGGGTAGTTACCGACGTTCGAGAACTTGCCGGCACTCGTCGCCAGCGTGTAGTTCAGAACGTCACCGTTGACCGTCCCGAAACCGTCGCCGTCAAGGCCGGGTTGTCATCCCCGTAGGTCTTCGACTTGTTGTCCGCCGTCACCGACGCGGCCTTCTGGCCGATCGACAACGTCCCGTCCGTCGTCGAGACGTTGTAGTTCGGGTTGCTCCCAAGTGTGACCGTAACCGGGTAGGGCCGACGTTCGAGAACTTCAGCGCCGTCGTCGCCAACGAGTAATTGAGAACGTCACCGTTGACCGTCCCCGTCACCGTCGCCGTCAGCTCCGGATTGTCATCCCCATAAATCTTCGACTTGTTATCCGCCGTCACCGACGCCGTCTTCTGGTGATCGTCAGCGTCCCGTCGGTCTTCGACACGTTGTAGTTCGGGTTGCTGCCCAGCGTCACCGTGATCGGGTAATTGCCGACGTTCGAGAACTTGCCGGCGGTCGTCGCCAACGTGTAGTTCAGCGCGTCACCGTTGACCGTGCCGGTCACCGTCGCCGTCAGCGCCGGGTTGTCGTCGCCGTAGGTCTTCGACTTGTTGTTCGCGGCCACCGACGCCGCTTCTGGCCGATCGACAACGTCCCGTTCGTCGGCGTCACGGTGTAGTTCGGGTTGCTGCCCAGGGTGACGGTGATCGGGTAGTCACCGACGTTGGAGAACTTGCCGCCGGTCGTCGCCAACGCTGTAGTTCAGCGCGTCACCGTTGACCGTCCCGGTCACCGTCGCCGTCAACGCCGGGTTGTCGTCGCCGTAGGTCTTCGACTTGTTGTCAGCGGTCACCGACGCGGCCTTCTGGCCGACCGACAACGTCCCGTTCGCCGGCGTCACCGCGTAGTTCGGGTTACTCCCAGCGTGACCGTGATCGGGTAATCACCCACGTTCGAGAACTTCAACGCCGTCGTCGCCAACGAATAGTTCAGCGCGTCACCGTTGACCGTCCCGGTCACCGTCGCCGTCAACGCCGGATTGTCATCACCGTAGGTCTTCGACTTGTTGTCAGCGGTCACCGACGCGGCCTTCTGGCCGATCGACAACGTCCCATTCGCCGGCGTCACCGCATAGTTCGGGTTACTGCCCAGCGTGACCGTGATCGGGTAGTTACCGACGTTCGAGAACTTGCCGGCGGTCGTCGCCAGCGAGTAGTTCAGCGTGTCGCCGTTGACCGTTCCCGTCACCGTCGCCGTCAACGCCGGATTGTCATCCCCATACGTCTTCGACTTGTTGTTCGCCGTCACCGTCGCCGACTTCTGGTTGACCGTCAGCGTGCCGTCTGAACGACGACACGTCGTAGTTCGGGTTGCTCCCCAGCGACACCGTGATCGGGTAGTTACCAACGTTCGAGAACTTCAGCGCCGTCGTCGCCAGCGTGTAAGCGATCGTGTCGCCGTTGACCGTCCCGAACACCGTCGCCGTCAACGGTGGGTTGTCGTCCCCATATGTCTTGTACTTGTTGTTCGCCGTCACGGTCGCCAGCTTCTGGTTGATCGTTAGCGTCCCGTCCGTCTTTGCGACGTTGTAGTTCGGGTTGCTGCCCAGGGTGACCGTGATCGGGTAGTTACCAACGTTCGAGAACTTCAGCGCCGTCGTCGCCAGCGTGTAGTTGAGCGTGTCACCGTTGACCGTGCCGGTCACCGTGGCCGTCAACGCCGGATTGTCGTCGCCGTAGGTCTTCGACTTGTTGTCCGCGGTCACCGAGGCGGCCTTCTGGTTGATCGACAAGGTCCCGTTGATCGGCGTCACCGCATAGTTCGGGTTGCTACCAAGGGTGACCGTGATCGGGTACGAACCGACGTTCGAGAACTTCAGCGCCGGGGTCGAGAGGCTGTAGTTGATCGCCGCACCGCCACCGACCTCACCGACGACTGTCGCCGTCAAGGCCGGGTTGTCGTCCCCGTACGTCTTCGACTTGTTGACAGCCGTCACCGACGCCGACTTCTGAGTGATCGACAGCGTCGAGTCCGTCTTCGAAACGTTGTAGTTCGGATTGCTGCCCAAGGTGACCGTGATCGCGTAGTTACCGACGTTCGAGAACTTGCCGGCACTCGTCGCCAACGTGTAGTTGAGAACGTCACCGTTGACCGTCCCCGAAACCGTCGCCGTCAGGGCCGGGTTGTCATCCCCGTAGGTCTTCGACTTCGAATCCGCCGTCACCGACGCGGCCTTCTGGCCGATCGACAACGTCCCGTCCGTCGTCGAGACGTTGTAGTTCGGGTTGCTCCCAAGGGTGACCGTAACCGGGTAGGAGCCGACGTTCGAGAACTTCAGCGCCGTCGTCGCCAACGAGTAATTGAGAACGTCACCGTTGACCGTCCCCGTCACCGTCGCCGTCAGCTCCGGATTGTCATCCCCATAAATCTTCGACTTGTTATCCGCCGTCACCGACGCCGACTTCTGAGTGACGGAGAGCGTCCCGTCGGCCTTCGACACGTTGTAGTTCGGGTTGCTGCCCAACGTCACCGTGATCGGGTAGATTGCCGACGTTCGAGAACTTGCCGGCGGTCGTCGCCAACGTGTAATTCAGCGCGTCACCGTTGACCGTCCCGGTCACCGTCGCCGTCAACGCCGGGTTGTCATCGCCGTACGTCTTCGACTTGGTATCCGCCGTCACCGACGCGGTCTTCTGGTTCACCGTGAACGACCGCGGAACGTCGGGTGCCGCGTTGTAGTTCGCGTCACCGGCCTGATGGGCCGTGATCGTGCAGCTGCCAGCCGCGGTGATGTGGACGGTGTTGCCGCTAATCGTGCAGTCGCCCGAGGCTGTGAATGTGACTGCCAACCCCGAGGAGGCGGTCGCCGAGACGGTGAAGTTCGCGTCGCCGTAGGTCTTGTCGGCGAGCGGAGCGAAGGTGATCGTCTGGTCTGCCTTCGCGGACACGGTGATCGACACGGACGCGGCCGTCGAATCCTGCCTGCCGTCGTTGGCCTTGTATGTGAAGGAGTCGGTGCCGTCGTAGCCTGTGGTCGGCGTGTAGGTCACGCTCGCGGAGCACGTATTCGGAGTCGTACCCGCACACGTGACCGGCCCGATCGTGCCGAGCGTTCCGTGCGACGGGCCAGAGACGATTGAGAACGTCAGCGCGTTGCCGTCGACGTCGCCGCCCGAGAGCGTGATCGCCTGCGGAGTGTTGTGCGCGACCGAGACCGTCTTGGGATCTGCGGTCGGAGGCCTGTTGATCGCCAGCGTGTCCGTGCCGAAGCTGCTCGCGAACTGGATCGGCGCGGTGTCGCCGGCGTAAGTCGCCTTGAGCGTGTGCACCGGGGGGTCGAGAGGACCGTAGCCGGTTGGCGTGTACGTGACGGTGCACGCGCTGTCCGCGGCGGCCACCGCATTCGTGAGCGTGCACGCGAGAGGCGCGAACGTTCCGGTGCCGTTGCTAACTGAGAAGTTGACCGTGCCGTCGGGTGCGACGCCGTCACCGAGACGTTGTTCGTGTCGACACCCGTGTCATGCACGGTCACCGTGCATGTGCTGGTCGTCTGGCTCAAGTTGCGAACGGTGTCCGGGCAGTTCAAGGTCGTCGTCGTGACGTGGCCAGCCGTCACGGTCGTAGTCCCAGTGTCTGTGTCGAGGTTGAAGAAGCCGTTGCATGCAACGGGTCCCGGCACGCAGTCCTTGGTGCTGGAGGTCGTGTTGTTACTGGCGCGCGTTTCGGTCTGCAGGCCGATGATCGCGCCTGTTGGGCTGAAGGCACTGAGCGGGAACGAAGCCTCAATCGAAGCATTGCTGCCGCTGGCGCAGGTCGCGACGAAGTTACAGCTCTGCTCTGTCGCACCGACCGTCGTGAACTGATTCGTCACGAGGTCCTGTACCTGCACGGTCCCGACGCCCTTCGAGTCGTACACGGACCCAACCGCGATGGTCAGGAGTGCCGTCCCGGTTCGCGTCAGACACTGATGGAGAAGCCATCGCTTTGAACCATGCTGTGACTGAGGATTTCGTCCCAGCGCACATAGAGGTTGCTGTTTGCCGAGGTGATCCGAATCGCAGTGATGTCACCAGATCCGCCGCCGGCGTCAGTCGCATTGTCAGGATAGGACGGCGAGACAGCGAGACCAGCCCAGTCCGCGACGTTGCCATCTACGCAGATGGTGAAGCCTGAGGCGCAGAAGCCCGCGCCGACTGCTTTGGTTGCATTCCCCATGGCGAAGCTGCACGCGCCTGTGCCGGTGCAGGCTCCGCCCCAGCCGCTGAAAGATGAGCCGAGCCTGCCGATTGGGTAATGGTGACGCTGTCGTTATTCCCCATGTTCTGCTTGCATGGGCTAGTGGCCGTCGTGCACGTGAAACCGTTTGCTGGGGTAGTGCTGTCGGTAACGGACACCGTTCCTGCCCCGTTCCCGTTACGCCGATCGTGAGCTGTTGGGCGGCGATCGTGTACGGCCCGAC
>CAVXZL010000003.1:0-11268 GCA_963766345.1 uncultured Actinomycetes bacterium | reverse complement strand
GCCTCGCGAGGCGCCGGGGCGCGACGGCGTGACCGACGCCTTCGGGCGCACGCCGAACGTCCCGAGCGCACCCAGTCCAACAGCCGCAACCGCAACGACGAAAAGGATCCGCTTCAACCGGTCTCCGACGTTACTGCGCGTCAGGTTGAGCGACAGTTAACGCGAGCAAAGTTCCGGTGTAGCTTCAGCCGCGCAGGTACGTCCGGCGCTCGTCCGGCGTCAAGTGCCGCCCGGTCGCCGCAAGCCGCTTCTCGGCCAGCTGCACCAGAGCCGGGATCGTGCCGCAGATGTCACAGCGGTACGCTCTGACCGCTCCGTCGATACCGCCGGCGACGATTGTCATGTCGTCGGAGCTGAAGGCCACGCTCGTCAACGGGCGGATCCCGTCGTAATACAGGCGTGCCGCGCGCGCGCCGGTTGCGCTCTGAAACAGCCCGGCAGACGAAGGCCCGGCGGTCACGATCCAGCGTCCGTCCGGGCTGAACGCGGCGTCGTTCACTGCGGAGACGTGTCCCCTGAGGGGGTTCTTCGGCTCGCCGGTCGCGACGGTCCACGTATGCGGGACGTTGTCGCGGCTAGTCGTCACGACGACGCGGTCGTCAGGAGAGAACGCCGCCGAGGTCAATGCGGCGCGTTGACCTACGAGCTTTGTCAAGCGCTTTCCCGTTCGCCCGTCCCAGATGCGCGCGGTGTGATCGGCGCTCGCGGTGACGAGCTTCGACCCGTCGTGGCTGAACGAAGCATCGACGATGCGACGGCTGTGGCCGGAGAGCTCGCGGAGAAGCGTCCCGTCCGCACGCCAGAGGCGCGCAACCTTCCCTCCGGCCGTGACGACACGGCGACCGTCCGGGCTGAATGACGCCGCGAGCACCGCAGCTCCGTGCCGCAGCACGATCGGGCGTGTGCTCCCGCCGATGCGCCAGATGCGCGCACTCCCGTCGTCGCTGCCGGTCACGATGCGGGTTCCGTCATCGCTGAAGGAAGCACTCCTCACGGCGGCACCGTGTGGGAACGAGCGCAGAGCCGCGCCGTTTCGCGCCCAGAGCCGCGCCGTCCCGTCGGCACTCGCAGTGACGACGAGCGTGCCGGCGGTGTTGAACTCGGCGTCGTTGACCGCCCCGGCGTGACGGAGCTTCGCGATCGGTTTCCAGTCGGACGTTCGCCAGATCCGCGCCGTTCCGTCGTTCGACGCCGCGGCGGCAAGCTTGCCGTCCGGGCTGAGCGACACGCGGTTCACGCGCTTGGCCATCGTCCCGATCGTCCGGAGTTGCGGCGCCGTGCCGGGATCCCAGATGCGCGCCGTCCCGTCATCGCTGGACGTGACGACGAGGCGGCTGTCGGGGCTGAACACGGCGTCGGTGACCGGACCTCCGTGACCACGGAGCGTCGGCCATGGCGGGGGCCTGCCGGTGTCGGCCTTCCAGACGCGCGCTGTCCCATCGTCGCTCGCAGTCACGATCCAACGACCGTCGGGGCTGAACGAAGTGCTGGTCACCGCTCCCACGTGCCCGGACGCAACGATCACGTCTCCGTTCTTTACCGGCTCCCGGATGACGATTGCGCCATCGCTACGCGCCGACACGATCGTGTTGCCCAGCGGGCTGAAGGCGAGGTCGACAACGGGGGTGGACTGGTGAAACGTCAATTCAAGGCGACCATCGCGCCAGCTGCGCGCCGTCGCGTCGTTGCTCCCGGTGACGACCACGCTGCCGTCGGGACTGAAGGCGGCCGACGTCAGCGCATCCGTGTGCCCGACGAGCGCGTAGAGGAACGCACCCGTGGACCCATCCCAGACGCGGGCGGTCGTGTCGGCGCTGGCGGTGACGATCTCCGAGCCGTTGGGGCTGAAGGATGCGCTGACGATGCGGCCGGTATGCCCCGTGAGCGATGGGCCCGCCGCACCGGTCGAAGCGTCCCAGAGGTGCGCCGTCTGATCGGCGGACACGGTGAGGACGCGGCTGCCGTCGGGGCTGAAGGACGCGAACGTCACGGCGGCCGAGTGCGGGAGAACGTGCAGAAGGTGCCCGTCCGAGACCCGCCAGATCCGGGCGGTGTGATCCCGACTCGCGCTGACCACCTGCGTGCCGTCATTGTTGAATGCGACGCTCGTCACCGCGCGTCCGTGTCGCCGGAGAGTCCGGAGCAGCTTTCCGTCGCGGACCCTGAAGATCCTCGTCGAGCCGTTCCCGCCACCCGTCGCGACGAGCCGTCCGTCGGGGCTGAAGGCCGCGTGGACGTGCTTGCCGTGCTTGAGGCCGGCCGGCAGCACCTCACGCTGGTGCGAGG
Organism: uncultured Actinomycetes bacterium; assembly: GCA_963766345.1. Taxonomy (GTDB): domain Bacteria; phylum Actinomycetota; class Thermoleophilia; order Gaiellales; family Gaiellaceae; genus DASVFB01. The sequence goes on along the minus strand of CAVXZL010000003.1, from coordinate 8,982 downwards.
CCATCAGGGCCTGACGGAGCACGTCCTCGACGGCGGGCGACGGCTCTCGCCGTGCGGCGTCGACCCCGAGGAGGAGGCTCAGTTCGGGATCGACGGTTAGCAGCGACAGAGCTTCGGTCGAAAGCGCACGCGCACGCGCGCGCTTGGCCTCGGTTTGCGCGAGCCCGCGCTGATACAGCGCTTCGCCTCGGAGGCGCAGGGCGTCGCTGCGCTGCGCGAGCGCGAAGATCGTCACGCCCGCCATGACGATCACCAGGATGAGAGCTGCGGCGGCGGCGATCATCATGCGACGCATGCGTTTGCGGCCTTCCGCCCGCTCGTGCTCGAGCTCGCGCCTCGAGTGAAAGGCAGTGCGCCAGGCAAGCACCGCGTCGGCCAGGACGTCGTGGAAGATCTCGTAGCGCGACGAGCCGTTCGCGACTGCAATCGGTCGCAGGATGCGCTCGGTCGTGAGGGTGTGCAGCATCGGCTCGAGGTCGCCGTGTCCGACCCCTGCGTAGTCCTCGAGATCCGAGACGCGGTGCGCAATCTTCGTACCGGACGGCGTGACGAGATGGTTGAACATCTCGGCGGCCGCCTCCTGGCCTTCCGGCGAGAGCGCCGCGAGCGCGTCGTCGAGATGGTCGCGCACGATTTGCTCGGCGCCGCCGAGCGACTCGAGCGTCCGCAAGCGAAGGACATCGGCGCCGCTCTCGCGCTCGGCCGCCCAGAGCCGTTCCATTACGAGCGACAGGTAGGGCGTCTCCACGTACTCGCCGCTCCTGCCGCCGTTGGCGATACCGCGGCCGGTCACGCCGAGGTCGACCTTTCCGCGCGCGACCTGCGCGAGCACGGCGTCCACGAGCCCGGGCTCGATCTCGACCGGAGCGTCCGGAGTCATCCGGTTGTACTCCTCGACCGGCCCGACGATCGCCTCACGCGCGGCCGCCCGGTCGAGGTGGTCGAGACGAAGCGAGTTCGCGAAGAGGCTCGGGACTCGAACCTTGAATCGATCGAGCACGGCCAGCGCGTCCTCGCGAAGGGAGACGAGGAAATACGCGCGCAGGCCAGGGCGCGTAACGCCCTCGGGGAAGTCGGCGGCGAACGTCCCGGCCTTGCTGTCGTCCGCGTGGTAGACGAAGTACTCCTCGACGCCGTCGAGGATGACGTAGAGCTCCCCGCCGAGACGTGCGCAGACCGCTTCCAGCGTGTCCGCGAGGGATCCTTCCGGCTTCATTCCCACCGGCGCCGCGACGGCCTCGCGCAGACGCCGGCCGGGATCGTCACGCCATTGGTCGAAGACGACGACCTCGAGCGGGCCGGGGAGAGCGCGCAGCCGCCGCACGACGCCGGCCCTCAGGATCGAGCTCTTCCCGACGCCGCTCAGGCCGTAGAGCAGCGTCAGGCGCGCGGCAGTCAGGTTCGCGGTGATGACCTCCTGTTCGCGCGTGCGGCCGAAGAAGAACGACGCGTCGAGCTCGGAGTCTTCGAACGGCGCGAGACCCTTGTACGGGCTCAGCCGGTCCACGTGACGGCCTCGCGTGCGAGACGAGTCTCCAGGCGATCGAGGAACTCGGCGGGCTCGAGGTCAAAGACGTCGATCCCGCGCTGGCGCCACGCCTCTCGCTCGACGGCGTCGGGGGCCGCCTGGACGGCCCACGAGCGGTAGTTGACGCGCTCGCGTCCCCAGAGCCGGTGCAGCAGGACGCGGACGTGCCACGCACGCAGCGGGTAGCCGAGGAAGAGGAAGTGACTGCGGCGGAGCTTCGACACGAGCCCGACAGGCACGACGCCGGCGAGCTCCGGCGCCGCCAGGAAGTCGATGTAGTCGTCCTCGCTGACGACGAAGCTCTCCCACTCGCGTTCCGGGCTCAGGTCGACCTGGCCGTGGATCTTCAGGATCACCGTGCGCCGGTCGGGCACGAGGTCGACGTAGGTGTTCGGCATGTCGACGAGTGCGACCGTGCCCTCGGCCGTCACGTGGAGGAACTTCCCGATGTGCCGGCCGGAGCCGATATAGCAGACGGTGTCGAACTCCTCCTCCGCGTCGGCGAACGCGCGCTCGAGTGCGCGATCGAAGTCGGCCGTGACGATCAGCGGCGGCGGCGAGCCGCGTTCGCGGAGGGCACGGGCCAGCGCCGCGAGCCCGCGCTCGACGGACCCCGGTTGGTAGTCGCGGTCGAAGAGATCGTGCAGCTCGTCGTGGAGCGGGCCGACGCCCTTCATCAGCGCGACGTACTGCGAGACGCGCGCGAGATCGCGCTCCTCCTGCAGCGGATAGTCGAAGCACTCCGCGAGGTACGCCGCGACCTCGTCACGGCCCGGCAGCGCAGCGACGGCACCGGCCTCCGCCGACGCGCGTGCGCGCGGCCCGAGGACGAGGACGAGCCGACCGGCGATCGCGGCCTTGAGGATCTCGTCGGGCTGGTCGTCCAGCTGCGGCCGCGCCACCGACGGATCGAGGCCTGCCTCCTGGCGCAGGATCGACGCGTACAGCTGCTGGAGCTCGCGGCTCGGCTCGATGCCGAGCTCTTCGACGAGCGCAGCGCGTCCCTCGTGGTACGCGCTGAGTGCTTCGGCCTGCCGACCCGAGCGGTAGAGCGCGAGCATCAGATGGCCGCGCAGCCGCTCGCGGAGCGTGTATCGCGCGACGAGCGGCTCCAGTTCGGCGACAAGCTCCGCTCCCGCGCCGGCCACGAGATCTGCGTCGAAACGTTGCTCGAGCGCGTCGAGCCGCAGCTCCTCGAGACGCTGGATCTCGCCCTGCGCGAATGCTTCGTACGCGAAGTCCGCGAGCGGCGGCCCGCGCCAGAGAGCGAGCGCCTCGCGAAGCAACCGCACTCGCTCGTCCGGCTCCGCGCGTCTCGCCTCCGCAACCAACTGCTCGAAGCGCGTGAGGTCGAGCTGCTCCGGTTGCACGTGCAGCAGGTAGCCGGCGGCTCCCGTGACCAGCACTTCCGGCCCGAGAAGCTTGCGCAGTTGCGAGACGAAGTTCTGCACCGACGAGGTCGCCGTGCGCGGCGGGTTCTCCCCCCACAACTCGTCGGCGATCCGGTCGACCGACAGCGCCTCGCCCGCGTGAAGGAGCAGCAACGCCAGAAGTGCCCGCTGCTTCTGTCCGCCGAGGGTGAGCGTTCCCCCGTTGCTCGCAACCTCGAGCGGACCGAGGACCCGAAACTCGGTCACGTGTTGTTTGTAACACCGTACGTCCGCCATTGGAAGGCGGGAGTCAGTACGGGCACGGCCCCAGGTCTGCCTGCGGGTAGCGCTCCTGGGACGGTTCCCCGGCGAGGTGGTCCCAGAGGTTCGCGAGCAGTTGCGCGACATTCGCGCAGCGCAACTGAGGGCCGGCGAGCGTGAACGCGCCCGCGGCGAAGACGCGGGCGCCCGCCGGAGTCTCGTAGTAGGTCATCGCGGCCGCATGACGTGCGTTGAAGATGTGCGGGATCTCCGCGAGCACACGGAGCGACTCGGGCGAGGCGGGCGTCACGCGATCGGCCTCCGTCCCGAAGTAACCGAAGCGGTCGCCGTCCTCCAGGCCCGTGCCGTCGAAGATCCACGCCGCGCGATCGACGCCCGTCATCTCGTACGGCGTCGACCCGAACTTGTTCTGACTCCAAGTGAAGTACTGCACGCCGACGAGTGACGCCTCGGGCCGGCCGAGGTCCCGCCACAAGGCGATGCGGTGGAGCGTTTGTCCAACACGATTGACGCGCCAGAAGAAGTTGTTCGCGCCGAGAAACATGAGGTGTCCGCCCAGGTTGCGATAGCGCGTCACCGCGTTGTACTCGCCCTCCGTCACGTACTCGTGATGGCCCGGGAAGATGATCAGGCGGTACAGCTTCGCGAGCCGGTCGCCGGGGATGCGCTCGATGTCGTCTTGGGCGAGCATGTCGACCTTGCGCCCCGTGTGCGCGAGCCAGCGCAAGAAGGTGTCGTCGTTGCGCCGGAACTTCGGCGGCACGCCGCGGTCGAGGAAGGGGCGCAGCGTATCGACGGTCGGGCGCTTGTCCCACCAGTAGTACCAAGTGTCCGGCTTGCCGTCACCGTCGGCGTCGCGGTAGTTGTAGGCCTGCCACGTATTGGTCGGCTCGACCACCGCTACAGGTTGCGTCCCGAGACGCCTCGGCCTGACGATGAACGGTGCGAAGCCGACCTTGCCGCCCGACGTCATCCGCGCCGCATAGACGCCGCTTTCCCAGTCGCCGATGTGAATGCGCACTGACCCGCGCCTTGCCAAGAGGTGCAGCGGACCGGCGACCACGACGCCTTCCATCGTCTCGTTTCCGACAGTCACTTGGTCTTCTGGCCCGACGTGGAGCAACTCGATCTGGAGCGACGAATAACGGTGCCAGAGGTTCAAGACTGCCGTCGCGCCGGGCCGGTAGCTGCGGTGGGTGAAGACGCCGACGACCGCTCGCGCGTCGCTCGAGCGATTGTCGGGCGCTTCGTCGTCTCTCCCTTCCATCGTCGGGTGGAGGTACGTGTAGTTGCGGACAGTGAGGAGTTGCGTGCGTTCGCTGCGGCCGTCCACGAGCTGCAGGTCGTAGCGGCCATCCGGGAGCGACGTGGTGTCGAAGCGTCCGGTCAGCAAGCGTCCTGTCGCGCGCCGCCAAGCCGTGACGCCGAGGATGCGCCAGCGCATTCCCGGACGGGATGCAACGAGTCCGACACGCCCACTAAGGGCTTGCGTGTTGAAGCGGAGGCCTGACTTCTCGGCCTGGACGATGGTCGCGCCTGCTGACGCGAACTGTGGATCGAGCACGCCGCCCCGCGAGCACATCAGGACGACAGCCACCGCGGTAACGACCGTGCTCGTGAGTAGTGCAAATGCTTTCCGTCCCGACATCTGGATCACCTCCGGTCTCGTGACCAGCGTCGAGCGGCGTGCTAGACGCGCGCTTATCGCCGAATAGCGGGGCGCTGACCTGGTCATGCGCCGAGCGTCCGCGCACGGGCTAACCGGCGACTAACCGGAGGCGCGCGTGGACGACACGCGCTGCGGCGTCATTGCGTCGCGTTGGAGATCCGTTAGGCGCCCGTGACGGTGCCGTTGGAGCCGCGCCAGAGCCTGGCCGCGAGGAAGGAGGTGATCGGAATGTCGAAGCGGAACAGGCTCAACGCAACAATCGCAACAGCGTTGGCAATCGGCGCAATCGCGGCCTCAGTGCCGGCGACGGGCTCCGCGCAGGGACAGCCGGCCGGCGTGAACGTGGCGACGGTCGAGCCCGGCGGCGGCGGTCACTGATCGCGACGCATTCAAACGTGCGGCGGCAGCACAACGGACCGCAAGAACATCCGTACTTGCGCTGCCGCCGCCTCGTTCTCCTTCTGCTCGAAAAGTGTCAGCGCCTGTCGCGCGGCCGCCGCCGCAGGGCCGGCATCTCCCGCAAACGCATGGACGTGCGCGAGGTTCGACAACGCCTCCGCGCGCTCGTTCGTCGCGTCGGTCTGCTCGGTCATGGCGACGGCCTGCTGCGCGAGGTCGAATGCTTCCGCATGGATGCCGGCGGCGGCAAGCACCTTTGCCTTGACTCCTCGCCACCGGTATTGCGCGCCCAGGTCTTCGGTCGTCGCCGCTCCTTCACTCACGGAAGCCCATGCCTCGGCGTCCGCACGTTGCTCGGTGCGGAAAAGCGCCTCGGCGAGCTCGGCCGCGGTCGTGGCGAGCGAGCCGCGGTCCCCCGTTCGCTCGAACGTCTTGCAGCACGAATGGAAGACACGCGCGGCCGCGGCCGGCCGGCGCGCGAGCAACTCGATCCTGCCGAGGTTGCGGTCGCTTCTCGACACGACGGCGAGCGCAAAGCCGGTCTCTTCATAGATCGTGCGCGCTTCCGCGACGAGCCGACGCGCCGACGCGAACCTTCGGAGCATGGCCTCGAGACCTGCGAGTGCGACGAGGACGTGCGCACGCGCGAGCCGGTCGTCAGCGGACTGCGCGAACAGCTCGCGGCACCGCGCTCTGGCCGCGCGCGCCGGAACGGGTCCGGTGAGCAGCGCCGACGCGAGGTCGCCGATGCACGTCGCCGCCGACCAGCCCGTCCGCCGGTAGAGCTCGAGCGCCCGCTCGGCGGCGCGTCGCCATTCCTCGTTCTGACGACGGACGCCACCGTGAACGAAGCCGACATGAAGCCACGCTCGTCCGAGCGAGCGCGCGTCGTCGTGCTGCTCGAAGACGCGTATCGCCTCCTGCGCAACCGCAAGCAACTCGTCCGCGCTGCCTTCCGGGCTGGTGAAGATGTGGAGGTTCGCAAGCTCGACGCGAGCACGCAGCTCGGCTCGAAGGTCTTGTTGCGACCTCGCCGCCTCGAGCGCCCGCTCGAGCGTCACGGCCGCGCCCGCCGCATCGCCTGTGCTCCATTCCGCCGCCGCGAGCTCGCAGAGCAGGTCGGCTGCGATGCAGGCGGCGCCTGGAAGAAGAGTCGTCGCGCGTGCGAGCAGCGTGGCAGCAGCCGGCGAATCGCCCTGCCTGTGCACGCGCAGGCCGGCCGATGCGAGGCGGCGGCCCGCTGCGACAGCGAGCTCCGCCGCGTGAGGGTCGTCCGGCGCGAGCTCGTGCAAGTAGCGCTGCGCCTGCTCGAGGTGGAAGCCGATCGGCTCGTCGTCCACGTCGCCGCTCGTTTCGAGCCACTCGGCAACCCCCTCGTGGAGCTCTGCGCGTTCGGCCTTTGGTATCGACGCGTACGCGACGTCACGGACGAGCGCGTGATGGAAACGGAAGCCGTCGGGGCGCGGCGTCATGTGGATCAACTCCAGACGCGCGAGCTCGCTGAGGTTGCGACCGACACCCGGAACCTCGAGCGGTGGGCTGAGGTGCGATACCGCCGCCTGCCGGAACTCGCGGCCGACGACCGACGCACGTTCGAGCGCCGCGCGCGCTTCCGCATCTAGGCGGTCGAGCCGACTCGCCAGCAAGGCCTCCAGGCGTGGAGGCACCGAAGCGAGCGCGTCTGCGCCTCGCTCGCCGACGTATGCGAGGAGCTGCTCGACGAAGAGCGGGTTGCCCTCTGCGAGCGCTGCGACGCGGGTCTGGACGCTCGCGGGAACCGAATCGTGCGCGGCGGCGGCGACGAGCGCCCGAGCCTCTGCGTCAGGCAGGGGCCGCAGCACGAACGACGAGAGCGCCGGCCGCTGCTCGGCGAGCTCGGGCCTCGCAAGGCAGAGCACAAGCACGGGCGCCCTCGGCGGCGTGGCGACGAGCTGCTCCACGAAGTCGAGAAACGTCGGCGCACCCCAGTGCAGGTCATCGAGAACGACGAGTGCCGGACCTTCGCCGGCGAGCGACTCGAGGAACCGACGCGCCGCCCAGAACGCGTCGGCGATCGGGATCGTTGCGCCGCCGAGCAGGCCGACGAGCGTCTCGGCAGCGGCCGCATCCGTCGCTCTCAGTCGAGCGAGGCCGGCGTCCTGCACGGCGTCGCGGAGCGGTGACCACGTGCCGCCCTCGCCGTATGCGACGCAACGGCCGACGGCGATCTCCGCCTTGCTCGAAAGCGATCGTGTGAGCTCGATCGAGAGTCGCGTCTTGCCGACCCCTGCCTCGCCGAGCACCGCCGTGACTCGCGCTCGACGCTCTGCCGCAGCCTCTTCGAAGACCTCGATCAACTGCCGCAGCTCCTCGTCGCGACCGACGAGCGGCATACCGGGTTGCGACGGTGTGAGCACGTCGTCGGAGACGCCGTGGATACCGAACACGTCGATCGGGCCGGTGCCGCGAACCGTGAGCGGTGCGAGCGGCTGAAGGTCGGCCGCCTTCCCGACGTCCACGGCGGTCGCGGCGTCCGCCACGAACTCGCCGAGCGGCGCGCGCTCCGCCAGCCGTCGTGCTCGGGTAGCGGGTGCGCCGGCTACAGGCAACCGGCCTGCGGGCCCGGGCGCAACGACCTGCCCGGTGGCCACCGCGCCGCGGACAGAGACCTCGGGCAGACGTTCGATCGCAGCTCCGATCTGAATAGCCGCGCGCACCCCACGCACCACGTCGTCCTCGTGCCTCTCCGGGACGCCGAAGACGGCGACGAGTTCGTCGCCGGCAAGACGCTCGATCGTCCCGCCGTGATACTCGACTGCCGCGCGCAGCTCGTGGAACGCATGCGTCGTCAACGACGCATATCGCTCCGCGTCGACGTCACCGAGCGCCATGACTTCCGCGTAGAGGACGGTCACCGTCGCGAGGCGCCGACGAAGGTCTGCCGGTCGCGCGGTTGCGCTGACGGGCGGTGCCGACGCCGCGAGGTCGGCGTCCTGGCGCAGGATCGCCTGCTCGAGCGCACGCAGCGTGGGGCTCGGCTCGATCCCGAGCTCCTCGACCAGCGACGTGCGTGCCGCCTGGTACGCCGCCAGCGCTTCCGCCTGGCGACCGGAGCGGTAGAGCGCGACGATCAGCTGCCCGCGGAGCGGCTCACGCAGAGGATTCCTCGCGACGAGATCCTCGATGCGCGGCACGAGCTCTCTGTGCCGTCCGAGCTCGAGCTCCGCACCGATGAGCTCCTCCTCCGCGAGCAACCGGAGCTCCTCGAGCCTCGGCGCCTCGGTCGCAGCAAACGGCTCGAACTGCAGATCCGCGAGCGCGGGGCCGCGCCAGAGCGCAAGCGCGCGCCTGAGAGTCGTCGTGCGTTCGGGCGCCGCTTGAACGTACGACTGCTGCACGAGACGCTCGAAACGACCGAGATCGATGTCCTCGGAGGCGACGTCGAGGACGTAGCCCGGCGGCCGGGTGCGCAAGACGTCCGCGCCCACGAGCTTGCGCAGCTGCGAGATCGAGTTGTGGAGCGAGTTCTTCGCCGTCGGCGGCGGACGCTCGCCCCAGAGCTCGTCGAGGAGCCTGTCTGTCGACGCGACCTCGCCGGCGTGCACGAGGAGGAACGCGAGCACCGACCGATCCTTCGGCTTTCCGAGCGGAACCTCGCGCTCGCCGTCGGTCACGCGCAACGGGCCAAGTAACCCGTACTGCATCTCCTGTTGGTTGTACCACTGCCGGCGCGCGTTGACTCGCCGCGACGTGGG
>CAVXZL010000002.1:0-32313 GCA_963766345.1 uncultured Actinomycetes bacterium | reverse complement strand
CTCGACGAGGCGCAGAAGTCGACGTTCGCCGAACGAGGAGAGCTCGCCACGCACGACCAGAAGGCGGGGCTGCAATCCGACTTCGAGCGCATCCGCAACTTCTTCACGAACGACTTCGACCGCGCCGGCACGCAGGGCGTCGCCGTCTTCGCCGCGGGGCTCGACCAGTTCTGGAGCGTCAACGCCTTGAGCGAGCCGGTGCCGGACCGCGTGTGCGTCGGCCCCGACTTCTACCTCCGACCGCTCGTTCCGCTACTCGGCCGCGGCGAGGCAGCGATCGTCGCCGTCATCGACCGCGAGCGCGGTCTGCTCTTCCAGCTCGTGAACGGACGGCTCGAGCCGCTCGCGGATTTGTCCGAGGAGCAGCCCGGACGTCACGACCAGGGTGGCTGGTCGCAGGCACGCTTCCAGAGACACATCGACGAGCTCGCCCGCGATCACCTCCGAAACGTCGCCGCCGACCTCGACGGGCACGTTCGCCGCGGCATCGCGAGGCACATCGTCGTCATCGGGCCGGAGGAGGCGCGCGCCGGCTTCACCGACATGCTCGCGCAGGAGACCCGGGCCGCGTTCGCAGGCTCCACGGCCGGCGAGGGGTATGCGACGCCCACCGAGCTGCTCGAGCTCGCGCTGCCGTTCCTCGAGCAGGCACGGCTCGCGGAGGAGACGGCCGCGCTCGAGCGCTGGCAGGAGGAGGCGGGCCGGAGCGGCCGTGCCGCATCCGGCTGGGACGAGAACTCGAGGCCGCGTCGGACGGCCGCGTCGAGTTGCTCTTGTTCCAGGAAGGCGCCGCGCGGCTTGCGTACGAGTGCCCGTCGTGCGGTCGCGCGCAGACGCAGAACGGCGCCTGCCCGCTCGACGCGACCCGGCTGGAGCCGCGTCCGGACGGCGTCGACCTTGCCGTGCACCGGACGCTCGCCCACGGCGGCTCCGTGAGAGCGCTCGCGCGCGAGCGGCCCGAGCTCGGGCCCGTCGAGGGCATAGCAGCGCTCCTGCGCTACTGAGCCTTACGCCGCGTCGGCGGCCGAGCGCGAAGGCAGCTCGATCGTCTGCGGCTGCTGCGTCGATTGTCTACCGGGGCCAGCTCGACCATCTGCCTGTCGGTCCCGATGCCGTGCCCCGGGAACCCCCGTGCGGACACGAGCACCCGCCGCTCGAGCGAGCCGACGGTCTGGTTGTAGGCCTGCACGGCGCCGTCGAGCCGCTTGCCGACCATGGCGAAGTGGTCGACCATGGTCGCGAGCCGCTCGTAGAGCTCGCGACCGAGCTCGCTCACCGAGCGTGCGCTCTCCGCGACCTTCTCCTCGCGCCAGCCGACGGCGATCGCGCGCAGGAGCGTGATCAGCGTCGTCGGGCTTGCGAGGACGACGCGCGCGCTTGCGTGGACGTCGAGCAGCGACGGATCGTGCTCGAGCGCCGCCCGGTAGAAGCTCTCACCCGGCAGAAACATGACCACGAAGTCGGGCGTCGGCGAGAACTGCTGCCAGTACGACTTCGCGTTCAGCTTCGAGACGTGGTCGCGGACGTGGCGGACGAAGTCGTCCATCCGCGCGCGGCGCCCTTCGTCGTCGAGCGTCTCGTCGAGTGCGTCGAGCAGTCCCTGCAAGGGGGTCTTCGCGTCGACGACCACCTGCCGCCCGCCCGGCAGCTTCACGACGAGGTCGGGCCGGAGCAGGCGGCCGTCGCCGTCGCGGGCCGACGACTGCTCGACGAAGTCGCAGTACTCGAGCATGCCCGCGGCCTCGACCGTCCGGCGGAGCTGCATCTCGCCCCACCGGCCGCGCGTCGCGGGCGCGCGCAGCGCGGTGGAGAGGCTGCGCGTCTCGGCGCGCAGCTGCTCCTGCAGCGAGACGAGCGACACGACCTGGTTCGAAAGGCGGTTGTACGCGTCCTGGCGGCTCTTCTCGAGCGCGTGCGTGTGCTGCTCGAACTTGGACAGGGTCGTCGTCAGCGGCGAGAGTTTCGTTTCGGCGAGCATCAGGAACGAGTCGTTGTTCTGCGCGAGCGCGGCCGAGCTCATCTCCTGGAAGCGCTGCTCCCAGCTCGCGTTGAGCTGCTGGACGAGCGCGACGCGTTCCTCCGCGCTCGTGCACTCGCGTTCGACCTGATCGCGGAGTGCGTGCAGGCGGGGACGCGCGTAGAAGGCGACGGCGAGAGCGCCGACGAGCATGCCGACGATGAGGAACACGAGCGCCATAAGGACCAAAGAACGCTAGAGACCGCGTCGGACGGCGCAGGCAAAGGGCAAAAAAATTTGCCGGTGCCGACAAACCTTGCGGTCCATCGGCTCCGGCAGAAACGACCCTATGCGGCGGGCCTGCTTCGGGTCAAGGGCGCCGCACTCGAAAACCTGCTGCGAGCGGACTTTTCGTTCGCGACGCCCTCCTTGCGACGTTGCTACCGTGGTCGAGCCGTGGCGAAGAAGACGCGTACGCCTGCCCCGCCGCGGCCTGTTCAGGCGCCGCAGCGCCGTGGTGCCAAGAAGGGCCGGTCGACCGACAACCGCAGCAAGTGGATGCTGATCGCGTTCGCCGCGTCCGGGGTCCTCGGACTGGCCGCCGTCGCGGCGATCATCGCGCTGACGTCCAGCAGTGGCGGCGGCGGGACGGCCAACGCCGCCAACGTCCCGACGGCACTCGCGGCGGCCGGCTGCACGTTCAAGACCGTCAAGGCGACGGGCCGGCAGCACGTGACGAGTCTCGACGCGAAGATCAAGTACAACACCTCGCCGCCCTCGAACGGCAACCACTACTTCTCGCCGGCGACCTGGGGCTTCTTCGAGTCGGCCGCGAATCCGATCCAGGTCGTGCACAACGAGGAGCACGGCGGCGTGATCATCTGGTGGGGCGACAAGGTGCCGCAGGCGACGATCGACAAGCTGCACGGGTTCTACACGTCCAGCCCCAACGGCATGCTCGGCACGCCGTACCCGAAGCTCGGCAAGAAGATCGCGCTGACGGCCTGGACGTCGCCGGAAGGCGGGATCGGCCAGGGCCGGCTCGCGACCTGCAGCGCGTACGACGAGAAGGCCTTCACGGCGTTCCGCGACGCATTTCGCGGCAAAGGCCCCGAGCGCTACCCGCTCGACACGTTGACGCCCGGCGCCTAGCGGCGCGCCCACGCAGGGGTATCCTGCGCCGCGCCGGGGTGGCGAAATTGGCGATACGCGGCTGACTTAAAATCAGCTGCCCCCAACGGGGGCGTGAGGGTTCGACTCCCTCCCCCGGCACCACAATCATGCTGCTAAGCGGGTCGCTTCCGCCACGGCCGATTCGAGTTCAAGCGAACGGGTCGGCACGCAGGGCCACTGAGGGGGCCACACGCCGAGCACGAGCGCAAAACTCGAACGGTTCAGTCGCAGTCGCCTCGATGTGGACCTGGCGTTGATCCTTCTCGATGAGTTTCCTGGCGCTCGCGCGGTGCGGGCAGCCCTTGCGGGTGGGCGACGGTGCGTCCTGTTTCAGGGTACGAAGGTGGTCAAGCGGTCGGGTTCTTCCTTGACGAGTTGTTTCATGAACTGGGTCTGGATGGTGAGGTAGTCGTGTTGGAGGTCGGTGAATTGCGTTTTGGCGGCTGCGCGCTGGGTGGCGCCGAGGACGAGGTGGTCGTGGGTGAGGTCTTTTCGGTTGGCGTCGATCTTGTGGGCGAGGGGTCGGTAGAGCTCTGGTGTTTCGGGTGGGCGGGGTGTCTGTTCGGTTAGCAGAACGCCGAGGTGTTGGGCGTTGCTGACGCGCTTGCCCATGTCGGGGATGGTGCCGCCGGTGCGGGCGAACCGGAGCAGGATCGTCTTGATGATCGAGGTGTGGTCGAAGATCTGGTGGGAGAAGCTGCGCCTGCCGACTAGGGGTGAGACGACGATCGCGGGTACGCGCACGCCGTAGCGGTTGAAGACCTTCGGGTGGTCGTCGGGTGGGTTGAGCGGTGGGGGGACGTGGTCGAAGAAGCCGCCGTGTTCGTCGTAGGTGATCACGAGCATCGTCTTTGACCAGTTTGGACTGGAGGCGATCGCGTCGTAGATCTTGAGCACGAGTTGCTGTCCGAGCATGACATCCGCGGGCGGGTGGTCGTCGTTGGAGGGCGGAGAGATGATTCTCATCAGCCCGGTGTGCAGGTCGGCGAAGCTGGGCTCGATCCAGGAGACGCTCGGCAGCCTCCCCGCCGCTGCGCGCTGGACGAAGGTGTCACCGAAATAGGGCGGGCGGAAGTGACCGCCGAACCACGAGACGTGTTCACTCAGCAGATGCTTGAACGGATAGTCGTTGTCGACGGCCCAGACGAGCGGCGTCACGTCATGGACAAAGTTCGCCCACGAGACGCCACGGACGCCGTCGAGGTGCCGAAAAAACGAGGGCAAGTGGTAGATCGGCGGACTGTCGTTGTCACGTTTGCCGGCGGCTTGTCCGGCCATTGCATAGAGGCGGTTCGGGAACGTCGAGCCGGCGACCGAGGAGAACCAGCGATCACAGACACAGAACTTCACTGTGAGGTGGTCGTAAACGGGGAGGTGACGGCCGCTGTGGTAGCCCATCACGTCGCCTGGATGAACCTCTGTCGGGCCACCCCGCTCGTCCATGTACGTCTGGACAAATCCCGTGTTCTTGTTCGCGAGCTGCTTGTCGACCGACGAGCCGCCATGCGGCGGGTCCTGCGCCTTGGTCATCCGGGTATCGAGTAGCTCGTGGACGCCGAACTCGAGCCCGTCGTACTGGGGGAACTTGCCACTGCGGTCGCGGTACACGTTCACCATGTCCGCCTTCAAACCATCGAGCTCGGGCCGGCGCCCCGACAAGGTCAGATAACCGAGCATCTGGTCGTAGGAGCGGTTCTCCATCATCAACACAACGATGTGCTCCACGCGATCGAGCGCGCGAACGGCGGCATCGACCTCGACCTCGACTCGGCCCGAAGACACATTCATGTTCGTACCTCTCAGCTCAGACGACGACGGCGCGCCGAGCCTACCAAGCGGACTCCAGCCCGACTCGCAGCGCGGAGACGCCGCTGTGCTCGGTCGGTGAATGGGTGGAGGTGCTCAGTCTGTGTACCCGTCTCGCACACGCCGCGTGTTGTCTGATCGCAATGACGGACAGGGCGCTGACGCGGTTCGACCTTCAGCGGCGCACGCTTCCTATCTGTCGGCATCGACGCCGTCACGTGCCAGCTGTACGGGGGCATCGTTTCGCCGACGGGTGCGGCGCTCGTGCCTGCTTCAGCGCCCACCGGTGCCACGCTCGGCATGCCGAGACGGACGGAGTTGTCGGGTCGGGATACGCCGTGACGGCGTGACCCACCGGTCAGAGTTTTGGAGCTGGGTAGGGCAAGGCGAGCGTGCGCGGTCTGGCGCGCGCCGAGTCGGCGAATATCGGAGTTCTTGGTTCAAGCACCTCGACATCGACTATCACGGGATGGTCATGGCGCACGAGGTCGGCCACTACCTCGGTCTCTCGCACGTCGACGAGCCGCACAACCTGATGCTCTGGAACAGCGACCGGAACGACACGAACCTCAACTACGACCCCCAATACCGGACGATGATCCGGCACGGCTGGGTGCACATCGACTGATGCCGAAGGGCGATTCGAAGAATCCGGACGACGGCTTCCGGCTCAACGAGCCGGCGGTGAAGATCCCGGGCGGCGCGAAGCGCAAGTCGACGCGCGTCCCGCGCAGCGACCTGAAGCTCGTCGCGCGGCGCGAGGAGCTCGACGCACTCCTGCTCGCGCACGATCCGAAGGACGCGGAGAACGCGATCCAGCAGGTGACGGACGCCGATCACGTCCTGCTCCGGCAGATCGCGCGCGAGGGAGCGATCACGGGCGTCTCGCCGCGGCTACGTCAGAACGCAATCGCAGTGCTCGGACGTTTCCCGACTCACGACAACGTCAACTTCCTCGCGGAGCTTGCCCAGCATGGTGAAGACTTCTACGTGCGGAGTCACGCACTCGTCTCTCTCGGCAACAGCGGCTCGGCGCTCGCGGCGCCGATCCTCCGCGAAGGGCTCGCGGCAGAGGAACCGCTCGAGGTGTCGTCGGCCGAGCGCGGCTTCGAGGCGCTCGCCGGCCGCGTCGGAATCGACGTCGTCCGTGCAGCATTCGCGGGCGAGACGCGCAAGGCGATCGTCGCGCGCGGTGAGCAGCTGATCGCACGTCTGGAAGGAAAGGGCAGCCGCCCGAAGGGCGGCAAGACGACCGGCGAACCCTCGACACGGCCCGCGTAAGCGCCCCGCCCGGCGCCCAACGTCCGAACCAGCGGCCCGAGCGGTTCTCTTAAGAGACGCCGCGAGGAAACGGTGCTTGACGTCACGGCCGTCTTACGCTCGCCCCGTGCGCGAAAGGGGAGCACTGGCAAGGGGCGCTTCGGTGCCAGGA
This sequence comes from uncultured Actinomycetes bacterium, assembly GCA_963766345.1. Taxonomy (GTDB): domain Bacteria; phylum Actinomycetota; class Thermoleophilia; order Gaiellales; family Gaiellaceae; genus DASVFB01. The sequence goes on along the minus strand of CAVXZL010000002.1, from coordinate 25,945 downwards.
GTGCGAATGCGTTCCGGTTCGCCCTCCTCCCAACCGCCCGTCTGTCAATTACCTCGCTGAGGAAAGCGATCGATCTCGAGCTGGATGCGATCTCGACTGGCTCCTGATCGTCAGCCGCAGACAACTCGAGCGCGTCCTATCTTGCCTACGTCGAGCACTACAACACCCATAGGCCACACCGAGCACTCGACCTGACGCCACCAATGCCGAGAGTCCGTGTATGCCTCGTCAGCGAGAGTCCGTGAATGCCTGGTCAGCTCGCATCCAGCAACTCACATCCAGCGACGCGACCGACTCGGGGGACTGATCCACGAATACGTCCGAGCAGCCTGATGATGGATTTGCGCACCCGACACCGACCTGTCTCCTGTATAGACAAACGCGCGTAATCAATTTCGCGGTGAGTTGGCGAGGGTTGAGTTGGCGAGGTCGCTCACCGCGGGGTGCGATCGCGATTAGCTTGGTAGAAACGCTGACCTCGCTCACCACATGTGCGAGGTCGCGTGCCTTATCTGATCACGGACGAGATCGCGTCAGTTTACGACGGAGCGCTGGCCGCGCATCGAGCACTGGCGCGCCGTTGAAAGCTATCGACAGCGGTGCCGTTCCGCGATTCCTTCCGCTGAAGGGAAGCTTGGATGCCCCGCTCATGTTATCGGTCGCCAGGTTCTGCGCCCCCTTTGTCGGGATTGTCTGCGCGAGGCTCGGTGCCGGCAGCGTAGTAGGCGGCGACTTGGTCGCGGTAGACGGGGTCGTCTTGCCGTTCGGCGTCGAAAGCCGGCGCGTTCTTGAGTTCGTCTTCGGAACAGGCGACGCGAACGATCTCCTCATCACGGTCAATCCCGCTGACGAGTCCGGACGGCAGCAGCAGCTTCTTGCCGATCAGCGGCGGTCCCGTATCGATGATCAGGTGGCTGGCGCCGGGTTCGAGCGTCGATTGCTCGACCTTGCCCACCCGGCCGTCGACGGCCTCGACCCTGAAGCCGCTGACGTCGATGCGGCCGAACTGCTCCGGCAGGGTCCACAACTGCTCCTGCTGCATCACGATCCCCCACCGTCTTGCAACTCCAGCAGGCGCGAAAAGAAAAAGCGATACCGCTGCAGGACGACGCGTAGATCCTCGGTTGAGACCTCGTCGCCCTGGTCCCACTGCGCCTCCAGCCGTGCCTGCTCGTCTCGAAAATTGGCGACGAGCCTCTCGGTCAGATCCGAGACGAGCGCATTCGCCCGCTCGACCGAGCGCTGCGGTTGATCGACGAACTCGGTTTGGATCTCAGTCCAACGCTGCCGGAGCGTATCCTGCTCATCCGAGTCGAAGAGCGCTTCTCCGCGCTCGGTCGTCGCTGCCCTGGATCCGCCGCCGCCCACGGTGCCGCGGTTGTTGCTGTCGTCGTCGTTGTTACTGCTGTCATCCGTCCGCTGTTTCTGGTTCTGCTCCGCCTCTTTCACCGCGAACCTCCTCTGCGTCGGCTTGCTCGTTCGTCTCCAGCAGCTCGGCCAAACAGTGCCCGGTAATGAATCAGCGCCTGCCGAAGCTGCTCGGTCGTGGCCTCCCCCTGCTGGTCAGCCAGATAGATCGCCTGGGCGGCCCGGTAGTTCTCCACGAGGTTGGGATGGTCGACGGAGACATCGGCCGCCCGCTGGTTGAACTCGTCCGTCGGGTAGCCGCGCTCGCTCATCGCGTCGCTCAGCAGCCGATCGGCACCCAGAAGCGGCTGCCACGGCTCGTCGACGAGCCGCGCCTGCAGCTCATGCCAGTCGCTCAGGTAACGCTCGCGAGCCTGCGGCGAGAGCGGCACGATCTGCAACCGCTGCCGCTTCTCCTCGCGCTGCTCCAGGTCCGCCTCGGCAGCACGGCGTCCCCCGGCACGCTCCACCGTGCGCCCGTACTCAGGCCCGAAGCGCTGCTCCGGGCGCTCTCGCCGCCGCTTCCGCCCAAGCAGCGCTCCGACCACCAGCACCACCGCTACGACGATGAGCAGAACCCATACCCACGTCGGCACGGACTACCACCTCCCCAAGAACGCCACGGTCGATACTCGTCTCCCGTCGCGCGGGTGCCGAAACGCCTGACACTTTGCGGCGGCGGCGTCCGCGCGCATCTGCGGCGTGCGATTCGCCGTTGTTCCAGCAACGACGGGTTCGGTGACGAGGAGGCTCGAATGGCGACACGGATAGCGACGGAACAGGAGCACGAGGGGCTGCGGCATCCAGCGCACACTGCGCGTTCGGAGGCCCAGAGCGGACGCGGCTGGTATGCGGTCTTGGCGCGGACCGGCTTGGTCGCAAAAGGCGTGTCCTTCGGGCTCGTCGGTGTTTTGGCGATCAAGCTCGCTGCCGGCGACGGCGGCAACGCAACCAGCCGGGAGGGTGCGTTGGAAACGCTGGCGCAGCACGACTTCGGCAAGGCCGTGCTGGTGCTGCTCGCGCTCGGTTTCGCCGCTTACGCCCTCTGGCGCTTCGTACAAGCCTACGCCGAGCGCGGCGAGGAATCCGGCGAGCAAGGGGAGGCGAAGAAGTGGGGTAAGCGCGCCGGCTATCTCGGCCGCGGCCTCATCTATGCGGGCCTGACCGCGTCGACGGTGAAGATTCTGCTCGGCTCGGGCGGGCAACAGTCACAAAACCAAAAGGTCCAGAGCACGACGGCGACCGCGTTCGACTGGCCCGGAGGGCGCTGGATCGTCGCGATCGCCGGTCTGTGCATCATCGGCGCCGGCCTCTGGAATGCCTATCGCGGCCTCACCAAGAAGTTCGAGGACAAGTGGCGGACCGGTGAGATGAGCACGTCCGAGCGCACTTGGGGCGGCCGCGCCGGCATGGCGGGCCATGTCGCACGCGCCGTCGTCTTCGGCCTGATCGGCATCTTCGTCACGAAAGCCGCGCTTGACTACAACCCCAAAGACGCAATCGGACTCGACGGCGCGCTGCAAAAGCTCGTCCACGCCAGCTACGGCCCTTACCTGCTCGGCCTCACTGCCCTCGGGCTCGTCTGCTACGGGCTCTACTGCCTGATCGATGCCCGCTACCGCGACGTCTCCACCAACGGCGGCGGCAAGAGCAGCGACGAGGGGAATTCAAGCAGCGACGGTCCTCTTGGCTCCGATCGGCGGCGACGGGCGCAGCCACGTGTGCGGAGGGCCGTCGCGCGCTAAAACCGCAGATCCACCGAGAAATGCGAAACCTTCTCCCGCTGAACGCCGTTAATCCACTAACTCCCAGCGCGCTCGCACGTTTCGCTCGGTAACGGTGGAGAAGGTCTTACAACAAAAACGGAGGTTGAGGACGGATGGCGAGCATTCAAAAGTTTTCGGAGTACGTCATTGATTACGCGGAACGACTCTCCGATGTGGCTGACGCTGCACAGGGCAAGGGCAGCCGGAAAGGCAACAGGACCGGTACGCGCTGGGTGATTCTTCCGGCAGCCGGCGCCGGTCTCTTCGCACTGCTCAAGAGCGACTTCTTCACCCGCCAGGCCAAGGGCATGGTCGAGGAGGCGAAGACGCGCGCGTCCGACCTGCCTGATGATCTGCTGAGTCACGTGCGTCAGACATCGCAGACGTCACGGACGGGCCCGCCGCGTACCCGCACGTCCACTGCCAATGGCACGACGAGTTCGGCTCGGAAGAGAAGCTCGGCGCGGAAGTCGAAGCCCGGTTCCACTCGCAAGACGAGCAGCTCGGCGCGTTAACAGTCGGTTGCGGGCGCGTTTCCCGGGCGGGAACGCGCCCGGGCGAAACCGGCCGGGAGCGAAGAGTCGGCGGACAGGTGTTCCTCCGCCGGTTAGAGGACCCCCTCCGGGGGACTCGGCCACCCTCGACGAGTGGCGCAGGTGCGGGCGGCACTTGCAACGGGCACGCTCCTCGACGTGACGGCGGAACTCGCGCCGGGACCGCCAGTCGAGATGATCGTGCCCGTCATCGGCGGCGGATGAGGGCAAGTCAGTGGCGCGGCCTAGGCTTGACGTCGCCCGATCCCGACACAGACGTTTACCGATTGGACGACTAGAGTCTCGATCGGCGGGACGGCGAGGCTCGATGCGCTTATCCGTTCTCGTATTCGTCGTGGCGGCGCCACCATTGGTACGGCTTCGTCTGCGGGTACCCGTCGGGCGACTCCTCCCAGTCCTCCTGACGGCCGAGCGGCGTGAGGTCGAGGAACGTCCACACGCTGCCGAGCGCTTCGACGCCGCGTTGCGTCGTGAAGTACGTGCGGAAGACGTCGTCGCCCTCGCGAAGGAAGACGCTGAGGCCGAACGTCTCGCCGTCCTGGTAAACGCCCTCCTGCGGGCTTTCCGGTCCGACGCCGAAGTCGACGTTGAAGTCGCTCGCGAACGACGAGACCCAGGGGATCGTCCAGCCCATGCGTTTCTCGTAGGCGGCGAGCTTCTCGATCGGAGCACGCGCGACGAGTACGAACGACGTGTCGCGGGCGTGCAGGTGGGCGAGGTGGCCGATCTGGTCGACGAACATCGAGCACCCGGGGCAGCCCACGTCCTGGCTCGCTCCGAACATGAAGTGGTAGAGCAGGAGTTGCCTGCGCCCTTCGAACAGGTCGGGCAGCGTGACCTTCCCGTCCGGGCCGTCGAAGGCGTAGTCCTTCTCGACCCGCAGGCGCGGAAGCCTGCGGCGCTCGGCAGCCAGTGCGTCGCGCGCACGGGTGGCGCGCTTCTCCTTTGCGACGAGCGCGTCCCGCGCTGCCTGCCATTCCGTCTCGGAGACGACCGGTGGAAGATTCATACGGCTCCTCTCGCTCATTTGTGTCTGTCGTTACCCATCTCCATCGAAGGCGAGCTGGCCGGCTCGGTCAGTCCGGGCACGGTCGCGGGAGAGACGGCGACCCACATTCCGAGGACGACCATCGCGACGGCGAAGACGGGCGCGAGCCGCGGGCCGCGCGGCAGAGCCTTCTCGGCGAAGATCACGACGGCGATGACCGCCATCCAGAAGAGGCTCATCGCGCCGAGCACGAACAGGACCGCCATTAGGGCGCCGGAACAGCCGACGCAGGCGAAGCCGTGCGTGAGACCGCTCTGGAACGCGTTCCCGTGCAGCACGCTTCGGCAGCGGCGAAGGCTGATCCGCTTCAACCGTGTCAGCTCGTAGAGGCCTGCAGCCACAATCGCGCAGCCGGCTGCAATCGGGCCGCTCCGATTCCAGGCGAGCCAACCGACGTCGAACGACGTCACGAGGCGGAACAGGCCGTACGCCAGCAGGCCGTAGCCCGTCCAGACGGCGAGGTACCCGGCCGTGAAGAGCACCGTGGGCGCGCCGTGTCGGGCGAGGTGCCGCGCCGCGGGCGCCGCCGAGGGCAGCATCATCGCCGCGGTCATCGTGACCCAGATTCCGACGTACCAGCCGAGCCCGCCGAGGTCGGTGCCGGGGCCGTCGTCCATCCCACGCATCCGGTCGACCGTGAGCGCCCACGCGGCTGCTGCCCCGGCGGCCAGCATGATCGTCGTTCGGCTGCGAGCCATGACCTGCTTCATCGTTTCTGTAGACGTCCCAGAGGGCGAAAACTCATCGCCGAGACGCCGATGAGTTTCCGGATGGTCGCCGGTCTCATTCCTGATCTAAATAGCGTCCCAAAATTGGACAGGAGGGAGGACCAGATGCCTGAGCACAGGATCAGCACCCGGGAGGAATGGCAGGCGGCGCGCGACGAGCTCGCCAAGCTCGAGGCAGAGCAGGCAGAGAACAACGAGGAGGTCAAGCGAAAGCGGCTCGAGCTCCCCTGGGTCCCGGTCGAGAAGGCGTACGAGCTCGACACCGAGGACGGCAAGAAGCCCCTCGCCGAGCTGTTCGACGGGCGCTCCCAGCTGCTCGCCTACAACGTCATGTTCGGACCCGACTACACCCTCGGCGCCTGCCCCGGCTGCACCAGCCTCGCGGACGGGCTCAACGGCTCGCTCGTCCACCTGAACCACCGCGACGTGACGCTGCTCTGCTTCTCCCGCGCGCCGATCGAGCGGTTGACGGCATACAAGGAGCGGATGGGCTGGGAGTTCCCCTACGTCTCGACTTACAACAGTGACTTCGCCTTCGACTTCGGCCTCGCGCTGCACGAGCAGCAGGCGCAGCAGATCCCCGAGCTCAAGGGGATGATCGACGACCCGCCGGACTGGCTTGAGGAGTGGTCGGGCCAGATCGGGGCCGGCCTCGAGGACGGCCTGCGCGAGAACCCGGCGTGGATCGCCTTCGCGCGTGATAACGGGATCGTCTACCACACGTACACGGTCTCGGCACCAGACCCGTTCGTCGCACCGTACTTCAGCTTCCTGCTCGAGCGGACACCGAAAGAACAGCCCGCCGAGCCGCGCACCTGGCGCAAGGACGAGTACCCGAACTAACGCCAGCGGCCTGCACCGCGACGGCGTCGCGATCCGCCTCGGCGTCGGCCAGCCGCAGTTGAGCAGTCAAGCCAAGCGGTTGCTGGGTAGCGGCCGGGCCTGTGGAGTGCTAAGGGACGCCGGCGTGGCGTGCTGGAACAGGCACGGCGCCCCGCGCCCGCCTCATCGGACGCGCCGCGACGCCCGCTCTCGCGCCGCTGTTGGTGGACCCCCGGTGAGTGTCGTTCCGTGCGTCGCGTTGTTCGGCGTAGCGGTGCGTCGCCCAAAACGCGTTGATTCGTGCTTTTCGACGGGCGCTCGTTCGCCAGTTGTTCGCCAGTGAGCACTGAAGCCGCTGGATTTCAGAGACCTGCACGGACGCGTGTGGATTGCCCGATGCGGTCGCCGAGACCGCCGCAGCACAGCAGCGGAGCGCCTTCTCGGGCGCTCCGCTTATGGAGCGGAGGGGGAGGGATTTGAACCCTCGAGGCGCCTAGCGACGCCTAGCGATTTTCGAGACCGCCGCACCATGCCTCTTCGTGACACGTAATGTCGGTCTGCGTTACCGGAGTGCAGGCGCCTCGTCTTTGGGCCACTCGGGGGCCACATGAGCCACCGAAACGAGCCGAAACGCCTGGCAGACGGCACTCCTCCGAAACAGCCGTTTGCAGCACCTTTTCGGGTCGGCCGAAGTCGGCCGAAGCGGTTGGTGACGACTTAAAATCAGCTGCCCCTCGTGGGGCGTGAGGTTCGACTGCCTCCCCAGGCATCGAATCGCCTGCTAGACAGCCGATTCTGACGGCGCGCGGCCTGCGCCACGACTTCAGCGAACTCCGAGCGCCTCGAGTGCGGCGGGAGCATTGACGATTCCGCCGCAGGCGACGCGGCCGATGAGGTCGACAGCCTGCGTGCAACTGGAGACGATCGCCTGCTTCCTGGACGCCGGTGGCCTGCGCGTAGTGGGCGAACAACAGCGCCGCGACGCCGCTTACGATTGGTGCGCTCATCGAGGTGCCGTCGGCGATGTAGAGCGTCCCGCCGGGGAAGGCGGAACGGCCGGCTGGCAATCGGATTTGGTCCTAGGATTTCAGTCTTCACCTCGGCCAGTTGTCGCCGCGCTCGCTCGTTAGCCTTCGGCCGAGTGCACTCCAGGCGCAAATCCTCGGTGATCGCCACCGGCGGGCTCACGCGGTCGAGCTAGAGAGGATGATGCTCCGATGCGGGTTCTGTTCTCGTGCACCGCGACCGAGGGCCACGTGGCGCCGCTCGTGCCGCTCGCGCGCGCGTTTGCCGGCTTGGGCGATGAAGTCGCCTTCGCGACAGCGCCGGCTTTCGAGGCGCGCGTGCGAGCGGACGGCTTCCGAACGTTGGCCGCGGGTCTCGACCAGGCACAGATCGAGAAGCGCATGGAGGAGTACCGTCCGCGGCTGCTGAAGCTGCCTCCGGCGCAGCGCCGGCCGTTCGCGTACACCTGGCGGTTCGCGCACGTCGATGCGCCGGCGAAACTCCCGGAACTGGCACGTGTCGCCGAGGACTGGCGCCCCGACTTGCTAGTTCACGACGCTGCCGAGTTGTGCGCGCCGCCCGTGGCGGCATCGCTGGACATACCGTCCGTCAACCAGGGGTTCGGCCAGGTCATTCCGGCGGCCTGTCATGCGAGTGCCGCCGACGCGGTCCGTGCGCTTTGGGATGCCGTCGGGCTTGCGTCGGAACCCTGGAACGGGATGTACCGCGGCGCGTACGTCGACATCTGTCCGCCCTCTCTGGCGGGTGAGACCGTGCCGGAGGGTACGCCGTCGTACCTTCGACGTCCGGTAACACCGACCCCTGCGGCACAGCGACCGCCGTGGCAACCTGCGCGGGCCGACCTCCGGAACGTCTATGTCACGCTCGGGACAGTGCTCCACGAGGCGGATCTGCTTCGCCTCCTGCTCGACGCGCTCGCAGACGTCGACTGCAACGTGCTGATGACCGTCGGCCGCGGCGGCGATCCGGCGTCGCTCGCGCCCTGGCCTGCGAACGCCACGGTCGAGCGTTTCGTGCCGCAGGCGAACGTGTTCCCGCACTGCAGCGTCGTCGTCTCGCACGGCGGCTCGGGAACCACCTACGGCGCACTCGCGCACGGACTGCCGCTGCTGATGCTGCCGCACGCCGCGGACCAGTTCGACAACGCTGCCGCCGCACGCGCGGCGGGCGTCGCGGAGATCCTGATTCCGCACGAGATCGACGCCACCGCTATCCGCTCCGCCGTTGAAGCGCTGCTTTCCGAGGCCGGCTATGCAGCGCGAGCACGCGAGATCGCCGCCGAGATTGCCGCGATGCCGGACGCCGGCGCGGTCGCTGAGACCCTCCACGAAGATGTCGACTCGCGATCTGGCGTTCAGTCGGAAGGTCGAAAGCCGACGGCGTAGTCGAAACAGCGGCCCGCGTTCTCACCCGCTGAGACCGCACAGCAGAGTCGCGAATCCCTTGTGGGGCGTGAGGTTCGACTCCCTCCCCCGGCATCGAATCGCCTGCTGACGAGCTGGTCAGTTGCCGGTGCGCTGAGCCCAGTCGCGCTTTGCCTCTGCTTCCATCCGCTCGAGGCGTGTGTAGTAGTCGGGAAACTCGTTCAGGTGTGCGAGCGCGATCTTTGCCGTGAGCAGCGGGTCGTCGTTGCTGACGTTCGTCAGCGGGTCGTGGAGACCGTGTTCGAGCTCGACATCCATCCCGATGCGGAGCTGGTCGACGTCGAACGGCGCTGTGTCCCAGTCGATCCCGATCTCCTCGCCGATCGCGCGTGCGTCGTCGACTGTGAAGCTCTTACTGGTGTGGTCTGACACGTCCTCCTCCTTACCATTGCCTTTCGGGTGTCGACTACATGACGTGCGGCACCTCCACGGAGAGGATCCTCCACTGGACGCCTTGCGCCATCAGGGGGTGCGCGCATTCCCGCGTCCGTGCGCTCGCGGATGGGTGCGATCGTCCGGGCTATCCGAGATCGCGGAATGCGGCGGACTACTGCGCCGCCAAGGACCGTCGTCGCCGCCAGTTGTGCAGCGGCGCGACGACGGGGTCGGTGATCTGTTCGAGCAGCAGGACGCCGCGATCGAGCAGCGGCCGCGCGAACCGCACGATGAGGTACGCGACGATGACGGAGATGCCCAGGCTCGCGAGCACGTCGGTGACGTAGTGCGCTCCGACGAGAACGCGCCCGGCCGCGATCAACGTCGCGACCGCGATGAAGAACTTCCCGACGCGGCGGTCGACGAAGTAGATCCCGAAGGCGAGCCCGAAGGCGGCGCTCGCATGGTCGCTCGGGAACGACGGGTCGTGCGAATGCGTGAGGTGGTACACCTGCGGATGCGTCTCGTAGGGGCGAGGGCGGTGCCAGATGAGCTTCCCGATCAGCTGGTTGACGAGTAGCGCGACAGCCGCCGTCGCACCGCCCGCCAGGGCCGCGAGCTTCCACCGCCGCTCCTCGCCCGGCGCGGTCGCGAGCCAGAGCACGAGAACCGCGAGGCCGTAGAGCGCGACACCTGCCGTCTCGAAGTAGTAGGTCGCGTGGGCGAGCCACTTGAAGTCGACGGCGAACTCGTTCACCGCGTGGTAGATCCGGTAGTCCAAGCGGCGGATTGTGCCCGCGGCGTCCTTCCGACGATAGGGTCGCGCTCCGACCTTAACCGGCGCTTTGCCCACGATTTACCTTGGCGACGCGATGCTGAGTGCGTGCAGGAAAGCCGACACGCTGCGGCACGCCGTCGCGCACGGCTGGCGAAGGGAGCGCTCGCGTCGCTCGCGGCATTGACGTTTCTCGGAGGAATCGGGCTGACCCGCGCGCACGTTCCGAGTAGGCACAAGCGCAAGCCGGGGGCGCTGGCCGCACCGAAGCGATTCACGAGCATCGTGCAGCGCGATCTCCTGGCCGCCGGGATCATGGCGCCTGCGGAGGCCCCGGCGGACGTCGCGACCAGCGTCTCGTGAGGCTCCGCCGCTTCCGGTCGATGGGATGCGACATCGTCGTCGCCGGCGCACGACCGTCGGAGCTGCACGAGATCGAGGAGCTCTTCGCCGAGCGGGACCGCCGCTTCAGTCGCTTTCGCGACGACAGCGAGCTGAACGCGGTCAACGCCGGTTCTGCACCGCTCCTCGTCTCCGAGGAGTTCGCCCTCGCGCTGGACGTCGCTCTCGAAGCGGCCGCCGCATCGGACGGTCTCGTCGATCCAACGCTGGGCGCCGCCGTCGTCGCGGCCGGGTACGACGGGGACTTCGCAGACCTCGAGGAGTCGTCTCGAGCGGGGCCGCGTGTCGATGCCACGCCGGGACGCTGGAGGTCGGTTCGGCTGACGGGGCGACTGCTGACGCGTCCGCCCGGCGTGCAGCTCGATCTGAACGGAGTGGTGAAGGCCCTCGCGGTCGACGACGCGCTGACGTGCATCTCCGGCCCGGGCTTCGTCTCGGCGGGCGGCGACCTGGCGACGCGCGGCCCGGTGAGTGTCGCGTTGCCGGGCGGCGACGTGGTGCAGGTGCTCGCAGGCGGCATCGCGACGAGCGGCACCGTCCGTCGCCGCTGGTCGCGCGGCGGTGTCGAGGAGCATCACCTGATCGACCCGCGTACCGGCCTGCCGTCTCGCTCCCCGTGGACGCAGGTCACGGTCGTCGGAGCGTCGTGTCTCGCCGCCGACGTCTGCGCGAAGACGGCCTTCCTGCTCGGCGACGCCGGGCCGGACTGGCTCGACTCGCACGGGCTGCCGGGTCGCTTCATGTCAGGCGAACGCATCGCGTGCAACGGCGCCTGGTCGGCCGCGCTCGCCCGCGAGGCCGCGTGCACCTGACCGCGAGCCCGATCGACTGGTACGCGGCGCGGGCGGCCGGCATCGCGGCGTACGTCGTGCTCACGATCGTCCTCGCGCTCGGACTGACCATGTCGGGCAAGGCGCGCTCGAGCAAGTGGCCGAAGTACGCGGTCGAGGACGTGCACCGGTTCGGTGGGTTGCTCGTCGGCTTCTTCGTCGGGCTGCACGTCTTGACCGTGGCGATCGACTCCTACCTGCCGTTCTCGCCGGTTCAGGTACTCGTCCCGCTGACGGCCACATACCGCCCGCTCTGGACCGGCCTCGGGATCGCGGCCGCCGAGCTGCTCGTCGCGCTCGCTCTGACGAATCGGTACCGGCGCCGACTCCCGTATCGGTTCTGGCGGCGCGCGCACTACCTGAACTTCGCCGTCTGGACGGCCGCGACGCTGCACGGGCTCGGAAGCGGCACGGATCACACCGCGCCGTGGATGCTGATGCTCTATGCCCTCTCGGCTGCGACCGTATGCGGGCTCGTCCTCTGGCGCGCAGTCCGTCCACGCGCAGTCGTCGTCGCGGGAGCCGCGGCGGTCGCCGTGGTCGCCGTGCTGCTGTTCCCGGCGCAGGGAGGGAACCACCGCCGGCTCGTCAACGCGGCGCGCTTTCGGGAGGGCCTGACGGGCCAGATCCTCGCCGACCGAGGCGTCAGCCGTGCCGTCATCTCGATGGCCGGCACGGGCAGGGGGCGGCAGAACGTGCTCGTCCGCGCCGACCTGCTCGCCGGCGTGAACGGGCTCGAGGCGACGTCGCTCCAGCTCGAGTACCTGCCGAGCGGGGCGCTCTGCCGCGGCGACGTCACGCACGTGGAGTCGTTCGCGTTTCGCGGCACGTGCCGAATGCCGGGCGGTGCGCGTCGCGCCGTGACGGCACGCTGGCAGCTGCTCGACGGTCAATCGCTTCGCGGCACGCTCGAGTCGAGGCCGCTTGCGGTCTAGCGCGGCGCTCCTATTCACCGTTTTCATGGTCGCGGGATGCGCGTCGTCCGCGCACGTCGCGGCGCAGCAGCGCGCTCCGACGAAGCACGCCGCGAAGGAGGCCGACCCGAAAGCCGGGATCGCGCAACGAGCGCTGAAGCTGCCGGCGATTCCACGCGGGCCGCTTCCGGGGTACCTGCTCATCGCCGATCGCGACAACAACCGCGCGATCATCGTCTCGCCGGCGAAGAAGATCGTCTGGGAACGGAACGGCCTTCGCGGCCCCGACGACACCTTCTTCACGCCCGGCTACCACGGCGTGATCACGAACGAGGAGTTCAACGACACGCTGACCGCGGTGTCTCTGCGGACGAAGGCCGCCCTCTGGCGGTACGGCCACGACGGCGTAGCGGGCTCGAGCGCCGGCTACCTGAACACGCCCGACGACGCGTACGCGTTGCCGAACGGCGACACGACCGTCGCCGACATCAAGAACTGCCGCATCGTGGAGCTCGACCGCGCGAAGCACGTCCGGCGCATCCTCGGCGGTTCGTGCGTGCACGATCCTCCGCGCGGCTTCGCGAGCCCGAACGGCGACACACCGCTCCACGACGGAGGCCTCCTCGTCACGGAGATCGGCGGCTGGATCGACCGGCTCGGTCCGGACGGTCGGCTCGAGTGGTCGATCCACTCGCCCGTCGCGTATCCGTCCGACGCGCAGCTGCTTCCCAACGGGCGGGTCCTGGTCGCCGCCTTCACCGATCCGGGCAAGATCGTCGAGGTGACGCGTTCGGGGCGCGTCACGTGGTCGTTCGGGAGCCCGACGGGTCCCGACCGCCTCGACAAGCCGTCGCTCGCGGTGCGCCTGCGGAACGGCTTCATCGCGGCGACCGACGACTGGAACCATCGCGTGATCGTCGTCGACCCCCGCACGAAGGCGATCGTGTGGCAATACGGCCGGACCGGCGTCGCAGGCGCCGCGACAGGGTTGCTCGACAAGCCCGACGGGCTCGATCTCCTGCCGTCCGCGTTCCGTCCGGCGCGGCAGGCCGCGGATCCCGTTGGCATCCGCCGCGTCGGAACGCTGCCTTTCGCGTTGACGAAATCGGCCTCGGTCGCGCTGCCGGGGGGAAAGCTGGTCGTGCTCGGCGGAGAGGGCTCGGACAGGATCCTCGCGGGACCGCCCTCACGCCTGCGCGTTGTCGGGCAGCTGCCGACCGCGACGCACGACGGCGCTGCGCTTCTGCGCCGCGGCGCCGTGCTGCTGTACGGCGGGGGCGCGTCGGTCTCGACTCCGACGGTGCTGCGCGTCGATCCGCGCACTGCCGCGACGCGTGCGCTACATCCACTGGACGAGCCGCTCTCCGATCTCGGCGCGATGCAGCTCGGGGGCCGGACGTACCTCGTCGGCGGTTTCACCGGGACGACGTACGCGAGCGCGATCCTGCGCGTCGGGGCGAGCGACCGCACGACGACGGTCGCACGGCTTCCCCTCGGAACCCGTTACGCCGGCGTTGCGACGAGCGGCGGCAAGATCTACGTCGCCGGCGGCCTGACGCCGCAAGGGGAGAGCCGCGCGATCTACGAGTTCGATCCGCAGGACGCGACCGTCGTCCGCATCGGCTCTCTGCCGCGTCCCGAGGCGCACGCAGCGCTGGCCGCCCTCGGCGGACGTCTGTACCTGTTCGGCGGCCGTTCGGTGCTGCGCATCTCGCCGGGCACCGGGGCGGTTGCGCGCGTGGCGACGCTGCCTCAGGCGCTGACCGATCCGAACGCCGTCACGATCGGCCGGCGCATCGTCGTCCTCGGCGGCGGCACGAACGCCGTCTACGCGTTGACGACGCGCGGCTAGCGTCGGAGTCAGTCGGCCGGACGCAGGCGGACGACGGCGTCGACGCCGCCGGACGAGCCTTCGTCGAGCGCGATCTCGCCCTCGTCGACCTCGACAAGCCTGCGCGCGATCGCGAGGCCGAGGCCCGACCCGTCGCCCGATCCCGAGTGCCAGAACCGGTCGAACGCGCGCATGCGGGCGTCGGCGGAGAGGCCCGGCCCTTCGTCGACGACGTGCAGCTCGATCCAGCCGTTCCGTCGTCCGGAGCGGAGGCGGATCGTGCTGCCGGGCGGAGAAGCCTCGACCGCGTTGGCGAGCAGGTTGTCGAGCACCTGCTCGACCCGACCGGCGCCGGCACGCGCCCGGGCCGCCGTCCCGACGGTCTCGATGCGGAGGTCGCGCTCCCCCGCCAGTGCGTCCCACGCCTCCGCGCGCGCCGCCGCCAGCGCGGCAACGTCGATTGCCTCTGCGGGCTCGACCTGGTCCTGCGGCCGCGCGAGCGCGAGGAGCTCCGCGACGAGCCGCGAGAGCCGATCCGTCTCGGTGACGGCGGCGGCGAGTGTCTCGCGTCCCGGCGCCGCGACGTCACGCTCGAGATTCTCGAGCCGCAGCCGCAGGGCGGTCAGCGGTGTCCGCAGCTGGTGCGAAGCGTCCGCGACGAAATCCTCCTGCGAGCGCACGAGTGTCTCGAGCTTCGCCGCCGTTTCGTTCAGGGTGCGGGCGAGCCGCCGAACGTCGTCGGGCCCGTCGGTCTCGGGAGCACGCGCGTCGAGCTCGCCGTCGCCGATCCGCTGGGCGGCGCGCTCGACACGTCGCAGCGGCCGCGAGACGGATCGGGAGAGCACGAGACCGAGCAACGCGGCGGCCGCGAGCACGACGGCGGCCGCAACGGCAAGCCAGACCCAGTCGCGCACGATGCGGTGGTCGGTCGATGCGGTGGGGTACGTGATCGCAACGGTCCCGAAGACGCGGCCGTTCGCGGCGATGGGCATCGTCACGAGGAGCCCGCCGCCCGCGTGCTCGGCTTCGTGCTCCGTTGCGCGAGCGGAGTCGACGACGACGCGGCCCGACGCCTCTCGCATCACGACGTGCGCGTCGCTCTCCTCCGCGTACCGGTTGACGGCGATGCGCACGTTCGGGTCCGCGGGGCGCTTGTGCTCGAGCGCGTCCTCCGCCAGCGAGCCGAGCGTCACCGCGTCGCGCTGAACCTTCGCGCGCAGGTCCTGCCGCAGGTTGTGCGCGTTGAGGATCCCGAGCGGGAGCTCGAGGGCGATCAGCACGCCGAGCGTGAGGACGAGGTAGCTGAGGAGCAGCCGGCGGGTCACCGGTCGTTGCGAAAGCGGAGGCCGACGCCGCGGACGGTCTCGATCAGGCCCGGATCTCCGAGTTTCTTGCGCAGCGACGCGACGTGGACGTCGACCGTCTTCGTCGCGCCGTACCAGCTCGTGTTCCAGACCTCGTTCAGGATGCGCTGCTTCGTGACGACCGCGCCGGCGTCCCGCATCAGCAGCGCGAGCAGGTCGAACTCCTTCAGCGTGAGCTGCACCTCGCTCCCGTCGACGTTCGCGCGGCGCGCCCGCAGGTCGAGCGTCACGTCGTCGACCTGAAGAAGCTCGCTCTCGGATGCCTGGCGGCCGACCCGTCGCGAGACCGCGCGGATCCTCGCCACGAGCTCGCGCAGGCCAAACGGCTTGACGACGTAGTCGTCGGCACCGAGCTCGAGCCCGATCACGCGATCGACCTCTTCGCCCTTCGCGGTGACGACGATGATCGGCACGTCCGAGCGTGAGCGCATCCGACGGCAGACCTCGTAGCCGTCCATGTCCGGCAGCCTGAGGTCGAGCAGGACGACGTCGGGCACCGGCGCGTCGAGCGCCGCCTGCCCGGTCGCGACCCGCATGACCGTGAAGCCCTCGCGGGTCAGTCCCTCGGCGAGAGGAGCTGCGATCGCATCTTCGTCCTCGACGACGAGCACGTGCACGCGCTCATGGTCACAGGGAAATGGATGCCGCGCGTCGGTGAGCGCCGCAAATTTGCAGCGGCTTTGCCGAACCTTTGCCTCGCGACCGCTCGCGTCTGGTCGAGGCGCTCGTACCTTCGGAGGCATGAGACGCATCCACACATTCGTCATAGCTCTCGTCCTGGCGGTGGCCGCCGTCGCCGGCCTGTTCGCCGTGTCGCACACCACGCAGCTGGGCGCGGCGGCCCGCACGCAGGTTCCCGCCCGGCAGATCGCGGCGCGGAACCGTCAGCTCGACAGGATCGAACGGGCCCTGCTCGCCCAGGCGCAGCGCACGCCGCGCGTCGCGACGCAGCAGGCGGCGCAGAGGCCGACGGTCTACGTGCGCCCCAAGCCGATCGTGCGCGTCGTGCACCGCACCGGCGGCGAGCACGAGACCGAGGCGGAAGGCGCCGGCGGCTTCGATGACTGACGCACGCGTCACGCGCCTGTACGTCTTCGCGGTCACGCTGCTCGTCTTCTTCGTCGTGTGGGCGGTCGTCGCAGCCCATCCCTGGGTTGCGAAGAGCTCGTCCGGTAACCGTCAGATCGCAGCGCTCGCGGCGCGCGAGCAGCAGATCCACTTCGAGAGCCTCCTCGTCCGCAAGCTCGGTGCGCAGCGCGCCGCCCGGCAGCCGGTCGCAGCTCCCGCTGCCGCGCCGGCGCCGCGCATCGTCACGCTGCCGCCGCTCGTGATCACGAGGACGTCTTGATCCAACGGCATGCATTCCGCGCGATGGGGACCGACGTCGAGCTGCTCGTTCGCCCGTCGAACGGCGCGGCGCGCGAAGCCTTCGAGGCCGTCGAGGCCGAGTTCGAGCGCCTCGAGCAGATCATGTCGCGCTTCCGTCCCGACTCCGAGCTCTCGCGGCTGAACCGCGCGGGCGCGCTCGAGGTCTCCGCCGACCTCGCTCGCGTGGTCGAGTTGGCGCTGGCCGCGCGGGAGCGGACGGGCGGACGGTTCGATCCCTGCGTCCACGACGCGCTCGTCGCCGCGGGCTACGACCGCACGTTCGCGAAGGTCGCTCCCGAGGCCGGCGGCACGTTTCAGGCTGCGGCCGACTGCGGCGGAGAGGTACGCGTCGACGGCCGCCGCGTCGAGCTCGAGGACGGCGCGAAGCTCGATCTCGGTGGGATCGGCAAGGGCTACGCCGCCGAGCGCGCGGCCGACATCCTCGCCGCCGCAGGACCGTGCCTCGTCGACGCCGGCGGCGACATCGCAGTTCGCGGCGGGCACGCGTGGCCGGTCGGCGTCGTAACCGCTGATGGCACCGTCACGCTCGAGCTCGAGCGCGGCGCGCTGGCCACCTCGGGTAGCGACCGTCGCCGCTGGATGCGCAGCGGCGAGGAGAGGCATCACCTGATCGATCCCCGCACGGGTCGCAGCGCAGAGAGCGACGTTCTCCGCGTCACTGCGTTCGCCGACGACGCCGTGGACGCGGAGGTGGTCGCGAAGCACCTCTTCCTCGGCGGGGCGGACGAGGCGGCGAAGAGCGGCACGACTGCGATCGTCGTCACCCGAACCGGCGAGACGATGTTCACGGGCGGCTTTTCGTGACGCACGACCCGACCTTCTGGCTGCTCGCGCGTGCGAGCGGGATGACCGCCTACGTGCTCGTGACGCTGTCCGTGCTCGCCGGCCTCGTCCTGAAGTCGCGACCGTTCGCACGGCTTCGCCCGGCCACGGTGACGCAGGTCCACCGCGCGCTCGCGCTGAACGCGATCGCGGCGATCGCCGCGCACGGCATCGCGCTGGTGCTCGACACGACGGTGAAGGTGTCGCCGATCGCGCTCGCGATCCCGGGACTGATCTCGTACCGCCCGCTCGCGACGAGCCTCGGCGTCCTCGCTGCCGAGTTGACGATCCTCGTCTACGCGTCGTTCTCAGTGCGCAGGCGGATCGGCTTTCGCACCTGGCGTGCGCTGCACTGGGTGACGTACGGAGTCTTCGCGCTCGCGACCGCCCACGGCCTCGCGGCCGGAACGGACTCCAGCCGGCCGTGGGCGGCAGCGCTCTACATCGGCGCCGTCGGAGCAGTCGCGTTCGCGACCGCCTGGCGCGCCCTCGCACCGAAAGGAGAAAGCAAATGGCGCTCTACAGGATCGAGATCGACCGCTCGCTCTGCAGCGGCTACGGCATCTGCGCTGACCTCGCACCAGACGTGATCGAGCTCGACGACCGTTCAGAAGCGATGGCCCGCGCGGCGGAGACCGACGACGAGTCCGTCCTGGCCGCCGCCGCCGAATGCCCGATGGGCGCGATCCGCGTCTTCATCGCCGAGAACGACCGACGGGCGGCGTAGCGGTTAGGCGAGACTCCTGTCCGTGGCTAGACCCGTGGTCGGAATCACGACGTATTTGACGCCGGCGCGTTTCGGCGCGTGGGACGAGGAGGCTGCGCTCGTCCCGGCCCATTACGTCCGCGCGGTCGAGAGCGCGGGTGGGCGGCCGTTGCTCGTCCCGCCGTTCGACGCGGCGGTCGAGGAGACGCTCGACGCGCTCGACGCCGTCGTCTTCTCCGGCGGCTCGGATCTCGACCCCGAGCTCTACGGGCAGGATCCGCATCCCGAGACGAGGGGCGTCGTCCCCGAGCGCGACCGCGCCGAGCTGGCGCTGCTGCGGGCCGCGCTCGCGCGCGACATGCCGGTGCTCGCGATCTGCCGCGGGTCGCAGGTCTTCAACGTCGCGGCGGGTGGGGATCTCGTGCAGCACCTCCCCGACGACGTCGGTCACGACGGCCACAAGCACACACCGGGGGTCTTCGCGGATCACAACGTCGTGCTGGAGCAGGGCACTCGCCTCGGCGAGCTGCTCGGCGAGAAGGCGCCGGTGAAGTCGCACCACCATCAAGGCTTCGGGCGGCTCGGCCCCGGCCTGCGAGTCGCGGCTCACGCGGATGACGGCGCCGTCGAGGCGGTCGAGGATCCGTCGCGGCGGTTCGCGCTCGGCGTGCTCTGGCATCCCGAGGCCGGCGAGGACCTCAAGCTGTTCGAGGCGCTCGTTGCGGAAGCGGCCCGGTACCGCTCGGAACGTTCCTAGGCGGCGCCGACTACGGCGGTGCAGAACGCGCAGCGCGTCGCCGCTTCGGGGATCTCGCTCAGACACTCCGGGCACGGCCGCGTCGGCACCTCGACCGGCAGCTCCGTTCGCCGTCGCGCCATCAGCGCGTTGACCGGCTTCACGACGAGGAAGAAGATGACCGCCGCGATCACGACGAACGTGATGAGCGCGTTGATGAAGTCCCCGTAGAGGAAGTGGCTGCCGTTGATCGTGAACGACAACGCCGAGAAGTCGGGGTTGCCGCCGATCGCCGCGATGAGCGGCGTGATCAGGTCCGCCACGAGCGCGGTGATCACCGCTGCGAACGCGAGCCCGATCACGATTCCGACGGCGGTGTCGACCAGATTGCCGCGAAGCAGGAACTCCTTGAAGTCCTTCACGCCGTGCTTGTTCGCGCGCGTCGTGTTGAATCCTTGGCCTCGTGAGACGGCTCGACGGGAAGGTCGCGGTGATCACCGGCGCCGGCGGCGGGATGGGACGCGAGGCCGCGCAAATGTTCGCGCGGGAAGGCGCGCGCGTGTGCGTCGTCGACCTTGATCTCGCCGCTGCCGAGGAGACGGTCGCCGCGTGCGAAGGCCAGACGTTCGCGCATCACGCCGACGTCGCCGACGAGACTGCGGTTCGCGCGATGTACGCAGCTGCGAACGAGCGCTTCGGCGGCATCGACGTCCTCTACAACAACGCCGGCATCTCTCCCGCAGACGACGCCGGCATCCTCGAGACGTCCGCCGACGCGTGGCAGCGCGTGCAGGACGTCAACACCAAGGGCGTCTTCCTCTGCTGCAAGCACGGCATCCCGTACTTGCTCGACCGCGGTGGCGGCTCGGTGATCAACGTCGCGTCGTTCGCGGCGCTGATCGGCGCAGCGACGTCGCAGATCTCGTACACCGCATCGAAGGGCGCGGTGCTCTCGATGAGCCGCGAGCTCGCCGTGCAGTTTGCGCGACAGGGGATCCGCGTCAACGCGCTCTGTCCCGGCACGGTCGACACACCGCTGCTGCGGCGCATCTGGGGCGACGACCCGGCGGCGGCGGAACGGCGGCTCGTTCACATACCCGCCGGGCGCCTCGCACAGCCGCGCGAGATCGTGAACGCGGCGCTCTTCCTCGCAAGCGACGAGTCGTCTTATGTGAACGGAGCCACGTTCGTCGTCGACGGCGGCGTGACGGCCGCCTACGTGACGCCGGAATAGACCGGACTACACTCCGCCGCGTGACGGAGACGCTCGAGATCGAGCCGGAATTCGAGTGGGACACATCGCTCTACCGTCAGGCGCTCGCGCAGTTCGACCAGGCGCTGCCGTACGCGGACGCGAGCCCGGCCGTCGTCGAGCGCATGCGCTTCCCCGAGCGCTCGGTCATCGTCTCGATTCCGGTGAGGCTCGACTCCGGCGAGTACCGGGTCTTCGCCGGCTACCGCGTGCAGCACTCGACCGTGCTCGGGCCGACGAAGGGCGGCATGCGCTACGACGCCGACGTGACGCTCGGCGAGTGCGCGGCGCTCGCGATGTGGATGACGTGGAAGTGCGCGCTGCTCCGCCTGCCCTACGGCGGAGCGAAAGGCGGAGTGCGCTGCAGCCCGCGCAGCCTTTCCGACGCTGAGCTGCAGCGCATCACGCGGCGCTTCACCACGGAGCTCGTCGACATCATCGGACCGCAGTCCGACATCCCCGCGCCCGACATGGCGACGAACGAGCAGACGATGGCGTGGATGATGGACACGTACTCGATGCAGATGGGCTTCGCCGTCCCCGAGATCGTCACCGGCAAGCCGATCTCGATCGGCGGCTCGGTGTTCCGTCACGAAGCGACCGGCGTCGGCGTCGTGATGATCATCGAGCGCGCGTGCGAGCGCCTCGGCCGGCCTCTCGCCGAGCAGCGCTGCGTCGTGCAGGGCTTCGGGAACGTCGGCAGCGTCGCCGCGCTCGATCTCGCAGCGAGGGGCGCGTCGGTGATCGCGGTCTCGGATCTGTCCGGCGGCGTCGTCGCTGACGACGGACTCGATCTACCGGCGCTGCACGCATGGGCGGACGAGCACGGCTCGCTCGCCGACTACCCCGCACGTCACGTGTCGAACGCGGAGCTGCTCGAGCTGCCGTGCGACATCCTCGTGCTCGCTGCGCGCGAGGATCAGCTCACGGAGGACAACGCCGGGCGCATCGAGGCGCGGCTCGTCGCCGAAGGCGCAAACGGCCCGACGTCGATCGAGGCCGACGCGATCCTCGCCGAACGCGGCATCCCGGTGCTGCCCGACGTGCTCACCAATGCCGGCGGCGTGACAGTGTCGTACTTCGAGTGGGTGCAGGACCTCGGCCGCCTGTTCTGGGATCGCGACGAGATCCGCTCCCGCCTCGCCGACAAGATGGGGGACGCGTTCGACCGCGTGTGGCGCCTCTCCGAGGAGCGCGGCATCAGCCTGCGCGGTGCGGCGCTCGTCGCCGGCATCAACGAGGTCGCCGCCGCGCTCGAAGCGAGGGGCATCTTCCCGTGACGCGCGTTCGCGACGCGATGGTCTCGGAGCCGCTGGCGCTCGACGGGTCGTCGTCCGCACAGCAGGCGGGAGCGAGGCTCGCGGATCCGGGCGTTCGCGCCGTTCTCGTCTGTGCCGACGGCGTGCTGCTCGGCGTCGTCACGCGCAAGACGCTCGTCCGCGAGATCGTTGCTGCGGGACGAGATCCGTCGGCGACACTGCTCGGCTCGATCGCGGAGCCGCCGATCTACACGCTCGACGCCGACGAGGATCTCGACGTCGCCTTCCACGAGCTCGAGGAGCGCGACCTCGAGCGCGTGCCGGTCACTGAGAACGGCAGGCTCGTCGGGATCCTCTCCCGTGCAGTCGTACAGCGCCGTCTGGCCGAAGACGAGCCGCCCGCCGACGAAGCCGCCTAGCAGCAGGTGTACGCGCCGGGCGGAGCGTCGCCCTCGACGGTCTCGGGCAGCTCGGCGGCGGCGAGTGCGATCCCGTGCAGGATGTCGCGCTCGCTTGCCCGCAGCGACTCCAGGCCGTAGCGCCGAAGCACCTCGCGCGCGATCGTCGCGCCGGCCACGATCACGGGCGCGCGGCCGGGATCGAGCGCCGGCAGGCGCTTCCGCTCGTCGAGCGGCAGTGACGCGAGCCGCGCGAGCTGCTCCTCGACGGCGGCGAGCGTCAGCACATGCCCGTGCACGCGTTCGCGGTCGTACTCCTCGAGCTCGAGGTCGAGAGCCGCGAGCGACGTCACCGTGCCCGCGACACCGACGGCCGACGACGGCGCGAAGTCGGGAAGCAGCGGACGCACGTATCCGGCGATCGCATCGACGTCCTCGCCGAAGAGCTCCGTCAGCCGCACGGAGCCGATGTCGAGGCTGACGGCGCGCTCGCGCGTGATCAGCTCGGTCGAGCCGCCGCCGACGTCGAGCACGAGCGTGCCGTTTGCCACGTCCCCGACGCCCTGGAGCGTCAGAGCCGCCTCCTCCTCGCCGCTGAGCAGCCGTGTCGTGAAGCCGTAGCTCCACTCGATCTCGCCGAGGAACGCCTCGCCGTTCTCGGCGTCGCGCACCGCACTCGTCGCGACGGCGAGCACGCGCTCGGCGCCGAGCGACTCCGCCTCGCGGCGGTAGTCCGTGAGCACGTTCCTCACGCGCGCGATCGGCAACGGCAGCAGGCGGCGGCGCGCGTGCACGTCCTCGCCGAGACGCGTGATGGTCTGCCGAATCGACACCTCGTCGACACGTCCGTCGTCGACGTCTGCGACGAGGAGCCTGGTCGTGTTCGTCCCGAGATCGACCGCTGCGACGCGCGTCACTTCCGCGGATACACCGCGGTCAGCCATGCGAACGAGTCGAGCGAGTCCTGCAGCGCCGTGCGCAGGACGGCGAGACGCGCGGTGGACCGCCGCAGCCGTTCGACGCTCGCTTGAAGCCTGGGCGCCGCGGACTCCGCGGACTCCATCTTCGCGGACAGCCGGTCGACGGACTGCTCGAGATCGCGCATCGATCCGTCCATCGTCGCGCTCACACTCTTCATGTCACGGAAGAAGCGGCGCGCGTGCAGGAACACGTAGAGCGCGCCCGCCGTTGTCGCCAGAAGGAGGAATATCAACGCAATCAGGACGAGGAGCGAGATTGGGCGATGCTAGCAACGCCTTCTAGAATCGAGGCCGTGGCGCGTGCGTGGCGCTGGCTGCGTCGCCGCACGGTCTCGTCCCGATCCTGATCGTCGTCGGTGGGTTCGAGGCCTACGAGGGCCTGCGGCACGTGATGACGCCGAACTGGCCGCAGGCGTTCGCGAACGCGGCGCGCGTGGAAAGCCTGAAGCGCTGGGGCCACCTCGCGTGCGAGCAGTCGGTGCAGAGGCTGTTCCTCGGCATGCCGCACGTCGTGCAGGCAATGAACGTCTTCTACTTCGTCGGCACTTCGTCCTCACGGGCGTGTCCTTCACGTGGCTGTACTTCCGCTCGCGCGACGGCTTCCGCAGCGTGCGGAACGCGTTCCTGATCGCGACAGCGATCTCGGTCGTCATCCACTGGCTGTTCCCGACCGCTCCCCCCGGCTCGCCCACGTCGGACTGACCGACACCTTGCGCGCGTTCTCCGGGATCGACATCGGCTCGCCGCATTCGTCGCCGTTCTCGAACCCGGTCGCGGCGGTGCCGAGCCTGCACGCCGGCTTCGCGATCGGCGTCGCCTACGGGCTCGTGAAGTTCGCGCGCAGGACGTGGGTGCGCGGTCTCGGCGTCGTCTACCCGCTCGTCGTCGTGCTGACGATTGTCGTCACCGGCAATCACTTCATCCTGGACACCCTCGCCGGAAATGCTCGTGATGACGGTCGGAATCGCGGCGTCGGCGAGACTGCCGGGCCGACGACACGGAGCTATACTGGAGCCCGCGACGCGGGGTGGAGCAGTCAGGTAGCTCGCCGGGCTCATAACCCGGAGGTCGCAGGTTCAAATCCTGCCCCCGCTATATACGTCCAAGAGGGGGACCCTTGGGTTCCCCTTCTTTCGATCTCCCCCTCCACCTTGGTTCGGACGTGGCCGGCTCGCCTCGTTCGTCGAGCCGGGCTCACGCGGCGTGTGAGTTCGAGAGTCGACGTTCGGCGAGCGGGCCGCCGACATGGCGGCCCGCTCGTTCTTCACAGCGTTACTTCTTCGGCTTCGGCAGGTCGAGGCGCCAGGCGCCGCGGCCGTGCGTGGCGGCGTAGAGGAAGCGCTCGCCGTTCGGCCGCGGCAGGAGCGTCAGCCCGTACACCGCTGCGCCGGACTGGTGGTGTCCCGCCAGGTCCCACGTCGTCGACCCCTGCGGGAGCCGATCGACGCCGAAGTCGGTCGCGGCGTAGATGTCGCCGGTCACGCCGTCGTACGCCACGTCCGTCACCGGCTGGTCGCCGAGGTTCGACGTCAGGTCTGTCCACGTCGCCGTGCCCGTGCCGGGGTTGAAGCGCACGTCGAACACGTGGCCGGGCTGGCCGGGCGTGTAGGCGGCATAGCCCGTGAAGGACACGATCGCGTGGAACTTGTCGGCCGGATCGACGGAGATGCCGCTGACGAAGCGCGTCGGCTGCGCGGCGTGTCGATGCGGGTGTACGTCACTGCGGACGCCGGCTCTGCGTCCGCGTTCTGCGTGATGAACACGCGGCCGCGGCGGGTGCCGACCCACATCGTGCCGGTGTCGAGCGCCGACCCGGGTCATCCGGACGACGTACCCTGCGTTGCCGCCGCCCTTGTCCGAGTCCGGGCCCGCCGCGAGGTCGCCCGCGGTACCGCCGAGTGCGACGAGGTCGCCGCAGCCCGAGTTCGGGATGCCCGCCAGGTCGCCGAAGAGCGGATCGCAGTGCGCCCGCATGAAGTCGCGGCCAGGTTCGCACCGCCGGCCATCTTCGTGCGCCAGACGTGCCGCGTCCCGGAGAACGCGGTCTGGCTGACGACGGGGTCGACCGTGAGCGGCGGGTAGAAGGAAGCGCCCTCGCCCCGACGCACGCATCGAGTCCGAGATCCACATCCAGTGGCCCGGCGTGGGGTCGATGCCGTCCCAGTTCACCTGCAGGGAGACGCCGGAGTACTGGTGGTAATGCGCCTTCCCGTCGATGTCGATGCCCGTCGGGCCGCCGTCGCCGAGGACGTCCATGCGCCACTCGTGACCGTCGAACGTCGGCGAGCCGTTGTCCTGTGTGCCGCCGATGATGTCGTTCGGGTCGAACGGTCGACCGCCAGCGCCTGGAACTCGAGGACGTTCAGCCCCGAGTTCATCGCGATGATCTGATCCGGGATCGACGACGGCCAGGTGCGGCAATCCTGGAGGCTCACGCCCGTTAGAGCTCCGGGTGTCGCAGTCAAAGGGGAAGTCCACGTAGTTACCGCTCGTGCGCGAGATGCCGCCGTCGGAGGCGACGAACGTGATCCCGCCCGGGGCGAACGCGAACGCGTGGATGTCCGGATGGATGTCGAGGAAGAAGTGCCGTGCGTCGCCCGTGGCGTCCATGGAACTGGACGCCGCCGTCGACCGAGCGCATGACCGCGCGGCCGTTCGAGCGGTAGTGCGCCGTGCGCGACGGCGACTCCTTGAGGTACTGCGTGACCTGGCCCAGCCAGACCTCGTCCGGCTGTCCGGGCGGCGACGCGACCGGCATGTCGTACGAGCACTGGTTCCGGCAGAAGTCGTACGAGCTGTAGCCGGGCGTGCCGTCCGTCTTGTTCGACAGCAGCGTCCAGCTCGCGTTTCCCGTCGCCGCGGCGGCGTCGTCCGTCCGCCAGAGCTTCGAGGCGTCGACCGTCGGCGGCGTGCCGCCGACCTCGTCGGAGCCTTCGCCGAGGTAGACGCGCGTCTTGCCGTTCGGCAGCCCTGCCACGGCGAGCTCGAAGCGAATGCCCGCGAGGCCCGACGGCCCCGGCGGGTTCGGGTTCGGCTCGGTGAAGATCTGCGTGACCGTCGTGCCGGCCGGCGTGATGTGCGCGCGGAACGCGCCGTAGTTGAACATCGTGAAGTAGAACGTCGACGCGTCGTTCGGG
>CAVXZL010000001.1:0-66021 GCA_963766345.1 uncultured Actinomycetes bacterium | reverse complement strand
CCCGGAACGCGCTCGGCGTCATTTCGGAACTCACTGTCACTTGACGGCTGGCCTCTGTTCCGGCTTGTGTGGGCAGGCATTTTCGCGGCCGCTCTCTTGACCGTTAACGGGTTGGATGCGCGGCGAGCACGGTGTCCAGCTTGGTGAGCGCCTCGCCCCAACCTCCCTTGCTGGGGGACACGTACCGCTCGGGGAGCCACTGGCGGATCTCGAGTCGCGTCCGTCCGTCTGTCTCGTCGTAGAACTCGACTCGCATCCTCGTCTCGAACGGCTCGAAGCCCCCTGGCAGGTTGCCGGTGATGTGCATGAGGCCGTCGAGCAGCTCGCCGTCGACCACGTCCGTGAGGTCGATGCGGCCGTGGGTCCAAACGCCGGGTTTGCCTGGAAAGACCTCCGACCACCGCTGATGGCCGCCCGGCCGCACGTCGAATTCGATCTCGTCGCGGGGCAGTGAGTTGCCGAACGGGCCCCACCATGCCGCGAAGTGATCGGGGTCCGTGAACGCCTGGTAGACGAGCGCGCGCGGTGCGTCGACGATGTGCGTCAGGGCGAGCTGTGGGGTTGTCGTGGTCATGGCCTCCCTCTCTTGGTCGTGGTCTGGGTCTGGGACGTCGGCTGCAGTCGCGCGAGGTGGTCGTCGAGCCGGTCGAATCTCTCGGCCCAGAGCCGTTCCTGCAGCGAGAGCCACGCAGCCGCGCCGGCAAGCGACGTCGGGGAGAGTCGCGCGTGCCGCCACCTGCCTTGGTGGCTTCGGGTGATGAGCGACGCGCGCTCGAGCACCTTGAGGTGTCGGGAGATCGCCGGGAGGCTGATCGAGAAGGGAGCCGCGAGCTCCGTGACCGTCGCCTCACCGACGGCGAGTCGCTCGACGATGCCCCGGCGGGTGGCGTCGGCGAGCGCACCGAAGAGCAGATCGAGATCCTCGCTCGTCGGTTCCGGGACAACACTTAACATGATGGTTAACTATAGCAGCCACTCCTTCCCGCCGCAACCCGGCGTGGCATCGGTAGGAAGCGCAAGGCTTTCCGCGACTTCACCGATGCGTCCCGTCGTGCTCGAGGCGAAGCTGACCGCAGACGAAGGGAGATGAGACCTCGTGATGCACATGCCTCCGACCGAGTTTCTCGTGCTCGTCGTGGCGATCGTGCTGATGCTCGGCGGTGCGGCGCTGATGCTCGCGGAGCTCGTCAGCCCAGGAATCGCAATCCCGCTCATCGCAGTCGGGATCGCGCTCACGGTCGTCGCACAGAGCAGGCGGCGCCGTCAGCACATCCCGTCCCACTGAGGCAGGCCGGGATCTCGACCGCGACGCGAGCGGCTACTCAGCCCACCAGCCGCGGCGGCCGTCGACGTCTCCGCGCGGATCGTCGCCGAGGTTCGGCGCGCCGATGACGATGATCTCGAGGCCCTCTGGCCCGGCCTCGTAGCCTCGCCACATACCGGGCGGGACGCGCACCGCGTCCCATTCCTTGAGCTCGACGATCTCGTCGTCGACTTTCATCCGCCCGCTGCCGCGCACGACCACGTACACCTCCTCTTGTTTCACGTGCGAGTGGCCGTACGGAAAGCGATAGCCCGGCGGGACGCGCTGGTAGCTCAGGGCGGATTCCTCGAGCTTGAGCGGCTTCGTCGCAGCACGGAACTCGAGGTCCGGCGCGCCGTCGAACCTCGAGCCGATGTCCTCCAGGTCCTCCTTGATGTTCCTGAGCGTGAACGACACGGCGCAATCCTACGGTGTCACTCCGGAACTCAGAGCGTGCGTGGCGAGAAGCCAGACGGCGAACGCCAGGATCGGCGCCACGACGATCGCCCCTGCGACGCCCAGAAATCGGAGCACGCTCAACGGCCTGTCTTGCTTGCTCGTCACGTTGTGCCGTCAACTCGGCGTTGCTGCCGGCATCAGTCCCAGTTGTGTGAAGAGTTCGACCTGGTCGTAATAGATGCGGATCGAGCTGATCTTGCCGTTCTCGACCCGGAAGACGCCGACGAACGGAAAGTCGAAGCTTCTTCCGGTGGCCGGAACCTCGACACCGTCTGGGTTTCGCAGAGGGCCCGTGTGCGTACCGGTATACCTCGCCTGTTCCACGACATGGTCGCCCTCCGCGATCAGCATCACGTCGCGGCTGCTCCGGTCAGGGGCTGCCGTCACTAGCGCATCGAAGTACTCCGCCTTCAGGTTCGCCAGACCGGAAATTCGGGCCCCACCAGGCGCCTCGTAGACGACATCGTCGGCATAGAGGTCAGCCCACGGCTCCCGCTCACTGGCGTTCCAAAGCTTGATCGCCTGTTCGAGGACCTTCTTCGCGTCAGTCACGATCGCCTCCGTTGGCTCGACGGCCAAGAACCTAACCCGCCAGACGCGGACGCAGGAGCGGCATCACGTCTTCGGGATCGGGATAGCGCCCGAGCATCTTCTTCTCGAAGACGAGCTCGCCGTCGACGTGCACGTCGAAGACGCCGCCGACGCCGGTCACGACCTCGACGCCGTCGACGGTCTCCTCGAACTCCTCGAGAATCTGCGCCGTCAAACCGACGGCGTTCGGGAGCGCCCCTCAGGGGACGCAGTACTCGATGCGGACGTGGCTCATTCGTCCCTCTTGACGTGTCTGTCGAGCCACGCATGCGCGCGGTTCCACGCGTCGATCTGGTGCTCGCGCTCCGTCCAACCGTGGCCCTCGCGCGGGATAGATCACGAGCTCGACCTCGCACCCGGCCTCGACGAGCGCGTTGTAGAACTCGGTCGCCTGCGGCAGCGGCGTGCACAGGTCGTCCTCGCCGTGGATGATCAGCGTCGGCGTCTTCACGTTGCGCGCGTGGAAGACCGGCGACCACTTCGGGTAAGGCCCATCGGTATCGGTCGGCTCTCCCTGCAGGAAGAGCGCGTCGAAGTGGCCGATGTTCGTCGTGTAGTGGAAGCTCGTCCAGTCGGTGACGACCGCGAAGGGGATCGCCGCCGCGAAGCGGTCCGTCTGCGTGATCGCCCAGGACGACATGAAGCCGCCGTAGCTGCCGCCGGTGATCGCGACGCGTTCGGTGTCGACGATGCCGTCGGCGACGAGCGCATCGACGCCGGCGAGGATGTCCTGCAGGTCGCCGCCGCCCATCTCGCCGAGGTTCGCGCGGGCGAACTCCTGCCCGCGGCCGCTCGAGCCGCGCGGGTTCGGCAGCAGGAGCGCGTACCCCTCGCGGAGCATCATCTGCATCAGCAGCGGCGCGAAGCTCCACGCCCACGTCGAGGTCGGGCCGCCGTGCACGTACACGACGAGCGGCAGCGCGCCGTTCTCGTGCCCGCGCGGCAGCGCGAGCAGCCCTTCGATGCGCAGGCCGTCGAACGAGTCCCACGCGTACGGGCGCCATTCCGCGCCCGGAAGCTCCGCAGCGAGCTCGCTGTTGAGCGACGTCAGCTCTTCGGCCTCCGCGCCCGGCTCGAAGCGCGCGATCTCGGGAGGTGCGAGCGGGGACTCGAACACCGCTGCGACGCTCGAGCCGTCCGGGTACGGCATGACGCGCGGCTGAAAGCGCGCGCCGAGGAGAAAGTCGCCCGAGACGTCGAGCGAGTGCGACCCGTCGACCGCCAGCTGCCCGTACATCGAGCCGGCGCCGCGCCAACCCGCGTACCAGAGCGTCTCCTCGTCCGCGAAGTCGATCCACGTCACGTCGAGCTCGGGCGCGAGCGGGCCGACGCCGTGCACGTTGACCGTGCCGGTGACGACTCCGCGGTCGGACGCGAAGCCCTCGATCCAGGCGACGCGTCCGCCCGGCGAGACGACCGGGCACTGCAGCTGCCACTCGGGCTCGTGGATCCGCTCGACGCTACGAGTCTCGATGTCGATCAGCCCGATCCACGCGTCGTACCACGCGCTCTCGGACGGATCGTCGGTGCACACGGCCGCGACCTTGCCGCCCGCCCAGCCGAACTCGAACACGTTCACGCCGTCGGGCTGCACCTCGCGCGTTGCGCCCGACTCGGCATCGACGAGGTAGAGGCGGCGCCAGAACGTCGCAGGCCTGAGCACCTTCGGATCCTGCTCGTCCCCGCCGGCTTCCCTGATCTTCGTCGCCGCCTGCGCGCCGGCCCGGTCGGACCCGAGATCGGCAGCGAGCACGAGCAGCGTCGTGCCCTCGGGCGACCACGCGATGTC
This sequence comes from uncultured Actinomycetes bacterium, assembly GCA_963766345.1. GTDB lineage: Bacteria > Actinomycetota > Thermoleophilia > Gaiellales > Gaiellaceae > DASVFB01. Next base: position 61,879 of record CAVXZL010000001.1, on the reverse strand, counting down.
CTCCACGGAGCCGGGGATCTCGCCGAGCTCGCCGCGGCCGTGGATCCAGAGCGATAGGCGGCCGGCGTGCCCGCGGTCAGAGGCATACCCGAGCGCTCCGTCCGTTGAGTAGCGCGGCAGTGCATCGGCTGCGCCCTCCTCGGTGGCGGGCGCGTCGTCGATCCAGAGGCGCGACTCGAACGGCTTGCCCTTCTCTCGGAATGACGGCGAGACGATGTACGCGAGCCGCCTTCCGTCCGGCGCCAGCGCCAGATCGGTGGGGCGGCGCACCTGCAGGAGCAGCTCCGGCGTGACCCTGACGGCTTCAGGAGCGGGCGCGCGCACCGGCTAACCCTACTCTGGTTGAATCGGTCCGGTGACGGCGCTCTATCGGAAGTACCGCCCGCAGGACTTCGACGAGGTCGTCGGTCAGGAGCCGGTCGTCCGCACGCTCAAGAACGCGATCTCGGCCGGGCAGGTGCGGCAGGCGTACATCTTCGCCGGCCCACGCGGCACGGGGAAGACGTCGCTCGCGCGCATCCTCGCGAAGGGGCTCAACTGCGCGCAGGGGCCGACCCCGAATCCGGACAAGACGTGCCACGCGTGCCTCGCGATCGCGAACGGCTCGTCACTCGACGTGATCGAGATGGACGCCGCATCGCAGCGCGGCATCGACGACATCCGCGAGATCCGCGAGCGCGTCGTCCTCCAGCCGGCGGAAGGGCGCTACAAGGTCTACATCCTCGACGAGGCGCACCAGCTCACCGACGCCGCCTGGAACGCGCTGCTGAAGCTGATCGAGGAGCCGCCGCCGCACCTCGTGTTCGTCTTTTGCACCACGGATCTCGCCAAGGTCTTGCCGACGGTGCGCTCGCGCTGCCAGACGTTCGTCTTCCAGCGCCCCCGGTTCGCGGAGCTCGTGCAGAAACTCCGCCTGATCGCGGACGCGGAGAAGATCGACGTGCCGGATCAGGCTCTCGCGCTCGTCGCACGCGGCGCGCGCGGCGCGTACCGCGACGCCGAGTCGACGCTCGACCAGCTCGCTGCCGCGACCGAGAGCCGCATCACCGTGCAGGACGTCCTGCAGCTCCTCGGCGCGGTCGAGGAGGAGGCACTCTTCCGGCTCTGCGACCTCGTCGTCGACGGCGACACCGCCGGAGCGCTGACGTTCGTCGAGCAGCTTGCGGCGCAGGGACAGGACATCGGCCGTCTCGTGCTCGACCTGCTCGAGCACCTGCGCGCGCTCATGCTCGTCCAGCACATGGGCGAGGTGCCCGACTCGCTGCCGCTGACCGAGGAGACGCGCGACCGGCTCGCGGCGCAGGCGAACCAGCTCGGCGCGCCGGTCGTCGTGCGGCTGATCGACCTGCTCGCCGTGGCCGTGGACGACATGCGCCAGGGCGGCGACCCGCGCCTGCCGCTCGAGCTCGCGCTCGTGAAGGTCACGCGTCCCGCCGCGGACATGTCGCGAGAGGCACTGGCGTTTCGCCTAGACCAGCTCGAACGAGGCCGCGGCAGCGTTGTCACAGGGACAGTCCCCGAGACAGCGCCCGTGGAGACGAGCCCCGCTCCGGCAGCCGAGCCGCCGTCCGTCGAGCTGGAGCAGCTCCAGGAGGCGTGGCAGCGCACGGTGCTTCCCGCCCTGAGCGAGAAGTCGATTCCGACGGCATCGATGCTCACCGAGGCGCGGCCGGTCGGCCTCGTCGAAGACACGCTGACCATCGAGTTTCCGCCGACCGCGTCGTTCCACCGCAAGCTCGCCGAGGAGCCGAAGAACTCGACGCTCCTCCGTGACGTTCTCTACGAGCTGACCGGGCGCAAGGTCGCGCTCGAGTTCGTGCTCGGCGAGGGCGGCGCGCCCGCCGAGGAGGATGACGACACGCCGGCGGGGGAAGAGGAGATCTACCAGCTCGTCAAGGAAACCTTCGACGCGAAGGAGATCACCGAGTCATGAACATGGATCTGAACAAGCTGATGCAGCAGGCGCAGCAGATGCAGGAGGACATGCAGAAGGCGCAGGAGGAGATGGCGAACGAGACGGTCGAGGGCAGCGCCGGCGGCGGCGCCGTCACCGTCAAGGCCACGGGCACCGGGACGACTCCTCGAGATCAAGATCAAGAAGGAGGCGATCGACCCCGAGGATCCCGAGACGCTCGAGGACCTGGTGCTCGCGGCGGTGAACTCCGCCTTGTCGGCCGCCGAGGAGCTCGCCAAATCGAAGATGAACCTCGGCGCGCTCGGCGACCTCGGCTCGCTCGGCCTCGGTCTCTAGGCACCGGCCCTGAAGCCGTTCGTCCTCGTGCACGGCGCCGGCGGAGGCGGCTGGAACTGGGATCCGGTCGCGCCGGCGCTGCGCGAGGCGGGTCACGAGGTGCGCGCGCTCGACCTCGAGCTGCACGACGCCGAGACGACGGTCGAGCATCACGCGCAGCAGATCGTCGACGCGATCGGCGATCTGAGCGACGTCGTCCTCGTCGGCCACTCGTACGGCGGCATGCCGATCACCCTGGCGGCCGATCGCGTACCGGAGCGGATCGCACGCCTCGTGTACCTGGACGCGTTGGCGCCGCGCGACGGCGACACCGCCTGGACGGAGCGGCCCGACCTCGAACGCTTCATGACCTCGCACGCGAAGGACGGGCTCATCCCTCCGATCCCGCCGGAGTACGTCGGCGCCGACCCGGAGCACTACGAGCTCCTGCGCGAGCGCCTGACGACGACGCCGCTCCGCTGCATGGCCGAGCCGGTCGCGCTGACGGGCGCCGGCGCGTCGGTGCCTCGCACGTACGTCCTGTGCGCGCAGTCCGGGTTCAAGCCGGTCGCGGAGCGCGTCCGCTGCGAGACCGGCTGGGACTACCGGGAGATCGACACGAAGCACATGGCGATGCTCACCGCGCCGCGCGAAGTGACCGAGGTGCTGCTCGAGTGCGCAAAGTGATGTGGCTGTACATCGCTGTACAGCTCCATCACTCGTCGCCGCCGATCCGCGTCTGCACCACCTCGTGCACGCGTGAGTCGGACGGCTCGAGCGGCGGCGTGTCCGAGCCGGCGTGCTCGCGAATGCCTCGCAGCACGTCCTCCAGCGCCTGCAGGCCGGTGAACCGCGGCGACCAGCCGAGCTCGTCCCGTGCACGCGACGCGTCGAGCAGCGGCGTCTGCAGCGCGAGGTCGATCCAGCCGGGCGGCGAAGGCTGCAGGCGAAGCTTCCAGGTCAGCGACGTCGCGCCGCGGAGCACGCTCTCCGGGACCGGCACCTTGCGTGCGTGCAGGAGGCGCGCGAGCGCGTCCGGGTCGACGACTGGATCGGCCGCGACGTTGTAGGCGCCGTGCGCGTCGCCGGTCGCCGCGAGCCGGTAGGCCTCGCCGACGTCGTACGAGTGCACGACCTGGAAGCGCAGGCGCGGCACGTCCGGCACGAACGGGATCAGACCGCGCCGCACGAGCGCACTCGGCAGGAACGGCCCGGCAAAGAGGCGGCGCTGCTCCTCGGCGGACTCGCGCTTGAAGATCAGCGCCGGCCGGAGGCGAACGCTCCGCACCGACGGGTGCTCCTGCTCGAAGCGATCGAGCAGCCGCTCGACCTCCGCCTTGTGGCGGGAGTAGAAGCTCGTCGGGATCCCGCCGGACGGCCACGACTCGTCCACGAACCTGTCCTTCGGCCCGGGCGAGTAGGCGCCCACCGACGACGCGTGGACGAGCGCCGGCACGCCCGCGTCGGCAACCGCGCGGAAGACGCGCGCCGAGCCGTCGACGTTCGTGCGACGCAGCTTGGCCAGGTCACGCGAAGGCTGGATCGCCCACGCCAGGTGGACGACGGCATCGGCGCCCCGTACGAGCGGCGCGAGCTCGTCGGTCGTGACGTCCGCGCGTGCCCACTCCGTCTTCCCGTCGTCCCGCGCGGCCGGCGGTCTCCGCGCGACGCCGAGCACGGAATCCACCCGCTCGTCGCGCTCGAGTGCGTCGAGGAGGCTCGTTCCGACGTTGCCCGTGGCTCCGGTGACGACGATCCGCATCGCCCTCCCCTGCCCGTGACGGCCGGGACCAAACGGCACAATGGCCGGGTGCTCTCGCCCGCGGTGGACAACCTCGTCGCCCAGCTCACGAAGCTTCCCGGCGTCGGCCAGCGCACGGCGCAGCGCCTTGCGTTCCACCTGCTCTCGCGGCCGAAGGACGAGGCGCTCGCCCTCGCCGGCGCGATCGAGGACGTCAAGGAGCGCGTTCGTTTCTGCTCGCAATGCGGCAACCTCACCGAGACCGAGCTCTGCGGCATCTGCGAGGACGCGCGCCGCGACCAGACGACGATCTGCGTCGTCGAGCAACCGGTCGACCTGCTCTCGCTCGAGCGAACGCACGAGTACCGCGGCCTGTACCACGTGCTCGGCGGCTCGCTCTCGCCCCTGGACGGCGTCGAGCCCGAGCACCTGCGCATCGACGAGCTGATCCGCCGCGTCGAGCGGAACGGCGTGCAGGAGGTCGTGCTCGCGACGAACCCGAACATGACGGGCGAGGCGACGGCCGCCTTCCTCGCAGACCGGCTCCGCGGCCACGTCAGGGTCACTCGGCTCGCAAGCGGCCTGCCGGTCGGCGGCGACCTCGAGTACGCGGACGAGGTGACGCTCGGCCGCGCGCTCTCCGGCCGGAGGGAGATGTCGTGACGCAGGAGGCGACGTACCAGGCGATCCCCGAGATCGCAGCGGACGAGCGCCAACTGCACGCGGGCACCGTCGTGATGAAGTTCGGCGGCACCTCGGTGTCGGGGCCCGAGCGCCTGAAGGGCGTCGCGCGGCGGCTCGTCGAGGCGCGAGAGGCGGGCAACCGTGTCGTCGGAGTCCTCTCGGCGATGGGCGACACGACGGACGAGCTGCTCGACCTCGCGCGTGAGGTCTCCGAGCATCCCGATCCGCGCGAGCTCGACATGCTCATCTCCGTCGGCGAGCGCATCTCGTGCGCGCTCGCGGCGATGGCGATCGTCGACCTCGGCCACCAGGCGATCTCGCTCACGGGCTCGCAGGCGGGCATCGTCACGGACACCGTCCACGGCAAGGCGAAGATCGTCGAGGTGCGCGCGAAGCGCATTCACGACGCGCTCGACGCGGGACGCATCGTGCTCGTCGCGGGGTTCCAGGGCGTGTCGAGCGAGTCGCTCGACATCACCACGCTCGGCCGCGGCGGCACCGATCTCACCGCAGTCGCCCTCGCAGCGGCTCTCGGCGCCGAGACGTGCGAGATCTACACGGATGTCGAGGGCGTCTTCACGGCGGATCCGCGCATCGCGCCGAACGCGCAGAAGCTCCACGCGCTCAGCTACGACGAGATGCTCGAGATGGCGGCTTCCGGCGCGCGCGTCCTCCAGCTACGCTCGGTCGAGTTCGCGCGAAATCACAATGTGAGGCTTCACGTCCGCTCGACGTTCGCCGATGCGGACGGGACATGGATCACCGAGGAGGAGGATCCGATGCTCGAAAAAGCGATCATCTCCGGCGTCGTGCACACGCGTGAGGAGCTCGTCTACCGCGCGACCGGTATCGGCGCCGCGGACCTCTTCGACGCGCTCGCGCACGCGTCGGTGAACGTCGACACGATCGTGCAGGTGAGCGCCGGCGAGATCCTCTTCTCCGCGCCGAGCGAGGACCGATTCGACGTCGAGCGGACGCTCGCTCGAATCGGCGCCGCGTGGTCGCTGCGCGACGACCTCGGGAAGGTCAGCGTCGTGGGAGCCGGAATGAAGAGCCACCCCGGCGTCGCCGCGAAGACCTTCGCGACGCTACGCGAACAAGGAGTCGAGCCCGTAGTCGTGACCACGTCGGCGATCAAGATCGCGTGCCACGTTCCGACGGACGACGTCGAGAAGTCCGTCCGCGCGCTCCACGAGGCGTTCGAGCTTGCCTAGGATCGGCGTCCTCGGAGCGACCGGCGCCGTCGGCGGCGTCCTGCGCGAGCTGCTGCGCGACTGGGACGACGTGCGCTACTTCGCGTCGGCGCGGTCGGCCGGCAGCGAGTTGGACGGCCGCATCGTCGAAGAGGCGACACCGGAGGCGCTCGAGGCCGGCGGCCTCGACGTCTGCTTCTCGGCGGTCGGCGCGTCGGCGTCCCGCGAGCTCGTGCCGCACGTCGTGCGCGGCGGCGCGGTCGCGATCGACAAGTCTTCCGCGTGGCGCATGGAACCCGACGTGCCGCTCGTCGTGCCGGAGGTCAACGGCGACCGCGCGCTCGAGCACAACGGCGTGATCGCCGTGCCGAACTGCTCGACGATCCAGCTCGTGGTCGCGCTCAAGCCGCTGCATGATTCTGTCGGCCTGAGGAGCGTCCGGCTCGCGACGTATCAGTCCGTCTCCGGCGCCGGCAAGCAGTCGATGGAGCGGCTGCGCGCGGAGCCCGTCGAGGATCACGACTTGCGCGGCGACTGGGAATTCGACGGCGAGCTCTTCGAGGAGGAGGCGAAGATCCACGAGGAGACGCGCAAGATCCTCGAGCTGCCGGACCTGCCGGTGCACGCGACGTGCGTGCGCGTCCCGGTCCTCGTCGGTCACCTCGAGGCCGTGTGGATCGAGACCGAAGACGCGCTCTCGCCCGAGCAGGCTCGCGACGTGCTCGCGAACGCGCCGGGCCTGCGACTCGTCGACTTCCCGAGCCCGAAGCAGGCCGCGGGTGTCGACGAGGTGCTCGTCGGCAGGCTGCGCCACGACCCGACGACGAAGAACGGCCTCGCGCTGATGGTCGCAGGCGACAACCTGCGCAAGGGCGCAGCGCTGAACGCCGTGCAGATCGCGCAGCTGCTCGTCGAGCGCAGCGCGCTCGCTGCCTGAGCGGCTTTACGCCTGCTTACGGGATGCGCTGCGGCACCGGCGAAGGTGGCGCGAAGACCTCGCGCAGCTTGCGGAGCACTTCCACGCGCTTGCCCTCCAGCACGGGCTGCAGGCCGCCGAGCTCGAGGCGGCACAGCTCGACGCGGCCCTGCGCGCGCAGCGTGCGAAAGCCGAAGTCGGCCAGGAAGTCGCGCGGGAACACGGTGCGGTGCACCTCGAAGCGCTCGTACGCCGACTCGCCCTCGCGATAGCGGTATGCGAACGCCTCGAGCGCCGGCGCGTGCCGTTCTCGTGCTTCCCCGATCGCGGTGAGAAAGAGCGACTGCATCACCCAGGGCGTCGTCGGCTCGGAGAGGTACGCGCACGTGACGAGGAACGCGTCGTCGCTCGCGGGCCCGGCCGGCAGCTCCTGCGCGCGCGGGAAGAAGCTCGCCGGCCCGAACTGCATCGAGCCGAGGAGCCGCCCGTCGTCGTCGTGGTAGACGGCGCCCCAGGAGCCCGAGTCGTCTTCGATCCGCTCGATCCAGCGCCGCTTCTCCGTCTCGCGCCCGAGCCGCGACTGCCACCAGACGCACGTGTGGCAGACGCTCGGCGTCGTCTCGAGCGTCGCGCCCGTGAGGCCCACGACCCGGGTGCTCATCGCGCTTCACCTTGTAGCACTAGTTCCGTGGCTTCGGGTCGCGCCGCGAAACGGAACGGAACGAACGTCGTGCCGAGCCCGGCGGACACGTGCATCGAGCCGCCGCGCGTCCGGTAGAGCCCGTGCGTGTAACGCGCGCTGAGGTGCGCGAACCGCAGCTTGCCGCCCGGGTACGGCAGGCAGATCTGCCCGTCGTGCATGTGACCCGAGACGACGAGGTCGAACGCGCCGGGCCGCAGGTCGTCGACGAGCTCCGGGTAATGCACGAGCAGGATCCGGAGGTCGGCCTCTTCGCGTGGAACCGCGAGATCGCGCGGTTGCGGCCGGGACTTCACCCAGCGCGAGCGTGGATCGGCGCCGGCCATGTACACCCGCCGGCCGCGGACGTCGAGCGTCACTGCCTCGTCCGACAGCAGCCGGACCGGCGAGAGGTCGGTCACGAACGTTCGCTCGACGAACGGGTCGCGGCTGATCGCGAGGTCGTGGTTGCCGAGGATCGCATAGGCACGTGGCAGCCGCGGCAGCAGCGCGCGGAGCGTGGCTTCTCCCGACGCGCGCGTCAGAAGGTCGCCGGTGAGAAGCGTCAGGTCGGGTTGCCGCTCGTCGACCCACTCGACCGCTTTCTCGACGGCATTCGTGGAGCGCCCGCGCATGCCGAGGTGGAAGTCCGACAGGTGCGCGATCCGGAGGCCGTCGAGCTCGGGCGCAAGGCCCGGCAGCGGGACCTCGAGCGTGTCGAGCCGCACCCAGCCCGCCTCGAACCACGCCCAGCCGAGCGCCGCCGCCGCGACTGCCGCGAGCGGTTTCAGGCTTGCAGTTTCGCGACGACCGGCTCGACCGACACGACGTGCCGCTTGAACCGCAGTGCGGACTCCTCGAAGCCGGCGGCGACGCCGATCAACTGGGAGAGGTGCAGGATCGGCATGCGGAAGTCACGGCCGGTCGAAGCGCGCAGCTTCGACTGCCACGCGTCGAGCGACAGGTGGCAGAGCGGGCACGGCGTGACCATCGCGTCCGCCCCGCGCTCCATCGCCTGCTCGATGGGCTGGATCAGCTCTTGAAGTGCGGTCTCCTCGCGTGCCTGGATGATCGGGAAGCCGCAGCACTTGATCTTCGCCGGATAGTCGATCGGCTCGCCCCCGCACGCCTCGATGATCTTCTCGAGCGACCACGGCCGGTCCGGATCCTCGAAGCCCATGATCTTCGACGGCCGCAGGATCTGGCACCCGTAGAACGGCGCGACCTTCAGGCCCTTCAGCCCCTTGTGGGCAGCCTGCTTCAGCAGCTCGTAGCCCTCGCCCTCCGCGACGAGCCAGAGGAAGTGCTTCACGTCGACGCTTCCGGAGTACGCGGGCACGCCAACCGCGGCGAGGTTCGCGTTCACGCGTTCGCGGAGTGCTTCGTCGCCCTTGAGCTGCCAGTTCGCCTGTCGCAGGTTGAGCGTGCAGACGTTGCAGATCGTCATGAGCGTGTCGGCGCCGGTCGCCTCCGCGTACGCGAGGATGCGCGCGTTCAGGTGCAGGTAGTAGTCCGGCTCGGCCTCGTGAATGTCCCCGGCGCCGCAGCACGTGACCGATTCCAGCTCCTCGAGCTCGAGATCGAGCATCGGCGCCAGCGCCTGAGTCGAGATGTCGAGCTCCTTCGCCGAGAGGGAGGCGAGACAGCCCTTGTAGTACGCGACCCTGGCCATCAGGCGCCGCCGCCGGGCTTCTTCGTCGGTTCCGCGCCGGGCGTCACGTCGGCCTGCGTGCGGCTGCCCATGCCCTCGTCCCCGCCGGCCGGCGGAGCGCCGTCCTCGCCGGGGAGGAACGGCCGCGGGAACGAGCCCTCGCCGTAGGGCCCGCGCTCCGCGTTGCCCCCGGCGTGGGTGCCGTGCTCGAGGCGCGACAGCGCGCGCTCGCCCTGCACGATCCCGAGCGCGCCCAGCCGGTCCTGCGAGTTCACGATGTCGTGGAGCGCGCGCGCCTGCGGCACGTCCTTTGCGACGTGCGGCGGCACGGGCAGCGGCACCTTGCCGTGCTTCAGCAGGCCGAGCGCGAAGCCCGTCTGCTGGATCGCCGCCTTGATCCCCTGCGTCTTCGGCACGAGCTCGGTCTCGCGCAGCCAGCCCGTCGTCTTCGCGGACGTGACGAACCACTTCGCGTGCTTCGCGCCCATGTCGCGGTCGATGCCGTGCTTGATCGACTCGGCGCCGAGCTTCGCGATCGCGTCGCGCGGGTCGACGCCCTTCGGGCAGCGCTCGTTGCAGAAGTAGCACCGCGTGCAGTCCCAGATCCCGTGCTCCGAGTTGTAGTCCTCGAGCCGCTCGACGGCCTTCGCCTCGCGCGGATCGCCGACGAAGCGCATCCCCTTCGCGAGCGCCTGCGGGCCGAGGAACTCCGGGTCCGCCTCCATGGCGTTGCACTCGGACACGCAGCAGCCGCAGTTGATGCAGAGCGACTCCTTGTGGATGACGTTCATGCGCTCCTGCGAGATCCGGTACTCCTTGCCGTCGGCCGGCTGGTCGTAGCCGGGATTCAGCCACGGCCCGACCGCGCGGAACTTCGACCAGAACGGCGTCATGTCGACGACGAGGTCCTTGACGATCGGCAGGTTGCCCATCGCCGAGACGACCGGCACGTGGCCGCTCTCCGCGATCTCGTACATGCGCGTCTTGCACGCGAGCACCGCGGCGCCGTCCATGCGCATGCCGCACGAGCCGCAGATCATCATCCGGCAGCTCTTGCGGTACGCGAGCGTGCCGTCTTGCTGGTCCTTGATGAGATCGAGGCAGTCGAGGAGGGTCGCCTCCTCCGGCGCGTCGAGCTCGTACTCCTTCAGCGCGCGGTCGCCCGTCGACGAGTCGTACCGCCAGATCTTGAGGCCGACCTTCATCCGCGCTTGAAGAGGTTGGTCTTGAAGGAGCTCATGAGGGCCGCCGCGTCCGCGGTCTCGGACGCCGGCGGCGGAGTCACGGAAACGGACTCGCCGAAGTCCGAGAGCGTGACGACGAGCTCGCCGTGCCCCTGCTTGCCGTTCGCTCCCGCGCGCACGCGACGGACGTACCCGTCGTCGTTGCCGATCCACACGTCGAACGCGCCGTGGTCGAGGCGGCCGACGCCGTGGTAGTGAGTCGTGGTCACTCCGTCGATCGTCTCCTCGCCGACCTTGCGTACGTCGGCGAGCTTCTTCAAGCGCGCCAGCGCCTCCTTCGGATCCTGCGGAATCGACTTCGGCAGCGCACTGCTGCGCGTCTTTCCGTCGAGCTTGAGCCACGTCTTCCCCGCGGGCAGGAACGCCTTCAGGAAGGGAGCTCCCACGTATGCCGTATTGCCGTCGAGGATCAGGTCGAATGCGCCGTACTCCGGCACGTCGAGATGGAACGAGCCGCGATGGTTGGCATTGTCGAAATCGGCGCTGCCGGTCAGAGAGCCGTTCTGCCCGCCGAACGCGCCGGAGGCGTTGAACGTCAGGTGCGCGCTCGTCGCCGCCGTCGTCTTGTTCGCGGCCTGCCGCACCGACGCCGTCGGTGTCAGCTGGCGCGCGACGCGCGACTCGGTGCCGCTGCACGCCGCGAGAGCGAGCGGCAGAACCATGAACACGAGGGCGATCCGCTGCATCAGTACTTCCTTTCCGTCGGCTCGTACTTCGTGAAGCGCACGTCCTTGTACGACAGCTCCGGCTGCCCGTCGACCCAGCGCGTGATCGAGTGCTTCATGAAGCGAGCGTCGTCGCGCTTGGGATAGTCGTACGGTCGCGAGTGCGCTCCGCGGCTCTCCTTGCGCGCGATGCCGGCCTGGAGCATGCACGCGGCGAGGTCGAGCATGTACCCGAGCTCGATCGCCTGCGTGAGATCGCTGTTGAAGACCTCGCCCTTGTCCTCGACGTAGACGTTTTCATAGCGCTCGCGCAGCTCGTCGATGATTTCCACCTGGCGCACCATCTTCTCTTCGCGCCGGAAGACGCCGAAGTTCTCGAGCATCGACGCGCCGAGCTCGTCGCGGATCTTCCACGGGCGCTCACCGCCGGGCCGGTCGAGCAGCTCCTGGAGGTCGTGCTCGGCGTCACGCTCCTGCGACTCCGGCACCTCGACCGTCGTATGCGACAGCGCCCATTCGGCCGCGGCACGTCCGGAGCGCCGGCCGAACGTGATCGTCTCCATCAGCGAGTTGCCTCCGAGGCGGTTCGCGCCGTGCACGGAGACGCACGCCGCCTCTCCGGACGCGTAGAGGCCGGTCAGCTCCGTGAGGCCGTCGTTGTTGGTGTCGACGCCGCCCATGTGGTAGTGCGCTCCGGGCCTGACGGGGATGGGGTCGTAGATCGGGTCGACTCCCGCGTAGGTCATCGCGAGCTCGCGGGAGCCGGGAAGCCGGTCGATGATCCGCTCGGCCCCGAGATGCCGCAGGTCGAGGTAGATGGAGCCGTTGACGCCGCGCCCTTCCTCGATCTCGGTCGTCTCCGAGCGCGAGACGACGTCGCGCGACGCGAGCTCCATCGCGTTCGGCGCGTAGTGCTTCATGAAGCGCTCGCCGTCCTTGTTGATCAGGTACCCGCCCTCGCCGCGGCAGCCCTCGGTGATGAGGATTCCCGACGGGAACAGCGTCGTCGGGTGGAACTGCATGAACTCCATGTCCTTCAGCGGCAGCCCCGAACGCAGCGCCATCGCCATGCCGTCGCCGGTGCACGCATACGCGTTCGTCGTCGCGCGATAGAGGCGCCCGGCGCCGCCGGTGGCGAGCACCACCGTCTTGCCGCCGATCGTCCGCAGGCCGCCGTCGAGCAGGTCCCAGCAGATGACGCCCTGGCAGCGGTCGTCGTTGATGACGAGGCGCCACGCGAAGAACTCCTCGTACACCGTGATGTTGCGCCGGCACAGCTGCTCGTAGAGAACCTGGATCAGGACGTGGCCGGTGATGTCGGCCGCATACACGGTGCGCGGCGAGCCGGCCGCGCCGAACGGGCGCTGCGCGAGCTTGCCGTCGTCGCGTCGCGAGAAGAACGCGCCCCAGTGCTCGAGCTGGTAGATGTCGCCCGGCGCCTCACGGCACAGGATCTCGATCGCGTCCTGGTCGCCGATGTAGTCCGAGCCCTTGACGGTGTCGAACGTGTGCTTCTCCGGGTCGTCCTCCCCCGCGTTGCCGAGCGCCGCGTTGATGCCGCCCTCGGCCGCGCCGGAGTGGCTGCGCGTCGGGTGGAGCTTCGAGATGACACCCACGTCTGCACCGGCGTCGAACGCCTCGATCGCTGCCCGCATGCCCGCGCAACCCGCGCCGACGACCAGCACGTCGTGCTTCGCTTCCACGTCCTCAAGCTTACGGATGGGACCATGAGTTCGTGCCGGTGGTCGAAGGAGCGGTGTCCTCCCTCACACCTCCCGGTAGACGCCGAGTCGGCCCTCCACGGCATCGGCGATCGCCGCGGTCGAGATGCTCGGACACGGCGTCGGCAGGTGCGCCGGATCGAACCAGCCGACCTCGATGATCTCATCGCCCGCGGGCACCGTCGCGACGCCCGCCGTCACCTCGGCGAGGAACACGAACGCGAGGAGGACGTCGTCCGCACGCGAGACGTACACACCGACGAGCGGGCCGACCTTCGCGACGATGCCCGTCTCCTCGAAGATCTCGCGCTCGGCGGCGTCGCGTGGCGTCTCCCCGTCCTCTATCTTGCCGCCCGGAGTCACGAACGGCTCCTGTTCGGGCTCCCATTCGGGATGCGACTCGCGCACGAGCAGCACGCGGCCTTCGGCGTCGCGGATGACTCCCGCGGCACCGAGCGTCAACATCGCGCGGCCGTGGACTAGACGCGCGGGCCTGCCGCCGTGACCTCGGGCGGCGCGTCGGCCTCGAACTTCTCGAAGTTCGCCTTGAACATCTGCGCCAGCTCGCGGGCGTGCCGGTCGTACGCCTCGGGATCGCGCCACGTCGCACGAGGATCGAGCAGTGCCGAGTCGACAGCCGGAACCTCCTTCGGCACCTCGAGACCGAAGAGCTCGTCGACCCGATACTCCACGTCGTCGAGCGATCCCGAGAGCGCCGCATGCAGGAGGCCGCGCGTCGCCGCGATCGGCATCCGCGAGCCCTCGCCGAACGGGCCGCCCGTCCAGCCCGTGTTGACGAGCCAGACGGTGACGTCGTGCTCCGCGAGCTTCTCGCCGAGCATCCGCGCATACACGCTCGGCGGCTGGGGCAGGAACGGTGCGCCGAAGCAGGTCGAGAACGTCGGCTGCGGCTCGGTGACGCCGATCTCGGTACCGGCGAGCTTCGCGGTGAAGCCCGACAGGAAGTAGAAGAGCGCCTGCTCGTGCGTGAGCCGCGCGATCGGCGGCAGCACGCCGAATGCGTCCGCGGTGAGCATCACGACGGAGCTCGGATGGCCGGCGCGCTTCTCGGGGAGCGCGTGCGAGATGCGCTCGAGCTTGTACGCGGCCCGCGTGTTCTCGGTCTTGGACGCGTCGTCGAGGTCGAGCACGCCGCGCTCGTCGACGGCGACGTTCTCGAGGATCGTGCCGAACGTGCGCGTGGTCTCGAAGATCTCCGGCTCGGCCTCCTCCGAGAGCCTGATCACCTTCGCGTAGCAGCCGCCTTCGATGTTGAAGACGCCGCTGTCGCTCCAGCCGTGCTCGTCGTCGCCGATCAGCCACCGCTCGGGATCCGCGGAGAGCGTCGTCTTGCCCGTTCCGGAGAGGCCGAAGAACACGGCGACGCGGCCGTCGTCGTCCACGTTGGCGGAACAGTGCATCGGGAGGATGCCCTCGAGCGGCAGGCGGTCGTTCATCACGGTGAAGATCGACTTCTTGATCTCGCCCGCATACTCGGTGCCCCCGATCAGCACCTCCGTGCGTGCCGGATGCACCGCGACGAACGTGCCGCTGCGCGTGCCGTCCTCGTCCGGCTCCGCCTCGAGCGCCGGCGCGTGCAGAACGAGCGCGTCTGCCTCGAACGTGTCGAGGTCGTCGTCGCTCGGCTCGATGAACATCGTCTTCGCGAAGAGCGCGTGATAGGCGCGGTCGGTGATCACACGCACCCCGATCCGCTGCGCGGGATCTGCGCCGGCGAACGCGTCGACGACGTACAGCACCGGCTGCACGTTCAGGTACGCCACGACCTTGTCGCGGAGCCCGAAGAAGTTCTCCTCTTCGAGCGGCTTGTTGACGTCTCCCCACCAGATGCGGTCCTCGGAGCCCCGCTCCCGGACGATGAACTTGTCCTTCGGCGAGCGCCCCGTGTGGACGCCGGTGTCGACGACGAGCGGCCCGCCCTCGGCGAGCACGCCCTCCTTGCCCGCGAGCGCGTGCGTGTAGAGCATGGCGGTGCTCGGATTGCGGTGAATGCGGCCTTTCGGCTTGAGCCCGTATTCCGAAAGCAGCAGAGCTTCGCTGCGCTCAACCGTCGCGGCCATCGCGCCCTATCGTAGTGAGAGGTCGCTGCCCATGCCGCATTTGACACCGACAGCCGTCGTCGATGGAACGGTCGCGCTCCACCCCTGGAGCGCGGACGACGCCGACGCCCTCGTGCGCCGCATCAACGACCCGCAGATCGCCACGTACCTCGACCTCGTGCCGCATCCATATGCCCCATCTGACGCCTACAACTGGTTCGCGATGACGGCCGAGGGCTGGCGCAGCGGGACGAACGCGACCTTCGGGATCCACATCGACAGGATCGACGGCGTCGTCGGCGGCATCGGCGTGCGCTTCCTCTCGGACCTCGACGACGGCTGCGCCGAGGTCGGCTACTGGGTCGCCGCCGAAGCGCGAGGCCGCGGCGTCGCGACGGCGGCGACGCGTGCGGCGGCGCGCTGGGCTTTCGGCGTCGTGCCCGAGCTCGCGCGCATCCAGCTCCGCGCAGACGCGGAGAACGTCGCGTCGAATCGCGTCGCGGAGAAAGCCGGCTTCACGCGAGAGGGCGTGCTTCGCGCGCAGCGCTACAACGCTCGCCTCGGGAGGCGGTCGGATTTCGTGATGTGGTCGCTACTCCGCGAGGAGCTATGAGCGGCGGGGCGAATCGACGCGTGTGGCCTTCGAGCGAGAGATCGACCGCTTCCTGGCGAGCCCCTCGTTCGCGGACGCCACGCGGCGCACGTACCGCGTCGACCTCGAGCACTTCGCGCGCTGGCTCGACGCGCGCAAGCTGAGTCTCGACGGCATCGGAGTGCGCGAGCTCGCCGATTACGCTTCAGAGCTCGGACGAGCGCGCTCGCGGCTCGCACCCTCGAGCGTGGCGCGGCGCCTCGCAGCCGTTCGGTCGTTCCTGCGCTTCACGCTCGGCCCGGCGCGCGTGCCCGACGTCGCGCTCGGTCCGCGCCGTGCGAGGCGGCTGCCGGACCCGCCGCGATCCGCCGAGATCGAGCAGCTGCTCGAGGCTCTCGAAGGCGACGGCCCGCTCGCTTTGCGAAACCGTGCGCTCGTGGAGCTCGTCTACTCGGCCGGGTTGCGAAGCGCGGAGGCCGTCGGGCTCGACGTCGACGACGTGGACTTCGAGCAGGAGCTCGTCCGCGTGCGCGGCAAGGGCGGCAAGGAACGCGTCGTGCCGCTCGGCGAGGAGGCCGGGTTCTGGCTCGCGCGCTACCTCGAGCACGCGCGCCCGGAACTCGTCGCGCGTGCCGAGCCTGCGCTCTTCGTCTCCGTCCGCGGACGTCGGCTCGACACGAGCACCCTGCGCCGGATCTCGCCGCACCCGCACCGGCTGCGCCACGCCTTCGCAACGCACCTGCTCGAGGGCGGAGCCGACCTGCGCACGATCCAGGAGCTCCTCGGACATTCCTCGCTCTCGACGACGCAGATCTACAGCCACGTGGACGGCAAGCGCCTGCGCCGAGTCTACGACCGCGCGCATCCGCGGTCCTGACGATCACCCCGAAAGTCTCTTGCGGCGGACCGTCACGCCGCCTGCGAGCGCCATGATCCACGGAGCGGCGAACACGACGAGAGCGACGCCGAGCGCATCGCCCAATCCGAGGTCGCCGCTCGAGGAGAAGATCGCGAACCCGAGGATCGCCCAGGCCAGGACGGCAAAGAAGCCTGCGCGCCAGCCCCAGCGCAACCCGATCGCGAACGGAATTGCCAGGGTGCAGACGAACAGAAGCGTCATGATCGACCAAGCGGTCCCGGGTTCGATCGCGAGCAGCCTCACGGCCGCGAAGAGCCTAAAGGCAAGCGCCTGCGCAGGACGAGCCCGGCAGCACAACGAAGAAGCGAGACGTGGATCCGCCCGTCGAAGGCTTCCTCGCCCTCCTCGCGACGCGTCGCGCGGCGCGCACCGTCGAGGCGTATCGGCGCGACCTCGAGCACGTGTCCGCGTTTCTCGAGGCGTCTCCGGCGACAGCGACGACGGACGACCTCGAGCGGTACCTCGCCGAGCTTCGCGCCGGTGGCCTTGCGCCGTCGACGCTCGCGCGACGCACGGCGGCGCTGCGCAGCTTCTACCGGCACCAGCAATTGCTCGGGGAGCGAGACGACAATCCAGCGGCGGAGCTCGACCTGCCGCGACGCCGTCCGAAGTTGCCGCGCACGCTCTCGCCCGGCGAGGCCGAGCGCCTGATCGAGGCCGCGGCCGGCACGCAGCCGCGCGACCTCCGCGACCGCGCCCTCGTCGAGCTCCTCTACGGCGCCGGCCTCCGCGTGTCGGAGGCCGTCTCACTCGAGAAAGCGTCGATCTCGCTCGACGACCGCCTCGTCCGGTGCGTCGGCAAGGGCGACAAGGAGCGGATCGTGCCGATCGGACGCCGGGCCGTCGAAGCGCTTCGGCGCTACCTCTCACGCGGCCGGCCGCATCTCGACCGTCGCCATCGCCCGGAGCTCTTCCTCAACGCACAGGGCGGCGCGCTCACGCGCGCGGGTGCGTTCCTCATCCTCAAGCGCCGAGCGGAGAAGGCCGGCCTCGACCCCACGCGCGTGCACCCGCATCTGCTCCGACACTCGTTTGCGACGCACCTCCTCGAGGGCGGCGCCGACCTCCGCTCGGTTCAGGAGATGCTCGGACATGCCGATCTCTCGACGACGGAGCTGTACACACACGTATCCGATCGGAGACGGCGAGAGTTGTACTTCCAAGCGCACCCGCACGCGCGGCGGCGCCGGACCCAAGCCGATGATGACGCACTCCCTCTCCCTCGTCCTCTCCGCAGCCGGCGTGGGCTACCTGATGGTGAAGGCGGGACTGGGTAAGAACGCACTCGAGCCGAAGCATCGGCGTCGCATCTGCCCCTCGTGCGGCCGCGTGATCAGCGGCCGCCGCTGCGACGCGCATTAGCGCCGACGTTCGCCTTCTTCGTCAGTGACGCCGCGATCTTCTCGGCCGTCTCGCGAAGCTGCGTGTCCTCGTCGTCGCTCTCGGCGAGCCCGCGCAGGAGGGCGATCGTCTCCCGCGCCGCCGGTCCGTTCTTCAGGCAGACGATCGCGAGCCTCCGCACTGCACCGTTCGGGTCGCCGCCCACGAGCTCGTGAAGCGTCCGGCGCGTCGTGTTGATGACGCCGGGGCTGTCTCGCGAGAGCAGCTCGATCGAGACGAGCGCCGACCCTCGGCAGGCGGGACTTTCGTCCTCGAGCCCACGCTCCAGCAGCTCCAGCTTCTGCCGGTAGCGGAACTGTCCGATCGCGCGGTACGCGACGGCGCGGACGCGATAGTCGCCGTTGCGCGCGGCGCCCTCGACCTCGTCCTCCCAGTGGCGACGAAGGTTCGCGAGCTCGCGCTCGTCGCCCGCGTCGGCGAGTGCCTGCGCTTCTGCCGCCGCTTCAGCGAGGTTCAATGCGGCGAGGCGATGGGGTATTCGCGCGGCTCCGGGCCGACGTACTCCGCGCCCGGCCGGATGATCTTGTTGTCCGCGTGCTGCTCGAGCACGTGAGCGGCCTGGCCGGCGACTCGGCTGCATTCGAACAGCGGCGTGAAGAGGTCGGTCGGGATCCCGAGGTAGCGGTAGACCGAGCCCGAGTAGAGGTCGACGTTGGGCCACAGGCCCTTCTGCTCCATGACGGCGCGCTCCACCGCGTCGGTGATCGCAAACCAGTTCGGCCCGTCGACGTCTGCGGAGAGCTCGCGGGACCAGCGCTTCAGGATCACCGCACGCGGATCCATCGTCGTGTAGAGCGGATGGCCGAAGCCGTAGATGGTCTCCTTGCGCGCGAACCGGTCGCGCACGGCCTCGGCAGCGGCCTCGGGCGTGCCGATCTCCTCGAAGAACGCCATCGCCTTCTCGTTCGCGCCGCCGTGGATCGGGCCCTTGAGCGCGCAGATCGCCGCGACGACGGCCGAGTGGATGTCCGACAGCGTCCCGGCGACGACGCGCGCCGTGAACGTCGACGCGTTCATCTCGTGCTCGGCGTGCAGGATCATGGCGACGTCGAAGGCCCGCACCTCCTGCTCCGTCGGCGACTCACCGCGCAGCATCGTGAGAAAGTTCTCGGAATACGAGAGCGAGGGATCGGGCGCGATCGCGTCGAGCCCCTCGCGGAGTCGCTGGTAGCGCGCGACGATCGTGGGCAGCTGCGCGATCAGCTGCGCGGCCTTGCGGCGCTCGTTCTCGCGGTCGATCGCGGCTTCGGCCGGATCCGTGAACGACAGGGACGATACGGCCGTCCGCAGCATCTCCATCGGCGCCGACTCCCGTGCACGGCCGTCGACGATCGCTGCGGCCGGCGGCGGCAACTCGCGCGCCGAGAGCTCCTCGCGGAAAGCGGCCGACGCCTCGCCGGAGGGAAGCTCGCCCTCGAGCAGCAGGTACGCGACATCCTCGTACGTCGCGTGCTCCGCCAGATCGGCGATGTCGTAACCGCGGTACATGAGAACGCCGCGCTCGGCGTCGATCGAGCAAATGGACGTCTGCGCGACGACGACTCCTGAGAGCTGAACGGACTTCTTCGGAGGCAAGCCGCCCTTACGTTAGCGGCCGCTACGATCCTCCGATGGCCGAAAGACGCAAGATCACCGTCGTCGGCGCGGGAAACGTCGGCGCCACGTGCGCGCAGGTGCTCGCGACGCGCGACTACGCGAACGTCGTCCTCGTCGACATCAAGGAGAACCTGCCCCAGGGCAAGGCGCTCGACATCAACCAGATGGGGCCGGTGCTCGGCTACGAGCCGTCGGTGGTCGGCTCGAACGGCTACGAGGAGACGGCCGGCTCGGAGATCGTCGTCATCACCGCCGGACTACCGCGGTCGCCCGGAATGAGCCGCGACGACCTGGTGACGACGAACGAGAAGATCGTCGGCTCGGTCACGCAGGAGGTCGTCGGCGCGAGCCCGGATGCGGTGATCGTCGTCGTCTCGAACCCGCTCGACGCGATGTGCCACGTCGCGCACCGCGTCGCCGATTTCCCGAAGCAGCGCGTCTTCGGCATGGCGGGGATCCTCGACACGGCGCGCTTCCGCACCTTCATCGCGTGGGAGACAGGCGCCTCCGTCAAGGACGTGACGGCGATGGTGCTCGGCGGCCACGGTGACCAGATGGTTCCCGTCGTGAGCGCGACGGCGGTCGGCGGCGTGCCCCTCACGAAGCTCGTCGCGCAGGACAGGATCGACGCGATGGTCGAGCGGACGCGCAAGGGCGGCGGCGAGATCGTGAACCTGCTCGGCACCTCAGCCTGGTACGCGCCCGGCGCGGCCGCCGCGCAGATCGTCGACGCGATCGCGCTCGACGAGAAGCGGGTGCTGCCGTGCACGGCGCTGCTCGAGGGCGAGTACGGCATCGACGACCTCTACATGGGCGTGCCGGTGAAGCTCGGCGCCGGCGGGGTCGAGGAGATCGTCGAGCTCGACCTGAGCGACCAGGAACGCACGTGGCTGCAGGAATCCGCCGACGCGGTGCGCGACGTGGTCGGCGTCCTGAGCGCGTAGGGAGTGCACTAAATGGATCTCGGCCTCGGCGGCCGGACGGCGATCGTCTGTGGAGCTTCCTCGGGGCTCGGCCTCGCGAGCGCCGAGGCGCTTGCCGAGGAAGGGGCCCGCGTCGTCATGTTCGCCCGCCGCGGCGACGTGCTCGAGCGCGAGGCCGAGCGCATCGGGGGCATCGCGGTCGTCGGCGACGTCCGCGAGCCGGACGACCTCGCGCGCGCGGTCGATACGGCGGTCGAGGCCGGCGGCGGGATCGACATCCTCGTCCCGAACAGCGGCGGCCCGCCCGGCGCGAAGGCCGTGGAGATCGACGCGCAGCAGGTGCAGGAAGCGGTCGACCTGCTCCTGCTTCCGGTCGTGCGGCTCGTCCAGCTGTCGCTGGCGCACCTGCTGAAGAGCGACCAGGGCCGGATCGTCCTGATCAGCTCGCTCGCGGTGCGCGAGCCCTCGCCCCACCTGGTTCTCACCAACTCCGTACGCCCCGGCGTCGTCGGGTACATGAAGTCGCTCGCGAACGAGCTCGGGCCAAACGGCATCACCGTCAACTCCGTCGGCCCGGGACGCCTCGCGACGCCGCGTTTGACCGAGCTCTACGGGCCCGACGGGCCGCCGGCCGAGGATCTCGCGAGAATCCCCGCCCGGCGCCTCGGCGAGCCGCGCGAGCTCGGCGACCTCGTCGCGTTTCTCTGCTCGACGCGCGCCTCGTACATCAGCGGTACGCACATCCCGGTCGACGGGGGCATGTACCGCGGGTTGCTCTGACGATGCGCCGGCGCCTCACGCCGCTCCGGCTCGCCCTCGGGGGCGTCTTGACGCTCCTGGTCGCGGCGTTCGTGCTCTGGCTCGTCCCGTCGAACTCGTACATCTTCCTGCCGGACCGCGCGCATCCCGTCGACCCGCTCGTGCACGTTCAGGGCGGCAAGAAGCCGAAAGGCGGCGGGATCTACTTCGTCGACATCTTCGTCCGCAAGGCGTCGCTGATCGAGCGGTTGTGGCCGGGCCTTCACGAAGGCGCGGAGATCGTGCCGAAGGCGGCGCTGCTCGGGCCCGGAGGGACCGAGAAGAACCGTGTGGCGGCGGCAGCGCGGGAGATGACGCGATCACAGAACATCGCCGCCGCAGTGGCCCTGCGCGCAGCCGGCTACCGGGTGCGCGCGAACCCGACAGGCGCGCTCGTGGAGCAGGTCGCGAGTGACGCGCCCGCGGCGGGGACGCTGCTGCCGACGGATGTCATCGTCTCCGCAGCGGGTCAGCGCGTGCAATCGCCGGCCGACCTGCGCCGCGCGATCGGCCGGGTCAAGCCGGGCTCGCCCGTGCGGCTCACGGTCCGGCGCGGCAAGGAACTCACGCCCCTGACCGTGCACACGATCGCCGACCCGCACAACCCGAAGCACGCGATCATCGGCATCTTCGTCGCGCCCGCGGCCTCGATCAAGCTGCCGCTCAAGGTGACGATCGACGCCGGCGACATCGGCGGGCCCTCGGCGGGCCTCGCCTTCGCCCTCGACCTGCTCGAGCGACTCGGCAAGGACGTCGACCACGGCCGCAGGATCGCCGCGACCGGGGAGATCAACCTCGACGGAAGCGTCGGACCGGTCGGTGGCATCGCGCAGAAGACGATCGGCGTCCGCAACTCCGGCATCCGCGTCTTCCTCGTGCCCGCTGGGGATAACGCCGCCGAGGCTCGCCGTTATGCCGACGGGATGCGGATTGTCCCTGTGAAGAGTTTTCGACAGGCGTTGCGGAGCCTGGCAACGCTGTCAAAATCTGCTGCTTAAAGGCGGATTTCTACGCCGTCGAATCTCCAGGAAATTGCTGCGTTTTCGTGTCGGTAGGGACTTGAATCGAACGGACGCGGCCCTAAGATCCACCACCGAGGACGGCAGGTCCACGGGGGTGCGAGCAGGCGAGCTGAAGGAGATCATGGCCAAGCGGTCGCAAATGACGTGCGCAGATTGCTACTTCCGGCGGGCAGGCCTCTGCGCTTTGCGGACGGACGTGCCGTGCCCGACCTTCCGCGCCTACGCGCAGGGCTCGCTCGCGCCCTCGTTGCAGGCTCCGCTCATCCCGCGGCGCCCGCTCTCGCTCGCAGCGCAACACGCAGCCGCGTAGATTCGCGCCCATGAACCTGGGCCGCAAGGGGATCGACGCGGAGACGCGCGAGACCTTCCAGCCGCAGCTCTGGCTCACGGTGGTCGCGCTCGTCCTGATCGGCGCCTTCATCGTCGCGTTCATCGCCGAGAACAACAAGCGCGTGACCGTGCACTTCGTGCTCTTCTCGGCGCACACGTCCGTCATCTGGGTGATCCTGCTCACCCTCACGATCGGGCTCGTCGGCGGGCTGCTGCTGTCGCAGCTAGTGCGCCGCCGCGGACGGAAGCAGCGCGGCTAGCTTCGGCACGCCCTCGCGGATCTCGTCCGGCGAGACGAAGCTGTAGGCGAGGCGCGCGGTCGACGGAGCGCCGCCGAAGTCGGCGCCTGCGACGAACGAGACGCCGACGTCCGTCGAGCGGCCGAGCAGCTCGACGGTGTCCGTCCCCGGAACGTCGAGCCAGACGAAGTAGCCGCCCTCGGGTCGCGACCAGGTCGCCCCCGTACCGCCGAGCTCGGCCTCGAGCGACTCGAGCATGGCATCGCGGCGGGCGCCGAGGAGCCCACGCACGCGCTCGAGGTTCGACTCGAAGCGGCCGCTGCGGATGAACTCGTAGACGATTGCCTCGCCGACGAGGCCGGGCGTGATGTAGGTAGAAGTCGACGTCGCCTCGAGCTCCGCGCGCAGGGCGGCGGGCAGGATGAAGTAGCCGACGCGGACGCCCGGCGCCACGGTCTTCGAGAACGACGAGGCGTAGACGACGCGGTCTCCCTCGTCGAGGTCGAGCAGCGACGGCTGAGCGGTTCCCTCGAAGCGGACGAGGCCGTACGGATCGTCCTCGAGCACGAGCAGGTCGTGCTGCTCCGCGAGCTCGACGATCCGTTTACGGCGTTCGAGCGACAGCGTCCGTCCGCTCGGGTTCTGGAAGGTCGGGATCGTATAGAGGAACGCGGGTTTGGAACCGGAGCCGAGCGCCTGCTCGAGCGCCTCCGGCTGGAGACCTTCGTCGTCCATCGGCAGCGGCACGATCTCCGCGCCGGCCTCGCGCAGGATCTTGAGCGGCCGGTCGTACGTCGGCTGCTCGACGAGCACGCGCTCACCGCCCGACGCGAGCCGGTGCGCGAAGAAGACGAAGCCCTGGAGGCCGCCGTTCGTCACGAACACGCGGTCGACCGAGACGCCGTGCCGCTCGGCGATCCACGTGCGCAGCGGCTCGTAGCCGCTCGGCGATCCGTAGGAGAGAATGGTGCGGCCGTCGGCGAGCAGCGCAGAGCGCGCGCACTCCGCGAGCTCCTCGACCGGCAGGCACTCCGGCGCCGGCACGCCGCGCGAGAAAGAGATCACGCCCGCGCTCCCACGCGATCTGCCACGAGCTGGGCGACCTCCGTCGGCGTCGTGCCGACCGAGATGCCGACCGCCTCGAGCGCTTCCTTCTTCGCCTGCGCGGTTCCGGACGTCCCCGAGATGATCGCCCCGGCGTGTCCCATCGTCTTGCCGGGCGGCGCCGAGAAGCCGGCGATGTAGGCGAGCACCGGCTTCGTCATCCGCTCCTCGATGAAGGACGCGGCCTTCTCCTCCTCGTTGCCGCCGATCTCGCCGACGAGCACGACGTACTCGGTCTCGGGATCGGCCTCGAACTTCTCGAGGACGTCGATGAACGACGAGCCGACGACGGGATCGCCGCCGATCCCGACGATCGTCGAGTTGCCGAGCCCGAGCTGCGCGAGCTCGTGGCCGATCTGGTACGTGAGCGTGCCGGAGCGCGAGACGAGCCCGATCTTCCCCTCGGCGAAGATCTCCGCGGGGATGATCCCCACGTTCGCCTTGCCCGGCGAGAGCACGCCCGGGCAGTTCGGGCCGATGAGCGTCACGCCGAGCCCGCGAACGTACGTGTAGACACGCAGCATGTCGTGCGCGGGGATGTGCTCCGTGATGCAGACGACCGTGCCGATTCCGGCGTCGACGGCCTCGTAGATCGCGTCGACGGCGAACCGCGCGGGGACGAAGATGAGCGTCGTGTTCGCGCCGGCCTCGGCGACCGCCTCGGCGACGGTATTGAAGACGGGAACTCCTTCGACGTCCTGGCCGCCCTTGCCGGGAGTGACGCCCGCGACGAGGTTCGTGCCGTAGGTGCGGTTGCGCAGGCCGTGGAACCGGCCCTCGCTCCCGGTCAGCCCCTGCACGACGAGGCGCGTGTCGTTGTCGACGACGATGGCCATCAGCTTTGTGACTTCCGCGACTTCAGCAGGATCTTCGTGTCGCGCCAGGCAGTGCCGTCCTCGAGCAACCGGGGCGCGAGAAGCTCGGTCACACGCGCGGCCTCTTCGCCCTCGCAGCAGGTGCGCGCGAGCCAGTCGTCGAGTTTGTGCACCTTCTCGAAGAACTCCACCTGCTCGACCTCGAGCCCCGCCTCGGTGAGCAGCTCCTTCCACTCGTCCTCGGAGCGCGAGCGGACGTGCGAGGGGTCGCGCAGCCGCTCGGCCTCCTCCTGCTGGTCGGAGATGTACAGCGTGTCCTCGATCACGACGAGCCGGTTCGAGACGCGCGCCATCTCGGCGACGGCCTTCTCGAGATCGGCGAAGTGATGTGCGGCGATCCGGCACACGACGACGTCGAACGAGCCGTCGGCGAAAGGCAGATCCTCCGCACGCGAGAGCACGTCCGGCCGCATGCCGGGCGAGCTGTCGACGGTGACCACCTCGCAGCCTTCCTCGCGGAGGCGCCGCGCGACGTGACCGCCGCCCGTCGCGACGTCGAGCGCCTTGACGCCCTCCCCGGGCTCGCACATCGCGACCACTGCTTCGAGATCGTCGCCCTGCATGTGCGTCGTCGACGTGCGATACGCCTCGGCGCGGCCGCTCCAGAGGTCGCTCATCCTGCGAGCTCCACCGCGCGGCGTGCCGCGTCGAGCATCGTCGGCTCGACGTAGAGGTTCGGCGGCGCGGCGTCCCGGAGGATCTGCCGTCCCTCGTCCGCGTTCGTCCCGTCGAGCCGCACGACGAGCGGCAGCGTGATCGACATCTGCTCGAGCGCCGCGAGGATGCCGCGCGCGACCTCGTCGCAGCGCGTGATGCCGCCGAAGATGTTGAAGAAGATCGAGCGGACGTCGTTGTCGCGGACGATCACCTCGAGCGCGTCGACCACGCCCTGCGCGTCGCCGCCGCCGCCGAGGTCGCAGAAGTTCGCCGGCTTGCCGCCCGCGACGACGACCACGTCCACGGTCGACATCGAGAGCCCCGCGCCGTTGCCGAGGATCCCGACCGAGCCGTCGAGCTTCACGTACGTGACGCCCTTCTCGCGGGCGAACGCCTCGAGCGGGTCAGCGGCGGAGATGTCGCGCATCTCGGCGATGTCTGCGTGCCGGTAGAGCGCGCTGTCGTCGATCGTGACCTTCGCGTCGAGCGCCTTCACCGTGCCGTCGGGCGTGACGACGAGCGGGTTGATCTCGCACAGCATCGCGTCGGACTCCTCGAAGCAGCGGTAGAGCTTCCCGACTATGTCGAGCACCTGCTTCTGCTCGCCCGGGTCGTCGATGCCGGAGCCGTAGATGAGGCG
The DNA here is from genome assembly GCA_963766345.1 of uncultured Actinomycetes bacterium. Taxonomy (GTDB): domain Bacteria; phylum Actinomycetota; class Thermoleophilia; order Gaiellales; family Gaiellaceae; genus DASVFB01. Next base: position 35,999 of record CAVXZL010000001.1, on the reverse strand, counting down.
CCTGCCCTGGTACGGCTGGAAGCCCTCGAGGACGTTCGCATGCAGCCGCGCGAGTGCCTCGGGCTTCGTCGCGGCGACCTCCTCGATCTCGACTCCGCCCTCGGTCGTGAGCATGAAGAGCGGTGCCTTCTCCGAGCGGTCGAACGTGACGGAGAGGTAGTACTCCTTCGCGATGTCGGACGCGCGCTCGATCCAGAGCTTGCGCACGACGTGGCCGCGGATGTCGAGCCCGAGAATCGCGCGCGCCTTCTGCTCGGCGTCCGCGGGGTCGTCCGCGAGCTTCACGCCGCCGGCCTTGCCTCGCCCGCCGGTGAGCACCTGGGCCTTGACGACGACCGGGCCGCCGAGCTCCACCGCCGCGGCCCGCGCCTCCTCCGGCGAGGTCGCGAGCCGGCCGTCGGAGACGGGGATGCCGAAACGGCGGAAGAGCTGCTTCCCCTGGTACTCGTAGAGATCCACCGGCAGCGACTCTAGTGGGCGCTCACGCCTCCACGACGCAGATGACCTGCCCTGTCGTCACGGGCTCGCCGGCTGCGACGGAGAGCTGACGCACGGTGCCCGCGCGATGCGCGTGGACTTCGTTCTCCATCTTCATCGCCTCGATGATGCAGATGAGCTGACCGGCCGAGACGCCGTCGCCCTCGGCGACGTGCACCGCGAGCACCGTCCCCTGCATCGGGCTCGTGAGCGCCTCGCGGCCGCCTCCTGCCGACTCGTCGCTGCGCCGCCGTCGCTGTCGCGCCAGCTCCGCCCAGGGCGGCTCCGGCTGGAGCACCGTCACCGCGAAGCGCCGTCCTTCGACTTCCACGGCGCGCACGCGCGCGCGAACTGCGCCGTCCGCCGACGCGGCCACGGCCGCTTGCGTCCCCGACAGCGCGAGCGCGCGTTCGGCCAGCAGCTCCGACTCGACGACGCCGTGGCACGTCGCGCCTTCGACGAAGCAGGGATGAGAGAGGAGCGCCTTGTGAAATCCGAGCAGCGTCGTCGGACCTTCGATCACGAACTCGTCGAGTGCACGCAGCATCCGCCGGCGTGCGTGCTCGCGATCCTGCCCGTGCACGACGAGCTTCGCGATCATCGGGTCGTACGACGCCGAGATCTCCGAGCCGGCGACGACGCCCGAGTCGACGCGGACGCCCGGACCGGCCGGCTCCCGGTAGGCCGCGATCCGCCCGGGGGACGGACGGAAGGCATGCGCGACATCCTCGGCGTTGATGCGGCACTCGATCGAGTGGCCGTTGAAGCGCACGTCCTCCTGCTTCAGCGACAGCGGCTCTCCGGCCGCGATGAGCAGCTGCTCGCGCACGAGGTCGAGGCCCGTCACCATCTCGGTGACGGTGTGCTCCACCTGGATGCGGGTGTTCATCTCGAGGAAGAACCACTCGCCTTCGGGCGACAGCAGTCCCTCGATCGTGCCCGCGCTGCGATAGTCGACCGCGCGCGCTGCCGCAACTGCGATCTCGCCGATGCGCTCGCGCAGCTCCGGGCCGACGGCGGGCGACGGCGTCTCCTCGACGAGCTTCTGGTGCCTCCGCTGGATCGTGCAGTCGCGCTCGCCGAGAAAGAGGACGTCGCCGTGGCCGTCGGCGAGGACCTGAGCCTCGACGTGCCGCGGATCCTCGAGGTAGCGCTCGATGTAGACCGTGTCGTCCGAGAAGTACGCCTCGCCCTCTCGACGGGCAGACTCGAACGCGCGCGCCGCCTCGTCCGCATTGCGGACGACCTTGAGGCCCTTGCCGCCGCCGCCGGCCGACGCCTTGATCGCGAGCGGCCAGCCGAGCTCCTCCCCGAGGTGCGCGAGCTGCTCGGCCGACTCCAGCGGCTCGGTCGTGCCGGGCACGATCGGCACGCCGGCCTCGCGCATCCGCTCGCGCGCGGCGATCTTCGAGCCCATCGCCTCGATCGCCGCCGCGGGCGGCCCGACCCAGACGAGCCCCGCCTCCTCGACGAGCGAAGCGAACCGTGCGTTCTCGGCGAGGAAGCCGTAGCCCGGATGGATCGCCTCCGCGCCGGCTCGGCCCGCGATCTCGACGATCCGCTCGGCGGCGAGGTACGTCTCCGCAGGCGAGCCGCCGCCGAGCGCGTACGCCTCGTCCGCGTACGTGACGTGCGGCGAGCCGCGGTCGCCGTCCGAATAGATCGCAACCGCGCCGACGCCGAGCTCGCGGAGCGTTCGGAAGATGCGGACGGCGATCTCGCCGCGGTTGGCGACCAGAACCTTGGAGAACGGCACGGCCGTATTCTCTCCGAGCAGGTGACTCTCCCGGATCAGCTCACCGTCGCACGGGCGCTCTCGGTCCCCGTCGTCGTCCTCCTGTACGAGTGGAACTTCCCGAACCACGACTACTGGGCGACGGGCTTGTTCATCGTCGCGATGGCGACCGACTGGCTCGACGGACGGATCGCGCGCCGCCGCGGCCACTCGTCGTCGCTCGGAACGCTGCTCGATCCCGTCGCCGACAAGCTGCTCGTCCTCTCGGTGCTCATCACGTTGATCGACCAGGACGCCTTTCCCGCGTGGATGGTCGTCGCGATCGTCGCGCGCGAGTTCCTCGTGTCGGGCCTCCGCCTCGCCGCGCTCGAGCGCGGCGTCGTCATCGCAGCCCGCGACCTCGGCAAGCTCAAGACCTGGTCGCAGGCGGTCGCGGCGGCTGTCGGCGGCTTCGCCGCCGCCGGTCTCTGGTCGGATCGCGTCGCCTGGTGGGCGCTGCTCGTCGCGGTCGTCCTGACGTGGGTGTCAGGGCTCGACTACGCGCGCGTCGCTCCTGCTCTGCTCCGCAAGCGCGCCGTCGCGTAGATCGTCGAGCGCCGAGGCGCGCCAGCGGCTCGCGTACGCCGCGGGCATCGTCTCCGCAGCCGCGAGCGCGGCCAAAATCGCGCGGCGCTCGTCCTCGTTCGGCTCCGGCGTGATCTCGATCGCCATGCGGCAAGAGCTTAAGACTTCGCCCGCGCAAGCCGATTGGCCTGGAGATGCGGCGGTACGCGCTCCTGACAGTCCTTTGTCTGACCCTCGCGGCCCCCGCTTTCGCGGCGGCCGGCACGACGTCGTGGGCACAACGTGAGATCCGCGCCGTCACGTCGCGAGGCCTCATGGGCGGCAAGGCAGCGTCCTTCCAGCCGGACGCGCCGCTCACGCAGGCCGCGCTCGCCGACCTCGTCGCCGGCCTCACGGAGCGCCCGGCCGCTTCGCCCGCAGAGCCGACTGCGCCCGTCACGATGGCGAAGCTCGACTCGGCGCTCGTGACGGCACTCGGTCTTCGTGCCGACTCGGCAGCCTTCGCCGCCGCCGCGAAAGCCGCCGGCCTTGCGCCTCCGAGCCGGTTCGGCACCGAGGCCGTCGCCCGGCTGCTCGCGCTCCGGACGAACCATCCAACCGGGCAGGACGCGCTCGAACTGCTCCCGAACGACACGGCGACCCGCGCCGAGGCCGCGTTCTCGGCCGCGCAGATCCTCGGCTTCGGCGACTGGGAGCTCCAGAGCGTCGACGACGCTGCGCAGAGCTTCGAGCTCCCCGATCTGACGACGTGGCAGCGCCGCATCCTGCGCGTCGCCGTGTCGTTCATCGGCTACCCGTACGTCTGGGGAGGCACGAGCGAGAACGCGCAGACGCCGCTCGGCCTCGCGACTCCCGGAGGCTTCGACTGCTCGGGGTTCGTGTGGCGCGTCTTCAAGCTGCAGTCCTACTCGGGCGCACCGCAGCTGAGCGGCGTGCTGCACGGACGCACGACGATGGCGATGAGCGGCGAGGTCGCGAAGTCCGCCCGCATCGGCATCGCCGGCCTCGAGCCGGCCGACGTCATCTTCTTCGGCTCGCGCGGCCCGAAGTCGAAGCCGGCGCAGGTCGATCACACGGCCATCTACCTCGGCAACGGCTGGTTCATCCACTCGTCGGGATACGGCGTCGCGCTGGCCCGGCTCGACGGCTGGTACGCGTCGAGCTTCGCCTGGGCGCGACGTCCCTTGAACGAGGCAAGGCTCTCGTAGACACCAGATCCCCCGTTGTGGTGATGTCCGCAACGGCAACGAGGAAGACAATCGGCACGTCTCGATTCTTCCTCGTCCTCTGCGGAAAGGCCCCAACGATGCTTCAGTGGAAACCACGCTTCTACGCAGTCCTCACCCTCGCGGCGCTTGCGGTCGCAGCGTTCGGCGGTTACGCGGGTGACGCCGGCGACACGCTCCGGCAGTTCGGCTGGTAGAAAACGCGACGTGAGCGCGCGGGCGGGCCTCCCGCCACGGCTGCTCGCCGTGCTGGTGCCCGTCTGCACGGCGGGCGCCCTCACGCTTGCCTGGGCGGCGATCTCGTTCGCGCGCCAGGATCATTCGACGGGCACGCTCCTCGGGCTCGCCGCGCTGCTCGCGGCGTCGATGTTCGCGGAGCGCTTCCCGGTTCCGGTCGAGGGAGCCGACGCCGGCGGCGTCTCGCTGCTCTACGTCTTCGTCGTCTCGACGACGGTCATCTACGGCTGGGAAGCGGGCGCGCTGCTCGCGGCGATCGGGACGTTCACGCAGCTTCTTCAGCACCGCCCCGCGATCCGCGTCGTCTACAACGCGTCCGTCTTCGGCGGCGCGGCGGCGCTCGCGGGCCTCTCGATCCAGTGGCTCGACACGCAGACCGTCGGCGGGCTGGTGCTCGCGGTCGGCATCGCGGCGTTCGTGGACTACTGGATCAACCTGCTCCTGATCACGCTCGTCGTCGCCGTCCACTCGAAGCGCTCGTTCACCTCGCTCGTGCGGACGAACACCGTCGGCACGGTCATCCCCTTCGCGCTGATGGCGTCGGCGTCGCTCATCCTCGTCGTTCTCTGGCAGCGCTCGGCGATCCTCGCGGCCGCCCTCGTCGGGCCGCTGCTCGCGATCTCGCTGTACCAACGTTCGACGTATCGCGCGCTGCGCGCGATGCGGCTCGCGCTCACCGACCCGTTGACGGGTCTCGGCAACCACCGCCACTTCCACGAGCGGCTCCAGCGCGAGCTCGTCGCGGCGGAAGAAGCGCGCGGGTTCCTGAGCCTCTGCCTCGTCGACCTCGACGACTTCAAGCACATCAACGACGTGTACGGCCATCCGGTGGGCGACCGCGTTCTGTCGGAGGTCGCCGGGCGGCTGCGGCAGGGCGGCGAGGCCTTCCGACTCGGCGGCGACGAGTTCGCCGTGCTGCTCCCGGAGCAGGCCGAGGCAGCCGCGCTCGACACGGCCGCATCCATCGTCGATCGCCTGCGCGGCATGCAGCTCGAGTTCACTGAGCCCGTGACGGTGAGCGCAGGTGTCGCGACGTACCCGGTGCAGGGCGTCGGCCGCGACGAGCTGATCCGGCTGGCCGACAGCGCTCTCTACTGGGCGAAGGAGCACGGCAAGAACCGCGTGCACGCGTACCGGCCGGAGGTCGTCGACCTCGCCGACCTGAAGAAGCTCACGCGCGGTGGCGACCGCGCGGCGCGGATCGAGGCGGCGGAGAGCCTCGCGAAAGCTGTCGACGCGCGGGACGCGTACGCCGACGGTCATGCCGCGCGCGTCGCCGAGCTGGCGGAGCGGATCGCCACGCGGCTCGACCTCGATGCGAACGACGTCGAGCTCGTGCGCATCGCCGGCGGCCTTCACGACGTGGGCAAGCTCGCCGTGCCGGACGAGATCCTCCGCAAGCCGGAGCCGCTGACGGACGCGGAGCGGCTGACGCTCGAGCGGCATCCGCAGGTGGGCTACCGGATGCTCGAGAGCCTCGGCGCCGATCCGATCGCCGATTGCGTGCTCCACCACCACGAGCACTGGGACGGCGCCGGCTATCCGGACGGCCTCCACGGCGACGACATCCCTCTCGGCTCGCGGATCGTCGCCGTGGCGGAGGCGTTCGACGCGCTGACGAGCGACTGCGCGTATCGCAAGAAACTGACCGTCGACGCTGCGCTCGCCGAGCTCGAGGAGTCGGCCGGGAAGCAGTTCGATCCGCAAGCGGTCGCCGCGCTGACGGCCGTCGTGAGCCCGGTCCCGGCAGGCCTCGTCTCCTAGGCAGTCCGCGGCGAGGTCTAACCTCGCTGCCGTGTCCTCACGCGACCTGATCGACGCGTCGGGCTACGACCGCGAAGGATTCGCGTCCCGCTACGACCGCTACCGGCCGCGGCCCCCGCGCGCGCTGCTCGACGTCCTCTGCCGGTACGCGCGCGTCGAGCGGCCGGCGCTCGTCGTCGACCTCGGCTGCGGCACCGGGCTTTCGACGCGCGCGTGGTCGGGAGTGGCCGAGCGGGCGATCGGCGTCGAGCCGAACGCCGCGATGCTTGCCGCCGCGCCCGCCGCGCCCGGCGTCGAGTATCGCGAGGCGTTCGCGCAGGAGACCGGCCTCGACGACGGCTGCGCGGACATCGTGACGTGCTCGCAGTCGCTGCACTGGATGGAGCCCGCGCAAACGTTCGCGGAGGCCGCGCGCATCCTGCGGTCGGGCGGCGTGTTCGCCGCCTACGACTACGACTGGCCGCCGGTCGTGGAGCCCGAGCTCGACGCGGCGTACGAGGAGTATCAGCGGCGCCGCGCCGGCTTCCGCCGCAGGCACGGCATCGAGCGAGGCGGCGACCGCTGGCCGAAGCACGAGCATCTCGAACGCATGCGCGAGAGCGGCCGCTTCACGTACTGCCGCGAGATCCTGCTGCACTCCGTCGAGGAGGGCGATGCCGAGCGCGTCGTCGGCTTCACGCGAAGCCTCGGCCTGCCGGTCGTCGACATGACGTACGAGGACGCCGACGACGAGCTCGGCGTGAAAGAACTCGAAGCCGTCGCACAACGCGTCCTCGGCGACCGCACCGTGCCGTTCGTCTTCGGCTATCGCGTTCGCGTCGGCGTGCGGTAGGCGCTACAGCGGGATGTTGCCGTGCTTGCGCCGCGGACGAGGCTCGCGCTTCGTGAGCGTCGTCTCGAGGGCGTCGATGAGGACGGGCCGCGTGCGCCGGGGCTCGATCACGTCGTCGACGTAGCCTCGCTCGGCGGCCGACCACGGGTTGGCGAACCGTTCCTTGTAGTCCGCGATCAGCTCCTCGCGGCGCGCCTCGGGATCGTCCGCGTCCTCGAGCTCCTTGCGGAAGATGATGTTCACTGCGCCTTCGGGCCCCATCACGGCGACCTCGGCCGTGGGCCACGCGAAGTTGAAGTCCGCGCGGATGTGCTTCGAGCTCATGACGTCGTAGGCCCCGCCGTAGGCCTTGCGCGTGATCACGGCGATCTTCGGCACCGTCGCCTCCGCGTACGCGTACAGCAGCTTTGCGCCGTGGCGGATGATCCCGCCCCACTCCTGTTCGGCTCCCGGCAGGAAGCCCGGCACGTCGACGAACGTGACGAGCGGGATGTTGAACGCGTCGCACGTGCGGACGAAGCGGCCGGCCTTCGTCGACGAGTCGATGTCGAGCACGCCCGCGAGCGAGCGCGGCTGGTTGCCGACGATCCCGATTGAGTGGCCGCCGAGACGCGCGAAGCCGCAGACGATGTTCTCCGCGTACCGCTCGTGCACCTCGAGGAACTCGCCGTCGTCGACGACCGCCGCGATGACCTGCGTCATGTCGTACGGCTTGTTCGGGTTGTCGGGGACGAACGTGTCGAGCTCCGGGCTCTCGCGGTCGCGTGGATCGGACGGCTCCGCGTACGGCGGCGGGTCGAGGTTGTTCTGCGGCAGGTACGAGAGGAGGTAGCGCACGTCGTCCAGGCAAGCGGCCTCGTCGGGCGCGACGAAATGCGCGACGCCGCTGCGCGATGCGTGCGTCGCAGCGCCGCCGAGCTCCTCGAACGTGACCTCCTCCCCGGTGACCGTCTTCACGACGTCGGGCCCGGTGATGAACATGTACGACGAGCCTTCGACCATGAAGACGAAGTCGGTCATCGCAGGCGAATAGACGGCGCCGCCGGCACACGGGCCCATCACGAGCGAGATCTGCGGGATCACGCCCGAGCACTGCACGTTGCGCCAGAAGATCTCCGCGTAGCCGGCGAGCGAGACCACGCCCTCCTGGATGCGCGCGCCGCCCGAGTCGTTGATGCCGATCACGGGACAGCCGAGCTTCGCGGCGAGGTCCATGACCTTGCAGATCTTCTCGGCGAACACCTCGCTCAGCGAGCCGCCGAAGACGGTGAAGTCCTGCGAGAAGACGAAGACCTTGCGGCCGAAGATCGTCCCGTAGCCGGTGACGACGGCGTCGCCGTACGGGCGCCGCGAGAGCATCCCGAAGTTCGACTCGCGGTGGCGGACGTACCGGTCGAGCTCGACGAACGAGCCGGGATCGCAGAGGCGCTCGACGCGTTCCCGCGCGAGCAGCTTGCCCTCCGAGCGATGGCGCTCCACGGCGCGCTCGCTGCCCGCGTGAAGCGCGTCTTCGCGCAGCTGCTCGAGCCAGGCGAGCTTCTCCTCGGTGGAGTCGTGTGTCCGCTCTTCCTCGGCCCTCGCCACGCGCGGAGCCTAACCGTCGTCCGATTCGGACCATCCTGTGTCTGACACCCACCGACGTCCGTTCGCGACGATGGTACGGCTCCAAACGACATCGCCCGACAAGCCACGTTCTTGCTGCGATCGCTCTATCCATGCTGTTCCGTTCCTGTGGAGAAATCGTCACAGCAGAGAAATGGCGTCCGACACCGATTTTTCGCTGCGGCGAACAGAGTCGCGCAGGTGAGCGCGGCGAGCACGAGCGCGAGAAACCGCGACCCCGCGGCGCACACGCCGGATTCTGCCGCGTACGATCGGCCGGTGGACACGCTCGACCGCTCGACAACCTGGCCGTACGACGAGCGTGGTGAGCCGCGCGACTTCTACTACCAGCGCGACTCCCACCCGGCCGGCGTCGCGGCGGAGCAGGCGCTCGGCGAGCTCGAGGGTGGTCACGCCTTGCTGTTTCCGTCCGGGACGGGCGCGGCTACGGCGCTCGCGCTCGCGCTGCTCGAGCCCGGCGCGACGATCGCGCTCGCCGAAGGCGCGTACTACGGCACGGGCCGCCTCTTCGGCGAGCTCGCCCGCTGGGGGCTGAAGCTCGTCGAGTTCGACCAGACGGGCGCACCGCCGGACGGCGTGCAGATCCTCTGGCTCGAGGCGCCGTCCAACCCGTTGCTGACGATGCCCGACCTCGACGCCGCAGCCGCGCATCCGGCTCCGGTCGTCGTCGATTCGACCGCGGCCACGCCCATCCATCTCCGTCCGCTCGAGCACGGCGCGGACTTCGTCCTTCACAGCGCGACGAAGTACCTCGGCGGGCACGACGACGTGCTCCTCGGCGCCGTCGTGTGCAAGCGCGAAGAGGACGCCGCGCGCCTGCACGAGCTCCGCACGAAGACCGGCATCGTGGCGGCGCCGGACGCGTGCTGGCTCCTGCTCCGCAGCCTCCCGACGCTCCGCTTCCGCGTCGAGCGGCAGACGGAGACCGCACGCGAGCTCGCGCGCCGGCTCGGAACGCACCCGCGCGTGACGATCGTGCGCTATCCCGGGTTCGGCGGCCTGATGTCCTTCGACGTCGCCGACGGAGCGGCCGCGCGACGCGTCGAGACTTCGACGCGACTGATCACGAACGCGACGAGCCTGGGTGGCGTCCACTCGCTGATGGAGACGCGCCACCGCTGGGAAGGCGACCGCGTCCCCGAAGGATTGCTCCGTCTGTCGGTCGGCCTCGAGGACGTCGAAGCCCTCTGGAGCGACCTCGAAAGGACCCTCGACCAGGTTTAGAACCATCAGGAGTGGTTTCAAGGATCGCGTTCTGGGCAGAGACGTGCGAGGGCTCGAGTTGGTGACCCCCGACAACCCCGCCCGGAGCACTCCTACTGCGGAAGGAGCAACGGTGGCTGCGAGCAGAACGTCACGAGCGAAGACAACTCGCGCCGAAGTCGCGACCGAAGGGACGAACGGAAACGGCGCGGTCGACGAGGCGCCGCTGCGCGAGTTGCTCGCTGCTCTGCGCGCGGCCAGCGCCGGTGACTTCGACTTTCGGCTGAGCGGAGAGCAGAGCGGCCTCGGCGGAGAGCTCGCGCGTGCCTACAACGACCTCGCGGACAGGCGCTCGAACCTCGCAGACGAGTTGCAGCGCGTCGCACGCGTCGTCCGGGACGGGCGCCTCAACGAGCGCGTGGCGTTGCCGCGCTACCGCGGCGCCTGGCGCGAGACCACGGACGCGATCAACGGCATGATCGACGATCTCGTCAGGCCGACGAACGAGATCGCCCGCGTGATCGACGCGGTCGCCGACGGCGATCTCTCGCAGCGGATGGACCTGCGGATCGACGGGAGGCCCCTACGAGGGGAGTTCCGCCGCATCGGCACGACGGTCAACGCAATGGTCGACCAGCTCTCGAGCTTCGCCGACGAGGTGACGCGCGTGGCGCGCGAGGTCGGCACCGAGGGCAAGCTCGGCGGGCAGGCGAAGGTCAAGGGAACGTCCGGGGTCTGGAAGGACCTCACGGACAACGTCAACCTCATGGCGTCGAACCTGACCGCACAGGTGCGCGACATCGCAGACGTCACGAAGGCGGTCGCCGCAGGCGATCTGAGTCGGAAGATCAGCGTCGACGTCAAGGGCGAGATCCTGGTGCTGAAGAACACGATCAACACGATGGTCGACCAGCTCTCCTCGTTCGCCGACGAGGTCACACGCGTCGCCCGCGAGGTCGGCACGGAGGGCAAGCTCGGCGGCCAGGCACGCGTCAAGGGCGTCAGCGGCACCTGGAAGGACCTCACCGACAACGTGAACTTCATGGCGACGAACCTGACGACGCAGGTCCGCGGGATCGCGCGCGTCGTCACCGCCGTCGCGAACGGCGACCTCGACCGGAAGTTCACGATCGAGGCGCAGGGCGAGGTCGCACAGCTCGCGGACACGATCAACTCGATGATCGACACGCTGCGCGCGTTCGCCGGCGAGGTGACGCGCGTCGCGCGCGAGGTCGGCAACGAGGGCATCCTCGGCGGCCAGGCCGACGTGAAGGGCGTCTCGGGCGTCTGGAAGGATCTCACCGACAACGTCAACACGCTCGCGGCGAACCTGACCGCGCAGGTGCGGAACATCGCGGACGTCACGACCGCCGTCGCGACGGGCGACCTCTCGAAGAAGATCACCGTCGACGTCAAGGGCGAGGTCCTCGAGCTCAAGAACACGATCAACACGATGGTCGACCAGCTCTCCTCGTTCGCCGACGAGGTCACGCGCGTCGCCAAGGAGGTCGGCACCGAGGGCAAGCTCGGCGGCCAGGCGAAGGTCGAGGGTGTCTCCGGTACGTGGAAGGACCTCACGGACAACGTCAACACGCTCGCCGACAACCTGACCGGCCAGGTGCGGAACATCGCGGACGTCACGACCGCGGTCGCGCAGGGCGACCTCTCTCGCAAGATCACCGTGACCGCGCGCGGCGAGATCCTCGAGCTCAAGGAGACCATCAACACGATGGTCGACCAGCTCCGCTCGTTCGCAGCGGAGGTCACGCGGGTGGCGCGCGAGGTCGGCACCGAGGGCATCCTCGGCGGCCAGGCCCGCGTCGAGGGCGTGTCGGGCGTCTGGAAGGACCTGACCGACAACGTCAACTTCATGGCGTCGAACCTGACCGGCCAGGTGCGGAACATCGCCGAGGTCACGACGGCGGTCGCCCAGGGCGACCTCGGCCGGAAGATCACCGTCGACGTCAAGGGCGAGATCCTCCAGCTCAAGAACACGATCAACACGATGGTCGACCAGCTCTCCTCGTTCGCCGACGAGGTCACGCGCGTGGCGCGCGAGGTCGGCACCGAGGGCAAGCTCGGCGGCCAGGCACGCGTCAAGGGCGTCAGCGGCACCTGGAAGGACCTCACCGACTCCGTCAACACGCTCGCCGACAACCTCACGGGGCAGGTGCGCAACATCGCCGAGGTGACGACCGCAGTCGCACAGGGCGACCTCTCGCAGAAGATCACCGTGGACGCGCGCGGCGAGGTGCTCAAGCTCAAGAACACGATCAACACGATGGTCGACCAGCTCTCCTCGTTCGCAGCGGAGGTCACGCGCGTCGCGAAGGAGGTCGGCACCGAGGGGAAGCTCGGCGGTCAGGCTCAGGTGCGGGGCGTCTCGGGCGTGTGGCGCGACCTCACGGAGAACGTGAACACGATGGCCGCGTCGCTGACGACTCAGGTGCGCGCGATCGCCGACGTCTCAACCGCGGTGACGCAGGGCGACCTCACGCGGACGGTTGCCGTCGAGGCGAAGGGCGAGGTCGGCGAGCTCAAGGACAACATCAACGAGATGATCCGCAACCTCGCGGAGACGACGCGACGGAACGCCGAGCAGGACTGGCTCAACTCGAACCTCGCGCGGTTCACCGGAATGATGCAGGGCCAGCGCGACCTCGAGACCGTGAGCCGCATGATCATGTCGGAGCTGACGCCGCTCGTCGGCGCGCACCACGGCGCGTTCTTCCTCGCGCACGGCGAGGGCGAGGAGCTCGAGCTGCGCCTGATCTCGAGCTACGCGTACAAGCAGCGCAAGACGGTCGCGAACCGCTTCGGGCTCGGCGAGGGGCTCGTCGGCCAGGCGGCGCTCGAGAAGGCGCCAATCCTGCTCACCGAGGCGCCGGACGACTACATCCGCATCGCGTCCGGGCTCGGCGAGGCATCGCCGCACAACGTCTTCGTGCTGCCGGCGCTGTTCGAGGGGCAGACGATGGCGGTCGTCGAGCTCGCGTCGTTCCATCCGTTCAGCGAGACGCACCAGGCGTTCCTCGAGGCGCTGATGGAGTCGCTCGGGATCGTCATCAACGTCATCCAGCAGAACATGCGCACCGAGGAGCTGCTCACGCAGTCGCAGAAGCTGACCGAGGATCTGCAGGAGCGCTCGGAGGAGCTGCAGTCGCAGCAGGAGGAGCTCAAGCGGTCGAACACCGAGCTCGAGATGCAGGCCGCGTCGCTGAAGACCTCCGAGGAGCTGCTCCAGCAGCAGCAGGAGGAGCTGCAGCAGACGAACGAGGAGCTCGAGGAGAAGGCGCAGCTGCTCGAGGAGCAGAACGCGCGCATCGAGATCAAGAACCGCGAGATCGAGGACGCTCGCTCGGCGATCGAGGACAAGGCGGAGCAGCTCGCGCTCTCGTCGAAGTACAAGAGCGAGTTCCTCGCGAACATGTCGCACGAGCTGCGCACGCCCCTCAACTCGATGCTGATCCTCGCGCGGCTGTTCTCGGAGAACCCGGAGCAGAACCTGACTCCGAAGCAGATCGAGTTCGCGAAGACGATCTACACCGCGGGCAGCGACCTGCTGAACCTGATCAACGACATCCTCGATCTCTCCAAGGTCGAAGCCGGCAAGATGGACGTCCACGTCACCGACCTCGGCCTCGACGAGGTCCGCGACTACGTCAACCGCACGTTCCGCCCGGTCGCGGAGGAGAAGGGGCTCGGCTTCGACGTCGACATCGCGGCCGACGTGCCGCCGAAGATCGCGACCGACGAGCAGCGACTGCAGCAGGTGCTCAAGAACCTGATCTCGAACGCGTGCAAGTTCACGGAGAGCGGCACGGTCTCGCTTCGCGTCTCCCGCGCCGGCGAAGGCGCGAAGCTGCGGGAGCGGACGCTCCTCGACGCCGACACCGTGCTCTCCTTCGCCGTCACCGACACCGGCGTCGGCATCCCCTCGGACAAGCTGAAGCTCATCTTCGAGGCGTTCCAGCAGGCCGACGGGACGACGAGCAGGCGCTACGGCGGGACGGGCCTCGGCCTGTCGATCAGCCGCGAGATCGCGCGCCTCCTCGGCGGCGAGATCCACGTCACGTCGTCGCCCGGCGAGGGATCGACGTTCACGCTCTACCTGCCCGTGCGCTACAGCGCGTCCCGCGGCGCGGCCAGCGATGCACCGCTGACGCGTGAGCGCTCCGCGATCGGTGGCGACGCCGTGCCCGGTCCCGTTATCGACCCCGCGCTGATCCTCTCGAGCGGCGTCGACGACGATCGCGGCTCGATCGACGTCGGCGACCGCGTCGTGCTCATCGTCGAGGACGACGAGACCTTCGCGAGAACGGTGCTCGAGGTTGCGCGCGAGCGTGGCTTCAAGGGAATCGTCGCGCTGCGCGGCGATGCAGGGCTCGCCCTCGCGCACGAGTCCAAGCCCGACGCGATCGTCCTCGACATGGCGCTTCCCGGCATGGACGGCTGGGCGGTGCTCGATCACCTGAAGCGCCATCCCGACACGCGTCACATCCCGGTGCACGTCGTCACCGGCGCCGAGAACGGCAAGCAGGACGCCCTGCGCGCCGGAGCGGTTGCCTTCCTCGAGAAGCCCGTCGAGAAGTCGCTGCTCGACGAGGCGTTCTCCCAGATCTCCGGCTTCCTCGACCGGAGGGTGAGGAACCTCCTCGTCGTCGACGACGAGAGCGCCCAGCGCCAGGCCCTGACCGAGCTCCTCGGAGACGGCGAGGACATCAACGTCACCGCGGTCGGCTCGAGCGAGGAAGCGCTCGCAGAGCTCGAGCGGGGGCCGTACGACTGCATGGTGCTCGACCTCAAGCTGCCCGATATGCAGGGCTTTCAGCTGCTGGAGCGCGTCAAGTCCGACGACCGGTTCTCGAAGGTGCCGGTGATCATCTACACGGCGAAACAGCTCACGCGCAAGGAGGAAACCGCGCTGCGCCGCTACGCAGAGACGATCGTCGTCAAGGACGTGAACTCACCCGAGCGGCTGCTGGACGAGACGACCCTCTTCCTGCATCGCGTCGAGTCGCGACTTCCGGCGGAGAAGCGGAAGCTGTTGCAGCAGCTGCACAGCGCAGACGCCGTCTTCGAAGGCAAGAAGGTGCTGATCGTCGACGACGACGTGCGCAACGTGTTTGCGCTGAGCAACGTTCTCGAGGCTCGCCGCATGCACGTCCGCTACGCCGAGAACGGGCTCGATGCGCTCAAGCTGCTCGGCGAGGACGCGGACGTCGACGTCGTCCTGATGGACATCATGATGCCGGAGCTCGACGGCTACGAGACGATCCGCCGGATCCGGGCGATGCCGCAGTTCGAGGCGCTGCCGATCATCTCGTTGACCGCGAAGGCCATGAAGGGCGACCGCGAGAAGTCGATCGCCGCGGGCGCCTCGGACTACATCACCAAGCCCGTCGACACCGACAAGCTCGTCTCGTTGCTCCGCGTATGGCTGTACGACCGCAGCGCAGTGCAGGCCTGACGGCCGCCTCGGCCAGCGGCGGCGACGCGCTCGACCTCGAGAAAATCGAGCTCGACTGCCTGCTCGAAGCCGTCTTCAGGCGCTACGGCTTCGACTTCCGCGAATACGCGCCCGCCTCGCTGCGACGGCGTGTGCACCGGCGCCTGCAGCTCGAGGGGCTGCCGACGATCTCGTCTCTGCAGGAACGGCTGCTTCGCGATCCGGAGGTCATGGAGCGGTTGTTGCTCGACCTCTCGATCAACGTCACGGCGATGTTCCGCGACCCGACGTTCTACGTCGCGCTGCGCGAGAAAGTCGTGCCGCTGCTCAAGACGTATCCGTTCACGCGCATCTGGGTCGCCGGCTGCTCGACCGGCGAGGAGGTGTATTCGCTCGCGATCCTGCTCGACGAGGAGCGGGTGTACGACCGCGCGCGGATCTATGCGACCGACATCAACGAGGGCGTGCTCGAGCGCGCGCGGCTCGGCGTTTTCCCGCTCGCGAAGATGCAGGACTACACGCGCAACTACATCGCGGCCGGAGGCAAAGGCGCGTTCGCCGACTACTACACGTCGGCGTACGACGGCGCCGCGTTCGACCGCTCGCTGCTGCGCAACGTCGTGTTCGCACAGCACAACCTCGCTTCGGACCGGTCGTTCAACGAGTTCCACATGGTCGTCTGCCGCAACGTGATGATCTACTTCGAACGCAGCCTGCAGGAGCGCGTCTTCGAGCTCTTCGACGCGAGCCTCATGCGGCTCGGGATCCTCGCGCTCGGACACAAGGAGTCGCTGCGGATGAGCGACAGCGCCGCCAAGTACGAGGAGCTCGACGCGATCGAGCGGCTCTACCGCAAGGTGAAGGCGTGAATTACGACGTCGTGGTGATCGGCGGCTCGTGGGGCGGTATGCGTGCGGTCGAGGTGTTGCTGGACGGGCTCGGCAAGGATTGCCCGGCAGCGGTCGTCGTCGCGCTGCACCGCGGCACCGAAGGCGGGGCCCGTCTCCCCGGGCTGCTTCAGCGCTATACGACGCTGCCCGTGCGTGAGGTCGAGGACAAGGACGAGCTGCGGCCGGGCACCGTGTACCTCGCGCCGTCGGACTACCACACGCTGATCGAGTCCGACGGCACGATCGGCCTCTCGACGGAGGAGCGCGTGCGCTTTGCGCGCCCGTCGATCGACGTCCTGTTCCGCACCGCAGCCGAGGCGTATCGCGAGCGATGCATCGGCATCGTGCTCACCGGGGCCAACGACGACGGCGCCGACGGCCTCCGGCGGATCAAGGAGCTGGGCGGCGTCGCGATCGTCCAGGACCCCGAGTCGGCCGAGCGGCACGAGATGCCCTCGGCGGCGATCGCCGCGACCGACGCGGACGTCGTGCTCCCGCTCGGCGAGATCGGCCTCTTCCTCCGCGGCCTGCTGCTCGAGACGCGAGCGCGCAACCCGGCCTGACTATCGCACTGGCCGGGGCTCACCCCCGCCCGATGCTGAAGGTCTCCCCGGCCAGATACGGTCGCGCGACCTTGCCGACGGGATCGGCTGCGTAGTAGCGCAACAGGCCCCCCTGCTCCAGGACCTCGTCGAGCGCGGCCATGATCATCGACTGGTCGAGCACGAGGTAGCGATGCGCGACGGAATGCGTGATCGGATCGACGGAGTCGTAGAACCCGTGCGGGCCGTACACGTCGTAGCCGCTGCGGAGCGCCGCGATGTTCGCGTATGCCGCCTCGGCTGTGACGGTGAGGGCGAGGAACGACGCATGCGGCGTCACCGCGTCCTCGCTGTACGGACAGCAGCCGAGATTCGAGCCGAGCTGGTGCGCGCCGTATGCGTCGTAGCCGCCGCTGTCGTCGGGCGTGCTCGCCGGGGACAGTCCCCAGATCGGGTAGTGGAGCGCGTTCTGCACGTAGGCAGTCGACGCCAGCGCGTAGTTGCGGTCGTTCGCGCCGAAGCTCGCTTGCCCCCACTTCGTCTCCGGGACGACGAGGCTCGGCATGAGCCCTTCGAACTCGCTCCCGCCCCAGCTGGGGACGTAGTCGATGCCGCCGTAGGAGTAGTGACCCTCGACGACGTCGAACGCCTTGCCCGACTGCGGGTCGTGAATCGTCACGGTCGGTCCCTGCGGCAGCTGCGTCTGCCAGTCGAAGCTCGCCGGAAGCGTGCGCCACGTCCGCCACCAGACGTCGCCGGGCATCTGGTGCGTTCCGATCCCGATGTAGGCGGCGATGCGCGTCTCGGCGTTGAGAAGCCCGTAGTGGAAGCCGGCCGGGCCGCTGCCGACGATCCAGCCGCCGTACATCTGCCCTGCGGTGATGTCGGTCGACTGGTCGCGGCCGTCGTAGAAGATCCCGAAGTTCATCGCGTCGAGCAGACTCGTCGCGCGATCGCGGAACTGCGGAAACGCCCGCCGAACGACGACGAGCGCCGACGCGTACCAGCCGCTGTCGACGGTGGAGATCAACTGGCCGTCGAGCGAGTCGTCGGGCCCGAGGTCGCTGCCCCCCGGGCCGGTGAGCACGGCGCCGTTCGTCGTGTCGTACCAGCTGAGCAGGAACCCGTTCCACTTGCGCAGGTGCTCGATCGCCGTGAGCGTGGCGTCGAGCCGCTGCCTCGCCTCCATGTCCGCGATCAGATGCAGGTCGCGTGCCGCGACGATGCTCCACAGGTACATCGCGATGTCGGTCGGCGAGGTGTAGTTGCCGGACGGCGGACCCGCTACGTCGGAAACGTAGTCGCGAGGCAGGCTCGTGTTCGGATCGACGTCGACGTCGTAGAACGTCCACGTCCTGGCCGCGATCGAACGAAGGTCGGCGCGTTGAGCGGGCGTCAGGCCGCCACTCGCGTGCGCGTCGTGGGTCGCGGCGCCGACCAGAGCGATCGCCGCACCGGCGAGTGCCGCCATTGCGTGGCGGAGAGTCATCGTTATCCCCCCTTGTTGCTGGACGACGAGACGACCCTTCCCGTTCCGCAGAGAACGAAGCCGGAGGTGGGACTCGAACCCACGACCGCCCGCTTACAAGGCGGGTGCTCTACCAGCTGAGCTACTCCGGCGCTTCAGCGCAGAGTAGCGACGCCTATTGCAGGACTTCGCGGCCCTGCTGGTGCGTGATGATCTTCCGCTTCACGCGCTGCAGCGCGTTGTCGATCGTCTTGGTGTCGCAGCCCAGCTCCTCCGCCATCTCCTCGTAGCTCGAGCCCTCGAGGTAGAGGCGAAGGGCATCCGACTCGAGCGTGGACAGCCCGGTGCCGAGCGTGAACACGAGGCTCTGCAGCTCCTCGGTCGAGATCACGACCACCGAAGGCTCCTCCACGGCCGAGCCCGGCAGCGCGTCGCCGAGGGTGCATTCTCCGTCGCCGTCCTGGCCGGCCGGCGTATGGCTGAACGAGACGTACTGGTTGAGCGGCTGGTGCTTGAAGCGCGTCGCCGTCTTGATCGCAGTGATGATCTGGCGCGTGACGCAGAGCTCGGCGAAGCTGCGGAAGGACGTCTCCTTGTCGGTGCGGAAGTCCCGCACGGCCTTGTACAGACCGATCAGGCCCTCCTGGATCAGGTCCTCGGAGTCGCCGCCTGCGAGGAAATAGGAGCTCGCCTTCAGCCGGACGAAGCCGGTGTAGCGGCGCATCAGTCCGTCGAGGGCCGCCGCGTCGCCGTTCCGAGCCCTGAGGACGAGCTGCAGATCCTCGAGTTCTCGCTGCGCCCGGTTTGCGGTCTGGGTGGCCGTTGCGGTTTTGGCAGCCATTTCTCAACCCCCAGCTCGTGGGTTGGCGAGACGAAGTCTCACCCTCAGGTTGAGGCAGAACATAGCAGACGGTCCACGCTTGTACAAGGACCTTGCGGTGGACCTCGTTTGATAGGAACATATGTTCGCTTCAGCCCTGCTGCGGATCTTGTCCTCGACGCAGGCGTTCGAGGCGCGCGCGTGTCTCGTCGTCGAGACGATCCGCCAACTCGGCTCGCTTCTCCTCCACGTGCGACGCCGGCTCGAAGTCGGCGAGGAAGGCCTGCGACGTGACCGTCTTCACCATCCGGCCGGCCGTCGCTCGCAGCGTCGAGTCCGTCGAGACGACGCACACGCGCTCGCGACCGCGGTTCTCGCTCGCGAGCCGCTCGATCACCGAGTCCGCGTGCTCGGCGAAGCGCACCTCGAGCTTGCCGTGCGTCTCGTCGCGTCCGCTTCCGTCGAAGACGAGCACGCCTCTCGCGCCGCGGGTCGCGACCCAGCTCGCGAGCGCGTCGCGGAGCTCGCGCAGCTCGGTGAAGCCGCCGGCGTGGAAGAGGTTGTGCCCGTCGAAGAGGTACAGCGTCGGGTCGGCGATGTTCAGCAGACTACGCCGTGATGTCCTCGGTTCTCGAAGCGATCGGCAACACGCCCCTCGTGCGGCTGCGCCGCCTCGCGCCGGCGAACGGAGTCGAGGTCTGGGTCAAGCTCGAGCACCTGAACCCGAGCGGCTCCATGAAGGACCGCATGGCGCTCGCGATGGTCGAGGGCGCCGAGCGAGACGGGCTCCTCGGGCCGAATACGACCGTCGTCGAGTACACGGGCGGCAGCACCGGGCCTGCGCTCGCGCTCGTCTGCCGCGCTAAGGGGTACCGCGTGAAGATCGTCATCTCCGACTGCTTCAGCGACGAGCGGATCCAGCTCATGCGCGCGCTCGGCGCCGAGCTGGACGTCATTCCCGCCGTCGAGGCGAAGGGGCGCGTGACGGCCGAGGACATCCGGCTCATGACCGTTCGCGCCGCCGAGCTCGCCGCGCAGCCGGGGCACTACGCGACGGATCAGTTCAACAACCCGTACACGATCGCGGGCATGCGCGACTCGCTCGGGCGCGAGATCCGGCAGCAGACACGCGGACGCGTCGCCGCGTTCGTGCAGGGCGTGGGGACCGCGAGCTCGGTGATCGGCGTATCCCAGGCGCTGAACGCCGAGGGCAACGTCCGCGTCGTCGCGCTCGAGCCCGCGGGCTCGCCGGCGATCACCGGCGGCGAGACGAGAGGCTCGTTCGCGATGCAGGGCTGGTCGGGCGGCGTGCCTCCGCACTGGGATGCGTCCGCCGTGGACGACGTCTGGACGATCGCCGACGAGGAGGCGATCGAGATGACGCGCCGGCTCTCGACGGAGGAGGGCATCTTCGCCGGCACGTCCTCGGGTGCGAATGTCGTCGGCGCGCTCAGGCTCGCGGAGCAGCTCGAAGCGGGCGACGTGATCGTGACGCTCGCCGTCGACAGCGGTTTCAAGTACATGACGGGGCCGCCGTACGCGGGCTAACCTCGCTGCCGGCGTGCCTCGTACAGCAGGAGTGCCGCCGCCACGCTCACGTTCAACGACTCCACGCCACCTGCGAGCGGGATCGAGACCGCGGCGTCGCACGAGCGCCGCACGAGCGGCCGCAGGCCCCTCCCCTCGGCGCCGAGGACGAGGACGGTGCCGCCGGTGAAGTCCGTCTGCCACAGCGTCTGCTCTGCGTCGCCGGCCGCTGCGTAGATCCAGAGGTCGTCGCGCTTGATCTCCTGCAGGTAACGCGCGAGGTTCGTGACGACACCGACCGGCAGGTGCTCGATGGCGCCTGCCGACGCCTTCGCGACCGCGGGCGTCACCGCCGCCGACCCATGCGATGGAAAGACGACGCCGGTCGCCCCCGCGCCGTCTGCCGCGCGGCAGACGGCGCCGAGGTTGCGCGGGTCGGTGACGCGGTCGAGGCAGACGAGCAGCGGCCGCTCCTGGGCCGCTAGCTCCCACGCATCGGCGTAGCGGTACGGCTCCGTCCACGCGAGCACACCCTGGTGGTCGCGCGTGCCCGCGGCCTCGGACAACGCGCGCTCCTGCTTCACCTGCACGCGGAGCGGCGCGTCGCCCAGCCACGGCTCGGCCGAGAGCGCGCGCTCGCTCGCCCACAGCTCGAGGATCTGCCGCCTGCCGCGGAGCGCCTCCCTTACCGGGCGGCGTCCGTAGACCTGATCACGCTGCACGTGTCGTGCGAACGAGCTGGAAGCCGTCGGCGACGTCCCGCACCGTCCACCCGAGGCCGGCGATCTCGCCGCGCAGGCGGTCGGCCTCGGCGAAGTCTCCGGACGCCCGTGCCTCCTGCCTCTTCGCTCGCCAGCTCGACGATCTCGGGCGGCGCCGCTTCCTCCTCGGCGAGCGATGCGAGGCCGAAGACGTCGAGCGCGCGGCGCAGCAGGTCGTGGTCGCGCCAGGAATGCATGATCGCGAGCGCCTCCGGCGTGTTGAAGTCGTCGTCGACCGCCTCGACGAACCGCTCCCAGTCGCCCTCCGCCGCGGGCTCGGAGGGATTGCGGAAGACCTCGCGCAGGCTCTCCTTCCTCGCCTGCGCGGCGCGCAGCGTCTCCTCGGAGTAGTCGATCGGCTTCGACCAGTGAGCGGTGAGGAAGAAGACGAGCAGCGTCTCGCGCCCCCAGCGATCGATCGCGTCGCGGATCGTCTCGAAGTTGCCCTCGGACTTGGACATCTTCGCGTGGCCGACCGGCCGCAGCATGCCGTTGTGCATCCAGACCTTCGCGAACGGATGGCCGAGCGCGTTCGACTGCGCGATCTCGTTCTCGTGGTGTGGGAACACGAGGTCCAGCCCGCCGCCGTGGATCTCGAACGCGGGCCCGAGCAACTCCTCGGCCATCACGGAGCACTCGATGTGCCAGCCGGGACGACCGCGGCCCCACGGTGAGTCCCACCACGTGTCCTCTCCCGGCTTGTTCGCCTTCCAGAGCGCGAAGTCGCGCGGGTCCTCCTTGCGCGAGTTCGGCTCCTGGTCTTCGACCTGATCGGGCCGCTGCCCCGAGAGGCGCCCGTACTCGTCGAACTTCGCCACGCGGTAGTAGACGTCGCCGTCGACCTCGTACGCGTACGCGCGCGCGATCAGCTCTTCGATCGCGGCGATCATCTGCGGGATCACTTCGGTCGCCTTCGGCTGGTGGTCGGGCATGCCGAGGCCGAAGTCGCGGGTGTCCTCGAGGTACCACTCCGAGGCTCGGGCGGCGAGCTCGGCGCTCGCGCCCGGCGCAGCGTCGTAGATCTTATCGTTGATGTCGGTGATGTTGTGCACGAGCGTCGCGTCGTAGCCGCGCGCGACGAGCCAGCGGCGGAGGAACATGCCGAGCACGAACGGCCGCGCATTGCCGATGTGCGCGCGCGCGTACACCGTCGGCCCGCAGAAGTACATGCGGATCGGACCGGGCGCGTCCGGGAGCTCCTGCTTGGTGCGCGTGAGCGTGTCGTAGAGACGGACGCGATTCATGGACGCTGAGTCTAGACCGCGACTCTCAGCAACCTCTTATGCCGCTCTTAGGGGAATCTGATTCGCTTCGAGCATGGACATGAACGCGAAGAGAAAGGTCGTCATCGGCGTTGCGGCCGGGCTGCTCCTCGTCGGAGCGGGCGGCGCATTCGCGGCCGGCAGGCTGTCGTCGCCGAAGGAGGAGCGTCAGGCGGTCATCAACGACGCCGCGAAGCAACTCGGCATCGAGCCGGCGAAGCTGAGCGCCGCGCTGACGAAGGCGCTCCAGAATCGGGTCGACGCTGCGGTCGCGGACGGCCGCATCACGAAGGCCCAGGGCGAGGCGCTCAAGGCCCGCATCGCGGCGGGAGACGCGCCGCTCTTCGGCGGCGGGTTCCGCCACGGCGGTCCCGGCGACGGGTTCGGCCATCACCACGGCGCCGGCCTCGACGCGGCGGCGAAGTACCTCGGCATCACCGAGGCTCAACTCCGAACCGAGCTCCAGAACGGCAAGAGCCTCGCGGACGTCGCGAAGGCGCACGGCAAGACCGCCGACGGCCTCGTCAATGCGGTCGTCGACGAGGCGAAGACGAACGTCGACGCAGCGGTCAAGGCCGGCCGGCTCACGCAGGCCCAGGCGGACCAGATGCTCTCGGATCTGAAGCAGCGCATCACGGACTTCGTCAACGGCCGATTCCCGGCGCCGCCGTTCGGCGAGCACGACGGGGATCACCACGGCTTCCGCGGCGGAGCGTTCTTCGGACCGCCGCCAGCGGGAAGGCCCGCTTAACAGGCACGCAGCACTCTTCTTAGCCTCCGCTTAGGCGAGGCTGAAAGGTTGTTGCGAAGAGAGCAGACCCTCACACAGACGGGCGCCGAAGCGGGCGGCGCCCGTCCCCTCCTAGAGTTGCGCTGTGTCTACGACAGTCGATACGGCTGCTGCGGGGATCGTCGGCGCCGCGTTGCGCCGCGTCTCCTATGACGAGAGCGCGATCGAGCGCCTGCTCGGAGAGGACTCGTGGTCGACTGCGATCGACGACGCGGAGGCGCACGAGCGGCGTTTGCCGGAGACCGCCGTCGCGGCGGCGATCCGCCTCTTCTTCCTCGAGCGGCCCGTCGCGCGACAAGAGGCCGAGCGGGCGCTCGGGGGACCGGCTGTCAAGGCCCTCGAGCGCACGAAGCTCGCACGCATCGACGAGGACACCGTCGAGCCGCTTGCACGCATCGCGCCTGTCGGGCCGATCCTGCTCGCGTCCGACCGGCTGTCGACCGACCCGACGAGCGACCCGCCCGACTACGTCTCCACCTACTCGCCGACCGCTCGGCTCTGCGACCTGCTCACACCGCGCCCGTGGGTGGCGCGGGCGCTCGACGTCGGCACCGGTAACGGCGTCCAGGCGCTCCTCGCAGCAGGCCACAGCGAGCACGTCGTCGCCACCGACGTCAACCCGCGCGCGCTGGCCTTCACCGAGCTCAACGCCGCGCTCAGCGGCATCGATAACGTCGAGACTCGACGCGGCAGCCTCTTCGAGCCGGTGGCCGGCGAGCGCTTCGACCTGATCGTCTGCAACCCGCCGTTCGTCGTCTCGCCCGAGCGGCGCTGGACGTATCGCGACGGCTGGCTCGAGGGGGACGAGCTGTCGGCGCAGGTCGTTCGCGAGACGGCCGAGCACCTCGCGGACGGCGGCTTCGCGACGATCCTCGCGAGCTGGCTCGGAGGCAATGCCGACGCTCCTGACGAGCGCGCCTGGGACTGGGTGCAGGGCATCGGCTGCGACGCGTGGATCCTGCCCGTGGACGAGGCGTCGCCACGCGAGCACGCGGAGCGCTGGAATGCGCACCTCGCGAACGACGATGCCGCACACCGCGACGCCGTCGGGCGGTGGGTCGCATACCTCAAGGATCTCGACGCGGGTGTCGTGACGGAGGGCGCGATCCTGCTCCACCGCCGCGACGGGAACAACACGTCGCGCATCGACGAGGTCGACGAGGAACAGCTCGATCCCGCGGACGCTCAGATCAGGCGCGCGTTCGCCGCACGGGCGGCGCTCAACGGGTACGACATGCTCGACGCGAAGCTCGAGCCGGTCGAGACGCTGCGCGTGAAGAAGCGGTCGCGGAGCGCACGTGTCACGCTCGAGGAAGGGATCTGGTCGCAGCTCGACGTACCGCTTGGCGTCGCCGCGCTGCTCAAAAAGCTCGACGGGCGTCCGTTGCGCGAGCTCAGGCCCAACGATGCGGCGGTCGCGGCTTGCCGGGAACTGCTCGAGCTGGGAGCCTTCGAGCTTCCGGCTACATCCGCGCCTTGAGCGCGAGCACGCCCGAGACGAACGGCTTCGTCACCTTGAAGATGCCGTGCTCGCGCACAGCCTTCTCGCCCTGATACCACGCAGCCAGCGCGAGCCGCTCCCTGCCGTTGAAGTTTCCGAGGAGATGCCGCAGGTACAGGACGCCGGTCTCGATATCGCCGTCGAGGCTCTTGGGCAGCGAGTGGCCGACCAGAACTTCCTCGACGAAGTCACGCGTGACCGGCAGCGTCTGCAGCACCCCGCGCGCGCCGGCCTTCGAGACGACGTTCGGCTGGTAGCCCGACTCCATCCACGCGAGCGCGCGCAGCAGGTGCGGCGAGATGCCGTAGTGACCCGCCCAGTAGTCGAGTCGCTCGCGCACCTCGGTCGGCGTTGCGGCGAGCGCGGACGACGTCGAAGAGGCGAGCGTGTAGCCGGGGATCCGCAGCTTCGTGCCGATCAGCAGGACGTGTCTCGAGCTCAGGCGGTTCGCACGCGCGAGCGTCCGCAACGACACGTGGAAGCGCTGCGCGATCGCGGTGAGCGAGTCGCCGGGCTTGACGACGTACGTGCGCGAGGCCGAAAGCGAGACGGAAACGCGCTGCGGCCGCACGGGCAGCCGGTTCTGGAGAACGAGCGCGGCCACGGTCTTCGGCCCGACGACGCCGTCCGAGACGAGATGGACCTGTCGCTGGTAGCGACGAAGAGCCTTGTCGGTCGCGGTGCTCAGGTAGCCGTCGAGCGGGCCGTCGTACATGCCGCGCCGCGTGAGGAGGAACTGCAGGACAGAGACGTCGTAGCCGAACAGCCCGGGCCGCATCACCCGCGAGCCGAAGAGCGGGCGGCCGAGCGGCCCGAGCGACCAGCGCGTGCGCTTGTCCGCAAGACCGGTCACGCGCAGGTGCGCGCGCTGCTGCGCAGCGCGTACGGCGGCAACCGTCTGCGGCCCGACGAGGCCGTCGATCGGCCCGTGGTAGAGACCGAGCGCGCGCAGCGCCACCTGAAGCCCGGCGTGCTGGGCATTCACGTAGGCGCCGGCCGGCGATGCGAACACCATCGCCGCGACCCCTACGACGAAAAACACGCGTAACCTCAAGGCCGAACTACTTTCGGCCCCGGCCGGCACGCTCCTTCCCTGCGGCCCCGGAAAGGATCGGGGCATCGCGCCTGAAACCCCAGATCGTGCAGTAGACGCCGAGGAAAAGCTCCCACAGGCCCTCCGGGATCGTCGCGAGGCCCTGGAAGGAGCCCGCCCCGTGATCTCCTCCGAACATCACGACCGTCCCGGAGATGATGATCAGCGGCCCACCGACGAGCCCGAGCCACGTCGCCGCTCTGGGCACGAGCCGTGACCGGTACATCATGTATCCGAGGATCAACCCGTTCCCCAAGCCGACGACCCAGCCGGGCCCGAGCAGGAACGTCCAGTCCTTGAGCGCGGCGAGGGTGTACGCAACCGTCCCTTCGGACGCGCCCGCAGCCTCTTGCTGCAAGGTGGCGATCCCCAGCATGCAGACGATGCCGACGAGAATGAACGTGCACTCGACGATCCTCGCCGTCACGTAACCGATCGACAGCTCCTCGAACTGCCGCCTCATGATGGGGACGATCACGACAGCGGTGCCGATGTTCGCGACGATCAGCAGCAGCTCCAGCAGCGCGCCCAGGTAGATCTTGTTGACGGTCCCCCCGCCTGCCACGAAGCCCACCGGATGACGCAGCGCAGGCTCGTACAGCACCAGCGCCGGGATCGACGTGGCGAACGTGATGAGGTAGAGCACGCCGAACCAGCGCGCCCTCTTCTGATCCGCGGACACCCGTGAACCCCTTTCCCCCGGCGATGGCGATCAGGCGGATTCCCACACCGCCGCCTCGACCGGGTAGAGATCCGAAAGCTAACGCGTCGGGCAAGAAGCCGTCGTGTGCGACCGGGCGCCGAAGTAGGCTCGATCCTGTGGACGAGCTGCTTTCGGACTGGTTCAGCGAAAACGGGCGAGATCTGCCGTGGCGCAGGACCCGTGATCCGTACTCGATCCTGGTGAGCGAGGTGATGCTGCAACAGACGCAGGTGGCACGCGTCGTGCCGCGATACCTGCGCTGGCTCGAGCGCTGGCCGACGATCGAGGCTCTCGCCGCTGCCGAGACGGCAGACGTCCTGTGCGAGTGGCAGGGGCTCGGTTACAACCGTCGGGCGCTGAACCTCCAGCGAGCGGCGCGAGCCGTCGCCGCCGGCGGCTGGCCGGATGACCTTGCGAGCCTGCCCGGCGTCGGCGAGTACACGGCTGCGGCCGTGCGCAACTTCGCGTTCGGCGACGACGAGCTTCCGCGCGACACGAACGTGCGCCGCGTCGAGGAACGCACGGGCCACACGTTCGCCGCCGGCAACGCACACGCGCTGATGGATCTCGGAGCGACCGTTTGCCTCGCACGCGTGCCTCGCTGCGGCGTGTGCCCGTTGGCAGAGCGGTGTCCGTCCGTCGGTCGCCGCTACGAGCCGCTCCGCAAGCAGTCGCCGTTCGAGGGCTCGTTTCGGCAGCGGCGGGCGCACGCGTTGCGCGCGGTCCTCGCCGGAGGGTCTTCGGACGACGCGGAGGCGATCGCCGCGCTCGCGCGCGACGGTCTCGTGCGCGTCGAGGGTGAGAGCGTCACGGTGCCCGCGTGACGCGTTACGACCCGCTCATCGAGGAGCTGCGGCGCGCCGCGCGCCCCGAGCGGCCGGCGCCGCCGGAGCTCGCGTCGTATCTCGAGAAGGTACGCCTCCACGCGTACCGCGTCACGGACGCCGACGTGCAGTCCCTGAAGGACGCGGGCTTCTCCGAGGATCAGATCTTCGAGCACACGGTCTCGACGGCGGTCGCGGCGGGACTGGTTCGGCTCGAAGCGGGGCTGGGGGCACTGTGAGGCTCGCCGTCGTCGATGCCGCTCCCGCGCCGAGGCCCCTCGGTGTGCTGAAGACGCTCCATTACCGGCCCGAGCTCTTCGGGCGGCCGTACTCGGACGCGCTGGAGCTCGCGTTGCGCGGGCCGTCGGACTGGAGCGACGGCGAGCGGGAGCTGTTCGCCGCGTTCGTGTCGTCGCTCAACCAGTGCGTGTTCTGAACGAACGCCCACGGCGCGGTCGCGTCGTACGCGCTCGGCGAGGAGGTCTGGGAAGCCGTTCGGCGCGACTGGCGAACGGCGCCGGTGTCGAAGCGCCTCGCTGCGACGCTCGGCTTCCTCGAGAAGCTGACGCTCGAGCCGGATGAGGTGACCCGCGCCGATGCGGACGCCGTGCGCGCGGCTGGCGTCTCCGACGAGGCGCTCGTGGACGCGATCCACATCTGCGCGCTCTTCAGCATGATCGTCCGCCTCGCCGACTCGCTCGGCTGGGACATCCCGTCCTTCGAGTCGTTCTTCGAGCGGGCCGACGCGATGCTCGCGAGCGGATATGCGCTCGAGAGCGGCTAATCTGGGCACCCGTGCTGCTCGCCGTGCCCTGGCTCATCCTGCTCCCAGTCTGGATCCTGCTCGGGGTCGCGCTCGTCTTCGGGATCCTGTTCGTCCTCTCGCGGATCAAGGGCGGTCGCTACCTCCGGCCGCTGTTCACGACGATGGCGAAGGTGCCGTTCCTCCGCGGCCTGCTGGAGAAGGCCTCCGAGGCGGCTATGGAGCGGTCGAACCCGGAGCTCGCGAGCGCGATGAAGAAGCTGAAGCGATACGGCGGCGCGACCAACGATCCGCTGAAGGCGCAGCAGGCGATGTCCCAGCTGTCGGCGAAGGAGCGGAAGGCCGTGCTCGACATGCAGGAGCAGCAGGGGATCGTGCCCGAAGGGCTCAGCCGCGAGCAGCGGCGGCGGCTCGAGCGCGCGAAGCGGCGCGCTAGGTAGTCCGCTCGAGCAGCGCGACGGCCTGCGCCGCAAGGCCCTCGCCCCGGCCGGTGAAGCCCAAGCCGTCCGTCGTCGTGGCGCGCACGGAGATCCTCGCCTGGTCGTCGAGGTCGAGCGCCGCGGCGAGCGTCTCCTGCATCTGCGCGCGAACCGGCGCGAGCCGCGGCTCCTGGCCGATGAAGACGACGTCCGCGTTCACGAGCTCGTAGCCCGCGCGGCGCACCTGCCCGTAGGCCTCGCGCAGCAGCTTCACGGACGAGACGCCCTTGAGCTCGGGATCGTCCGGCGGGAACATCGCTCCGATATCGCCGAGCGCGGCCGCGCCGAGCAACGCGTCGATCAGCGCGTGCGTGATCACGTCGCCGTCGGAGTGGCCGGCGAGCCCGCGCGGCGAGTCGAACGAGACCCCGCCGAGCACGAGCGGCACACCCGGCTCGAGGGCATGCGCATCGACGCCGGTGCCGATCCGGAGCTCAGACACCGAGTACCCGGGGTAGCTCGGCGAGGCTCGCGACGCGAAGGGCGGCTGCCGGCGGCTCGTGGAGGTGCCCCCACGGGCCGCGCCGGATGTGCACGGCAACCATCCCCGCCGCGAGCGCCGGGACGACGTCGTTGTCGACGCGGTCTCCGACGTAGGCGATCTCCGTGGCGGGCACGCCGGCCTCGGCGGCGACCTGCTCGAAGAACGCGACCGCCGGCTTCTCGACACCCCATCGTGCCGACGAGCCGACGAAGTCGACGTGTTCGCGCAGAAGCTCCTCGGCCTCCACGGGCGTGTTGCCCACCGCGCCGACGATGACGCCGCGCGCACGGAGCAGGCGCAGGGTCGGCAGCGCGTCGGGGTAGAAACCGTCGCCGGGCCACGACGTCGCCGGGCGCTCGACGCCGAGGATCTCCCAGACGTTCGAGTGCGGCTCGCCGCGGGCGGCGAGCCCGCCCAGGAGGCCCATCAGCGTGAAACGCGGAACCCCCGCGGTGTCCGCGGCGCTCTCCCAGAGCGCCGTCTCGTCGAGCAGCGTCTCGCCGACGTCGAACACGGCGGCCCTCACAGCCATGACGCCACCAGCTCGAGATCCGCCGGCGAAGTGACCTTGACGAGCCGCGGGTCGCCCTCGACGGCCTTGATCCGGCCGCCCTGGGCCTCGACGAGGGCGGCGCAGTCGGTTCCCTCGCCCGAAGCAGCGCGGCGGAGCGCGTCCGCGAGGAAGGCTTGCGGCGTCTGCGACACGACGAGCCCGTTGCGGTCGAGTGTCTCCACCACCTCGTCCCGCTCGACGCGCTTCACGGTGTCCGCCACGGGAAGCACCGGCACCGCACCGTCGTACCCCTCGGACAACGGCGCGATCACCCGGCCGAGCACCTCGTCGCTCACGAGCGGTCGAGCCGCGTCGTGCACGACGATCACGGCCGCCTCGTCGGGAATCTCCGCGAGCGCGCTCCGGACCGAGCCCGCGCGCGTGTCGGCACCCGTCACCACCGACCGCACCTTTCCGGCGGCGAGCTCCTCCGCGAGCACGATGACGGGCTCCTCCCAGCCCGGCGGAGCGGCGACGATGATGCCGTCGATCCAGTCGGAGTCGTCCAGGCGCCGCAGCGGCTCCGCAACCAGCGGGAGGTTGCCGAGCCGCGCAAACGCCTTCGGACGGTCGTCGCCGAGCCGCTCGCCCCGTCCAGCCGCGGCGAGAACGGCCCACACGCTCACGCTATGCGGCCGCGCCGGCCTTCGTCTTGGTGGTCGACGCCGTCTTCGCCGTCGCCGTCGTCTTCTTCGTGCCGTTCGTTCCGTTCGTGCCGTTCGTGGAGAGCACGTCGTCGAGCCAGTCGGCGGCGGCCTCCTCGTCGAGGCTCTTCGCGTACATGAGCTCGGACGCGAGGATCTTCTTGGCCTTCACGAACATCTGCTTCTCACCCGTGGAGAGGCCCTTCTCGTGATCGCGGAGCGACAGGTTCCGGACGACCTCGGCAAGCTCGAAGATGTCGCCGGTCTTCATCTTGTCGCGGTTGTGCTTGAAGCGGCGGTTCCAGTTCTTGGGCATCGCAGTGCCGCCGCCGGTCAGTGCCTTGGTGACTTTCTTGACCATCTCTTCGTCGATGACCTGCCTGAGGCCGACGGCCTCGGCGTTCTCGCACGGAACGTTGACGGTCATGTCGTTGTGCAGGATCTTGATCGTCAGGTACTCGCGCTTCTCCCCCAGGACGACGCGCTTTTCCTTCTTGACGATCGTGCCTGCTCCGTGGTGCGGATACACCACCTTGTCGCCGACCTTGAACAAGCCTTCCTCCCCTACGGGTCGTGGGTCTACTCGGCAAGACGCCGACGGCGAAGACGCCCCCGGCGCAGTGGTTAAGAGTGTATCAAAAGTCCCGCAAATCGGCTACTTTTCTGCAAAGTCCCTGCTCGTAGCGAGCTAGAGCTGCAGGTAGCGGTCGACGAGGTTGTGTTCCTGGAGCCGACGGAGCCCCTCGCGGATGTCTCGAGCCCGCGCGGTGCCCACGCCCTGCACAGCTTCGAGGTCGCGCTGGGAGGCGCGGACGATCGCGTCGAGGCCGTCCATATCGGCCACGACCTTCTGGACCACGCTCGGCGGAAGGCGCGGGATGTTCGACAGCACCCGGTAACCGCGGGGCGACACGCTGTGGTCGAGCGGGTTGATCGTGCGCGGGTAGCCGAGGATTTCCGCGAGCCGCTCGAACTCGAGCAGCTCGTGGTAGCTGAGCGCCGCGACGCCTTCCTGCGCCAGCACCGCCTCGGGCCCGGCGCCTGCGGCGTGATAGTCGTTGACCACGGCTGCCTTCTGGCCGGGGACGTCGCCGAGCAGCTCGGTGAGGCGCATCCTGATCAGGCGGCCCTCCGAGCCGAGCTCGACGCAGTTGCGCTCGATCTCCTCGGCCATGCGCGTCGTCAGCTCGGCGCGCTGCAGTACGACGAGGACGTCGTCGAGAACGACTGCGTTCTGGAACTCGAGTGCCGTCAGCCGCGTGAGCACCTGCTCGAGGCGCGTGCGGTACGTGTCCAGCGTCGCGAGCGCCTGGTTCGTCTTGGCGAGAACGATCGGCACGGGATCGAGCTGGTAGCGCTGGCGTCCCTGGAAGATCGTCACAGTCTCCCGCTGCTGGGAGATCGAAACGACGAGCGCGCCGGTCTGCTTCGCCACGCGCTCGGCGGTTCGGTGGCGCGTGCCCGTCTCGTTGGAGGAGATCGTCGGGTCGGGCATCAGCTGGACGTTCGCGTACGCGAGCTTCGTGAGGTTGTCCTTGACGATGATCGCGCCGTCCATCTTCGACAGCTCGTAGAGCTGCTGAGCGGTGAAGTTGATGTCGAGGCGCATGCCGCCCGAATAGAGGAACGCGAGCGCCTCCGGGTCGCCGATCACGATCAGCGCGCCCTCGTGGGAGCGGATGATGTCCTCGATTCCCTGCCTCAGCTCGGTGCCGGGCGCGACGCGGGCGATCGAGGCGAGCAGCCGCGGATCGCGGCGCGGGTCGTCTTCCGAAGGCGAGCGCGTGAACCCGAGGGCGCCGACCTGCTGCTTATCCGCTCTGTCCGGCATCGAGCCCCGCCTTCATCGCGTGTCCCAGCGTCTTCTGCTCCAGCACGTTGAGTTTGCCACGCGCGGCGGTTCCCGCCGGGACGATCGCGACCGAGAGCCCGAGCTTCGCGCATTCCTCCAGGCGCCGCTCGGCCTGCGCCGCGGGGCGGAGCCTGCCGGTGAGGCCGATCTCGCCGAACGCGGCGAGCCCGCTTCGTACAGGCGTTCCCTTCGCGGCCGAGGCGATTGCGAGCGCGACGGCAAGGTCTCCGCCGGGCTCGTCCATGCGAACGCCGCCGGCTACGTTGACGAATACGTCCGCTGCGCCCAGCTTGACGCCGGCATGCCGGCCGAGCACGGCGACGATCATCGCCAGGCGCTTCGGATCGACTCCGGTGCCGACTCGTCTCGGCATCGCCAGGTCGGTCGGCGAGACGAGCGCCTGGATCTCGAGCAGCAGCGGGCGCGTCCCTTCGAGCGCGCATGCGACGGCTGCTCCGACCTCGCCTTCCTCGGTCTTGCCGAAGAGCGCGGACGGGTCGGGAACGCCCACGAGGCCGGCGCCGGTCATCTCGAAGACGCCGAGCTCGTTCGTCGAGCCGAAGCGGTTCTTCGCGGCGCGGAGGATGCGATGGGCGTGGTAGCGGTCGCCCTCGAACTGGAGCACGCAGTCGACGAGGTGCTCGAGGACGCGTGGCCCTGCGACTGCGCCGTCCTTCGTCACGTGGCCGACGAGGATCGTCGCGACGCCGTTCTCCTTCGCGACGCGCAGCAGGCGCGTGGCCGCCTCCCGCACCTGTCCCACCGAGCCAGGCGCGGAGCCGAGCTCCGACGCGTACAGCGTCTGGACGGAATCGATCACGCAGACGTCAGGCAGCTCGCGCTCGAGCGTCGCGCAGACGGTCTCGAGCTCGGTCTCGGCGAGGATCTCCACGTTCGCGGCACCGCCGAGCCGCGCGGCGCGGAGCTTCACCTGGGCGACGGACTCCTCGCCGGTGACTAGCACGACACGGCGCGTCTCGCTCATCGCGCGCAGCGCCATCAGCAAGAGCGTCGACTTGCCTACACCGGGCTCGCCTCCTACGAGCACGAGCGACGCCGGGACCAGACCACCGCCGAGCACGCGGTCGAGCTCGGCGACGCCGGTGTGAATGCGCTCGGCTTCGGCGGCGTCGACGTCGACCAGGCGGAGGAGCGGCTTCGGCGCCACGACGCCGCCGGGCACGTCAGGCGGCCCCTCCTCGATCAGCGTGCCGAAGGCGTTGCAGCCCGGGCACTTGCCGAACCACCGCCCGGCGGTGTAGCCGCATTCCGCGCACGCGTACTTGACCGCCGTCTTCGCCACCGGGCCAGGTTACGCCGCGATGCGGACGCTCTTCGTCCCGACTCTGTGCCGAATCTCAACCCGCGAGCTCGGGCTCCGCGGCGGGCGCGGCGCGGCGGCCGAGCGAGGAGATCACGAGCCCGCACAGGATCCCGGCCGCGCCTGCAAGCTGCAACGCGGTCGGCGCCTCGCTCAGGATGAGCGCCGCGAAGATCACCGAGCAGACGGGCTGCAGCGTGAGCGAGACCGACGTCACGACCGCGGGCAGCCGCGGCAGCGAGATCGTGATCAGCAGCCAGCCGAGCACCTGCGAGCTGAGCGCGAGCAGGACGAGCCAGCCCTGCGCAGCGAGCGAGGGCGTCAAGTCGAGATCGCCCACGGCGAGCCCGATGATCGCGCACCCGATCGCGGAGGCGAGCGTCGCGTCGAACAACGGACCCGCAGGGCCGACGACCCCTCGTCCGCCCTGTCGCAGCGCGAGCAGGAACGCGGTGTACGCGAGCCCGGTGAGGACGCCGAAGACCGCGCCGAGCGCCGGATTCTTGCCGTAGGCGCCGTGCTCGAGCACGCCGGAGATGAGGATCACGCCGAACAGCACGACCGGGATCGCGATCAGCGAAGACGTCGTCGGCCGCTCGCGCCAGATGAGCCAGGCGATGAGGCCGACGAGCACGACCTGCGTGTTGCCGAGCACGGTCGCGAGCCCTGCGCCGACCTGGTCGATCGCGTTGTGCCAGAGCACGAGATCGGCGGCGAAGAACGCGCCCGCGAGCCAGGCGAAGTAGCGCGCGCGAATCGGCCGCTTGCCCCAGCGCCGCTCCTCCCAGCGGACGATCAGCCACAGCGCGGGCAGCGCCCAGACGCAGCGGTAGAACGCGCCCGTGGACGGCGAGACATGCGAGAGGCGGAAGAGGATCCCCGAGAAGGCGATCGCCACTGCGCCGACGAGCACCGTGAGCCCGGGTCGCCGCGCGAGGGTCGAGAGGCGCATCACGAGGTTCTATAGAAAGCGAACGGCCCGCCGAAGCGGGCCGTTCAGGGTGAAGCGGGTTTCCCGCGCTTGCCTCACACGCGAGCCCATCGTAGCGCTGGTCGGCGGCGGGCGCGGGACTCGAAGCTCATCGATTTTGCGGTACAGCAATTCACCGCGTCCACTGCTCTGCAACAGCGATCGCCGCGCGGGACACCGCACGTGGTACGAGCGAGAGAAGAGAAGAGGCGCCCTCGCGGCGCCTCTTCGTCACTCTTCGACCGAAGTCTCCTCGGCGGGCTCTTGGTCTGGCGGAACCGTCACCTTCTCGGCGGTCACGTCGGGCGGCAGGACGACGATGTCCACCTCCGTCTCACCCTCCACGATGTCGCCCTTCCGGCCGACCAGGATCGTGGAGCCGGGCTCCAGGGAGCGCCCGAGGACGAAGTCCGCCAGAGGATCCTCGATGTACCGCTGGATCGCGCGGCGCAAAGGCCTCGCGCCCATCGCCGGGTCGTAGCCCTTCTCGACAAGGAGATCCTTCGCCTCGTCCGTGAGCTCGATCGTCACCTCGTGCGTCCCCATCTGCTCGCGCAGGCGGCGCATCAGCAACTCGATGATGACCTTGATCTCTTCCTTCGTCAGCTTGTGGAAGACGATCACCTCGTCGATGCGGTTCAGAAGCTCCGGCCGGAACACCTTCTTCAGCTCCGACATGACCTTCGTCTTCATGTCGTCGTAGGTGAGGCCGGCCTCCTCGCCGCTGGAGAAGCCGAGCGACTGGTTCTTCGAGATCTGCGCGGCGCCGATGTTCGACGTCATGATCACGATCGTGTTGCGGAAGTCGACCTTGCGCCCCTGCGCGTCGGTCAGCTTCCCCTCCTCGAGGATCTGCAACAGGATGTTGAAGACGTCCGGATGGGCCTTCTCGATCTCGTCGAGGAGCAGCACCGAGTACGGCTTGCGCCGCACGGCCTCGGTGAGCTGCCCGCCCTCGTCATAGCCGATGTAGCCCGGAGGCGAGCCGACGAGCCGGGACACGGAGTGTTTCTCCATGTACTCCGACATGTCGACCTGGATCATCGCGTCCTCGTCGTTGAACAGGAACTCGGCGAGTGCGCGCGACAGCTCCGTCTTCCCCACCCCCGACGGGCCGAGGAAGATGAACGACGCGGTCGGACGCTTCGGGTCCTTGATGCCGGCGCGTGCGCGGCGGATCGCCTTCGAGACGGCGAGCACCGCCTCCTCCTGGCCGACGTAGCGCTTGTGCAGCTCGCCTTCCATGTTCACGAGCCGCTCGGCCTCCTGCTCGGTGAGCTTGAAGACCGGAATGCCGGTCCACATCGAGACGATGTCGGCGATCTCCTCCTCGCCGACCTCGGGCTGCTCGGCGTCGGCGGACTCGCTGCGCCAGCTCTCCTCGAGATCGCGCTTCTTCTGCGTCAGCTTGCGCTCCTTGTCGCGCAGGCTCGCGGCCTTCTCGAACTCCTGCGCCTCGATCGCGGCCTCCTTGTCCTTGCGCACCTTCTCGATCTCTTCCTCGAGCTCGCGGTAGCGCGGAGGCGCGGACATCGTGCGGATGCGCAGGCGTGACGCAGCCTCGTCGATCAAGTCGATCGCCTTGTCGGGCAGGTGCCGATCCTGGATGTAGCGGTCGGCGAGCGCCGCGGCGGCAGTGAGT